>JAVJSW010000023.1:0-38568 GCA_040219255.1 Sumerlaeia bacterium
ATTCCCGAGACGCTCCTCGAGTCCGAGATGTTCGGCCACGAGCGCGGCTCCTTCACCGGCGCCGTGGCTCAGAAAATCGGCCGCTTCGAAGCCGCCGACGGGGGCACCATCTTCCTCGACGAAATCGGCGACATGCCCCTCTCGCTCCAGGCCAAGCTCCTGCGCGTCCTTCAGGAGAAGGAGATCGAGCGCGTCGGTTCCACCAAGCCCATCAAGGTTGATATCCGTGTCGTCTGCGCCACCCACCGGGATCTGGCCCGCCTGGTCCAGGAAAACACCTTCCGCGAGGACCTTTACTACCGCATCAACGTCCTGCCGATTTTCCTGCCGCCGTTGAGGGAACGGCCCGAGGACATCCCGCTTCTCCTCGACTTTTTCATCGACCGCTACAACGAGCGCCTCGGCCGCCACATCGAAGGCATCAGCCGGCCCGCCCTCAACGTGCTGCTCGAGTACCCCTGGCCCGGCAACGTTCGCGAACTCGAGAACATCGTGCAGCGCATGATGCTCATGGCCGTCACCGACATGATCGACGTGTCCGATCTGCCGCCCAGCATACGCGGCGGGAAGGCGGGCACCCCCAGTACGACCGGCGCCCCTCTGCCGCCCTCGCCCCTCTCCGCCGCAAGCCCCATCGTCCCGGGCCATCCGCTGGCGGGCTTCGATTTCGACCGCCTGCTCGACATCCACACGCGCGAACCCCTGGCGGACCGGCTGTCGGCGCTCGACGACTTCGTCGAGAAGATCCTGATCCGCCAGGCGCTGGAGAAAACCGGCGGCCACCGCCAGGAATCCGCCGATCTTCTGGGCATCAGCCGCAAGAGCCTGCACAACAAAATGGTCCGCCATGGCCTCTTCGACGGGGATGAGTAACCCCAGGAACAGAGAGTTGAGAAACCGGCTACACAGGGAAAGCGGCTTACACGGCGAAGGCCCCGGATTATTTCCCCAAGAGTTTCCAGAACCAGATCCCGGCGGGATAATTCGCGGTACAAATCATTGTGAATAAAGAGTTTGAGATTATTCGCGGCTGGTAAACCGAAGCCCCCGTTTTCTTGGCACTTCCGTCGCATATACTCATCCCGAAGCAACCGAGCACCAGATGCTCGCTACACACACAGGAGGATTTATTCCATGCTTCGTCGTTCCAAAGGCTTCACCCTTGTTGAAATCATGATCGTGGTCGCCATCATCGGCATCTTGATCGCCATCGCCGTCCCCGGCTTCCTTCGCGCTCGTCAACAGAGCCGTCTCCGCGCCTGCCAGAATAACATGGTCAAGATCGACGCTGGCGTTCAGCAGTACGTTCTTGAGAACAACCAGCCCAACAACTCCGCCCTCGCTGGCGCTCTCGCCGCTGTCTCTGGCAGCCTCGTCGGCACTGACCTGTACATCCGCTTCGACCCCACCTGCCCCGGTGACGGCGTCTACAGCATCACCGACGATGCGGACGTCGACCAGGCCGGTGGCGTTGGCCCCGTCACCTGCGATTACGCTGGTGGCGGCCCCGACCACACCTACCCCTTCGGTGACTAATCCGGAGAATGGCTGATCCCGGCAACGGGTTCGCAACCGAGCAAGCCCTGGCTGGGAACGCATTCAACGTGTTCCCAGCCTTTTTTTTGACTTCTCAGTCAAAGCAAGGACGACACATTCAGGAGATTGGCGGTCATGACCTCTGGTACTTATCCCACCACCCGTCTGGGCAGGCGCACCGATCGCTCGGGTTTCACTCTCTTGGAAATCATGATTGTCGTCTTTCTTCTTGGCATGCTCATCGCGCTTGCCATCCCGGGCTTCTTCCGGGCACGGGAACGCAGCCGGCAGCGGGCCTGCCAGGAAAACCTGAACAAAATCAACGGCGCCGTGCATCAGTACGTTCTCGAGTACAATTTCGCCGGAAACGAGGATTTGGCCCCCCTCTGGCCCGCCGAGTTCATCGGCCGCGACCGCTTCCTGAACCACTTGCCCCAATGCGCCGCCGGTGGAACTTACGTGCTTGGAAGCGCGGACGACGAATTCCCCGCCACCTGCACCCGTATTGGAGGGATATTTCCTCACACGCTTCCTGTCGAGGAATAGCCCGTCTTAGTGGCCCGCGTCCCCCGCTTCCACAATGACAGCCGTCCCATAAGCCATCAATTCGGCCACTCCATCTCCGATTTCGCTCGTGCAGAACTTGATGCCGACCACGGCGTTGGCGCCCATCAGGCGCGCGTCCTCGATCAGGCGGTCGAGGGCTTGCTCTCGCGTTTGGGCGAAGACGCGGGTGTATTCGTGCACTTCGCCACCCAGGGCGTTCTTCATGCGCGCCACGATGCCATCGCCGGCGTGGGCGCCGCGCACCGCGCAGCCCTTCACCAGCCCCACATAGGACAGCGTTTTGTAACCGGGAACGGTCTCGGTGGTTGCCAGAATCATCGTTTGACCCTCCGGTAGCGGTCCTTGGGCAATTCCAGCAGATGGCCCCTCAAGACCCCCAGGAAGAGGATGGCGAATCCCGCGACCATCAGGATCAAGCCGGAGCGGATCAGGGGGCTTTCCGCCAGCAGGAAAATCTTCACGAAGCAGAAGATCACCAGGAACAATCCGCCCAGGCACATCAGCAGCCACCCGGTGCGCCGGCTGATGCGCTCGTCGATCTCCTCCCAATACTCGTCCCAGACCTCCGCGGGCGGGGCCTTAAACGCCAACTGGTCGGCGGCTTTCGCCACCGCGGCCAACTCCGCCGCTTCCTCGCGCCACTCCGGGTGATCTTCGAGCAGCCGCTCGAACTCGGCCGCTTCCGCTTCGGAAAGCTCGCCGTCGATCCAGGCCATCAGCCGTTCGGGTGTCGGTTCACTGCGTGCCATGGCTTACATTCCTCCCCATCCCCGGCGGTCCGTTTCGTTCCTCGGTGTCATGGCCGGTGGGCCTCCATCAATTGGGCGAGCGCTTTGCGCGCGTGAAAGAGCCGCGACATCACCGTGCCCATGGGGATGTCGAGCGCTTCGGCGATGTCTTTGTAGGCCATGCCGTCGATGTGCTTCATCAGGACGATTTCCCGGAATTCGGGTTTCAGTTCCTCGATGGCGCGCCTCAGATGCCCGATCATTTGCTCGCGCTGCAGCGAGTCGCGCACATCGCTGTCTTCGACAGCGAAGCGGTCTCCCGCGTCCTCCACGAGGGCGTCGAGCGAGATGGAGCGTTTGGGGCCATGGCGCTTCAAGCTGTCCATGCAGAGGTTGCGTAAAATCCGGTAGATCCATGGATAGAACGGGCGGTCCGTATCGAAACGATCAAGGGAGTTGAAAGCGCGGACGAAGGCGTCCTGACTCATGTCGCGGGCGTCTTCGTGGTTCCTCATGATCCCGAGAGCGGCGCAGTAAAGGCGCTCGCGGTGGGCTTCCACGATCTGGCCGTAGGCCTTGCGGTTTCCCTGTTTCGCCCGCACGAGGCAGTCTTTCTCCTCATCGCGAGAAAGTATCCCGGTGCGGTTGTTCATTGTGAGAGGTACGGACCTCACGGGCTCCTTTCCGACGGAGTCATCGACAGTCTGCTGGGTTGAGGGACGGTCAGGTGACACGGTCTTCTTTCGGTTCCCCTACGACGGCCAGAGCCGGATATTCACGACGCGGCGCATCTTTTTTTTGCGCCGCGACCCATTTCCTGGGACGAAAGGCCCGAAGGGTGCAAGGGGCGTTCGCGCCGGACAACCCGGCCATCGATCCGTCTTGCCACAAGCCCAATATTCGGATAATTGTTTCATTGACGGATTGGGTTCCAATTGCTTTTCTCCTCCTCGCTATGGCTCGTTCGGATCGCAACAACCCTTTTCAACCCATAACCCTGCGGCGCGAAGACGATGCCGCGCCCGAGCCCGTGTCCCCGCAGAGGCCGGAACCGGAGCACTTCGAACGGGAGGAACGTCAGTTGGCGGCCAGCGGAGCCGTCAATCATTCGGCGTCCCATTCCACCCAGCGCCCGTTGCCTCCCAAGCCCAATCGTAAAGAATTCAATTCGAACTGGGCGAAGATACTTTGGGGCAATCCGGAGGAAGGCTCGAACCCCGCGGCGGCCCGGGCGCCGATGCCGCCAAAGACTCTTCCGCCCACGCCGCCCAAACCGCCGCAACGGCCCAAGGCCCCCGACAAGCGATCCGACTCGACCCCTTCGCCCTCGTTCCAGCCCATGCGAGCGAGCCATCGCCACGCTTGCAGCTTTCCCGGGCTCCTGCGGATCCTCATTCCCGAGGAGTGCTTCGAGCCCAAGGTCCTCGCTGTTCGCGTGCTCGACATCGGCTTGCAGGGCGCCCAGGTGGAAACCAAGCAACTCAAGGCCGGCCTGGCCGAGGCGATCGGCCGCCAGCCCCGCTATTTTCAGCTCGAGGCGCTCATTCCCGGCAAAGAGAAGGCCAAGATCAACGGCCTGCTAGCTTGGCAGCGGATGGAAGACGGCGTGGCTCATTTCGGCCTCTACTTCAACGAGCCCCACCCGGAGTTGGCGACCGCGTTTCTTCCCGGCGAGGAAGACCGGGTGCTCAAGCCCTCCACTAAAATCCGCGCTCCGGAACTCGACTCCTTCCCCAGTATCACGTCGAACGACTCGCTGACGCTTTGCGGTCGGTGCCGCGACGGCGAGCGCGTGCTGCTGCAAATGGGCGAGGAAAGTTTCGAAGCCCCCGTGGAAAACGAGGGTTTTCAGATCAACCTGCCGCTGCACCGCAACGCCGAGAACCATTTCCTCGTCATGGCGGTGCGCGAGGACGAGTGCTCGATTCCCACGCCCATCTGCATCATCCACCGCCCCGGCGTGCACGACACCATCAGCATCAAGGAATGCGACCTCGTCGAAGACCTGATGATCGATCAGGACGGCCACCGGTTGCGGGTCACCGTGCATGGCCGGGCGGGCGAAATGTTCTCTGTCCTGCGCGCTTTCGAGGACACTCTCGAGTTCGCCGAATCCTGTCATATCCTTTTCGAAATCACCGGCGACGCCCGCCGATCCGCCGAACGTCTCAAACAACGCCTCGACCGCGTCGGCGTGATCCAGAAAGCGGTCGGGGATTTGTTCGATCCGTTCTGACCGGGCCGCCGCCATCCACAGGCCGGCCATTCGGTCCCTTCTTCACCCGTGCGCCGCACCTATTAGCGTTGTCGAGCTTGGCGGCATTATTGCACCCTGTGCCCAAGGATGCTTCGGCACCGGCGGCACCGCCGGAAATCCATCGCCGCGCATCGCTCTGGACTGTCCGCGCATGAGCTCTTCCACCCACGACGATCCGCTTCGGCCCCTGCCGCTTCGCGGCACCCCTCTGCCCGGCCGGCAGCGGACCGAATCGGGAGAGCGGGAGCGTCCCTCCAGCGAAGAGCTTCACCCGGCCAGCCCGCCGCCGGAAACCGGTCACTCCCACGGCGACCGCCCCCATGGCGAGCGCCCGCTCCCTCCTCGCCCCACCGGCGGCGTTCCCCGCCATCCGGCGCCGGAGGCAAACCGCGACGTGCGCGACTCGGGCGCCGTGCCCGCGGAAGGCCGGCGTTCTGCCCGCCGGCCATGCAGCTTTCCCGGGCTGATGCGCATCCTGCTGCCCGAGCAGACCTTCGTGCCCCAGGTCTTCGCGGTGCGCGTGGTGGACCTCAGTCCCATCGGCGCGCGGCTTGAAACTCGGCAGATGACCCACGATCTTTACCTTCAGATCAACCTCGAGCCGCGCTTCGTCCGCCTCGAAATCCTGATCCCCAGCCGCGAAAAAATCACCGTCTCCGGCAAACTCGTCTGGCTCGACTACCAGGAACCGACCTCGACCATGGGCATCACCATCGTGCCGCGCCGCGACGACCTGACGGACGCCGCCCTGCCCCAGTGGTCGCCCCGCAATTCCCTGGACTCGAAGTTCCTCACGCCGCCGCGGCTGGACGCCTACCCGACGGTGACCGGCAAATCCAAGTTCCGCTTCTCCGGCGACGCCCTCGACGCGGACCACGTGATCGTGGAAACGGCGACGGAAGAAATCCGCGTTCCCGTCGACGACGGCCAATTCCACGTGGACGTTCCCCTTGTGCCGAATCGGCCGAACGGGCTGCATTTCATCGCGTTGTCCGGCGAAGCCTCGAGCGACCCGACGCCAGCCCTGATCGTCCACAAAATGGGACATCACGACACGCAAACCCTCAGGCAAGGCGGAGTCTTCAACGACATCATCGTCAGCGGCAACGGCGGCAGCCTGAAGGTAAAATTCGCGGGGCCGCCGAACGATTTCCTCCAGGCTCTCAAGCGCATGGAGGATATTCTCGGGTACGCCCAATCGATCACCTTCACGGCGGAAATCCGGGGCGACGCCGAACGCGCCGCCAATACTTTGAAGCGCGGCGGGAAATATCCCTTCAAACCGGAGGTAGAGTAAAATCTTTGCTCGCCACCGGCTCATTCCATCGCTAATCCAAAGGGGTAATGCGGCTCGCCCCGCCGGAGGCCACCCCCCCGATTTCCCGACCGGAGACCCCCTCGCATGATCGAAATTCGCGGTGTCACGAAAGTTTACAAGGACCTCGTCGCCGTCAACGACCTCAACATGACGATCGACAAGGGCGACATCTTCGGCTTCATCGGCCCCAACGGCGCCGGCAAGACGACCACCATCAAGATCCTGGCGACGCTCCTCAAACCCACCCAGGGCTATGCCCTCGTCTGCGGCTACAACGTCCTCACGCAGGCCGACGACGTGAAGCGCGTCATGGGCTACATGCCTGACAGCTTTGGCGTTTACGACGACATGAAGGTCTGGGAGTACCTCGACTTTTTCGCCGCCGCCTACAAAATCGAAAAGGCCCGCCGCAAGCAGATCATCGACGACGTCCTCGAACTCACCGACCTGACGCACAAGAAGACGGACTACGTCGAGGCGCTCTCGCGCGGTATGAAGCAGCGCCTTTGCCTCGCCAAGACCCTGGTCCACGACCCGCAGGTGCTGCTGCTCGACGAACCGGCCTCGGGCCTCGACCCGCGCGCCCGCATCGAACTGCGCGAACTCCTCAAAGAGCTGCGCAACATGGGCAAGACGATCCTCATCAGCAGCCACATCCTCACCGAGCTGGCCGATTTCTGCAACACCATCGGCATCATCGAGCAGGGCAACCTGCTCTACGCCGGCGACGTCAAGACCGCCACGGATCAACTGACCGGCGCCCGAGTCATCCGCGTCCGCGTCAAAGCGGGCTTCGAGGAGCAGGCCGAGCAGGTGTTCCTCAACGCCGGCAAATGCACCGACGTCGAGCGCGACGGTCAAGACCTGCGCCTCCACTTCCCCCTGGACTTCGCGGACGAGGACTACGTGACCGATACCCTGGTGGAGAACGGCATCAAGTTCAGCAGCATCCAAGAAGAAGAGATCGACCTGGAAGACGTGTTCATGAAGATGACGAAGGGGTTGGTTCAGTAGGTTTTTCTTTGAAAGAAAAACCTATAAAGGAAACCCCCTCCGCGCGGCCACTTCGCGCTTCACCCGTTGGAACATGGCTTCGTAGGCGGGGCTGTCTTCCGGCGGCAGGTTGCGTTGCTTGGCCAGCAGCGACCGGGTTTCCACGTCGATGTCGTCTTCGCGCCTGGCGTCTTCGATCCAGGCCTGGGCGATCAGGCTGGCGAGGTTGCTGTCGCCGAGTTTGGTTTCGATGGCCTTGCGGGCGCGCAGTTCGCGGACCACGTCCTTGGCGATGCTGGTGAGGCGGCGTTCGGTCATTCTCATAAAAAAAGAGAGTCTCCCTGCAACCCGCCGTTGAATGCGGGGGGCGGTTCGTCGTATAGAATGAAGACACAGCGGCGGCCCCCGAGCCGTCAAGAAAGGACTGAACGCCATGGCGTCAAACTTCGGAGGCACCGTTCGCGTGCCCCTCACCCCGCCGGACAGCGACGAGAAGCTCTGGGCGCAGATCGCCCAACTCGGTTCTCTGGCTGGTTATGTACTCTCCGGCGGATTGCTGAACTTCGTCGTGCCCGGCGTGATTTACCTGGTTTATCAGGACAAATCGGAATACGTGCGCCGCAACGCGCTCGAATCCCTCGGCTGGCAGGTCGGGATGCTCGTGGCCAAAGTTCTCGCTGGCCTGGCGATCTTCATCTGCATCGGCGTGGTCTTGCTGCCGCTCGTCGTGGTCCTGGAAATCTTCTATGTGATCATCGCCACGATGCGCGCCAACGAGGGCAAGATTTTCGAATATCCGGTGACCAGCAGTATGCTGTCGTCGTTTCTGCCGCCCCGCGAGAGCGTCCCGGAAGACGCCGCGCCCCAGCCGGCGATGGCGCCCTCCGCGGCGGCCCAGCCCGCGCCGCCCACGAATCCCGCGCCCCCCATGCCGCCCATCGATCCGGCGCCCGCCGCGACGCCTTCGACGTCCGAACTGCCACCGCCGCCTCCAGTTTCCGAGCCGGCCCAGGAACCGAAGGCGGATTCGCCCGAGGAACCCAAGCCCAATGAACCCAACCCCGAGGACGACGAGAAGAAGGCCTGAGCCGCCGCTTTTCCCCGTGCCTCAACCCTTGGCCTTGGTCTTCGCTTCTTCCCAGATCGCGTCCATCTCGGCCAGCGTCATGTCCTCGAGCTTGCGCCCCATTTCGCGGGCGCGGGCTTCGATGTAGTGAAAGCGCCGGACGAACTTGCGGTTGGTCCGGTGCAGCGCTTCCTCCGGGTCCACGCCCAGCAGCCGGGCCACGTTCACCAGCGAAAACAGCACGTCGCCGAACTCGTCCTCCATTTCGTCCGGGTCCATGGATTGACGGCCTTCGCGCAGTTCCTCGATTTCCTCGTGGATCTTGTCCCAGGCCGGATCGTCGGTGTCCCAGTCGAACCCCACGCGGCGGGCTTTGGTCTGGATGCGCTGGGCGCGTTGGAGCGCGGGGAGGGCCATGGGCACGCCGTCGAGGGCGGAGGGCGGTTTTTCCGCGCCGCCTTTGGCTTCGCGTTCGGCGCGCTTGATCGCTTCCCAGTTTCGCAGCACTTCGCCGCTGCCATCGACCACCGTTTCGCCGAAGACGTGGGGATGGCGGCGGATCAGCTTTTCGCAGATCGCGCGGTAGACGTCGTCGATATCGAAGTGCCCCTCGCGCCGCGCCAGGGCCGAGTGGAACACGATCTGCAAGCCGAGGTCGCCCAGTTCGTCGCGCAGCTCGCGCATGTCGCCTTCGTCGATGGCTTCGCGCACTTCATAGGCTTCCTCGATCACATAGGGGCGCAGGCTCTGGTGCGTTTGCTCGCGGTCCCAGGGGCAGCCGTCCGGCGCCAGGAGGCGCTCCATGATGTCCACCAGGCGGCGAAAGGAATCGGGATTGTCCGGCGCGGGGCGTTTCGGAGAGGTGACATCGGTCATGGCGGCGTCCTGTGGGGGGCGTTGAAGGGGGCGCGAGCCTGAGGCCAAGTGGCGGCGGAACGCAAGGCGCGGAAGGTGAAAAAAGCGTCTCGCCACCGCGCGCGGGCGCTGATAGACGTCGCGCCAGTTCAACCCCCAAACGAGGTCGCCGTCCCATGAGCAACCAGCCTCCCGTCCCCGATTTGTCGCCGTCCTCGGCCGAGTGGGTGCCGCCCGGCAAGCGCGTCCGCTGGGGCATTATCGGTTGTGGACTGATCGCATCGCACGCCGTCGCGCCAGCCATTCGCTGGTCCAAACTCTCCGTGCTCCACCGCGTCGGCAGCCGCAACCGCGATCGCGCCCGCCTTCTCGCCAACGACCTCGGGGCCGAGGGTTACTGCGGCTCCTACGAGGAACTTCTCGCCGACCCGGACATCGACGTCGTCTACATCGGTCTGCCGAACGGCCTGCACGAGGAATGGGCCATTCGAGCCTTTGAAGCCGGCAAGCACGTGCTCTGCGAGAAGAGCCTCTCGCTCAGCCTCGATTCCACCCAACGCATCGCCGCCGCCGCGGAAAAGGCTGGCCTGCGGCTCATGGAGGCTTACATGTACCGCCACCATCCCCAATGGGACCGGGTGCGCGACATCGTGACCTCGGGGCGCATCGGCGAAATCCGCTCGCTGCGGATCGGGCTGGCGGGGTTGCTGCGCGACACCGGCGATCATCGCTGGAATCGCGTCCTCGGCGGCGGAGCGCTCTACGATCTGACCTGCTATGGCATCAACGCGGCGCGGTTCCTTTTCCGCCGCGAGCCCATCAAAGTCTGCGCCATGGCGGACCTGACCATGGAGGAGCAGGTCGATCGGACCAGCAAAGCCCTCCTCGACTTCGGCGATGGACGTCTGGCCACGGTGATGGGCAGCTTCGTCCTCAGCAACCACCAGTACTGCGACATCGAAGGCACCGACGGCCGCATCCGCGTCGAGCACCCCTTCATTCCCGGCTGGGAGCAAACCGGCATCGTGGTCGAGGCGGGAATCGAGGCGCAGCGCATCGTGATCGGCGGGGCCAACCACTTCCTGCATCAAGTCGAGCACGTCTCGCTTTGCGTGCTCGATCCCTCGCGGACGCTGCTGCCGGGCGAAAACGGCATAGCCCAGGCGAAAGCCAACCAGGCCACGGAGGAAGCCTTCCGCACCGGGCGCACGGTGGCCGTGCCGAAGTAGAGGAGTGGGTCACCGGGGAAAATTAGCCGCCGATGAATTGGATGAATCGGATTATTTAATAAGTTCTCTATGGCGCATGACTTTGTGTTTCGTCCATTAATTCCGGATGCCAACAAGCATCTTATTTATCCCATTTATCTGCGGCTCAATTCCCGTCTGTGGTGAGCGCGCCTCAGCCCGGTGACGTCCCGTTGCGCCGGCTGCGTTCGCGCACCAGCGCGGTCGCTTCGTCCACGGGCATCGGGGGCCAGAGGTGGAAGCCCTGCAGGTAATCGCAGTTCAACTCGCGCAGGATGTTGAGTTGCTCGGGGTTTTCCACGCCTTCCGCCACGACGTCTTTCCCCAGGCCGTGAGCCAGATGGATGATGGTGGCGACCATTTCCCGGCCGCTTTTCTGACCCAGGCGCCAGATGAAGAACTTGTCCATTTTCAGCGTGCTGAACGGGATCGTGTGGATGTAGCTGAGCGACGAGTAGCCCGTGCCGAAATCGTCCATGCTGATGCCGACGCCCAACTCCTGCAGCCTCCGCAGCGTGTCCGACGTCGGGCTGGTTTGGGTCATCAGCAGCGTTTCCGTCAACTCGAGCCGCAGGCTCGTCTTGGGCAGCGAATAGTCGCGCATGCACTGCTTCACGGCGTCCACCAGGTTTGGGTCGCTGAGTTGGCGGGCCGAGAGGTTGACGCTGACGAAGGGGGCCTGCGAGTCCCTGGCGATGGCGCGCCAGCGGGCGGCGGTGGAGGAGGCCTCGCGCAGGATGAAGCGCCCCAGGGCATTGATGAAGCCCGACTTTTCCGCCACCGGGATGAAATCCGTCGGCACCACGTCGCCCAGCACGGGATGGGTCCAGCGGCAAAGCGCCTCGAAGCCTTCGATCTCGAGGGATTCGGTGTTCACGATGGGCTGGTAATTCAGATGGAATTCGCCGTGCTCCAGAGCCCGGTGGAAATCCGTTTCCAGATTGAACAGCCGCAGGTGTTCGCGCCCGATCTTTTCGTCGAAGACCATGATGTCCGGGTTTTCCGGCGATTTGGCTTGATAGCGGGCCGTTTCCACATCGCGCATGATGTCTTCCGGCGACGCGTAGGTGGCGGCCTGGGGCAGGAGACCGATGCTGGCGCGGAGCTGAAACCGCCCGTCGCCGTACATCGTATGCAGTTGCTGCTCGATGGTGCCGGCGCGGGCGAAGGCTTCCTCGTCCGTGGCGACCTTGTTCAGCAGGCAGGCGAACTCGTCGCTGCCGGTGCGGGCCAGCATGTCCGAGGGGTCCAGCGAGTCGCGCAGGCGCTTGGCGAATTCGATCAGCAACTGATCGCCCGCTTCATTGCCCAGACTCTTGTTCACCACCGAGAAGCGATTGATGGAGACGGAAAGAACGGAAAACCCGTAGGTGTCGTCGCGCTGGGCGCGGGTCAGGGCCTGACGCAATTGCTCGAGAAACAGCGCCCGATTCGGCAATCCGGTCAAGGAATCGTGGAACGCGGCATGGAGAGCCTGCAACTCGGCCTGGCTGCGCCGGTTGATTTCCTGCTCCAGCGTCTTGTTCTGCTCGCGCAACCGGCGATAGAGCGAGTCGTTCATCATCGCCACGGCCATGTGGTTGGCGATGACTTGCAGGTGCTCCATGTCGATGCCCGAGAAGTCGCGCGGTTCGCTGCGCATGTAAATGCCCAGAATGCCAATGATCTGCCCATTGTCGAGCATCATCGGCACGCCCGCGTAAGCCCGAAAAATCAGATGTTTTGGATCGTAATAGCCTTTGTCCTGGAGCGAGGATGTGATGCGGTGCTCTTCCACGTCCGGGATCATGACGCCCTGCTTGCCCGTGATGATCGAATTGGCGATGCCGGCGCTGGCGGACATGGTGGGTTTGAGGCGTTCCTCGGGCAGGCCGCAGGCCCCCAGCAGGTGCAGTTCGTCGCCTTCGACGCGGCGCAGAATGCAGGCGTCCACTTCGAAAGCTTCACAGACCAGAGGGGCCAGTTCGCGAGCCTGCATTTCCGCAGTGGCGCGGTTGAGCACCAAGCGGCTCACCTTGGCCATCAGGTCCAGGCGCCGCTGGCTCAGCTCGAGAGCTTTGCGCAACGAACCCGGTTCGGAGGACGACGGTTCCGGAGGGGGATTTTTGGCCTCGGTCATCGGAAGAGTCTTCCATTCCGTATTGACGGGTCGCGATTACGCTCTCCACTTCTCAGTTTCGAGAGAGAGGAGAATAATCCTCCCCGCCGGATTGTCAACGGTAGAGCAGGACGTTGGCGAGCGCGGCGATCCCTTCTTCCCGGCCCACAAAGCCCATCCCCTCGTTCGTCGTGGCCTTGATGGAGACGCGCCCGGGGGGCAGGCCCAAGTCCGAGGCGATGTGCTCGGACATTTGTTCCAAATACGGTCCGATTTTTGGAACCTCGGCGATCACCATCACATCCGCGTTGCCCACGCGCCAGCCCCCTTCCCCCAGCAGGCGCCTCACTTCCCGTAGCAGATCGCGGCTGTCGGCGCCGCGCCATCGCTCGTCCGTGTTCGGGAAAAAATGCCCGATGTCGCGCAGCGCCGCCGCCCCCAGCAAGGCGTCGCAGAGCGCGTGCAGCAGGACATCGGCGTCGCTGTGGCCCAGCAGGCCGCGGCGGCTGGGAATCGTCACCCCGCCCAGCACCAGCGGGCGCCCCTCGGCGAAAGCGTGCACGTCGTAGCCCATGCCCACGGAGAAGGGCGGGCCGTCCTCTCTGAAGGCTGGCTCAGACATGGTTGGGCGACTCCGTCAGGCAAAGAGACTCGGCCCATTCCAGGCCCGGCGGCAGGTCCGCGGCGGCGTACTCCAGGTGCAGCACTCGGCGGTGGGTTGGCGTCAGCGCTGGCGACGAAGCGTGCAGCAGCAAGGGCCGCATCGCGATGGCGCCGCCCGCCCCCACCGGACAGGCGCGCTCCTGCGTCCGGGTTCGCCAGACCGGCACGTCGCGGTCGCGCAGCCGGCCGGCCCGGTGCGACCCGGGCAACACGCGAAGCGCCCCGTTGTCCTCGCCGCAGCCGTCCAGGTGCAGGCGGATCGTCAGCATGCGCTCGAGAAAGGCTACCGGCGCTTCGACGTGGACGACACCGTCCTTTACCGACCACGGACCGAAACCCTCCGGCGCCGGATCGGGCTTGGCTTTCACGGCAAGGGTGACGTCCTGATGATAGGGCACGGTCCAGTTCGCGCCGGGAACTTTGTCGAAGAGAATCGCCCGCACCGCCCGCGCTCCAGGTCCGAGGACGTCTTCGACGATTTCCCGGACCGGATGGGCGACGGCGGCCCGGCGCACGATGTCTTCGCCGAGCAGATGGCGCATGGCGTGGACGGCTTTCTCCGCACCCCGGCGGTGGGCCTCTGCCCGGGCCTCCAGGCTCTCCGCGAAGGCGATCAGCCCGAGCCGGTCCGCCTCTGGCAGGATATCGGGCACGACGGCGAATCCGTAGCGTTCGGTTTTCAGGACAATGGGGGAAGCATTCATCGACAACATGCTCGTGCCATGGGATGCGATCGCCCCGAGTGTAAAGCCGAAGTTCCCGCCGGAGTCTGTACTAATCTTGTAGCGGTCCTATCGCAGCAGCGTTTCCGCCACCCGCAGGTCCTCCGGCGACGTGATCTTCAGGTTGAATTCCTGGTGCAGCTTGACGGCGGTGGCCAGGCCGATCCGCTCGAGAGCCTGGCCTTCATCGGTGGCGCGTTCGGCGCCGGGCGCTTCGAGGGCCCGCAGTAACGATTCACGCCGGCAAACCTGCGGAGTTTCCGCCCGCGCACATCGTGATCGGTCGATCGTGTTGGCAATACGCGAACCGTCCTCCGCCAGAAACTTCAGCGTATCCGTCACCGGCGAGGCGACGATCACGCCGTGCAGCGTCGCGTCCTGGCGAAGCATCGCGATCGCCTCCCGCGTGGCCGCCAGCGGCGGAAAGGGCCGCGCCCCATCGTGAACCGCCACGATCCCGCACGCCTTCGAGAGGGCCGCCACACCCACCCGCACCGAGTCCGCGCGCTCCGCGCCCCCGGGCACGGCCTTCACATCGTCAGGCAGTTGACCGGCGATGTCCTCCCACTCCCCGCTTTCGATCAGGTCCGGCGGCAACACCACCACCCATTCGCGGAATTCCATGCGCTCGAAAGCCCGCAGACAGTGCAGCAGCAGCATCTGCGAGCCGAGCGGCACGAACTGCTTCGGGCGCCCAAAGCGCGTCCCCTTGCCCGCCGCCACCACCACCAGGCCCACGTCGTCGTTTTCCATCGGCCTATCTCCGTTCGTAACCTAGAATGCGGTTCAGCACGCGCCGGCAAACGCCACGAAGAATGCCCAGTTCCTCGGCCGTCACCCCCGCCCGCAGAGCCAATCGCTGCATTGTGAGCAGGGTTGGGGCCAAAGGCGCGCCGCCCGGCCGCTGATACTCCGCGGCGATCAGCACCTGTTCCAGATGGGCGATCAGGCCTTGGATTTCGGCGGAAGTCACCGGCTCCAGGGTTCGGGATTCCTCGACCGAGGACGAGGCCGCCACCGCCGCCACCCCCATCAGTGCCACCGCCACCGCGTGCGACAGGTTTAGCGACGGGCAATCGGCAGCCGTCGGAATCGCCCACCGCGCCGCACACAACGAGGCTTCGCCGGTGGTCAAACCGTGGTCCTCGCGCCCGAAGACGAGAGCGGTTTCCGATTCGCTGGGAAAATTGGCAAGCAATCCGCCGGGCAGAAACCCCTCGAAATCGGTGGGCCGCTGTTCGCCTTCGTGCCGGTCGAGAGCGATGCTGACGTGGCAGGGCGCAAGGGCTTCCGCCAGCGAATCCACGATCCGGGCGTTCTCCAGGATGGGCGATCCGGCCAAGGCCAGCTTTCCCGCCGGGCCCGCGACGGACACATCGCATCGGGGCTCTGTGACCACGAGTTGGCGGAAACCGAAGTTCCCCATCGCCCGCGCCACAGCGCCCACGTTTTCGGCCGTTTGGGGCGAGACGAGCACGACTCGCCACCGGGCGAAGCGATCCGGCGCCGGCGGCGTCACTCGGCGGCGATGCGGTCCGAGCCGAAAACGCGGTGCAGCGCCGGCGGCAGCAGAACCGACCCGTCGGCCTGCTGGCCGTTTTCCAGCAGAGCGATCACGAGGCGCGGAAGCGCCAGCCCGCTGCCGTTGAGCGTGTGCACGAACTCGGGCTTGGCTTTCTGCTCGCGGCGGAAGCGAATGCCGGCCCGCCGCGCCTGGAAATCCTCGAAGTTCGAGCACGAGCTGACCTCCAGCCAGATGCCCATGCCCGGCGCCCAAACCTCGATGTCATAGCACTTCGCCGCCGCGAAGGACATATCGCCGCTTGCCAGATTCAGCACGCGATAAGGCAGGCCCAGCGCCTCGAGCAACCCCGTCGCGTTCGCGGTCAGTCGCTCCAGCACGTCGTAGGAGGTTTCCGGCGCCACGAATTGCACCATCTCGACCTTGTCGAATTGATGGACGCGCGAAATGCCCCGGTTTTCCTTGCCATAGGAACCGGCCTCGCGCCGGTAGCAGGGCGTGTGGGCCACGTGTTTGATGGGCAGTTGCTCCATCTCCAGAATTTCGCCCGCGTACAGGTTCGTCACCGGAACTTCGGCGGTCGGGATCAGGAACGCGTCCTCGCCCTCCATCTTGTACATGTCGTCTTCCATCTTCGGCAACTGACCGGTTCCCGTCAGGGACTGGCGCGTCACCAGATGGGGGACGTGGACTTCCGTATAGCCATTCTGGGTGGTGTGCGTGTCCAGCATCCAGTTGATCAATTTGCGCTCGAGCCGCGCCCCGTCGCCCTTGAGAACGAAAAAGCCGCTGCCACTGATCTTCGTGCCGCGATCCAGGTCCAGGATGCCCAGGGATTGGCCCAATTCCCAGTGGGGTTTGGGCTCGAAATCGAAGGCGCGCTTCTCACCCCAGGTGCGCACTTCCGCGTTTTCCAATTCGCCGCCGGTGGGGGCGCTCTCGTGGGGGAAGTTGGGCAGGCGAAGCAGCAGGTCGTTTTGCTCCGCATCCACGCCGCGCAGCTCCTCGTCGAGGGCCTTCATGCGTTCGCCGACGTCGCGGCTTTCGGCTTTGATGGCTTCCGCTTCGTCCTTCTTACCGCTCTTCATCAGGGCGGGGATGTCTTTCGAGAGCTGATTGCGGCGAGCCTTCAGGGTGTCGGTTTCCTGGATCAGCTCGCGGCGGCGGCTGTCGAGCGCGAGAATCCGGTCCACCTCGGACGCGTCGATTTTCTTGCGGGCGAGGCGGGCCTTCGTGTCGTCAGGGTTGTCTCGAAAATACTTAATATCGTGCATGGGTCGTCGGTGATCCTGCCCGGGCAGCGGGGGCGTCTGGGGAGATTCGCAAGGGCGTTAGAGGTCTCTCGCGAGGCGCCCCCGGGTCAACCGGTGAGTTCAGGCGCGCCGTTCTCCAAGGTCTTGAAAAAACCTTGCCGCAACCCGTCTCTTTCGCGTCCTCTCCTCGTGGTTTCTGCGACTTCGCCCAAGGGAAGGCCACCGCGACGATGGCATCGGAGAGTTCCCCCCCGCGAACCGGCCTCTCGCCGCTTCCGTTGCTCAGAGCCCTGGGCGCCCTGATGGCGTCCACGGGCGAGGAGAGCGCTGTCCTCGACGAAGCCGTGAACCTCGTGCGCGCCGCCCTGGGCGCCGAACGCTGCTCCATCCTTCTCTGCGATCCCGAAGCCAACGAACTCTACGTCGCCGCCTCCACCGGCATCGACACAGCCATCGCCAATTCGATCCGCATCCCATTGGGCCACGGCATCGCTGGCCACGTGGCCCTCAGCGGCCAGCCCCGCCTCGGCACCGTGACCCGCAACACCGACGAACGAGGCTACACCAACCGCAGCTTCCTCAGCGTTCCCATCCCGCGCCGCCAACCCGCCACGGACATCCAGGGCGTCATCAACGTCACCAACAAGATGGAGGGCGCGCTGACCCGCGCCGACCTGGAAATCCTCGAAGCCGTCGCCGGGCTTCTCGCCGTTTCCATCGAGCGCAACCAACTGGCCGACCGCATGCGCCGCACCAACCGCGATCTGCGTCGCGCCCTGGAAGCCATCCCCGCCGGCATCCTCATCGTCGGCGCCCAGGGCCACTTCCAGGTCTCCAACGCCCGCGCCCGCACGCTCCTCGGCTGCCGTGGCGATCAACCGTGCCTTTCCGTCGACGCCTCTCAGCTCGGCGCCCCCATCCGCGCTCGCATCCTGGAATTGGTCCGCACCACCATCGCCAGCGGCTCCGAGGTCCTCGAAGTCTTCGAAGCCGCCCCCCTGCCCCGCCCCCTCCAGGTCCGCGCCATGCCCTTTGTCCTCGAAGCGGACCAAGGATCCGAGGTCCTCCTGGTGCTCGAAGACCTGACCCTCAGCCGCGAACTCGAGGACCTGCGCCAGATCGACGAACTCAAGAACAACTTCCTCGCCATGGTCAGCCACGAACTGCGCACGCCGCTGACCAGCATTCGGGGCGCCGTCCGGCTCCTCGAAGGCATGTACTCGGAAAACCTCGACGGCACCCAGCAGGGCCTTGTGAAAATTATTGGCGGCAACATCGAACGCCTCATCAGTGTCGTGAACGCCATCCTCGATACGAACCTGCTGGAAACCGGGCAGATGGAATTGAGCCACCACGACTTCGACCTGCTCGAGGTGGTGGGCGAACTGCTCGAACTGCGCCAAGGCGAGTTCGAGGCCAAGCACCTGACCCTGCTCTGGGATCGGCCCGAGGGCTCGCTCATCATCCACGGCGACCGCGAACGGCTCGCCAAGGCCATCGATGCCGTCCTGCATAACGCCATCAAATACAACGATATGGGCGGCAGCATCGAAATCGCCACGGCCTGTCGCGGCAACACCCTGACCCTCGCCATCGAGGACAGCGGGCCCGGAATCCAGGAGGAATTCCACGAAGCCATCTTCCAGAAATTCTTCCAGATCGAAGACCCCATGACCCGCAAAGCCGGTGGCCAGGGCGTCGGCCTCTTCCTCGCCCGAGGCATCGCCACGCTCCACGGTGGCAATCTCCGCGTCCAAGATCGACAAGGCCCCGGTGTCGCCTTCGTCTTCGAACTTCCCATCAGCTAAGCCTACTCAAACCAAAGTACCACGGGCGTCCCGCCCGTGATCTGCCAGGCCTCTCACGCCAGCCACCGCGATCAAAGAGCCACCTTCAGCCGCCGACGCCAGAGGGCCAGCCCCTCGCCACAAAAAAATCCCGCTCGCCCTGCAATTTTCCCCTGCCATCGGCATTTGGTAAGGTGAAGGAAGCCTCTCCCACGCAAAGGACCCCCGCCGCCATGTCGCCCGCATCCCACCCCCAACCGCTACTGCTTGAATCGGAACACATCTCCCGACGACATCGTGCCATTCGTCGGGTCGTAGGTAAACGGCAGGGCCTTCCCATAAGCCTCCTCGAACGGACCCGCCGTCGCCATGCCGCCAAAGTCCAGGTCCCGGTCCGGCCCTGTGGCCTGCAACACCCACCAGTCGGGGCCGGAGGCGTATTGCATGTAGGGGCTCATGCCGGGTGGGGGTGGCGGATAAAATGAGACGTTTGTGAACTCTCCGCTGATTTGCAGAAACCAGAGAGTCTGAATCGCGACACTGAAAGGGAAAATCACAAGCCAGTAGCAACTGCGCTCCACAGGAACACCGGTCCTGGCCAAGACCACGATGAGAGCCGCCACAAACAGTCCGCCACAGAGACCCGTTGCTGTGTACCCAATAGCGCTACGGCGAAAAAGATACCAAAGGACTTGGGGTGCACCCGATATGAACTTCACTCGAAGGGTTGAATCTCGCGCGAGACTTTCGCCGCTCAGATATGGAATTGGCGTTGTAAGCCGACCTATGGGAACGTCACCCCTCGCCTCCGCCGGCGGATAGGTGACATGATCCACGTAGTAGCTTTCGATAGCGGTTGCTATGCTTCGCATATCAGATCTCACACGGCTAACCGCAACACGGTAGCCACCGCTGCCGAAAGAAGCTCCTGAAACCGCCCCAACAACCGTCACGCCAACAAACGCCAGCACCATCCAGAATCCATACCGCCTTGGCAAAATCGCCCGGGCCTTCGCTCTCCAGGAACCATTCATCGCGCCATTCCTCCGCCGCCAACCCTCGCTCCCCGCGCCCCCGCCCGCAACCTCGACCCGCCCCCGGCAAAAGCCAAAACCGCTCATAACCCTCGCCCCCGGCGCAAACTTTGCCTACCTGGGTAGGAAGGAACCCACCCATGAGGAGCCCACGCGAAGCCCTTGACTGCCGAGACCGCCCGCACCAAACCCACTACCGACATCGCCCCCGGAGCCACCATCTACGGCCCCGTGAAATCCTGGCGCTATGGGCGCAGCCTGGGCATCGACATGCTGGTGCAGGATAGCATCTGCTCCTTCAACTGCGTCTATTGCCAGCTCGGCAACATCCATCAGGTCATCGACGAGCAGAAGGTCTTTGTACCGACCGAGCGTGTGATCGCCGATCTGGCCACGGTGGATATGGGCCAGGTGGACATTTGCACCTTCTCCGGCAGCGGCGAGCCGACCCTGGCGCTGAACCTGGGCGAGGTTATCGATCACATCCGCGACACCTATGACAAGGGCGTGCTGGTGCTGACGAATTCGACCTGGCTGCACGACGAAGCGACCCGCAAGCGCCTCGCCCGGGCGACCATCGTGGATTGCAAGCTCGACGCCGCCAGCGACGAGATGCTCCGCCGAGTGAACCGGGTCGCACCAGGCGTCACCATCGAGCGTATTCTGCGCGGAATCAAGGCTCTGCGCGCCGACCCGGATTTCACCGGAATGCTGACCATGCAGGTCATGTTTATGCCCATGAACCGCAAGGAAGCGGAGCCGATGGCGGACCTGATCCGCGACATCGGCCCCGATGAAATCCACCTGAACACGCCGCTGCGGCCCTATCCCAAGCAATGGTACCTGGGCGCCCGCGGCAATCACACCGGCGACATGCCGGTCGAGACAGCCAAGCTCAAGACCATCAGTCTGGAAGAAGCGGAAGAGATCGAGGCCCTACTGCGCGAACGTACCGGTGTGCCGGTCATTTCCGTTTATAAGAAAGCCCCCAAAACCGAAGGCGATGCGGACGAACGCTGAGCCCCCGGCCCCAACCCACCAAAGGACAACCCCATGCCCCGTCCCCCGATTCTGCCTGCCATCGCCTGGCCCGACATCTTCGCCAGCGGCGCCGGCTTTGACGAATGGCTGAGCAAACCGGCCGACGACGATGAAGCCAACAAGTGCGAGGCGATGCTGCGTGAAGTTTCCGAACTGCCGCTCGACGCCTCCGTCGCGGGTTTCCTGCGGGCCCTGCCGCGCACCGTCCACGTGATCGTCATCGCCGAACCCTGGTGCGGCGACGTCGTGCGTCATGTGCCGGTCCTGGAACGCATGGCCCGCGAGACGGAGAAGTTGCGCACCGCCTACATCACACGCCAGCAGCACCCCGATGTCTTCACGCGGTACCTGACCAACGGCGGCGAGGCCATTCCCAAGTTCGTCTTCCTGAGCGAAGCCTGGACCGAGTGTGGCAATTGGGGCCCGATGCCCACGGAAGCTCGCAAAATCATCGCCCGGGGCAATGGCGCGGGCGACGTCGGTGCCGCTCGCAAACGGGTCACGACCTTCTACGAAAGCGACCCGCGCCGCACCGTGGTGGTCGAGGAGTTGGCGGAATTGCTGGCCATCGCGACGTGTGACGCGCCCTGATTCAGACAGCGCTGCCCATGGCCGCGTCGATCACCTCGTCCGCCGCGTTGCCCAGGCCGTCGAAATGCAGGCCGGTGTCGCGGCGCTGGCGGGGGCGTTCGAGGGCCAGGGCCATGTGCTGGGCGAGGCGGTCGGGTTGGACGAAGTCTTCGCGCTGGATCAGATCGACGCCCTGGTAGGAGGCGACGCGCTCGCAGCGTTCGGCCTGTTCCTGAATCTTGAAATCTCGAGCATACAACAATATGGGAATATCGGAATCCAGGATTTGGAAGATGGTGGAGCCGCCTTGCAGAATGGCTAAGTCGGCTTCCGCCAATCGCTGAGGAAATTCCGGATCGAAGGTGCGGCGGACGAATTCGCCGTTCAAGCCAGCGGCGGCGGAATCCACCTTCGTCAGCACGTCGCTGGTGATGGAGGGGCCGGTGGAGAGGTACAACTTCAGCAGATGGGGGGATTCGCGGCGCAGGCGCTGGAAGGCTTCCACGACCGGCGCGGCGAGATCGCTGCCTTCCCATCCGCCGCCGAAGCTCGCCACGATGCGGCGCTCGGCGTTGTGCTCGTGCGCCGGAATATCGGACGCCGGCACCACATAACCGATGTAGCGGGTCTTCTGGGTCATTTCCGGCGACCACCCCAGCTTTTCCTCCACATTGTAGAACGTCCGGTCGCCGGCGATCAGGATGCGGTCATAGTAGGCGTGGTGCTTGGCCGTGGGCGTCAGGAGGGTGTTGACCTTGGACGGTTCCGCCGGGGTGCAGGGGATGTCGCGAAGGAGCAGGATGCGGCGGCACTTATGACGTGACGTTTCGAGGAAACGCAGTGCGGGGAGCAGTTCGTCGCGCTTGCCATGGGGGAGTGTGTCGCAAAGGAACACCGAAGGCTGGAAACTGTGGAGCGTGGTCAGGATCAGGTTGGCCCGCAGGTCGCGCAGTTGCTGCTTGCTGAGGCCGATGTCGGCGGGGCGCTCGGCGAAGGGTTCCGCTTCCGACTTGGTCAGTTGGTACTTGGGCAGATGGATGAAGGACAGCCCTGGCGCCAATTGATACAGGATATCGGGGGCGGTGTCGGTGAGGAGGAGGAGATCGAGTTCCGGTCGGCGGCGGCGGATTTCCTGGGCGATGCGGCAGATGCGGGCGACATGGCCGAGGCCCACGATGCTGGCGGCGTAGAGGGCGATGCGGGGAGGGCGCTGGGGTTCGTAGTTCACCGGCGAGAGCAGGGGAACGCCGAGGAGGTCGAGGAAGTCCTCGCAGCGTCTGTAAATGAATCGCTTCAGGCCCATCGCCGGTAAATGCCGCAAGAAAAGTGGCCGCTAACCCTTTCGCGGGGAATGTGCTGCGCCGAGGCGGAGCCAGTGCGCCGAAGAGTCGTGGAGGAGCTTGGCCTCAGTAGGCTCATGGTCAGAGGCCCCCTGGGGTCAAGCATGGTTCAAGATGGGTGCGAAGGCAACCAGCAAGGATTGGTAAAAGCCCTTTAGGGCACAACATATTTTACTGCTAATCCGCTGTTCCGCCGGTCGCGCACGCGCACGAGGACGGATTGCCAGAGCACGAGGCCGGAGCGCTGGGTTCAGAGGGTTTGGGCTCGGAACCGCTGGAGCTAGGGCGCTTGTAGTCGGTTTCGTAGAAACCCGAGCCTTTGAAAATGACGCCGGCGCCCGCGCTGAGAAGGCGGCGAACCTGGCCTTCTTCCCCGCAGCCGCAAGCGCTCAGTGGGTCCTCGCTCATGCGCTGAATGACCTCAAACGTCTGATCGCATGCATCGCAATGATACACATAAGTCGGCATGATGAAACCGTGACCTCCGGAAACTAAAGCTGAGAGTCAGTCGCCTGCCCCTAAAGACAAGGCTTTCGTCGGTTTAGGATGCAGAAATCAAGCCTGAACTCTCTAACAGGATTCTCATCCTCGGAGATTCGAGGGAAGAGCTTAATCATTTGGGGCCTGGGAGGAGGCCGCTGAGGGCCTGGAGAACGGCGTGGAGGTTCTTGAACGGGGGCGGAATTGGCTGCGGCCGAGGTGGATGACGTCGTCGCCGTGGCGCTCGCGAATGGCGTCGAGGGCGGAGGTGACGCGGGGGCGGGAGGCGGCGGGTGCGGAGGCCGGGTCTTCGAGGCCGCCGAGGAGATCGAGTTGCACCTCGCTTCGGCTGAGGCTGGAGACGCCGACGCCCACGAGGCGCAGGGGGCGGGCCGAGTCCCAGGAGGCACGCAGGAGTTCGAGGGCCGTGCGGTGGATCAGGGTCTGATCGTCGGTCAGGCAGGCGAGAGTGCGCGAGGCGGTGTGGGTTTCGAAGTCGCCGTAGCGATACTTGAGGACGACGGTGGAACCGCGGGCTCCCTTGCGGCGCAGGCGCAGAGCGGTTTTTCCGCTGAGGTGCGAGAGGACGGAGGAGAGTTCGGCGAGGTCGCCGACGTCGTAGCGAAAGGTGGTTTCGTGACTGACCTGCTTGGCGTCGCCCGGCGGTTCGACCCGGGCGTCGGAGGCGTTGCCGGCGATGCGCTGGTAGAGTTCCGGGCCATGGCGGCCGATCAGCGTGGCGGCGCCGGCGGGGCCAAGGCGGTAGATGTCGCCGAGGGTGCGCAAGCCAAGCGTTTCGAGGCGCTTGCGGGTGGTGGGGCCGATGCCGGGCATCTTGCCGACGGGCAAGGGCGAGAGGAATTCGACCTCGCTGCCAGGCGGCACCCACAGGAGGCCCCGGGGTTTGCAGAGGGCCGAGGCGATCTTGCTGACGGTGCGGCGGGTGCTGATGCCGAGCGAGCAGGGCAGGCCGGTTTCGCGCACGATGGCGTCGCGGATGGTTTCACCGATCGCCACCGGCGGTCCGAGGGTTCGGTCGCTGCCGGAGACGTCGAGGTAGGCTTCGTCCTGGCTGGCCATGCGGACGTGGGGGGTGAATCGGCGCAGGATGGCGGCGATACGGCGTGAGTACTCGCTGTAGAATCCGTAGCCAGAATTGACGAATACGAGGTGGGGGCAAAGCTGGAGGGCGCGGGCGGAGGACATGGCGGAGCGCACGCCGTACTGCCGGGCCTCGTAGCTGGCGGACGCTACGACGCCGCGCCCCTCGCGGGCGCCGACGGCCACGGGCCGCCCGCGGAGGGAGGGTTCGTGAAGCTGCTCGATGGACACGTAGAAGGCGTCCATATCGAGATGGATGATGATGGGTGGTGGCTTGGCGGGTTGGAGGGGGTGACTCGACATGCCGGGTTCTCCGAAATTCGATGGCTGAAGTTCATCACAGAGGGCGAAGAAAAAGCAAGCGAAATTTGAGAGAAAGGCGAATTTCCGGCGAATTAATCCGACGTCGGTTGCGACAGGCGCGGTCGGCGTTGGCGGGTGGGGTAGCGCACCGGGGGCTGGGTCAGGCTGGCGTAGAGGGAGCGGGAGTCGACGAGTTTGTTGTTCAGGTCGGCTCCGGTGATGGGCCCGAGGGAGGGGTCCATTTGGAGGGCGAGCTGGTAGCTCTGGATGGCGCGCTGGACGTACTTGATGGCTTCCTGCTTATAGCTGACGACGGTGGTGCGTTCGCTGGTTTCGCTGGACTTGAGGAGTTCGGTGAAGCGCTGGGCCTGGAAGAAGTATTGATCGCCACGGAGGGCGATTTCCTTGGCCTGGCGGGCGGTCTGCTGGGCCTGCTGCTTGGCTTCGATGTCGGCTTTGGTGAAGAGGTCGGAGGCTTCCTCGACGAGGTCCTTGAAGCGCGAGTGCTTTTCGGGGAAGGTGCGGGCCAGTTCGCGGGCGAGGAGGTAGTTGCCCTGCTGGAAGGCGTCTTTGGCCTCGTTGAGGTCCGAGAGGGCGGACTGGCGAAGCAGGTTCGTGGCGATTTCGTTGTCCGGGTCGTTGGCGAGAATGTAATCCGCTTCCTGGAGAGCGAGGCTCATCATGCCGTTGTTGACGAGGTCCTGGAGGAGGGCGGCCTGACCTTGCCAGTCGTCGGGGGCGAGTTCGGAGCGGCGCTTTTCATATTCCAGGTAGGCGATTTCCTCGGCGTTGTCGGTGGTGTCGAACATCTGATCGTGGCGGCGATAGAGGTTGAGGGCTTCGTCGAGTTTGCCTTCCGCCGCTTTGGTCTGGGCGACCTGCTCCATGGCGTTGCTGAGCATGGCGTCGTAGGTGCTGGAGCGATACTGGGTGGACTGGTAGACTTTGTAGAGGGGGCGAAGGGCGGCTTCGTACTGGCGGTTCTGGACGAGCAGTTCGGCGACTTTCTGATTCAGGGAAAGGTCGTCGGGGTTTTCCTGCAGTTTGTTCTGATAGATGGCGAGGACGCGGTCCTGGCGAGCCGGGTCTTTTTCCCACAGGGCCAGGAGTTCGTCCTTGATGTCCTCGTCGTTGCCGTCGATCTGCAGGGCTTTCATCAGGTAATACTCGCCGCCCTCGGGGTCCAGACGGTCGACGCGCGAGAGGCCCCATTCCTTGTAGAGGTTCTTGCGGGCCTGCATCACGGCGTCTTTTTGGCTGTCGAGGGTGACTCGGCCGGCGACGCGTTCGATGAGGGCTTCGGCGCGCTCGAAGTCTTCGGAATCGATAAGTTCGCGGGCCTGTTCGAGGAGTTCGCCGTTTTCCTTGGAAAGTTGCTCTTCCTGGGACCGGCGTTGACCGTCGAGGGCCTGGCGGGTGGAGGCGACGCCTTGCTGGGCGGGTTCGAAGTTGGGGTCGGAGTCGAGGGCGCGCTGGTACATTTCCAGAGCCATGGTGTAGTTCTTGGCTTCGTAGTGCTGATTGGCGATGATGGTATAATCGGTGGGGTCGTCGTGCTCGACGACGCGTTCGATACGGGCGCGGGGGATTTCCAGGCGGCCGGTGGCGGAAATCAGGACGAGATTGTCGGGGTTTCCGGCGACGCTTTCGACCCGGCCCAAGCGGCGCTCGCCATTGGTGAAGATCACCTCGTCGGCGGAGGCGGTCATGGAGGCGGTGGCTGCCAGAACGAGAGCGGCGCGAAGAATAAGTGTATAGGAAGAGGTCATGGAAGTCGGCTCCTTGTGGCGGCCAGAGGGGGGTGGTGCGGACTGGCCGGTCTTTGCCCACGGGTCGGGGTAGCAAGAACGTGCCCGGCCGGGCCGCCCGCGTCCCCTAGGACGAAAGTTTAGACCGAAATGTTCCGCGTGTCTCTATCGGGGGCTAGAAGAAAAGGCGCGAAAAACGAAAGGCTGGCCGATGGCGGGCGTGAAAGGGGGGGCTCTGTCTCACCTGCCGGTTCCCCGGGCAATCCTTCGATTCGTTGTGCTGTCCCCACTATCGGGTTGCCACCCTGTCCGTTATCTTCAAACGTTCGATTTATCGAAAGTGTTCCCGAGCGGGTGACCGTGCCGATTCCGTGCGGCCTGCGGCGCAAGGACGACTTTCCGACTCACGCGCCGACGGAGCATTGGCTATGATGGAGACTCAAGCACTGCACAGCGCAGCACTGCACAACGCAGCATTGCCCATTCCGGCATGGGCCAAGGCGGCCTGCCGGATTGCTTTCCTGGCGTCGGCGGTGTTTTCGTTTCCAGCGCTCGCCGGGGCGGCCACCTTCATCGTCGACACGGCGGTGGACGAATCGGACGGCAGCGGCACCGGCGGGGTTTCCCTGCGCGAAGCCATCGCCGAGGCGGCCGAGGGCGATGAAATCCTCTTCGCCGCGCAATTGGACGAAACACCGATTCCATTGACCAGCACGATCACGATCGACAAATCGCTCTCGATCCTGGGCAACGGGGTGACGCAGACGATCATCGTAGGGAACGACAACTTCCGGCTCCTCGCGATCGATCTCGCGGCGGACGAGTCGCTGCTGATCGATGGGCTGCGGCTGAGCAATGGGTCGGCGGTCGATGGCGATGAAGGCCCGCTGTTCGGCGGAGGTGCCGCGCACATCGGGGGCATCGGGCAAGCGACCTTCCGATGGGTGGAATTCACCGACCACTTCACCGGCGACAATGGTGGCGCGGTGAAAGTGGGAGGAAACCTTGCCCCCAAGGCGCGGTTCGAGAGCTGTGTTTTCCAAGGCAACAATGCCAATGGCCGAGGGGGCGCTCTGTCCATCGACTCGGGAAACCCGCAAACGTCGGTTCTGATTCTCAACTGCACGTTTTCGGGAAACTCGGCTCAGTTTGCCGGCTCCGCCATCGACTGTGCGGCGCTGGTGCCGGCCGATTCCGAGCAGCTCAAGATCTTCCATTCGACCATTACGGGTAACACGGGCACCTCCTCAGCAGGGGCAGCGGTCTGGGTGCAGGAGGGACGGGTGGCGATCGGCAATACCGTGATCGCGGGCAACGATACGCCGTTTTCAACCCTCGATATCGCGATCAATGGGACAGACGGAACGGTCGAGTCGCTCGGCGGAAACCTGATCGGAGCCGATGGGACCGAGGGCGCCTTCAACTCCTTTGACCAAGTGGGAACGCCCGCTTCGCCTCTTGATGCCATGCTGGGACCCCTCGCGGACAATGGCGGGCTGGTGCGGACGTGTGAGCTGCTGGCGGGAAGTCCAGCCATCGATATGGCCTTGGTGTCCACCCTCAGAGCCGAAGATTTCGCCGGCATCGGCGCGGGCGATGCGCGGGGGTTCTTTCGCAACCGCGGCCACGTGGATGCGGGGGCCTATGAGCGAGAAGGTGACAGTACCCTCCTTGCTCCAAATCAACCCGGAGACAGTCTGATCGATGCCTTGGCGGGAATGGTCAATGCTCGAGCCTTTTTCGAGAACAACTACGAAAGGGATGGGCTCTTAGTCAATGTAGGTGATTTCGATCTCGGCAGTGTCCCCCCCATCATTATCAGAAACCCCATCGGCGAAATCAGTTTCTCCAACAATCAGATCATCGGCCCCCGGTTTGTCATCGACCGCAAGAACGCGGGCGGGAAGGTCGGTTTTCAAGGCGTTCGCTTCTCCGCCCAAACGCCAGGCGCCTATGGTGGTATCATCGAGCACGAGAGCACAAACGTCCCCCTGACCATCGAGGGGTGCCGGTTTGTGAACGGTGTCGCGAACTTTGGGGGTGCGCTGGCGCTGCGGCGCGGGGCCACGGCGCATGTGGAACGTTCATCGTTTTCCTCGAACCAGACGAGCTTCATGGGAATACCGAATAACGCCGGCGGCGCCATCTGGGCCGGGCCGGAATCGACGCTGACGCTGGTGAATTCGACGTTGTCGACGAACGGTTCGACGACCACGGATTTCGGAGGCGGGCTGTCCGTTTCCTCGAATGCGACGGCGACGATCATCAACTCGACGATCGCGCTGAACTCGGCCGCCTTCACGGGCGGCGGGATCTCCGTGGATGGTTCGGGGGCGAGCGTCCGCCTCGGCAACACGCTGGTGACGTCGAACACGGCGGGGACGGTCAGCAGCGCCGCCGACGTCAACGGGGCGCTGGAGACCCTGGGCGGGAACATCCTGCGCACCGGTGGAGGCAGCGGCCTGACGAACGGCGAAAACGGCGACATCGTCGGGACGGAGTTTGCCCCCGAGGCCACCGGCATCGATGTGGCTCTCCAGGGCAACGGGGGTCTTCTGGAAAACCACGCGCTTCTCGAAACGAGCCGGGCTATCGACAGCGGCGTCCCGAACCTCTTCGAGCAGTTCGCCCGCTTTCCCGTTGCGGGGGCTTCGGGAAATCCCTTCACCGACCAACGCGGCGCCGGATTCCTGCGCCGCCGCGGCGAAGGCATCGACCGGGGCGCTTTCGAGGTGCAGCAGGGCGCCAGCCCAACGCCAACACCCACGGCGACCCCGACGCCGACTCCCACACCAAGCCCGACGCCTACGGCCACCCCCACACCGACAGCGACTCCGACGCCTACGGCCACGGCGACTCCGACACCGACACCAACCCCGACTCCCACACCAAGCCCAACGCCTACGACCACCCCCACACCGACAGCGACTCCAACGCCTACGGCCACGGCGACCCCGACGCCGACTCCGAGTCCCACGGCCACTCCAACGGCCACGCCGACTCCGACTCCGACTCAGACTCCGGCGCCCGGCTCCATCGTCGAGGTTCTCCTGGGCCAGAGAAGCCCGGGCCAATCGGACAACACGAACGGGGATTTCCTGGTGGACGTCGCGGATGTGGTGCGGAGGCTGGGGGAGTGATCGGCGAGAGGGGCGGTGTCGTCTTCAAGAAAAATCGGCACGGAGCAATCCCTTGTCCGGGTGACTGCGGCACGCCGAATCCTTTCTCGCAAGGAAGGCAAAAGAATTGGTGATTGCCAAGAAAAACCCGAAACTTTCGCTGCGTAGGGGTCAAATGGGAGGGCATGGCAATACGCGGTGGCTGGAGATCGTTGAATGTATTGAGTCTAGCAAGAGGCCCTCCGCTCGCTTTGGCTTCCTCTCTGTGGAATCTCTGTCCTCTGTGGCACTCTGTGGTTGAAGGATCGTGGCGGCGGCGGATGGGGGAAATTCAGCCGTTGACCCGGCCATTTGCTTTCGCCTAAGGTTCGTGCCTGGACAGCCTCTTTCCGGGAAGTTTCGATGAGCCCCAATACCCCCCAGCAAGCCAGTTCCGATTACGTCGTCATCGCGCGCCGCTACCGGCCCCAGACCTTCAGCGAGGTCGTGGGCCAGAAGTCCGTGGTGACGCAGTTGCAGAACGAAATCCGCGATCATCGCATCGGCCACGGATATCTCCTGTGCGGTCCCCGCGGCACGGGCAAGACCTCCACCGCGCGCATTTTCGCCAAGGCGCTGAATTGCGAAAAGGGACCGACAACGGATCCCTGTGGCGTTTGCAGCCAATGCCAGGAAATCGCCGCCGGGTCACACCTGGACGTGATCGAGGTGGACGCGGCGTTTTACACAAAGGTGGAAGAGACGCGCGGCCTTCTGGAGGGTGTCCACCGAGGCGCGTTCAAGGGCCGTTACAAAATCTACATCATCGACGAAGTTCACATGCTCAGCGTCAGCAGCTTCAATGCGCTGCTGAAGAATCTGGAAGAACCGCCGGAGCGGGTGGTCTTTATCTTCTGCACCACGAACCCCGAGAAAATTCCCGAGACCGTGATCAGCCGGTTGCGGCGCCTGAATTGCGACCGCATTAAGATGTCGGATATCACGACGACGCTGAAGCGGATCATGGAAAAGGAAGGCGTGAGCTGTGCCGAGGGCGAGGAGACGGCGATTCTGAATGCCATCGCGCTCGCGTCGGAGGGTGGCTTGCGCGACGCGGAGGTTTATCTCGATCAGGTCATCAGCGTCTCCAGCGGGGAAGTGACGCTGGAAACCGTGCGTTCGATTCTGGGGGTGGTGGAGAGCGATATCTTCACGCGGCTCCTGAAGCACATGGCCGAGCGCGAAACGAAAGAGGCGCTGCTCCTGATCGCCGACATGGTGGACCGGGGGCGGGACCTGTCGAGCTTCGTGAAGATGTTTGTCAGCTTCCTGCGCGATGTGATGCTGATCAAGGCGGGTGCTCCGCCCGATTTGCTGCGGGTGGCGGACGCCGGCACGGCGGAGTTCAAGGAGGTCGTGGAAGCGCTCTCGATGCCCATGGTGCTCAACACGGTGCAGCAGTTCGTGGACCTGGAGGAAAAAATGAAGGGCGCGGCACCGCCCCGGTTCTTGCTCGAGTTCGCGCTCATTAAATTGACGTCCATCGATCCGCGGCTGGTGCTCGACCCGGGCTTTGGCCCCGGCCCCGGCGGCGGCGGGGGAGTGGCCGCGGGGGGTCGGCCAGGCGCCGGGGCGGCGGGTCCCGCACCGCGTCGGGCGCCCGCGCCGCCGTCGGCCGGTCCGCGGGCTATGGCGCGGCCCGCGGCTCCCTCGCGCGGCACCGCCCAACCCGCCGCCGTCCTGCGCGAGGCGGCTCCGGAATTGGAGGAACCACCGCAGGCCCGCATCGAAACCATCCACACGACGGACGCGGAACGGTGGGATGCGCTGCTGGAGTATTTGCAGGAGAACGCGATGATTTTGTGCGGGACGCTGCGCCGGGGCCGCCTTGTGGAGGCCTCGCCGGAGCGCTTTCTGGTGGAGCTGCCGGCGACGGAGCGCTCGACGCTATCGTTGCTGGAAAAGCCCGATTCGCAGGCGCGGCTCCGCGAGGCGATTCGTCAGGCCTGGGGCCGCCCCATGTCGCCGAAGTTCACGATTTCCGAACAGGCGGCCCCCGCGCCCGCTCCGCCCCGGCGGACCCAGGTCGAAGCGGAGGACGATTTCCCGGATGAATCGCCGCAGAGCTTCGAAGAGGCCTCTTTTCCTCGGCGCCCGCAGACGGCGGCCCATGGCCCCCGGCCCGAGCCGGTGATGACCCATGGCGATGTGAAATCGCTGAAGGAGGCGATGGAGATTTATCCGGAATTCCGCGAAGCCTGCGAAATGGTCGAGCGATGCCTGGGTGTGAAGCCGTCCTCCTTTAATGGGCGGAAGATCGAAACCATTTGAGTCAGCGGGGCCGGCGGGGCAGGCTGCCGACCCGTGGCGGAATGGGCCGCCGCGCGAACCCTGTCGAGCGATAGAAAGCGAAGTCTTCTCTCATGATCGATGCGTCGATGATCAAGAATCTCCAGCGCGAACTGCACACGCGCGTGGACCAAGTGAACGAGAAACTGGACGAGGAGAACGTGGTCGGGTCCGCCGGCGGCGGCGTCGTCAAGGTCACCGTCTCGGGCAACCGGGTGGTGAAGGCGGTGGAAATCGGCGCCGAAGCCATCGACCCGGACGACCCGGAGATGCTGCAGGACCTGATTATGGCGGCGACCAATCAGGCGCTGGAAAACGCCAAGAAGCTGCACGAAGAACGCATGGGCGCGGTGACGGGCGGGTTGAAGCTCCCCGGCTTGTTCTAAGTCGCCGATGCCCAAACTTCCTCGAGCCCTGGAGCAGACGATCGCGGAATTCGGGCGGCTGCCTGGCGTTGGCCGGCGTTCGGCCGAGCGCATGGCGTTTTCGCTCCTTGTCGGCGATCCCGAGCGCAGCCGTGTCCTGGCCGAAACGATCGCGCGCCTGCGCGATGAAATCGGCACCTGCCCCACCTGCGGGTACTTCACCGAGCTGGGCTCCTGCCCGATTTGCGAGGAAACGGCGCGCGACCGGACGATTCTGTGCGTCGTCGAACGTGACATGGATGTTATCGCCTTCGAACGGGCCGGGGGTTTCCGCGGCTTGTACCACGTCCTGGGCGGCGTTCTGTCGCCGTTGAAGGGCGTCACGCCGGACGACCTGCGGATCGACGGGCTCTTGCGCCGCGTGCGCGGCGGCGAGGTCGAGGAGCTGATCCTGGCCACGAGCCCCAGCGTCGAAGGCGACGCCACGGCCCTTTATCTGTCGGGGGAACTGGAAGCCAGTGGCGTCCGCATCACGCGTATCGGCCGGGGCGTTCCCATGGGCGGGGCCTTGGATTTGGCGGACAGCGGCACGTTGCGGCTGGCGCTGGAAGGGCGGCGGACCTTTGACTGATTTCACCGCGAGGGACTGCCCGTGAACGCCTACGATGCCGCGTACATCGCAGCCATTCCCGCGTTCGCTCCCGTGATCGCGTACAAGCGGCTGCGCTATGGCAAGTACCGCGATTCGCTGCCGGGTATGCTGGGGCGGCGGTTACCGAGCGAACCGCTGGCGCCCGCGGTGGAGCACCGGTGCTGGATGCACAGCGTTTCCGTGGGCGAAACGGTGGCGGCGTCGAGCCTCTATCGCGAGTTCCGGCATCGCGCACCCGGCTGGGAATTCCTCTGCACGACCACGACGGAGACCGGCCAGGCACAGGCCCGCCGGGCGATGGATTCGGCGGAGCGGGTGGCATTCGCCCCCGCCGATTTTTCCTGGACCGTGCGGCGATTCTTCGATGCCTATCGCCCTTCCGTTTATCTGTTTTTCGAGACGGAAATCTGGCCCAACACGCTGATCGAGGCGGGGCGGCGCGGGCTGCCGGTTTTCATGGTGAACGGCAAGTTGAGCGACCGCTCGGCGCGCCGATATCGCCAATTCCGCGGCGTGTTCCGCGAGCCGCTGGCCAGCGTCCGGCGCTTCTTTATGCAAACCGAAGCCGACGCCGAGCGCATGGCCCGGGTGCTCGGCAGCGACGAGCGCATCGAAGTGACCGGCAACGTCAAGTTCGATGCCTTGCCAGAGGCGCTCTCGCCGGACGAGCGGGCGGCGCTGCGGCGCGAGTGGGGGATCGCGGAGGACGCGCCGGTGGTGCTCTTTGGTAGCACCCATCCGGGCGAGGAAAGCCTTGCGCTGCAAGCGTTCGCGCAGGTGCGCGAGTCGCTGCCGGACGCGCGTCTGGTGATCGCTCCGCGCCATCCCGAGCGGTTCGATGATGTCTGGCAATTGATCGGCGAACGCTTCGGCGAGTCGCGCCACCGGGCCAGTGCAGGCCCCGCGCAGGGCGCTTCGGCGGTGGTGCTGCTGGACAAGATGGGTGTGCTGGCGCGGTCCTTTGGGGCTGCGGACGTGGCGTGCCTGGGCGGGTCGTGGGCGAAGATTGGCGGGCACAATTTGCTGGAACCGGCGGTGCATGGCATCCCCGTTTTGCGCGGGCCGCACATGCACGCGCAGAAGGAAATCGTGCGGATCCTGGGGCCGGAGCAGGGCGCGCCGGAAGTGGCCGAGGGCGACTTGGCGCCGGTCTTGGCGGAGTTGCTGTTGGATACCGAGAAACGCCAGCAACTGGGCGCGATGGCCCGCGAGGCGGCCATCTCGAACCGCGGAGCGGCGGGGCGCGTGGCGGGGCGGATTCTGGAAATCGTGAACTAAGCGAGGCAGCGGCGGGCGAAGCGCGAGGGTTCGCGGCCTTCGTAACCGGCCAAGAACGCCAAGGCGAAGCGCGCGTGCCATTGCTCGGGCCCATCCGCCAGGCGGCGCCATTCGCGCCATCGCAGCCGCCACCGCATGCGGGCGGCCGCGTGTTCGTATTCGCCGACGAGGCGTTCGTGCAGCTCGGGGAACTTTCGGGTCAGGCGGCGCGCGCTCTTGCCGCGCATCCAGGACTTCGCCAAATAGTCGTCAGCGTCGAAATAATGCACATGGTAGGCGATCGCGGCGGGCGCGAAGGTGACCCACATTCCCGCCTTGAGCAGCCGGAATCCGAACTCCGTATCTTCGAAGGCTGGGTCGGGAAAGGACTCGTCGAAACGCTCGCCGCGATCGAACCAGGACCGGTCGAGGCTTGCGTTGAGGGTGTGAAAGTACTCCCAGGTGGTGGCGGCGGGGTCGTCGATCAGGTAGTAGAATGAGTCGTGGTGGGCGACCCAGTGCATGAAATCGGTGGTCATGACCTCGGGCGCCCAGCGGGTATTTCCGATGACGGCGTGGCCGGGCCGTGCGGCGTGGGCGCGGGCGTGGGCGGCGAGAAAACCGGGTTCGAGCCGCACGTCGTCGTTGAGAAAAAGGATGATCTGGCCGGCCGCCTTCTCCACCGCGAAGTTGCGCACGCGCGCCGGCCCGCTCCGCGTTTCGAGGCGAAAAAAGTGCAGCGGCGCGCAGTCGGCGGGCCACAGTTCGCGCACGCGGCCTTCCATTTCCAGGGGGCCGCCGTCGCTCGCCACGATCAATTCCCAGGGTTCCGCGAACGCATCCGCCGCCAGACTTTCGAGACACGTCACGAGCCGCTCGACGCGGTCGGCGACGGGGATGATGACGCTGAGGCGGGGGATGGCCATGGGGGGATCCGGCGGGAAAATGGGCGCGGCTTCCGGTTGCTTCCGGACGGCGCAAGGCCGGAGCGTTCCCTTGGCGGCGCGGCGGGTCAAGCCCGGCTCCGCGCCGGTGCTGACCTTTCAAGGCGGGGAAACGCATGCTCGCGATCGTGGCCGGTTTGGTGGTTTTCGTTCTGCTGCTGTTGCACGAGGCAACGGCGGGGGGCTCCGTGTCGCTGGCGTGGTTGCTTGTCCTTGGGGGATTTGCGGCGCACGGGGTTTGGCTGTGGCGGGTGCTGAGGGCGGGCGCGGAAGCGGCGCACCAGAAGGCCGCGCCCCAGGTGCCGCGCGCTGTGGTGGCGGGGCTTTGCGGGGTCGCGGTGGCGGCGGTTTGCGGGTTCGCGATGATGGGGCTGTTCGATCGCATTTTCACCGAACCGGTGGACGCCCTCGGGACGGCGCAGATGGGCTTGATCGCGCAGGCCACGGACCGCCTCGCATCGGGCGAAGAACTCTACATCGATTCCTATCGCCGCTTGGGTTACGAAGCCATGCTGCCGATTCCCGAGTTGGCCATCGCGCCATACCGCGTGGTCCGGGGGGCCGGGTTCGACTGGCGATTCGTGAACATCCTGGGCGTGGCGGCGATGGCGTCGGCGGTGCTGCTGGGGCTGCTGGCGGCGTTTCGCGCCGGATGGTTCCGGCCCACGTGGCAGGTCGCGGCGGGTCTGGCGGCGGTGGCGGTGTTCGGCTGCGGGTGGTTGTTGTTTCCCAGGGCCGATGGGTTCCTGCATTACGGCCATGGGCTCGTGTTCTGGCCGGGGGTGTTACTGTTCGGGTTGTTGCTTTCCTTTCGCCGTTATGTGCTGGCGTCTGTGGCGATTTCGGTGCTGGCGGCGTTGAGCATCGGCTGGGTGGTTTTGCTGCCGATTTATTGGGCGATGATTTGGGGTGAAGACCGGCGCCGCTTCGGCCTGTACGTGCTGCTGACGGTGCTGCTGCCGGCGTTGGCCTACGGGTGGAACATCGAGCATTTCACCGCTCAGTTCGCGGCGCTGGTGGGCGAGCCCTTCACCATCGGCGAGGTCCGTCGGGAACTGGGCCAGGGCCCGCTCCAGCCGACTCTGGCGGGGCTGGCGGATTTCCTGGCGCTGAGGCCGTTGGTTTACATTCTGGTGATTCTGGCGATGGTCGAACTGGCGCGGTTCCTGATCCTGCCGGGCCGGTCGAGCGCCGCACGGCGGGCGATTTTCGCCATCGCGGCGTTCCTGGTGGTGGGGGCGGCCCCCGCCACGGATCATTTTCACTACTACGCTTATCTGGTGCTGATGGCGGGTCTGGTGCCCGGGTGGTTGCGGGTCGAGGGCCCCGAGCCGGAGGACCCCCTGACGGTCGCGAAGAACCATTGGTCGCTGCTGATGGGCGTGGCCGTTTGCGCGGCGGCGGGGGCGGTGATGGCGTTTGTGCCGCTGTTCCTGGTCAAGCGCGGATTGCCCGGCATGGTGAACGAACGGCCGGGCCAGGTCGTGTTCGCGGAGACGCTGCTGGGCGAAGGGTCCGAGTGGAACTGGCGGTCCGAGGACCACGCTTGGGGCCGGACGCGGAGGCTGCGGTTGCGGATGCCGCTGGACAGCCGGGGCCCGGCGCGGGTGCGGCTGAACCTGGGCGTTTTCGGCGGCGATTGGGTGCCGCCAAACCCGGTGCGGATCAGCGTCAACGGGCGCGAAGTGGCCGTCTTCGAAGGCAACCCGGGCCAATTCGGCGCCGTGGATTTGGCCTTCGACCACAGCGAACTCCTGATCGGCGCCAACGCGATCACGCTCGACGCGGAGTGGGCGCGCTCGCCCGAGAGCTTCGCCGTGGGCGGCGACGACCGGCCGCTGTCGGTCTTTTATTCGGGATTGACCTATCGGCCGGTGGCGGCGACGACCGAGGCGGCTCAGAAGGAGTGACGAAAATGCGGATAACGGAAATCCTTTACATCGACGCCATGGCGGGCGCCTCGGGAGATATGTTCCTGGGGGCCCTGGTGGATTTGGGGGTGGACTTCGCGGCCCTTCGCGACGGGCTGAAAACGCTGGACGTGCGCGGGTTTGACCTCGTGCGCAGCGACACCAAGCGCCACACCATCGCCGCCACCAAGGTCGATGTGGTGGTCGAGGACGTGCCCCATCCGCACCGCCATCTGGGCGATTTGCTGGCGATCATCGACCGCGCCGCCCTGAGCGCGGCGGTCAAGGAGCGCTCCGGCGCGGTGCTGCGGCGTCTGGCCGAGGCCGAATCGGCCGCCCACCGCATGCCCATCGAGAAGGTTCACCTGCATGAGGTCGGCGGGCTCGACTGTCTGGTGGACGTGGTGGGGACGGTGCTGGGGCTGGAGCTGCTCGGGATCGAGCGGATCGTCAGCGGCCCGGTCAGCGTCGGCGCGGGTTTCATCCGCTGTGCCCACGGCGTCATGCCCGGCCCGGCGCCGGGGACGCTGGCGATTTTGAAGGACTTTCCGATCCGCCGCACGAACATCCCGTTCGAGCTGACGACGCCGACCGGCGCGGCGATTCTGGCGGCGCTGGCCTCGCCCCACCTCGCCCCCGTGGTGATGACGCCGAGGGCCATCGGCTATGGCGCGGGCAGCCGCGACATTCCCCAGGTGGCGAACCTGCTGCGGCTGGTGCGGGCGGATTTGGCCGAGATGGGCGCCCCGGCCCACGACCATCACCACGACGACCACGATCACGATCACGGCCACGACCACTCGCACGATCACCCCCACGAGCACCACGGCATGGGCCACGCCCATCACCACCATGACCATGACCACGAGCATGACCGTGGCCACGAGCATGGACATCATCATCACCACCCCCACGACGAGCCGGTGGGCGCCTGATGGCCGAGCGCCAGCCGCCCGCCTCGCCTCCGCCCTCGATCACGCGTCTCGGGGGCGAGATCGTCCTGCAAAACCCGTGGTTTCGCGTCCATCGCGACGACGTCCGGTTTCCGAGCGGCCGCCAGGGCGTTTACTGGAAAGTCGATTACGCCAAGCGGGGCGTCGGCGTGGTGCCGATCCGAGACGACGGGCGGGTGCTGCTGGGCCTGCACTACCGGTACGCGCTTGGGAAATGGGGCTGGGAAATCGTGGCCGGCACGGCGGAACCGGGTGAGGCCCTGATCGAAACGGCGCGGCGCGAACTGGCCGAGGAAACGGCCCACCGGGCGCGGTCGGTCGAGTTCATCCTGGACTACCACCCGGCGCCGGGGCTGGGGAACGAGCACTTCCACATCTTCTTCGCCCGGGGGCTCGAGCCGCTGGACGTGGCCCTGGACACCGACGAAATCCACGAACTGCGGGCGTTTTCCTGGGAGGAAATCGAAGGCCTGATCCGCGAAGGGGCGATGCCGGACGGGTTCTCGGTCACGGCGCTGCACGTGGCGCGGGCGCGGGGGGTGGTTTGAGGGGGTGGGTGGGGGAGCTGCGGGTGATGTGGGCGGGATGATCTGCAGGACCTTCTCAAAGTAATCTCCCCGGTTTTCTCCTCAGCTTCAGCAGCCTCAGCGCCTTCTTCGGCGCCGCCCGAAGCCGCGTTTGTTTCGCCCGCACGCTCGGGCCCTCAATCCACCGGTAGAGCCCCACGCACAGGCTCCGCAGCCGCGCCGCCGTCTGCGCTCCGGGCCGGTGGCGCTGCCCGTCCTCGGCCATCGTGCGATCTTTGACGTGG
>JAVJSW010000024.1:0-18256 GCA_040219255.1 Sumerlaeia bacterium
GCCTGCCAGTGCGTTCGCTTCGCGCCGGTTGTGAAGCCGGGGGTCTTGTGTTCCATGACCTGCTCTCCGTGTATAAAATGAGGAGGCAGAATCGCACAGGGCCCCGGCGATGGTCAAGATGGGGCTCGTAGGACGTTTACGAAGTGTGATCGCGTCATCTTACGCCGGCTCCGGGGCAGCCCTTACTCATATTTCATCCCTCGACAGCCCGGATGGCTCTCTCCTGGATGTACTGGAGGTGGAAAACTCTGGTCGTGTGATCATTAATAATCTGGCCAATAACATCATTATAGATGCACAGAATGAAGCTGGGTCCGGATTTACCATAGGGGCCAGTGGACAGTCCTTCAAAGCCTTGAATGATGGGCTTATCTATAACATCGCTCTGCGAATCAATCCAGACAGACTAAGCGCCAACGGAACCCTCAATATCTATGAGGGAGATGGTACGGGCGGGACTAAGATACACACCCAGGCGTATGCCTACTCAGCCACCGCGGTTCCATCCAACACCTGGGCTGATATTCGTGTCGCATACGTACCTGTTCAAGCTGGGAATATCTACACTTTTGAACTTATTGGCAATTCAAGATTAATAGTTTCACAAAACAACCCGTATCCGGATGGGAAGTCTCTCTACAGCGATAGTGTGGACCTCCGATTCCGCATTGAGCTACGACCTGCTGCGGTGAATCTTCAAACTGACGTCATCGAGGCCACCCTTTTCGAGGGCTTAGCCGCAAACATTCAAGGTCCATTAAATGTGGAAGGGGAGATATCCTCTTCAAGTAATGAGATTGATGTGACCGGCGCCTTGAACGTCAGTAATGGGGTGAATGTAAGCGACAATGGACTCAACGTCAATGGAACGACCACCCTGACGGAACAGGGAGATGGCGCTGTCCTGATGAACTTCAACACCGAGCGAAGCTGGCAGCTGCGCCAACTAAACAGCGGGGCCGATACAGCCCTCGAACTGGCGAGCGTTGGCGGTGGCGGCGGCAAGAACCTGGTCATCACCACCGGGGGGAATGTGGGCATCGGCACCACGGAACCTCGCAACCCCCTGGATGTCGTGGCGTACCTTCCCTACCTCGGATCTGGCGATGTGGGGAGCAACAAGAATTCTGATAACTATGTGATGCGTATCCGAGACCTGCACGATCGAGATGGAGAAGGAGGCATTGATGCCTATTACCCTCGAGGCCTCCTGGCCCTTCAATTCGATGACAATATTGCCGACGGCTTCGGGGATTATTATAACTGGATCCAGTTTTTCGAAGACGGGACCGATCTTGCCGGCAAAATCGAAAGCAACCAAGGCGGGAATGCGCAGTTTCAATCCGGCGGCGCCGACTATGCGGAACGGTTGGAGCGGCTGGACCCGAGCGAAGAAATCAACGACGGTGATGTGGTCGGCGTCTTTGGCGGACTGATCAGCAAGCGCACTGACGGCGCCGACTGGGTCATGGCCATCAGCGGCCAGGCAGCGATCCTTGGAAATGCCACGCTCAACGACCCGGAACTGCACGCACGGCAGGAAATCGTCAGCTTCATCGGCCAGGTGCCCATCTGGGTGAACGGCCCTGTGAACGAAGGCGATTACCTCGTCGCCTCTGGCTCGAACGACGGAACCGCGGTGGCCATCTCCCCCGCGGCGATCCTGCCCGAACAATCACACCTCGTCGTCGGCCGCGCCTGGGGGGCCTCTTCCGAACCGGGCCGGAAACTGGTCAACGCCGTTGTCGGTCTGCCTCAGTCCAAGGACATGACCCAGCCGCTGTGGAACCTTGTTCGTTCCCAGCAGCAGGAAGATCGATTGGCTGGGCTTGCAGTTGCAAGAGCTCCGGGCCAATCAATCGGCAGTAGAACGTCGCTTGCAAGCCTTGGAGGACTAGGGTAACCGCCACCCAGTACCGGCGTACAGCAGAGCGCCGTACCCCCTCGATGTCGCTGTTGTGACCCTACCCACACGCGATCGAAGGATTCTAACAACACAGGACGCGAGGTCCGTAGGAGCTGCACTTGGGTCAGGTTCTCCCTACCATAACAGCCTCAGCCTCCCGGATCATCTCCTCGACCATTTGTCTTTCGTACCGGACGAAGTACACCAGGCCATTGATGTTGCAGGACGTGTAGAATTTCCCGGAATGCTGACGGCGAAGACAGAATACAATGCTGGGCGAAGGCACTTCAGGTTCTGCCCTGGAGAGCCTCCCCTGTAGATCGGCAATCCAGGGCCGCCTGACTCCTGGCAACCTCACCGTCGGGCCTACCAAAGCACGCAATGTGGGTGTGCCCACCCTCCCGTCCCCGCCGGCCAGAAGCCGGTCGTGGAAGCGCGTGTACCGGCTCAGGACCCCGGACCAATCGCCTTCTTGCCACGGATCGACGGGGTCGGTGGCCATGAACCGGAGAAATTCTTCGAGCGGGAATCCAGTCGGAATCCGGGGCGGTTCTGGCAGAACGAACTCCCCGTCCTCATCCCTCGGCCCACGGCGAAGATTTTCAAGTTCGTCAAGATAAGCGGTTCGCTGCTCTTCGGTCATTGCCCCGAGGATTCGCCGTGAAGGTTCAAAGCAGGCATTGTCCAAATACAGCAGGCTATGGGGCACGGCTGCCGACTCGTTGATCGGCGGGATGGAGTTCGCCTGGCAGTGCAACTCGAGGAGGTGTTCAGAATGTTTTTTCATCAGGATTCCTTTTGAGGTTATTGTGTTGGGGGGTCGGCCAAGGGACCGGTGATCGGGCGCAGCAAAGCGACTGTTCAGACGCATGGCTGCTTAGCGCGCCTGGCGAGGCGTTTCTTGGAAAGGCTCGCTTTTGATTGGTTTGGGGCCTAGAATCGGGCCAACTTTGGCGAGGAAGCCAAAAAAGAGAGATTTTGGTTCGGGTGCCTAAAAAAAGACTCGCATGCAAATCGGCGGTGTGAGAACGTAACGAGTGAAGCGTGGAAAGAGATGGAAAGGGCCATCTGGCTGAGTTTTGCAAAACGTTGCAAAACCCCATCGATTTTGAGGGGTTTTTCAACAGATTCCACAAGACTCAGAGCGTTGCTTTGTTTCGCTTTACGGGGCTTTCCGCAGGCATTGTCGCGGACTACGGATCAGAAGGTCGGGAGTTCGAATCTCTCTGGGCGTGCCATCTAAATCAAGCAATCACAGCGATTATCGAGAATGAATATAAGCGTCAGTTGAGCCACGTCCCCGGCGGCCTTGCCATCGACCGTGCCGGGGCGTAGCGTCTCCACGAGCCTCGAGCCCGCTTGGCCTGGGGAAGCACCGTTTCGCTCGCGTTGGTCTTTGCGGATGTTGACTGCGGTCGAATCCTCAGCCGATTTCGGCCGCATCCTCGGTTGCAGCCCGAGCCGCCGCCCAGCGGTCCGGCAACCATTGAGCCAATTGGCTTTGCGGCGAGTCCGGCAGTTCTGTGAAGAGAGCCTGCAGGTACTCGAGGGGGTTGGCGCCGGCCCGCGCGGCGCTCTCGATGAGCGTGAAGAAGGTCGCCGCAGCGGCAAGTCGGGCGCGGGCCCAGTGAACGCCGTGCTATCCTTCTCAAATCCGCACCCGCTCAATCTCATCCAGCGTCACCTTCTCCCCCGTGCGGTCGTAGAGCATCGTCGTGCGGGTGGATTCGTGGGCCGCGATGGCGGCCGCGTCTTCCAGGCGTCCGCCGTTGTCCATAAACGCCGTGATCCCAGTCGCCCGGAAGGTGTGGTTACCCACCGCCACGGCGATGCCGGCGTCCCCGGCCCGGCGACGGATCATGCGCCAGGCGGCTTCCCGCCCCAGGCGCCGCCCCGCTCGATGCCGAGGCCTTGCGAGCTGGGGATTGGGAGGGTGTGTCCGCCCCTTTCCGCGTAAACGCGGAACGACAAACGGGCCCCCACCCATCCCCAATCCGCGTTCCTCGCGGTTCCAAACTCCCCATCGTCCCCCGCCAAGCACCCCCCCGCACCCCCAACCTCCGCGTCCCCCGCGCCTCTGCGGTGAAATTTCTTCCCACCAACCACTCACAAACTCCTCCCATTCCTCGACTTACCCGCCCCTAAGCCCCTCTTGTCTGACAAGTGCGACAAGTGTATTTTGTCTTTCTTGCTCCCGAAGCTCCACATGAGGGGACAAACGGCGCCGCCTGTGAGAGGCTCCCTCCAGTCGAACGCCAAGACCCAGGAGCCCCCGCGCCATGACCCTTCGCCACCGCCAGAAACCGCCCCACCGCCGACCGCGCTCTTCGCCCGCCCAACCGTCTCGAAACCAGTCCCCGCCCACCTCGAAGGGTGGCCGCCAAACCTGGGAGAGCCTTGTCAGCGCTCATAAAGGCAAATTGCCACCGAACCGGCTGATCGGGCTAACTCTAACAAATGTAAGAAAGAAGAATGGCACGCCCAGAGAGTTTCGAACTCCCGACCTTCTGATCCGTAGTCCAGAAAGTATGTACCGAAATGACGCCTAAAGTCAGTTGGGTCAACTTTGTACATGTTTATGTCCATGTTGGACTTTGTGTCAAAGCAGGTCTAGTTTTTCTCTATTTTGCAAATCCAAGAAAACTTTTCGCGAGGTGTTCTGAAGAAGGTCACTTAGAGCTTTCTCTCATGTGTGTCCTAGTTTCATGCCAGCAGAATCGTGGACCCAAAAATAGAAAACCTCTTTTTCGACTCTTCCCGCGGTGTCAACGATCACATCATTTGACCTCCCCAAGGGGAACTCTCTGGCAGGTGCTCCACGGTCGTGCGTCTCCGTGAAGAGGATCTGCCGGGTCATGTCTTTGGAGCCCACACTTTGACCAGACCTTGTTGAAAGGCTTTTGATGACGAACAAATCCGACAATCCCCTCGAACTGCACTCCCGAGCGACTTCGATCCCGTCGACCGTTGAGTCGGCAAGCGAACCATTCAATCTCCTGTACTTGGAGAACCACGTATTCGGACCCCATCGGATCCGGTTTGGAATGTTACCGGCGAAGGAGCAGGCCGGCTATCTTGATAAACTTGCGCGTCTCCGCCTCGGGCCCAGGGACGCGGACGGTGAATTGATCCTGCCCAAGCCGCCTCGAGTCCCAACGGGCTATCCGCTGAAAGAATTCCTGCGGTTCATGGCCGTCGATCCAATGGACTCGCAGGAAGTCAACGAATGGTCCGAAGTACTCCCCAGGTACGCGCGCTTTCACAACCGATTGATGACCGGTGGTATCCCGGAGCCGGCAGACAGAAAGGCTATGACCGGGCCGATGCCGAGCCTGCCCGGCGTTATGCGTCCATTCGGCATCGATGCGCAGGGAAATTTCTGAAGAAAGGAGCCTGGAAGACCAGTGCCGAGTCCTGTGATGCATCTTCGCCGCGTGGCCAGCGGAGGTTTCTCCACGTCCTGCAACATCAATGATCTGGTGTATATTGTCTGGTACGAGAGGGCGCAGGCGGAGGAGATGATCCGGCAGGCGGCGGTTGTGCTGGATAGGGCGGCGAAGGGTGAGTCATCGTGATTTCATTCAAGATTGAAAGACCGTCCTGCTCTGGTCCACCATGGGCGCGGCAGACACGGCGTCTCCGATTTGTGTCAGACGACGTCGAAAGTCGGTGACAACGCATAGAGACGTCGTTAGCTTCATGGCTGTAATCGTTCCAATTTCACTGAGGGCCCGCCCCGCTCTTCAGTTTGAGGCATGGTGATGCAAGACGATGGTATGGGCCACGGGGCTCAGTCGACATCCGATGAAGCAAACGACCTCTACGAGACGTTCATTCTGGGGGAACGGCGACGGCATTCCTCGCATATCCAAACGGAAACCCGCCTTTTGGCGCCTAAGGAAGGCAATTCGCGCAATCACCATCAGATGCGGGCCGAGAATTCTCAGCAGTGGCTTGGCTATCGTCTGCTGAGTCGCCTGGGACAGGGCGGAATGGGCGAGGTCTGGCAAGCCGTTCAACAGAATCTGTCCCGGCTTGTTGCTGTCAAGCGCCTCAGACCGGACATCGATGAGATTCAGGCGGACTACTACACCAACCTGTTCCTGCATGAGGCGGTGACGACGGCGCAGTTGGACCACCCAAACATTATCCCGGCGTATGAATTGGGGGAGGATGAAGAGGGCCGGCCGCTTCTGGCCATGAAAATGGTCAGAGGGCAATTGTGGCCGGAAGTCATGGATTTCGACGCCGCGGTTCTCCCCCAGAGCGAGTACCTGGCGACGCATCTGCGGATTCTGCTGGATGTGGCCCAGGCAACGGCTTTCGCCCATAGCCGCGGGATCGTGCATCGGGACTTGAAGCCGCAGCAGGTGATCGTGGGTGACTTCGGCGAAGTCTATTTAACGGACTGGGGACTGGCGGTCTTGTACGACAAGGAATTGCTGGTCAAGTCGCGATACGGGCTCGATCCTCCTGAGTTGCCTTCCATCGATTCAGCGCCGAACCCAGCGGGAACGCCGGCCTTCATGGCGCCAGAGCAGGCCGACAGCAATTCGCGGCGCATCGGCCCATGGACTGACGTTTATCTCCTGGGGGCTACACTCTATCGGCTGCTTTGCGGGACGGCACCACGCGATCCGGCGCCCTACGAGCGGTTACTCGGGCAGATCGAGAAGGGTTTGTATGTTCCCCTGTCCCATCGCAAAGATTGCTACGCTCCGCCGCATGAGTTGGCTGAGTTGGTCGAAGAAGCGATGGCCTTCGAGCCGGAGCGGCGCCCGACGGCCAAGGGGTTCATTTCGCGGCTGGAAGAATATGTGACGGGTGCGGGTGCCCGGCGCGATTCGAATCTCATCATGGAGAAGGTGCAGAAATTCGCCGAGAGCGAGTCGCAAAACGACTACGATTATTATGGCGACTTGATCAGCGAAATCAGCCGGGCCATCTACCTTTGGCCGGATAACAAGAAGGCAATCGAAATGAAGGATTTGATCCTTCTGCGATTTGTGGAACTGGCCCTGGACCGGGGCGACCTGAGTCTTGCTGAGGTTCAGGCCGACCGGATTCTCGAAGAGGAGCACCGGACAGAAGCGGCGGCTTTGGTGAAGGCGGCGCAGTTGCGGCAGAAGGCCGCGCAACGTACCCAGCGGGTCTTGTGGGGAATGACGGCTTTGCTTGTCGCGCTCATCCTGATGGGAACTCTTTTCTTCAACCGCCAACTGTCTCACCGGACGACTCTCGCGGAAAGCGCAACGTCCGATGCCCGAGCCGCGCAGGCGGAACTGCTGACAAATCAGGAACAATTGAATCGCCAGCTGTATATCAACAGCCTGGCCATTGCCGAAGGTTACCTGGTGGAGCACCAGCCGATTGCGGCGCGCCAGGAGCTGTTGGCGGCTCGGCCCGAATTTCGGAACTTGGAGTGGGGATTGCTCTATGCTCAGAGTGTCCCAGAAGCGAAACAGATCTCTTTAGACCTGGGAGCGATCGTCGATATCGCTGCTTCGCGGGACGGCAAATCTCTCTTGGTCTGCAACGAAGAAGGGCAAAGCTGGATCGTCGATTACTTCCAGGATCAAGCGGTCCCTGTCAATCTGGGGCCGGACGTAGCCATATCCGCCGTGGCAATTTCGCCTGATGGGGTCAAGCAGGCCTATGGCTGTCAGGACGGGACGGTGTTTCTTCAGGTTCAGGGTGAGCGCGCTATCCGTTTGAGCAACGCAGTGACTGAAGGCGTTGCGCGAGTGGCTTTCGGTGATTCCGGAGAACGGCTGGGTGTTCTCTCAACCGGCGGCGAACTCCTTGTTCTCGAAGTGGAAACCGGCGCGGTGGTATGGCGGAAAGTCCTCGATGCCCACACCGAACAGGAGGCTCTGGCTGTTCCCAAGGCGCTGACATGGGGTCCAGGCGAGGGGTTGATCGCGGCCGCGGACAAGAACTACCAGGTCATACTGCTCGATTCGCAAACTGGCGAGGAAACCACGGCCCTGGCCGGTCATGTCGCGCCCGTTCGCTCGATCAGTTTCCTGGGGGAGGGTGAACGCCTCGTGAGCGGGGGCGAGGACGGACAAGTGCTGCTGTGGACCCTCGATTCGTCCGGTGAAGAGGTTGAGAGGCCAAGTCGACTGCAGATCAATCAAGAGATCGATGAGCGCGCTTACGTGGTGAAGACACTGCCTTTCGCGTCGCAGAGCGGACAATTGGTGGTGACCGTTTCCGCCAATGGCTATTGCTCGCTCCTGGACAGTCTTTCCGGAGCGCATCTCTGGGAAGCGAAAGGGCATCAGCATGCCCTCACGAGCGCGGCCCTGATTGAGGCTCGCAACATGCTGGTTACCGCCAGCGAAGCCGGTAAACTGACCTTCTGGCGGGTTGCGGAGGATACCACCAAGAAGGAACTTGATGGCCATTTCGGACGTGTGGTGGTGAGGGGGGTGACGCCTGATGGAACGCGGGCTCTGACCTTCGCCCACGACAATACGGCTCGGGTCTGGGACATTGCGAGCGGCCGGGAAGTCCTTCAGGTGGAACTGCCCATGGGGCGGTACGCCTATGCGGAAGGTCGGCTCTCGAGCGACGGAAGCTGTTTCGCGGCGATTTCCAAGGCGAACCAGCCGCAGCTCTACAAGATGGAAGATGGTGGTTTGATCGCGTCGAGTCCGGACTGCGAGGTCGATCTCGATGACATCGCTCTCGCATCGGACAACGACCTGTACGCCATCGGAGGAGAATTGGGGTTCGTGAGCTTGGGGCGGTTTCGTGAAGAGCAAGGTGAAGATTTGGTTCTGGAAACACCGGACGCCAATGTGACATCCGTGGAGTTTTCACCCGATGGCCAGATCGTGGCGGCGGCCTTTCGCGATCGATCAATCTGGTTGTACGAGACAAGCCAAGGAAAAGTGGTTCGCCAGATTGAGGGAGCGGCCGGCTGGGCGGAAACGCTGGCTTTCTCGCCTGCGGGAAACCGGCTGCTGGCTGCGGGTTTCGATGGCGACATTCGGGAATACAACCTGGAGGACGGAGAACTCCTCAAGACATTGATTGGTCATCAAGGCTGGGTATCGGAGGCCATCTATTCTCCTGACGGCCGCCGGATCGTGTCCGTTTCTCCCGGGGACAATACGATCCGGGTCTGGACCGCCGACACAGGCAATCCGCTGATGACGTATCGGGGTCTGGCCGGACCGGGACAGAGCCTCGCCTTGACGCCCGACAGCAGCCGTCTCGTCGTGACCTTCAACAACCTTCCCTCTCAGCTGCTCGAGATTGCGCCCTGGAACAATTCCGGCAGCCAGTTGCCTGTCTGGCAAAGGCAGCAATTTGAACTGGCTGCGAGCAGGCGGGTTGACAGTCAAAGAGACAGCCGCGTGTTGTGGCTCGCTCCGTTGGCCAAGGCGTTGGAGGCGCGATATGGCGAGGCAATCAACCCGCCTCTCGTTCCCCTCATTTCAGAGGATTGGGATGCACTGCGAAACCGGCAGTTGCGGATTCTATGCGAAGCCCCCAAAGCAACGGAAGCTTCTGGGAAAAACGTCTATATTACTGGAAATCGGCCCGAGTTGGCCTCGTGGAAGCCTTGCCTCGTGGCGTTGGAACCCCTAGTGAGCGAATCGCAAAAGGGTTCCGGTTTGTGGGAGTATTCGGTGAGCTTTCGCCTGATGGAGTTCAAATTCAACTATGGCGAGCGAGGCGAGGATTGGGCAACGTCTCAGGAATGGGGCGGACCGCCGAATCGCGCCATCAATTACGACTCCCCGCTGTTGCTCGATCGCCACGGCAACGTTGTCTATGCGAGCCGCTTCGGGCTGACCGACGAAGAGTACCGGGAAGAGTTGATGGCTCGCTCGGTCACCCGCGAATAGAAAGACGGTCAGCGAGCCGGAGAACGAGAGCCACCATAGTCAGCGACGGATTTGCTGTGGGCACACAAGGAAGCGCGGAGGCATCGGCGCAGTAGAGATTCTCGTAGGCATGGAATCTGAGATTGGTGTCAAGGACTCCGGACTTGTCCGGGGAATCCATGCGCAACGTCCCACAGGAGTGCTGGATCGTTCCCTTTTCATCTTTCCGCGAATCGACGTCCCAGTCTTTGAAATTGGAATGTCCCAGCAGTGCGGAGAAGATCGCGTTCTTGACTTCCCAGGCCTTTCCTCGCGCATTGTTGAAAGGTACATGATAGCCATGATAGTCGATCACAGTCCGCTTACCGATACCGAGACTGCGAACGGTGTTATCGTCGTTGAGGGGCACGGGCGGACGGAACTTGAGGGTGACCCTTGATTGGCGGCCTTCCCGGGCAGTATATCGATCCCAAAGATCGGGGTCCACATAGCGCGCAGCCCAGTAGCGGGTGTTGATGGTCATCTCGGCGAGGAAAGGATGCTCGCGCTGCTCACTCTGCACCTTGTTCAGGTAGAGTCGCGCATGCCTTTGAGAGCCGCCCAGCGGATGATCGGGATCAAGAAGCGGATCACCCGTTATCCACTCGGCATGATCTGTCAATCCCTTGCCGGCAAGACCGCTCTCATCGGTAAGCCCACTATCCTGCACGATCTTGGGGCTTCCGATATTACCCAGCGCCAGCACAATATGGCGGCCACGATAGGTCCTCTGCTGATTGGTCAGCAGGTCATAGCATCTCACGGCGGTGGCTCTCCCGTTTTGGGTCAGAATCTCAAGCGCCATGTGTCCCGTATTGATTCGGAGGTTCTTGGAACCGGGGTCGAGCGGATCGATCCGATCCTTGAGCAGATCGGCCGCCGAAAAAATCCCGGTCGGTGGATGGAGATAATCACCGGGTCCGTTAAGGTCCAGCAAGTCGAAGGAGCAGGGAAGCTCGTCCACTTCGATGTTGTGGTTCGTAAGCCGTGTTTGCAGGTACTCGACAGCGGAGCGGGCGAATGCCCCGCGCGTCTTCAACTTCTTGAGCGTCGCTTCAGCCAGTTCGTAGTAATGGGGGGAACCGTTCTCACCAAAGAGGGCGTCCAGGATCTCCTGAGGCCACCAGCCAAGGTGCTTTTCGAATTCGAGGATGCGAGGGATGACGCCGGACCAGAATTGACTCCGCCCGCCCAGCATGATGTTGGGACCACCTGCGAACCTGCCACGGACATTCGAGACTGTGCTCTGGTAGAAGTTGAAAATTCCCTCCGTATCACGATAGAGGTTTGTGGCATGGGTCATTAGTTGCCCCACACCTGCTTCGAGCACGAGGGTGGAAACGCCTCGATCGGAGAGAACATCGCCCAGAATTCCCCCCATCATTCCACCGCCCACGACGACGACGTCATACTCGATACTTTCATCGGTATTGCGAGGGAAATGAAATTGGCTGAGGGACGATTCATCAAGGCGGATCTGTTCGAAATCGTGGCGCCAGCAGTCATCGGGTGAAGCCCCGGGAAATGCCAGAGTCCCTCCGGCATCCGTTGCCTTCCAACTGTTCGGCGCTCCCTGGCGGGCCATCAAAGCACCGCCATCGTGCCTCGTTTCTCCATTGAGAACGAAGTGGAACACGAAATCGGGATTGGCGACCGTATGAGGCACATAAAACCGCCAGGCCCCTTCTTTGTAAACGCCATGAAAAACCCGAGGGCTGTTTGTATTGGCTTCTTTGACCTGAACAGAATGATTGGGGCGGAAGTCCGTGGTGAAGAGGGTGATGAAGAGGTAAGCATAGTCTTGCTTCAGGCTCTCCAAATCGTCGAAATAGGCGTCCAGGACCGCATGAAAAGTTCTCTGGCCTTCCGCCGACTCCTTCAAGCTTTGATCAGCGACGGCCTCATTGAAGAGGTCGACAAAGGTCTTCTGACTAGACATGAGAAACTCCCGAGGAAAAGCAGTGACGACATAATTTTTTGGTAATGCTAGGTAGATAACATGGGCCTGGGTTGCAAATCCAAAAGCGGACAGCCCGTGTCATAGCAGTGTCGAAAATGGCACAAGTGTATCCAACTGACCTGCCTCCATCTCTCGATGGCGAGCAGGGGGGCAGGCGGCGGGCCCCCAACCAGGGGCGACCGAGAACGATAAGTAGTTGGCCGATGCCTCTCTGGCGCATCTCACTCTAGTTCCCGCCGGTAGAACCATAGCCCATCGGCATCGCCATTCCTTTCGGCCAACTCGATTGCCAGCAGTCTTTCCTTGCCTGGCTCTGTACAGGGCGCAGACCCGCGCCGCATGCTCATAGGAAAACGTCGCCGTCGCCGTCAGACACAGACGCCGCTCGAGTTCGGGAGTGATCGTCTGGCGAGGCTCCAGCCCGCACGTCTCGCGAAAGGGAGAGGTCCATTGCCGGTTTTGGCGATGCTGACAATAGGGCACTGTGAGAGTGACCTCACCGGCGGTTGTCGTCAGCGTCAGCGGTCGGAGCTTCACCCGGCTGTAAACGGTGGCGCTGAGGGGGAAAAAGCGCTTCCTTTTCCTGGGCGGCGAGTTTTTCGAGGACTTGCTCGATGAACTTTCGTTTATCCTGCTGAGCCTTGCGCTCAGCGTCTTGCTCGATCTGCATCAGGAGGTTGGTGTCAGTTGGGTTTCTTATGGGGGCAGTTTCTGGAGAGGGAACAGGGTGGCTCCTTCTCCAGCAAGACCGGGAACAAAGTCAAGATGCGCCCGTGCTTTCTCTGCCGATACAAAAAGGGTTGACAAGCAGGCTGTGGGCGAGGACCCCTAGCAAGTTCGAAAAACCTCGGTATCGAGAATCCAGATAACGCTGCGATCCCGTGCACCTTCCCTAACAATCGGGAGTATTGTTCCTATGAATGCATTAATCTCATCCAGAGTGGGGGCCAACCCGCCCTCTCTCTGGCGGAAGACGGGGACGACTGCTTTGCCAGCGCTTGTTCTCGCCGCCGCAACCACGTCGTCCGCATGGGCTCAGGTCAAGCCTTCGCAAGCTACCTTGGACAGCATGGCGAATCTGCCGGTGCAACCGACTGCTGACAGCCCCTATGTGGGTCTTTTTGCTGACATCGTGGCCGAGGCGATGCAAAATCATTATCATCAAGCCCCTGCACAAACATTGCCTCCCCTTTTCCCCGGCGACGGTGTGGCGTCGCAGTACGAGAGCGTCGAGCATCTCTTGAGCTTTGATACTTACAAGACACTCTCACCGCTTCACCGCGAAATGCTGGCCACAGTGAACGAGCGCTATCAGGGCGGCGTGAACGAAGGCCCGATGCTGTGTTTCACCCCCGGTTACAAACCGGAAGCGGTGGATGCCTTCTCTCAAGCCATCTGGGGCGATTCTTACAATCAGTTCCGTTTAACAGGGTCTCGCTGGACCACTACGGCAACGGACGGTGGTGGTATCCCTCAGGGCGTCCCGATCACGATCACCTTCAGTTATGTGTCCGATGGAACGAGCATTTCAGGCTTTGCCGGTGAACCGGCTTCAAACAGCAACCTCGACGCCTTCATGAGCGGCATTCACGGTAGCACCGCCGCCTGGCAAACGCTGATCACGAACTCGATCGAGCAATGGGAAGCCTTCTCTGGCTTTGACTTTGTGCTTGAGACGAACGACGACGGCGCTGCACTGGGAACTATCTCTGGGTCCCTGGGCGTTCGCGGTGATATCCGCATTGGTGGTCACTTTATCGATGGCGAGGTAGGATCAAACATCCTGGCCTATAACTTTTTCCCCAATAACGGGGATATGGTCATCGATACGGGCAATCCGTCGTTCTATGGGGACTCGTCGGGCACCTACCTGGGAACGCGCAATGTGATCACCCACGAAAACGGTCACGGTCTCGGCTTCGCTCACGTTTGTCCAGTGGACCAGACAAAGCTGATGGAGCCCTTCGTCAGCTTGGCCTTCGATGGTCCGCAGTTCGACGATGTCCAGTCGGCGCAGACCTACTATGGCGATCCATACGAAAGCAACAACACGGTCGGTACGGCATTTCCGGTCTTCTCTACGGTGGGCAGCGCCTCGGTCACGGTGCCCCAAGCGAGCTTGATGGACGATACTGATGTCGACTTTTTCTCGTTCCAGGTCTCGACTCCTGGTACTCTGAACGCATTGGCGAGCCCTCTCGGTTCTCCCTATCTGGAAGGCCCGCAGAACGGCGATGGCAGCTGTACCGCGGGTACGTCCTATGATCCGTCGAACAACACTGACCTTGTGCTTCAGATTTTCGATACAGACGGTGTGACTTCGCTGGACCTTTCAGACAACACGACTGCTGGCAATCCGGAAAACTCTACGGTAATTCTGAATTCGGCGGGAATCTACTACGCCGCCGTGTATGCAGTCGGCAGCAGCAGTGTCGTCCAAGTCTACGACTTGGACCTCGACTTTGCCGCAAGCGGCACACCGACGCCGACGCCAACACCGATTCCGCCAACACTTGAGTTGAGTCCCACGAGCCATTTCCTCGAAATCGAAATCTGCGATGTCGCGACGGAGATGTTCACCTTTGATGTGTTGAATACTGGCGATACCGCCCTCAACTATTCGGTCTCCGATGATGCCTCGTGGATTACCGTGTCGCCCCTGATGGGTACGGTTGGCCCACAGAGCGTCGATACGTTGACAGTCACTGTCGATGCGACTGGCTTGCCCGTTGGTAACAATACCGCGCAAATCACCATCACCGCGCCTGGTGCCTCCGGCTCTCCACAGATCTTCGATGTCACCCTCTTCGTGGTGGGACCGACAACAATTCCCTTCAGCGACAGCTTTGAGACTGGCTTCCTCGATTTCATGTGGGGGATTTCCGGCACTGGTCCATTTGCGACAACCATCATCGATGACTCGACTTTTACACCTCCCTCGGGAGTTCTCCAGGTTGCCATGGCGTCCCAGACCAATAACGAGGATGCCCGCAACGAACTGACCCTTTATCTCGATGCGACCGGCTTCACCCAGCTCGATCTCTCCTTCTGGATGGCGGAGGTCAACGATGAGGACCATCCGCTGGCCGCTAATCCGTTCGTCGATGGCGCGGACTTTGACGGCGTGGCCATCAGTGACGACGGTGTGAACTGGTACGAGGTTCAGCCGCTGATTACCAGCGCTGGTATCAGCAGCACATACACGGAGTTCACCGTCGATCTGGATCAAGCTCTCGCAATGGCAGGCATGGCGATCAACGATTGCCTCCGCATTCGGTTCAACCACTTCGATAACTTCACCCTCGGTTCGGACGGTTTCCTGTTCGACGACATTAACGTGACGGGGTCGATGGCGACTCCGACGGCCACTCCCACGCCTACTCCTACGCCGACCGATACTCCAACTCCAACTCCGACTCCAACTCCAACTCCGACTCCAACGCCGACGGATACTCCAACTCCCACGCCAACGCCTACGGATACTCCATCACCAACACCGACGGATACTCCGACACCTACGCCGACGCCAACTCCCACCCCTGGTCCAGAGGTTTGCGAGACCGTTCCAGGAGCAACCAAGTCAAATGATCCGAATCTGGCCCGTGGCGGCATATTCACCGTCAATTCGCCCGAAACGCTTTCCAGCTTCTCAATGGATCTGGTTCCGCTCTTCGACAGCACCGCCGACGTCGAGTTCTTTGTCTTGAGCGGCCCGAGTTCGAGCGGGCCTTGGGCATACGAGACGTCTTTCAATACGACCATCAATAGTGGCCGGGCGCTCTATGGCTCCGGCGCGCTGAACCTGCCGGTAAACCCGGGAACCTTCTATGCAGCTGGCGTCGGATGGTCGCCGAACGAGAATCTTCGGTACTTCTTCACCAGCAGCCAGGCTCCCTTCAACTTCACGACGTCGGTCTCCGGCACCTTCGAGGGTGGCTTCCAGTCCGGAATCTCGAACCCCCTGATGGGTATAGGAACCACAACGGCTTATGGCATGGAACTGTGCTTTGGCGATGCCGGTGGAACCCCCACCCCGACCCTAACACCGACGCCGACGCCCACACCGACGGACACTCCGACGGCAACACCCACCGCAACGCCGACACCCGGTCCAAGCGATTGCGAAATCGTCCCGGGAGCGACGAAGACCAACGACTTTGACCTCACACGCGGCGCAGTCTTCACCGTGAACAGTCCGCAAACCGTATCGAATTTCTCGATGGATCTGGTCCCTCTGTTTGGCGATTTGTCCGCAGATGTCACCTTCTTTCTGTTGAGCGGTCCGTCGGCCAGTGGCCCCTGGTCCACTCAGTTCTCGACTCCGGTGACCATCAACAGCGGTCGCCAGTTCTACGACTCGGGCGCCGTTGGCGTGCCTGTTTCCCCGGGGACCTTCTATGCCTGCGGTGTCGCCTGGTCGCCAAACGAGAACGTGCGATACTTCTTCACAAGCGCCGCCGCTCCCTTCGCCTTCGCGTCCGTGCCGGGCACGTTGCAAGGCGGCTTCCAGTCTGCCACTTCCAATCCGTTGACGGGTACCAGCAGTACCACGACCTACGGCATGGAAATCTGCTTTGACGATGGCGGCTTGACTCCGACTCCGACCCCGACGCCGGTTCCTGGCGTTTGCGAGCCGGTGCCGGGCGCAACGAAGACGAATGACGTGAACCTCACCCGCGGCGGCATCTTTACGGTCACCGCAGCACAGAACCTGTCGAGCTTCTCGATGGATTTGGTTCCGCTGTTCAACGACCTCTCCGCCACAGTGAACTTCTCCGTCCTCAGCGGCCCCAGCCCCAGCGGCCCGTGGACCATTGAATTCCAGACGCCGGCAACCATTAACAGTGGCCGCGCGTTCTACAGTTCTGGCGCGGTTAACGTAGGCGTCAGTCCCGGGACCTACTATGCCTGCGCGGTCTCCTGGCCGGACAGCGAGAACGTCCGCTACTTCTTTACCAGCAGCAGCGCACCCTTCGCTTTCGGCACCGTGCCGGGCACCTTCCAAGGCGGCTTCCAGTCCGCTTCCGCAAACCCGCTCCTCGGCGGCAGCACAACCACCAGCTACGGCATGGAAATCTGCTTTGGCGATGGCGGCGGCACACCCACTCCCACGCCAACAGCAACCGCAACTCCGACACCCACGAACACCCCCACAGCCACCCCGACGCCCACGCCGGGACCGCAGGTCTGTGAGGCAGTCCCCGGAGCCACGAAGACCAACGACGAGAACCTGAGCCGTGGCGCGATCTTTACCGTGAACGCCCCGCGCACACTTGACACGTTCCAGATGGACCTCGTGCCGCTCTTCGGCGACCTGTCCGCAAGCGTCGAGTTCTTCGTCATGAGCGCTCCCTCAGTCAATGGCCCCTGGAACCTCGAAATCCTCAATATCGCAACGCTCAACAGCGGTCGTGCCTTCTACAGCGCCGGTGCGGTCAGCCTCTCGGTGGTGCCGGGTACGTTCTACGCCGCTGGTGTTTCGTGGCCCGATGGCGAGCAGGTTCGCTACTTCTTCGACAGCAGCAGCGCACCTCAAGCTTTTGCCACCGTACCAGGAACCATTGAGGGCGGCTTCCAATCGCCCAGCAATGACCCGCTTGCGGGCAATGCAACAACGACCACCTATCGCCTAGACCTTTGCTTCTCTGGCGATGGCGACCCGACTCCGACACCCACCCCGACGCCCACTCCGGTTCCGGGAACTTGCGAACTGATTCCTGGCTCCACCAAGTCGAACGACGAACAGCTCTGCCGCGGATCGATCTTCACCGTCACCTCTGGCCAAACCCTCACCGAGGTCTTTATGGACCTGGTGCCGCTCTTTGACCTCACCGCTAACGTGACCTTCTTTGTCCAGAGTGGCCCCTCTGCAAGTGGCCCCTGGACAACAGAGTTCTCGACTCCGGTGACGATCAACTCCGGCCGCGCCTTCTACAGTTCCGGCCCCATGAGCGTCCCCGTCGTTCCCGGCACCTACTACTCCGCCGGTGTCTGCTGGCCCGATGGCGAACAAGTGCGCTACTTCTACAACTCCAGTGGAGCGCCCGCACCTTTCTCCGTCATCCCCGGCACCATCGAAGGCGGCTTCCAATCGCCCAGCGACGACCCCGCCGCCGGCACCGGAACCACCACCACCTACGGCATGGATCTCTGCTTCAACTAAACCGCAACTAGCGGTCGAGGGAGGACTCCCAATACCGCAGAGCAACCCTCAACGTGAAGAGTCCGCCGAAGGTTTCCACCTCCGGCGGACTCTTCACGTTTAATACTTCGTAAACGTCCTACGAGCCCCATCTTGACCATCGCCGGGGTCCTGTGCGATTCTGCCTCCTCATTTTATACACGGAGAGCAGGTCATGGAACACAACGCCCCCGGCTTCACAACCGGCGCGAAGCGAACGCACTGGCAGGCGGCTGTCGCCCGGCAGGAGGTCAGCGGACTCTCGGCCGCCGCCTTCTGCCGCGAGCAAGGCCTGAGTTATCAGTCGTTTATCTCTTGGCGCAAGCGCT
>JAVJSW010000025.1:0-2284 GCA_040219255.1 Sumerlaeia bacterium
CCTGTGCGTGGGGCTCTACCGGTGGATTGAGGGCCCGAGCGTGCGGGCGAAACAAACGCGGCTTCGGGCGGCGCCGAAGAAGGCGCTGAGGCTGCTGAAGCTGAGGAGAAAACCGGGGAGATTACTTTGAGAAGGTCCTGGAACGGTGCCTCGCAAGGTGGATGAGCAAAGAACAATTCTGCCGCGGACAAATAGGATGAATAATATCTTGTTTCTCCCAAGAGTCAGGTTCCCCCCAACTCTCCTCTCTCGCCCTGACCAACCGCCGGAAGACCTCATCCTAGACATCCATTGCATCGGCGGCTAGCGTCCCTTCGTGTTCCATCCGAAACCCTCCAGGACTTTCCCCAAAATCCTATCCGTCAAGATCCCGCGGCATTTGCAGCTGCCCCTTCATGTCCTCCCTGCCCTGTGGAGCGCGGAAGACTCGTTTGCGCCGCGCCCGGCGAACGCACCGGCATCGCTCCATATTCCAGCGTCAAGCGCTCGCGCCGGCCATCGCCGCGGATCTTCTCGATCGTTTCCGCAAAGGGCGTCTTGCAGTCTCGCGCCAGCTCCTGCGCCAAGGCCGCCTTGCCCCGGTAAAGCAGGTGGCGGTTGCCCACGAGGCGGATCAGAAAGCGGCGATTTTCGCGCAAGAGAACGCGCATCAGTCTGCGGCGGTCGCCGCCCCGGTCCATCACCCAGATGCCGCGAGAGGCCACATGCTTGGTGACCTGCCGCACACAAGAGAGCAGCTCGTCGTTTTCGCTCCGGTGCCCCGGCGGCCGCCCGTCCCTTCCCCCTTCGAGGTAAAGGCCTGGTTGATGGCGCCGATGGCGGTCTGGCTGCGTTCCACTTCCAGGGCCTCCAATTCCGAACGCGCCATCTGCACCGTTTCGCCGTCCACGACTCGCGAGATAAAATTCATCACGGCATAGAAATTCGCCCCGTTCGTCCAACTGAAACGGTTGGCGAATTCTTCTTCTCGACCCTCATCTCTTATGCTCCACATGTTATCCTGCCACAGCCCCTGGATATTGAGCGGCGCAAAGAGGTTGGGTTCGTCGATGTCCTGGTCGTTGGCGGCATAGGGCAGCAGTTCGCCCGGATCGCCACCGTCCTTCCACGCACCAGAAACGAAGGCCCCTGGAATGAGCCAATTGGGGGTCGTCCCGTCCTGCCATTCAGACCAGAAGGTGGTGCCGCTGGAGTCGCCAACGTTCGAGCGTAGGGTTTCCGCAAGGGCGTCTTCCTCGAGGGAGGGTTGAGCGGGGGCCGGGCTGGGCAGAGAGCAAAGAGCCCCCGCCATCAGCAGGCAAATGGGAATAATCGATCGCTTCACAGGTCGTTGACCTCCAGGCGGATATAATCGGCCACATCGTGGACCGTGTCGGTGTTGGCGTCGGCCGCATCGCGGAGGAGTGTCTCCGACGCGCAGGTGCAAAGAAGAATGTCGAGAAGCCCAGGCTGGACGCTTTCGGCGGGCCAGGTGGCGGGGAGGTTGGAGATAAAAAAATCGAGAGGTGACTCGCCGGGAGTCTGACTGCCCAGATCGGGTACAACAAAAGGTCGCCAATCATACTCTTCGTAGTTCTGAACATTTTCCAGAAACAAGGTATCTGACGTATAACCTTCTAACTCAAAAGTTATACTAAGAGGGCCAAATGGCACTTCGTCTTCCATGTTAACAACCCAAGGCACTTCCGGGACTAATGTAGCCAAGGTACCAAAAGAAAAAGATAACTCTGCTTCATCTTGCCTTCCCCAAAAAATAGATTCTCTCTCAATTTTATCCGATCTTACTCCAAAAGAGTTGCCTTCTAAATAGTCAAAAGTAAATGAAACTTTTCTGTCAAAAATAGATGGGCTCCAAATAGCCTCGCCTGCGATTGATGGCTGCTCATAACTCTCCCCTACCCAAGGTTGTATAGTAATAGAAAACGCATAGGGTAGACTTCTTTCCCAATCCTCATTCACCTCCCCAATGGCCGCCAACTCAATCCCCTCCGACGAGCGCGGCACGACGATTTGGGGGTAGTCCTGCCAGCCCCCGAGCCCCTGAAGCCGCATCTGCCCCGCGCCGAGGCCCGCGATGCAGCCGGTCTCGGGAAACGTCTGCGAATACGCCCGCCAGAAGAAGGGCTGGCCGGCGGGGATGTCAAAGTGTGTCAATGATAGGTCGTTCTCGACAAGAGGGGTCTCGACTCCCGGCAAGTAGGTCAGAATCATTCCTTCCTGATCCACAGGTCCGGACCTTCTCGCAACGCCAAACAGATGGTCCGTATCCCAGTAACGAAACAAG
>JAVJSW010000026.1:0-34300 GCA_040219255.1 Sumerlaeia bacterium
TCGTCGGGACCGGCCTTTGCCTCGGGCTTCCTTCAGACCCCGCCTCGCGGCGACGCCCTTGCCTCCGGCTACTTGTTCCGGTCGTTACGGCCAAGAGAGGACTCTCACCTCCAAGAAGTCGCGCCATGCGTGGCGCACAACAAAAGGCCCCCTTCCACGAGGGCAAGGGGGCGAATACTTGCATGCAATCGATTTTAGAACGTTCCGGGTCAGAGGAATCCCAGTTCGAGTTTCGCTTCCTCGGACATCAGATCGGGAGACCACGGCGGGTCCCAGACGATTTCGACGTCGGCTTCGTCGATGCCATCGGTGGAGAGGGTGCGCTGCTCGACTTCGAGGGGAAGCTCCTGCGCCGAGGGGCAGTTCGGCGAGGTCAGGGTCATGGTGACCTTCGCATATTTGCCCGCCACGTCGATGTCGATGTTGTAGATCAGGCCAAGTTCATAGACGTTGACCGGGATTTCCGGGTCGAAGACCTGCTTGATGTTTTCGACGATGGCCTCGCGCAGCTTGGTTCCCGCGGCGATGGGGTCGTCGTCGGTGATGATGGGTTCCTGGTCGGCCATAGGCGGCTTCTCCTCGCGGGCGGGAAAGGGTTGAGATTTAGTGAGGCAGGCGATCCATCATCAACTCCTCGACCTTTTCGCGGAGCGGGTCGATCTTGATGCGGTCGGTGATGTCGCCCGCGAAAGCCTGGACGAGCATATTCCGCGCCTTGCCGGCGGGGATGCCGCGGCTCTTCAGGTAGAACAGCGAGGCCTCGTCCATCTGGCCGATGGTGGCGCCGTGGGTGCACTTCACGTCGTCGGCGTAGATTTCCAACTGGGGCTTGGTGTTCACGCGGGCCGTGGGCGAGAGCAGAAGGTTCTGGTTCGTCTGCTTGGCATCGGTCTTCTGGGCTTCCGGGTGGACGTAGATGCGGCCGGTGAAGACGGCGCTGGACTGGTCGTCGAGGATGCCCTTGAAGAGTTCGTGGCTCGGGATGTTGACCTGGCAGTGCTCGGCCCACATCCAGTTGTCCACGTGCTGCTTGCCGCGCAGCATGTAGAGCCCGTTGATGATGGCCTCGCTGGCTTCGCCTTCCAGCTTGGCGTAGTAATCGTTGCGGGTCATGCGGCCGCCGAAGGTGATGGTGTGGCTGCGGAAGACGCTGTTGCGGTCCTGCACGGAGGACATTTCCGTCGTGCCGAGGGCGCTCTCGTCTTCGAGTTGCAACCGATAGTGATCGACGTAGGCGCGGGGGCCAAGGGCCGCTTCCAACACCACGTTGGTGTAGTTGCCGGCGCCCTCGCCAAGGCTGCAATGGGACTCGATGACGGTGCCGATGCTGCCTTCCTCGGCCACGAACAGATTGCGCACGTAGGCGGCCTTGGGGGTCGAGCCCTTCGTGTTCAGGAACAGCAGGTGGACCGGGGTTTCGACCGTTGCGGCCTTGGCCAGGTGAATCAGAACGCCCACGTGCATGTAGGCCGTGTTCAGCGCCACAAAGGGGTCGTTCTGGTAATCGGCGATCTGGCCCAGGTGGCGGCGCAGGATTTCCGTGTGGGTTTCCGTGGCGTGGCTGAAGGGAACGACCGTCAAGCCCGCGGGCTTGGTCGTCATGTTCGACAGGTCGCTGCGGAAACGCCCATCCACGAACACCAGCCGGATGGCGTCGGGAAGCCCGTACATGTAGGGTTCGAGGTCGTCCTTGGTCAGCTCGGCGCCACCGGGGTCGCCAGCGGTGAAGGTGCCTTCGGCGATGGGCGTCAGGTCCGTGAAGCGGTAGTTTTCGTCGCGCTTCGCGGGAAAGCCCATTTCTGTGAAGCGCTTGAAGGCGGCGGTGCGCAGCTCGCCGAGCCAGGCCGGTTCGGATTCAGCCTGCGCGGCGGACCAGCCCACGAAATCATGGGTGAAGGAATCGTTGAGAATGGCTGCTTTTTCGGCCATGGTTCGATGGTGCTCCTTGTGCGGGTCGAGGGTCTCTGTCGTAGCACGGGCGTCCCGCCCGTGACCGGCCAACTCTTCGGATACGGAAGCGTCCTGGACACGCCAAGATCTTCCGGCCATGGGCAAGAGGCCCATGGTACACAGAGCTTAGCTGGCGGCGCCGGCGTGGCGGATCGCCTTGGCCCAATCGTAGCCCTCTTCCTCGAGGCGCAGGGCGAGGGTCTTGTCGCCCGACTCGATGATCCGGCCGTTCACCAGAACGTGCACGAAATCCGGTTCGATGTAATTCAGAAGCCGCTGATAGTGTGTCACCACGATGAAACTGCGGTCGGGCGAGCGCATCGCGTTCACGCCCTTGGCGACGACCTTGAGGGCGTCGATGTCGAGGCCCGAATCGGTTTCGTCGAGGACGCAGAGCTTGGGCTCGAGGACGGCCATCTGGAGGATTTCGTTGCGCTTCTTCTCGCCGCCGGAGAAGCCGACGTTGACCGAGCGCTTGAGCATTTGCTCGTCGATTTCGACCAGCTTGGCCTTCTCGCGGATCAGCTTGAGGAAATCGCCGGCGCTCATCTCGTCCTTGCCGTTGGCTTCGCGGATCGAGTTGAGGCAGCTGCGCAGGAAGTAGTTGTTCGTAATGCCGGGGATTTCCACCGGGTACTGGAACGCCATGAAGATGCCCTTGTGGGCGCGCTCGTCGGCACCATCTTCCAGGATGCTTTCGCCTTCCAGAAGGACGTCGCCGTCGGTGATTTCGTAATCTTCGGCGCCCGCCAGGATGCGGGCAAGGGTGCTCTTGCCCGAGCCGTTCGGACCCATGATGGCGTGCACTTCGCCGGGCCCGACCTTCAGGTCCAGACCGTGCAGAATTTCTTTGGCATCGCCTTCGTCGTCGATGCGGGCGTGAAGGTTTTTGATCTCAAGCATGGCGTGTGTATTCTCCAAGGTGTCTTTCTTCGTTTGTTTTGTTCGAGTTGAATCGGGGGAACGCTTCGGTGGCGTTGCGAAAATCTTGTGAGCCGTTTCGATCTGCTGAGCAAAGAACGACCCGTCTTTCCCCAGCGCCTTCAAGTCTGTCAGCAGCGTCGCGAGTTGTGCTTTCGCTGCCGCATTCTCTGAACTCCTCAGGATTTTGGCTGACAGGGCGAATCCCTCGGAGAGCAGCTTTTCTTCTCCGGACCCGGCCTGCGCGGCGAACATCGCGGCTTGCTCGAACGCGTCCTGCGTCTTGACCCGAACTTGCGCCACATCGCAGCACAACCGATGCGCCCCCAGCAGCCACCAGGCCCGCGACAGAATCAGCGGGGCCTTCTTCAAATCTTCCGTCAGCGCCAGATGCTCCTCCGCCGCTTCCAGGCCTCGCCGCTGCTCCATCGCCGGAACCCAGATGCCCTCGTCGCCCCAACCCGGCCACGTATTCGCCGCGAGGTTGTAGAGAAGCGTCTTGCGGCTGCCGAGGACCGAGAGGAGCGCCTTCTCATCGTCCTTCGCGGTTGATGCCAGGAGGCACTTCGTCTCCTCCAACCCCGCCTCAAAGAACCGCACCGCCATCGGCACGTCCTTGCGCTCGCTGTACGTCCGGCGGCCCAAGTCATCGAACACGCGGGGCGCGCCGCCTTCCTTTGCCTGAGAAACCACCACGTTGCAGGCCGCATCGAAACCACGAGACCCGAGGGTCTCCCAGGCGGTGTCTGATAGAGTGGGGGTTTCCTGAGTCATTGCGGATACGACCTTGAGCCAAGGCTTTCAGACGTCAGCTCTCTTTCCCGAAAGTACAAAAACAGGGGCAGCGCGCAGGACAAACCCACCACGCAATTGACCGCCACAAAAACCCAGGGCGAAGGCATCCCGCCCACGCGGCGCGTTTCGGTGAAAACGAAGGGCCAGAAGGCGAGAATCGAAATCAGCAGATCGGCCACAAACGCCGCCGACAGCCTGTTCCACCACACCAACTCAGCCACTTGCTCCCAAGCCAACCCGTTCTCCGCCAGCCACCAAAGCCCCACCAGAAGAGGGAAGCAGCCGATGGCGGCGAGGACGAGGTAGAGGCGCCGGAGGGTCACCGAACCCGGCCCTTAGCCCACACTACCTTCCAAGCTAATCCCCAGGAGCTTCTGGGCCTCCACCGCGAATTCCATCGGCAGCTCGGCCAGGACTTCTTTGCAGAAGCCGTTGACGATCATGCTGACCGCGTCTTCTTCGCTGATGCCGCGTTGTTGGCAGTAGAAGATCTGGTCTTCGCCGATTTTGCTGGTGGTCGCTTCGTGTTCGACGGACGCCGTTGGGTTGCGGACGTCGATGTAGGGGAACGTGTGCGCGCCGCACTTGTTGCCCATCAGCATCGAATCGCACTGGGTGTAGTTGCGCGCGTTGTCGGCGCCCTTGTTGATCTGGACGAGTCCGCGATAACTGTTGTTCGAGCGGCCGGCGCTGATGCCCTTGCTGATGATCGTGGACGACGTGTTCTTGCCGATGTGGATCATCTTGGTGCCGGTGTCGGCCTGCTGCATGTTGTTCGTCATGGCGACCGAGTAGAACTCGCCGATGGAGTCGTCGCCCTTGAGGATCACGCTGGGGTACTTCCAGGTGATCGCCGAGCCGGTTTCCACCTGGGTCCAGGAGATCTTGGCGCGGGCGCCGTCGCAGATGCCGCGCTTGGTGACGAAGTTGTAGATGCCGCCCTTGCCGTTTTCGTCGCCCGGGTACCAGTTCTGCACCGTCGAGTACTTGATTTCCGCGTCCTTGTGGGAGACGAGTTCGACGACGGCGGCGTGGAGCTGGTTTTCGTCGCGCTGCGGCGCGGTGCAGCCCTCCAGGTAGGAGACGTAGGCGCCTTCCTCGGCGATGATTAGGGTGCGCTCGAACTGGCCGGTGTTCATGGCGTTGATGCGGAAGTAAGTGCTCAGTTCCATGGGGCAGCGAACGCCCTTTGGCACGTACACGAAGGACCCGTCGGTGAAGACGGCGCTGTTGAGGCAGGCGAAGTAGTTGTCGCCCTGCGGCACGACGCTGCCGAGGTACTTTTTGATCAGGTCCGGGTGCTTTTCGATGGCCTCGCTGATTGGACAGAAAATGACGCCCGCTTCCTCGAGCTTGCCCTTGAATGTCGTGGCGACGGAGACGCTGTCGAAAACCGCATCGACGGCGACGTTGGCGACGCCGGCGAGCATTTCCTGCTCCTTGATGGGGATGCCAAGCTTCTCGTAGGTTTCCAGGAGCTTGGGATCGACCTCGTCGAGGGAGGCGGGGCCGGCCTTACGCTTGGGGGCGCTGTAGTAGACGATGTCCTGGTAGCTGATTTTCGGATAGAAAACCTTGGCCCACTCCGGCTCCTCCATGGTCTGGAGGCGCTTGTAGGCGGCCAGACGCCATGCCGTCATCCAATCGGGCTCGTTCTTCTTCTTCGAGATCGCGATGATCACGTCTTCGTTGAGACCGGGGGGCAACGCGTCGGCTTCGATGTCGGTGTAGAAACCCCACTTGTACTCGCGTTGTGTGATTTCATCGATCATTTCGTCGGTTGTTGTTGCAGGCATGAGCGTTTTCCTCGGTTGGGTTTGATGAGTCGGTCAGGGGGTCGAAGGCGTCTTGGGTCTTGGTTGAGCGGCGCGCGTGCCAGGACAGAGGCGGCGGTTACACATTCTGTATCGTGGTCATCCATCGGGGGGCATCGAGCCCCACGCGGCCGACCGGCAGCGCCGGGGGTGGCATGGCGCGCACGGGCGGCGGCGGTTGCGGCGCGGCGGCTTTCGCCTGTTTCGCGCGCAGAGGCCGGGCGACTTCCCGCAGGTCGATGCGCCGGAAGACCGCCAGCACCTCGTCGTTGATGCGCTTCCACATCGCGCAGGACGGGCAGGCGTCCTCAAGAAAACAGGCGCGGCCGCCTTCTTCCGAACACTCCGTCAAAGCCATCGGCCCTTCGAGCACATCGACCACTTCCGCCAGGGAAATCGCTTCCGGCGCGCGGGCCAGCCGGTAGCCACCGGCCGCGCCGCGGTGCGAGGCCAGAATGCCGCCCTTGGCGAGAGCCTTCAAAATCTTGCTGACGGTCGGCGGCGGCACGCCGCTGCGATCCGCCAGGTCGCGGGCGCTGAGGCCTTCCGAGGCGTCGCCCCGGGCGAAATCGGCCACCATGTGGGCCAAAAGGACCACGCCGTAATCGGTCAGTTTTGTCACGCGCAGCATGTGGCAAAAAAGCCCAAGGGCCAGCTCCCGGAGGAATTGGGACCAAATTGGTTCCCATTCACGCCGGGATGCGAATACTATGCCATGAAACCTGGATGGCAAGCATGAATCTCGGACGATCCGCGAGTCTTGGCGGGGACGCCCTGAAGGCGGGCGCGAGTCCCGGCCCGATGGCGCGGGGCGAGACGAGGCCTCGAAGAAAAGTCGCATCCCTGGGTCCCGCCGCGCTCCCTTCCGTCTTGACCATCATGGCCGCTTCTTTCATAAATGAGGGTGTAGAGGATAGACCTCCTTCGGTCTTTTCTTTTGCTCTGCCCGTCCCGATGCCTTTAGGGTCCCCATAGAGGTTTGCCCCGTGCCATCAGTCCTGACCCAAGACCTGAGTCTCCTCCCCGGCATTTCCGACTGTATATCGGACGTGAACGAGCGGATTATGGAGTTCGCCTCGGATGACGCGCCGGTGCTGCTGAGCGGCGAGCCGGGGACGGAAAAGGCCTTCGTGGCCAAGCTGATCCACCAGCACAGCCAGCGGCGCGACGGGCCGCTGCTGAAACTTTCGGTGTCGTGGAAACTGCCGGCGGATATGGCCGAGCACGTGCAGCGCTCGCAGGATGGTTCGCTGATCGTGTACCTGCAACGCGATTTCCCGCCCGACATGCAGTACTCGATCCTGGAAATCGCGGGCGATGGCGTGATGGCGGATCCGATGACGGGCGACTTGCTCCGTGCCGACGCGCGGATCATCCTGATCGCGGGGCATCAGTACGACCGCTTCACGGAGCGCAACTCGCTCTTGCCGGAGCTTCAGGAGATGCTGAGTCCGCGGCGGCTGGAAATCCCGCCGATCCGCGAGCGCTCGGAGGACATTCCGGCGCTGGTGCGATACGCCACGCGGCGCGCCCGGGAAACGGGCCGCACGCAGGCCAAGAGCGCGGATCCGCAAGTGCTGGCTCTCTTCCGCCAATGGCACTGGCCCAAGAATGCGGAGGACCTGCTGCTGATCACGGCGGAGGCGGCGCTGAACACGTCGGGCGAACTGATCACCCTGGCGGACCTGCCGGAGCATTTCCTCAATCAGGTTTCGCGCGATGTGCTCGACGCCGCCCGCAACGTGCGCGTGACGCGGCAGTCGCAGTACACACCTATGGCGGTGGACTCGCCGACACCGATGCCTCAGATCAAGGAGCGCACGCCGCAGGTCTACGAAGTCACGACGGACCGCGAAGATTCGGACGCGCGCGATTCGGACGCCGATTATCTCCATCAGCAACAGTCGCGGGAAGAGGAGGAGGCGGAGGCGGAGAAGAAACGGGTTGATCGCTTGGTGACGCTGGCCAAGCGCCTGAACGCCCAATCGCAACTGTTGCAGCGCCAGATCGACGGCCCCCTGGAGGGGCGCATCGGCGCCTTGACGGGATTCCTGACGTTTCAGATGCCGGAGCAGTTGACGGAGGAGGATGAGGCGATCCAGACGCTGGAGACGGAGTTGGATCGCGGCCTGGACTCGATTCTGGCTCTGCGGCGCCAACTGGCCAAACTCAACCGGCGGGAGGCGGACCACCTCTCCACGGTGCGCGATCTTTACACGCGGCTTATGTTGGTCGAGCGCGGTATCGGTTCGGCCGTCAAGGACGACGAGTCGCGCGTGGAAGCGCTGGAATTGACGAAGAACCTGCGACTGATCGGCGAGGCGATCCTGAAGGTGAAGGAGAACTTCCCCGAACTCGGCAAGCAACTCGAGGTAAACTTCACCAGCGCGCTGCCGGAGAAGGAAGCGACGACGCTGCAAGGTCTGGTGAACAACGGAGGCGATATGCCGACGGAGCAGATCGAGCGGCCAAACGAGCTGCTGGCGAGCGAGTCCACCACGCAGGAGCTGAAAATTCCCGTCGCCCACGACGAGGAAGAGACGCGCCCACCCTTCGAGTTGAATCCGGGCGACAACCGCCCCGTCAATATCCACGCGGAAGAAACCGGTCCGCTGGATATCGAAAGCATCAAGCGCCGAGCCGGCGAATAGTCCCGCGACCCAACATTTTCCACGTTCATTTGCCCGCTCTCATGACCCAGCCCGATGACGTGACGTTCGACGATTTCCTGAAGCTCGACATCCGGGTGGGGCGCGTCTTGGAAGCCGCTCCGCTGGAGAAGGCCCGCAAGCCCGCCTATCGCCTCGCGATCGATTTCGGCCCGGAACTCGGTACCCGCCAGTCCAGCGCCCAAATCACCGAAGCCTATGAAGCGCAAGCCCTCGTCGGGCGTCTGGTCATGGCCGTGGTGAATTTTCCGCCGCGCCGCGTGGCGGGGTTCAAGAGCGAGGTGCTGACGCTGGGGGTTTACAGTTCTGGCGGCGAGGGGCCGGTGGTTTTGATCGGGCCGGACGATCACGGGGCGGTGCGGCCGGGCGACCGCTTAGGATGATTTCAGAGCGTCAACGGTCTCGCGGACGGCGAAGTCGATGTCGTCTCGGCTGACGTCGAGGTGCGTCACGGCGCGGATGCGGACGGGGCCGTTGGGCCCGAGGCGCACGCTGTGATCGCTCAGCAGACGGGACAGGAATTCGCCCCGTTCGATCCCCAGACCATCCACCCGAAAGAAGACCATGTTGGTTTCCGGTGCTTCGACGGCGAGGCCGGCGATGTCGCTCAGCCCCGCCGCAAGGCGCTCGGCGTTGGCGTGATCTTCGGCGAGGCGCTCGAAATTGTGATCGAGGGCGTACAGACAGGCGGCCGCCAGGATGCCGCTCTGGCGCATGGCGCCGCCAAGCTGGTGCTTCACGCGCCAGGCCTCGCGGATCAGATCGGCGCTCGCCGCGAAGACGGAGCCCACAGGGCAGCCCATGCCCTTTGTAAAGTCCACCCAGACGGTGTCGAATCGTTCGCAGTACTCGCTGGCCGTTACACCGGACTTGACGACGGCGTTCCAAAGGCGGGCGCCATCCATGTGACAGGCGAGCCCGTGCTCTCGGGCCTCGGCGGTGACGGCGCGGAGGGCATCCAGGCTCCAGACCTTGCCACCGCCGACGTTGGTGGTTTGCTCGACGGAGAGAACCCGCGAGCGCGGATGGTGGTTGATGTGGGGCGGGCGGATGGCCTGGCGGACCTGCTGTGCATCGAAGAGCCCATCGGGCCCAGAGAGCAACCGGACCGAGGCTCCGGCCAGGGCGGCGGGGGCGCCGACCTCGTAATTGACCGCGTGATAGCTGTCGTGGATCAGGATTTCGTCGCCGGGCCGGCAATGGAGGCGATAGGCGATCGAATTGCACATACAGCCGGAGGGCAGAAAAATGGCGTCTTCTTTGCCGAGTAACTCGCACACCCGCTCGAGCAACCGGTTGGTGGTGGGATCTTCGCGCTTCTGCTCATCGCCGACGACGGCTTCCGCCATGGCGCGCCGCATTCCGGGCGAGGGGCGGGTGGCCGTGTCGCTGACGAGTTCGACGCGGATTCCGGGGGGAAGAGGGTAAGAAGGCATGCGGCTCAGGAGGTGGCGACGGCCCTGGCGAGGGAGCTTTCGTCGCGGTTGAGGAAATCCGGGTAGGGGATGGTCAGGGGAGCGTACTTCATGGCGGGCAGTTCGGTGGCGTGGTGTTTGAGAACGGGCTCGGCCAGGGTGTATCCGTGGTTTTCGAGGACCGCCGATTCGGCGTAGGTCAGGCCGCTGAGGTCCGCGGGAATCTGAGAAATGATCTCTTCGGCAAAGCTTTCCGTGTAGCCACGGGGCTTGTGACCGTTCTGGCCGGGCACGCCGGCGGGCACGGCCGAGAGGGGCAGGTAGAGCACGCGGGAGCCGCTGCCCATGAGGTCCTGATAGCGGCGTTTGAGAAGTTGATTGTAGAGGACTTGCGAGCAGAGATCGACTTCCCGGGTGCGGGAACTCTTGGTGCGGCGCTGGAAGGGGGAGCCGCCGTGGATGGCTATGATGACTTTGGCTCCAGCGGTGAGGGCCGGTTCGATGGCCAGCGGGTCCGCGAGGCCTCCGTCGGAGAGGACGGCGCGGTGCTCGGAAACGCCGCCGCTTTCGCTTTCTTCGCAGACGAGTTCGCCGGGTTCGAATGGGATGGTCATGGGACGAAACTGAGTTGGATGGCAGCACGAAGCCGCCACGGCGCGCGGCATGGCAGTCCGCGATGTGCCGTGGATCACGGCGCCGTCATCGCGGGAATGGGGGAACCAGCCCGAGCCGGCGCATCCCATCCTGTCGCGGCGGAATTCCCAGAGACATCCGCGCGACACATCGGTTGCGAGAAAGGTGAAGCGGGGGGCCAGGGGAAGGTCCATGAGGTCCTGGGGCGCCAGGTGCTGGGCGAGACGATGGGCCAGGCCATCGCAAAGCGTGCGCTGGCGGGGCAGGTCCTTTTGCGCTTCGCGATACAGATTCATGCCGGCGAGATTGCGCATGGGAACCACGACGCGATCGTCGAATTCTTTGACCGGCAGAGCTTCGGACGGCCATGCGGCGAGATGATGAGCCATCACCGCGGCGATCAGACTGCCGCCGGAGGAGGCGTTGATCATGTCGATTTTGGCGAGCAGACCCACTTCGTTGAGGCGGCGCAGCACGCCCAAATGAAAAACCGCCGAGCGCAGGCCCCCTCCCGAAAGACAGAGCGCTAAACTCGGCGGATTCTTCTTCGATTCTGTTCCTTCAACCATCAGTCCCGTTTTGCGAACCTTTAACCGTCGACTTCGAAGACAACGGTAGCCGGAGCGGGGGGCCGGGGGCTAGGAGGATTTCACGATTTCCTCATCATGCCATGGCCCAGCGGACGAGTCCCATCTCGTGCTGGTGAACCAGGGAGGGGTGTTTGGGAACGACGCGGACGGTGTAGCCGTACTCGCCCGAGTCGGTTTCCTTGAGTTGGCCGCGATAGACGTAGCGGCCATGCTCGTCCTGGCCATCGGCGCTCATTGGTAGGACGCCGTTGTAGCTGTCCTCGCCACCGGAGTTGGCCAGAGAGGCGATGAAGATTTGCACTTCGACGTCCTTCGGGCTGATCTCGCCGAGGTCCACGTGGGCGGTCACGCTCAGCGTGTCGTGGACGCGAACGGTCTGGAGGGAGGCGCCATTGGTGGATTCGACGGAGGCCTGGATGCGGATGCTGGGCCAGCGGCTGCGCATCTTCTCCTTCCAGTCGGCGTTGGCCTTGGCGGTAGCGAATCCGGAGGCGGTGATCTTGGCGTTCCGCTCGGCTCCCTTGAGGTAGAACTTCGTGGCGTAGTCTTGGACCATGCGGTTGGTGGAATAGAGCGGGGCGCAGGTCTTCATGGACTCGCGGATCACCTGGAGCCACTCGGCCGGGACGCCCTTGGCGTCGCGGTGGTAGAACATCGGGGCGATGACGTGCTCGATGGTGCGGTAGATGGACTCCGCGTCGGCCTCGTCCTGCAGGTTCGGATCGTCGTAATGGGTGTCTTCGCCGAGGGCGAAGCCGCACTTCGGATTGATGCGGTATGCTTCGCGCCACCAGCCATCGAGGATCGAGCAGTTGGTGCCGCCGTTGAGCGGAACCTTCATGCCAGAGGTGCCGGAGGCTTCCAGGGGACGGCGGGGGTTGTTGAGCCAGACGTCGACGCCGGTGACCATGCGGCGGCAAACGTTCATATCGTAGTTTTCGAGGAAGACGATCTTGTTACGGAAGATCGGGTCCTCGGAGGCCTTGACGATTTCCTTGATGAAGGCCTGGCCGGGTTTGTCCGCCGGGTGGGCCTTGCCGCTGAAGACCATCTGAACGGGACGGTCCGGATTGTTGAGGATGCGGGCCAGACGGTCGCGGTCGCGCAGGAAGAGAACGGCGCGTTTGTAGGTGGCGAAGCGACGGGCGAAACCGATGGTGAGGGTCTTGGGATCGAGAACCTTTTGCAGTTCCTTGAGCTGGTCAGGGGACTCGCCGAAGCGGGAGTGCTGCTGGACGAGGCGGCGCTGCACGAAATCGCGCAGGTCGCTGCGAAGCTTGCTGATGACGGCCCAAAGCTCCTCGTCGGGAACGCGGTCGATCTGCTTCCACAATTCTTCGTCGGTGATGCGCTCGCGCCAGTCCTCGTCGAAGTAGCGGTCGAGCAGTTCCTGCATGTCGATGGACAGCCAGGTGCGGGTGTGAATGCCGTTGGTGATGTGATCGATGGGAACTTCGTTGGCGGGCACGTCGGGGAAGATGTGCTGCCACATGTCGCGGCTGACGTGGCCGTGCAGCTCGGAGACGCCGTTGGCCATGCTGGAGAGGCTGAGCGCCAGGACGGTCATGCTGAAGAGCTGGGCGCCGTCGGGCTGGGCGTCGAGGCCAAGGGCGAGGAATTCGGAGCGGCTGATGCCGAGGTTTTCCCAGAAGGGGCGGAAGTACTTCTCGATGAGCTGGGGCGGGAAGGCGTCGTTGCCGGCGGGAACGGGGGTGTGGGTGGTGAAGAGGGAGGTGGAACGGACGACTTCGACGGAGTCGCGGAAGTTGAGACCGTCCTCGTGCATCAGCTCGCGGACTCGCTCGAGGGCGAGGAAGGAGCTGTGGCCTTCGTTCATGTGGAAAATCTGGGGCTGGTGTCCGGCGGCGCGGAGGGCGCGGACGCCACCGATGCCGAGGAGGACTTCCTGCTGGATGCGGTGCTCCTGATCGCCGCCGTAGAGGCGCGATGTGAGGCGGCGATCCAGGTCGCTGTTTTCCGGGATGTCGGTGTCGAGCAGGTGCAGCGCGATGCGGCCGATCTGGACCTTCCAGACTTTGACGACAAGGGTGCGGCCGGGCAGTTCGACGTGGACGCGGATTTCGCGGCCGGCGGCGTCGAGGGCCGGGGTGATCGGCAGGTCTTTCCACTTGAGGGGCGGATAGTAGGCCTGTTGCTGGCCCTGATCGTCGATGCCCTGCATGAAGTAGCCTTCGCGGTAGAGAAGACCGGTGGCGACGAAGGGGAGGCCGATGTCGGAGGCGCTCTTGAGGTGGTCGCCGGCGAGGATGCCGAGGCCACCGGAGTAGATCGGCAGGGACTCGTGAAGGCCGAACTCGGCACTGAAGTAGGCGTAGAGGTGCTTGCTGGCGTCGATGCCCTGCTTCTTGGTTTCGCGCTTGAACCAGGTGTTGGCGCCGCTCATGTATTCGCGGTATTCTTCCATGACGCGGTTGAAGCTATTGAGGATGTCCTGATCCCGGGAAGCTTCCTCGAGGCGCTTCTGGCCGACGTTGTTCATGAAGCGGACGGGATTGCCGTCCACTTTGCGCCAGGTTCCGGGGCAAATGTTGCGGAACAGGGCGCGGACCGAGGGATTCCAGGCCCAGAACAGGTTTTTGGAAAGGTCTTCCAGGCCCTGGAAGGCGTCGGGAAGCTTCGGCAAAACCCGCAATGTCCCCAGGAACTTGGCGGGGCATTTCATGGGGCTTTCAGATTGATCGTACATATCGGGGTGACACTCCATCTCAATAAGGGACTCACCGATCCGGATCGGCGCCGCGAAGAGAATTGGGAGGGCGGCTGTCGATCCGGTACGGCCCCGTGTCATTATGTCACTTGGCATGGCCACAGGGTCCGCTCGGAAGGGGCCAAACCAAGCCAAGCGCTCCAAAGCGTTGCAAGTCTAAAGCGGACTGATGACCGAACCCGTTGGCTTTCAAAGCTTCTTTGCAAGTCAAAAACGCCCTAAGCAACCGCTTGATCGTTTTTCCGGGCAACGAATTGCACCCCGCAGGGAACCCTTCATCGGTTGCCCGGTCCACGCCGCAGGAGAATCCGGAGCCAAGAAGACCGCTTTGTCCCTTACCGGCGAATCGCTTCCGCCTTGATGAGCAGGATTTCCTCGCTCCCTTCGCCCAGCGACACGCTGGTCCATGCGCGTTGCTCCAGCCTCACTGGCCGACTTGCCACTTCGTCGGCCTGACCCTGACCCCAATGGTGAAGACGGGCCTCGAAGGGCCGCAGTTCGATCGGGTCGACTGGCGTGGCGGCATTGGGCGTCAGATCGACCGTCAGGGTGCTGCCCTTTTGATCCTCTGATTGACCTTCCTGAATCTGGATACTGAAGGAGGCCGATTCGCCTTCGAGGACGGTGATCGTGGGGGAGTTGATGATTCGAACGACGCCGCCTTCCTCGAAGACCTTGAAGTGATTGAGGTTCATGTTGGCGGCGCGGTTGAGGAGGGCCTCTTTGACGGCGGCCTTGGCGGCGGCGGGAGCGGCGGGCTGGAGGCGGACGACCCGGAGGTCGAAGAGAAGCTGGGTCGGTACGGCGAATTCGCCGCCGGAGCGGCGGAATGAGGGGACCGTGCCCAACTCGGCCTCGCGCAGGATCTGCTCGGGCGAGGTGGCGCCCCGCGCCACGGAGACGACGTCGGCCGATGAGATGAGCGGCCCTTTGCCCCCCCCTCCGCAGCCTGCCAGGAAGAGGGCGGTGAGAATGAAGGAAAAGATGGCGAGTCGACGAGTCATGACCGGAGGTCCTCTTGAACGTGGGGGCTATCGGCGTCCGATGGAATAAGGGCTTCGGACCGGACATGCCAGAGCACCGCCACGCCGGTTTGCGGGCAATGGCAAATGGGACGTTCTAGCCGGCGGTGTTTGTCAGCCCGCTGTGGGGCTACGCTTCTTCGCTAAAACAAGGGCCATGCGCCGAGGGACGCCTGCGAGGCGTGCCTTGGGTCGCGCAGCAGCACCGGGCCGAAAAGCGTGGCTTTGCCGTTCGAGTCCCATTCTTCGAGGTAATAGGCGCGCTCGATGTCCGCTGTCTCCACCGGGACCGGGTCTTCGAAGGCGTAGGATGCTCCGCCGCCGCCGGTTCCCTGGGCGGGGATCAGTTCGGTGTCCAGGGCGTCCGCCTTGCTCCAGCCGTTGGCGCCGCGGGCGCCGCGATAGAGGCGAAAGCCGAGGCTGTCGATTTCCGCGCCGGTTTTCCAGGTAATCAGGGCGTGCGTGAAGGGCGGCGGCAGGGTGGCTTCGAAGGTTTCGAGTTCGACCCAGAGGGTGACGCCGAAGAGGTCGAGCGCTTCGCCAAGGGCGGTGATGATATGCTGCGGTTCCTCGCGCACATCAGGGTCTTGTTCGATGTGGAGGAAACGGCCGCTGGCGCCGCCGGCGGGTGTGTCGCAGGCGTCGGCTTCGGCAACGCCGTTGGTGATGCGACCCTGGATATTGTTGGTCGCGCCGAGTTCATCGGTCGTGTCGCCAAAGATCGCGGTGGTCGTCAGATCGCCGTTCAGGCTGCCATCATCGGCGAAGAAGTTCTGGGCGGCGACGCGGTCGGCGAAGAGTTGCACGAGGGAGTTGGCTTGGGGCGCCTGGTCGAAACCGCTTGATGCCACCACATCGTCCGTCAGGTCTGGGTAGTCCTGCGGGTCTCCAGGGCAGCAGAACCCATGGAACTGGACATGCACCATGTCCGGGTTGGTGGCTTGCAGATGGCGGTGGGTGGCGTGGAAGAAGTTGTCCTCGAAGTGCGCCACATCGCTGATGCGATAGGGTAGCCCGCCGGAAAAGGTGCCATCGCACAGCGTGGTGCTGGTCGAATTGTTCCTGTGCGTGCCCGCCACCATGGCGACGCGCGGTTCGAGTTGGGGAATGGCAAGGCCGAGTTGGTTGATCGTCAGGCTGTCGAAAATGGGATGGGGGGCTTGGAGGCACAAGTCCGGCCGCGTGTCGGGGCCGATGCCGAAAAAGAAAACACCCTGGCCCGTGAAGCCGACATCGCCGGGGGTCTCGATTTCGCGTAGGAGCATAAAGGTGATGCCGGAGTCTTCATCGAGGAACTCGACCACTTCATAGCCAAGGGGAATGGCGTCGGCGAAGGCGCCTTCGAATTCGCCCGCCAGCATCCGTGCGACCAGCGCCTGAAAGGCCGTCTGGTCAACATCGGATGGGGGGATGAAATCGGCAGGCGATTGGTCCTCGCCACGGGCGACGCGGCGGTCGGGGTGGAAGCTCGAATCCAAATCTCCGGTCCAGGAGGGCAAGTCGTCCGTGATGCGGATCGGAAGGAAGCCATCGGCGGTGGGGACGCGGTCGCTGGGGTTGCCGAGGCGGGCGTCTTCGCGGGGGATGGCTTGCCAGTTGGCGGCGGTGCGGGGCGTGGCGACCTGGAAGACGCCATTGACGGAGAGGCGGCGGAGCGCTCCCCCGCCGTAGGTGGTGACGCCGGAGAAGCCGGTGAAATCGACGGCGGCGGCCTGGTACTCGGCGGTGTTGGCGATGGCGTCGGTACCGGCCCAGGCCAAGTCCGTCAGGTCGATACCGTAATCCGCGGTGGGCGCGGTAAAGGCGGCCATATCCTCGCGCGAGTCGGAACTGATCGCGTCCCCGGAATCGTACCACGCCACGAAATCCAGCGGCACCCCGGCGGCGTCGAGCAGCACGAGTTGTTCGTCGGTGTTGCCGAGGTAGCTGGAGGCGTTGGTGGCCTGGGGCGAATTGATCCGCAGGCCGTAGTTCGTCTGGATGAAGGTGGCGTTGGCGACGACCGTGGAGTCGACAAACTGAACGACGGCGAATTCGCCGGGCTGGAGTTCCGGCAGGTTGAGCGCGGGCGGGGCGAAGGTGCCTTCGGAGAGCAGGTCGGACTCGGAGCTGGCGGGATCGAGATCCGACAGGACGAAGCCTGTCAAATCCACCGCCCCGTTTCCGGCGTTGAAGAGTTCGACGGTGTCGCCGCGGACATCGACGGTGGTGACGCCGGGAAGGACCTCGGTGATGAGAATCTGGGCCAAAGCCCCGGCGGGCGCCAGGGTACCAGCGATTGCCAGGGCGAATGCGCCCCAGCGGGTTGTAAGTGATTGTGTCATTGTAGGAGTCAGCGAATCGAGTATAATATCGGTTGGGATCAATGGGCCGTTCACGGTATTGTGAAGGGGCTGGCCAGACTCTACCGGCCTTCGTGATTTCGAAATCGATGGGAAAGATTGGGGCTCGCCGGGTTGGACCGTCACGCCTTTTTTTCGCGGAATCGACATCCAGACCGGGAATAATCCCCCATCTTCGATCGTAGAATCCCCATCTGACCCTCCCCCGAAAGGAGCGCCTCCATGGCCCCGACCATCGCCCGCCCCGCCTTCTGGATCGCCGTCATGCTCTCCCTTGTTCTGGTCGGCGGAATGGTGGCCGTCAGTGCCATCGCGTGGAATCACGTTCCCGCCACCGTGCCGACGCACTGGAACGCTCAGGGCCAGCCCGATGGCTTTGGCAGCCGGGCGATGGGTCTGCTGATGACGCCTGTGCTCGGGGCGTTCTTCGCCCTGCTGATGGGGGTGATCGCCCTTTTCGAGCCCAAGAAGGAGTACTTCCGGCCCAACCTGCGCGGATACGCCATGCTCTGGATTTCCATGGTGGCGTTCTGCGCCGCGCTCCATGGCTTTCTGGTGGCGACCTATCTGGGCTTCTTCCTGCCGTTCAACGCCGTGCTGTTGACTTTGATCGGGGGGCTCTACACGGCCATCGGTCTCTCCGCCTGGCACATGCACAGCGACCCGCGAAGCCGGAAGGTCCAGCGCCTGGTATCGATCTGCTTCGCCTGCTTTGGTCCGGTGTTGATGGCGTTGGCGTGGGTTCTGCCGCCGACGGCCGGGATTGTCGTCATGATTGTTGGTACGATCTTGATTTCGCTCGGGTTGGTCATTTTCGTCGCGATTAACGAGTCCATCGCGACTTAGCTTTCCAGCCGATCGAGCAACGCCCGGTCGCCCGCCGGCAGCGTCGCCCAGGCGATCTGCTGGGACGCGCGTTCGACCGGCGGTTGCCACCGGTCGCGCACCCGCAGCCAATCCAGCACCGGCGCCAGCGTCGCCTCGTAAGTGACGCGCTCAAGGTAGGCGCGGCCCTTGCGCTGGAGCGCCCGGCGCTTCTGCACGGAAAAGCCCACCGCCTCGCGCAGCGCCGCCACGGTCAATTCGCCGTCCGACGGGTCCGCCGCCAGAACCAGGCCCTCCGCCGCGAGGTCGGCGGCCACCTCGGCGCGGACGCTCGCGACCGTCGGCAACCCCCATCGCGCGAACGCCAACAGCCGATTGCGCGATCCGAGCCGCGATTCCGCAATGGGCCGGTCGAGCAGCAGCGCCGCCCGCGCGTGAGCCAGCAGCGCCGCCTCGTCCGCGTCCCCGGGAGCGAGAGCGACCACCCGGTCCGACTCGCCCAGGGCCTCGTTGAAGGTGCGGCAGACCGGTCCCGCGATGCCGCGCGCGGGGCCGCCTCGGATGACGACCCAGGCCTCGGGTTCGTCCTCGAGCAGCCGCCGCAGCGCCGCCCCCATTTCCCGCGCGGCGAGCCAAGGCGTCCAACTGCCCCCCACGAACACGAAGGGCGTTTCCGGCGCAAGCCCCCGCTCCGCAAGGGCCTCCGGGAAATCCGGGTCGGGCTGTTTGGCTTCGGCCCAGGAGGCCGGCACGGCGCACGGCACGCAGTGAATGCGTGCCTCGGGCCCCGGGTCCGCCGCTCCGCCCCAACGCCCCAGGAGAAGGAGTTGGCCCAGGAGCGCGTCGCGTTGGCGTTCGCTGACGGTGGAGAAGGCGTCGGCGCGCAGAAGGGTTTCGCGCATCAGCTTCCAGACCTGATCGCGTCGCGGGTGGTTCTCGGAGGCCGGGGAATTGGGCGCCGTTTCCTCGCCGTGGAGTTCCGCCAACGGGTCGCCGAAGAGGTCGCTCCAGGCTGGGCGCCGGAGCGCCTCGCCCAGCATCGCCGCCGCCGCCGCCGGCATCAACGACCCCACCCCCAGCACCGCGTCCACCCGCCCCGCCAACGGCCCGAGGCCCTTGGCGAGCCGCCCAGGCGATTCGAACACGTCGGGCGTCGCGCGAAACGCGCGCATGCCGCCGGGCAGGCGAAACGCCTTTTCGGCCCGCGCCTCGCACAGCCCCACCACCACCTCGAACCCCGCGGCGCGCAGGGGCTCGGCGAATTGCCGCACCCGAATCCCCGGCCCGCTCACCCCCGCCCCCGGTTCCGTGGGGTAAGGGCCGAGGCCGAGGAGGAGAAGGAGGGGGGCGGGCATTTTTACGGTGTCCGGGCGGGGTAAATCAACCGGGACAGTTGGCGGCGGAGGGGCGTGCGGGGGCAAGGCGGAAGGGTTGAAGGCTGGAGTCGGCCCTTCGCGGCGAATTCGAGGTGTAGGACTTCGATGAGGGATAAACTTGGGATGTCTACTCCAAAGCCCCCCAACCATCGATCCCCGCATCGACGCCTGCTTGCTCGAGGGTCACCGGGGTGCCGGCGACCTGGAGTGTGGCGGTGCGGGTTGTGGTGAGGGCGTTGGCGGTGACTTCGAATTGAACGGTGGCGTTGCCAAAGGCTGGCTGCGTGGTGACGGGATCGACGCTGGCCCAGGCGGGCAGGCCGGTGACGTCCCAGGCGCAATCGCCGGTGGTGGCGACGGCGACGGGTCCGGAGGTTCCGCCGCTGGCCAGCAGTGGGCCGAGAGCCGACGCGTCGACGCCGTACACGCACGGCACGGTGCCGAGGAAGGCTCCCCGATCGCGGGGCGATCCGTCGCTCGCCGCCGTCCCCGGATGGGCGGTTCGCACCGCGGGGGAATAGCCGCGCAGAGCGAGGCTGGCGGCGGTGACGGGGGGATTGACCTGGAACTCGGGCGAGGCGTTGAGTTCGCCGGGCAGGCGGATATTGGCGTAATCGCTGGCGCCGTCGCCGTTTCCGACGAAGTCGATGCCGTTTCCGTAAGATAGGTTATAGCCGGTGAAGGGGCTGTCGTAGAGGCCGGGAAAGCCGTCGACGCGGATGCCTTCGCCGGTGCAGTAGGCGACGATGTTGTTGCGGAAGACGAGACGGTCGTTCGTCGTGAACTGGGTGTAGTTCGCCAGCCGGATTCCGGCGCCGCAGTGGGCGATGGTATTGCCTGAAATCGTGATGTTCCCGCCGTGGAATGGCAACTCGACGGCTGTTTGGGTGATGCTGGTGAAGACGCAGTTCGACAGCGTGTAATTGAAACTGCTCAAGGAGTTGGTCTTACGGATTCCGTACTCGGCGTTCTGGAAAACAAGGTTGGCCAGGGCGTTTTCCTCCAAGTCGGACCCCAGGCTTTGATCGAGGAAAATCGCGTGGGATCCGCCGCCGCCGTCGAGGATCGTTTCTCCCACACCTTCGCCGGTGATGCTGACGCCGCGTTTGCCGCCGCCGAGGGCGGAGGCGATGGGCCAACTTCCGCGGCCAATCACGACAGTGCCGAACCCGGCGAGGCGCCGGGCGTCGATGGCCGTTTGGATGTCGCCGTAGGGGTTGGCGAAACTGCCCAAAGGCGCCGAGCCGTTGCGGGCGCGGTCGTCTTCGCCGGGGGGGCGGCGCACCCATGCGAGGCCGTTGGTGGTTTGTTCCAACCAGAACGGATCGAAAGACACGCCGAAGAGGCTGATGGAGGCCTCGGTCAAATTGCCCGCGCCATCGGCCCCGGCGAAGGCGACCACCTCGCGCCCCATGAAGGGTCCGTAGCGCCCCGGATCGAAGACGCCGGCCACCGTTTGGCCACCGCCGAACAAGGCGTCGTCGAAGGCGTAATCGGCGCGATAGAAGAGGCCGAAGTTGAGAGGCTCGCCGCCGAGGTCGTCGCCATAACCGATGAGGGTCACTTCAGTCGTCGGGTCGTCCTCTGGTTGGATGTTGAAGTATCCGGCGGGGGGCCAAGCGATTTCCAGCAGCGGATTCACTTTGTCGGTGATCGTTTCGTCACGGAAGTACGGGCAGTTGGTGGCGAAGCGCGAAAAGTACTCGCCCAACTGGGTTCGAAAGCAGAAAGGGGCGCTCGTGAGGACAACGTCCGGGCAGGAAGGCATGGCGTAAATCTCGCGCAACGCCTCGCCGATGCGGGGATAGCCGCTGCCCATCAGGCCGTCCGGCGTGTAGCCATCGTGGCCGAAGCGGAACGCGTGGAGTGCCTCGTGGGCCAGAACGCCGAGGTAAAGGCTCACCAGTTCGCCCCGTTGCAGGGCGCGGCTGGGCTCGCAGCTTGGGGGCGGGGCGACGTAGGTACCCGTGAAACCACCGAAGGACAGGAAAGTCTCGCTGGAGCAGAGGGAGGACCCCAGAGCCGCCACGTAATCCGCCGGAGCCGTGCCGGCGGGCTGATCCAGCAGTTCCAGGACTCCGTAAACCATCATGGCGACGCCGCCGTGACCCGCCGTGCCAAAGCTGGTTCCGCGCCCCATATAGCCGCGGAACGACGGCGAGCCGTCCGGCCCGTCCATCGCGAGCGTATCGGGCAGGATAATGTAGGCGGTGCGGGTGCTGGCGGCGGTCTGAGCCGCGCTGTTTCCGAAGACGTCGTTTACGACATTGAAAAATGTCGCGACATCGTTCAGTCCAGTGGTGTCGCCCCAGTAGCCCAGGGTTCCGGATGTGGGTTTGGTCCCTCGGACCGCCAGGACGCGGATTTGTCCGTCCACGCCGCGTTCGAGGTTGAGCGTCTCGCCCGGGGTGGCGGTGCCGAAGCGTTCCTGCTCGGCCACGTAGAAGTCGTCGATGGCTTCCAGAGCGGTGCGGATCCGGGCGGTGGCGGTGGCGACTTGGTCGTCGAATTCCGTCGGATCGGCCGGTTGGCGATCCGTCGGGATGACGTAGAGCACACGCACCAGGGATTCGGGATTGCCGGGCTCGGGCGCGGGAAGGGGAATGCCTTGGGCGAGACTCCTCCCCGCCGCCATGGCCAAAGCGAACGATAGCGCGATCGTTGGTGTCCGGAAGGGACGGAAAACCAGATCCGTAGGCATGAGGAGGCTCCTGGAATGAACGGTCCAGTGATTTTTGAAAAATATCTCCGGGATGCCAACAGAAGGAACTCGCTATGCTACAAGAAACAGGTGGTCAGGAGGGCAATCGCTCCGCCAGCCCCGTCTCCAGGCCGTCGATGCTCGTCAGGTTTTTCTTCTTCCAGTATTCGGGAATGGCGCCGTCCGGCTGATTTTCCCAGTATTTGACGAGGGTTTGGCGCTCTTCGAAGAATTCCATACGGGGGACGCCGTAGCCGCAGGAGGTCTGGATCGAGTCGATGGGCAGGAGGATGATCTGGCGCGTGCCGAGAAGCTGGGGAAAGAGAGGCGCCAGCTCGGCCCAGCGCGGGTGGTTCATGCCGATGACCTGGCCCTGGCCATAGAGGCGCAAGATCAGCGGCGGGGGCTGGAAATTGCACATCATGATGGTCAGGCGCCCGTTCTCGCGCAGGTGGGCGGCGGTTTCGTTGCCGCTGCCGGTCAGGTCGAGATAGGCCACGGTGCGATCATCCAGAACGCGGAAGGTGTCCATGCCCTTGGGCGAAACATTGACGCGGCCGCCCGCGAGCGGCGCCGAGGCGGTGAAAAAGACCGGTTGGGATTCGATGAAGGCGACGAGTTTCTCGTCGAGGTTTTCGTGCCAGTTCGACATGGAAACGGGGACTTTCGGGGTGCGGGTTCAATCGGTGGATCAATGATCGAAAGGGTCGCAGCCTTCGGCGTAGTCGACGCGTTCCAGGCTCAGTCCCTCTGGCGGCGCGGGGACGACTCCGGCGGGGAGCCGGACTTCGGCAAGGCAGAGGCGCAACTCCTCGGGAGTCAGCGCGCCGCGCCCGGCCTGCACCAGCCCTCCGACCAAGTACCGCACCATGCGGTGCAGGAAGGACCGGCACGCGACGGTGATGGCGAAGGTCTGGGCGTCCTGGCCGTGGGGGCCGGGGTCGAACCAGGGCTCGACCTCGACGCGTTCCATGTCCAGAACGGTGCGGTGCGCCTGGCACTGCGTGGAGCGCCATTCCCGAAAATCGTGCCGCCCGAGGAGTTCGCAGGCGGCGGCCCTCATGCGGTCCAAATCCAGGGACGCTTTCACCCGCCCCATGCGCCCGCGCATCAGGGGCGGCAGGGGTTGGCCGGCGCTGAGCAGATAACGGTAGGTGCGCCGGCGGGCGTCGCGGCGCGGGTCAAATTCTTCACCGCAGAGGGCCACCCGCCGGACGCGAACCGTTTCCGGCAAGTGCCAATTCAGCGCATCGCGCAGGTTCGCCCGGGCCAGATGCGCGGGCACCCGCAGGCAAATCACCTGACCCCGCGCGTGAACGCCTGCGTCGGTGCGGCCGGCGGCGCGAAAGTCGGGCTCTCCAGAGCCCAGCAGCCGCGCCGCGTCCTCCATCACGCCCTGGATCGAAGGGCCCGTGTCCTGGACCTGCAATCCGACGAAGGGGCCGCCGTCGTACTCGATCAACAGGGCGACGCGGGCGAGGTCCCCGGGCGCGACGGGGGGCGGGAAGGCTTGCGAGGTGACTTCGCAGTCCGAGCGCGCGGCGCCGCGTTTGATCTTGGGCCGGACCCGCTTTCGTCCTTTTGCCATGGGTGCCTGTCTCCTGCCGTGAAATGATGGGGGGTTTGAAAGCACACCTCGCCCCGCGGCGCCAGAGCCAAGGGCTGAGGTCTTCTTTTTGACTGATAACCAAAGAGCGTCACAGAGGACGGAGGGGTCACAGATTCCGTGGCGTTGCTTGTATCTTCAAAAAAATTCAACCATCTCTGTGCCCTCTATGACTCTGTGGTGAATATCTTCGGAGCAGAGAACCCCTCGCCGAAGCCAAAAAATTTCCCCCTGTACTTTTTCCTTTGACACGCCTACAAGTGTAGTCCATTGCTTACACCATCAATCGCAGGAACGAGGTCCGCCATGCCGCACCAATCGCCTGAACCGGAAACGGGTCCGCCGAGTCTTTCGCCCGCCGAGTGGGACGTGATGAAGCCGTTGTGGGAGGCCGGTGCGCTGGCCGCCCGCGACATCCACAGCCGCGCCGGCGAAGCCAACGGCTGGGCGGTGAAGACCACGAAGTCGCTGCTGGCGCGGCTGGTGGCCAAGGGCGCCCTCGATTACGAGCAGGTCGGCAACGCCTACCTGTATCGCGCCTGCTGGAGCCGCGAGGAAGTGACCCGCCACGAGACGGAAGCTTTTCTGGAGCGGGTTTTCGACGCGCCGTCGAGTGCCGCCCCGGTGGTGGCGCGGTTGTTGGGCGGAGGCCGTCTGGCCCCCGAGCAAATCGAGGAACTGCGGCGTTTGCTGGATGAACGCGAAGCCAAGGAAGAGGAGGAAAGCGCCTGATGCCCGCCCCATTGGAAAGTTTCCTTTCATCCTGGTCCGTGTGGATCCTTGCGGCATCGTGGCAGTTGGCGCTGCTGGGGGTGGTTGTCTGGGCGTTGTGCCGGATTTTTCCGGCGATGCCGCTGCGGCTGCGGTATGCGCTGTGGCTCGTGGTGTTGATCAAGGCCTTCCTGCCGCCGACGCTGGGGGCGCCGTGGGGGTTTGGGTCCTGGGGCGTGGAGCCGGTGCGGGATTTGGCCGCGTCGGTGCTGCATCTGCACATGAACCCGATCGAGGCCTGGCACGCCGAGGTCCACAACCCGGCGGAGCTGGGCATCGTGCGCCAGGAGCTGCCCGCGTGGTTTTCGTCCTTCAAGCCGGTGGCGCCCTGGGTGGCGCTGGCGCTGTGCGCCGTGTGGTTGCTTGGTTTGCTGGGTGGTTTGGCTGGGATTCTGGCCGAACAAGGCCGGTTGGCCTGGATGCTGAGCCGCGCCCGGATTGTGGAAAGCGGCCCGTTGGCCGATGCCCTCGTCCGCCGCGCGAAGGCTGTGGGGGTGCGGGCGCCCAGGCTGCTGCTGTGCCGGGAAACGGACGAGCCATTCCTCTGCGGGCTGTTCCGTCCCGCCATCGTACTGCCCGCCGGATTGCCGGGCGATTTGTCCGCCGAGGCCCTCGACTCTGTTCTGGATCACGAATTGATCCACCTGCGGCGGGGGGATTTGCTGGCCTGCTGGGCCGAGGCACTGCTCGGGTGCCTGTTCTGGTTCCATCCGGTGGCGTGGCTGGTGCAGGCGCGGCTGGACGAAGAGCGCGAGTTCGCCGTGGATGAAGCCGCCGCGCGCCTCAGCCGGCCGTCGCGCTATGGCCGGGCGCTGCTGGAAACGGCGCTGGCCTGCGCCCGCCAACGAACGGGCCAGGGCGTCGCCTGTGGCTTTCTCGGCTGGGCCGGGGCGGCCAACGGACCGGACGATTTGCTGGCGCGCCGTATCCGCCGCGTGACCGAATTGCCGGAACGAGAACCGCCCGCGTCGATCTTTGGAAGTTACGCCACGGTGGCGGTCTTCGCGCTGGTATTCGTGCCCCTGGGGCCCGTTTCCGAAGCCACCGCCGCCGCCCCGCCTCCCTCAGTAGCAGTCTCTCAACCATAGCCTTTTCAACAGTCTAGTCCATCTTTGCGAAGCCGCCCCCCGGTTCCGCCCCGCTTGAACTCCGCCCATCCAAGGACCCCGCGCCATGACTTCCGCCCTGACCTCCTCCTCCGTGCAAAGCCGCCTCGACGCCCTGCCGGTCAATGACGACTGGGGCGTGGCGGCGGCGGCGCTGCTGCTGGGCGCGGCGCATGGCGATGGCTTCTCCGATCTGCATTTACAGCCCAGCCGCGAGGGTCTTCTGGCCCGTGGGCGGCGCGATGGCGAGCTGGTGCCTCTGGCCCGGATTCCGGCGGCGCGGAGGGACCTGCTGCTGTCTCGCTTCAAGGTCATGGCGCGGCTGGCCGCGTTTGTTCGCAATGAACCCCAGGACGGCCGCATCGAATGGAAACCGGAAGGCGCCGCCAGCCCGCTGATTCTGCGGGCGGCGTTCCTGCCGATGCTGCACGGCGAGAGCCTGGTCGTACGTTTTCCCCGCGAGGAAACGGGGCTTTCCAGCCTCGAGTCCCTCGGCATGACAGCCCCGGTGCGGGCGGCTTTCGAGGAGGCGCTCCAGACGCGCGAGGGCACGCTGCTGCTGACCGGTCCCGGCGGCAGCGGCAAGACCACCACGCTCTACGCGCTGCTGCGGGCGCTGCACGACCGCCATGGCGACCGGCTGAACATGCTGAGCATCGAGGACCCGGTGGAGCGCGATTTGCCCTTCGCCGGCCAGGTGCAAGTCAACGAAGCCCAAGGCATGACGTTCGACAAAGCGCTGCGGGCGGCGCTGCGCCAAGACCCGAACGTGCTCCTGATCGGCGAAATCCGCGACACGGAAACGGCCCGCATCGCCATCCAGGCGGGCACGAGCGGCCATCTGGTGCTCTCGACACTGCACGCGGGGCGGGCGGCGCGGGTGTTCACGCGGCTGCTGTCGATGGGCGTCGAACCTTATCAGGCGGCCTCGGCCTTGATCGGCGCGGGGGCGCAACGCCTGGCGCGGTGCCTCTGTCCGGAATGCCGCGTGCCCGCGCGAGGCGTGGCGGGAATGGAGCGTGGCCCGGGCTGCGAGGCCTGCGGCGGCACCGGCCACGCGGGGCGGGCGGGGCTGTTCGAACTGGCCCGCGTCACCGAGCCGCTGCGCGAGCTGATCCTGGCCCGCGCCGGAGCCCACGCCATCGCCGAAGCCGCCGCCGAACGACAGGCCGGCGATCTCGCCGCGCAAGCCCGCGACCTCGTCGCCGCTGGAACCATCTCTCAGGCCGAGGCGGATTTCGTTCTCGGCCCTGGCGATTTCACCCTGTAACCCCTGACCCCTCGATCCTCAAACGAGAGGAGCTTGAGCGACCCATGTCTCAACCTCGACCCGTCCGGCCTGGCCGCTCCATTTGGCGCGGCGATCTGGGCCACATTCTGAACCTGCCGGGTTTGCGACCATGGTCTCAACGCTGGCGCACGACGCTGGCCGCGAACCTGAGCAGCCGCCGCGAAGGCAAATCCGTTTTCTTCGACGAACTGGCTGAGGCGCTGCGCCAAGGCGCGCCGCTGACGCTGGCGCTTGAAACCAACAGCCAGAACCTGGGCGAGGCCCGCGACTCGGTGGGCAAGGCCCAACCGAAGGGAGCCAACACGCGCGGCGCCGGTTACGCCGTGCTCCTCGCTCTGGCGCTCATCGTCTTTCCCATCGGCCTGCCGATGCTCGCGTTCTTCCTGCTGCTCTCGGCGCGCAACGTGGACGCGGAGCGCGTGGCCCGGCTGCTGGCGATGCGCCTGCTGCCCCATGTGGAGAAGGGACTCGGCCTCGCCGAGGCGATGGAGCGCACCGGCGACTACTCCTCCGCCGAGCTGGAAACGATACGCGCCGCCGAGCGCTACAACGCTGTTCCCGATGGGTTGCGGCGGCTGGCGAACCGCGCCGTGGCCGATCAGCGCCTGCTGAGCTTGAACCTGGCGACGCTCTATCCGCTGTTGATCCTGCTGATCGTGACCCTCGTCGGCGGCTTCATCATGTGGATGATTCTGCCCAAGTTCGTGGATATCTTCGATCAACTCGGCATCGCGCTGCCGGAAGCGACACTGCGCCTGATCGTCTTCGCGGAAGCCTTCAATCCGATTCACATTTTCTCCACCTACCTGGCGATTCTGTTTCTGATGTTTTGCGTTCGCGCCGCGCGCCGGGCTTACGGGGCTCGCCGGGTCATTCCGTGCGCCGTCGCCGTCGTGATCGTGCTGGGCTTGTTCGCCGCTTCTGCCGTCCAACCGCTCTCGCTGCTGCTTAGCCTCATCGTGCTCGCGGTGGTTTTCCTGCTGGTGCGGGGGTTGATGAACGGGGGGCGCGCGGCTCAGGGGCTTCTCGCGGTCCTGGCGATGCTCCATCTGCTGCCGGTGGCGGGCCTGCTGGCGGTGTTGGCGGTTTGGATCATCGACCAATTGCTCACGCTGTCGGGCGCTCAGTCGGGCGATTTCGTCCGTTCGCTCGATGACGGCGCCCAAGCCTTGATCGGCGGGATCTCGGCGGTGGTGACGATTGTGATTTTCACTCCCTGGATGGTCGAGACGTTGGAACGCGGGGTGATCGGGATCGAGGAAACCATCAATGCCGCCGGCCGGCGGATTCCGGGAATCGCCCGGGCCTTCAGCGCGGAGGCCGAATCACGGTGGCTCGCCGCGCTGGCTTTGGGACTGCAAAGCGGCGTCCTCACGCCGGCGGCGCTGCGCCAGGCCGGAGCGGTCGCCGGAGGCCCAATGCGAGGCCGCAGCGACGCCGCCGCCGAACTGGCCGAGAAGGGCCTGCCGCTCGGCCAATCTTGCCTCCAGAGCCACGTCCTGCCCGGCCGCTTCAGCCACCGCATCGCCTTCCTGGAGGGCGGTTCGAAACTGCACGAGGGCCTGCAAGAAATCGCCGGAGACGCCGCCGCGGAAGCGGAAATCCGCCGCGAACGGCTCTCCCGCATCGGAGCCGTCTGCGGCCTGGTGGTGGTCGGCATTTTCGCCTGCTTCATCGCCTACGCCCTCTACATGCCGCTCTTCGCTATTCCGACTCTGCTGCTCGACCAACCGGTCTGACGCCGCCGTCCCCTTCCCAACTCGATTTGGAGTGACCTCAAATGCCTGCACTGACCCTCAATGAACTCGATCGCTTGACGCAAGAACTCGCGAGCCTTTCGCGGTCCGACATTCCCCTGCCGCAGGGCCTGCGGCACCTCTCGCAGAGCCTCGAATCGGGCCGGCTGCGCACCGTTGCCGCGGAAAGCGCCGACGAGTTGGAACGCGGCAAGAGCCTCGCCGACGCCCTCGCCGCTTCCTCCATCCAGGTGCCCGCCTCGTATCTGGCGTTGGTGCGTTGCGCGGAAACCACCGGCGACAGCCGCAGCCTCCTGGAGTTCGCCGCCGAGCACAGCCGCCGCCTGCGGATCCATCACGCGGCGCTGGCCACGGCGCTGCTCTATCCGCTGCTGCTGACCATCGGCGTGATGTTGCTGCTGACGCTGCTGGCGAACACATTGGTGCTCGAGTTTTTCGACATCTACGCCCAGCTCGGCGCCGAACTGCCCGCCCTGACCCTGCTGATTCTGAACATTCTCCGCATTTTCCAAGGGCCCGGCGGCATCGCTTTGGCTCTTCTCCTGATCGGTGCTCTGGTCTTTGTCGCCGCCACGCCGCACATGCGCGACCGCGCGTTTCAGATGATGAACTGGGTGCCCGGGGCGCGGTCGCTGACCCAGCTTTCCGACGCCGGACTGGTGATGAAGTTCCTGTCCGTGGCGCTCAAGTATGGCGCGCCTCTGCCAATGGCGCTGGAAGCGGCCGAGCTGGCCGTTGCGGAAGGCCGCACGCGGCGCCATCTGCGCCAGATGAGCGAAGCCGCCGAGCGTGGCCAGCCCACGGCCCCGCACCTGAGCCCCGGCACGCCCGCCACCGCCGCCTACCTCTACGAGCAGGGTGAGCAGCGGGGCGATCTGGCCGCCGCCTGCGGAGGTATCGCCGATTACTGCGAAGCGCGCTTCGACCGCCTGAGCCGCCGCACCGCCGCCCTGTTCGAACCCCTGATGGTCCTGGGCATCGGCGTCTTCATGGCCATCATGCTGATCTCACTTTACTTGCCTTTGTTCTCGATCCCAAAGGTGGTGCGATAATGAAGACGACTCCCTCTCGAAACCGCCGCGCCGTGACGCTGCTGGAAACCATGATCGCGGTCTTTCTGCTGACCCTCATCGTGGGGTTCACGATGCGGTCGCTGGGGCAATCTTCGGTCCTGCGGGCGCGAGCCGCCCAACGCGCTGAACTGGCCCTGGTGGCCCAGACGGAACTCGACCGCCTGCGCCGCGAACCGGACGCGCTGACCTCCGGAACGCGCACGCTTCAGGATCCCGCATGGACCGCGGGAACCACCGTGGCCGCCGCCGCCGAGCCCCAGAGCCCCGGCGTCTGGCGCCTGGAAGTGAGCGCCTCCCGCGCCACCATCGAGGGTCTCGCCCCCGTGCGCCTCGTCACCCTGATCCCCGCCCCCGAGGAAGGAGGTGCCCCATGACCCGCCGAACTCCCCGCCTCCGCCGAGCCTTCACGCTCATAGAACTTCTAATTGTCGTCGCCATCATCGCGATCATTTCCGGCGCCCTGATGGGCGGCTTGATCCTGCCCCTGAAGGAGCACCCGCGCGCCGACGCCGACGCCGCGATGCAGCGCGGAGCCGCCCTGTTCGCCGCCGCCGTCACCGCCGACGCGCACGACGCGCTCTCGGCCGAGGTCAGCGCCAACGGTTCCGCGCTCCTGATCCGCCGCCTGCCCGAGGGCAGCCCCGCCGCCCTCTACTGGACGGACGAGGGCTCGTCCCTTCGCCGGGCGCTGGTGAACGACGCTGCCGCTTCACAGGACCTCGAAGCCGCCATGGCGGCCACGGAAACGGGCGCGGCGCTCCTGGCGGACGTCTCCGCCTTCCGCGCCACCGTGACCACGCAAACCCTTTCGATCGAGCTGACCGCCGGCCATGTCTTCTACGAAGTCCCGGTCCGCGCCGTTCGATCCTTTGAACTGACCCTCGGCCCCGCGGGCTGGGCGGGAGGAACCCCATGAGAACCGATCGCAATCGCCGCCGGGGCGCCCTGATTTATGGCATGGCGGCCATGATTCTCGTTTTTTCGACGCTGTGTGCGCTGGTGCTGCTGCGGTCGCTGGAGAGCTATCGCGGCGCCGCCGACCTGGAGCAACGCCTGGCCCTGCGCGCCGCCGCCGAAGGCGCCGCCGTCCTGGCCATGAAGAGCGGCGGCTCGCCGACAAGCGCCACCCTGGAACTTGGCGCCTGCCGCGTCGTCTTCGCCGAATCCGTCGCCGACGCCCCCACCACCGGGACGCTGACATTACCCGTGACCATCACGCGCCTCGCCCCCAACGGGGCGGAAATCCGCCGCCAGGAGGTCCGCCTGCACCTTGCGCGCGGTTCCGAGGGCGCCCTGACCTATGCCGGAATGGAGGTCCAACCATGACCCGCAAAGCCTTTACCTTGATCGAGCTTCTCGTGGTGGTGGCCGTCATCGCCATTCTGGCGGCCATCGCCGTTCCCAACTTCCTGGAAGCCCAGGTCCGAAGCAAAACTGGCCGTACCTATCACGACATGGCCGTGATCGACGCCGGAGCCAAAGCGTACTACGCGGATTTTGGCGTCTATCCGCCAAACCAGAGGGACATCTACCGGTTCCTGGTGGCGTATGATACGGCGCGGGCGGATGCGCCCACGACGCCGGCCACGCAGGCAGCGACTGGGGGAAACGATCCCTTCGGCGGCGGTGGTGCCGACCCGTTTGGGGGCGGGTTTGGAGTCTATAACCACCATTCCGTGGACGATCATTCGCCGCTCAGGCTGAGCACGCCCGAGGACTCCACGTTGGCTTTTACTATCCACGACTTCGACCCGGCGGCCCGTTCCGGCGACGCAGCGCTTGAGAATTCAGGAATGTTGAGCAGTCACTGGGGACACTATTCCCTGCCGGCCTATCCGCCGCTCATCGCCAGCTCCCTCGATCTTCGGGCCCTGACCACTCCGATTCCCTACATCGGGCGAGCCCTGCCCCAGGACACATTCTCCGACACCCGCGGTCTCCCGTTCCGCTACCTCGACCTCAGCGGTCTCTACGCCCGCCATCCCGAGCTCATCCCGTCCGGCGCCGCGCCGCGCTATCTGCTGCTGTCCTACGGGCCGGACAGCGACCAGGCAAGCGCCTTTGGCGACGTCACCGATCCGGTCCGGGGCGAATTCGTCCAGTACGATCCGACCAATGGCACCGTGTCCCAGGGCGATCTCGGGAGTTTGGGCCTGATGCGGGGGCCATGAGCCGTTGACTACCGGGTGCCCAGGAGCACCGTGGAGGCTGGACAATCGACGGTTCCATCGGCGACGTCGACCATCCACTTCGCGACATCGCTGCGGCGGATCGTGGAGAAGAGACCGTACTTTTCGGCTGGTACCGCGTTGCCCTTTGGCATGCCAGGCAGCAGCGTCACCGGCCGCACCGACAGGTTTGCTATCCCCTCCGCGTTCAGCACCTCCTCCGCGCGGTTCAGGTCGCGGTAAGCGATCCCGACCTTTCCCATGCGGATCATGCGCTGGATCGTTGGCGTCGCCATCGCGTGACTGTCGCCCACACCGCCCGCGCTGATCCATACAAGTCGCCGGACCGGGGTCCCAGGGATGACGCCGGCCAGGTTCTTCGCCACCGTCTGCACAAGATCGGGCGGAGAGAGGAGCTTTGACCAAGGAGCTGGGTTCGCCCGACGCTGGCCGAGGCAGGAAATGATGACCTCGTGATCGGCCAAGAACGGCGCCAGGAAGTCTTTTTCGACCACTTCCCCCCGCACCACTTCGACGCCTTCAGGCGCTTCGTAGGCGGTTTGACTCCGCACCACGGCGGTCACCGTGTGGCCGCGTTCCGCCGCCAACCTGACCACCCAGCGGCCGCAGCCACCGGAAGCTCCCAAAACCAAGAGTTTCATTCTGATCGGTCCTTTCTAGCAGTGAGCCAGGCCAGTTGCCGCTTAGCGTGGAACGTGGAAAAGGGCGCAAAGTCCTCGGAATGACTGCATCCGATGGACCTCGCGCCCTCGCATTGTTTCTTTAGGCTCTGGCCTTAGCCGTTCTTACGCTCGAATTCCTTCAGGAAATCGACCAACTGCTGCACGCCTTCCAGCGGCATCGCGTTGTAGATGCTGGCGCGCAGGCCGCCGACGCTGCGGTGACCCTTCAGGCCCTTGAGGCCCGCCGCGTCCGCTTCCTTGATGATCTTCGCTTCCAGCTCTTCGCTGGGCAGGCGGAAGACCACGTTCATCTTCGAGCGGTCCTTGACCCGCACCGGCGGACGATAGAATTCCGTGCTGTCCAGGCAGCCGTACAGCAGTTCGGCCTTCCGGTCGTTGACCTTGGCCATAGCGGTGAGGCCGCCCTGACCCTTGAGCCACTTGAGCACCAGCGACACCACATAGATCGCGAAGACCGGCGGCGTGTTGAAACGGCTGTCGTTCGCCGCGTGGGTGCGGTACTGGGCCATTTTCGGCAGATCGGTGGCGCCGGTTTCCATAAAGGACTTCTTGATGACCGCGATGGTCACACCGGCGGGGCCCAGGTTCTTCTGCGCACCGGCGTAAATCATGCCGTACTTATCCATCGCCAGGGGGCGGCTCAGAATGTCGGACGAGGCGTCGCAAACCAGCGGACTCGGCGCGTCCGGTTCACTGTGGAACTGGGTGCCGAAAATCGTGTTGTTGCTGGTGAAGTGCGTGTAAACCGAGTCGGCGGCGTAATCAGCGCTGTCCGGAATGTAGGTATAGTTGTCCTTCTTGCTGCTGCAAGCCACATGCGCCGTGCCGTAGAACTTGGCTTCGCCGATGGCGCCCGAACTCCAAGTGCCGGTGTCGAGGTAGTTGGCGGTTTTGCCCTGGAGGAAGTTCATCGGGATTTGATAGAACTGCTGGCGGGCGCCGCCTTGCAGGAACAGCACGGCCCAATCGTCCAGAGAAATGCCGAGCAGATCGGCCAGATCATTCTGCGCGTCGGCGAAGATCGGGTCGATCACCTTGGCGCGATGGGAATGCTCACAAACGCCGATGCCGGTGCCTTGGAAGTCGAGCAGGTTGTCGCGCACTTCCTCCAGGACGGACTGAGGCAGGGCCGAGGGTCCGGGGTTGAAATTCAAGGCACGCTCAGTGCGTGCGGGCGTCTCCGTGGTCATGGGTAAAACCTCTCCTCGGAACGAAGGGGAACGTCGAGATCAAAGCCCCCGGAACGCCACGCGCCCAAGGGGCCGCAAGGGTGAGCAGAGGGGCGGCGGGCGGTCAATGGGGAAGAGCGGAGTGTGCGCGGTGTCGTTCTCAACCGCCCCATGCGGCCGGGACTGGCCCAATCTTACGCCACAGCAATCGGAACAGGATCGTGGCGATGTTCCAGCAGGAGGCCAGAATCACGGCTCCGATACCCGGGATAATCGCGTAGAACCAGAGAGCAACCATAGTTATAGCGACGGTGCTATTTTCGGCCGCCTTGGGAAAGGTCTGAGCGAAGCCCAAGAACACGAAGTAGAATATCCGCTGAACCGTGAGCACAAACGCCTGCCCTAAGCCCGCGACAGCCAACGTCTTTGCGGCCAGTCCCAACCAATCCTTCTTCTCGCTTCGGATCAAGACGTTTACGCCAACGGCCTGCATCAGCGTAGCCACGGCAAACCGAAACAACAGGAGCACCTCCGCCGCTTCCCACGACCGCACATGATACAGCTGGTAGTGCTGCAAATACATATCGAACAGCAGAGTGGCGGCGAGGATAAATACGAGGGGCTTCATAGCGAGCTGGCTCGGTGAATGAGGGATAGTGCTTAGCGTTTGGTGAGGGGTCAGAACAACCGCAAGCTGGATCTCGCCTCCGGCCAACGGCCGCCACGACTCCGGCCCCATGCCGTTGCCGATCACGATGTCGTCCACCTCGTGAACCAAGGCCTGGCGTGGGTTTTGGCTGATTCTCGGCCGGATCGCGGTGCGCATCCGCGCCGTCGGCGCCAGCGAAACGTCGCGACCCGCGATGCCCGCCAC
>JAVJSW010000027.1:0-92989 GCA_040219255.1 Sumerlaeia bacterium
AACCCCAATCCCGCCGCCGGGCGACGGGCATCACGGCGTTTATGGAGAACGGCGGCGCGCTGGAGGACGCCGCCCTGATCGCGGCCCACGAGTCGCCCCGGACAACGAAGCTCTATGACCGGACGGAGGAGCGAATCGGGCAGGAGATGGTGGAGAGGCATAGGTTTAAGCGGGTCAATCCTCACCACGAAAGGCGCAGCGGTGGCTGGCGGCGATTCGCCGCCGCCAGAGGTCGTTGTTCGCGCACTGGCAATTGGGGTTGGGAGCCGCAGACGGCAGAGAGATAGGAGCGGGATGACGGGAGACTGTCACGTCCGGTTCTGGGAGAGCGCGGAGGGGAGGTTCCTCCGCGCCACTCGACCGCCAGTGTTAATAGTTGTGCGCCTTATACCGCTGCGACGAAAAACAAATACCAAAGAATCGCTATAAAAAAAGTGTCCGTGGCAAGAGAAACAGTGGCTATCAACCACTTTTTTGTTCTCTCCTTTAAATACACAAGCAATGTCCAAATAAACATAATAGAAAAAATTACAAGTAGCACAAAGGCCACGTCAGGAAGATGTTCAGAGTAAAATCCCAAGCCACGAAACGCTACTACGACGACAACGACAAATACTAGAACAGACTTTACTACCCAGTACATATCATTTCCCCTATTTGCGCTTATCTGAGCATTCACCTATTTCGTTTTTCTTACACCTGAGGCCATTGTTTGGCGGCCGTCCCTTTTGATATTCCGCGCAACTGCAAAACTTTGTGGGTTCAACATCCGCGAAATAGTGACCCACCTTGTTATTTTCACTCGACCTCTTGTCAGGCGTCCGATCTGCATGGCAGAGGCTGGCGGTGCATGCGCCGAGGAGGTGGGGTTTGTCGGACATTTGCTTTCCGCCTGCTCAGCCACGAGCGCCTACCACTGCTGATTGCTGCGCCGACTGGACTTAGGACTCGATTCCACCATCGTCCGCTCTCCTGAAAAGAACTAGCGAAACCAGCATTATAGAGCACGCGCCCGGCACTTCATTCGCAGGATTGACGTCCCGAAGGCTTGACTATTTTTGATTTCGCAACTCAACGCCCAAATCTGTTAGGATATGGAGTGAGCCTACATTTTGATGCTCGCCAATTTCGCCATCAAATCGAGGAATATGCAATTAGGTAGTAAATGTAATACAGGCTAACACACAGACTCACTCCAAAACAAACTATCAACCAGTAACCCATTTCTTGTTTGTCCTTGCCAGATCGAATTCGAAGGACGCCTCTGAACAAGGCGTATGCGCATACGAGTATATTCACTAAGTGAATAAGCGCTCCTATCCCCATTGACAGCGAGAAAATAATATTTCCAAACAAGACAATTGACAGAAAAGGAAATAACAATTTATCCTTCATTCAAACACCTCCTCGTAGCAATAGTTGCATCTATGGATTCTTCGCACAAGGCGACCCTTTGGGTCCTCCATTGGGAGGCCTTGCTTCTAAGTACACATCAAGGGAACATTCTTCGAACGGCTTGACATCATCGGAAATATGACCTTGAAGGTCTGATGCATGGGATTTGTCGGGGGTTCCCGCACCTGCGCCATGCGTAATCAGTTTTAGATTATCATCGTAGCAACACTGTTGACCAGCGCCACTCTTGCTTTTTCCACTTCTCATGCATATATTGGCTCCCGGATGAAAGGCGCCTATGAAGGGGTTGGGATCTAGGGTAAACCCTGGCGGCAAGACAAATCGCCGCCTTCGCTTCCATTCCCTTGTCTGCAAAGAGCATGGACAATCTGGCAGTTCATCCAACCAACTCTTGTTCTTCACTTCGATTTTCAGCCATGCAGAACAGTCGAAGCATACGTGCTTAGGATCTATTCTGTTATTATCACAACACGGTTTCCAGCTTATTGTGTAGCCTCCGGTAACCTCAATGTACCAATCATCTCTATTACCTCCTGGAAATGGAGGAGGCGTCCATCCTGTTTCCCCCATTGGATCCATGAATTCGATAGCCCTTGCTCCCGCATACCCATACCCATTCCCCATCGCCAGATAATCCCCCCAGGTTCCGATCGGATCCCGGCTCACAAACCGCCCCAGCCCATCGTCGTAGTACCGGCGTTTGTAGTAATGCAGCCCCGTCTCCGCGTCCCAGCGCTGGCCCGTGTAGAGCGCCGTGGCGCCGAAGGCCGATTTGGCCGAGGCGGTGCGCGTGTCGTCGGCGGACCAATTGACCGCGCTGTCGCCGTCGGGGCCGTCGGCGATGCGCGTGTGGGCGCCGTAAGGGTCGTATTCGTAGGCTTGCGCAAGGGAGTCGCCGTTGTCCGGGGGCTCGTGCTTTGACCTGCAAGTCGTCATCGTGTGTGGGCTGGCCCGGGGGGTGTGTTCAGTGGGATTCATTCGTCGAAGCCTCCCGCCCCGATGTCAACGAAAGTGCCCGCTCACGCCCGCTCCCACATCGTCCCCAGCGTCTCGCTGCCCCGGATGCGATCAATGCGCAGGACGTGGTCGGCGATGTCGGGGATGCCGACGGGGACGACGATTTCGGCGACTTCATTCTTGTCGGGAAAGTCCGCGAGGGGGCGGTAGGTGCGGTCGTCGCGTTCGACGAAGCTGGGGATGGAGCCGGAGTTGATGGGCGAGAGCCGCACGGCGCCTGCGTGGCGCGCAAGGAGGCGGTTGGCGTCCACGACCAGGACGATACTGTCGCGGTCCGAGTAGAATTGGCGGATGCGGCCGAGACGGTCTTCGGAGGGCCAGAGGAAGGCGTGGCCGTTGACGTGGAAGTACCAGTCCTCGGGCTGCCAGGTGGCGGGGATGACTTTGCGGATTTTGCCCGGGGGCATGGGGTGTTGGTCGCGCAGGATGGCCTCGCCATGGACGGGGTGGGTCAGCGTGAGGCATTTGGGGCGATAGCGCCGCACGGCGCGGTCGAGGTCGTCGCCGGTGAGTTCGAACAGTTCGGCCAGGGCGCAGGCGGACAGGAGCCCGTGGCGCCGGATGGAGGGCCAGGCTTCGACTTCGGCCATGTGGTAGAAGCGCGGGTGGCGCTCGGCGAGCTGTTCGGGGGTCATGGGTGGTTGTTCCGCCTTTGCGTTTCGAGAGGCGTGCCTCATCGGGGGCTGGACGGGCAAGACGATTGGGTTGGGAAGGGGGCGGTGATGCTTTTTGAATATTCACCGCAGAGACGCGGAGAGCGCTGAGAACGTTTGGGTTGTTAGAGTTGATTGGGAGTATTGAGGAGGGCCAATTATTGTCCGGCTGCCTGGGACACGACGGCGGATTCTGGAATTTGGAGAGAAAGGATGGTTCGACGGTACGTGGGGTGATCGCTCATTCGATTGATCATATTGAGCATCTTCGATATTCTCGCATCAGCATTCGGGCGCCCTCTGTGGAAACTCCGTCCTCTCTGTGGCACTCTGTGGTTAAGACCCGCGGACGTTTGGGCGGGGGCCTTTTTCCTTGCCCGATTTTCGCGTGGGGGCGGGACTACAACCATTTGCAAGGAGCCTGTTCCGATGAGAAATGTCCTGATCGCTCTGATCGCCGCCGCTGCCGTGGTGGGGAGCGCCCACGCTCAAGCGCCGGAGAGCCAACCGGCCGAAGCCGCCACCAGCCAACCCGCCAGGGAATGGCCGGCGAAGGAGCGGGCCCTGATCCGCGACGTGGCGGACATGGCCCAGGCGGGGGCGTCGCGCCTGCATCCCGAGGTGGTCTGGGCGGGAATTCTGGATGCGGACCGAACCGAGGCGGTGAGCGAGGCGTTCGAGACGGCGCTCGCTGCGAACTCTGAGGAGTCGAAGCGGGCGCTGCTGCGGGCGCTCGAGCTGCAATTCATCCACGACCCGGACGCGTCGGTGCTGGATCTGCTGGGGCCGGAACTGACGGAGCATTTCCGCGATTTCGACTGGCAGTTCGGCGATTATCCCGGCGGCCCCGAGGGTCCCAACGAGCAAACGGCCGACATCATGGTGGACGCGCTGGATTTGATTTTTCCCGAACGCCGCGCGAACCGCACCCGCGACGCGGTGGTGCTGCGGGGCGAAGCGACCGAGGAGGTGTGGGAGTACATGACGAACCAATGGACCCCGATCCCGGGAGAGACGACGTTCATGCTGAACCGCCACGCCGCCGATTCCTATGTCCGCATGCGCGAGCAGGCGAAGAAGGAGGGCGTGGACCTGGTGATTCTGTCGTCGCACCGGCTGCGCGAGGTCGCCGAGCGCAACGCCGCCAAGTCCGGCAATCCCAACGCCGTGGCCAGCTTTTCGGCGCATTCGCTGGGTCTCGCGGTCGATTTCCAGATGAGCCACGGCGATTTCGAATCGCCTGAAATCAGCACCCGCCCGATGAGCGGCGTCGTTCACATGCGCGAATCGCCGGTGCATAAATGGCTGTTCCTGCGCGCCGACGACTTCGGCTGGTTCCCGTATCAGAACGAGCCCTGGCACTGGGAGTACAACCCGCCGGGGTTCCGCGAGACGTTCTGGCAAGACTATCCCGGCGGGGCTCCGGAGCGGGATGTGGAGGCGGGGTGAGGTTGGCGGGGGTTACTTATTGGCCTCCGAAGCTTTGAAAGGCCATTCCTCATAGCCAAGAAAGTTCGACATGATGAAGACATCGCCGTTGCTGACCGTGCCGTTCGACGGGTCGTAGCGGCGATCGAGCAGGTCGGCGGACGTTTCCGGCAGCCCGGCGATGAGGCGGGAATCGCGTTGCGGCAGGAAGTCGTAATCTTCATCCGGCCCCATGGAAGACAGCACCCACAGCGGCCGGTTGCGATCCTGATCCCCATCGGCGTAAGCGTAGCCAGCATAGAGAAACGGCCAGTCTTCGCCGCCGAACTGCTCGGTGGGCAGGCCGGTCAGGTACGCCACAGGGGTCGTCAGAGCGGTGGGCACGACGGTTTCCCGGCCAAGGCCGTGCGGCGAGATGTCGCCGGTGGCAAGCCATCCGGCAATGGCGTCGCCCGCCGGGTAATGCCCATTATCCACAGCCCAGGACTCGACTCCTGTGTGGATTGTGCGGAAGTTGGACAGCGTGCGCGAGACCGGCGACCGGGGATGATGGGGCAATGGATCGGGCAGGGCCAAAGCAATGAGGATCGCCAGGACGGCGGCGACAATCGCCCATTCCACCAGGGGTCGGGGCAGCTTCGAACCTGACATGGGGATGGCCTCCTTTTCTCGATGGTTTGCAAGTCCAATGACCTTGGATTCCAAGCAATGGTGCGAAATCCCAATCTTTCTCCACCAGCCACTCCCTCTGTGCAACCTCTGTCTTCTGAGTGCTCTGTGGTTAAACCATCACGCCAGCTACCCTACTCGGCCGGCGCGAACTTGACGATGCCGGGATAGAAGCTGCCGCTTTCGTTGATTTCCTCGTTGCTGACCTCGACGCCGCCTTGGCGGCCGGGGGCGAAGGTGTAGGGGCCATCGCCCAGGCGCACCCATTCGTCGGCGGTGGCGGATTGATCGAGGGTGAAGACGTCTTCTCCGCCCGCGTGCAGCACCCGGTAGGTGATGCGATCGCGGCGGTTCGGCGCGGCGGGCCAGGCGACATAGACATGATAGCGCCTCTCGTCGCGCAGCAACGGCGCGAAGGCGGCGCTCTTGGGCCCGGCCAGGGTGTTGTAGGTTGAACCATAGCGCGACCCCAGGCCGGGGGTGGCTTCGGGCACGGCGATATCGACGCTGGAATTGGCGAAGCCGCCGTTCTCCAGGTAGAAGAACGGGTGCTTTCCATCGGGCCGGGACTCGATCACGATGGGGCCTTCGAGGCCGCCCTCGGGCCCGACGAGGACCTGGAAGCGGGCTTCGTTATCGGCGGGGCCGAATCGCCCGTGGCCCACGCGGATCAGTTCGAAGGTTTCGGTCAGTTGGGCCATTTCCTCGCGCTCGGGGGCGCGCACCGGAAAGTGGAAGAGCCCAAGGCCGCCGGGCGCGACCTCGGCCGGATAGAGGCGGGCCGGTTCGCTCGGCGACAACCACGCCACCGGGTCGGCGAAGGGGCTGTCGCTGCGCGTGGGGCGGGAGGTGACCAGCCGCACCTCGCCCGCGCGCCAGGTTTCCGTGCCGATGTTGCGATAGAGCGCGGTCACGGGGGCCGACTCGCCCGAGACCATGACCTCCGGGGCGAGGAATTCCACCAGCCGCCCATCCCACGGCGTGGGACCCGCGGCGGGCGGCGCGACGACAGCGATGGCGTTGGCGGATTCGCGCTCGCCACGGTGGTCGTACCGGCCGTTGTCGCTCGGGTAATTCACGACACCCCCATGCGGTTCACCCGCCGCCCAGAGGGTGGTCGAGCCGCCGCCGTCCAGGTTCAGTGCGTCCACACAACCGAGATCGCGCATCAGTTGGGCGAGTTGCTCGCAGGTCAGCCCCGCCGCGTCCTGGGTCCGGCCATCGGCGGTCAGGAGAATCAGGGTGCCGCTCGTCGTCACGCCGACGGCGCTGCGGGGGTGGCGGCTGGTGCAGTGGGGGCCGATTTTCTTGAACTGGGCCGAGGGGATTTCGCCGCCTTCGATCAGCAGCGGGCCGTTGGCCATGATGCTGTGCGAGACCGTGTCGCTGGTCCAGCCCTCGGCCGGGATGGCCGTCACGTCCACGGCGCCGTCCGGGCCGATGGTCACGCCGCCGCCGATGCCCCACTCGCCCTTGCCGCGAGGGCGGTCGAGGGGGAATTCCTGGCCATCGACGCGCAGGTACGTCACATGGCCGCCGCCTTCGCCCGTGTCGAAATACGTCCCATTGATCCCGGCCACGGCGCCGGGGACCTGGGCGGAGATCAGGTCGCTGGTCAGGGCGCGGCCCCCTTCGACAAAGGGAAACTGCACCGCGATGCCGGGTTGCGAGAGGTCGGCCTCGATGTAACTGATGCTCTGGGGTTCGCCATAGAGGTCATCGAAATAGTAATAGCGCCAGGTGACGCCCTCGCCCACCGAGCGGGAAAACCAATCCACGGCAAGGGGGTCTTGCGCCCGGGCTGGAGTCAGCAGGGCGAGGAGAAAAAGAAGCGGGAACAGATGTTTCATCACGGGAAAAACTTTCCAGAAGTGCGGAACAAATCGCCAGAGCTTTTCGTTCCGTTGGTGGGGTTATAGACAAAGGGCGACAAGATATCGATCACGTCGCGGTCGGGGTAAAAGAGGTAGAAGTGCTCCGTCGCCCGGAAATCGAAATCGCCATCGGGTCCCGCCGCCTGGAGCAGATAATGCCCCGGATGGGTGGTCGGTTCGTCGTGCGTCTTGGGAAAGAGACGATAGAGAATCGGCAATTTCGTCTTGCGTCCGGCAAACGTCGCATCGGGAAACAGATGCGTCAGATACGCCACCGGCGTCGTCAGTCGCGCCGGCGTAACCGTTTCGCTCACCAAGCCATAATCGTACAAGGCCTGCCCCTCCACATAATCCCGCGCCGCATCGCCCGGAGGCAAAACCCCATGATCGGCGGCGTAGGCTTCCAGGGCGGTGCTGAGCGACCGCATGTCGCTCTTCACACGGGAAACCGGCGACAGGCGGCTGCCCGTGAAGTTGGGCACGACGATCGCGGCGAGGACGGCGACGATAAGGAGGACGGCGAGGAGTTCGAGGAGGGTGAAGGCGGGATTACTGCCACGCATTTTCATTCTCTTCAATGAGATCGAGCATACTTCTTCCCGACAATCGAATGTAGTCACCACTGCTTCCTGAACCGTTGGTAGGATCATACAATTTGTCGATAAGGTAAGGCGCGGAGACGGGAAGATTTTCAATAAGAAATGCATCAGCCATTGGCTTGAGGTCGAAGTCATCATCGGCACCACTAATAACCGCGACCCACGCGACACCGGTCCGGGTGGTAAAAGCGTCATCATACGCATGATACACAAATGGCAGATCAAACTCTCTGAATGAGTAATCGTAGTATCGCATCCCGTCTTCTTCTACTGGAAGAACTGTTTCCCCTTGTATGCCCAAGATGTCGATCAGGCTCTCATCAAGATATCTTTCTATGGGAACCGGAGAAGGATAATAATTATGCTCCGCCTTGTAGTTTTGTATAGCCATTTCAAGATGTCGCAATTGATAGGTGTAAGGTACTCGTAGAAAAAAGAAATCGGGCAAATTCAGGTATATGAAACCTGCGAGCAGAAGCCCAGTAATCCCTAAACCAAAGCAGCCGATGCGGGTTTTTGTCCACTTCACTCCTGCCACCTCCCCTCATCCCCCAACCCGAGCCCCGGCAGCGCATTCAGCCCCAGCCCACTCCGTAGCCCCTCCCCCCCAAGCACCCCCCCCAGCCCCGCGATCATCGCTGCGTTGTCGGTGCAGAACTCGGACGCGGGGATGGCGATTTGGACCTTCGGAAAGCGCCGTGCCGCTTCCGCCCTCAACCCCCGGTTGCAGGCCACGCCGCCCGTGATGGCCAGACGCCCCACGCGCGTTTCCTCCAGCGCGCGCGCCGCTTTCCGCAGGAGCACGTCCACGCACGCCGCCTGGAACGACGCCGCCAGATCGGCCAGAAACCGGGGCGCCAACTCGCGCGCGCCCGACTCCGCGCGGTGCTTCTCGACGGTTCGCGCCACCGAGGTTTTCAGGCCGGAAAAGCTGAAGTTGTAATCGCCGCTGTGCACCATCGGGCGCGGCAGGTCGAACGCCTGCGGGTGACCCTCCCCCGCCAGCCGATCCATCGCCGGGCCGCCCGGATAGCCCAGCCCCAGCAGCTTCGCCACCTTGTCGTAGGCCTCGCCCACGGCGTCGTCCAGGGTCTCGCCCAACACCAGGAAATCCATCGGTCCGCGCACGTGCACCAGGCTGCTGTGGCCACCGCTGACGACCAGCGCGACGTAGGGCGCGAAGGCCGCCCGCGCCTCCACCGGATCGCCCCAGGCGGTGGCCGTCCGCCCGATGTTGACCGAGTCGATGTGGCCGGCGATGTGATGCACGGCGATCAGGGGCTTGCCGTGGCGCAGCGCCAGCGCCTTCGCGTACTCCGTCCCCACCAGGAGGCAGCCGCTCAGCCCCGGGCCGCGGGTCACGGCGATGGCGTCGATGTCGTCCATCGTGACGCCCGCTTCCTGTAACGCCGCGCGGTGCATGGCCACGACGGCCTCCAGGTGGGCGCGGCTGGCGATTTCCGGCACCACGCCGCCGTATCGCGCGTGCAGGTCGATCTGGCTCGCGATGGCGTTCGAGAGCACGCGCACGCCGTTCTCGACCACCGCAAAGGCCGTTTCGTCACAGGAGGATTCGATGCCGAGCACGCGCATAGGGGGTTGAGCTACTTGTCCTTAAGGTACGTCCGCGAGGCCCGGTTGCCCAGCCGCGCAGCGGTTTTCTCTCCCAGCTCGGCGCCCAGCAGCGCCAGCACAAAGGCCACGCCCCCACCGATCAGGATGCGCGGGATCGAGAACTTGAAGAAAATACTCGGCGTAAACAGCGCGTAGAAAAACGTCACCAGGACCGCCAGGAACGCCCCCGCCGCGGGCTCGGCCACGCGCACCCGGGGCGAAATCAGCCCGATCACGTACCCGCCACAGAAAAAACTCGCCAGGATAAAGAGCGACTCCAGCCGCAGGCGGAAGATCGACGCCGGCGCCACCATCTCGAGCAACCATCGGCTGCCACCCCAGAGCACCACCTCGAACGCCAGAATCACGAAAAAGCTGATAAGGACCCAAGGCTTCGAGAACCGCGCCCGGTCCTCTGGTGGCGTGCCGCCCTGCATCGCCCGCACCTCGGCGAGGACGTCATTCCGGGATCGCTCGGGCGGGAGGTCGGGATCGGACATGGCGGGAACAGCCTGTACCCGCCCATCGCCCCTAGGCAAAACAAATCCGGCCCCGGGAGCGTGGTGGGATGCTCCGGGGCCGGACTTATGGTGGGAGGTTTTGCTTAGCCTAAGCTAGGCCGCGCACCGCTCAGTACGGATTGCTGGGCGTGTAGGGGGCGCTCGGGTAACGTCCGTCCACATCCACGCGGTACGCCGCGCGGCTCGACGTGTTGTTGCCAAAGTTGAAGGACCCGCCCGCGGGCACATCGTGGCACAGCACGTCCTCGTACCGCAGCGGCTGGCCCGATCGCACCTGGCGGCGATAGGTCGCGCCGTCCTCGCGCAGCACGTACACATACCCGTCGCCATCCACGCGGCCGACGCGGTTGCGGTCGATGGTCATGGCCGTGTCTTCGTCCACGCAGACCGCGGTGATTTTCGCGGTGCGGCCGTCCTGGCGCAGCCGCGCCATAAACGCCATGCTGCGGCCCATGCGGTCGCGTTCATAGAAGTGGGTGTCCGTGATGATGTCGTTCGTCAGGCCGGGCGCCACGAAGCCATTGCTGATAATCATGCTGCTGCGGTACGGATTCGACACCGCTTCGCTGGTGGTGACTCCCGGCACGCCGTCCGGGTCGTAGATGAATTCGCCCATCACGGCACAGCCCGCCGAAATACCGCCGATGGCCGCGCCCCGGTTATAGGCCGCCCGGATCGCCGACTCGACCTTCGTGTCTTTCCAATAATTCAGGTACTCCGCCTGATCGCCGCCGGCGATGTAGATGAACTCCGCGGTCCGCAGAACCCAATCCACATAGCTGCTGTTGGCTTTCGTGCGGCTGTTCACCACGATGGTCTCGACGGAATCGGGGCGGCGGTTGTTGCTGCCGGTGATGTTGTACAGGTAGCTCTGGTAGCCGCTGCTGTTGTCGGTGCGCAGCACCACCACGTCGCCGCCGTTCAGCACCGGCCAGACGCGGTTTTCGAAGGCTTCGTCGATGTCGAAGTTTCCGCCCTGGAGGCAGATCACCGGGCCATTGGATGGACCCCGGCTGGAATCGTTGGCGTTGCCAGTGATATAGGACACCAGGCCACTGGGTTTGGCGGGGCGCTGAGCCAGCGAAACCGCCGGGGCGGCCGCCATCATCAGCACGGCAAGGAAAAGAGTGAGCGAGCGAAGTTTCATGAGTGGGTTTTCTCCGGACATGAAGGGGGTGGGATGAAGAGGTGTTGGTTGGTGGGAACCAATGGCGGAGAAAAACCACTGAATTTTTGAAAAATCCATTAGGATCGCTTGGCGGAAACAAAAAGTTTCTCGGATCCCTCCCCTTTCCCCTTCGCTCAAACGCTTGATTGCTAAGCTTTTTTAGGTTTTGGAGGGCGAAAATCCTCTCCTTCCGGACAAGGCACACGGAAACCTCAAAAATCCCTCACCGTTTTGGAGCGGACTATTTTCCCGTTTAGGACAAAACTGGACCGCCGAAAGGCACGAGAAAACAAAACGCGGATGGTTTGGGTCCGAAAGTTCGCTTTGAAGCCAGAACCCCCGCCACCCCATCCGCGTCCCTCTCGCGTCCATCCGCGGTTCCCAATTCCTCCCCCTCCGCCACCCGCGCGCCACACCGTCAAAACCCACGGGTTTAACCGCCGTTTGTCACGCGCCAGCCAACCGCCCCTGCCTTACCATACGCGCAATTCCCCACCCCGAAAGGCGCCCCTTCCCATGGCGAACCATCACCAACCCTCACAGCACGTAGAACGCGGCACGCACCACGCCCCCACCCTACCCCTTCATCGCCATCATGCGGTCCAGGGCCACGCGCGACCACTCGGCCGTTTCCGCGTCCACCGCGATCACATGCCGGGGCGTGCCATCCAGGATGCTCTGCATCGAATCCGCCAGCGCTTCCGGCGAAATGCGGAACATCGTCGAGCACTGGCAGGCGAAAGGCGCCAAGCTGGTGATGAACTGGTCCGGGTGCTCCTTGGCCAGGCGGTTCACCAGATGGTGCTCGGTGCCGATGGCCCAGGCGCTGCCGGCGGGGGCTTCTTCCACGGTCTTCACGATGAACTTCGTCGAGCCCGCCAGGTCGGACTTGCTGACCACTTCGTAGGGGCATTCGGGATGCACCAGGATTTTGATCCCGGGTTTGCGCGCACGCCAGAGGTCCGGGTGATTCGGGCGAAAGTTCTGGTGAACGCTGCAATGGCCCTTCCACAGGATCACCTTGGCCCGGGCGTAATCCTCCAGGCTGTGGCCGCCGTCCTCCTGGAACGGATCGTACACCAGCATCTCGTCGAGCCCGATGCCCAGCTTGGCGCAGGTGTTCCGCCCGAGGTGCTGGTCGGGGAAGAAGAACAGTTTCTCGCCCCGCTCGAACGCCCACTGCACCACCATCGGCGCGTTCGAGCTGGTGCAGACCGCCCCGTCGTGCTGGCCGACAAAGCTCTTCAGCGCGGCGGTGCAGTTGATGTAGGTGATGGGGACGATCTTCTCGCGGGTCGCCTCCGAGAGCACATCCCACGCTTCCTCCACCTGATCGATTCCGGCCATGTCCGCCATGGTGCAACCGGCCCGCAGATCCGGCAGCAGCACCGTCACATTCGGCGGCGTTACGATGTCGGCCGTTTCCGCCATGAAGTGAACGCCGCAGAAAATCACGAACTCCACATCCTTCAGCGTCGCCGCGTAGAGCGACAGGTCGAGGCTGTCGCCGCGGCGGTCGGCGTAGTCGATGACTTCGTCGCGCTGATAGTGGTGGCCGAGGATCACGAGGCGGTCGCCAAGCTGCTGGCGCAGATTGGTGAGGCGCGCGTGCAGTTCCTCGGAAACGGGCGCGTTGCCGATCAGGGGGCTCAGGGTGGCGGCGTCGGTCATGGGGCGGTTGGTCCTTCCCGGGGTTCTGGGATGGGGGGAAGCTCAAAGTGTGCCGAAAACACCCATCCACAGCAGGATGTTAGCTTTGCCAAGCCCCCCGACCGGGCGGCAAGGAGAACCCACGCCCCGGTCCCTTCGCGCGCCTCTTGCAGCCCGCGTTTCTTCTTTGTCGGAATCGAGAAACTGACCGTTGATTGTACCATCCTTGCTCGGTTGCGAATCGTCACAGGAGCGGGATTTCCATCAACCCTTCTTGATCGCTTGGCGGATCAGGCTCAGAGCCCCCGAATCGTCCCAGTCCTTGAAGCCCTCGTGGCGGAACAGCAGGCGCCCTTCGCGCGAGATGATGAAGGTCGTCGGCAAATTCTCGATCGCCAGCGATTGCGGCGGCGAATCGTCCGTCGTGTAGAGCGGCAGTGTGAGGCCCTGCTGCTGGGCGAAGCGGCGTACTTCGCCCGGGTCCTCGGCGGAAATGCACAGGAAGTTCATCTGCTCGCCGAACCGTTCGTGCAGGTTCTGAATCTTCGGCATTTCCCTCAGGCATGGCGGGCACCACGTGGCCCAGACCGTCACGAAGGATACCTTGTCGGAACGCAGCGCCAGATTCTCCGCTTCGCCCAGCAGCGACACCAGGTTCCAGTCCAGTTTGTCGAGCGTGGGCCCTTCGAGGTCGAGGCGCTCGCTCGGGCAATCCCACAGGCAGACCGCCAGGGCGCCAGAGATGACGAAGAGGCTCGCCAAGGCGATGAGAAGCGTCGTCCGGGGGGTGGTCCAGTGCGGCCGCATGAGAGAAATCCTCCGCGATAGCCAGATTACCTGAGCGAAATCGCGGAAAACTTAGACAAACACCCCCCCGCAACGCGAGGGGAATTGTTAGACTCTCGAATCTATTGGGCCGCTTCCGGTAATTTTGCCAGCGCCGCCCGGAACTCTCCGTCGTCCCAGGACATCGCGCCCTCGCGCCGGTACACGACTTCGCTCTCCGGCGAAATCACCAGCGTCGTCGGGAAGTACCGCGTCGTCAGCGCTTCGTCCCCAGGCAGAGAGGCCAGCACGGAAAACGGCAGATCGTAGCCCTTGTCCTCGGCGAACCGCCGCACCGCGCCGGGGGAATCGTTCACCGCCACCAGGAGCAGTTCGCCGTCGAAGGCGCCTTCGTTCGCAAAGGCCTGGATTTCCGGCATTTCCGCCCGGCACGGCGGGCACCAGGTTCCCCAGTAATGCAGAATCACCGGCTTGCCCGCCGCCAATTCGGCGACCGACCGCACTTCGCCGTCGAGCGTCGCGATGTCGAAATCCAGATCGACCCGTTGCGGCTCGGCGATGGGTCCCTGATGGGCGCCTCCGCCACTCGACAGGAACAACAGCCAAGCCCCCGCCAGGACGAAAACCGCCGCCACGAGGGCCGCCTCCTTCTTCGATCTTGTCACGCGTTGCAACCAACCCATGGGCTCAATCCGCCTGTTCTCTGGAATTCGCCCCGCGGGGCGATCAGAGCATCGGGGCGTTGGCGGCCGGTGCGGACAGGATGGCGGAAGCCAAAGCCCCCAGCGCCACCGGGCGCTCGTCCTTGGCCACCAAATCCTTCAGCACCGCTTCGCCGCGCTGCCCCTCGTCTCCGCCCACCAGAACGGCAAATCGCGCGCCAGAGTTGTTGGCCGCCTTGAGCTGCTTGTTCAGCTTGCGGGTCTGATAGCTGAATTCCGCCCGCACGCCCGCGGACCGCAGATTTTGCAGGACTTGGAACGCCGTCATCTTGTCTTCGTCGCCGAAATAGCAGACAAAGGCCGTCGGCTTTGGCTCCTCGCCGGGCGTGATATTCTGGCTTTCCAGCGCCAAAAGGAGCCGCTCGACCCCGCAGCCGAAACCGACCGCCGGCGTGTGCGGGCCGCCGATTTGCTCGACCAGCCCATCGTAGCGCCCCCCGCCGCCGATCACCTTGATCGCGCCGTCCAGCGTCGGGCAGATCATCTCGAACGCCGTCCGCGTGTAGTAATCCAGCCCGCGCACCAGCCGCGTATTGATCCGGTACGGAATATCGAGCGCCGTCAGCGCCGCCTTCAGCCCCTCGAAGTGCTCGGCGCTCTCCGGGTCCAAGTGGTCGATCATCACCGGCGCGTTGTCGGCGATGTCCTGGTCCTCGGGCGCCTTGCTGTCCAACACCCGCATCGGGTTCAGGGACAGGCGCGTCTTCGAATCGGCCGAGAGGCTCGCCTCGTGCTGCATCAGGTACGCCACCAGCTTGTCGCGATAGGCCGGGCGGCAGACGTCTGTGCCCACGCTGTTGAGGTGGACTTCGATGCCGGAGAGGCCGAGCCGCTGGTAGAAGCCATAGAGCATGGCGATCACCTCGGCGTCGGCGGTCGGGTCGGACTCTTTGAAGAGTTCGGCGCCGAATTGCGTGTGCTGGCGATAGCGGCCCTTCTGGGGGCTTTCCGCGCGGAACATGGGGCAGATGTAGTAGAGCTTCGCCTGGCTCGCGGCCTGGGCCAGACCGTGCTGCAAGACCGCGCGGCAGACCGAGGCGGAACCCTCCGGCCGCAGCGAGAGCGAGGGCCCGTCGTCGGCGCGCTGGAAGGTGTACATTTCCTTGCTGACCACATCGCTGGTTTCGCCGGCGGTGCGCTTGAACAGCTCGGTGGGCTCCAACGCCGGGGTTTCGATGTAGCCGTAGCCGTGGACCTCGGCCCACTCCGAGTAGGCGCGGCGCAGGGCCAGCCAATGCTCGGCGCGGTCGATGAAGGCTTTCGCCCCAACGGGCAGAATGTCGTGCATGCCCTTCACGGCCTGGAGGGGAGAGGGTTTGGCCACGGTGTCGAAGACCTCCGGAAAACGGGAACTGCCCACCGGCGAGCGGCGGGCGGGCATTGAGGCCCAGGGGCCGGGGGTTGTCAACGGGCGGGTTAAAGGAAGGCGGGGCCTCCAGAAGTTGGAAGCCCCGCCAAGGTGTTCAGGAATTGTCAACGCGGCCGGGGGGGGCCGGTTGGGCAATCCTTAGTCGAGGACCGACCAATCGGAGACGGTCGTGAAGTCGGAGATATTCGCGTCCCAGATGGCCACGTAGCCCTGGGTATTGTTCAGACCCGCGTGGGTCACCCAAACGCGGTTGCCATTGAAGAACACGCCGCCGGAGGCATTGGTGGCGCCGGAGGTAGCGGTTTCTTCATCGTACTCGTAAGTACCGGCGAAAGCCGCACCCGCATCGGGTCCAGCGGTCGCACCGGGGCCGATCGCGGTGGTGCCATCGGTACCACTGTAAGCGACGAAGCGGGCCTGGCGCGCGTAGCCACCACCAGAGATCGCGGCGTCGTACAGACCATTGTAAACGAAGTCACCGTGGAAGTTGCTCAGAGCCGGGCCGAAGCCCGCGTCAAGCGTGTAACCGGTCTGAGGAGTACCGACGTAACGGAAGACGTTCTCACCGATGTTCTGGGCGTAGAGTACCGTGCCGGACTCGTTGCTGCCAATACCTTCAAGGTCGGAAGCGGCCGCGGTCGCAAGGGTAGCCTGAAGGGTGTAGGTGGTCACTTCGTCGGGGGAGTTGCGGAAGATGGAGATGTTCGTGCCCTTGGCGATGAACAGGGTGGCCTGACCAGCCGAGTGATCACCGATGGCGCGGAAGGCGCGGGTGGAACCAAGCACGGCGTGGTCGCCAGGTGCAATAATGATCGGAGAGGCCGAAGCATCGGCCACCGAGTCGTTGGCGATCATCTTGACAGAGCCGCTAAAGCCACTTGTGAAGATGGTGCCGTCCTGCGTTGCGTCAACCTTGTAGGGATCAACGGTGCCGTCAGGGGTGTTGACGTTTGTGATCAGGCTGGTGGTCAGCGTATCGGGGCTCATGACGAGGATGACGTTGGCGTCTTCGTCAGAGATCAGGGAGTTGCTGGTGGCCGGGTTGAACGCGATACCACGGAGGTCGCCATTGGTCAGACCCTGCTCATCCACGGAGAAGGCACTGACGAAGGTGAATCCGGTCAGGTTCGCGGGCTTGGAAACAAGCTGGTAGCGAAGCGGGGTGATGTCCGGGCCGGCGACGCTGCCGTCGTAGTTCACGCCGGGAGTGCCGAAGTTACCAGCGCCGTCGGAAGCGAAGTCGCTGGTCTGGCCGACGGACGGAGGCAGGGTCTGGTTCGAAACATAGCGGCTGTTGGGATCGCCCACGCCCTTGCCCTGAAGGACCGCGAACAGCTCGATGATGTCGCCAGGGCCAGCAGCCAGGTCAGACAGCGGAATCACGAGTTCAACGCCCTTGTCGGCCTCGAGGGCCAAGCTGGGGGTGGTCGAACCGGTGTTGTCGATCGCGACGGAGTAACCGTTAGACAGGGTGCCCGAAGGAGTCACGTTGCCCAAGTAGGCCCCGGCGTTGTCCGCGGTAACAGTCCAGCGGCCGACGTCGAGGGTTTCGGAGTCGCGCTCGCCGATGTCGACGACGAGGTCGACGGTGAATCCCTGAGGCAGGGCGCCGCCGCCAGCGCTGGCGAGGCTGTCGAATTCGCCGTAGCCACCCGCCGTGTTCGGCTCGAGGCTGGTGTTACCACCGGCCTGCGAGTCGATGAAAACGGTGATCGCGTTGTTGTCCAGGTTGCCAGTGAAGCCCAGGTACAGGTTGGTGTCATCATTGGCGGCCCAGAGTCCGATGAGCTGGTTGGTTGCGCCGAAGCTGGCGGCTTCCGTCTGAAGCGAAACCAGAGTGTACGTTGCGCTGGAGATCGCGTCACCGTCGGTGGTCGGCGCGTTCCAGGCGGCGTGGGATACACCCGCGGTGCCGAGAGCGAGGGCGCCGAGGGCCGCGAGTTTGAGAGAAGAACTTTTTTTCATTCGTGCTCTCCTTAAAAAGGAAGGGGGTGATGTTGTCCGGAAAGGCGGGGGGGGCGGTGCGGTCCAATGGTCATCAAGCGCTTGAGCGGCGAACCGATGCAAAACGCACCGCGATTCCTTGGCCAGAGCCTGATTTCGCAGGAGGAAGGCGCACCTTTCCTTTCCCTACACTCGGGAAGGAAAGAGCTTTACCGGTCCCGTGTCAACGGATTCTTAACGTTGCAATAATTTGCATCTGATTGAATCGGTGTAAATGACACGTTATTTTCCGGCTTTTCGCCTCGATTTCTCCGATCCCGATAATCGGAGCTTTCGTGTCTTAGGCCCGTCCCTTAGAGCGTCAGGATCGCCCCGATCGAACTGTCGGGCATTTCCCGCAGGCGCTCGAACAAGGTCGGATAGCGCTCCAAAGGCAATCGGTCGCTGATCAAGGGGGAAACCTGCACCCGGCGGTCGGCCACCAAATCCAAAAAAACGGCCATATTGTCGCGCAGCGTCCAGCGCACCGCGTCCGGCGACGCGCCCTGGCGGCTGGCCAACCCTCCGCCCCTCGCGCCCCGCACCTCGAGCCGCTTGCGCGCCACGGCGGACATGTCGAGGGCCATGTCGCCCGCCGCCGAGTGGGACACCACCAGCCGGCCGCCCTCGCGCAGCAGTGCCGCCGCCAGCTCGCAATCCTCCGGCAGGGCGTCGCGCGTCAGCACCGCCGCGTCCGCCATCTGGCCGCCCGTCAGGCGCCTCACCTCGTCGCGCAGCGCCTCCGGGTCGCCCGCCGCCGTGTGCGGAATGCCCACGTTGCGGGCGCGGGTCAGGCGGTTCTCGCTCGGGTCCGTCACGATGGGCACCACGCCGGCGGCGCGCGCCACCTGGCCCAGCAGCAGGCCCACCATGCCGCCGCCGAAAATCAGCAGCACCTCGCCGAGGGACAATTGGGCCACCCGCAGGAAATTGACCGCGATGGCACCCTGGCCGGCGTAGGCGCCTTCCTCGTGGTTGACTTTCTTGGGGATTTCCACGACGCGTTCGCTCGGCACCGACAAATAGGAGGCATGGTAAACGAACGGATAGCCATAGGCGGCGACCCGCAGGCCCACCTTCAGGTCCGGGTGGGCGCGCTCGCCCGTTTCCTCGATCAGGCCGCTGACCATGGACCCGAGCGTCAGGCCGTCCTCGCCGCGCTGGAGCTGCTTTTCCACCGTGGCGATGAACTCCAGCTCCTCGGGCAGGGCCACAGCGGCATGGCTGGCGCGGATCAGGACGGTGCCCGCGCCGAGCTTGGGCGGGGGCAAGTCGACGATCTCGGGCCGTTTCGTGCGGCAGGCGATGACCACTTTCATGGCGCGGGGGGTCACGGGTCCTTTCGGCGCCGCCGGTCCTGGCGGAAATGCTGAATAAACGCAATGACGCGCAGGCGCCAGGGCGCAAAGGTTCTTTTCGCGGGGCCGCCCGGCCGCCCCGCGGGCCAGACCTTTGGCACCACCCACACCGGAAAGGCAACGAACGCGATGAACGTGGCGGAACGAAAAGCGGCCCTGAGGCTCGCCATGCGCGAACGCCGCCGCCAATTGACCCCCGAGGCGCGGTGCGACGCGGGCGAACGCCTCGCCCAGGTCCTCCTCGCCTGGCCGGTCCTCGGTCCCGTCGAGGTCCTCGGCGCGTTCCTGCCGATGGGTCTCGAGATCGACACGGGGCCGTTTTGCGAGCGCTGGCTCGCCCAGGGCCGGCGTCTCGCCCTTCCGCGGGTGGAGGACGACGGCGCGGCGATGAGCTTCTTCGAAGTCCGCGACACCGGCCGCGACATCACCCTCGGCAAATTCCGCTGCCCCGAGCCCCGCGTTCCCGCCTGCGCGCCCGTGGACCCCGCCGAGCTGCCGGTGATTCTGCTGCCAGGCCTGGCCTTCGATCGCGAGGGCTGGCGCCTTGGCCAGGGCCAGGGTCACTACGACCGCATGCTGGGGGCCTGGGCCGCCGCTGGTCTGGACCCGGTGCGGGTGGCCGTGGCCTACGATTTCCAGGTCGTCGCCGAAGTCCCCGCCGACCCCTCCTGGGACCGCCCGGCGCACTGGATCGCCACGCCCGGCGGGGTGGCGCGGGCGGGCGGCGCTTGACCTCTCTCCCGCAACCGCTGCCCGTCCATCTGGCGCCTATTCCTTAGGTAGCGTCCCCGCCCGCCGTCTCCGCCGCGAATCGGTCGCGCATTTTCTCCAGCGTCGCCAGCACCTTCTGATAACGCAGGAAGCCCTTGGGATTCAGGCGGATGAAGCTCTGGAACGTCGAAGTGGCGGCGTGCAGGAACAGGGTGAAGAAGACCTCCTCGGGCACTTCGATTTGCTGGCGCGGGTCGCCCTCGATGCGGATGCCGGTAAAGGTCTTTTCGACCTGCAGGACGAAGTCGTGGTTGTCGCCGGGAAAGGGGAATTCGCCAAAGCGCTTCTCCACCGCGTCGGCCACGGCCCGCACCACGCCTTCCCAGATCACATCGACCGCTTCGATGTGCTGGCGGCCGAGGAGAATGCGGTCGCCGTATTTGATCACCAGGCAGCCCATGATCGGGGCGGTGTCGTCGGACAACTTGGGCACTTCCTCGATGGGGACGAATTGCCGGTGGTGTTTTAGAACGGTTTCGATTTTGAGCAGGCGGGCCATGGCGGGTGGTGTCGTGCGCGGGGCGCTGAGGGGAGTAAGGTTGGCCGCGGCCCGTCAGACGTCGCCGACGCTCTCGATGGCGGCGCGGGCGGCGTCCTGGATGTTGCCCCACTCGGCGGCGGGATCTTTGGTCACGGTGACGAAGTCGTTGAGCAGAAAGACCTGGATGACGCCGGGGACTTTGAAGACGGCGGCGGCGAGGGGATGCTGGTCCTTATGGGCGTCCTTGAAGGAGCCCCGGCCGCGATCCTGGATCGGGGGCGAGACCGTGTACTTCATGGCGTTTTCGTTGGGCGTGGGTTCGATGGCGGTGACTTGAGGCATGGAGGGCGATCCCGGGATAAGAAATTCACCGCAGAGGCGCAGAGAGCGCAGAGGGAAGAAAGATATTGGTAAAGTATTCTTCCTGTGGCTCCCACCTCCGTGGACTTCATGCTTCAACCATCCTCAGTCCACAGGGCAGGCGCAAGGGATTGGTGGCCTTGGGGCTTGCCTTCCGGGGGGCGGGTCGGCCAATGTCCGGACCCTTCGCGCGCGTGGCGCGCGGCAGAGCCCATCCCCGAAACAGACGAACAGACCCATGCCCGAAGCCATCTATGACCCGCAACAGATCGAAGCCCGTTGGCAGGAATGGTGGCGCCAGAACGGCACCCACGAGGTGGACCTCCAAGGCGCGGAAAATCCCTACTACGTCCTGATGATGTTCCCCTACCCGAGCGCCGAAGGCCTCCACGTGGGCAACGTCTACGCCTTCACCGGCGCCGACATCCAGGGCCGCTTCCAGCGCCTGCGGGGCTATGATGTGTTCGAGCCCATCGGCTTCGATGCCTTCGGCATCCACTCGGAAAACTTCGCCATGAAGATCGGCCGCCACCCCCGCGAGTTGATCCCGTCGAACGTCAAGAACTTCACCCGCCAGCTCAACATGATGGGCTTCATGTACGACTGGCGCTACGTCGTCGATACCACCACGCCCGAGTACTACAAGTGGACCCAGTGGGTTTTCCTGCAGCTCTACAAGGCCGGCTTCGTCTATCGCGACACCAAGGAAGTGAACTTCTGTCCCGATTGCGGCACCGTGATTTCCGACGAGCAGGTCAACCCCGACGGCACCTGCGAGCGCCACACCGACACGCCCGTCGAGCGCCGCATGATGCCCTGCTGGTTCTTCAAAATCACCGCCTTCGCGGACAAGCTGCTGGACAACCACGACTGGCTCGATTGGTCCGCGGTCACGAAGACCTCGCAAATCAACTGGATCGGCCGCAGCAAGGGCGCGGAAGTGACCTTCAAGGTCAACGGCCGCGACGAAGAAATCACGGTGTTCACCACGCGGCCCGATACGCTCTTCGGCGCGACCTTTATGGTGCTGGCGCCGGAGCATCCGCTGGTCGATAAAATCTGCGCCCGCGAGCAGATGCAGGAAATTCTGGAATACCGCGTGCGGTGCTCGCACATGACGGAAGAGGAAAGAAAAGTCGCACGCGACAAAACCGGCGTCCACATCGGCGCCCACGCCATCAATCCCGTCAATGGCGAGAAAATCCCGATCTTTATCGCCGATTACGTCATGATGGGTTATGGCACGGGGGCGATTATGGCGGTCCCCAGCGGCGATCACCGCGACTTCGCCTTCGCCGAGAAGTTCAACCTCGATGTCCGCCCCATCATCGACCCCGACATGACCGGCGCCACCGCCGATCAGATCTCCGCGATGTTGCCGCCGATGGCTGATATCCCTTCGGATACGGGCACCTTCACGATGACCGAGTCCTTCTACGCGCCCCCCGGCGACGATCTGCTCAAGGACTACCTGAACCACGGTCAGAGCGGCGAGCTGCGCCAGTACATCCTGCGCGGCGACGCCGCCTGGTCCGGCCCCGGCGCGATGATCAATTCCGCCAACGACGAGATCAGCCTCGACGGCCTCGCCAAGGAAGACGCCATCGCCCGCATCACCGAATGGCTGGTGTCCAAGGGCCTGGGCAAAGCCAAGTCCCAGTTCAAACTGCGCGATTGGGGCATCAGCCGCCAGCGCTACTGGGGCCCGCCGGTGCCCGTGATCTACGACGAAGACGGCAACATCCACCCCGTGCCCGAGGACCAACTCCCCGTCGAGCTGCCGGACATCGATGATTTCCGCCCCAAGGGCGACGGAAAGGGCCCCCTCGCCAACGAGCCGCAGTGGGTCGAGACGACCCTGCCCGATGGCCGCCCCGGCCGGCGCGAGACCGACGTGATGGACAACTTCCTGGATAGCGCCTGGTATTTCCTGCGCTACATCAGCGCCAACGACCCCGACCGGCCCTGGGACCCGGAGCTGATCAAGAAATGGCTCCCGGTCGATTTCTACATCGGCGGCAACGAACACGCCAACCTGCACCTGATGTACACGCGGTTCATCTGTCTGGCGCTCACAGAAGCCGGCGTCCTCGACATGGGCGGCACGAAGAAGGGCGACCTCGCCGATATCGGCGAGCCCTTCCGCCGCTTCCGCGCCCACGGCCTCATCACCAAGGACGGCCGCAAGATGTCCAAGAAGTGGGGCAACGTCGTGAACCCCGACGACATCGTGGCCTCCTATGGCGCGGACACGCTTCGCATGTACCTGATGTTCCTGGGGCCGTACGAGCAAGGCGGCGACTGGCGCGACGAAAACGTCATGGGCATCCGCCGCTTCCTGAACCGCCTTTATACCTGGTACTTCGAACCGGGCGAGAGCGACACCCTCGTCCCCGAAGCCGACCTGCCCGCGGCCCTGCGCACCAAGCTGCACCAGACCATCAAGAAGGTCGGCGCCGACATGGGCGACCTCGGCTACAACACGGCCATCGCCAGCCTGATGGAACTGCACAACGCCCTGAAGGCGGAGAAGGCCACCAGCGACAGCGCCAGGCGCGCCCTCTGCATCATGCTGGCGCCCTTCGCCCCGCACCTCGCCGAGGAAATCTGGCAGAAAGCGCTCGGCCAGACGGGCAGCGTCTTCGACGCGTCCTGGCCCGAATTCGACGAAGCCCTGACGGTGGAGGCGGAGGTGGAGATCCCGCTGCAAATCAACGGCAAAGTCCGCGACCGCTTCACCGTCCCGCGCGACGCCGACCAGGCCACCCTGGAAGCCGCCGCCCGCGAAAGCGACGCGGTCAAAAAAGCCCTCGCCGCCAACGGCGCCCAAATCCGCAAGGTGATTGTGGTGCCGGGGCGGTTGGTGAATTTGATTATCAAATAAGGTACCACGGCCGTCCCGGCCGTGATCGGCCACGCCTTCCAGAAAAAAAAAGAGCCACCCCCAGCTTCCGCCGCCGAGACTGGCTCTCTGAGTTCGGTGGTTGGCGTGGGATGAACGCCGCGGATCACGGGCGAGACGCCCGTGTTACCTTTTCTCCATCTTGATCGCATCCCCGATCACATACTGACCCGACGACGTCCAGCACGACAGCGCAACCCGCGTCGCGTTGCCGGCGTTGAAGTTGTACGTGCCCAGCGACACCCATTGGCCGCCGTTCGTGCGTTGGTTCATGTTCTTGGTGGTCGAACCGTTCTTGTGGTACACGATGTAGGGAGCGCTGCTGGCGCGGTTGCTGCCCGAGGCCCACCGGGCGAAGACCTCGTAGTTGCCGCCCACCGGCAGGTTCACCTTCCAGGTCGCCGCGTCGCTCGTCGAAGCCGTCGAGCGCACGCGGTAGTTCGAACCGTAGTACCCCGGCGTCGAAGAGGACGCCCACCAGTTGCCCGACGCCGACCAGCCCGCCGTGTTGTTGTCCACGATGAAGGTGGTCGGAACCTTCCAGGGCATCGCCGGCCAGGAGGCGGGCGTGCTGTAGGCGACGGAGAGCTGCGGGAAGAGGCCCAGGCCTTCCATCACGCCATGGCGGAACGGCGAGGTGCCGTCGAAACCCTTCTGGCGCGTGATGGCGATCTGGCCGTCCACGTCCACGCTGCTGATCCAGCACTTCGTCGCTACGCCCAGCAGCCGGTTGCCCGAGTAAGCCGCCAGGTGCTCGTCGCATCCGGCCGAGAAATCGCTGTTCGTGTCGCGGTAAATCTGCACGATCGCCCCGTCGCACACCCCGGCGTTCAGCCACGCGGGCCAGTCCTGATAGTTGAAGTTGATGGCGTCCGACACCCGGCCGATGGGGAAACTCAGCAGCATGTGGTTCGGGTCGATGGCGGTGATCGTGTTGTAGATCGCGCGCACCGATTCCGTCACCTGATCGCGGCGGAACTGCTGCCATTGGCTGTCGCTGGGGCTGGGGACGCCGCTCTTGCCGTACTGCGAATTGAACCGAGAAATCGCCGTCGGGTGATAACCGAAATCCAAATCCGCCCGGCGCCAATACGTCTGCGGATAGCGGATGCGGTCGATGATGATGCCGTCCGCGTTGTAGTTCTTCATGATATCGCCGCACACATTGGCCATATAGGTCCGGGCCGCCGGAATGCCCGGGTCGAACCAGATCCCCTCGTCGTCCTGTGCCGTCGTCATGCGAGCCGGATTGCCACCGTTATAGTGATAGGTGATCCATTCCGGGTGGGTGTTGACCGGATGGTTGGCGCGCGGGTCCGTGTCCGAACCATCGGTCTGCAGCCACACGTTGACGTAGGCGAACACCTTCAGCCCCTTGGCGTGGCCGCGGGTGATGAACTCCTGCAGGACGTCGATCCCACCGGCGGCGCTGCTGCGCGGTTCGTCGTTCGGGTATTGGCTGTTGGTCTTGTTGGGGAAATAGGTCGCATCGCCACGAAAGCGCGCGTGCACCGCCACCGCGTTGAAACCGAGCCCGTCGATCTCGTCGACCCAGTTCTGGATCGCCGCCGTGTCGTTGATATCGTCGTACACCAGAATCGATGCGACGCGCATTTCCTGCGCGGAAACCGCCTGGACCAGCGATAAAGCCAGCGCCAACGCGACGGCCTTCACGTGAACAATGGAACGGGAAAGCATAGAGCCTCCTATGATGTTGTGTGGAGATGTCGGAACCACGGTTCAAAAATTGGAGCGGAATTGCCGAGAGGCGCAAACAAATTCTTGCAGCCAACAACTTTCATTGTTCGCCTTCGCCTTCCGCTCACCCTCCGTCCCGCCTCACGCAGGCCCCCCATATCGCCTGACCCCACAGCCTTTTCCCGAATTCCCAACGGTTTGCGCGCCGCTCGGAATCTTGCCTGCAACCCTTGCCATCACCCGGCACATTTTTCGCCGATTTCCGCGAACGTGTCTGCCACAGGGAGCAGCACGGAACCGGGCGAAAAAAGAATACACCGAACTGACCCACGGCGAGCGACAGCTCGAGCCTACGCACAGAGCGTCCCACTGCCCTCGCCTCCTGGAAATCCCAGGACCCCCGGCCCATCACAAAGCTCCACCCTCCCACCGAATGACAACGCAACCCCAACAACCCCAACAATCTCTGTGCCCTCTGTGACTCTGTGGTGATTTCCCTAAAAATCTGCCTCATCCCTCGATTTCGCCTAACTCAAGAATCTCCAGCATTCCACGCTAAGCTCCTTTTGTCTGATAAGTGTATTTTGTCTTTTTTGTTCCCGAGTCTCCACATGAGGGGACAAATGGAAACTCCTGTGTTCTCCTCTCGTTCATCAGCGGCTCGGGCTCGAACCCGCCGCTCACCTGAACGATCCGGGGGAACCCGCCATGAACACCGAACTGACCCGCCCCAGCCGCAACCCGGCCGAGGATTGGCGCGCTTCCATCCTCGAACCCGACGGCGGCACCCGCGCCACCCTCGCCCTCCTCGAAACCGAAGCCGCCAGCGGCCGCGGCCATCACCGCAGCGTCTACGAACTCTTCAACGAAATGGAGGAAAAAGACGGCCATCTCTACGCCGTGCTGCAAACCCGCGTCGTCGGCCTGATGGGGCTGCGGGCTCAACTGCGCCCCGGTGGAGACGCGCCCGCCGACCGCGCCGCCGCCGATTTCGTCCGCCGCGCCCTCGATGACTTCCCCCGCTTCGAAGGCTTCCTCCGCGCCCTCTGCGACGCCCTGCCCAAGGGCTTCGCCGCCATCGAACTGATCTGGACCTACGACGCCCAAGGCCGCCTGACCATTAAGGACTGGATCGCCCATGCCCAGGAAGGCTTCGCCATGGGCACCCGGGGCGAGCTGCTGCTCCTTTCGCCCCCCTTCGCCACCGGCAGCGGCGCCCCCGAAGTCCGCCCCGCGCCGGGCCGCGCGTACCTGCCCGCGCAAAGCCATCTGCGCCCGCCGGAGCGCAAATTCGTCGTCGCCCGATTCGGCGCCGGCGCCCGCCACCCCTACGGCCGCGGCCTCTGCCAGCGCGCCTATTGGCCCTACTGGTTCAAGAAAAACTGCCTCAAATTCTGGAGCATCTATAACGAAAAATTCGGCGCCCCCACCGCCGTCGCCACCTATCCTGCCGGTACGCCGGAGGACGAGCGAAAGAAACTCCTCGAAGTCCTCGAATCCCTCGCCACCGACACCGGCGTCGTCATTCCCGAATCGGTGAAGATCGAGTTCATCGAGGCATCCCGCTCCGGCGGATCGGGCGGCGCGGCGGCCTTTCGCGAACTGGCCGAGTACTGCAACGATGAAATCAGCAAAGTCGTCCTCGGCGCCACCCTCACCGCCAGCGAAGGCCGCCGCAGCGGCTCCCTCGCCCTCGGCAACGTCCACGAATCGGTGCGCCAGGACTACATCGAATCGGACGCCCGCTGGCTCGCCCAAATCGTCAACGGTTCCCTGGTTCGATGGCTGACGGAATTGAACTTCCCGGGGGCCAAGGTCCCCCTCTGGAGTCTCGATCCGACCCCGCCCCAGGACCTCGAACAGCAGGTGCGAATCGACCGCGAGTTGATCGCGCTAGGTGTGCCGCTGCCGCTCGATCACTTCTACGAGCGCTACGGCCGAGCCCGTCCGAAAGACGACGGCGCCGCTCTCTCCTTCGACGATCGCAACCTGTTCGGCTACCACCTCCAGTTCGGCATCCTGACCGTCAACGAAGCCCGCCAGCGCCTCGGTCTGGCGCCCGTGCCCTGGGGCGAAAACCCCGTCCGCGACCCCCGCCTCACCCCTCAAACCCTGCCCCCCATCGCCGGAGAAACCGACCGCCACACCGCCGACCGCCAGGAAACCGAAGAACCCGAACCCGAACCCATCGGCCGATAAGAAGGTACCACGCACAAAAAAAGTAACACGGGCGTCCCGCCCGTGATCAGCCACCCATCGCCCACGGACACGGACTAGAGAGTCCGTGCCACATCAGGAACCGAAACAAATGTAGCGCAGGCACTCCTGCCTGCGGCCAGCCACCCATCGCCAACGAAGGAGCCCCAAAGACAAAAAGCAACTTCCCATAGTTATATCGCCATCGATCACGGCCGAGACGGCCGTGCTACACAGAAAACACACTTCCATCAGGATCCAAAAACCATGCCCACCCCAACCCCCGAAACCCTCGAAATCGAAGTCTTCCGCGCCGGGGATTACGGCCCGAAAGGCACATTCACCGAAGCCGATCTCGACGCCATGGCGTCGGATTACGATCCGGCCCGCCACCACGAAGCCCCCGTCACCCTGGATCACGCCCAGAACGGCCCCGCCCAAGGCTGGGTCGGGCGAGTGCGCCGCGCCGGAGACCGTCTCCTCGCGACCCTGACCCGCCTCAGCCCCACCCTGCGCGACGCCCTCGGCGGCGGCCACTACAAGAAGCGCAGCGTCGAACTCTACCGCGCCTTCGAACCCACCGGCCGTCCCTACCTCAAGGCCGTCAGTTTCCTCGGCGCCGCCGCGCCGGAAGTCAAAGGCCTGACCGATCCGATTTTTCAGGAAGTCCTGGAAAATGAAGCCGCTACGCGCGTTCCGCAAGCCCATCCAGCCCCCGAACCGGAGGCCCCCGGCGCCGCCGACGCCAAACGACGCCTCGTCGAAAGCGGCCACTGGCGCCCCGCCTGGGAGGAGCGCGGCCTGGTCAAAGCCTTCGCTCAACTCGGCGCCGGCGACGCCCTCGAAGCCCTCGTCGGCGCCCTCCAGGACGGCCAGTCCGCCGTCGCCTTCGGCGAAACCCACAGCCACCCCGCCACCTCCGCACCCACCCTCGCCTTCCACGGCGAAGCCTCTCCCGAAAGCCTCCGCCTCCACGAACGAGCCATCGCTTTCCAAACCGAAAACCCCAATGTCACTTACGCCGAATCGCTCCTCCACATCAGCCGATAAGGTAATACAGCTAAAAAAGTAGCACGGGCGTCCCGCCCGTGACCAGCCACCCAAAGCCGCAACAATGTAGCGCAGGCACTCTTGCCTGCGGCCCGCCACAGAATCGATCACAACATCACTTTGTGATAACACCCTTCGACTCAAGGAGTCCATCATGTCGAACTATGTCCTAGACCAAGCCTTTCGCGTGGAAGAAAGCGAAGGCGTCGCCGCCCATCGCGCGGTTGTCCACGGCCCCGGCCCCGGCCAGTGCCAGTACCCCGCCGCCGCCAACGCGCGCCCCATCGTGGGCGTGACCACCCACGCCCAATCCCGCGCGGGGAAAGCCGTGGCCGTGCGGCGTCTCGGCATCGTGCCCGTGGAAGCCGCCAGCGCCATCGCCCTCGGCCAATCCGTCGTGGCCGCCGACGCCACCGGCCGCGTCAAAGCCGCCGCCCACGCCGCCGCCACCCTCGACACCGGCACCGCCAACGGCGGCGTCACCCTGACCGCTCGCGAACCGGGTCCGGGGGGCAACGGCCTCGCCGTCGTCTTCGCCAACAGCGGCAACGACCAGGTTCTCGCCGCGTCCTTCGATGGCGCCACGCTGATTGTGACTCTGGCGACGGACGGCGGGGGCGACGAAACCGCCACCGCCACCGCCATCGCAGCCTTCCTGAACGCCCACGCGGTCGCCAGTCTGCTCGTCGCGGCCTCCGCCACGGGCGATGGCTCGGGCATCACGCAGGCCGACACCGCCACCCTCTCCGGCGGCGAAGTGGGCACCGGCATCTTCGCCATCGCCCAGCAAGCCGCCGCCGCGGAAGGAGATATCATCGACGTCCTCCTCACCCCCTAAAACCAAGGTAACACGGGCGTCCCGCCCGTGACCAGCCACCCCCAGCCCCCGGAACCGCCCCGCAGAGAACAGCCACTTCTCGTCGGGAAATCGCCACCGATCACGGCCGAGACGGCCGTGCTACACAGAAACCACCCTTCGGCTTATTTAGCCAAACCTACCAAACTTACCCAGGAGCAAACCCATGCCTGATATCTCCACCGTTCACAACGACGTCGCCCTGACGAACGTCTCGGTCGCGTACCGCAATCCCATGCTGGCCGCGTCCCTCCTCGCGCCGGAGGTCCTCGTCCGCCGGCAAAGCAACAAGTACTTCGTGTACGATCCGCAGCGCGAGACCGCTCGCCAGACCCGCGACGACCGCGCCCCGGGCGCCGAAGCCAACGAAATCGATTTCGCCCTCTCCAGCGACTCCTACTTCTGCGGCGATCACGCCCTCGAATCGGTCATCCCCGATGAAGAACGCGACAACGCCGACAGCCCCCTGGCCCCGGACGTGGATCGCACGGAATTCCTGACGGAGAAAATCCTCCTGAACCAGGAAATCGGGCTCGCCGAACTGCTGCGCACCGCGCCGGAGATCCCCGGCGTGACCCTGGCCGGCAACGACCAATGGAGCGACAGCGCCAATTCCGACCCCGCGGACGACATCGAAACCGCCCGCGACGCCATCGCCGGCGCCACCCAGACCGTGCCCAACACCCTGATCCTGCCCCCAGCGGTGTACCAGAAACTGCGCCACCACCCGAAAATCGCCGAGCGCGTCAAATACATCCGCCTCGGCATTCCGGGTCCGGCGGAGCTGGCCGAGTTCTTTGACGTCGAGCGCGTCATCGTGCCCCGCGCCATGGTCAACACCGCCGCCCGGGGCCAGGCCCCGGTGCTCGAGGACGTCTGGGGCAAGGACGCCTTCCTCCTCAGCGTCCCCAGCCGGCCGGGCCTGAAATCCATCGCGCCGGTCCTGACCTTTGTCTGGGCCCGCGCCGAGGGCAGCCTGCAAGGCACCAGCGTCCAGACCTGGCGCGAGGAACGGCGCAAATCGACCATGATCCGCGTGCAGAAGTACTACGACCAGAAGCTCGTCGCGCCCGCCGCGGCCTACGCGATCCGGTCGGCGGTGGCGTAGCCATGAGCGCCCTCACCACCACCGATCTGGCCCTCGCCCTGTCCGGCGAAACGCTGGTGCAACTGACCGACGACGACCGCGACGGCTTTGCCGACGAGGCCGTTGTCGCCGAGGCGCTGGCCGGTGCGGAGCGGGAAATCCGCGACCGCACCGGCATGGCCGATGGCTCGCCGCTGGTGGGCGCCCGGCGCGATGACGCGGTGGCTCTGGCCGTCGAACGGCTGTTCCACCGCCGCCGCCAGACGCTCCCCAGCGAATGGGCCATCCGCGCCGCCGGAGCCCGCCAGCGCCTGCACCGCCTGCCCCACGGCACTGCCACCAACCGCACCCCGGACGACCGCGCCACGCGGCCCGGCAATCTGAACCGATACTAAATATCGGAAATCACCTTTCGACCCCTGGGCATGGAAAGCGAACGAAGCCGTTCCGCTGTTTTCATGCCCTTTCCTAATTTTTGCAAAGGGTACAAAATGCAAACCATCAATGAACGAAAGAGCGCCCTGATCGCCGCTCTTCAAACCCTTCTACCCGGCTGGCAAGTCCGCCCCGCCATGGGCGATCTCGATGCGGACAAACGCTTTGGTCTCGGCCACGCGCCGGAAATTCAGGTCGCCGCCGGGGGATGGAAACCGCCCGCTAGCGACCGCGGCCAGGGCGGCGGCACCGACCGCTGGCTGGTGCGCGTGGCGTCCGGCGATGTGCAGGGCGTGGACGATCGCCTCTGGGGCGCCGATGGGGTTCTGCCCGCCGCCGATGTCATCCGTCAAGGTCTGACCGGATTACAGTTAGCCACCGGCCACTCGCCTCTCCTGCCCGCCGGGGGCAAGCTCCTCAATGCCGGCCTGCCGGCCGTCTGGGAGGAGGTCTTCGAAGAAGCCCGACCCCTCGCCGGTCTGATCCGTGCGGCCTTTGGCGAGGGCCTGGAACTTCTCAACCTGACCGGAGGCGCCGTCGCCCGGGGCGCCACCACTCTGCCCGATTTCGGCGCCGAGGTCGGCGATCTCGTGGGGCTCTACGATCTCTCGGGAGGCGCCATGGAATTCCTCGGCGAAGTCCTCGCCAAAGACGCCGGCACCCTCACCGTCGAGCGCCCCACCGGCCAGGCCTTCAGCGCACTGGCCCAGGGCCTCCGCTTCGTCCATCCCACGCGTCTGCCCACCGGCCCCGCCCTGCGCGGCGCCACCCGCCGCGAAGCCGCCACGCGCCAGGACTACACCCTCTCGGGCGCCAGCATCCGCACCGTCCTCGCCCCCGCGCGCCAGGACCTCGATCTGACCTTTTCGCCCCTCACCGCCGCCATGGCGGACCCGCTCCGCGCCGCGTGGGACGCCTTGCTGGACCAGCCCGAAATCGTCTGGGCCGATGGCGCAGGCGTCTTCCACCGCGCCGCCCCCCGCGCCGCCGCCGAGGTCTTTGGTCTCGGTCACAATCTCGCCGGAGTCCGTCTCGAAATGACGCTCCTGGGCACCCCGGAGGTAACCCCATGAGCACCGCTCTCCTGACCACCCTGACCGATTGGACGCTGACGGTGCGTTGGCTGTCCGACGATCTGACGCAAGTGTTCACCCCACAACACTTTGTAGCCCAGCCTACCTTTTCCGAATCCCTCTTCGCCCAGTGGCGCGATTCGGCCCGCACCGGCGTGCGCGGCGGGGGAGAATTCGTCCTCGATGGCGCCGCCGCTCCGGCGGCCGCGTTCCTGGCCCGCGCCCGGACGGCCGTGGCGGACACCGCCCAGGTCAGCCTCTCGCGTGGCGGAGAAACCGTGTTCTTCGGCCTGTTGGAACGCTGGGAAGCCGAACCCGGCCGCCTGACGATTCGCGTCAATCTCGAGGAACCCCTCGGCAACGACGCCCTGCTCTGTCGCGATCTGGCGGCGCTTGCCGAGGGCGCCGCCCTTGGCCTCGGCGAACCGCAATGGCTGCCCCAGATTTTCGGCCTTGCCGAGGGCCTGGAACTCGTGCCGCTGTTCCGGCCGCTGCGCGCCACGCTGCGGTCGAACTTGGGCGAGGCGGCCACCGAAATCCCACTCCGGGGCGCGGCCGCCGGGGAATTCCCCGCCACCGGCCGCGCCCAGATCGGCGAGGAAGTCGTCACCTACGCCAGCGTCCTCGCCGATCCGCCGCGCCTCGCCACGCTGACCCGCCCCGCCGCCCGCGAGCACGAAGCCGGCGCCCCCGTTTTCCTGCTGCCTGCCGGCGATCCCGCCTGGGTCGCCGCCGACCACGGCGCCACCGTCGCGAACCTGCGCGCCGGGTCGCCATCGGGCGAAGTCATCGCCGGCGCCACCATCGCCCCGGCCACGATTTCCGGCCGCGACGCCACCACGGTTTCGCTGCCCGCCCTGCCCGTGACGCGCTTCGATGGGCCGGGCGAGCAAACATGGCTTGGCGCCTTGCGTCCGTCCGACTGGAACCTCGAAGCCCCCACCACCGCCACCTTCGCCGCCAACGCCTTTACCGGCGACGAAGGCCCCGGCGGCGCCAATCTGGCGGCTTCGACGAACGTGCTCGAAGCCACCTGGCTCCGCGATCTCGCCCGCACCAGTTTGCGCTTCTGGCAACTGCTCGACCTGCGCCTCCGCTTCCAGGTCCGCGCCCGTTCCACCTGGGGCGACACCACGAACCTGCGGGCCGAGGTCAGCCACGGCGCCAATAATTTCGTCCTCGATCTCGACAAGTTGGACGTCATCGTGTCCCAGCCCGCGCTCGACGGCGTCGCCGCGCTGGCTTCGCCCGCCGACCTGGCGCCCGCCCTGCCCGCGCCGGACCCCGCCATCGTGCGATTCGACGTCAGCACCGGCACCGACTCCAACGGCTGGGCGAACCGCCACTTTGCCGTTTCGGGCAATTTCGATCAGTGGGCCGTCTATGATCGCTCGGCGGGCGATAACATCGCGGGCAAGCTCACCGGCGTCGTCCATCGCACCGGCCTCGACCCCGATAAAGTCCTCGACCGCGTCAAGCTGCGGGCCCGCATTCGCGCGTCGTCCTTCAACCTGACGAACCTGAAAATCGTCGTTTCCGGCTTCATCAATACGAACGTCACCCGCTCCGTCTCCACCTCCTGGAGCACCATCGAACTGGACGCCGCGGCCAATGGCGCCACAGCGGCGGACCTGATCGGTGCGGCGTTCGAACTCTATGAAGTCACTGGCGAGGATTTCGAGGTCGCCGGGTTCTGGATCGAGGCCACGCCGCTCGCCGGCGTTGGCTCCGCCGATCCCTACACGCCGGTCGAGCTCGCCCTCGCCGGCCAGGCCGACGCGCCCTCGGACTATCGCACCTTTGAAATCGACGTCTCCGCGCTTCTGCCGGCCGCCGACCCGTGGGCGCTCTTCACCCCCGGCGGCGACGATCTGACGGTGCGCTTCACGCTGCAAGACGCCCCCTCCTATTTCGCCCTCGATCTGCGAGGCGTGCGGTGGGTCGGGCGCGCCATCCCGCCGGGCAAGGCCGAAGCCACCGCCCGCCTCTTCGCCGACGTCACCGGCCGCCTCTCCGAACCCGATGGCGCCTGCGCGCCCGAGGCCGTGCTGGAAACGCTCCTAAGCGATGGGGATTTCCTGGCCCTGCCGGGCGACATCCTCGACAGCGCCAGCTTCATCGCCGCGGGTACCGAACTGGCCGCCCAGAACCGCCGCCTGCGGGCCGCCTTCGCCGAACGCCTCGCCATCCGCGACGCCTTCCGCCGGGCCCTCGCCGAGAGCTTCGCGGTCCTCGCGCCCTCCGCGGGCCGGTGGGCGCTGCGCGTTCTCGAAGCCACCGCCCTCACCCTGCGCGACGCCACAGAGGACGACCTCCTCCAATTTCCCGGCCCCCGCGCCGGCGCCCCGCCGCTCCTGCAAGCCGCCCGCCTCCGCTTCCTCGACCGCCACAGCGGCGCGCTCCTCGGCCAGGCCACCCGCCCGTCCGGCGCGGGCCAGGCCGACTGGACCGTGATGTGGCTGGCCGACGGGTTCGCCGAACTCGCCACCGCCGCCTTCGCCCGCTTCGGCGTCCCCCACGAAGCCTGGACGGCGCCCCTCAGCCCCGCCTGGCTCGACCAATCCCTTGGAACCCATGCCAGGCTAACCGCCGAGGCCTGGGCCCTCGCCAACACCCCCGCCCCGATCATCGCAAGGCGCTTCGAGGCGGGGCGGCTGGAGGTGGAGGTTTTGGTGTAGTGGCGCAGCCACAATTGGATTGCTACAACCCTTCCGGATCACAAGATTGTCATTAGAATATCTGGCGCGAGTCGTCTTAAGGAGGGGGCTATGGAGCTTTCAATATTGAACGGAGAGACGGCTTCGCCCTGGACCAGGGCCACCCCCCTTGCGGTGGTGCTGCTGGCTGCCTTGGCGGTGCCACTCTGTGCCCAGGAATGGCGAGGTTTTCCGTTTCGAACCTTCGATGTAGGTGATTCGCCTGGAAGTATGATCACGGGGGACTTCAACAACGACGGCATCACGGATCTCGCCACCGCCAATGGATTGTCCCACGATGTCACGGTGCTTCTGGGCAATGGGAGCGGGGGCGTCGGGGACTCCACTTTCGCCAGCCATGGTGCCTATGTCACGGGACGCGAGCCAGGTAGCGTGACGTCAGGGGATTTCAACGGCGATGGTATCACCGACCTTGTCACTTCCCATTTCGGTTCCGATAACGTGTCGGTGCTACTGGGGAACGGGTCCGGTGGCGTGGGCGACGGGACCTTCGCCACCCATGTCGCCTATGACGCCGGCGATCAGCCGAACAGCGTGACCACGGGGGACTTCAACGGCGATGGCATCATAGACCTCGCCATCGCTAACCGACGTTCCGAGAACATCTCGGTGCTACTGGGCAACGGCAGCGGGGGCGTAGGTGACGGCACCTTCGCCGAACAAGTCACCTACGCCGCCGGAGACGCGCCCCGTAGCGTGGTGACAGGGGACTTCAACGGCGACGGCATTACCGACCTCGCCACCGCAAACTCCAACTCCGACAACGTCTCGGTGCTGCTGGGGAACGGCGACGGCACCTTCGCAACCCAGGTCACCTACGCCGCGGGGGATGGGCCCAACAATGTGACGACGGGGGATTTCAACGGGGACGGCATCACCGACCTCGCGACCGCAAACTCCGACTCCGACAACATCTCGGTGCTGCTGGGGAACGGGTTTGGTGGTGTGGGCGACGGCACCTTCGTCACCGATGTTGCCTATGGCGCCGGCGATGGGCCGAACAGCGTGACCACGGGGGACTTCAACGGCGACGGCATCACCGACCTCGCCACCGCGAACTTGTATTCCGACGACGTCTCGGTGCTGCTGGGCAACGAGTCCGGGGGAGTGGGCGACGGCACCTTCGCCGCCGCAGTCAACTACAACGCGGCCAATGGGAACTTTAGCGTGGCGACCGGAGATTTCAACGACGACGGCATCACCGACTTCGCCATCGCGATCTCAAGCTCCGGCAACGTCTTCGTGTTGCTTGGCAATGGCAGTGGGGGTACTGGTGATGGCACCTTTGTCTCTAAAGTTACATACGCCTCTGGGGCTTACCCCTTTAGCATCACATTGGCAGACTTCAACGGGGATAGCGTCCCCGACCTCGCCACTGCGAACTCGTTTTCCGACGATCTCTCGGTGCTGCTGGGCAATGGGAGCGGGGGCGTAGGGGAAGGCACCTTCGCCCCCCCTGTCAACTATCCTGCAGGTGACTACCCATACAGCGTAACAACGGGAGACTTCAACGACGACGGTATTACCGACCTGGTCACCGCGAATTTCTATTCCGACGAGGTTTCTGTGTTGCTGGGGAGCGGGTCCGGTGGGGTGGGCGACGGCACCTTCGTCCCACAGGTCACATTCGCCGCTGGCGACGGGCCTGTCAGCGTGGCGACGGGGGATTTCAATAGCGACGGCATCACCGATCTCGTCACAGCGAATTCGAGTTCCAGCAGTGTCTCCGTACTCTTGGGCAACGGGTCCGGAGGCGAGGGCAACGGAACCTTCGCAAGCCACACTACGTACGCCGTCGGGCACTCGCCCTGGAGCGCTACGACGGGGGATTTCAATAGCGACGGCATCACCGATCTCGTCACAGCGAATTCAACCTTTGACAAGGTTTCGGTGCTGTTGGGCAATGGCTTCGGAGGAGTGGGCGATGGCACCTTCGCCACCCACGCCAGCTACCACGCCGGGAACTCACCAAGAAGCGTGACCACTGGGGATTTCAACAGCGATGGCATCACCGATCTCGCCACCGCGAATTACTCCTCTGAGGATGTATCGGTGTTGCTCGGCAACGGGAGTGGAAATACCGGAGACGGAACGTTCTCCGCCCCGATTTCCTACCCCGTCGAACGCGAACCCGTAAGCGTGATCACGGGGGATTTTAACAGAGATGGAATTACTGACATCGCCACCGCGAACAGAGGATCGAACAACGTCTCAGTACTGCTAGGCAATGGGCCCCGAGCCGTGGGTGACGGCACCTTCGCCGCCCAAGTCACCTATGCTACCGGAGATGATCCCATTAGCATAGCGGCCGGGGACTTGAACGAAGACGGACTCACCGACCTTGTCGCTGCCAACACCCTCTCCGATAACGTCTCCGTGCTGCTGAACCTAGGATTATTCGAAGCTGAACCGGAACCGGACCCCGTCCTGACGCCCAACGCTCTGGTGTTCGGAAACGTCGAGGCGGGGTCCGGGTCGTCCAGCCTTCCCGTGGTGATCGAAGTCACGGGCGACGCGGATCTGATCTCGACTCCGACTCTGACGAACGATGGCGGGGGTGTTTTCAGCATCACCGCGATCCCCGCTTCCCCTCTCGCGCAAGGGGCCAACGACACCCTCGAGGTGTCGTTCGCGCCTGATCGCCTCGGACGTTTTGTTGGCGAGGTAAGTCTCGCCACAAACGACCTGAGCAGCCCTGTTATCCTCATCCACCTTAGCGGCAGCAGCTTGGACCCCAGAGCTTCGACTGGCTGGTTGGCGAATTGAACCACCCTCAGCCCCCCCCCCGCCCGCCACCGTTCGAGCACGGTGGCGGGCGGGGGCTTGGGTTGGGGGGTCGCAGGCAGGAGTGCCTGCGCTACATCGGTTGATTGAGAAACATAAGGCTGAAATGTAGCACAGACTCTCCAGTCTGTGCCCAGCGGCGTTTTTCTCCGACAAACCACCCTCAGCACTCGCAGCAAAAAGCCACCGTTCAAGCACGGTGGCGGGCGTGGGCGGGGGCTGAGGGTGGTGGGTGGCGGGCTGGAAGCCCGTGCTCCCGTCTTAGGCCTTCCGGAATCCGGCGCCGGAGAGGTCGCGGAAGCGGGCTTTGACGAATTGGTAGGCGCCGTAGGCGGCCACGCCGATGGCGACGACTCCCAGCAGCCAGGGGCCGTAGCTGGTGGTGGCCAGGGTGTTCAGGGCTCCGCCGAGGCCGCGGGCTTCGTTGGGGTCCTGCTGGATGGCGGCGACGATGAAGAACCCGCCGATGATGCCGAAAATCACGGCTCGCGAAGCGTAGCCCGCGCGGCCAAAGACCTTCACCGCTTTGGCGACTTTGTTGGTCATTTCGTGGCGCTTGAGTTTTTTCCAGAATTCCGCCTTCACCACGTTCTTGTAGAAGTGGATCAGCCCGACGATGACAATGATCGCGCCGAAAATCCCGACGAGCCATTGGCCGAAGGGTTGGCTCATGAGCTTGGCGGTCCAGCCTTTGGCGCCGCCGCCTTGGCCGCCGCCGGAGCTGTTGCCGATGACGAGGGCGAAGGCCTGGATCGCCAGACCGGTGTAGAGGACGGCGCTGGCACCGTGGTAGGCGCGCTTGACCCAGCCGGATTTGCCGTTGTTTTCGCGCTCGGGATCGAGGACCGCTTGGGCCGCTCGCCAAGCCACGTAGGCCACAAGGCCGATGCCCATAAGGACGAGCATGATCTGGCCAAAGGGTTCGTCGGCGATGGAGCTGATGGCGCCTTTACTGCCGGTGACCTGGCCTTCGCCGCCGCCGGAGAAGGCGGCCTGGGCGGCGAGAACGCCGACGATCAGGTAAACGACACCTTTCGCCACAAAGCCGGTGCGGGCTAGGATTTCGAGAGGGGATCGGGAATCCCGGTTGGGCACCGCCTGGTCGGCGGCTTCGTGGGTCATGCCTTTCGCGTTCGCCATGATTGTTGGTCCTCCAAAGGAAAAATCATAATTGGTTCCGGGAATCGCCGCGGCGAAACGGCCCAGTTCCCGGCGAAGTGATGTCTATGCGTGGACTTATCGGGTAAGCCCTGGGACCCAAGAGGCAACTTGCGGACCACGCCCGGCCCCATGGCGGGGGAGCGCCTGCCTGCCCGGTCCGGGCCCCGGCGCCCCGGCGAGGAAGCGTCGCGCCGCCGAACTTTCTGCCCCCCGCGCGGGAGCTTTCCGTTGCGGCGCGCGGGCCGGCTCTCCTACCTCGCTTTGACGCTGTCGATTCCCCAGAGGACGCCCCCTCCCGTGCCCGCTTTGCTTCGAAACATCCGCACCCTCCTGATCGGCTTCGCGCTGCTGGCGGCGGCTGTGCCCTTGGCGGCGCGGCAATTGCCGCTGGAGGGCGAGCCCATCGCCGACGTGGAAATTCGCGGATTGGATCGCTATCCGGAAGCCAACGTGCTCCAGGTGATGGAGCTCGACGCGGGCGACGCCTTCAGCGGCGCGGCCCTGCGGCGCGATCTCGACGCCATTGTGGGCCTCGGGGTGTTCGACCCGCTGTCCCTGCGCGCCGAATCGGAAGCCAACGCCCAGGGCGAGACCGTGCTGGTCATCGTGGTGCGGGAAAACCCGGTGGTGAATTCGATCGGCTTTATCGGAAACGTGAAGTATTCGAGCGACCGGCTGCGGCGCGAACTCGACTTCAAGGAAGGCGACATCCTGCCCGCGGCGGTGCGCACGACCGCCGCCCGCAACATCCGCCGGTTCTACGAAGGCGGGGGCTATAAAGGCGCCGAAGTCAGCGTCCGCGTCCGCGAGGCGGAGGGCGAAGCCTCCGGCGCCGACGTGACCATCACGATCGACGAAGGCCGCAAGATCCAGATCAAGGACCTGATTATCCGGGGCAACTCGGCGATCCCGGACTGGCGTCTCAAACCGGCCCTGACCAATTCCGGCTCCTGGCTGATTTTCAAGAATTACTACGACGAAAACGCGTTCGAAGACGACCTGCGCATGGTCGAACGCAAGTACGCCGACAAAGGCTACCTGGACGCGAAGGCAACGGCCGACGACCCGATCTATGACGAGGACGAGGCGAAAATCTCGCCCGTGATCGTGGTCGAGGAAGGGCCTCGCTATCGCGTGCGTGACGTGGAAATCGCTGGCAACGCGCTCTTTGGCGACGAAGAAGTCCGCAAGCCCTTCGCCCCGATGATCGGCGATGTGTTCGATGGCGAGGAAACCCGCGAGGCCTTCGCGAAACTGCGGCGCCTCTACGGCGATCAGGGCTACATCGACGCCAAAGTGGACGGCACCTTTGTGCGCCACCCCGAGGACGGGTCGGTCACCATCGACGTGGAAATCGTCGAAGGCGCCCAGGTCTTCGTCGGCGACATCCGCGTGCAGAAGCCTGACTACAGCGACGTTCCCCCGCCCACGAACCCCATCGCGCGGTTCCTGGAGAGCACGTCGCCGGGCGTGACGAACGAGGCCATCATGCGCGAGGTGCAACTCGAGCCGGGCGATGTGTGGCGCGACAAGGAAGAGCGACGCAGCGTGCAGCGCCTGCGCCGCCTGGGCTTCTTCCGCGACGTGCGTGTGCGCCGCGTGCCCACGGAAGACCCGCGCATCAACGACGCCGTGGTCGAGGTGGAGGAAGACGCCACGGCGGGCTACTTCGGCGTCAGCGCCGGCGTCGGCGAGCGGAGCGGCCCGGCCATCACGCTGTCCTATGACAACCCGAACCTGCTGGGCGACGCGCGCGACCTGTCGATCTACGGCACCGTCGGCCGGCGCTCCAGCGGCTTTGGCATCAGTTACCTGGACCGCTATCTCGGCGACAGCGAGAACTCGCTGCGCCTGCGGGCCTATCGCGACGCCGCGCGCTTCGATGGCATCGGCGAACGCATCTATGGCACCTCGGGCGAATTGGGCGTGCCGATGGAGCAGTTCGGTCCCTTCGACGAATACTGGACCTCGTTCATCCGCCTTCGCCTCGAACAGGTGAACCTGATCCGCCGCGACCAGGACCTGGAAAGCCCTGTCGATGGGTACCACGTGGCGGCGCTGCGCACGATGCTGCGGCGCGATATCCGCAATGACCTGCGCTGGCCCACGGAAGGCTACACCGTGGCCGGCGGCTTCGAAACCGGCTACGCCGACGGCTTCCTGCTCAAGGCGCTCCACGATTTCGAATGGTACAAGGCGCTGGATGACGAGGAAGACTGGGTTTATGCCTACGAGCACACGGTCGGCCTGATGCCCTACGACATCGACGACATCGGCTACACGGAGCGCTTTTTCCTGGGCGGCACGAGCACGCTCCGGGGCTTTGAAGCCCGCGGCATCGGCCCCACGGACCGGGGCGACGACAGCACCCACATCGGCGGCGCGACCTCTGTGGCGCAAAGCCACGAACTGCGCCGGCGCTTCAACCGCTACTTCGCGGGCCGGGTCTTCGTGGACGCGGGCGTCCTGGAGAACGATCCCCTCGAATGGGGCACCCCGCGCGTCGGCACCGGCGTCGGCGTGACCTTCAACGCGGGCCCTGCGGTCGTGGACTTCGACCTCGCCGCACCGGTCGTGCGCGAGGACGACGACGAACCGCAGGTGTTCCACTTCCGGCTGCGCGGCGGGTTCTAAGAGGGTTGTGCGGGCGTCCCCGCCCGTGACCAGCGGCGTGTTGCCTCAAGGAAATGGCGCTCTTCTTGCCCCTTGCAATAATGGGAGGTTCGCGTTAGTTGACCCCAGACGATTTCGAAACGCACCCAAATGACGGGGCCCCAAAAATGAACACCACACAGAAAGACCAGCCCATTCGAAAAACCCAGCCTCAGCGTGAAACCGCCAATTCGATGACGGAAGACGAGCACGCCGCGATGATGCGTTTCGCTGTCTACATGGAAGTTCTTGCAGGTACGGAGCGGATGGAGCGGAACTTGACCAAGATGGTGGAGCGCCAGTTGGGGCGCTCTCCGCGTCAGTTGCTGAGGTGATGGCCATTGACTGAAAAGGATCAGGAGTCTCAAGACGCGGCTGGCGGCCATGAGGACCGCGGAATCGAAGAATCTCCCGCGCTTGAAAGGACGCTTCAGCAGCTTCCGCCGACAGCACGGCGGGTTGTCGAGGGGGTGATTTCCGCCCACTACTCCGGACCCATGCCAAATCCGCTGGCTCAGAAGTTGAGCCCGGAACACATCACTCAAATGATGAAGAATGAGGAAGCGAACGAGGTGCGCAAGCATCAGCGATACCTCTGGACGCTCGCTGTGCGTACGATCACGATCTTCCTGCTCGTCGCTCTCTTGGTATTCTGTATCATTTACCTGCGAGAAAGCAAAGAACTGCTGACACATCTTATTACTGGCCTCATCAGCCTGCTTGCTGGCGCGTTTGGCGGCTACGGGTACGCCATGCAAAAGGGCGAACCAAAAGAATAGCTTGATAAGATTTCGATACAGAAACAAGAAGCGGCCTCCCATTCCGGGAGGCCGCGCCAGGTCTCGAAGCTCAATCTCGTCTCGGGACCCCCCTTACCCCGGCAGATCGCTTTCGCCCATCAGGTATTGATCGACGGCGCGGGCGGCTTTGCGGCCTTCGGCGATGGCCCAGACGACGAGGCTCTGGCCGCGGCGGCAGTCGCCGGCGGCGAAGATGCCTTCCTGGCTGGTCTGGTAATTGCCGTTGGTTTTGACGTTGCCGCGGGCGTCCAGTTCGCAGCCGGCCTGCTCGATGGGGCCTTCTTTTTCCGGGTGGACGAAGCCCATGGCGAGAAGCACCAGGTCGGCGGCCATTTCGAATTCCGAGCCGGGGATTTTCTCGAAGCCCATGCGGCCGTCCGCACCCTTCTTCCATTCCAGGCGGACGCCGTGCAAGGTGGTGACCTTGCCGTCCTTGCCGCTCAGGTGGGTGGTCTGGATGCTGTAGTCGCGGATGCCGCCCTCTTCGTGGGCCGAGGAGGTGCGCAGCACCATGGGCCACTGGGGCCAGGGGTTACTGTTGTCGTCGCGCTTGGTGGGCGGCTTGGGCATCAGCTCGAACTGGTGGACGCTGGCGGCGCCGTGGCGGTGCGAGGTGCCCAGGCAGTCGGCGCCGGTGTCGCCACCGCCGAGGATGATGACGTGCTTGTCCTTGGCGCTGATGTGGCGGCGGGCAGCGGGGCGGTCGCCGTAGTTTTCCTCGTTCTGGGGCACGAGGAAATCCATGGCGAAGTGCACGCCGTCCAGTTCCCGGCCCGGTACCGGCAGGTCGCGGGGCTTGGTCGAGCCCATGGCGAAGACCACCGCGTCGAATTCGCGGCGGATTTCGTCCATGGTGACGTCGAAGCCGATGTTTACGCCGCACCGGAAGCGGATGCCTTCCTCCTCCATGATGCCGAGGCGGCGGTCGACGACCTTCTTGTCGAGTTTGAAGTCGGGAATGCCGAAGGTCAGCAGGCCGCCGGCGCGCTGGGCGCGTTCGAAGACGGTGACCAGGTGGCCGGCCTTGTTGAGCTGGGCCGCGGCGGCGAGCCCGGCGGGTCCGGAGCCGATGACGGCGACGGACTTGCCGGTGCGGAAGGCGGGCGGCTCGGGGTGAATCAGGCCTTCGGCGAAGGCGCGGTCGATGATGCTGACTTCGCTGAGCTTGATCGTGACCGGCTCTTCGTACTTATTGAGGACGCAGGAGGCCTCGCAGGGCGCGGGGCAGATGCGGCCGGTGAATTCGGGGAAGTTGTTGGTTTTGAGGAGGGAAGCCAGCGCGTCGGCCCATCGGCCCCGGTAAACGTGATCGTTCCACTCCGGGATCAGATTGCCCAGGGGGCAGCCCTGATTGCAGAAGGGGATGCCACAGTCCATGCAGCGCGAGGTTTGATCGCGAACCAGCTTGTCGTCTGTGGGCGCATTGACTTCTTTCCAGTCCTGGATGCGTTCTTCGATTGGGCGGTAGGGGGGCTTCTCCCTGTCCAGCTCCATGAATCCAGTCGGTTTTCCCATAGCTCGTATTCTTTCCACAGTAAGATTCGCTACCCCCAAATGGGGTGCATGGGGCCGAACCTGTCAACGATTTGAGAGCGTTCCAGAAGCCCTATGAAACACTTTGTCAAGGAGCGCCCTTTTCAAGGCCCCCAAGAAAAACCAAGAAATCGCGCGGAGCCCCCGCACGAGCGTCGGCCACCAGCGGTTCGCCCCCCCCGCACCCCAGTTCCCCGTGGCGCCCGGGGCGAAGAATGAAGACCGCCGCCGCCCCGCCTCTCGAAAACGGTTGTGGACAGCCTTCTTTCGTGGTCTGACCAGCATCGAGGCGTTCACAGGTCCGGCATGCAGGCGGCCACGTTGGACCAGAGCCGATCCCCGCGGAGGAAAGCACCTTGGGTCTTTTCAGCCACGCCACCTTTCTTCTGATCCCAAGCAAAGAGCACGGCCGCCTCGTGGCCCGGTCCATGATGGAATCGTCCCATTCGCTGCTCTTCACGCGCCCCTACAAGCAGGAGGGCGGCAAGGACGGCGAGTTCTGGATGAGCGTCTATCTGCCGCTCGGGCTCGCCTACAAGGACGTGCCCGAGTTGCCGACGACCACGTCGCTCGAGATCGATTGCCTGGACGGCGACGGACTGAGCCTGAAGCTGTTCGCGAGCGACCGCGTGGCCTTCCATTTCGAGACCGGCGTCGGCGACGTGGGCGAGGAAGAGGACCGGCTGCTGGAACTGGCGGCGGAACTTTACACGGGCGAGAACACCGGCGCCTCGGACATCGCCGAAGGCGACGAGGACCCGGAAGCGCAGGGGTTCTGGGCGCAGGACGAAGAGCGGCAGAATCAATACGTCGACCGGGCCCGGCGTTCGCCTCAATACCAAACCTATCTGCAGGAATCGCGCGGGGCCTCGGCCGTTCCGCCGATGGAGCCGCTGGCTCCTCTGCTGCCGGAAGGCCGCACCATCGACCAACTCGGCCGCCTGCTTCGGCTCGCCGCCTCGCGCCTGGAAGGCGCCCCCGAGGCGGAGGAGGACAAGGCGCTGCTGCGTGAGGTGATGGATGGCAAGGAGCATTCCGACAGCGCGGAAGATTTCGTTCGGGCGCTCGAGCGCTTCTTTGGCCTCAAAGGCGCCCTCCATTCTCAAGAAAGCCTGATGGAGCAACACAGCGGCGCGGTCGACGGCCGCATCGTGACCCTCCCGGAGACCTGAATCCCATGAGTTTAGTCGAAGCTCGAATCACCGAACTCGGTTACAAACTGCCCGCCACGCCCAAGCCCGTGGCGGCCTACATCCCCGCCATCCGGTCGGGCAACCTGGTCTTCACCAGCGGCCAACTGCCGGTCTTCAACGGCGAACTGGTCCGCCAAGGCGTCGTCGGCGACGGCACCGTCTCCATCGAAGACGCTAAGAGCGACGCGCGCCTGGCCTGCCTGAACGGCCTCGCGGCGATCAAGAGCGTCGTCGGCGACCTCGACCACATCGAAAAAGTGGTCCGCGTCGCCGTCTTTGTCCAGAGCACGCCGGACTTCTACGACCAATCGAAAATCGCCAACGGCGCCAGCGAGCTGCTGCTCGAGCTTCTGGGAGAAGCGGGACGCCACGTGCGCACCTCCCTGGGCATGGTGGCGCTGCCGCTGAACGCGACGGTGGAAGTGGAATTGACGGTCCAGGTCCGCGAAGAGCAACCTTACTCCGTCTGATTCCAGACATGGCCCCAGGCCCCGACACCCAGCCCCCTGGACTCCCCCTCATGCGTTCCTCCGGAACATACATCTACCGGTTCGCCGGCATCGAGGTGGGCCGCGAAATCTGGAGCATCCGCCCGGAAGGCGACACGTGGCGCTATCAGGCCGACGTGATGCGCAACCACGTGCGCACCGAGCTTCATCTCAATACCTTCACGGATTCGGCCCGGCCGCGCAACGCGGGCATCAAGCGCACCACGCCGGACGGCCCCACCGCCAGCGCGGATTTCCACTTTCACGAAAACACCCTCCACACCGTGTACACGGACCGCAATTTCCTGCGGCGCGAGGCGGCGCCCCGGGAATGGCCGACGGAGGGGATTTTCCACCCGTTCGCGACGTGCTTGATGACGCACGTGCTGCGCTATGCGCAGTTGAACCAATCGGAGGACAGCGATTTCGACTGTCTGTTTATTTCCTATAGTGGATTGAACTTGAATGGGAAAATCGGAAAGGGCCGCATCCGGCGCCTGAAGTCGCGCGACTTCGGCTCCGTCACCGGCCTCATCACGGCGCAAATCTGGGAAGCCAAGTTCTCCTTCCGCCTGCCCATGTCGCTGCAATTGCTGCCGCACCGGTTGGTGTTCGACGCCCGGGGCATTTGCCATCATGTGTCGGCGGGGCCGTGGCGGGTCGAACTGGTGGAGCTGGAAGTGGCCGACGCGCAGACGCCCCTGCCGGTGCGTTCGAGCCGCGCCGATCCGCCGTCCTCCTACTCGGTCGGCAGCCCGTCGGAGTAGGCGCCGCCGGGCCGTCAGGAAACCACTGAGGAGCCGCGGAGAACGCGGGAACGATCGGTGCCTTTGAAGTTGACCGGAAACATGGGCATGCCCCGGTTCTTCTGAAACACGAAAGCATAGCCAGGCAAGAAGCTCAAAGTGCCGCGACTTCTTGGGTACTTTCAGGATGTGGGGCTTGAGAGTGGGTTGACAGAGCGCTTATTTGTTTGGACTTGGCTCAACAGGTTGTCGCTTCACATGACCCGCTTTGAAAGCTCTCTGTGAAACCTTTGTCTTCGGTGCCCGCCGTCGGGAACGATCGCGATGCCGGCCGAGGCCAAAAACGTTCGCGCTTGCGGCGGCCCGCTTCGCCTCGCATGCTGGCCGCCGCACAAGGTCTTCCCACTTCCCCGAACCTGGAGTCCCGCACGCCATGCCGCTGGAGCATTCCGAACCGTATTGGCTGGATCAACTCGCCGAACTGCGCGCCGCCCTCGCGGAGGGCCGCTACGCCGATGGGCTGAAAGCCTCCGACGCCGCGTTCCGTTCGATGCCGACGGCGGGCGGGCCGGATGTGCGGCTGGGGATTTTGTACCGCTGCGCGGGGGAAATCCTGCTGCTCTACTCCCACTTCGAGCCCGCCATCGACCTGGCCCGCAAGGCCTTGGCGATCTGCCAGGGAGCCGGCCACAAGGTCGACTGCACGGCGGAAATCGCTCGCGCGTTCCTGCTCCTGGGCCGGGCGCTGCAAAGCCATGGCGACGGGGATGAAGCGGAAACCTACCTTCATCAGGCGACTTTTCTGGCGGAAGGGATTCGCGAGGCGGAATCGGCCCTGGCCATCGAAGCGGAAATCGCCACCATCATGCTCATGCTGCAGACCGGGCCGTTCTTCGTCGCCGAGAACCTGCTCGCCGATATCGCCGAGCGGGCCACGGAGATGCTTGGCCCGAACCACCCGGTCACCTGCCGCGTGCAGATGGCTTACGCGGAGTGGGAACTGGCGGTGGGGGAGAACGAGTCGGCGCGCCAGCGCAGCCAGCGGGTGCTGCGGGTTCTGGAGGTGGAGAAGGGGCCGGACGCTCTGTTGACGACGGAGGCGCGGCTGCTGGTGCAAGATTGCCGGGCGCGGTCTGGCGCGGGTCTGGAGGACAGCGAGATCGCGGCGGCGGAGGCGGCGCTGATCGAGGCGCTGGACGAAGACGCGCCGTTCCTCAACGCGCGATTCCTGCGGCTGCGTTGCCAACTCGAACGCCTGCGGGGCAACGAGGCGGGGATGGATCTGTTGCAGGATCAGGCGCTGGCGCTGATCCGCAAACGCTGGGGCGAGGAGCATGCGCTCGGCGGATTGCTCTATCGCGAGATGGCTCTGGAAGCGGGTCAGCGGGGGCATTTCGCGGAAGCGGGCCGGCTCGAGCGCCTCGCGCGCAACATCCTGGAGCGAACCATGGGCCCGGAATTTCCGGAGTTGGAGCCGCTGCTGATGTCGATGGCCTCGACCCACGCGGGCGAAGGCAATTACGAGTCGGCGGGCGAGTTCCTGGCGCGGGCCGTGGCGGTGAAGCGCAAGGCGCTGGGGGCCCGCTTCACCAAGCTGGGGCCTTACGGGGCGGTGCTGGTCTCTTGGGTGCGCAAGGCGGAGGCGGAGGAGCGGCTGGAAGACGCGCGGGCGCTGGCGCGGCGGGGCGTCTTGATCGCCAGGGGCGCCATCGGCCCGGAGGCTCGGGAAACGCGCGAACTCGAGGGTCTCCTCGGCACCGCCGGCTCGCCGGCTTAGAGGTCTGGCGGGGGGTGGTTCTTTATCGCCAGGGATAGACACAGTTGGCGCCGATGATGAGGGGCGGACGGGGGAGATGGCAGGCTCTTCTGAAGATCGCCCTATGGAACCGGAGTTTCTTGGGCATGCTTCAGTAGGTCGATCTGCTTTCATGCCCCATTTCATCTGTGCTCATCCGCGCCATCCGCGGCAAAAAAACCAGTTCAAAGCTTCGTCTTATCCTTGCGCACTTTGCCTTGGCGCCAGTGCTTGTAGCGCCGGTAGACGCCTTTTTTGAGCAAGCGGCCGAAGCGGAGGCTGGCGGGTTGGGCGGCGAGTTCTTCGCTTTCCTCCGCGCTCAACGCCGTTTCGCCCAAATACCAGCGCTTCAGCTTCAGGAACGTCAGGCGGTCGACATGAGCGGCGTGGAGGAAGACACGGCGCCCGATCCAGCCCTGGCGTTGTGGCGGGAAGGCGAGGGACTGGGCGAAATCGACCAGGACGGGGGCGCCGGTGCGCGCGTGGCGCATCAGGTTGCGGCGGCGCAGGTCACCATGGTTCAGGCCCCGGGCGTGGATGGCGCGGATCAGGCGGTCGAGTTCGTCGAAGTAGTCCCGGCCGAGACCATGGCCGGTCTTGGTTTCCGGGACCGGCTCGGCGCTCAGCCAGGTCATCTCGACGGTCCAGGGTTCGGGAAAGCCGAGGAATTCGGGGACGCCGGGAAGGCCCTGGAGGTGCTGGAGGTTTCGGCCTTCGCGCTGGGCGATCCAGCGGCAGACGGTGGCGCGCAGGGGGGCGGGGCTTTCGCGGAAGGTCTTCCAGACGCGGTCGGGCTGGAGGCGGTCGGCGGGCAGTTTCCAGACGTCGGGCTGGGTGGCGGAGGCGCCAGCCTTGAGCAGTTCGGCGCCGGGTGCGGGCGGTGTGGGCTGGCGCGGCGGACGTCGGGTCATGAGGGGCGGGAATGGTTTCGTGGGGCTGGCGGGTGTGCGACGGTGAATGTGTCGCAACGAACCGTCGCGCCGGGTTCTTGTGCGACGGAGGGCTATCGCGCCAAGGGCTTTTTTCGCTGGAAACAGGCGATTTGGGGTGGGATCGCGATGGCACCCATCTCGCGTAAGTTTCGCCTGAGCGCGGCGGCCGATGGGAATTCAATCAGCCTTGACCCGATTTCCGCCGCCTTTATCAAGAAGAAGGCACCGGCCCAATCGCGCGCCATGGCTTCGGGCAACTTGACGGCGGCGGAGCTTTGTGAGATTTGAAGATCGACGGGGTCTCCGACCGAGACGAGCCGCCACAGAAACCGAGGGGAGAGAGCGAATGAAAAAGTGTGAGCGATGCGGCAAAGACGACGCGGTGGTCAAGCTCACGCGCATCGAAAACGGTCAGGTTTTTTCGGTCGTTCTGTGCCAGTCCTGCGCCGCCGAGCAAAGTCCCATCCAGAAGAAGATTTACCAGAAGCAGTCCACCAGCATCGACAGCCTGCTCAAGGAGTTGCTCAAAGGCCAGCACGCGGCGGTGATTTCCGAGGCGGAAGCGGCGGAACATTTCGACATCGCCCCTTGTCCCAAATGCGGGCTTGAGTTCGCCTCTTACAAGAGCACTTACATGCTCGGTTGCCCGGAATGCTACATCGCCTTCGCCGAGCACCTGGAGGACGATCTGAAGAAGATGCACCACGCCACGCGGCATGTCGGCTCGGGGCCGCCCGGATCGTCCGAAGATCTGGTCCGCGAGCAGCGCCGCATCGAGGAACTGCGCGAGGAATTGAAGACCGCCGTGGAAATGGAAGATTACGAACACGCGGCCCGTCTGCGCGACGAAATCGAGCGCACCGAGCATCAGCTCAAGGGCCAGAAGACCGAAGGCAAAACCTGATCCGCCCCACCCGGCGGACGCCACCCGCGAAACGCAAAGGACCCCCTCGTGAGCGACTACCGCACATTTGACGTCACCGACCGCTGGCTCGACGAAGACCGTGCGGAAAGCTACGCGGTGCTGACCAGCCGGGCGCGGTTCGCGCGCAATCTGGAGGGCTTTCCCTTCGTGCCCCATTCCGGGCCCGACGTTCTCGAGCGGGTGGACGATTACGTTTCCGAACGCCTGCGTCAGTCGGACTATTTCGGAAGCTATGAGCGGATCGAATTGGCTCACCTGAGCGAAACGGACCGGGCTTACCTGAAGGAAAGCCGGCTGATTCCCAAGGAGATGGAGCGGGGCGCGCCGCATTCGACGGTGTTCCTGTCGCCCGACGGGATGGCTTCGATCCTGATCAACGAGGAAGACCACATCCGGGCGCAGATTCTGGCGCCGGGGCTCGATGTGGAGGGGGCGGTGTCGGCGCTCGGTGAGATCGACGACGAGCTGAGCAAGACAGTCGCCTACGCATGGTCCGAGAAGTTCGGTTACCTGACGGCCTGCCCGACGAATCTGGGAACGGGCCTTCGAGCCAGTGCGATGCTGCACCTGCCGGGGCTGACGCTCTTGCAGGAGGTGGATCAAAGCCTGCGGGGTCTGACCCACTACGGGCTGACGGTGCGGGGATTCGAGGGCGAGAACAGCGATTTCCTGGGGGATTTCTTCCAGATCAGCAACGAGGCCACGCTGGGTAAATCGGTGGACGAAATCGTGGAAACGCTGGTGAGCGTGATCAAGCGGATCGTGGAACGGGAAGAGGAAGCGCGGGCGAATCTGTTCGCGCATCACGCCAGCGCGGCGGACGACGCGGTGTGGCGCAGCTACGCCGTGCTGCGGTACGCGCGCAAGATGGATACGAACGAAGCGCTGCGGCTTTTGAGCCGCCTGCGGCTGGGGATCGAAAGGGATTATTTCCAGAACTTCACGCACAAGGATTTGAACCGGCTCGTCATCGAGGTGCAACCCGCGCATCTGGAACGAAAGAGGGACGAGTGGGAAAAAAATGCGACCCGGGACGAGGCTCGTGCACGACATTTGCGCAGCCGTATGCAAGGGATCGTATTGAGCGCCTAGCACTTAGGCGTAGCAAGCGGTCTAATGACCGAGGAATCGCGAAAGGGCAGCCTTGACGGTCTGGCCCCGGTAGCACCAAACTTTCGGAGGTGGACGGCGTCTGGCACGCCGATCGAACGGGCGGATCAATCGCCGGTTTGGCGCGTCGAAGTCCAAAGCTTTCCGATCACCAGTCAAGTCTCTGGAGGCTTTTTGCCATGCCAATCAATGATACTCCTTTCACACCCGGTTGGAAGGAAGTGATGCGCCAAAGCCGCAACGAAGCCGGACGGCTTGGGCACGATTACATCGGCCCGGAGCACTTCCTGCTGGGGATCATCCGCAAGGCGGAGGGTCTCGCCGTCCAGACGCTGCTGAATCTGGGCGTCGACCTCGACGATGTGAAAATGGAGCTTGAGCGTATGCTCGAGGTCGGTAAGGGCCCGACGGTGGGAATCTTCCCGCAGAACGTCGAGGCCAAGCGCGTCATCGAGCAGGCGCGCAACATCGCCAAGCAGCTTCGCCACAACTGGATCGGCACCGAGCACCTGCTGCTCGCGCTGATCAAGGAAGAAAACACCCTGGCGGCGCGGTGCCTGCGCCAGTTCAACATCGACTACAACAAGGTCAAACGCGAGGTCCTCAACCTGATCGAGGGCAATTCGCCGAGCACCGCCGCGGCTGGCGGCTCGGCCAAGGCTGGCTCCGAGGGCAACGAGAAGAGCAAGACCCCGGCGCTCGACACCTTCGGCCGCGACCTGACCCAGCTCGCCCGCGAAAGCAAGCTGGACCCGGTCATCGGCCGCGAGGACGAGATCGAGCGGATCCTGCAGGTCCTCTGCCGCCGCACCAAGAACAACCCGATCCTGCTCGGCGAGCCGGGCGTGGGCAAGACCGCCATCGTGGAGGGCCTGGCCCAGCGCATCGTCAACGGCGACATCCCCGATCTGCTGGTGGACAAGCGCCTGCTGAGCCTGGACTTGGCGGCCATCGTGGCCGGAACCAAGTACCGGGGCCAGTTCGAAGAGCGCCTGAAGGCCATCATGCAGGAAATCCAGCGCAGCCAGGACGTGCTGATCTTCATCGACGAACTGCACACCCTGGTGGGCGCCGGCGCGGCGGAGGGAGCCATCGACGCTTCCAACATGCTCAAGCCGGCCCTGTCGCGCGGCGAAATCCAGTGCATCGGCGCCACGACGCTCGAGGAATACCGCAAGTACATCGAGAAGGACGGGGCGCTGGAGCGCCGCTTCCAGACCGTTGTGGTGAATCCGCCGAACAGCGACCAGGCGGTTCAGATCCTCAAGGGTCTGCGCCCGCGCTACGAAAGCCACCACAACGTCATCATCAGCGACGAAGCGGTGAAGGCGGCGGTGACGCTGAGCGACCGGTACGTGACGGAGCGGCACCTGCCGGACAAGGCCATCGACGTGATCGACGAGGCCGGCAGCCGCGCCCGCCTGAAGGCGAACATGAAGCCTCAGGAAATCAAGGACGTGGAAGCCAAGATCGCCGAGATCGAGGAAGAGCTGCGGGAGCACAAGAATCGCCAGGAGTTCGAGCAGTGCGCCGAGCTGAAGAAGCAGCGCGAAGTTCTGAACGAGCAAAAGGATGAGATGATCCAGGAATGGCACCGCAAGAAAACGGATGCCGAATCGATGTACACCATCACGATGGACGATGTGGCCTACATCGTATCGAAGTGGACCGGTGTGCCGCTCACGAGCCTGGAAGAGGAAGAGACGAAGAAGCTCCTGCGCATGGAGGACGAAATCGCTAAGCGCGTCGTGTCTCAGCGGGAAGCCATCGGGACCATCGCGAAGGCCATCCGGCGCTCGCGTTCGGGCCTGAAAGATCCGGCCCGCCCCAGCGGCTCGTTCATCTTCCTGGGCCCGACCGGCGTGGGTAAGACGGAACTGGCCAAGGCCCTCGCCGAGTTCCTCTTCGGCAGCCAGGACGCTCTGATCCGCATCGACATGAGCGAGTACATGGAGAAGTATTCCGTGAGCCGCCTTCTCGGCGCGACTCCCGGATACGTGGGCTACGAAGAGGGCTGTCAGTTGACAGAAAAAGTGCGCCAGCGCCCCTACAGCGTGGTGCTCCTCGACGAAATCGAGAAGGCCCACCCGGACGTCTTCAGCCTGCTCCTGCAAGTGTTCGACGACGGCCGGTTGACGGACAGCTACGGCCACGTCGTGGACTTCCGCAATACGATCATCATCCTGACGTCGAACGTCGGCACGCGCCGCATCAAATCGGGCGGCACCGTCGGCTTCCAGCAGAAGGACGAGGATATCGATTACGAAGCCATGAAGGGCAAAGTGATGCAGGAGGTGAAGAAAGTCTTCAACCCCGAATTCATCAACCGCCTGGACGAGCTGGTGGTGTTCCACGCCCTGACGCACGAGAACATCGATCAGATCATCAATATCATGATTGACCGTTTGAACAAGCGCCTGAAGGAGAAGGAATTCTCCATCCGCCTGGACGAGGACGTGCGCCAGTTCCTGGTGAACAAGGGCTACGATCCGGAATACGGCGCCCGGCCGCTGCGGCGCGTGCTTCAGAGCTACCTGGAGGATCCGCTCTCCACGATGCTGATCTCCGCCGAAATCCCGGAGGGCGCGGAAATCGTAGCCCACATGAAGGATGACGGCGAGAGCCTGGGCTTCGAGGTGACGGAGCCGAACAAGAAGGTCGAGGAAGAACCGGCGCTGAGCGGGGCTCAGTAAGGGTTTTCTTCGAGCGAGACAGAGTTCCTCCGCCCCGGTCTGCGCCCCGCAGACCGGGGCGGTTTCCTTTTTGTGCCGAGCGCTTCGGATTCGGAGGCATTCACGTCAGCGACGCCACCCCCTCCAGCGCCCCCCATTCGCGGGCCCAGCTTCGGACGCTGGCTTCCCAGCCGCCGGAGCCATCGGGCAGGATTTGGACATAGGTCAGGGGTTGGCGCATGGCGGGGGGCTGGTGGTCGTTCTCGAGAATGGCGACGGGGCGCCAGGTTCCGGTGTTGAGGCGTTCGGGTCCGGCTCCGGCGCGGGCGCGGAGGGCGTGGTGCGTGTGCCCCGTGAGAAAAAACCGCAGGTGGCTGGGGAGCGGTTCCGTGGTGGCGCCGCGCAGGGGCGAGAGGGCTTGGCGGACGCCTCGGTTCATGGCGGCGATTTCGCGCCCGGCGAGAGCCTGCCAGTCGGCGGCGGCTTCTTCTTCGCGCCAGGGTTCGACGGCCCGGACGAGGCCGTGGTCGCCGCGCAGGGCCTGGCGGAGGCGCTCCCAGCCAAAGCGAAGCCCCTCGCCGCCCAGGGCGGCTTGGGCGAGGCGGATGGTGTCGGCGACGGTTTCGCCTTTGTCGATCCAGGGAAACTGGGGTTCGAAAGCGTTGACGAAGCGCCGGACGATGACGCGCCCCGCCGGATTGGCGGCGGGATTTTCGAGCGCCCGGACGCGATTGAACGGGTCCCAGCGATGGCCGTGCTCGGCGTAGAGGCCGAGGGCTTCGTCGGCGAGCCCATGGCGCCAGCCGCCGCCGTAGCGGGCGTTGACGGTGGGCAGGACTTCGCGCAGCAGCGCCCAGGCGCGCGGGTCCACCATGGGCTGGTCGTGGTTGCCCAGGACGTAATCGATCTGACCCCCGGCGGCGGACCACTGGCGCAGGCCGGCGACCCAGCGGGGATGGGCTTCGAGGATGCGGTGGAGGGCGCCGGCGGGGCGTTCGCGGGGACGCTGGGCCTGCCACAGATCGAACACATCGCCGAGGAGCAGCAGCCTGGGCACGAGCCCGCAGGCCCGGGCCTGCTCGGCTTTGACGGCCAGGAACCGGGCGAAGGCGCCATCGAGCCGGTCGCGCGCGGCGGCGCGGGCGATGCGGCCGCGTGGTCCCTCGGGACGCGGCCCCCACCACAGGAAATCTTCGAGCGACCCGCCGTCGCCCAGGTGCAAGTCGGAAACTACCAGCAGCATGGTCTTTCAACCCCTTCGCGTGCGCCCTTGTGCGGGCGATTGAGATGGGGCGAGTGTGGCGCAGGCGCCGATTCCGTGCGCGTGACTAACTTCTGGGTTTCTTGTGGGTTTTAACGGTGTGGGGGCGGTGCGGGAGTGGGGCCTGGATGTCGATGGCTGAGAGGAGAGGATTTAATTCATTCACCACCGAGCCACAGAGGGCACCGAGGTGGGGGGAATGGCTGCGACTTCGGCTGGGGGGGCATGAGTGGGAGTCCGAGGCTGTATGTCGGTCGAAGCGGGAAAGGTTTAAGTTCAATAATCTCTGTGTTCTCTGTGACTTTGTGGTGATTTCTCGAAGGTTCAGAGGGAGGCGTCGAAAATGTCGCTTCGCTGGCGGGACACCTGAAGAGGGACCTGCTCGTCGCGAGAGAGCGAAATGGCTGCTTACGCCTGGGACTCTTTTCGTTTCACGGATTCCATAACACTTCGCAGCGCCGCGTTGATTCGGGACTGATAGCCAGGTCCGCCCGACTTGAAGAACTCGATGACCTCCGCATCGAGTCGAATGGACACGGCTTGCTTGCGGGCTTTCGCGCTATTGAGCTTCGCCATCAACTCCTCGGCGCTCATGATGGGCGCGGCGTCTGGATCTTCTGCGACGGCCTTGGCGATTTGCTCGTCCGTCATGGCTTCCAGCCGCGCGTAGTCGGTGCGGTCCTCAAGAGGTGAATCGGGCGATGTGACGTTCTCAGCTTGGTCTCTCATGATTGTCAGCTCATGGGACTGCTTCAATTTCGAATCGTTGCCTATGTTCCAACGTTCGATCCTGCGACAAGGCAGGCGAAGAAATCGCAGATTTTCTTTCGGCTGTAAAGCCCCTAATACTCCACCGTCGCCCGGGGCTGGGGCGGTTCGGGGCGGGGGGCTTCGTCGAAGACGTCGCGGCGCAGGAAGACGTGGAGGAAGTAGCCGTCGTTGGGGAAGTCTTTGTGGGTCCAGGTGCCTTTGAGGGCGTAGCGCTCGTGGAAGAGGGGCGAGTCGTAGAAGTCGCGGTCGACGCGCCAGTTGATGGCGAGGCCCCAGCCCGGGACTTCGCGGCGGAGGGAGACGAGGACGATGGCTTCGGGGCGCATGTCGAGGACGACGTCTTCGACGGGGTAGCGGGCGTCGAGGCCTTGCTTGTGGATGACGCGGGCCCATTCGGGGTCGGCGAGGCCTGCCATGTCGATGATGGTCATTGAGGGGTTGTGATAGCCGAGGAGGCCGATGTCGGTGATGACGAAGGTGAGGGGTTCTTCGCGTTCGAGGGACCATTGGCGGGCCCAGAGGGCCATGGCTTCGTGGCCGTCTTCCCATCCGAAGTGGCGGGTGTAGCCTTCGAGGAAGGTGTGGGTCATCTGGGGCCGCATGGAGAGGAGGAACAAGCCGCCGAGCGCGAGCGGGGCGAGGAGGGAGAGGGCGTAGCGGGCGCGGCCGGGGAGGTAGGCGAGGGCGCGGGCGACGGTGAATCCGGCGGCGACGGCGACGACTCCCGCGATGGGGGCGATGAGGCGCAGGCCCGGCATCCAGTCGCCGCCTTCCCAGGCGACGACGGCGAGGTGGCCGGCGGCTCCGAGGAGGAGGACGAGGAGGACGGGGCGGGCTTCTCGGGCGATGAGGAGGCCAGCGGCGCCGACGGCGAGCAGCAGGGCGCCCTGGAAGCGGAAGAAGTAGTCGCGCAGGTAGCCCCAGCCGCTGGCGACGCGGCCGCCGGTGTCGCCGACGACCTTGGCGAAGTAGGTGTTGGGAACCGGGACGCCATAAATGGCGAGGCGAAAGGCGAGCAGCGCCGCGAACATGGCGAAGCCGATGGCGGCGGCGAGCAGGAGCGGGCGCCGGGGAAGGCGTTTCCATTGGGCGATGGCGAGGCCGCAGAGGGTCAGGCCGAGGAGCCAGGCGAGGCCTTCGGGGCGGGTCCAGGTGGCGAGGCCGAGGGCAAGGCCGGCGGCGATCCACTCAAGGCGGGGGGCGGGGGCCTCGCGCGGCAGAATCAGGCGGGTCACGAGCCAACTGGCGGCGGTGAGAAAGAAAGCGAAGAGGGTGGTTTCGAGGCCGGAAATGGCTCCCACCAGGAGCATGGGCGACTGCGACAGGATCAGGGGGGCGAAGAACCAGCGGGCGGGGCTGAGGGTGGCGCGGAGGTCGCCAGGTTCGCTGTGGCGCAGGAGATCGCGGGTGAAGAGGACCGTGATGGCGAGGGTGCCGAAGGCGGCGAGGGAGCCGAGGATTTTCGTGGCCAGCAGGGCGTTGCCGCCCAGCGCGTAGATGGCGGTTTGAAAGAGAAAGAGGCTGAAGTTGGTGAAGCCTTCCACGCGGGGGCCGCCGATGTTATAGACGAAGCCGTGGCCCTCGGCGACGTTGCGCGCGTGGCGCAGCGTGATGTAGGCGTCATCCATCGTGATGGGCCAGATTGCCTTGAGCAGGGGAGCCATCATCGCAAGACAGAGGAGCGAGCAGCCGATGACGGTGAGTTTGCGAAGGGAGCGGCGGTCGGGCATTTTCATGGGAGAAAGGGGGCAGCGTGAAGAGGCAATCGGTTGAGTCGTCGTCCCGAAAGGGCCCGGCAGGCTAGCACCGGCGGCCCGCGGACGCGCAAGCGGGAGTCCGAGACGAAGGCGGGACGGCGGGAGCCTTCAACCACAAAGGGCCCAGAGGACAGATTTTTTCCAGAGCTTGCCGAACCGGGTGGAAGGGAAAATCCCGAATGGAACGGCGGGCTCCGGATGGTGTCACGATTTCCCCGCCCGCGCACGGCCTCTGGCCCGCCCTAACAGCCCGCCGATACAGACCGCCGTGCGGTGCCGGCTCGGCGCCCTCCGCGGCCAAGGTTCTCCGCGCGGTCGTCAATGGGCGAATAATTAGCGAAACTTTCCCCTTGATTCGCCGCCCCGTTTCCCGCAAGCTCTCACCCAAGCCCCACGTTCCAAGCCCCCTCCCCTCCGACTCGAGGACTCCGCCCATGGCCTCACCGAACCACAACCTCGATCCCCGGCCCTCCTCGCCGCAGGAGGGCGACGTCGACCGTGCCCTGCGGCCCACCGGCCTGGGGGAATTCGTCGGCCAGAGCCAGGCGGTGGAGAACCTGCAGATCTTCATCACGGCGGCCCGCCAGCGCGGCGAAGCCCTCGACCACGTTCTGCTCTACGGCCCGCCGGGCCTGGGCAAAACGACTCTGGCGCACATCATCGCGACGGAGATGGGCTCGCAACTGCACAGCACGAGCGGCCCGATCATCGAACGCAAGGACGACTTGGCGGCGATCCTGACGGACCTCAAGCCCCACGACATTCTCTTTATCGATGAAATCCACCGTCTCAATCGCACGGTGGAGGAATGCCTCTATCCCGCCATGGAGGATGGCCAGATCGACATCATGATCGGCGAAGGGGCCCACGCCAAGAGCATCAAGCTCGACGTCGCGCCCTTCACTCTGGTCGGCGCCACCACGCGCGCGGGTATGTTGACGGCGCCGCTGCGCGCGCGGTTCGGCATCACGCAGCGCCTGCAATTCTACAGCGACGAGGAAATGGCCAAGATTATCACCCGCAGCGCCCGCCTCCTGGCCTGCTCCATCACGACCGAGGCCATCGGCCTCATCGCCCGCCGCAGCCGGGGCACCCCGCGCATCGCCAACCGGCTGTTGCGCCGCGTGCGCGACATCGCCCAGGTCCGCCACGACAACCACATCGATATCGGCGTCGCTGAAGACGCCCTGCGCCTTCTCGACGTCGATCAGCGGGGCCTCGATACGCAGGACCGCGCTTTTCTTTCCTCGCTCATCGACCGCTTTGGCGGCGGTCCGGTGGGGCTGAACACGTTGGCGGTGTCGCTGAGCGAAGACGAGGACACGCTTCTCGACGTGGTCGAGCCGTACCTGATCCAGATCGGCTTCCTGGCCCGCACCCCGCGCGGCCGCGTCGCCACCCGCGCGGGCTACGAGCACCTCGGCCTGAAAGCACCCCTCGACCTGGAGAGCGAACCTCTGGACATTTTCACGGCGGAGTAGGGGGACACAGACAGGAGAGTTTGTGCTACATGTAAGGTAGCACGGGCGTCCCGCCCGTGACCTGCGGCGATTTCTGGCAGAGACAAAACCGTTGTCCCCGCGCCCTCTACCAAAGACCAGCGTTCCGCCCGTGGCGGCGGGAGGGGCGGGGCGGATAGAGTCGACAGAGACGGCTACGCGCAAGCGCCCCCGCTCTCCCGGTGTCAGAGAGCGGGGGCGTAGAGAAAACAGGCGCGGCACTTTCAACCCGTCAGGGGACTTCGGTGACCGCGTGTTCTCCCGTCTCCATCAGGGTTTTGAATTCTCTCAGGGCGTCTTCCATTTGCTGGCGCGGCTCCTCGCCGAAGAGCTTGGCCACGCCGGCGCCGATCTTGCCGGCGGGCGGTTCATAGCGCATGCGAACGGTGACTTCGGTGCGGCCGTCGCCGAGTTCGTGAAAGCGCACGGAGCCTTCGTTCTCCACGTGCGATCCCTCGACGCTCTCCCAGGAGATCAGCTCGTTCTCGCGGTCGTCCACGATTTCCGCGTCCCATTCGACGCTGATGCCCGCCGGGCCGCGGGCCACCCAATGGCTGCGCCACGCGTCGAGCGTCCGCACATCTTTGAGGTGCTTCATGAACTGGGGCAGATTTTCCAGGTTCCGCCAGAAATGGTACAGCTCATAGGCGGGGCGGTCGATGGTCAGCGTCTTGCGCACGCGAATGGTCTCGCGCATCATGGCGCGCACCTTGTCTTCGAGGGCGTCCGTCGCCCCGGCGGTGTTGATGCCTTGGCGCTCGTAGAGGTCGCAGTGGCCCGTCAGGCCGCGCTTGAGCAAGACGCCGCCGGCTGCCGCCACGGCGAGCCAGCCCCAGGACAGGCGCCGGATTCCGTAGAGGGCGAGGGCTCCGCCGATGGCGGCGGAGGCGGCCCGTTCGGACTCGCTGACATTTTGCCGCGCCCGGGGGCTTCTTGCACGGCTTTCCTCGGGCAAATCGGGCCGTTCGGCCCGGGGGCGGCCGGTTTCCCGCGGCATTCCGGTATTCAGTTCCTGACTCGCAACAGACATATTGGTTCCTCTTTGGCAGAATTCTTACAGACCACGTCGAACCGCGGCGCCAAAGAGTAAAGCATCGGCTATGCCACCGGGCTTTCGGCACTCATGAATCGTTGTCATTAGAGAAGATATAAACGCGGATTGGCCGTGCCGCGGTCAAATCCCGCCGGGGATCCCGCCCGCCAGTTTCAGCGCCATCCGCAGTTCGATTTCGATGCGGTCGACGCCCTTGCTCCAGGTGTGCTCGCGGGCCATCAGCACCCGCTTTTCTTCCAGCAGGGCGTGTTTGTCGGCCATGGCGACGCTGACCGCCGAGAGGAATTCCATGGGCGAATCGGCGGTGCGGATGGCGCCTTCGTACACCGATTCGCGCACCGTGCGGGCCACTTCGGAGATGTTGGTGCTGACGATCGGCCGGCCCGAGGCCAGGTATTCGTTCAGCTTTTCGGGGTACATGGCGTTGGTGAAATCGTTGCGCTTGTGCGGAATCAGGAGCACGTCCGCTTCGCGGTAAAGCGCCGGATAGCAATGGTGCGGCACATCGCCGAGGAAATGCACCCGGGGATTCTGCGCCACTTCGCGGTCGAAGACGGCGTCGAAGGAGGGGTCCTTCTTGCCCAGGAAAACCAGGTCGCCCACGGGCAGGTACTCGATCAAGGCCCGCAGGATGTCGGGGTCCAGCCGATGATCGACGACGCCGCCGTAAACGAATCGGGGACCCGGGATCGCCTTGATCCGGTCGAGGTAGTTCTTCGTCTGCGGGTCGATGGGATAGGGGCGGCTGGGTTCGTACAGGTAATAGTCGGGAACGCAATTTTCCAGGAGGAATGGCCTGGGCGAGATGTCTTCGCGGCGGTCGAATTGGGGCTGGGATGAGCAGAACGCCACGGCGCAGGACCGCAGCAGTTCACGCTCCCACGCCCACAGGAGGGACTTCTGCAATTCGTTGAAGGCGGGACTGACGGCAAGTTCGTCGTACACGTGGCAGACGGAGACGACGTCTTTCGGCAGGTGCTCGAGGATTGCCATATGCCACGGCGCGCCGAACCAGTAAACCTGTGGCTTCCACTTCAGCGAATTGGCCGCCCGCAGGCCGCGCTTGGCCAGTTCGCGCCCCGCCAGGCCGCGCAGATTTTCCCCCAGGCCCCTGCTCTTGACCATCCGCACGCCAAAGGGCGTGACGCGCGCGGGGGTCACGACCTGGAAGGGGCGGTCCGGCGCGGTCCAGGTGCTGCCGAGGGCGTGGAATCGGACGGGCGGTTCGACATAAACCACGGGCCATCCGCGCCCCGCCAGATTCCACAGGTGATAGCGGGTTGAGCCGTACACCTCGGGCCACCGCCACGTTCCCGCCGCGAAAGCGAGAATGGCCGGGTTGGTGGCGGGTTGGGAATTCTGGTCGCTGCTCATGGAAATCTTGCTCGTTTGGGTCGAACGCCCGCTCCGTGATGGAGGCATTTGACAGGTCAGAGATGGCTGGGCGTCAACCCTCGGCTCACTCCGCGGCGCCGCTTTCGCGTTCGCCGCTCCGGCGCCAGCCCACTGTCAGGTTCGCTGTCAGGTGCCGCCACTCGGGACGAAGCAACGGCCACCAGGCAGCCGCGCAGATCAGCAGAAACACCGCCGCCGCACAAGCCAAACAACCGGCCCACAGGACGGGCCGATCGCTTTCCAGCCAGGGAGTCAAAACCCCCCGCAATGGCCAGAACGCTCCCCCCAGAAGGGCGCCGAAGGCAAAAGTTCTCGCACCGGTGCGCAGCAAATCCCGGTCGCGCAGCAGCGCCGGCGCCACCAGCGCCGCCAGGACCAGCACCTTCACGAACGCCACCAGCGAGGTCGCCACCGCGATGCCCAGCAGGCCCGCCACTCGCACCAGCGCGGCGTCCGCCACGGCGTTCAGCACCACCAGCCCCACAATCAGCACGACGACCGCCCAGGCCTTCTTCCTGGCCAGCGCCGCGTTCACCAGCAGCGGCGCGATCGTCAGCGCCGGAATCGCCACCCCGTAGCCCCGCAGCGCCGTTGCCGAAAGCTCCACCGCCTCCACCCCGAACGCCCCTCGTGCCAGCAAGAGGCCGATGATGGGCTCGGCGAAGAACCCCAGCCCGATCGCGAGCGGCACCCCGACCAGGAGCAGGACCCGCACGCCCAGCAGCAGTTCGCGCGCGAAGCCCGCTTCGTCGCCCGCCGCCACGGCCCGGCTCAGCCGCGTGAACAGCGGCGCCGCCAGCGCCGTCCCCACCAGCCCCACCGGCAAGTTCAACAGCTTGTCGGCATAGCTCAGCGCGGCGATGGCGCCCTCCGGCAGGCTGGAAGCGAAGGCTCGGTCGACCGCCAGGTTCGCTCCCGTGGCCACGCCAATGACCGCCGCCGGGGCGAAGACCGCTTGGACGGTGCGCCAGGAATCGGCGCCGCCCGTTCGCGAAATCGCGCCCGCGATGGCGCGGACGAAGGGCCACTGCCAGGCCACCTGCACCCATTCCGCCAGCAGCACCGCCATCGCCAACGCCAGTGCGCCGAACCTGGGTGCGAGCAGAAGCAACCCTCCGCACACAATCAGGTTGTAGACCGCTGGATTCAGCGCCGCCGCCGCATGCCGGCCCTGCGCGTTCAGAAGCCCCACGGTGAAGCCGCCCAGTGCCCCGCCCAGGAGCGTCAGCGCCGCCATGATCGCTGACAACTCGACCAAGCGCCCCGGCAGGGGGTCGTCGCCCAGCATCAAGTACCGCACCCACATGGGCGCGCTCGCCGCCAGCAGCACCGAAGGCGCCGCCAGCCACAGCATCAGCCGCACCGTTCCGTGCCTCAGCAACCCGCCGAGCCGCTCGCCCGCGAGCGCCGAGCCCGCCGGAACGGCCGCCCTCGCCAGCCCCCCGCCGAGTCCCACCGTCAGCGCCATCGGCACCGCCAGCCCCAAATAGACCGCGTCCAGATCGGCTCCCACGCCGAATTGCTGGGCGATCAGGATTTCCCGCGCCAACCCCACCACCCGCGACAACAGCCCAGCCAGCAACACGCCGCTGGCGGCGCGGCGCAGGCTGGGCAAGGCGGGGAGCGAAGAGGAAGCGGCCATGGCCATCACCGTCTGGGGCGCCCCCTCAGGCGCAAGGCCACAGTTGCTTCCCAGTCCACTCAGAGCGGCGCCCCTTGAGGGGGCCAGAGGATGGAGTGTTCATGGAGATCGACCGCAGACTTCCCCAGCCTTCCCAAAGCAGATCGTCTCACCCCTTTCCGCGGAACGCCTTACGCATGTTGCGGGTCGGTGCGCCGGATGGGCCCTGAAGCTTCGAACGGAAGTCCAATGATACCAAGTATCTCTGTGTCTCTTGTGGACGCTGAGGCGATTTCACTCCAAGAGCAGGAGGGCGAAGAGCTGCATGGGTTCGCCGGCTTCGCGGACGAGCAGTTTTTGCCAGTGCAGCATGTCGAAGGTGTCTTTGAGTTCGATGCCGAGGGATTCGAGGGTGGGCCGTGACTTACCCGGGTAGTCGCAGGGGCGCAGGGAGTCGTCGTGGTGGAGCGCCAGGCAGTTGCCGATGGCGATGGCGAAGGCGCGGCTGTAGCCGCGGGTGAGGCATTCGGCTTCCATGCCCATGATCTGCTGGTAGAATTCGCGCCAGACTTGGCCGGCGTCGCGTTCGCCAAAGGGTTCCTCGCGGCGGATCATGAGGCCGAATTTGTATTCGTCGAGGATTTCGCGGGCTTCCGGGGCGGTGGGGCAGTGGGGCGGCACGGTGTCGGACTGGCGGGTCATGGAGCAGGTGTACTGGCACCGCAGTCGGGTGGCGCGGGTGGTGAAGACCTGGGGGGTGTGGATGAATTTGATTTCGGACAGGCCGATGGAGTCGGGTTTGTTGATGAGCCGGGCGACGTAGCGTTCGCGGACTTCCATGGGGGTCAACTCCGGCCCGCGGGCTTGCGGGGGGTCTTGGCGTCTTTGCGGCCGAGGTTCTGACAGACGCGATCGAGGACGCCGTTGACGAAGCGGGCGCTGTTGGTGTCGCCGAAGCGGCGGGCCAGTTCGATGTATTCGTTGATGAGGACGCGCACCGGGACGTCGGGCATGGCGAGGAGTTCGCCGACGGCGACGCGAAGGACGGCTCGGTCGGGAGCGCCGAGGCGGTCGAGGGTCCAGCCGGTGAGGGCATCGACGAGGATGTCTTCGATTTCGGATTCGCGCTCGTCCATGGCGGCGAGGATAGCGCTGGCGTAATCGTCGGCGACGCGCAGGCCTTCTTCGTCGCCGTGGGAGCCGAGTTGGCCGACGAGGGTGAGGGTTTGCGGCAGGTCCGCTTCGGTGAATTCTCTGGCGTAAGCGACTTGCAGAGCGGCTTCGCGGCTAATCCGGCGCTTGCCCATGGGTGGTTGGCTCGTTGGTGAGTTGGCGGCGTGGGGAAAAGAGAAACCTCCCGCACCCGCGGATAAAGACCTTGGGGCGGGAGGCTGGGCTTTGCAACGGAAAGTCCGGGTGCGGGCGGGAAGCACAGACTGGAGAGTCTGTGCTACACTTGGGGTACTCAGTCCTCGAACGTCATCCAGTCGTGCTCGCTGGCGGTTTCGATGCCGATGTACCAGTCGGAGAAGGCGGTGATGCCGGTGACGGTGACGTCCTGGGCCCCGAAGGTGACGCCGATGGGGCCAGAGGGCAGTTCGGTGACGGAGCCGCCGTTGTCGCGGAAGACGCGGGTGGGGCTGAGGCCGTCGAGGCTGGAGGTTTCGTAGGTCCAGTTCAGATCGGCCGTGCCGGCCGTCAGCACCCCGGTGATGGTGAGGTACTCGTCGATGATGTCGTCCGCGTCGTAACCGCCGGGGGCGGCGTCGGCGAAGATGCGCTGGATGCGGATGGGGCCACCGCTGGCGCCGGCGGAATAGGTCAGGGTCAGGACGCGGCTGTCGGTCATGGGGTAGGAGACGGTGGAACTGGGAACGACGGCTGCGGTGAAGTCGTTGGCGGTGTCGCTGTAGAGGACGGAGTCGTCGCCTGAGGTTCCGGAGGTGGGGGCGGCTTGCGCGTTGCCGACGGTGTCTTGGGCAGTCACGAGGAATTCATAAGTGCCGGTGGCCGGGGGCGTGTAGTTGAAGGTTCCGGAGAGGATGCTGCCGGCGGGCAGCCAACTGCCGATGCCTTCTTCGCGGGCGTAAAGCGTTGCGGAGGTGATGGCCGAGCCGGAGTCGCTGAGGCCTGTCGCGGTAACGGCGACATCGCCGGTGACCTTGTAGGTGGCGGCGACGGCGGCGACGGCGATGGGGGCGTCAAAGTCCACCAGCACGGAGTCGTCGGCGCTGCTGGCGAGGGCGTTTCCCGCCAGGTCCTGTACGTCGGACGAGGTGGAGACCGCGAGCTGAACCGTGCCAGTGCCGCCGAGGCCGTTGAGGGTCACGGTGTACTGGCTTGGTGTGGTTTGACTGATGGAGACGAAGGACGCCGTGGCGGTGCCGCCGGTGGTGATGACCACATCGCTGGCGTTGTTGAAGTTCTGCACGTCTTCGTCGAAGGTGACGGCGAACTGGACGGTGCTGGCATTGGTGGGCGAGGAACCGCTAAGCATGATGCCGGTGGCATTGGGGGCGGTGACGTCGGCCACGCCGGCGAAGAGGTAACGCACGGCATCCATGTTGAAGCGGTTGCCAGGAGCGGCACTGGCGCCGTCGCCGTCGAGGTTTTCGAAGGTGATGGTGGAGGCCGAACCGGCCGCGCCCGCCGCGATGGCGATGGGGGTGGCGGTCAGTTGGAGCCAGGAGTCGTCGAGGGCGGCGACGCCCTGCTCGATATCAACGTTGCCGGTCTGGGTGCTGTCGGCGTTCGAGGTCAGGGTCCAGTCCGAATTGGCGATGGCGCTCGGATTCGTTCCGAGGTCGCCGTCGATGGTCAGATAGACGTGATAGAGGCCGCCTTCGGCGATGGCGGGTGAGAAGCTGGCCGTGTTGCCGATGGTGGTGCTGAAGCGCGAGCCGCTGCCGGTGAGGCCGGGAGCGGCGCTCTTGGCCGTGGTGTTGGAGAAAGAGCCGGTCTCGGCATAGGCCGGCGCGGCCGTCGTGGCGGCACCGGAGGTGCGGGACTCGACGATCAGTTCGGGGATGTTGGGCGTCACGGGTCCGGCGGTGTTCGAGGTGCCCTTGTTGTTGTAATCGTCCACGGGCACAACGAGGTAGTACTTGTCGCCGGGGGTGAGGCCTTCGTCGAGGTCGTCAACGAAGCTGGTGCCGGTGATGTCGAAGTCCTTGTTCACCAGGTTCTCGTAATACGGGTTCACGGTGGGCGATTCGGAGCGGTAAACCAGGTAGCGCACGGCGTCGGTGGCGGCGGACCAGGTCAGGGTGTTCTCGCCGAGGCCGGTGCTGCTGGCCATCAGGTCGGAGATGTTACCCGGATCGGCGCTGTCCCAGCCTGTCTTGAGGGTGTAGTCGAAGGGCGCGACGGAGGCGGAGAGGACATCGGTGCCGCAGGGGGTGGTGTTGAAGGCGCGCAGATCGGTGAGGAACTGGCCGCTGCTGGCCTGCATGCTGGAGGAGGAGAAAATGCCGAAGCCATCCATGCCGTACTGGCGCATGTCGCAGATGTTCTGGGCGACTTCGTCGCCGGTGGTGCCGGCCAGGAAGGAACCGAACGTCGCCACGTGGCCGACGTTGCTGGTGTCGGGAACGATGAGACCCATCAGCGTGTCGTTGTCGGCGGGATCGATGCGGTAGTACTGGGGCATGACGACGTCCACGACGCCGAGGCCACTGCTGTGGATGGCGGTCGATGTGGCGCGGGAATTCCACTCGGGGATGTCTTGATAGACGAAATTGTAGGTGTCGCCGGTGGAGGTGCCAAAGACAACGGGCGTGGTGCCGACGATGACCCAGGGCTTGAGGGCGTGGATGGCGGCCTGGGCTTCTTCGAGGAAATCGGTGACGGCGTCGCGGCGGGCTTCCAGGAAGGTGGAGTCGTTGGGGACGGGATCGGTCAGGCCATAGGCGGCGAGGGCCGTGGGGTTGTAACCGAAGGTGCCGCTGCGGCGGGGGAAGCTGTCGCCGGGATAGCGGACGCGGTCGAAGATGATGCCGTCGACATCGTAGTTTTCGAGGAAGTCGAGAGTGACATCGAGGGTGTAGTCGCGAACGGCGCTGACGCCCGGATCGATCCAGAGGCCATCGCCGCCGGCGTCGGCGGCGATCATCTGGCGGGGAAAGCCCGGGTCCGGATCGTAGGTCGAGTCGTCGGTGCCGCCCTGGTAGTAGTGCTGGAGCCAGGCGCTGTCGATTACGGAGGGGATGGTATCGGAGCCGTCGGTGACGATGAAGCAGGACCAGGCGGCGTAAACGCGCATGTCCTTTTCGTGGGCTTTGTCGATGACGTACTGAACGGCGTCGGTGTTGGTGAAGCGGCGCGGTTCGGCGTTGGGGTATGTGGTGAAGTCGCGGTTGGGGATGTAGAGGGCATCGGCGCGATAGCGGGCCAGGATGCTGATAGCGTTGAAGTTATTCGCTTCCGCGAAATTGATCGCGGTATCGAGGGCGGCCTCGCTGGAGGGGCTGTCGCCGATGGAAATCCAGAAGACGCGGTCTTCGGCGTGGGCGCTGGCGCCCAGGGCGGTTGCGGCCGCGATGGCAAGGGGATAGGCCAAATTCTTGAGAATTTTAGACACGGGTGGACCTCGTGAAGATGAGTCTGACTCATCAGTCTTCGCCCGTGTCATAGAGTCTGCGCAAGCGGGTTCTTGCAACAATTTGCAAAAAACTTCAGAGCACTACAAAAGCAGTCGCCCGGCTTAGCGGGTAAACTTCTGGCCGAGCGTGTCGACCTGGGTCCGCAGGATCATGCCGGAGGAGACGGTGCCGTTGGTGGCGTCGTAGATCCAGCCAAGGGTGGGGTCGGCGGTGCCGATGGAATTGAAGAGGCCGTCGGGTCCGAGGCTGAACATGCGCCACTCGCCATAGTCGCGCAGATCGCCATCGCCCCAGGACGGCGGGCCGATTTCGTCGACGTACTGACGGATGTTATGGTAAACGAAACCGAGGTCGAGATCGTTGCCGGATTCGAAGGAGCGGCCCGCGTCGGGGTTGAAATTGTTGGGTTTGCCGATTTTGAACACGTCGGAGACGGAGCTGGTGATGTAGGCGATGGGGGTGGTGACGTTGTGGGGCACGGTGCGCCAGGCGAAGGCGCGGATGGAGCCGTAGCCGTTCTGGCGATTGAGCGGCTGTCCGGGGTTCTGGCCGAGCATGGGGGGGTACTTGTTCGTGTCCACCCGGTAGGATTCGAGGGCGGTGGTGATGGTGCGCATGTCAGCGCGGGCTCGGGAGACTTTGGAGCGGACTTGAGCTTCGAGGAAATTGGGGACGGCGATGGCGGCCAGGATGGCGATGATGGCGACGACGATCAGCAGTTCGATGAGAGTGAAGCCGCGGGAGCGTGCGTGGATTTTCATAGGCGGGCAGTTATGCTTTCGGCGAATTGACTCGCTTGCGTGATGCTCCAAGCCTTTTCGTGCAACCAAAAAGTTTTTTCGAACCGGGAACCGAGTTTCGGTTCCTTCGGGGTTATTGGCCGATCAGGGTCTGGAACGCGGCCATCAGCAGGACGGAGACGGTGGCGGCCACGGCGGCTTTGCGGGGCGTGGTTTCCTGAAGGGACTCGGGCACCAGTTCGGAAAACACCACCCACACCATGGCCCCCGCGGCAAAGCCCAGGCCGATCGGCAGGATCGGCCGGAAGGTCTCGACGAACCAGAACGCCGGGACGGCCATCAGCGGTTGCGGCAGGCTGGTGACGATGGCGAGCAGGATCACCTTCCAGACCTTCATGCCTTTGGGAATGAGCACGAGGCCGACGGCGAGGCCCTCGGGGATGTTGTGGACGGCGATGGCGAGGGAAATGACCAGGCCGAACTGTTCGCCTTCGCCAAAGGCGACGCCGACGCCGATGCCTTCGGCAAAGGAATGGACGGTCATGATCGCGACGAAGAGGAGCGCCTTGAGGGCGCTGGCGCCTTCCAAGTCGCCGATTTCCAGATGATTGCGGTTCTCGAGGAACTTGCGGCTGAGGAAAATGAAGACAACCCCGAGGGCGCCGCCGATCAAGGTGCGGGCCTCCGAGTAGGCGTTGCCTTCGAAAATGAGGCCGAAGCTGGCCGTCAGCATCAACCCCGCGGCGATGGCGTTGCCGATGCCGAGCCACTCCTTCGTCACGTTACGGAAAAAGAGGAACGGGATGGCGCCGAGGCCGGTTGCCACGGCGGTGAAGAGAGCGAAGACGAAGACGTCGAAGGTGGGGGATTCGATTCCAAACACGGGGGCAATCCATCGCGAAGCGTTGGAAGAGACTGCCTCGGAGGAGGCTCTCTTGTGAAGGGGAAAGTTGCTGGAAGTCGTGGAAAATCAAATGTCTATGTGTGTATGCCAAACGTTTGTTGGCGAGTCCAACGGGCTTTTCGGGTCGGCTTTCTTCAGGCGTGAATGTAAGTGGGACGCCCCAAGGAGCAAGGCCGAGGAGGCGGCGTCGGCAGGAGGTCGGAGGGAACGGTCAGATTCTTCTTTCCTTTGTTCGCGGCGGGATGGTGGGAAGGGTGCGACTTATGGATTGGGGAGGATCGGCATGACGCGGCCCTGGAAATGGAAGACGATGCGGCGGAGCCTTCAGGCGTTGATTTTGTTGGCGTTGGTTTGGGCGGGAGGCGGGTGCGCGTCGATGACGACGACCCGGAATTACGGCATTCCGCGCACGATGGACGCGACGAAGAAGTCCACCTGGGTGCTCTATCCCATGAACCGGGTGATGGACCTGGGCGATACGGTGAAGGGCGGGATCATGTTCGGGCCGGGTCTGAACGCCCGGGTGCGGGCGACGAAGTACCTGGACATCACGGAACCCTACGACAGCTATGGGCTGGAGCTGGGCTGGAACATCCACTGGTACGATCCGATTCCGCAGAGCACGCCGGGATACCTGTTCCGGCGCTATTCGCCATGGAAGTTCGGGGCGCACGGCGGGCCGAACGTGAACACGTCGCAGAACATCGCCGACAGTGGCGAAATCTGGAACAGCCCGGACACGTTCCTGATCGGCGGGCACCTGGGGATCGTCGGAGGAGAAATCGGCGTCCGGCCCATCGAGTTCATCGATTTCCTGACGGGGTTCGTGCTGCTCGATTGGCACCAGGACGACGTGGTGTGGATTCCGGTGCAGCGCTAGACGGCCAGGCCCGATTCCAGGTTGGCCAGGACCGTTTCCGCCGCCTTGACTTTGGCGGCGAGTTCTTCGCGCGTCGGAGCCAGCAGAGTCACGTGGCCGCGTTTGCGGCCGGGGCGGGGGGACTTGCCGTAGTGGTGGGCGTGGGCGTCGCCGATGGGGGCGAAGGCCTGGGCGCTGGGGATGTGGCCGGTGGCGGGGGCGCCGATCAGGTTGACCATGGCGCTGAACTGGCGCGGGGCGGTGTTGCCGAGGGGCCAGCCCATAACGGCACGCAGGTGGTTTTCGAACTGGCCGCAGACGGTGCCTTCGATGGTGCCGTGGCCGGAGTTGTGGACGCGGGGAGCCATTTCGTTGACGAGGAGGCGGCCGTCCTGCTCGAAGAATTCGATGGCGAGGACGCCGACGTAATCGAGCGCCGCGAGGGCTTCGCGGGCGATGTCTTCGGCCTGGGCCTGGAGCGCCTGGCCGGAGGGCGAATCATGGCCCGGCGCGGGCATCAGGGAGAGGCGCAGGATGCCATCCGAGTGGTGGTTTTCGGCGAGGGGATAGAAGGCGGTGCGGCCCTGGCGGTTGCGCACGGCGAGGAGCGAGACCTCGCGTGAGAACGGCACGAAACCTTCCAGAATCAGAGGATATCCACCTAGGTCCTTCCAGGCGTCGCGAGCGTCGGCTTCGTTGCGCAGAACGCGCTGGCCCTTGCCGTCGTAGCCGAAGCGGCGGGTTTTCAACACGCAGGGATAGCCGAGCTGGGCCGTGGCGCGGTCGAGGTCCCCGGAGGATTCGACACATTCGAAGGGCGGCACGGGAGCGCCGACGCGGTCGCGGAAGAAGGTTTTTTCCAGGAGGCGGTCCTGCGCCGTTTCCAGCGCGGGGGCGCCGGGGTGAACGGCCAGGCGCTCGGCGAGCCAGCGGACGCTGGAGACCGGGACGTTCTCGAATTCGTAGGTGGCGACGTCGATGCCCTTGGCGAATTGGGCGAGGGCGGGAATGTCCTCAAAGGGATCGCAAAGGCGCTCGGCCAGGGGGTCGGTGCTGGCGCTGGGGGCGGGATCGAGAAAGCGGAAGCGCAGCCCGAGCGGATAGCCCGCGAGGGCGAGCATGCGGCCAAGCTGGCCGGCGCCGAGGATTCCGATGGCGGGGCTGCTCATGCCGGCGGGTCCTGGCTGGGGTCAGGGTCGGCGAGCACGGTGGCGGTTTGCTTCTCGCGATAGGCGGCCAGGGCGTCGCGGACGGCGGGGTACTTGCGCCCCAGAATCGCCGCGGCCAGTAGCGCCGCGTTGATGGCTCCGGAGGTCCCGATGGCCAGCGTGCCGACGGGGATGCCCTTGGGCATTTGGACGATGGATAGGAGGCTGTCCATGCCCTTGAGCGCACGCGATTCCACGGGCACGCCGAGGACGGGGAGAACGGTCTTTGCGGCGGCCATGCCGGGCAGGTGGGCGGCGCCTCCGGCCCCCGCGATGAGCACGTCGAGACCGCGCGATTCGGCTTCGGCGGCGTAGCTCATCAGCAGATCGGGGGTGCGATGGGCGCTGACGACTCGGGTTTCATGGGGAACACCGAGGGCGGCCAGGGTCTCGGCGGCGTTCTTCATCGTGTCCCAGTCGGACCGGGACCCCATGATGATGCCGACCACGGGCGTTTGCGGGAGGTCTGTCACGGCGGCGGGGCGTCCTCTCTCGGCGGGTGTAGGCTCAGGAGGAAGCCCGGGGCGGGGGCCGGGTGCAAGGCGAAGGTGGGGGCGCGCCGACACAAGGTGCGACGTCCAAAGTTCAAGGTATGGGGAGAGGACTCTTGAAGCCGAACTGAGAAGCGCTTTGGATGGCCCAAAGACGACTGCTATGCCGTCACCGTTCCGTCGATCGTTTCGCCGGGGACGGTGAAGTCCACGCGGTTACGGCCGCGGGCTTTGGCGCGGTAGAGCATGCGGTCGGCGCGGACGAACATGGATTCGACGTCGTCGGTGGGGCGGAGTTCGGTGCCGCCGATGCTGATGGTGAAGGAGATGCTGACGCCATCGAGTTCGACGGGGCTGGATTCGACGGCTTTGCGGATGCGCTGGGCGCAGGTTTTGGCTTCGTCGTAGTTGGTGCGGGGCAGGACGATGGCGAATTCTTCGCCGCCCCAGCGGGCGACGAGGTCGGAGGTGCGGCATTGCTGGCGGAGGAGGTCGGCCAGGTACATGAGGACCTTGTCGCCAGCGTCGTGGCCGTAGCGGTCGTTGACCGTCTTGAAGTGGTCGAGGTCGAGGAGGAGGAAGTGGGCGCTGCCGCGGCTTTGCTGGATTTGGGAGAGGAGGTAGCGGAGGAAGCGCGTCAATTGGCGGCGGTTGAAGAGGCCGGTGAGACAATCGCGGGTGGCGGAGGCGATGAGGGATTCGTCGTGGTTGAGTTCGGCTTCGTCGCGGACGAAGTAGCCGATGATGGTGGAACCCACGAGGATGCGGTCGCGCTCCTGAAGTTCGTAGGGTCCTTCAATGATGTGGCCGTTGACCTCGGTGCCGTTGCGCGACCCCATGTCCTCGATGATGCAGCGGGGCCGTTGATCGGGCCGTTCCTGATTGACGTAGGTGAGTTTGGCGTGGCGGCGGGAGGCGGAGGAGTCGGGGAGATTCCAGTCGACCTGGCTGGAGCGGCCCAGGACGACTTCTTTGCCGTCGAGGACGCGGCGCTGGCCGCGGCCGGGGCCGGTGAGGCAGATGAAAACGGGGTACAGCAGGCTGGGATGGGCGGTGCTGGGGACGCGGGTCACGAGGCGCCGATCGAGCATGTCGGTGCGATTGGCGACGCCCTGGGTGGTTTCCAGGGGGCTGCGGGTGGCTTCCTTCTCGGCGGAGGAGTGGTCGGCGCTTTCGCTGAGCGGAAAGGGGAAACCGGTGTCGTTTTCGTGATCGGAGGGAATAGAAGACACGCCCAATCCTAAAAGGGAGAATTCTCGGCCAGGGGGAAGTTCACATGGTATGGCAAGTGCCAGAAGGGAAGGTCCGTGAGGCGCGGGGTTGGCGGGTTTTCGAGCCGCCGATTCGCGAAAAACCTCCTTGGCATTGTAAACGGAGAGGCTTTCAATCCGTCAATCCTGTTTGGAGATGAAATGCAACCAATGAATCGACGGGAGTTTTTTGCGCTGATGGGGGCGGCCCTGGCCGCGACGGCGATGGGCCAGACCGGGGGCCTTGGGCGGGACACGCCGGGTCCGCCTGATTTGGAGTGGAGAGGGGTCTGGATTTCCCGGTTCGAATGGACATCCGGTGATGGGTCGGCCATTACCCAGCGCCTCCGTGACATGATGGCAACGTTGCGCTCAGGCAATCTCAATGCCGTTTTGTTCCAGGTGCGCGGTCAGGGGGATACTCTTTATCCCTCGCGGACGGGCGAACCGTGGTCTGAAATGATTTCCCAGGCGGCAAGAACCATTGATCCCGTAAGCGTTGCGGTGCGCGAGGCGAAAGCCGCCGGGATCGAGTTCCATGCGTGGCATAATTTATCGGTGATCTGGCAGTCGGCCAGCGAGCAATTCCCCAAGGATACCAGCCATCCCTTTTATCGCTTCGCCCATCCCAAGGAGCCAGGCCGTTGCCGCGGCGTGATTTACGGCCCGGATCGGAAGCCCAAGTTCTTTGGGGAATCGGGTTACACATGGTTGACCCCCGGTAACCCGGAGGTGACAACTTATGTGCGCCAGCAGATCGCGGCGTTCCTGGACGCCTACGAGGTGGATGGTCTTCATTGGGACGATCGGACCGGGTTGCCCCATGGGGCGAGTCTCGATCCGGTGTCGCTGGAGCGTTTCCAGGGCCGGGGCAACCCGGAGCGGATTCAGGATTTGGAGGCGTGGCAGCGGGATCAATTGGGCCGGATGTTGTCGGATATCCGGGTGGTGGCGCGGGCGCGCAACCCTCGGTTGCGGATTTCCATGTCGCCCTTTGGGATCGCGGACAAGACGCGCATTCCCGGCTACAACCGGTTCAGCGACGCTGTGCGGGACTTTGGCGTCGAGCCGGAGAAGTGGCTGGCGATGGGGCTTATCGACGCGTTGATGCCTCAGATTTATTGGGACGAGGCCGATCCGGCGCCGAACTACTCGACGCTGGTGCGCGACTGGATGCGGCACAATCGGACGGGCCGGCCGATCTGGCCGGGGTCGGCGCTGAAACCGTGGCCGGGCAAGCAGGACCTGCTCGGGCAGCAGCAGGTCAACATCGCGCTGACGCGGGCGTTGGGGCTCAACGGCAACACGTTCTGGAGCTACGGCGCGGCGAAGCCGGAGGAGTGGCGGGCGTTGAGCCGCAAGGCCTACACCAACGTGGCCAAGGTTCCTCCCTTGGCAGAGGACGGCAAAGGCCAGATCATGGGCTCGGTAACCCTGAACGGGAAGCCGGTTATGGATGGGCATGTGTGGCTGGAGGGGCGCGACCAGGTGTATCTGACAGGAGCCGACGGTTTCTTCGGCATCCCCGCGGTGGAGCCGGGTGAGGTGCGTCTGGCGCTCGATGTGCCGGGCGTGAGCCGGTCGATCACGAAAGTGACCGTGCCCGTGGACAAGACCGCCGTGGTGCGGTGGCCGCTGGGGTAGGGAAGGGGGCTGGGGGATTCAAGAGGCGAGGGCTTGCTCGATAAGCCATTGGGCGGCGCGCTTCGAACCGTCGCCGCTTTCGAGGCGGGGACCCACGCAGGCGGGGCAGCCGCCTTCGCAGGGGCAGTGGCGGACGGCGTCGAGGCTGGCGCGCAGGACGCGGCCTTGCATCGCGTGGAATCGCCGGGCCAGACCCATCCCGCCAGCGAATCGGTCCCAGACGGTGATCGCCGGCAGGCGGTCGTAACGCGCGCGGAGTTGCGGCACGACGCCGATGTCGCGGGGGTCGCACATGACGTGGACGGGAACGGTGATACGCAGGAGGTGAGCCACGCCGCGCAAGCCGGCGGCGATGTCGAGGCCGAGGGCTTTCATGCGCGCCTCGGCCTCGGGGCGGAAGGTGAGCCATGCGGCCTCGGTCTGGATTTCGAGCTGGGGCACGGAGACCGGTCCGTAGCCGATGCTTTCCTGGGTTTCGAAGCGCACCTTCTTGAAGCGCGTGATCGATTGGGTGACGGAGACATCGCCGAAGCGGCGGAATTCAAAGGCAGACGCGGTGGCGCCGGGTTGCTCCTGATCGACGGTCAAGACCTGAATGTTGACGCTCATTTCCGCCTCGGTGAAATAATCCAATCGCTTTTCCCGAACGTAGGCGGTGCGCCGGTCCCAATCGAGTTTCTCCACATAGTAAGTCCGCGCGTTGTGGATATAGGTGGCGTGGTCGTGGAGAAGATAAGGAGCGGCGTTATAATCGACTTCGCCGATGACCGCGTTGTCGTTGCCGGTGTCGAGGATCACGAAGTTCTGGGCGACGCCTTCGCGCAAGCCGACCATGTCGGCGGGATAGGAGTCTTCGCTGTAGTGCCAGCGGCCGCCGGAGTGGCGCAGGACTCGCTCGTCCTCGAGGTATTGCAGGATGGGCGAGGGGTTGGCGGTGCCGAAGTTCTCGCCTTCCTCAAAGGGCAATTCGAAAGCGGCGCATTTGATATGGCTGGCCAGGATCGCCAGGTTGTCGGGATTGATGATCGCTTGTTCCGGTGAACGACCGAAAAAGAACCCAGGGTTTTGCATAAAGAATTGATCGATGGGGGAATTCCCGCCGACGTAAATCACCAGGCTGTCGGTGGCTTTGCGCCCGGCGCGGCCGGCCTGTTGCCACGCTGAAGCGATGGAGCCGGGAAAGCCGCTGAGCACCGAGACGTCGAGCCCGCCGATGTCGATGCCGAGTTCGAGGGCGTTGGTGCTGACGACGCCGAGGATTTCGCCGCGTTTGACGCCTTCTTCGATGCGGCGGCGTTCGCTCGGCAGGTAGCCGCTGCGATAGCCGCAAACGCGGTCGGGGTCGCGATTGAGCCGCGCCACGAACCGCTTGAGGTGGGTGGTGACGACCTCGATGAAGGTGCGGCTGCCGCCGAACACGATGGTCTGGCGGCCGCGCGCCACGAATCGCGCCGCGACCCTCGCGGTCTCGGTTCGAAGGTCGGTGCGGACGTTGAGTTGCGGGTTGGACGCCGGCGGGTTGTAGAAAAGAAACGTTTTCTCGCCCATGGGGGCGCCGCTCTCGCCGACGACTTCGAAGGGTGCGCCGGTCAGTTCCTGGGCTAACTCGCCCGGATTTGCGATCGTGGCGGAGCAGCAGAGAAACGTGGGTTTCGATCCATAGAATTGGCAAATGCGATTCAGGCGGCGCATCACGTTGGCCATCTGGCTGCCGAAAACCCCGCGGTATTGATGAAGCTCGTCGATGACGATATAGCGCAGGTTCTCGAACAACTTGATCCAGTTCGTGTGGTGCGGCAGAATGCCGGTATGGAGCATGTCCGGGTTAGTCATGACGATCTGGCCGGCGCTGCGGAGGGCCCGCCGGGTGTGGGGATTCGTGTCGCCGTCGTAGGTGAAGACTTTGATGTCGCCGCCCGCGGCGGTGGTCAGTTTATACAGCTCGCGATATTGATCGTGGGACAGGGCTTTGGTAGGAAAGAAATAGAGCGCTCGAGCTTGCGGATCTTCGAGAATCTTCTGCACCACGGGAACATTATAGCATAGGGTTTTGCCGCTGGCGGTGGGAGTCACGACGACGGTGTGGCGTCCGGCCAGGGCGTGTTCGATGGTCGCGGCCTGGTGCGTGTAGGGTCGCTCGACGCCATAGGCGGCCAGGGCCCCGCGGAGCCGCGGGTCCAGGTTGGCTGGCCATGCGCCATATTGCGGCGGCTTGGCCGGCAAACGCTCGACGTGCATGACGCCCCGCGAAAATTTCGGATGGTGCAGGAACTCGTTGACCAAATCCGAGAGCGGGCGAATATCTTGCGCGGGTCGGCTTGTGGCGGCATGGGCGGAGCGGGTGGGCACGGGGGGAAACCTCGAAGGAACGAAATCGACGGAGCGAATGATGACCATCGCGGGAAAATGTTCAAGCCTCAATTTTCGCCTTCTGTTCGTCGGCCTGATCGTGGCCCTGCCCTTTTCCCTCTCCGCGGGATATGAGGAGGATCTGGAACGGAACACCGTTTTGGTGAACGTGATGAACGGTTCGGGAGCGCGTGTGGGAGCCGGAACAGGTTTCTTGATGGACAATGGCCGAATTGTCGTTTCCAACGTCCATGTTGCGGGAACGGTGCAGTTGAGAGAGTATAAACAAAGCAACAGCGGAGCCGTCAGCGGAGAGTGGTATCCTGTCTTTTTGAGCGCGGATGAGGAATTGCAAGTTCTGCCGGGATCGCGCCAGATGCGAAAGTGGGATATTACCGCTTATCGCGTCCATCGGGGGGAACAGACGGGTTTCAATAAATTTCGTCGCATGGAAGATCTGAAGGAGGGCGAGAAGGTTTGGACCCGCGGCAACGCCAATGGTGGCGGTCTTCGAATGTCCGACGGGAAAATCGTGAAGGTGCTCAATGGCCTGAGCAGCGCCGAGGACCGGCGGGAAATCGACACCTTGCTGGATAACCTGAGCAAGAAGAATGCTTACATGGGACGAACGAACCGTTACGACCAAGTCATCGTGACGACCAGTTTTCTCGTCCCCGGCAATAGCGGTGGTCCAATCGTCGACAAAGACGGCAACTTGATTGGCATGGCATGGGCGACAAGTTCCAAACAGTCTTATGTCATTCCGGTCGAGTATGTGTTTCGCGTCTTGGGTATGGCGATTCCGCGGAGCCAGAGAACCGAGACGATGCAAACCTCGGTCACCGTCGGCGCGAAGGTGGAAAACGCGCCGCGAAGAGCTGGCGATACCATCGTTCTCGGCGGCAATTCCTTCGTTTCCATGGAGTTCAACGACTCCGGCGCGGCCGACAGGTTTCGCGGGGAAAACACCGTGATGCTTGGTTCCACCTTTGAGATGAAAATCCCGGCGCGGCGCCTCGGGCCGGAGGTGAACTTTCCGGAAAAGGTCGATGCCGCCCGGGATTGGCAGCGGGAGACAACCGGGCGCGAGCCGACCGTGGTGGTTGTCGAAGCCGCCCACGATGTGCTCGAAGCGACCTTTCGCGTTCGAGGTAAGTCGAAAGACGGCAGTCTTGTCTTCGACTATGAGAGCCCCGATTTCAAGCGCGCGGAAGTCTTCGCCCATCCCGAGCGGGGCCGCTTCGAGTGTCTCGTGCTTCTGCGCGGCGATCTCGCGGGCGTGGCGGAACTCCAGTTTCTCCAGCCCGACGGCTTCCTGATCCGGTCGCGTCTCAGCCCCGAGAATTGACAATTGACGGGCGCGGCGTCACGTCCCTAGCCTACGAACAGCGTGCGCCCGTAGCTCAGGTGGATAGAGCACAGGATTCCTAATCCTGGGGTCACAGGTTCGAGTCCTGTCGGGCGCGCCATGAGTTAGCGCTTCCGCCGCCGGGCTTTTCCCTGGGGCTTCGGCGGCGCGATTGCTGGCTGGGCGGGATGTTCATCGAAAGGCCCGGCGGTCGGCGCCTCGACCAAGCGAATTCGGATCTCAGCCAACCAAACCGGCACGGCCAGGATCGTGAGCAAAGCCAGATATCGAATCAGCAGGGTAATCGGCAAGTGATGGCGTTCGATTTCGACGCTGTCCGCCAAAGTGACAACGGCCGACTGAGTGGCGGCCCCGATCCCGAAGAGAAGAATCGTCCATCCCAAGGCTGAACAATCGGGGCGCCCGGCGGTGAGGGCGATCAGCAAACCGATACTCGTGCAGGCAATCAAGAGCAGTTCCCCATAGCCGCCAAACCTGGGAAAGGCCTTGTGTTCCAGCCATCGCACAAAGCGCAGTTCGCGTCCTTTGTCTTTCGTGTAATTCGGGACGAAATTGTCGATGCTGGACCGATAGCCCCGAATTGAAAGATCCAGCGACCATTGGGGATGGGTCAGAATGTAACGCTTGAAGCTGCTGAGGCCGTGTTCGTTAAGCCAGTCGATGTACGGGGGATGATGAATGATCGTGCGGTTGAAGGACCAAACTGGCTCGGCGGTCCATTTGAGAATGGTCTCGTCCAGTGGCAGCCCGTACTCTTTGTTCCAATGGCTCTTCGCGTCTGTGTTGGGTAGAATACGCATAAAAATGACATTCGATAAATTCGTCTTCCATCGCCCTGAAGCTTTGTTCATCTGGCTCGATATAAAGAAGAGTAAGAAAAGCAAGAAGATCGTTCCCGCGAGAGTCCAAAGGGTACAACGGTGGCGTGCCTCATCGCCTTTGCGAGACGCGAATGCCGAGCCGGCAATGGTTGCCGCCAAGAGAGGAGCGAAATACATCCAATGGTCACGGGTTAAAATGAGGAGCGCAAGCGTCCCGATCAAGCTTGCCGAACTGAGCGGTAACCAGCGCCAATGGAGGCTTGGTTCGGATATTGCGCGGAATGTGAGCAAGACCAATCCGAGGAGAGTCAACAACAAGGAAAAAGCGACCGATTCGGAACGGGCCACAATCGCCCACGCGCTCACCTGTGGAGAAAGGCTGAGAAGTAGAATCCCGATGACGCCCAGCAAACCGAGCAGTCGCCTTCCAAGAACGATGAACGCACAGGCAGAGAGAATGAGAGTCGCAAAAACATGGATCGTCAGTTGCCATCGAAAGATCGAAACATGTTCCTGTCCCGCCAGTTTGTGAACGAATGGCACAACAGGCGGGCGGCCTCCCAGCCAGAAATTCTTGCTGAAGAAGGGTTCCTTAGCGAGATTGTAGAAGGCGCCTTGGTCCCCGCTTTCCACTAAGGCATCCACGGTGCCGAACGTCTTAAATGACAACGCGAAGTAAATCAGGCAAAAGAGGGAGGCAGCGAGTCCGTAAAGATGAATCGGCTTGAATGGATAAGCTTTGAGTGCGTTCATCATTTCCTCTCCAACTGAAGTTCTCGTTTAGCGAAATAAGCAGCTAGCGCAATGGAGGGAAAGATGGACAAAGCAGGAGTTAAAAAGGCTTTTCCGGCCAAGGGAGACATGTTCTCAAAGACGCACTGCATTCCAAGCGCCAGAACGAGCAACATTGCCTGCTGTGTCACCGAGCGCTTCGAGATTAGTCCAGCCGATATCACCACAAGAATGATCGCGATGCTTCCAGCGAGATATCGCAGAACCGGCACGCCCGTGTCCCTGAGCTGCATTCGGACACGATCCAGGGACAAAATCGCGTTTGGATGATTGGTTCTGGCCTCATATCGAATGTGCGCCACTGATGCCGGTGAGGAAGCGTCGAGGCTGATCGGCCGCTTGTCTTGGTCCGCGAAGTTCTGAAGAATCAAATCTGCATTGCCGTCTTTGTCAAAGACAGTGACGGTTGTTTGTAGTACAGGCGCGGCGTAGTTGTAGAAGTAGAAGTCTCCACTGACTCCGGTTCTCTTGGGGATTCTAAAATCCATCACCAGGGGCCGTTCCCGGTTTGTAGCCAATCCATATGGATTGTGGTCAAAATTGGATGGATCGGATTGAAGAAATTTTCCCACCGTCTCAAAGTTGCCCTCGTTCAACTGGTCGATGAACTGATGGTCATAGGGCCGCAGCGCTTGAAAGGCCCCGCAGAGGATAAAGAAGAACGACAGGGCCGCGGCGATTGCCAATTGATCCCGGCGTGTTGACCGGTCGATGGCACGCTGCAGACGTTCATGAAAAGGGGTCAAAGCCAAGTTTAAACCTCGCATGCAATGTCGACTCAGTTTTCGAAGCAGACAATGACCGGGCAACGGAAATCCGGACGCCGCCCCGGGGCCTTTGCCTTGTTTCACTGCTTAACGGCATGAACCCGCTTGAACGAAGACCATTGGCTAGGCCATGACTTTGCAATCGGCGGCGGAAAGTCCAACCGCCCCCCCCCCCAGAAATTTCGCCCCCCAAAGCCCCCCTCATGCCTTCCTCCACCCCCGAAACGCTCTCCCTAGCCGCCCAGCTCAAAGCCGAAGTGGACGCCCGCCCGGCGCTCGACGCGGCGGATGACGCCCCGGCCACAGCTCTCGTCCGCCCCGAAATCCTGGCTCCCGCCGGCGACGAAGAGATGATGCGGGCGGCCGTTGAAAACGGCGCCGACGCCGTCTATTTCGGGCTCCAGGACTTCAACGCACGCATGCGGGCCCAGAACTTCCACCGCCGCGAACTGCCCCGGGTGGTGGCGTGGCTGCACGAACGCGGTGTTCGGGCCTATGTGACGCTGAACACGTTGATTTTTCCCACCGAACTCGGCGCCGCGCGCGATTGCCTGCTGGCGTGCTCGCGGGCCGGGGTCGATGCGGTGCTGGTCCAGGACACCGGCGTGGCGATGCTGGCGCGCGATCTGGTGCCGGAGCTGCCGCTGCACGCCTCGACCCAGATGACCGTCACCGGAGCCGAGGGCGTCGCCGCGCTGGAAGCCATGGGGTTGCGCCTCGACCGCATCGTGGCGGCTCGCGAAATGAGCCGCACGGAATTGCGCCGTATGCGCCAAGCCAACGCCGTCGTCGAAATCGAAGTCTTCGTCCACGGCGCCATCTGCGTCGCCTACAGCGGCCAGTGCCTCACGAGCGAGGCCCTCGGCGGCCGCAGCGCCAACCGTGGCGAGTGCGCCCAGGCCTGCCGCCTGCCTTACGACTTGGTCGTCGATGGCGAGGTGAGCGACCTTGGCGACGTGCGTTATCTGCTCTCGCCAAAGGACTTATCCGGCTACAGCGACATCGCCGATCTGGCCCGCATGGGCATCGTGAGCCTGAAAATCGAGGGGCGCTATAAGTCGCCACAATACGTCGCCGCCACCGTCGCGGCCTATCGCAAGGCGGTGGACGAAGCCATGGCGGGAGCCGACCGCCCCGAGCCCGATCAGGCCACGGCCGAGACCCTGGCGATGACTTTCAGCCGAGGCTTCACCGGCGGATACCTTCACGCCACAGACCATCAGGCCGTCGTCGAGGGGCGTTTCCCCAAGAAGCGCGGTCTGTACCTGGGGCGGGTCGCCGAGGTGCGCGGCAACGATGTCATCGTCCACCTGGAAGGTCCTCTGAAGTGCGGCGACGGCGTGGTGTTCGACGCCGGGAAGCCGGACGAGGACGAGGCCGGCGGCTTTGTTTTCGGTCTCAGGGTGGGGTGGAAGTCGATGAAGAGCGTGGAGATGGAAGACCTTGCGCTGCACAACTCCGTCACCGTCGTCTTCGGTCACGGCCGGGTCGATCTGCGAAACGTCAAGCCCGGCGACCGCCTCTGGAAAACCAGCGACCCGAAACTCGATTCCGCCCTGACCGCCAGCTTCGCCGGCGAAGGCCCCCGCTTTCGCCGCCCGGTCCGGGCATTCGCCGTCGCTCGCGCGGGCCACCCGCTCAGTCTCGCCCTGTGGGACGAAGACGGGTTCCACGTGGAAGTCACCGCCGAGCAGCCCCTCGAACCCGCGCGCAAGCACCCGGCCACGGAGGCCGTCATCCGCGAGCAAATCGAACGGCTCGGCGGGACCCCGTTCGCCCTGGACCGGCTCGACTGCGTCATCGAAGGCGAGCCGATGGTGCCCAAGAGCCTCCTCAACGATTTGCGGCGCGATGCCGCCGAGGCGCTTGCCAAGGTGCGGCGAACACGCGGCCTGGATCGCTCCGATGACCCAAGCGCGCTCGATCGTCTGCGCGCCGAACTTCTGCCCCAGCGCGAAACCCCTCCGCCCCCCGCCGAGTCGCGCCTTTCGGTTCTCTGCCGCACCCTCGAACAGGTCGAAGCCGCCGTCGCCACCGGCCTCTGCGACACGATCTACACCGATTTCGAAGACATTCGCCTGCACCAGGAAGCCCGCCGCCTGATTCCGCCGCGGGCCGACGGCGGCCCCGCCTTCGCCCCCGCCGGGCTGCGCATCGTCAAGCCGGGCGAGAGCGGCTTCGTCCGCGTTCTCCTGCGCAGCGAACCCGACGCGCTCCTCGTGCGGAACCTTGCCTCCTGGGACATTCTGCGGCGCGAGCGACCGGACCTGGAAATCCGGGGCGATTTTTCCCTCAATGTCGCCAACGAACTGACCGCCGCGCTCCATCGGCGCCACGGGTTCTCCTGGCTCACGCCCAGTTACGACCTGAATCTCGAGCAGCTAGAAGGTCTCCTCCGGGCCGCGCCGCCCTCCTGGTTCGAAGTCACCATCCACCAATACATGCCCATGTTCCACATGGAGCACTGCGTTTTCTGCCGCTTTCTCTCCGATGGCACCGACTACACCAATTGCGGCCGGCCGTGCGAAAAACACACCCTCGCGCTGCGCGACCGCGTCGGATACGAGCACGCCGTCCTGCCCGACGCCGGATGCCGCAACACCGTGTACAACGCCGTCGCCCAAAGCGGCAGCGAATCCCTCGGCCGCCTGCTCACCGCCGGAGTCCGCCGCTTCCGCATCGACCTCCTCAACGAAACCGCCGCCCAAACCCGCCAAGCCCTCACCGCCTACCACCCCGCGATATGCGGGAAATCAAGCGGCGAAGGGCTCTGGAAGAGGCTCAACGCCCTGTCTAAGCTGGGAGTGACGCGGGGGAGTTTGGATCATGGGTGAGTTTTTGGTGGGCCACGGGGCGAGGCTCTCGCAGCATTCTGGCTATTCTGCCAGTAAGAAGCGAGATCGCCACGATGAAAGCTCTCCTGGAACTCACGTACACCCCGCGCTCCGAGTGGAGCGACAAAGCCCGCGATGCCTTTTCAAAGGATTTGAGGGAGCGTTATCCTCGGGTCAGTGACCTGACCGACAAGAAGAACGACGAGAAGCGATTCCAGTTGCGCGTCAACGGCGACGCCAAGCCCGGGGCGGTTCCCTATGCGGCTGAGTGGACGATCCTGGGAGCGGAGAGCGCGGCGGCTTTCGGCGAATGGGCGGGGGCGCTGGAGGGGAACTGCTTCGTCGATGGGATGGAATTGTCGCTGGCCGACGGGACGACGAAGGCGCCGTTGGAATTGCTGATTCCAGGGTACGATGCGTGGCTGATGCGCCCGCAAATCTTGCTGACGGAGCGGGGCGTGGACCAGGGTGTCTCGCACGGACAAACTTTGGCTTGATTGGAGGGGCCGAAGGCGGTATGCGGTAAGGCTATTGAATTGCAAGGTTGCTCGAAAAATATGGCACGTGTATTGGCCCTCTTCGTAATTTGCGCTCTCGGCGCGGTGTTGCCTGCCCCTATGTGGGCCTTATGGCCGGGACCGGGAGGGCCTTCCACTGATGTGTACGCGGGTGGGACGAGGCCGCTGTTGCCGCTGGAGCCGAAGAGCCTCTTTCTCGATCCGTTGGCGTTCGGGGTGGGCGAGTTCCGGGCCCAGAACGACGGTTTGGTCCATGTCCGGCTTGCCCCTGGCGGGGCCATCGAGGTCCAGCGCTGGCCACGCCAGGATGTATTGAACGACGCCCCGTCGGTTTATCGCATGGAGCCCGCGGGTGAAGGGTCCTCACTCGTTCCTTTCCAACCGTTTTACCTGGACCATACGGGTTCTATGTATTTCGGCTACGATTATAACATCCAACGCGGATTGTCGGACCAAACGGCGGTCGGCATCCAGAAGGTGGGCGGCGATGGCTTGGAACTGCTCAGGGATTGGGAACTGCTTCCCTGGCAACTGGGCCGGTTTCAGTCCATCAATCAAATGCTGGTGACGACCCTTCCCGGCGTTGTCGCCGTGGGCCAGGAGAACAGACAAAACTTCCTTTGGTACGCCTCCAGCTTGGGCTCGATCGGTCGTCTGGCCGATCTGGGGAACTCATCGCGAGACTATTTGTATTTTTCGATGATCCAAACGAGAGAGGAGCAAATCGCTTTTGTGGAGTCGGTGGATTTGGAGGAGTACACAATCCAAGTCTGGAACCTGCGCACACTCTCCCAGGAGTGGCAGCGCCCTGCACCGGGGACGCTCAACGGGCCGCAAGTGGGGCGGGGGATCGATCTGGCGGCGGTGGGCGACCGGCTCGTCGTTGGCTTCGAGGACGGCGTTGAGGTGCTGACTCTGGGAGGGACACCGGTTTGGGAGGCGGACTTGGCATTGGGCGACATCGCCACTTCGTTATTCAAACCGCACATGGCCACCGACGGACAGACGTTGCTTGTGCACCACGGTTCCTCCCAATTTTTCCAGGATGAGCCAGCGCCCGGCGCATTGGCCCCGGACGCGCCGCTGGTCGCGTACGATCTGGAGACGGGGACGGAATTGTGGCGCAGGACTTTCGACGCGGTCTCTGTTGGGCCCTGGCTGGGTCAGAATCCCGGCGCCGCGCCGCCCTATCTGCGCGGTGCGGTGACGGTCAACCCGATCATCGTGGGGGATAAAATCGCGCTGGCGGGGCTGAGGGCGCCGGAAGCGGATCTGGACGGCGAGCCGCTGCGGACGCTTACGATCCTGGATTTGGCCACGGGCGCGACGGAGGCCCAGATCACCAGCGAGGACGGCATCGTTTTGAAGGAGATCACCGGTCTGATGGCTTCGCAAGCGACCATTTTTCTGACCGGTCTGATCCAGCAGGGAGAGTTCGCCGGAGCCGCCGACCGGCGCGCCGCGGCTCAAGGTTTCGGTGCGGTGGCGGCGGAGTTGGTCACCTCGCTGGCGGCCCGCTCGGCCATCGAGGGGTGCGGCGTCACGGTGGGGACGCCGGTGAGGTTCGAAGTCGAGGTGGCGAGCACGGGGAAGGGCCCGGCGCAAGCCCCCCGTCTTGAGGTGGTCACCTCACTGAGTGCCGATATCGTCATCGGCTCGGACCCCGAATGCCGATTCATCGCCTCCGCGGTGGGGACGTGTGTGCTGGGTGGGCTCGAAGCCGCCGCGGAAGACGGCGAGCCCAACAGCCGAACCGTGGAAGTGACCGTGATTCCGCAGGTTCCCGGGTCGCTGACGGTGAAGATGCTGACAGCCGATGACGAACGCGGGGGGGCGAACTCCGTGGCGGCGACCTTCGACCTGGAAGTCTTCCCCGCCGCCGCGAACCTGGAACTGACAATCGACGCCATCGAGGTCACTCAAGGCGTGCAGGACTTGAACAACAGTGTGCCGCTCGTAGCGCGGAAACCGGCTTTGGTGAGGGTGTACCTGGGGACGAACGGCGCGCGGGTCACGGGGGTCGTGGCGACGCTGGAGGGCCGGCGCGGGGGGCTAAGCCTGGGGTTCGCCGAGCAACTGAACGGGTGTCTGACGCTTGGCACCGGTGGCTCGGATCGCGCCGACCTGACGACGACGGCGAATTTCCTGCTGCCGCGCACTTGGCTGCTAGAAGATTTCGAATTGGTGGCCCGAGTCGATCCGGAAGACTTGGTCATCGAAGCCAACGAGGGCAACAATTCCCGCACCGCCGCCGTCAATCTGCACCCCATGCCGCCGGTCTGCACGGTGTCTTATCCTCTGGTGGTGCTCGACAGCAACGGAGAGCCGGTGACAACGGGCCTGATCGACCCCATCGCCTCGGGTCAGACGCGGCCGGTACAGTCCGTCCGGGCTTTGTCCCTGCTGCCCATCCATCGCTTCGACAACGTCAACATCTTCGAAGCTTTGAAGCCGAGATTTGGTGAAGCGTGGGACTTAGACCTGGACCCGTTGAACGCGGACACGGGGGAAGGCGGCAAGATTTTGGATCGGCTCGAGCGAATCCGCGCCCTCTCCCGCGATCCCAACGATTGCGATGCGGGCTCGATCTACGCCGGGTATTTCTCCCAAAACGCACGGTCGGACATGGGTGGCCTGGCTCGCACCCCGGGTCATGTTCAGATCAATGTGTCGAACAACGATTACAACTCCAACTTCCCCTTCGATACTCCTTTCGGAGGTCTGGTCCGAGCCCACGAGACGGCGCACAACTATGGCCGTGTTCATGTCGATTGCGGGATCGGCGGAGTCGGCGCGGGCTCCATTCTGGACATGAATTACCCCCATCCGCCCTGCCAAGTGGCGGCAACCGGGACCGGTACCGAGTGGGGCCTAGACTTCGCCGATCCGACGCTGATTTCGATTATCCAGCCGAAGGACGCCGCGGACATGTTGAGTTACAACAGCAACCGATGGATTTCGGGATATCAATGGCGCCGGCTGATGAATGAGATCGATGCCGGGAATCGTGGAAAGTCGAGCCTTGGAACCACGATCGAAGAGGCTGGGGGCACGGTTTGGCCTCCAGAGGTCATTCCGCCCCTGAGGGATACGGCCACCGGTGAGGCGCAGGTTGCAGAGGAGGCGGTGAAAATCCTCGGCGTCTCGCAGGTGGCGCTGGCCTTTGGCGGGGCGGAATTGGCGGAAGACGGTTCGCTGGATTTGGATAGCGTGGTTTTGCGAAGCGGGGAGTTGCTGGCGGGCGAGGTTCCCGCGCCGGACCCCATGAGGCGGCTCTACGCCGAACACCGGCGGGCCGCGCTTGGCGTCGCGGCAAAGGGACTGGCGACGGACCTGCGCGTGGAGGTGCTCGCCGCGAACGGCCAGGTGCTCGCCAGTGAGCCCGTCGTCATGGCGTTCGACCTGAGCGAGGCGGCTCCGGCGGCATCGTTCACGCTGCTGGTTCCAGCCGGGCCCGGTGCCTCGGCGGTGCGAATCGTGGACGCGGACAATGCCGAACTGGCGCGCTTAGAGGCCTCGGCGAACGCGCCCGTCATCGGGCTGGTCCAGGTCAGCGCCAACGATGCGGACCGCACCATCACGGCCTCATGGTCAGGGGCTGACGCCGATGGCGATGCGATCTCGTACACTCTCCTCTTCAGCGATGACGGAGGCGCCACGTGGCAGGTCATCACGGAAACGGAAGCGACCGAGGCGAGTTTCGACGCCACCAGTTTGCCCGGGACCGCTGCGGCCCGCGTGCGAGTTCTGGTGAGCGACGGCTTCTTGACGGCGTATGCCGACTCGGTGGCGTTCACGGTGGCTCCCCGAGAACCGCAGGCGCGCATCCTCTCGCCGGGGGAAGGAGCGGCTTTCCCATTCGGCGCACTCATCCGTATGCAGGCAGAAGCCTTCGACCCCGAGGAGGGGTCGCTGCCGGACGAAGCCCTGGTCTGGGAGGTGGACGGTGCGGCAGCGGGCTCGGGCGAAGTGCTCGACTTCCGTGGGCTGGCGGCGGGCACGCGGACGGTGACCCTTCGGGCCACGGACAGCGACGGCAAAGTCAGCGAGGCGGCGACCTCCTTTGTGGTGGGCCAACCCTTGCCCACCCGCGGGGCCGCCATTGCGGCGCTGCTGGGGCAGGCCTCCGCGCAAGCGCCCCTGGCGGACCGGGACGGCGATGGCCGGGTGGACGCCGCGGACCTACTGGCCCGGCCGAAGTGAGCAGGCTCAGCCGGCCCCTCAAAAAACGCCGGGGAAACTCGCCCGCAAGCCACGTCCCCACAGTAGCTCCCTTGGCCGACTTGCCGCCCTCCCCGGTGAGGCCCGTATCCAAGCGATAAACGACGGATAATCCGAGACTTGTGCTCGGTAAGAAGCCCCCGCCCACAACCCTCTGACCTCCCGCAGCCCCGGCCAGTCAAGCGGCGAAGGGCTCTGGAAGAGCCTCAACGCCCTGTCGAAGCTGGGGGTTACGCGGGGGAGTTTGGATCATGGGTGAGTTTTTGGTGGGCCACTACCCCCTCAATAAAACACCCACTGCTGAGTCGTCGGGGGCGGCAGGCCGTGGGGGCCGGGGCCGGTGGGGCGTTTGGTGTGGCAAATGCGGCAGTCCGAGAGGGTTTTCGCGGTGCCCTGCAGTCGCAGCGCCTGGTAGTTGTCGCGGGGCTGGACGGTAGGGTATTCGGCGTGGGGGCTGCCATGGCAGGCTGTGCAGTAGAGCCCGCCGTGGCCGATGCTGTTGCGGTAGAGCTTGCCGGGGTTCTCATCATAGCCCGCGTGGCAGCTTCCGCACTTCGGTTCGTCGATCCATGGACGCCGGCCTTCTTCGATGCTGCGGGCGACTTGGCGAATCGAGCCGTGGCAGTCCTCGCAGCTTTGGCCCGCTTTGTACATGGCCCCGCGCAGGCACTGGGTCTGTTGGCCGGGATGGCACGCATAGCAGTTCATGGTGGGGAATTCCTCGCCGTGCTTCTCGTGGATCGCTTGTGAAAGGCTCTTTACCCCCGGCCGGCCTGTGGTCCCCAGCGCGTTTGAGGAGTGGCATTCGGCGCAGAGCACCGGTTGCTGGTCGAGAAGCGAGCGGCCATCCACCTCGTCGTGGGCCTCCAGCACGCGTTCCACGGCTTCAATTTCACCCTTTGTCACTTCGCGGAAAGTGATCAGATCGCGCAGGCTCTTGTAACCGGCTCCCGGCTTGCTTGTCTGCGGCCAGATCGAGACGTCCTTCGCTCTGGATTTGTCGTCGTCTTCGCCAGAGTGGCAGGTGTTACAGTGGATTTCCGTCGAAGTCGGCACGACCACGTGGGCTTGATCCAGAACCGGTCCTCCGGTCGCCTGGCGCAGAGTCACTTCGGCGAGTTGGTAGGGCTGCTCCACGGTGGGATTGGCGTCGGTAAAGGGGGTGATCGGAACACCGGTCACTTCCCACGCCGAGCCATTCCACTCCAACGTCCCCGCCAGTCCATGGCCCGTCAGGCCGATGTCTTCGGGTAAATCCACACCGAACAGCTTGTCCTCATGCTCCCAAAAGTTGACCTTGTTTGCGCTCGTTGTGTTCTCGGGGAAACGGTACTCGAGCACCATGTCTGAGGAAACGAGCTGGGGCGGATTCCCGCGCTTCACAATCTGCGCCCACAGGTTGTTGTACGGCGGCAGAATCACCCACTCCGAGTACTCGCCGTTCATGCAGTGCATCCCCAGGTCGTTCCACCCGATCACAACGTAGTCTCCCAAGTCGGTGCGGGATGGGGGTTCCTGGATCTGGGCCGCCACTGTGCCGACCAGACAAAGGGAGATAGACGTGAGAGTGAGTTTGCGGGCAGAGAACATGGGATAAACCGGAGAGCAGAAGTCTAATTTATACTAATTATTTCGACCGTAAAGTCAAGACGAATTCCGAGCCGTCCCAAGATGAAGCAGTTGAACTCACCGGTAAGAACAGCTTACGGGTGTCACGGTCTGCACCAGACACCAACCGCCTGCCACCCCGCGGTGTGCGGACACACGAGCTGCAAAGGCGTCTGGAAAAAGCTCAACGACCCGTCGAAGCTGTGGGTGACGCGGGGGAGTTTGGATCATGGGTGAGTTTTTGGTGGGCCACTGGGGGTGGGCTCTTGCAGAGTCCTGGCTATTCTCCCAGTAAAAAGCGAGATCGCCACGATGAAAGCGCTCCTGGAACTCACGTACACCCCGCGCTCCGAATGGGGCGAAAAGGCCCGCGATGCCTTTTCAACGGACTTGAGGGAGCGTTATCCTCGGGTCAGTGACCTGACCGACAAGAAGAACGACGAGAAGCGATTCCAGTTGCGCGTCAACGGCGACGCCAAACCCGGGGCGGTTCCCTATGCCGCCCTCATTCCGCCCGACCAGGATTTGTCCGGCGGCTATGGGGGGATGAGTTTCGTGATGTTCCCGGCGGATGAGGACAACGGCTTGCCGAGTTTACTCGCCATGGTCGTTGGCACCAATGGATTGGCCCCCGACGAGATGGTCCTGGGCCGCCCGGGTCATGGACGGAAGTGCGCCGCTATCGCGTCGTATCTGAACCAAAAGCTGCCCGGATCTACCTGGGCCAAACGCGATCCGGTGCGCATCGACTTGGACATGCCACGTTCGCTCAAGCAGCAACTGGATGCCTGGTCTGGGTGCTGTCAGAAGTACGGGCGCGTGCTCTACGCAATGTTTGTCCCTCCCACTCAGCGGACGGTGGAATCGGACCAACTGGTCCTGCAAGCTGTTACCGCCTTTGTGGATTTGTTCTTTGACGAGCGAGAAATGGCCCCGAAGAAGGCTTATGAGCAGGATATGGCTGCTCTGAGGCGCAACTGGATGGCTCAGGTTCTGCCGACAGCCACGGACGACCAAGTCGCTGATGTGCTCGGGCGGCGGCGGTTTGCCATTCTGGAGGGACCACCTGGCACCGGAAAAACCGAGATGGCGCGTCGTCTGCTTACAGAAGTATATGGCGGCCGTGGAACCGTCATTCAGTTCCATCCTGGAACAACCTACGAGACCTTTGTCGGCGGCCTGGCGCCTCGCGACGGAGGAGCTCTGGGCTTCACCTTTCATCCGACGCCTGGGCATCTGATGAAGGCCGCTCAGGCTGCTGCGGATTCTCCGGAAAAGCCCTATCTACTGGTCATTGACGAGATCAATCGGGCTGATCTCTCAAAGGTTCTGGGCGAGGCGATCTATCTGTTCGAGCCCGATCAGCCGGATCGCGAGGTCCAACTGCCTTTTGCATTCGACGGATTTGGAGATCGCCTCCGGCTGCCGCCGAACCTGCATGTTTTGGGGACCATGAACACGGCCGACCGCAGCATCGCCATTTTGGATGTGGCGGTCCGACGTCGCTTCGCCTTCATCCCGCTCTGGCCTCAGCTTGAGGTCGTGGAGAAGTTGGCTGGAGAGCAGATGCGCGACAGCTTTCACGAGTTGCTGACCTTGTTTATCGAACACGCCAGCGAGGACGCTCTTCCCTTAACCCCAGGGCACGCCTATTTCCTGGCCAAAGACGAGGAGGCTGATAGTCGCCTCGGAACCAGTGTCCGGCCTCTTTTGGAAGAGTATCTGGCTCAAGGGTACGTGGCCGGATTCGCCGATGAAATCCGCGCTTACATCGCCCGCTTGGGGCAGGGCGCCTGATCCATGGCGAAGCGCGCTCGCTTTCCAGTCTATCGGCGCTTACCGGCGGCACGCGTCGTTGCGGGCTCGCGAGCTATTCCCGACACCTCCGATTGCTTTGTTTCTGTCCTGGACTGGCTGGGTGGGGAAGGGGCCGATGCAGCCTCCTCAGCCGAGCGGCGAGCCGAGCACCTTCTCGGCGCAAACGAAGGTTTGCTGCGTGACATGGCAGTTCGGGCTGATCCGATGCGACGGGGAGGCGTGCCGGGCATCCGATTTCAGACCGCCGCCAGGGTCGGTGCCGTGCCGCTCCTCTCGCCGGTCACGGGGCGTCCTGATTTCGGTTTGGTCATTGAGCCTCGCTTCGCCTGGGCTTCTGCAGGGGATATGCTCGCTGGCATGGGATTTCGTGTGGTTCCCGAGTTCCTGCCCTTGCCAGAACTCCCGCAGTCAGAGCGCCGCGTCCCGCCCTGGGTCCTTTCGAGTGTGATTCTCAAACGGCTCGAAGACTTGCTGAATTCGCTCCAGCGGCGGTCCGCGACGAGTCAGGCGATCCTGTCGGCTCCTAGGGGCCAAGTCGATTGGACAGACTATGCGACCCGACGTTTTGCCCGTGGACGAGCTTTGGATGTGCCATGCCGCTTTCCCGATTTGCGCGATGATGAAGAGCTCCGCGCCGCCATTCATTGGGTCGTCCGCCGCCACCGGGAATCTCTGCTGAGCCAGATGAACGCCGGTCTCGTGGTCCATCGACTGCTGGCGCTTTGCGATCTTCTGCTATCGAAGCTTTCGGGCACGCCGCCTCGCATGCCTATCGAGCGCGATCGTTCTGCCTGGAATCGGCGCCCCCTGCTGCCCAAGGTCTTCCGCGAAGGCCTCCAGGCCATCGACTGGACGGTGGATGAACGTGGCTTGGCGGGGTTGTCGGATTTGTCTGGTTTATCTTGGAGGCTCGACATGGCGGCCTTCTTCGAGGCTTGGGTCGAGACGATTGCGGAAAGCGTAGCGCGCCAGGTGGGAGCCACCCTCCGTAGCGGGCGACGCCAGCAAACTCGCGTTCCGATGGACTGGCTGCCCCCATCTTCGGGCAGCCAACGCTCGCTCCTGCCTGATGTCGTTCTGGAGCGGGAAGACGTTGTGGTGGTGCTGGATGCCAAATACAAGCGGCACGCGGAAGACATCGAGCGCCTCGGTTGGAGCAACGCCGACGAAGCACTCCGAGAGCAGCATCGCAACGATGTCTTGCAGGCGTTGGCCTACTCCACGTTGTTCAACGCGCCGCGCGTCGTCTCTTGTCTTGTCTATCCGATAGCCCCAGAGAAATGGGCGGAACTTCGGCGCCGGGGGCGGACACTGCACCGTGCCCAAGTCCGCACCGGCGAGCGCCATGTGGAAATGGCCCTGCTGTCCGTACCGCTCTCGGGCGACCCCCTCGGGGCTGGTGAGGACTTGAAGCAATTGGTCAGGCGCGGACTCAGCGAGATATGATCGTCGCCTTTAGCCCAACTTCGACAGTTGTGAGGCGATGTTTCTTGCAATTGCTGGAGTTACGTTTTTTGGACCGTTGAAGTCGCCACTACATTCTGGAAGCGTTTTGGTCGGTTGGGGAGGCGAAGCTTGAGGGCGTGGAGCAGG
>JAVJSW010000028.1:0-31574 GCA_040219255.1 Sumerlaeia bacterium
GAACAACCGCCAGTGGTCGGGCCCGCCGATTTCCGGCGCGAGCGCCGCCGCCTACACCGAAGCCCTCGCTACCGCCAGCCTCGCCCCCGGCGACGTCTTCGCCCACGCAACGTACCTGATCAATCTCGGCACGGATAAGCCGGACCTGCGCGAAAAATCGCTGGCCTGCCTGGAAGACGAAATGCGGCGCTGCGAACAGCTCGCCATCCCCGGCATCGTCATGCACCCCGGCGCCCACGGCGGCGCCGGCCGCGAGGAAGGCATCGCCCGCATCGCCGCCAACGTCCGCGCCGTCATCGACCGCATCCCCGATGGTCAATGCCGCCTGCTCTATGAAGGCATGACCGGTGGCGGCACGCAAATCGGCGGATCCTTCGAGGATTTGAAGGACTTGCTGGATGCGACGGACCGGCCGGAACGCACCGGTGTCTGCCTGGATACTTGCCACACCTTCGCCGCGGGCTACGACATTCGCACGGCGGAGGGCTTTGCCGAGGTCCTCGCAGAATTCGACCGCGTCGTGGGGCTCGACTGGATCAAGGCGATCCACCTGAACGATTCAAAGCACTGCCTGGGCACCCGCAAAGACCGCCACGAGCACATCGGCGAGGGCGAAATCGGGCTGGAGGCCTTCCGCTGGCTTCTCTGCGAGTCCCCGGTCCGTCACTTGCCGATGGCGCTGGAAACGCACAAAGACAAGGACATGACCGAGGACCGCGTGAACCTGCGGGTGTTGCGGGGGCTGGTCGCTTAGGGCGCGGTCTGCGGAAACGCGAAGTGCCGCGTGATGGCGTTCGCGTCCCTATCGGTGGTCAGGAAGTCCTGATCCCCGTCGCCGTCCAAATCCAGCACCGCGATGTCGTTCGGATTGGCACCGGTGCGGAAGTTGAGCACGAGCGGGAACCCGCCAAAGCCATCGTTGAACGCGATAGCCACCGCGTCTGGACCGGGCAGGAGGATCAGCGCGTCGCGGTCGCCGTCGCCGTCGATGTCGCCGATGGCCATGCGGCCCGGCTCTCCGATAAGCGGAATCTCGCTCTTCTCCTCGTCGCCGTCCCAGGTTCCATCGGCCAGAATCACTTGCAGCACGCTGCCGAAGAGATCGGAGACGAGCACGTCGGGCAGACTGTCGTGGTTGACGTCGGCGATGGCGACATCGCTCGGCCGCACCGCGCCGCCGTGGTAGGTGGTGGACTTGAGGGCGTCCACATCGTCCATCAGAATGATGGTGACGCCGATGCTGGCGAAGAACACCGACCCGCGATGGTAAGCGACCAAGTCGGTTTTGCCGTCGCCATCCACATCGGCCGATCGAACGCCATCGGCGCCGATGACGGAGTCGATCTGGAAGGTGGCGGCCTCGGCGAATTGCAGCGAACCATCGTTGCGGGCGATTTGCAGCGTCGGTGTCCCGCCGATGCCTCCGATGTCCAGGTCGCCGTCGCCGTCGAAGTCGCCCAGGGCAATGGCGCGAAGGGCGCTCGACGAGGTGAAGGTGACGTCGCTGGCCACGGTCAGGAGACCGTCGCCGTCGTTCTCGAGAATCCGGATGGCCCGATCGTCACGCATCAGCACCACGGCGTCATTATCGCCGTCGCCATCCAGATCGCCCACGTCCAGGTCGTCCGCCAAGCCGCCAATGTCAGTCTCGCGGCCGAGGGTCACCGCTCCGGCGCCGTCGGTGAAATAGACGTGGACCTGTGGCACGTTGTTCGACCGCACCACCCAATCCACGGTGCCGTCGGCGTTCATGGGGGCGACCGAGACTTCGGTTGGCTGGGTCGCGGCGGACGGATAGGGCAGGCCCGGGGCGAAAACCCCCGGCGCCAGAGCCCGCATCACACCCAACGTCTCGCCATTGCGCGACACATACACGATGTCCAGAAGGCCGTCGTTGTTCAAGTCCGCCACATCCGCGGCGAGGTTCCGATCCCCCGCCTGCAACGCCGGCCCAGGCACGAAGCCGAGGTCGCCGTCGCCCTCCATCACCACGATGCCGCCTTCGTTGTCGTGCCCGACGATCAGGTCGAGCGTGCCGTTGGCTGTGATGTCCGCCACGGCGAGCGCGATGGCTCGCGGAACACCGGTGCCGATCTTGACGGCTTCGGCGAAAACGCCGCCGCCGGTGTTTTCCAAGAGCACGGCGGCGCCTTCGGTGGCGTTGTTGTCGATGGTGACGAGGTCGAGATCGCTGTCGCCGTCAATGTCTTCGGCGAACAGGAAACGCGATTCATTGCCGGCGGCATAGATCACGGCGGCGGCGAAGGTGCCGTCGCCATTGTTGAGGAGCACGGCCACGTCGTCGCTTTGGAAATTGCTGACCGCGATGTCCATGTCGCCATCGCCGTCCAGATCGGCCGCCAGGATGTCGCGGGGCAGGTTGCCCGCCGCATAGGTTCCGTCGATCGACGGATAGTTGCCGAACCCATCGTTGAACAGGATCGTGATATCATCGGAGACCTCGTTGGCGGTAACGACATCCAGGTCGCCATCGCCATCGAAATCGGCCAGGGCCACCGATCCGGGATTATCCATTACCGGGGTCGTCGCGGCGTCGTCAAAGGCGCCATCGCCCAACCCTCGGAGGATCGCCAGCGTGTCGTTGCTGAAGGCCGGGACGACGATGTCGTCGAGGCCATCGCCGTTGACATCGCCCACGGCGGCGTCGCGCGCGCGGCCTGTGCTGAGGACCTGGGGCCGGTTCCGCAGGAAGCCGTCCTCGTCCTGAAGCAGCACGCGCAAATCCGAGCGCAAGGTGCCGACCGCGAGGACGTCGGTGTCGCCGTCCTTGTCGAAATCGGCCAGGGTAAAGTTCTCGAACCACGTGGCTGCGGGGCTGAACACCAGCGAATGGAACGGCAGATTGCCCACGTCGGTCAGCTCACCCACGACAAAGGTCCATTCGTAGGTACTGCCGAGCGGCAGTCCGGTGCGGTCGGCGACGTCGCTCGCCAGCGTGGCGCGGTACAATCCACCGGCAAGGGGCACGCCCTCTGGCAGCGCGACAGCCGTCATGGCGTCGGAGTTGTAGGTCATCGAGCGAATCACCAGCCGCTCGTCGTCCGCCGTGTCGAAGAGCGTGTCGGCCCCAGCCGCCACGAGTTCCAGAGCCGACGGTGTCAGCGTCGCCTCGTTCATCGGTTTGCTGAACACGATGGCCAGATTCGACACGTCGATCTCCATCCCGAGATCAATGGGCCGCGTCGCCACCACGGCGGGCGGTTGGGTGCTGGGCGTGACCGAGACGATTTCCTCGTCCGTCCAGGTCACGTTGCCAGCGGTGTCCTCGGCCCGGGCGCGGATCGTCATCGTCCCGCCACTTGGGCCCTTGGCCCCATCGGGCAGGAACGGCACCGCGAACCGGAATTCAAAGGGGTGGTTGCCGTCGGTTTCAAAGCGTACGCCATCGATGTGCAGCTCCACGTTGCGCACCTGGATATCATCCGAGGCGCGGACCGTGACGCGGACATTGGTTTGCTCCTCCACATCTCCAGCGGTCAGCCGCGGCCCCAGTTCCAGCTCGGCCGTTGGCGCCATCGTCCTCGTGTCGGGTGCGAAATAGTTGACGATGGCCAGACCGCCGCCGCCGTCCGCCACATGGGCCAGACCGTTGTAGAGCGCCACCGCCCGGGCTTCTCCCGGCGTGTCGTGGGACCCGTCGGGCAGGCTCGTGTTGGTGGGGTCCGTGATATCGTAGAGCGTCAGCGCCAGCGAATCAGGCCCGGCGAAACTGGTGGTGGCCAGTAGCTCGCCCGATCCGTTGGTGACGAGATCGTGGATGCCGCTTTGGCCCGCTTGCGGCCGGCCTTTGATCCGCAGAATTCCCGGCAGCGTGACATCCAGCGACGTCACGCCATCGAAGGAGCCGACGAAGGCGAGCTCCGTATCGGCGAAGATTTTCCGCCCGAATTCGAGCGGCGAAGCGGAGCCGCTGATGCTGATCGAATCGAGTTCCTCCAGCCCGTCGGCGAGCGTGGAAAAGGCGCGGAAGTCTCCGCCGCCGATCAGGTACACGATGTCCCCGGCGAGGGCGATATCCTCGAGCCGTTCACCGACCTGACGCTCCTCCAGCTTCTGGCCCGTCCGCAAATCGATGGCGATCAACTGGCCCGAGTCCGTCGTCAGATAACCGACCGAGCCGCCCGCCGCCACGGCCTGCACCACGCCCGTGATGCCTTCGTTGTAGATCGCCCGGACAAAAGCGTTGGGCGGATCGCTGATGTCGATGACGGCGGCGCCACCGGTTCCCAGCGACACCAGCACCAGCGAACCGGACAGGGCGATGTCCTTGGCGTGGCCCGGCGTGTCGATCTGGGCGACCAGAATCGGCGCCCGGCCGTTGAAGATGTTGAACACGGACACGCCGCCTACGCCGTCGGCGATGACCGCCAAGTCGTTCACCGCGTCGATGCTCTGGGCCGTGCCCGGCGTGTCGGCAACGGCCGTGACGCCGGTGGCGGCCACGATATTGTCCAGCGGATCGGAGCCCGCCTTCACCTCGGCGCCGTCCAGAATGCCGTCGTTGTCGCTGTCGGTGTCGTTGGGATCGGTGCTGAGAACCGCCTCGCAAACATCGAACAGGTCGTCGCCATCGCTGTCCAGGCCTGGAGGCGGCCCCAGCGAAGTCGGCGGAATGGTCACGTTGCCGCCGTTGGGGGCGCTCTGGAAGTACATCGCGCCGTATTCGAGCGTTTGCGGATGCACATACTCGACAAAGTGCGGTTGGTCCGGCGACAGGAACAAGCCGGAGAACACACCCTGCGGCCCCGTCTGGCCCTGCTGGAATCGCTTCGTGGCGAGGTTTGTCAGTTTGTAGTGCAAAGGCGCCCGCGCCACCGGGCTCGCGCCGCTGGGTCCTCCGGCGCCGCCGGACGAATCCATCACTTCCGCCAGCCGGTCCGCCGCCTCGCGCATACCGTAATTCGGCGACGTCCAGCCCTGCGCTTCCAGGGCCTCCATCATCGCCGCCAGATCGGAGAACTCATCCCCGACCATCGTGTATTCCGAGGAAGGCAGCGTTCCCGCCGCGATGGCCACCAGGCGGTCGATCAAGGCGTTGGCCTGCGGCTCGGTCGCCGAGGCGGGAGCGAGAGCCAGCAGGGTCGTACGCTCGGTTGTGGAGATGGCCGTGCCGTCTTCGCTCACCGGATCCATGGCGGCTTCGATGGCGGTCAGGAAAGTTTCCAGGTCGTCTTGCTCCTCGACCGGCAGGCTGACCCACACGGCATCGCCGAGGAAGGCCGCGTAGGCGTCGGCCACTGTCTCGTAGAGCATCGCCTGCTCGATGGCGAGATCGGCCGCTTGCTTGAGCAGCAGGCCTTTCTTGCCGCCGAGGCAGCTCGAGAGTTGGTTGAGAATCGTGGCGTAGTTGGCCATACAGCCGGCCACCAGCGCCGCCGTGCCGGCGCCCGGGATGCACCCCAGGCCACCGATCATGGCGTTGACGGCGGCTGTGCTGCCGCAGCCCGAAGGATCGATACCGCAATCCACCAGGGTGGCCGCCACCGCCGACGCGAGGGAGAACCCGCAGCCCAGGCCCGGGATGGTGCTGGAAACACCCGCGATCAGGCATTGCGCCAGATTGCTCGCCGCCAGCGCCTTCTCCGTGGCGCAATCGTCGTCATCGCCGTCCCCGCCGCCGCCGTCGCCACCGCCGCCGGGAAAGCCGCCGTGCCAGCCCGGCTCCGGAATGCCGACGCCGGGGTCGGTGCAGAGCAGGGTGCCATCGTCGCTGACGGTCATGCTGCCGACGACGACCCAATTGCCCAGGTCGTGGTCGAAGCTCCAGAGCGCGCTCTTCGCGCCGGGGGGCAGGGGCTCGCCCGTTTCCGGCAGGGGTTCGTTGGGGAAGCAGGCGGGAACCGGCGCCGAGAAATTGCTCGGGCCGTCCGTCTGTACGGTGATGACCAGGGGCAGGTCGAGGCCTTCGGGCAGGGGTTCGGGCAGGCGCGAGGCTTCCACCGGCGCCATGCCCACACGGCCGCCGCGGGTGCCGTCGTTGGCATAGAGCGCGTCCGCCGGGACATCGAGCTTCACGTCGTCAAAGTCCGGGTAGCGCGCCAGCACCTCGGCGGGAAGCTGGATCGTGGTGGTGGTGGCGTCGCTGACCACTTGCAGCGTGCCCTCGGCCACCAGCGGCAGGAAGATGTCGTCCACCGGATTGTCGATGCCGGGCTTGGCGCGCCAGAGCTTGCCCACGAAGGGATAGTAGGGACCGCCGGGATAAACGGCGGGCTCGCCATCGGGGGCGGTGGCGACGGTGCGGCCGTCGATATAGACGAAGACTTCGCCGGCGGGAACGTTCTCCAGCCGGAAGTTACCCATGTCGTCTGTCAGGGTGGTTGCGGTGTTTTCCAGGCCCTGCACATAAATCCGCACGCCCTCCAGGGGCCGGTTGACAAAGGCGCCTTTGGCGGCGCGGGCGGGGGCGGGTTCGCTGGCGAAGACGCGGCCGCTGAAGCTGGTCCCCGGCAGCGCCGTCAGGTTCACCGTGTCGAAATCGATGACGCGGGTGCCGCCGGGCTGGATGTCGTTGTCCGCATCGATGGCGTCGCCGTTGGCATCCAGGATCGCATCGCCGTCGATGGTGAGGCGGACGCGGGCGCCGGAGGGCAGCGGCTGCTGATAGAACAGGGTCACGCCGCGGCGGTCCTGCGAGATCTCCGCGCGGAAAGCCAGGGGCTTGCCGGCGAAGGACGCCGTGAGAGCGCCGGCGGGAAGGTCGCCGGGCGCCAGCGCCCGCGAAAACGTCAGCATCGTCTCGCGTTCGACGGAAACGCCGGTCTCACCATTGGCGGGCGAGGTGCGCCGGATCGTGGTAAACGGATTCGCCGGTGTGGGCGTTGGCGTCGGGGTCGGAGTAGCGGTCGGCGTAGGCGTCGCCGTGGCCGTCGGGGTTGGCATCGCGAGGATATCACGCACCTGATCGGCGCCATCGATCACGCCGTCGCCGTTGCGATCGTCGCGGGAGAGGAGGGGCGCCTCGCGCCCGAGAATCACCTCGGAAAGTGGGATGCTTCCCGCCTGAGCGGTGGAAAGGAAGAACGTCATCGCCAGAAGGCTGAAGAACCGTGCGGACATAAGGGAAACCCGATTGCGAACCCCATGGGAGCGGCCAGTTGTGCCCCATGATGCCATTGTTGTTTTCGTACTGTCCGCAGTTAAAGCCCGCTTCCGGTTCCGTTCGGCAAGCTGAAAAACGCCATCCCGAAAGCGGCTTGCCTCATCGCCGCGCCGGGCCGACTGTACCGGTCCGCATCTGGCTTCCTTTTCTGCCCCGCTTTCCTTCGCCATTCCGGCCGCGTGCCGATTCCACCCCAGACCACTCCTCGGGAGAATCCCACCCCCTTGATTTTTCGCAAGTTATTGTGCGCTCTCGCGTCGCTGCGCCTCACCGTTGCCCTGCTGGCGTTGTTCATGGTGCTGATTTTCGCCGGGACGCTGGCCCAGGCCCACGCGGGCGTCTGGCAGATCGTCGATGCGTACTTCCGCGGCCCGGTCGCCTGGATCGACCTCCAAATGTTCGTGCCGCCCGGCGTGGCCGAGGTCCCCTGGTCCATCCCCTTTCCCGGCGGCTTCACGCTGGCGCTGATGCTGATCGTGAACCTGCTGGCGGCGCACGCCGTGCGGTTTCGGTTCGCGGCGAAAAAGGCGGGGATATTGATCCTGCACCTCGGCTTGATTGTGCTGCTGGCGGGGGAATTCGTCACCGGGCTCTTCGCCGAGGAAGGCCTGATGGCCATCGACGAAGGCGCCACCGCCCACTACGTCGAGGACATCCGCGAGGTCGAGTTGGCGCTGATCGCCCCCCAGGGCGAAGGCCGCGTGGGCGTGACGTCCGTGCCGCAGTCTCTCCTGGAATCGGCGGCGAAGTCCGAGGTGGAACTGGACCTCCTCGACACGCCCCTGAGCCTTCACGTCGAGGAGTGGCTGCCGAACGCCCGGCTCCTCAAGACCAGCGGCCCCACAACGGCCAACCAGGGCGTCGGCCGCGAAGCCATCGCCGAGGAACTGCCCCGCGCCCGGGGCGTCGATGGCGGCCAGACCGACGCCCCCGCCGCCACCGTGACGCTGCTGCGCGACGGCCAGGCGCTTGGAACCTGGCTTCTCTGGGCTGGACTCGTCGATCCACAGACGGTGGAACTCAACGGCGAAGAATACGGCCTGGCGCTTCGCTACCGGCGCACCTACAAGCCCTACGCGCTGCATTTGCTGGACTTTCGGCACGATCGCCACGTCGGGACGAATATCGCCAAGAACTTCTCGAGCCGCGTGCGCCTCATCGATCCGGAAACAAATACGCATCGCGAGGTTCTGATTTCCATGAACAACCCGCTCCGGTATCGGGGCGACACGTTCTATCAGGCGTCCTACAAACCCGATGGCACCGGCACGATCTTGCAGGTCGTGCGCAATCCGGGGGCGCTGCTGCCGTATGTGGCGTGCGCGCTGGTGGCGGGCGGGCTGCTGTTTCAGTTTGGTTGGTCCCTGTTCGCGTTTCTGCGGCGGCGCGGGGCGACGTCCCCCTCCGCCAGCGAAGCCCCCGCCCCCGCCGCGGGACCGGGCCGCATTCTGGGTGGCGGCCGACTGCTGCCCTGGGCCGCGGCGGGCGTTGCGGTGCTGCTGGCGCTGTCGGCGCTGCTGAGGCCCGGCCCCGCCACCGAGTTCGACCTCGACGCCTTCGGCCGCCTGCCGGTCACAGCCAACGGGCGCCTCAAGCCCATGGACACCGCCGCGCGCCACTTGCTGAAGATGGCCGGGGGGCGGGAAACCGCCGCCTCGGACGACCGCGAACTGACCGCCACCCAGTACGCCCTCGCGCTGATGACCCAACCCGAGTCCATCCAGGACATTCCGGTGGTGCGCGTGGATCATCCGGGGGTGCTGGCGCTGCTGGAGAAAGCCCCGGAGGAGGGTGGCCGCCTGCCCCTGTCCGCCATCGAGCCCCACTGGAGCGCCGTGGCCCAGCAGGCCAGCCAGGCCCTCGCCATCGACCGCACCCGGCGCGATCTGTTCCAGCGTAGCGTCATCGAACTGCACGACAGAGTCAGTCTGCTGCTGTCCTACGCCAGCATGCGCGAGCCCTACCTGATCCCGCCGCACGGGCCCGGCGAGTCCTGGCGCCCCTTCCACGACGCCTTTCTCGAATCGCGCCACGGCGGCGCCCGCCATCTGGAGGAGCTGCCGCCTGGCTTGGCCTACATCCTGGCGATGATGACCGCCCACGGCGAAGGCGACGCCGCCGGATTCAACAGCGCCGTTCAGGCCTACGAGACGCAGCTCGAGCGCGATATGCCCGGTGTCATGCGCCGCATGTCGGCCGAGGTGCTTTTCAACCGCGCCTCGCCGTTCCTCGGCGCGATGGCGGTGTACGTCCTGGCGTTTCTGCTGCTGGCGGGGGCGCTGCTGAGCCAGTTTCGCGGCGGGTCCGGCGCGGACGCGCCGCCGCTCCTCGCCGAGCGCCTGCGGGTGGCGGCGGTGGGGTTGCTGTGGGGAGGCTTTCTGGTACACACGCTGGCGATCGTGATGCGCGTTTGGCTCCAGGACCGGCCTCCGGTGACCAACCTCTACTCCTCCGCCATTTTCGTTGGCTGGGCGGCGGTGCTGACGGCGCTGCTGCTGGAACGGCTCTACCGCCTCGGGGTGGCGGCGCTGGCGGCGGCGGCGGTGGGTTTCGCGACGCTGGTGGTGGCCCACAATCTCGGCAGCGACGGCGACACGATGCCGATGATGCAGGCCGTTCTCGACAGCAACTTCTGGCTCGCGACCCACGTCGTGACGATCACGCTGGGCTACTCGGCAACGTTCCTGGCGGGGACGCTGGCGACCGCGTACATCGTGCTGGGGGTGTTCACGCGGCACCTGACGCCGGATCGAGTCCGGGGCCTCGGCCGCATGGTTTACGGCACGGTCTGTTTCGCCCTGCTGCTCAGCTTCACCGGCACGGTTCTCGGCGGTATCTGGGCGGACCAGTCCTGGGGCCGGTTTTGGGGTTGGGACCCGAAGGAAAACGGCGCGGCGCTGGTGGTGTTGATCACGGCGATCATCCTGCACGCGCGCTGGGGCGGGCTCGTGCGGGCGCGAGGCATCATGGTGCTCGCCGTGGCTGGTAACATCGTGACCGCCTGGAGCTGGTTCGGCACCAACATGCTCGGCGTCGGGCTCCATTCCTACGGCTTCATGGACTCCGCCGTGTTCTGGCTGATGGTGTTTGTGGCGTCGCAGTTGCTTGTCATGGCGGTGGGCCTGACGCCGCCCGCTTTGTGGAGAAGCCCGGCACAGCTCTCGCGTTCCGCCTGAGGGGAGATGCTGGTTCCGGAAAAAGATCACCACAGAGCCACAGAGGACACAGAGAAGATTGGCGTTATTTGAGTTGAAGAAGGTAATTGGACCCACTCGATCTTGTTGGGGTGACCAGGAATTGCCAGAGGGGACGACGCCGACCTGATCCCATCTGGTCTTCGATCTCTGTGAAAACTCTGACCTCTGTGCTCCCTGTTGTTGAAGCTTTACAGAGCGGCCAATGACTTCAGAATTGAGACTTGCGGATAACTGGACCGCTCCGATACGTTGCTCCCTAACCACCGCCGAAAGATGTCTCCGATGACGACCGAGGGCCATCCCCAGGACCAGCCGAACGCCGAAACCCCGGCACCCCGCGCCACGCCGCGCGAAGTGCTCCGGGGGCTCTTTGTCCAGATGGGATTCCTGTCCGTTTCCGTGGCCCTGCTGCTGGGCGTGCTGGCGGGGATGGGGGTCTTCACGTTCGGATACGGGGAAGGCCACGCCTACCTGTCGAACGATCCGGCGGCCTGCGCCAACTGCCACATCATGCAGGACCACTACGACACCTGGCTGAAATCCAGCCACCACGGCGTCGCGACCTGTAACGACTGCCATTTGCCCCACAATTTCGTGGGCAAGTGGATCACCAAAGCGGACAACGGCTTTTTCCACTCCCTCGCCTTTACCACCGGCGATTTCCACGAACCGATCCAGATCAAGGACCGCAACCAGCGCGTCACGCAGAACGCCTGTCTGTACTGCCACGGCGATTTCGTCCACAACATGCTGCCCGCCGAACCGGGCGGCGACATGCTGCAATGCGCGACCTGTCACAGCGACGTGGGGCATGCTCAGCGGCGCTGACGATTGAGCCCAGATTATTGATTTTCATGACCTTTCAGGAAGAGGACCACCATGACCACCGGGAAGAAAGCCAAGGCGACCTCCGCGAAGACAAACTCCCGCAGCAAGAGCGGCGGCGGCGTCCAGCGCAACGTGCTCATCCTGGGCGCGCTCTTCGCCGTCACGGCCCTCGCGACGCTCATCGTGACCGTCGTCCTGGTGACCATGATCGGGCATAAACAGGATGCCCGCACGCCCTTCCTGCGCGTCGCGGAAATCGATGAGACCACCACCGATCCCAAGCCCTGGGGCCTCAATTGGCCCCATCAGTACGATCAGTACCTGCGCACCGCCGACGACGAATACTACGGCGGCTCGCGCGCCATGCCGGCCAGCAAGCTGGAGCAAAACCCCTGGCTCAAGCGCCTCTACTCCGGCTATGCCTTCAGCCTCGACTACCGCGAAGCCCGCGGCCACGCCTATATGCTCCAGGACCAGGTCCTCACCGAGCGCGTCACGAAGCGCTCGCAGGCGGGCGCCTGCCTGCACTGCCACGCATCCAACACGGTGCTCTATCGCAAGGTCGGCCTGGAAGCGATGGGCAAGCCCGCCGACGACGTGGCCCTCGCCAGCGCCGATTTCAACATGGAGGCGGTCATCCGCGGCTTCGAGGAACTGAGCCCCCGGCCCTACCACGAAGTGCTCGCCATGCTGACCCAGATGCCCGACGGCACGCCGGACGAGGACGAACCGGCCAATCCGGTCGTCGAAGTGGAAGGCTTCGATCCCGAGATGCTCACCGAAGAGCACTTCAACATGAGCGAAGCCCATCCGGTGAGCTGTATCGACTGTCACGATCCGGAAACGATGGCGATCCGCATCACGCGCCCCGGCTTCATGCTGGGCATCGCGGCCCTGGCGGCGAGCGACGAACCGGTCCCCCACCTGCCCAGCGTCGAGCGCTGGCGCGAATCCAACCGCAAGAAACCCTACGACCCGCACGAATGGGCTTCGCGCCAGGAAATGCGCTCCTTCGTCTGCGGCCAGTGCCACGTCGAATACTACTGCGCGAACAAAATGACCCTCACCTTTCCCTGGGGCAACGGTCTGAAGGTCGAGCAGATCGAGCAGTTCTGGGAGGACCTGGAATTCCCCGACGGCTCGGACTTCTACGATTACAAGCACGGCGAAACGGGAGCGCCGCTCTTCAAAGCCCAGCACCCGGAATTCGAACTTTGGAGCCAGGGCATCCACGCCCGCGCGGGCGTCAGCTGCGCCGACTGCCACATGCCCTACGAACGCGAAGGCGCCATGAAGCTCAGCAACCACCAGGTCCGCAGCCCCATGTTCAACATCAACAACGCCTGCCAGACCTGTCACAACGTGTCCGAGGACGAACTGCGCGAGCGGGTCGAAACCATCCAGGGCCGCACCGTGGCCCTGCGCGAACGCGCCGCCGACGCCATGGTGGACATGCTCGACGCGGTCCTGGAGGCGAAGGCCGCCGGCGTCGCGGAGGCGGACTTGCAGCCGATCTACGATCTTCAGCGCAAGGCCATGTGGCGCCTCGACTACATCAGCAGCGAGAACTCGCGCGGCTTCCACGCGGATCAGGAGGCGGCACGTATTCTAGCCGAGTCGATGGACTACAGCCGGCAGGCGCAAGCCATGGCTTCGAAACTCCGCGCCCCGCAAGCCCCAAGCACCGCCCAGATCCCCCGCGAGCCGGTCTATGGCGTGACGCCCACGGAGAAAGCGCCCATCGAGTGAGGGAATGGATCGCGAAGGCGACGGATGGACCCCAACAGAAACTGAGGCGGCTCTTTCCACCCTTGAATCCTCAAGACCCCATTCGCCGCGCCTGCCGCCCTTTCCGCGTCGTTGCCGCATTTTTTTTCGTATTGAATCCTCTCTGAAAACCTCCGCCCCTGCGCCCATCCGTGGGCAATTACGGTCTCACAACAAGCCACTCGGCACCCGGGACTTGCGTTGGGCGGGGGTTTTGTCTTAAGGGCTGGGGGTGAAGACTCCATCCCACGCCCCGGACGGTTCGATGCGGATTCTGATCGCGCTCAATGCTTACGAGGAAGATGGCCCCGGAAATCTGGTTCTGCGGCTGTGCCAGCGCTGGAAGCCGCTGCAGGACGTGGACGTCGATACGGTGGCCCTGTCGCGGGGCGGGCCGTTGCAGCAGCGGCTGCGCGACATGGGCATTTCCGCGCACGTCGTGCCGACGCGGGGGGTGCTGGGGCTGACTCGTCTACGCGACTGGATGAAGCAACTGATCGAGGGGCCGCGCCGGCCCGACGTCGTGCACAGCCATCTGCTGTGGCCCGATCTGGCGATGCGGGTGGTGCAGGACGAATTGAAGCGAAAGGGCATTCCGCTGGTGTCGACCTGCCATGGCCTGCACGCGGCGGGCGAGAAGGGGCTGCTGGGGCGCGTGGCGTATAACACGGCGGAGCGCCTGACGCGCGATCGGTGCGCGGCGTGGGCCGCGGTGTCCGAGGCCACCCGCGACGGAATGCTGCGGGCCGGTTATCCGAAGGATCGGGTCTATCTGATTCGCAACGGAGTCGATTGCGTGCAGACGTATCCGTTGAGCGACAACCGCAAGGCGGAGATGCGGGGGGTGCTGAACGTGCCGGTGGGGGCGCCGCTGATCGGGGCGGTGGGCAACCTGCGAACGCTGAAGGGGCACGATGTGCTGCTGCGGGCGATGCCGGCGATTCTCGAGCAGCACCCCCGCACCCAACTGCTGATCGTGGGCGAGGGACCGGAGCGGGGGCCCCTGCTGGCGCTGGCGCGGAGCCTCGGCGTGGCGGAGCATGTGCGCCTTGTGGGGCATTTGTCGGTGATGGTGTCCCAGGTCATCGCGTCGCTGGACGTGCTGGTGCATCCGAGTCGCATCGAGGCGTTTGGACTGGTGGTGGCGGAGGCTCAGGCGTCGGCGGTGCCGGTGGTCTGCAGCCGGGTGGGTGGCTTGCCGGAGGCGCTGCGCGATGGCGAGACGGGGTTCCTGGTGGCGCCGGACGCTCCCGGGGAAATCGCGGAGCGGGTGGGGCGGTTGCTGGCGAGCGGAGAGTTGCGCGAGCTGATGGGGCGCGCGGGGCGCGAATTCGTGAACGACGAGCGGGAAGTGGGCAACGCGGCGGAGGCTTATCTGGAGCTGTATCGCAAAGTGGCGGGCTGGGGGCCGGACCGGCGCATTTTCCCCCGCTCGGAAGCGGCGCCGGTGGAGGCGGGGAGGGCCTGAAAAGCGCCGGGCCCGGCGGCCGTTTCAGAATTGACGGGGGACTTCGCAGGAGCGGACGACCCGGTTGCGGCCGGTGCGCTTGGCGGCGTACAGCGCCTGATCGGCCTTTCCCAGCAGATCGTCGCGGGTCAGGCCGTCGATCCCCAGGACGGCGACTCCGATGCTGCATGTCACGTGAAACGGGTTCCCGGCGTTGTCGAGGAACTCGGTTTTCTCCAGGGTGTGCCGAATGTGCTCGGCGACGATGGCGGCCTGATCTTCGTTGGTGTTCATGAGGGCGACGGCGAATTCCTCGCCCCCGAGGCGGCCGAGGAGATCGGTGCCTCGAACGAGGCATTGGAGGAGCAGGCCGAAGTCCTTGAGCACGTTGTCGCCGACCAGATGGCCGTGGGTGTCGTTGACTTCTTTGAAGTGATCGAGGTCGAGGAAGAGGAGCGCCATGGGGATTTGGCGTTCAACGACAAGTTCGATGGCCTTGTCGAGTTCTTCGTTGAAGTAGCCTTTGTTGTGGAGCAGGGTGAGGAAGTCTTTGCGGGCGCGGGCCTGGAATTGGCGGCGTTCGGCGTCCAGGTTGGCGTTGGTGCGCTTGAGGACCCGGGTCAGCTCTTCCATCTCGGTGGCGTAGTTTTCCAAGAGGCGGCGGGCTTCGACCTGGCCGGTGATGATTTCGGTCAGGAAGAGCAGGCCGCCGATCCGTTCCTGGTCCAGGTACCAGGGCCGCACCTCCCAGCGGATGTAGTCGGTGGTGCCATCGATGCGGGGAAAGGGATCGGCGTCGCTGCGCATGGTGTGCCCTTCGAGGCACCGCTCGTGAATGCGCATCCATCGGCGCGGAATTTCTTTGAACACATCGTAATGGCATCGGCCGAGGATGTCCTGGCCGTGGAGTTTGTAGTCGTCGAGCCAGCGCTCGCTGACGAGGAGGTAGCGCATGCGGCGGTCGAAGAGGGCGACGGCGACGGGCAGGTGCCGCAGGAGAATGGCCAGGAGGCCCGCGGGGTTCTCCATGGGGGAATCGGGCAGGGAACCGGGGGGGATGACGAGGTGGTCAGGCAATGATTCCATCATGGCGAAGGTGCTCCCGCAAGACCTTGGGGAAGGCATTACCCTACGACAGCAAGCGGGGGCGGGCAATAACAGACTGAGTCCGTCCCGGAATTATGCCGCTCTTGGAGGGGAAGTAGGTGGTGGGCCCAGCAGGACTCGAACCTGCAACCTACCGGTTATGAGCCGGCTGCGCTAACCAATTGCGCCATAGGCCCACGCTCAGGGGGTGGAGGGATGGGTTAGGCGCTGGGGGGTCTTCAAAGCAATGAAAAAGGGCGCGATGGGGCGGGCGGGGAAAGTTTGGCGGGATGCAAACTGGACTTGCAAGATTGGTCGGAGAAGTGTTTTTATCACAAAAATTTCCTAAGCCGTCCAAATTGTTTGGCAGTCGAATGGTTTGGCTTCCGATTTGCTGTCCCGGCCTTGTTGCATCGTCAATGGTGCAAAAATTTGCCAGTTTCTAAAGGGTTGCCTGATTCCCATGCGCCGATTTGTCCCGATCCTTGCCGCTTTGGCTGTCTCTCTTGGGGGGGCGGTGGGCCGTGCCTCGGCCCAGGACGGGCCGCCGCCCGCGAACGTGGAGGTCCGGTCCGTGGAACGCGGCGCCGTGCAGGAGGAAATCACCCTGACGGCGACGATTCTGCCGCGCCGCTTCGCCAATCTCTCCGCCGCGGCCGAGGGCCAGGTGGAAGAAGTGATGTTCGAAGCGGGCGATGTGCTCCGCGAGGGCCAGCCGATGGTGCGCATCCGCACGGCGCCCACGCAGTTCCAACTCGACGAAGCCCGCGCTCAGGCGCAAAGTGCGAAAGCTCAACTCGACGAATTGCTGAACGGCACGCGCGCCGAAGATATCGAAGTGAGCCGCGCCGAGGTGCGCGACGCGGAGGCTCGCCGGGACCTGGCCAAGCTCGAAGCGGAGCGTTACCAGCGGCTCTTGGGCAGCAACACGGTGGCGCAGGCGGAGTACGACCGCGCCGACGCGGAGCTGCGCCGCGCGGAGGCCGAAGTGTCACGCGCCAAAGCCGACCTGGCCCGCGACCTGGAAGGGCCGAGGCAGGAGGAAATCGCCCGCGCCCGAGCCGCCCACGAAGCGGCCAAGGCCCGCGTCGGCCAGTTGGAAGACGAGTTGGACCGGCACACGATCCGGGCGCCCTTCTTGTCGGTGGCCGGAAACAAGGGCACGGAAAAGGGCCAATGGCTGAGCGAGGGCGATGTCGTCGCGCGCGTGTCCGCCATCGGCGAGCTGTGGGCCGAGGCGAACTTGCCGGAGCGCTACTACCCCAATGTGAAGGTCGGTTCGAAGGCGTTTGTTGAAGTCGATGCGCTGGGCAGGCGCGTCTACCAGGTTCCCATCGCGGCGAAGGTGCCGCTGGCCGATCAGGCGTCGCGCTCGTTTCCCGTGCGGGCGCTGCTGAACAACGACGATTTTCAACTCGCGACGGGGATGTTCGCACGGATGCGAATTCTGTTGGAGCCGATGGACGGCGAAGTCGCCAATTCGCTGCTGGTTCCAAAGGACGCCGTCGTCCGCACCCCAGACGGCAGCCAGCAGGTCTGGGTCGCGGCCGGTGGGGATGGCCAAGGCATGCCGGCGGCGGAAATGCGCACGATCCAGACGGGCCGGTCCTTTGGCGACATGGTCGAGCTGGTGGGTCCGGGGCTGGCGGAAGACGACCGCGTCGTGACGCGGGGCAACGAAGTGCTCCAGCCGGGGCAGCCGCTCAACATTCTGAATCAGTAGACGTTTTTTTGCAATGTCCCCGCCGTGGGATTAGGAGTGCTCCGTGATTAAGTTATCGATCGAGAAGGGCGTCGCGCTGGCGGTCGTCATCATGTTGCTGGGGATCTTCGGCGTGCTGTCGCTGATGCGGGTGCCGGTGCAATTGACGCCCGACATCACACCCACGTCGGTCACGGTTTCCACCCGTTGGCCGGGGGCGACGCCCCAGGACATCGAAAAAGAAATCATCATCGAGCAGGAGAAGTATCTCAAGAGCCTGCCGAACCTGGAAGAAATGCAGGCGACGGCGAACACGGGTTCGGCGGAAATCGCTCTCGAATTCGCCACCGGCACGGACCTGCAGGAAATTCTGGTGCGCGTGAACAACGCCCTGACCCAGGTGCCCTCCTACCCCGAGAACGTGGACCAGCCGAGCATTTCGACCAGCAACGCCCGCGATCAGGCCATCGCCTGGTTCAGTCTGCGGGCGGCGCCGGGGAACCCGAAAAACCTGGATATCTACGCCCAGCAGGACTTCGCCGAGGATTGGGTACAGACCGAGTTCGAACGCATCGCCGGCGTGTCGCAGAGCGAAGTGCTCGGCGGCGCCGAGCGGCAGGTTCATGTGTACGTGGACCCGTCCAAGCTGGCGGGCCGCGGCATCACCGTCAGCGATCTGCGCAACGCCATCCGGACCCGCAACCGCGACGTGTCGGGCGGCGATTTCGATGAAGGCAAGCGCCGCTACCTGCTGCGCACGGTGGGGCGTTTCAACTCGATGGAGGACATCGAGAACACCGTCGTGGCCTATCGCGAGGGCGCTCCGGTTTACGTGCGGGACTTGGGATACGCCCAGATGGACCGCGCGGAAACCCGCGCCCAGGTGCGCTATAACGGCGAACCGAGCCTCGCCATGAACGTCCGCCGCCAACCCGGCAGCAACATCATCCAGGTGATGGACGCAGTGAAGGAAACCGTCGTCGAGCTGAACGAAGGTATCCTGGCCGAACGCGGCCTGGTCCTGACCCAGGTTTCCGACGACACCCTCTACATCCGCGAGTCGGTGGCGCTGGTGCGGCAGAACCTGATTCTGGGCGCCGTGCTGGCGACGCTGGTGCTGCTGCTGTTCCTGCGTTCGTTCACCACGACGCTAATCGGTGCGCTGGCGATTCCGATCTGTATTGTCTGCTCGTTCCTGGGCCTGGCTTTGTTCGGCCGCACGATCAACGTGATTTCGCTGGCGGGCATCGCCTTTGCCATCGGCATGACATTGGACAACGCCATCGTGGTGCTGGAGAACATTTACACGCATCGCATCCAAGGCAAGGGCCTGTTCGAAGCGGCCTTCGACGGCGTGACGGAAGTCTGGGGCGCGGTGCTGGCTTCGACCCTGACGACGATCTTCGTGTTCCTGCCGATCGTGTTCGTGGAGGAAGAAGCGGGCCAACTCTTCGCCGACATCGCCATCGCCATCGCGTCGGCGATTTTCTTCTCGATGGTGGTGTCGATCACGGTCATTCCCTCGGCGAGCGCCCGCCTCATGACGAAGGTCGGCGAGACGCCCAAATCGAGCCTGGGCCGAGGCTTCCAGAATCTGTGGGGCCTGACCCCGGTGGCGGTCTGGATCAATGACTGGATCGTCGGCTCGGTGCGTTGGCTGATGGGCGGCGTTTTCCGGCGCATGGCGCTGGTGGCGATCATGGCCACGGTGTCCATCGGGGCGGCGGTTCTGCTGATGCCAAAGACCGAGTACCTGCCCGACGGCAAGAAGAACGTGCTGTTCGCCATCATGTTCCCGCCGCCCGGATACAACGTGGACGAAATGACCGCCATCGGCGAGAAAATCGAGGCCGAGTACGTGCCCCGCGTCGGTGCCGATCCGGACGATTGGAACCCCGAGGAAGAACCCATTCCGCCGCTGGAGCGCTTCTTCTTTGTGACGACGCCACAGCAGCTCTTCGTCGTGACGATGACGCAGGACTCGGCGCATCTGGACACGCTGGCTCCGCAGTTGGCCGGCCGGTTGAGCCAGGTGCCGGGCATGTTCGCCATCTCGCAGCGCATCCCGCTGTTCGGCGGTGGCCTGGGCGGCACGCGCGGCATCGAGCTGGACATCAGCGGCCCGAACCTGCCGGAAATTTTCAGCGTCGCGGAAACGGCGTTCTTCCAGACCTTCGGCTTTGGCCGCTTCTCGGATGGCGAATCCTGGCAGACGCGCCCCGATCCGCCGAGCCTGTCGCTTGGCCAGCCGCTCCTGCAGATCCGCCCCGACTGGGACCGCGCGGCGGAACTGGGCGTCGATGCGGCGGACCTGGGCTACGCCATCTGGGCCTTCAGCGACGGCGCCTTTATGGACGAGTTCTTCCTGGCCGATGACAAGGTCGATATGTACCTGTACAGCACGGAAGGCACGGTGAGCCGCACCCAGGATCTGGAGTCGCTCCAGCTCTACACGCGCGATGGCGGAACGATACCGCTCTCCGCTGTGGCCGAGGTCGTGCCGACAGTGAACTCGGAAACGATTCGCCGCGTCGATCGCCAGAGAACGGTGACCCTGACCATCACGCCGCCGCCAAGCGTTGCGTTGGAGGAAGCCGTCGAAATCATCGACCGCGAATTGGTCCAGGGCCTGAAAGAGCAAGGCGTCGTGCCACCGGATGTGACGCTGCGCATCGCCGGCGCCAGCGACAAGCTGGCCGACACGCGCGAGGCGCTGGGAGGGAATTTCCTGCTCGCCGTGATTATCAGCTACCTGCTGATGGTGGCGCTCTTCAGCCATTGGGGTTATCCGTTCGTCATCATGACCAGCTTGCCCCTCGGAATCGTGGGCGGTATCGTAGGCCTGCACTTGCTGAACCATATGGGGGATTACTTCGGGTGGCTCGGATTCGAGAACATCCTGACACCGCTGGATGTGCTGACGATGCTGGGCTTCGTGGTGCTGGTCGGCACGGTGGTGAACAACCCAATCCTGATCGTCGAGCGCACGCTGCAACTGACCCGCGCGGGCATGCCGGTGCGCGAAGCCGTGACCGAGGCCATCGCCAACCGCGTCCGGCCGATCTTCATGTCCACCACCACGACGGTCTTCGGTCTGGCGCCGCTGGTGCTGATTCCCGGCGCCGGTGCGGAACTCTACCGGGGCCTGGGCGCGGTGGTGCTGTTCGGCCTGTTCTTCTCGACGATCTTCACGCTGACGTTCATCCCGAGTCTGCTGAGCCTGGTGATGGAAGCGGCGGACATCTTGAAGCGAGGCCAGCAGCGGCTCTCGTCGGTGATCGTGCCGATGGCGCCGCAAGACGAAGAGAAGGTCCAGAACGACGTGGTGGCGAAGGAAGACTCGCCTTCGCAGGACTGGAAGCCTCAGCCGGCGGAGCGCTGATTTCCGGAGCCGGGCGCAACGTTTCGAGTCGCGCCCGGCCCTCCTGTGAGTCGATCGTTCTGGCGATGATTACTGTCAACGAACTCCGCAAATCGTTCTTCGTGCACAAGAAAGCCCCCGGCTTCTGGGGGTCGGTGAAATCGCTCGTGCGCCGCGAGCAGATCGAAAAGGAAGCCGTCCGAGGCGTGTCCTTTGAAATCGGCGAAGGCGAAATCGTCGGGCTCCTCGGCGCCAACGGCGCGGGCAAGACGACCGTGGTGAAGATGCTGGCGGGCATCATCCACCCCAGCGGCGGCGAAGCCCGGGTCCTGGGCCATGTGCCGCACGAACGCGACGATCGCTTCCGCAGCCAAATCGCCCTGATCATGGGCCAGAAGGCCCAGCTCTGGTGGGACTTGCCCGCCGCCGATTGCTTTCTGCTGCTCAAGGAAATCTACCGCATTCCCGACGAACGCTTCCGGGAAAACCTCGACCACCTGACCGATGTGCTGGGCGTTCACGATTACCTGAACGTCCAGGTGCGGCGGTTGTCGCTGGGCGAACGCATGAAGATGGAGCTGATCGCGGCGCTGCTCCACGACCCGCGGGTGGTATTCCTCGACGAGCCCACCATCGGCCTGGACCTGAGCGCCCAGCGCGCCATCCGCGAGTTCCTGACCGAGTACCAGCAAACCCGCCGCCCCGCCACGATCCTGACCAGCCACTATATGGAAGACATCGAGCACCTGTGCCGCCGCATCATCATCATCCGCGAAGGCGAACTGGTGTACGACGGCCTGCTGGAGGACGTGATGCGGACCTACGCGCCGCGCAAGGTGGTGACGGCCACCCTGGCGGAAGGCGCCGACGGCCGTGTGGCCGAGGCGGGCCTGGGCGAACTGGGCGAAGTGACGGACGCCGGCGGCGGCCGCGTCCGGCTCCTGATGGCCCGGAGCGACGTGGCCCGCAACGCGGCGCGGCTGATGGACGTTCTGCCGGTCATCGACCTGACGATCGAGGAACCGGACGTGGGTCAGGTGATCGAAAACATCATGACGGCGCGGCGGAGCTGAACTCCCCCATGTCCCCCCGCCTCTTCCTCCACGTCCTCAGCCTCGAAGCGCGCAAGTCGATGAGCTACCGGGTCGATTTCTGGCTCAACACCATCGTCGGCTTCGCGATCTCCGTCGGTTACGTCACGTTCCTGTGGCTGAGCATCTACGCCCAATCGGGCGAGGAGTTCGTGGAGGGCTTCACCCTGCCCGGGCTGATTCTGTACTATGTGCTGATCTTTCTGATCGCCCGCATCGTGACCGGCAACTCGCAGTCGGGTATCGTTTCCGGCGAGATCTACGAGGGCCGTTACACCAAGTTCCTGCTCTATCCAACGCGGTATCTGCCGTTCAAATATGCCGAGAACCTGGGCAGCCTGGTGCCTTCGCTGATCCAGGCCGTGGTCTTCGGCTTCGTGGCGCTAACCCTGATCCACGCGCCGGGCGTGAACAACATGACCGCCGGAACCCTGGCGATGGCGGTTGTCAGCGTCGCCATGGCCAGCGTCCTGCTGTTTCTGCTCTTCGTCCCGCTCCAGGGCGTCGCGTTCTGGGCGGACAACGTGTGGAGCCTCTACGTCATGCTGCGGATGGTCTGCGCGTTTCTGGGCGGTCAGATGCTGCCGCTGTCGCTCTTTCCCGATTGGGCCCAGACAGTGTTGGCGTGGACGCCATTTCCGTATCTCTTCTACGTGCCGACGCAGGTGGCGCTCGGCAATTTGGGGCCGCTGGAGTGGGCGCGCGGTCTGGTGATGGCGGGGGTGTGGTGCGCCGTGATGGCGGGCGTCATTCGCGCGGTCTGGATGCGGGGCGAGAGACGCTATACGGGCGTCGGAATCTGAAAAACCACAGAGTGCACAGAGGACAAAGACTTCACAGAGGGTGCCGGACCCCGATAATAGATCGATGATGAAACCCCCCTTCACTCCTCGACAATCCCGCACAGTCTCAATCTTTTCAACCTTCTCTGTGCCCTCTGTGACTCTGTGGTGAATTCTTAGCGAATCGCCACCCGCGGCCCCGGTGCTTCTGGCGGGAGCTGCGGCGCCCAACGTCCCGTCCGGCGGGCCTGCATCGCGGCGGTGGCCAGCCGCCACAGGCGCCAAGGCTCGGCGGCCAGGCCGTCCGGTTGGGACTCGTCAAACGGCGCCCATCCGGAGACGACAACCACCCCCTCGCGCGCGGGCAGGTCCTGCAGGATCGCCAGGTTCAACCGGTCCGCTTCTAGGCGGAACTCGTCCGTAATCACCACTGCCTCGACCGCGTTGAAGCCGAGGGCTTTGATGAGCGCCAGGTCGTGCTCGGCGATGTCGCCCGCCATGGCGACAAGGGTCACGTCAAAGAGCACCTCGCGCCGGGGCATGGCGACGGCGGCGCGCCACTGGCCCTGCGCTTCGTCGAAGCGCAAATCCCACAGCGGCGGGTCGTCGAGCGGGGTCCAGGCGGCGGGGTCCTTGCGGGTGCTTTGCAGAATGGCGGTTTCGCGGGAGGCTCCGCGGGCGATCCAGTCGAGCCATCGGCGGCCCGAATCCTCGCGCGCGGACCGGGTGTCGAGGTCCTGGGCCATCCGGAGATAAATGCGCGAGAGTTCGATGAGGGTACCGCCTTCCGGGCGCCGGACTCCATAGCGCGAGGCCACGAGGGCTTCCGCTTCGAGCGCGGCGAGGGCACCTTCGGCGGCGGCGAGGAGATCGTCGAAGGACGCGTTGGGTTCGGCGTGGACAAACGCGTGGGCGCGAATCGGTTGGTGCCGGGGATAGATCGACAGTTCCAGGACGATCAAACCGTCGCCCGGCGGCGGCGAAAGCACCGACAGCGGCACGTCGTGGCGGGGGTAATAGATGGACAGGATGGTCCCCGTGTCGGCAAGAAGGCGCGTCGTGGCAGCGTCCTCGGCGGCGGTCCAGACGGCGCGGGCGCGCCATTCGACGGTGCTGCGGGGGGCGGCGGGAGGCAGCTTGCCCCGCCAGACGATGGTGCCGTCGCCGCGGCGCTCGAGTGTCCAGTCGAGCCCCTCCGCCGGGGGCTGGGCGGAAAGAAGCGTCCCCGCCAGGAAGGCGAGGACGCAAAGGGGGATCAGGCGGTGCACTGGGTGATGGAGCGCCGGTCTAGCGAATGTTGACACTGCCGGCATCGCCGTCTTCGACGAGGGGGCCGGAGCCATCGGTGGTGGTGCGGGGATCGAGCACACGGGCGCGGCTGGCGGCTGGGGTGGACGAGCCGGAGCCGGGGGCGGCGACGTTGACGTTCATTTCCAGGGCGCCAACGGACCGCGACAGGTCCTTGATCGCATCGGCGATGGCCTGGTTCGCGCGGGCCACTTCGCGGGTGGCGGAGGCGACTTCCAGGGAAGCGCTCACTTCGCTGCGGGTGACGTCGTCCTCGTTCGAGAGCGAGTTGCGGTTGGGGATGGTCCGCTGGGCGAACAGATTGAGAGCCAACATCAGAATCAGCGCGATCAGCAGCAGATTGGTGTAGGAGCGGGCTTCGAGTTTAGGGCCGATCATGGGGAAGAATCCTCCGGGGCGTTCCGTCTCCGCAGGAAATGTCAGTTGGGGCGGAGAAAGAGATATCGCCCAGCAACGTGAAACGCCCGGCCCCGGGCGTCAAGTCCAGGCATCGGAGCGATGGCGAGCCCCGCGATCCTTCATCACAGAGGGCACAGAGGACAGAGGTTCCACAGAGATCATTTGAAAGGTGTGGTCAGGAACGCGAGTTGTCTGCATCAAGTCAAAAGAAATCAGAAGGATGCAAATGAATCCCAAATTGGAATACTTGTCAGACCCAAATAAAGTCGCGGTAATTCTGGCATTTTTCCGCATTGATCATTTCCTTTCAAAAGAATCGGCCGCCGTTTTCCAGTCATCCAGGCACGAACCGAGGCTCGCTGGTTGTGTCGGCTAACTTCAAAAGCGCCAATCATCTCCGCGTTCTCTGCGTCTCATCGGTGATTACTTGAAGGATGAGGGGGCGGGCCCCGCGATTCTTCAACCACCACATCCCGGTGCGGAAAGCGCTGATGATGAGGTGCGGGCGGCCGAAGGCGGGTTCGCGGGAAAACCGTCGTCTTGAACGAGAACCTCTCAAGCAGGCCTCCTTAGGCTGGTCTGCTTCCATTAGGCGTTTCATCCGTGCCGATCCGCGACCATCTGTGGCCGTGAAATCTCCGTGCCTTGGACGTCCTCCCCCGAGTTTCCCAGCTTGGAAGTCGTGGTCGATCGTCGTCGGTGGTTTCTCTGTGGTTGAAGGATCGCAGCCAGGGTTTCTCTTGGCGGGGTTTCGCTTGGCAGGCGCGGGGGGCGTTCCCTACGGTGCCGCCCCGGTCTCGACCGTTGGCATTCGCAGGAGCCCCACGACAGTCATCATGCCCCAGATCTCCCCTTTTCTCAAGCCCCAGCCCGTCACCACGCGGCCCTATGACGATCACGACGAGGACGAAGACCGCGAACCGCGCGGCGAAAACGGCCGCGCCGGGGGAGGCGGCGGCGACGACGGCGACGGCGGGGATGACGATCGGGGCCGGGGCGAGGGCGACGATGAGGGCGGCGAGGGCGAGCGCGAGGAGCTGGGCCGGAGCTTTGGCGGCTTCCCAAAGCTGCCCGTCGTCGGCTTCTGGTATCGATTCCTGACCATCCTGTTCGATTTTATCACGATTTACCTGGTCTTCCGGCTGCTGTCCGCGGCGCTTACCGAGCCCTTAATGGCGGTGGCGACGCCCGCCAGCCTCCTGGCGCTGATCGCCGCGTTCTTCTACTTCGCTCTGGGCAACGGGCCCGTGGGCAAGGGCCGCACCCTGGGCAAAATGCTGACCGGTCTGCGCACCGTCAACTACCGGGGCGAGCCGCCGACGCTCCTGCAAAGCTCGATCCGCACCGCCGTCCTTTTTCCCTTCATGGTGCTGGGCGTGCTGCTTTTTCCGATTTCCAACAGCCCGGACGCCATCGTGTCCTTTGTGTACAGCGCCCTGACGGGGTTCCTGAGCTTCGCGGCGCTGCTGGCGTCGATCCTGGCCATCGCGTTCAATCCCTACAAGCAGGGCCTCCACGACTTCTGCGGCAAGACCTATGTGGTGCCCGGCCGCGGGCGTAAGCCGATCACCTTCGACGAACTGGCGGCGATCCTGGGCGATGGCTGGCGGCGCTACAATCGCCAGCCCCAGTACTATGGCGTGGCGACTCTCCTCCTCGTGTTTGTCGCCTTCGTCGTGATTCTACGCCCCACCACCTATCCCGAGTCCGCCCGTGCCACCCAGGAGGAAGCGCTGAAGGTTCTGCGCTCCTATCCCGAACTGGGTGATCGCACGGATCTGCTGGTCTACATCGGGCCGGAAACCCCTCCGCCCTATGACGGCGATCCGGACATCGTACAGAAAATGCAGACGGCGCTCGACACCGAGGGCAGCACCATCGGCCTGCACCTGACGCTGTCGCATGTCGGGGCGTGGCCCGCGCCGCTGGAGGAACGCAAAGCAGCCGCCCTGGATTTCGCCCGCGAATACCGCGAGATCCTCTTCGAAAACGACCCGGACGCGCTGCCGCTCCTCTACGCCAGCCGCATGACCACGCAGGACCTGGCCCAACGCCCGATCGTGTTCTTCGTGAACCTGCAGCGGGGACTCAACCTCGTCTTCCCCTATGAATGGGAGCGTCAGGAAGAGGCCACCACGGTGCGGTGGAAGGCCGAGCCCTACGTGGCCCGGGATTCCCAATAGACGATCAGAACGCGCCGTCGGCCAATTGTTCGAGACGGCGTCGCGACGCTTCCTCCATCCGCACCCGCCCGCGGTTGCCGGGGGCCGAGAGAAGCCCCCAGCTCGAGCGGTAGGCATCCCGCAGGGCGGATTGCGCCAGCCATTCCCGCGGGACGTTCGTCACGCGATCCGGAATGAGCAGCAGCGGCGTGATGTCTCCCAGGTCCACCGGCCTTTTCTCTCCGTCGCCAAAGGGCGAACCCCCGCCCGGACGCCCGAAAAGCGTGCGGGCGACGGCGCTGCGAAAGGCGGTGACGAGATGATAGGCCGCGTTGTTGTCGGCGCGGAAATCCTCCGCCGCCCTCAGCGCCCGCCCCAGCGACACCGGGCCCGGCTCGGTGGCGTCGATCCAGCAGTGCGCCAGCGCCGTGTCCGTGTCCATCACCTGCTCGATACGCGGCGACGCCAGGATGCGCCAAGGCGTCAGGTCGTCCGCCTGGCCGAGGATCATGGCCTGCGTGGCGTCGTTCAGCCGCAGGGCTTCCTCGTACATCTCCTTCGGGTTCATGAAAATATTGTAGAAGGCGCCGTCCACATCCCATCGCAGGAGCGGGGCGAGATGGCGCTCGGAGAACGAAACCTCGGCGCGGCGCCGGGGCGTCAGGACCTCGAGCACGGGCTCGAGGGCCCCTTGCTGGCGCATGTCGGCGCGGGGGTCGTAGCTGGTGATGGGAAAGGCGCGGACGGCTCGCGGCCCGAGGGGCCGGATGGGGCGGGATTCGGGAATGGGGCGTAGAGGAGGATTCATGGTGTGTGAGACCGACAGACTGGAGTGCCTGTGCTACAATGGATTGCCTGGGCGGCAGGGCTTGGAATGTCGAGCCGATCGTTAGACAAATCCCCAGCGGGCCGTGTGCCCGCCCTACCCGGCGGGCAGCCGCACCTGAAAACATGTCCGCCCGGGGCGCGACTCGAAATTGAGGTCCCCGCCGTGGCCCTTTACCACGATCCGACGCGACGCGTCGAGCCCCAGCCCTGTTCCCTGGCCCACCGGTTTCGTGGTGAAGAAGGGCTCGAAAATGCGCGGCTTCACCTCGGCGGGAATGCCCGAGCCATTGTCCTCGATTTCCACGATCACCGTCCCGCCGTTGCGCCGCGTGCGAACCTGGATCACGCCGCCTTCCTCTGGACAGGCATGGATCGCGTTGTCCAGCAGGTTGGTCCAGACCTGGTTGAGTTGCCCCCCGATCGCCGGCACGGGCGGCATTTCGGCGAAATCTTTGCGTACTTCGATGGCTTTCTTGCGCAGCTTGTGCGCCAGGATTGTGATCGTGTCCCGCAGACCCTTCTCCAGGTCCGTGTCCGTCTTCGTGATGGCCTGATCCATGTAGGAATAGTCCTTCATCGCCCGGACCAGACCGCTGATGCGCGAGGTGCTCTCCGTCAAATGCCGCGCCAGCTGGCGCATTTCCACGTCCAACGCCAGCCACCCCAGAAAATCGCAGACGCAGTACTCCTCCAGTTGTTGGGCGAACTCTTCCAGCCACTCGCGCGTGAACCCCACGCCCACCAGCGTCGCCGCCGCGTGCCACGGCTCCTCGTGTCCGCACTCTTCCAGCCAAACGCCCAGCGCGTCCTCGCGCTCGCTTTGCTCCAGAGGATCCAGCTCCACCCCGTCGAGCGCCATCCGATCCACCAGCGGTTGGAACGGGTACTCGCCTGTACCCTCCAACTCCTTGAACATCAGGCGTTTGAGCAATCTCGTGGCAAGACAGTTGAACTTTTCCAGCGTCGCCACCAAGTGCTTCGCGGTGCGTTCGGCGGCGCTGGCCGGATTGTTCAGCTCGTGCGCCAAGCCGGCGCTCATCGTGCCGAGGGCGACCAGCTTGTCCTGCTGAAGCGACGTCCGCGTCGTCTCTCGGATGCGGTCCGCCATAATGCCCACCAGTCGCTCCTCAACCACCGGCAGACGCGTCAGAAGCGCGTCGAAATCGCGCTGGAAGAACTTGGCCAGCGTCAGCCCATCGCTCGCCTCGGTTCGCACGTTCGGGAAATTCTTCATGCGCGAATGCGGCAACTTGGCGATGGTGTCGCCGCCGTGGGTCACAAGAGTCACCATGCCGGCCCGATCGTGGATGCGCAGCTCGCCCGCGATCTGGAACGCCATATAATCCGCCGCCGCGCCCGGTTCGAAGGTCCGCTCGCCCGGATCGAAAGCCAAACCCTCGCAGCGCTCCCCGATCCACAGCAAATCCTCCTCTGGCAAATCGGCGAGAATCGTGACGCGCCGCAGGTGATCCGGCGTAACGGCAAAGGACGTGGCCATGGCTGGGGCGCTCCGGCAGGGGGAATCGCCACCTTCGGAGGCGAAGCTCGTGCCCGCCCATGCCGTCGCTCTGGCCTTGCGCTTCTTGCTCCCTTCGTCCGTTGGTGGCCGCGAAAGGAAAGCTCCGCCATGCCTCGTTCTCTTTGTCCCCTGATCCTGCTGCTCCTCGCCCTCCTTCCAGCCGCTCTCCCGGCCCAGGACCCCGCCACCGCCCATCGGGTCATCGCCCGCTACGCCGCGCTCGGGTTCGAGCACTACGAGCGCGCCACGGAAAAGGCCGAGGACCTCGAACGCGCCGTCGAAACGTTCCTCCTCGATCCCTCCGCCGTCAGCGAAACCCGCGCTCGCGAAGCCTGGACCGAAGCCTTTCGCGCCTACTGCGCCACGGAAGCCTTCCGCTTCTCCGGCAACCCCATCGACGCCGCAGCCAATGGCCCCGAGCCCATGCTCAATGCCTGGCCCGTGAACGGCAAGGTCGTCGAAACGATCGTTGTCGACACACGCCGCTTTCCCGAGCTGACGACGGAACTCCTGCAGAAAGCCCACGCCCCCGCCAAAGCCCAGGTCACCACCGGCTTTCACGTGATCGAATACTTCCTCTTCGGCCCGCGCCCGAACGCCGAGGGCCCAGGCGCCGAACCCTTCGCCGACTTCACCCGCGCGTCCCCATCCGGCCCCCGCCGCGCCGCGTACCTGCGGCTGGCGGCGGAACTGCTGGTCGATCAATTGCGCTACGTCACCGACCAATGGCGCCCCGGCAGCCAGGACAATTACGCCACGGCGCTGCTGCGGATGGAGGAACCGGAGGCCCTGCGGCGCATTCTCCTGGGCATGGCCGCCCTGTCCGGCACGGCGCTGGCCGAAGACCGGCTGCCCAGCCAGCCCGCTGCCCTCATGTCCGCCATCGCGGACACGTCAGGGCGCGATTTCCTGACCAACGCCGTCGGCGTCCACATCGTCTATCGGGGCGGTTTCGACGAAGAAATCGGCCCGGGGATTTACGATTTGCTGGTGGCCGCGGGCGAGGGCGGATTGGCCGAAAAGCTCGACGCCCGCATGCAGCGCAGCGTCGCCCTGCTGGCCCGCATTCCCAAGCCCTACAGCGCCGCCGCCAGCGCCGAACCGGGTAGCCCCGGCGCGGAAGCCAACCAGGCCGCCATCGCCAACCTCAAGGCGCAGGCGATCGAACTGGCCGAAGCCGGCCAGCGGCTCGGCGTCGAGAACCTCGCCGCCCCCGCCGAATCAGTCCAGTAGCCCCTTCGTGCTCGGCACGCCGCCCATGCGCGGGTCCTGGGAAAGCGCCTGGCGCAGCGCCCGCGCGAAGGCCTTGAACAGGCCCTCCACGATGTGGTGCGCGTTGCGGCCCCGCCGGCACTCCAGGTGCATCGTGATCCCCGCGTTGTTGCAGACCGCGCGGAAGAAATCCTCGGTGATTTCCGTCGCGTAGTTTTCGATCATGGGCCGTTGGAATTCCGCCTGGAAGTACAGGTACGGCCGGCCGCACAGATCGAGCGCGCACTCGCACAGCGCTTCCTCCATCGGCACCACCGCGTGGCCATACCGCACGATGCCCTGCTTGTCCCCCGCCGCCTGGGTCAGCAGCCGCCCGAACACGATCCCCACGTCCTCCACCGTGTGGTGGCATTCCACGGCCAGGTCGCCTTGCGCGTGCAGCTCAATATCGAGCCCCCCGTGCTTGGCCAACAGCACCAGCATGTGATCGAAGAACGGCACGCCCGTCGCGCCTTTGAACTCGCCCTGACCATCCAGGCAAAGGTACATGCGGATGTTCGTCTCCGCCGTCTGGCGCAGAATATCCGCCCGCCGCCTCGGGGTGCGGGGCTCGGCGGCCGGCACCTGCTGCGAACGGGTGAAGGTTTCTTCTTCGGAAATGTCGGGCATCGAGGGGTTCTTGGCCATCGCACGGTCCTCTTCTGAATCGATCTGACGCGGAAAGAAATCTGTCCGCGCCAGCCTCCTCGGGCAAGCGGCAAAATGCCCGCCACCCCGCGAGCGCGCCTCCCTATGACTTGACACCCGGTCTCCGCCGCCGCAGAAGTTGCAATGACGTAGCTCACGCTACATAACCTGAGAGCCGCACAACAATCGGAAGGTGTCTTTTCGGATGACGAAAGCCGAAGAAAACGCCCGGCGCGCCATGCGCCAGCGCCAAGACCACGCCATGGAAAATGCCGAGGATTACGTGGAATTGATTCAGGACCTCCAGCAGGAAATCGGCGCCGCCCACAAAAGCGACATCGCCACCCGCCTCGGCGTCAGCCACGTCACCGTCCATAAAACCATCAACCGCCTCAAGAGCATCGGCCTCGTCAACGCCGAGTCCTATCGCGCCGTCTCCCTGACCGAAGAAGGCAAAAAGCTCGCCGAAGAATCCCGCCGCCGCCACCAGCTCGTCCTCCACTTCCTCCAGCACCTCGGCGTCCCCCAGGCCGCCGCCGAAGAAGACGCCGAAGGCATCGAGCATCACGTCAGCAAAGACACCCTCAAAGCCATGCGCCGCTTCATCAAGGCGATGGAGAAGGACGGAGCCTTTACCCAATCCGGCGCGGAAAAGAAAGGCGGGAAGGACAAGTAGGAATCCCTTCCACCCCTTTCGGTGTCCCGGACCCGCTGGCTCCAGCACCGGGTTACAGCTCGAAACATCATCACGAATGCTAATTCGCGATAAGTGTGGATGATTCGCTATTCATGCCGAGCTGCGACCCCACCGCATACGATATACCACCCACATTGTCCATGATTTGAGCACCGTCGGGAACGCTCATATCCGTCAAGCTCGCGTATTCGCCGGTGGAAAGGTGAAAGCGCACGTCGTTGAACTCGATAGAAAACTCCTTTAGCCCAACTTCGACAGTTGTGAGGCGATGTTTCTTGCAATTGCTGGAGTTACGTTTTTTGGACCGTTGAAGTCGCCACTACATTCTGGAAGCGTTTTGGTCGGTTGGGGAGGCGAAGCTTGAGGGCGTGGAGCAGG
>JAVJSW010000029.1:0-19577 GCA_040219255.1 Sumerlaeia bacterium
TCGACATCACCGTGTTCCCACAGGGCTCCTACCGCGCCCGTACGAACGTTCGCCAGAACAGCGATGTCGATGTCTGTGTCCGCTACAACTGGACCTTTTTCCCGCAATATCCAACCGGCACCAACCAGGCCACCTTTGGACACACGGACAGCGCCTTCACTTTCGTCCAGTTCAAGAACCTTGTCTATACTGCACTTGTCGAGTACTTCGGTCACAACGGCGTGACCTGGGGGAACAAGGCCTTCGACGTCCATCAGAATACCTACCGAATTGACGCGGACGTCGTCCCCACCTTTGAGCATCGCAGGTACATTGCCCTCGGGAACGGACAGTACACGTACTATTCGGGCGTTGAGTTCGCACCGGATAATGGGCCCCGCATCATCAACTGGCCGGATCAGACCTACGCAAACGGCGTGAAGCGAAACGACGATACATCTCGACGCTACAAGCGCCTGATCCGAGTGATGAAGCGACTCCGGGATAGGATGAAGGATGACGGCGTGGCGTCGGCCCAGGGGTTTCCCTCGTTCCTCATAGAATGCCTCGTCTGGAATGCCAACGTCTCAGTGTTCGATCCAACGCTGTACACAGAAATGATGCGGGCCCTCATCGTTGACCTCTGGAGTCGCACGGAAACTGAGAGCAGCTGCTCGACGTGGGTGGAGGTAAACGAACTGAAGTACCTGTTCCACGCCTCACAGCCCTGGACACGTGAGCAGGTGCGTCAGTTCCTCCGGGACGCCTGGAATTTCGTGGGGTACGAATAACATGCGAAACCTGAAAACAAGACCGCTCGCGTTCTTCCTCGCCGCTTTGTTCGTGGCTTCGTTCATCGTCGTTGGACTCGCCATGGGCATCAACTGGGGAGACTTCGCGGCACTGCTCTTCACTGCCTACAAGTCGGTCCCCATCGCCCTCGTTCTGTGGGGACTGTTCGTGAAGTGGGGCTGGAAGTGGAAGATCTTCTCAGGGTGGCTGGTTCCCTTTCCATGCTTGGATGGAACCTGGCACGGCACCATTCAAACAACCTGGCAGGACCCACGGACAGGCAAGTCACCCGGACCGATTCCTGTGATCCTCACCATCAAGCAGTCCTTTCATCGAATCAGCCTGGTCATGCGCACCAAGGAGATGACAAGCCGAAGCTACCTCGCAGACTTCTGGCTGGATGGCGACGAGCAGGTCAGCACGCTCGGGTATGTCTATACCAGCGAGCCTTCGCTGAAGGTGGCGGATCGAAGCCAGCCACATCATGGAACCATGGTTTTCGAGATACTGGGCAACACCGCAAATGAACTGAAGGGCAAGTACTGGACGACTCGCAAGACAACTGGTGAGGTAAACCTGACGCTCAGGACCAGAGAAAGACTGGACAAGTACCCCGAGGACCTTGGTGGGCACCCAGTTCAAGAAGTGGACAAGGAGTAGGTCATGGACATGAGATCGTTTCTAGTTGAGATGAAGTATGCTTCCGAGGGCCTGATTGAGAAAATCTGGCATGAGCATAATGCACTTGCCGAACTAAATAGGCAGATTCGGGTCCTCTCCCGCAGGGTGGAAAGCGAGTATCAAGCAGCCATTGGCTTGCAGAGATATGCGGAGGACCCTGATGATGTCATGATGGGTGTTGGTCGCTACTGGGAGAACTACTTTGGCGATGACAAGACACTGCACCACATGTCTGCCGGAGAGGTGACGCTGAGGGAGAAGCTGCAATCGCACGGTTTCTCGATTTCGCAGCTCTCAGGAAGCCTCCTTGCCTTCGCAAAGCAGGGCCTCTCCACCGTACACGGCTCCAAGTCATCCGCCCCCCAGGGGAGGCCCATCGGGACGCAACACCTGCGGGACGTCATCTGGGAAGCCCGGAACCAGGCAGCGCACTGGGAGGAAGGCAACTTCAGGCAACCCGTAACAGACTGTTTCAACGCTTTTGCGACAGACATCGATCCGAAGTTCGGCAGCTTCGCGACGCGGAACATGGCCTTCGACGTTGTCGAAGTCCTTGGATGGAAAGACTTTGCCTCATTCGAGAAAGACATGCTCAGTTTAGCCTAACGCCCCAGAAGAGAAAAGGAAACAACCACCATGGCAAAGACGAAAACAAAAGAAGCAGCACCCACTCCTGAGCAGGTCGCGCAGGATACACTCCGCTCGCTGTCGGAGAAGTTGAAGCAGGCGGGGTATGATTCCACGGTGAATCTGCAATCGCGGGAGGACGGCGTTGCGGCGCGGATTCATTGGGGGTCGCACCATGGGGTGGAGACGCCGCGGGTCTTTGCCCTGGTGTTGCCGAAAGACGCCTGGGACCGAGCCAACGCCAATGAGGTTCAACGCCTTTCCTACGAGTTGCCGCCGCCGACGACGAAGGAGGATCAGTACCCGCAGTTCGCTGTCGTTTCCGACGGCGAGCACACGGCGTATTTCTACCTCTCCTTTCCCGCCTACGAAATTGATCGCCTGCCCAAGCTGACCGAAATCCACGAGTGGAAGCGCATCAAGGCCGACCCGACCTACCGCTGGTCCATGGCGATGTACGACAAGCTCATGAACGGCTTCAACGCGTTCCACGAGCGCGTGTACCAGATCGACAAGGACCGCGTTTCCGGCAAGAACGACATCATCCTCGAAGTCGCCAAGATCCTCTTCCTTGAATCGTTCCGCCTGCACCACGACAAGAGCCAGCTCGACTTCAAGCTGGATGATGGCACCAAGCGCAACCTGGCCGATGTGTTCACCGTCGCCCATGTGAAGAAGCACGGCAAGCAGGCGGTCGAGGAAATCCAGGCCGCCTTCGAGCACTTCAAGGGGCACCCGGACTACGTCACCACCGACGACGCCGGGGAGCGCCACGCAATCTTTGACAAGAACCAGCACCTTCAGCTTTCCAAGCCCGGGAATTACCAGGCGCTGCTGGAATTGATCCAGGACTTGGGTCCAGTGCGCGACAATCAGGACCGCGTGGTGAAGCAGGAAGGCACCATGGCCGACATCGCCGCCGATGTGTTGGGGCGCGTGTTCGATGTGTTCCTGCGGGCGAATTTCGAGAGCAAGGGGGGCCTCGGCGTCTATCTCACCCCCGCGCCGGTCAAGCAGGCCATGCTCGGCATTGCCTTTCACGACATCATGGAGGAAACGCCGGAAATCCTCACGGCCCGCAACGCCGATGGCTCGCCCATGTTCCGCTTCTGCGATCCCGCCTGCGGCACCTACGGCTTTGGCTCTGTGGCGATGGGCTATCTCGAACGTGCCCTAGCCGACATTCGCGGCAAGGAAACTACCAGCGAGGTGCGCCGCGAGAAGCTCTTCCAGGACATGCTCGCCCACAGCTTCGTCGGGGCCGATTCCGCGCCGATGATGGTGACCTTGGCCCGCGTGAACATGGCGCTGCTGGGCGCACCCAAGGCTCAGATTTTCTACACCGCCAACTCCCTCACCAGCGATCAGCTCAAGCCCTGCACCGTGGATCTCTTATGTACTAACCCCCCCTTTGGCACGCCGAAGTTCAAGAAGTCGCAGGAGGAATCGAAGAAGGCCTACGAGAAGGACATGGAACGCATTCTGGAGCTATTCCGGGCCGACCTGACGGAGCGCGAAGGGCGCGGCGGCGGGTACCATTATTCCCCCACGCCCCACGGTCTGGCTATGGGGGGCAAGCCGACCAAGGCGGGTGTGTGGCAGAATGCCAGCAAAAGCATCGATCCTGCGGTGCTCTTTATCGACCGCTGCCTCCAGCTTCTGAAACCGGGCGGACGGCTCATGATCGTGCTCCCCGACGGCGTTCTCTGCAACAGTGGCGACCGCTATGTCCGCGAGTATATCATGGGGAAGAAGGACGAAAAGACCGGCCAGTTCCACGGCGGCAAAGCCATCGTGAAGGCCGTCATCAGCCTCCCCAGCGACGCCTTCAAGCTGAGCGGCACGGGAGCCAAGACCAGCATCCTGTACCTGCAAAAGCGGAAGGCGAATCCCAAGGATCCGGAGAAGTTTCTGGACGAACCCCAAACCGATGTCTTCATGGCCGTCGCCGACAGCCTGGGCTACGTCGTGAAGAACAATGTGGAAGACTACAGCACCGGTGCGACGAACGACCTCGCGGCGATCGTCGGCGCGTATGTGAGGGGGGAATAGGCCATGAGTGCTGAACGTCACGTCACCGTGGCCTCGAAAGAAATGTCCGAGGAACGCTTGGATACCGGGTTCTATTCTCGTGAGTTCTTCGAGAGCAGAGAGATTCTCGACCGATCCGGAATTCCATATGTTCCGATCGGTTCTGCATGTGAGCCGTGGCAGTTTGGTGCGTATGCTCTATGCAACGAGATTGAGTGGTCTGACGAGAAAGACGGTGTCCCGTATTTGAAGGCCGAAGCGCTTGGGACGCCTCTTCTTCGCCTAGAGTCATTGATGTATGTGACTCCACGAACACATTCCTTGCTCGTAAAGTCCCGAGTACGTCCCGGCGATATTGTTGTGGCGACATCAGGAACAATCGGCCCTTGTGCAATCTTGCCGGAAACCTTCGTGGCAGCAAACTCAAACCAGGATACTATAAAGTTCAACCCCTCGGCGGCAGGATTTGACAACTACTTCGTTACCGCATGGCTTTCTACGAAATTCGCACTGGCTTATATGAAGAAAGAAGGAGGTGGCGCGGTCCAGCAGCACATATACCTGTACAACTTCAAACGTCTCCCTCTTTTGAACCCCCTCCCCCCCGCGCAAACGTACATCGGCGACAAGGTGCGGCAGGCGGAGCGGCTACGGGCGCGGGCGCGGGAGTTGGAAGGGGAATCCTCAAGACTTACTTCGGTCCATCATGTGGCTGAGGCCACGCAATCGCCTAATCCACGAACGAACAGGGTGACGCCGACCGATATGTGGCCACGCCTTGACTCGAAGTACTACGGCGCTCGTGCTCTTGCTACACTCAAGGCGACTCAAGTCGATGGTGCTCGAATCGGCGACTTCGTTATCAACGTGAGCAACGGTTTCGAGGAGAGATCCTTCGTCGACGTTGGCAAACCGTACATAACAGTAACGGAGGTTTCCTCTGGCCGTCTGGATGCTGACCATGCACCCCACATTGACAAAGCTGTCTCTATTCCACCAAAGGCCATCATTCATGAGCGGTGTGTGCTGGTCGTTCGCACTGGTTCAATTGGGACCGCCGTGAAAGTGTTCCATGAAGATTCAGGCATGGCGATCAGCAGTCACTTGATCCGGTTGGAATTTGAGGACGAAAAGACGGCTGCTTGCACCGCTGCCTTCTTGAATTCGCCTGCTGGCAAGATTCTCCAGCACAAGATCAGCTATGGGGCCGTTCAACCGCAGATAGGCCAGGAGGAGTTGTTGGCTCTTTCGGTTCCGCAGCAGTTCGTCGATCAAGCCGACAAGCTTCTCCAGAGTGAGAATGCTCGCGAATCAGCCATCCGGTTCTCGGCACGCCTCACCACCGCCGCGAAGCTGCTGGTGGAGGCGCTGATCGAGGGGCAGGTGTCGGAGGCGGACCTGGTGGCGGCGCAGAAGGCCCTGGAGGCTGGCGACCGGTCGGCAGACCGCGCCATTCTCCAGCGCCTGACCCGCAAGGGAATGGACGCCCACGGCGAACCCGCCCTCTTCCCCGACCTCGACGCGCTGTACGATGCGCTGGATGCCCTTGATGGGCGGGAGGGGGTGGAGGGATGAGGTTGGAGAATCTTGCCAAGGCCATCGGCAGCATCCACGGCAACGCGCAGTCCCGCGCCGGGTTGGCGGTCAACCGGGTGCTGAACTGGCGCAACTGGCTGATCGGGGCGTACATCATCGAGTTCGAGCAGGGGGGCGAGGACCGGGCGGAGTACGGGGAAGGGATGCTGAAGGAACTGGCGAAGCGTCTCAAGGACCAGGGGGCCAGCGGCCTTTCCTGGCGTAACCTCTACAATTGCAGGCTTTTTGCCTCCTGCTACTCCAACCCTCAGATTTTGCAGACGGCGTCTGCAAAATTGGGCGAGGAGATAAGCCAGACACTTTCTGGCCTATTGGAAGGCGAGAAAAGTCAGACGGCGTCTGACCTATCTGCTGGGGACGAGATTTCGCAGACAGCGTCTGCAAAATCGGGGGAACTGCCCGGCCTCGTCCACTTCCCATCCCTCCAGCAACGGGATACGGAGCTGGAATGGCGGGATGGAGAATGGACAGCGCGGCTGTTCGGATCGCTGTCGTTTTCGCACCTGCTGGAACTGGCCCGGATCGATGAGCCGCTGAAGCGGGCGTTCTACGAGCTGGAATGTCTGAAATCCGGTTGGTCGGTGCGGGAGCTGAAGCGCCAGCGAAACAGTGGATTGTACGAACGGGTAGGTTTGTCGAAGGACAAGGACGCGGTGATGGCGCTGGCAAAAGAGGGGCGGTTGGTAGATAGCCCGGCGACGATTCTGCGCGACCCGTACGTGCTGGAATTCACGGGTCTGGAACAGAAGGCGGCCTACAGCGAGTCGGATCTGGAGACGGCGCTGCTGAATGACCTGGAGGCGTTCCTGTTGGAGCTGGGGCGGGACTTCTGCTTCATGGATCGCCAGATGCGCATCACCGTGGCGGGCAAGCACCGGTATCTGGATCTGCTTTTCTTTCACCGGGAGTTACGATGCCTTGTGGCAATCGACCTGAAGATCGGCGAGTTCGAGCACGAAAACGCCGGGCAGATGAATTTCTACCTCAATTACCTGAAGGAGAACGTCGCCAAGGAAGGCGAGAACCCGCCGGTGGGAATTCTCCTGTGCGCGGACAAGGACGCGGAGGAGGTGCATTACGCGACGGCGGGCCTGGACAATTCGGTGTTCGTATCGCGCTACCTGGTGGCGTTGCCGTCTGAGGAGCAACTGATGGCGTTCCTGCGGCGTGAGCAGGAATTCCTCAGCCGGTTGCGGACGAAGGAGGGCGAGGAATGAGAGCGTTCAAGATTCAAAGGCCACTTTTGAAGTCACAATCTGTGACCTCAAGTTTGCGGGGGAAGTCATGAACCGGCTCGCCCTTTCCGCCATCCGCCAGTTGCTCGCATTCGGCGAAGCCCCCGCCAAGGACCTCGCGGGCTTTGATGAGCTGCTGAACCTGGGAGTGGTACGCCTTTCCCAGGATGGCGAGCGCGTGGTGGCGGCCCCCCGGCTGGTGCGAACGCTTCGCCGCATGGGGAAGGAGGAAGCGGACGCCGGACTGTCGGCTGTGCACCCGGATGTCTATACGGCGTGGCTGAAGGTGGCGTGCGCCCGGCTGGAAGAAAAGGGGCTGCAAAAGGACGAAGAAGGTCTGATCGAGATCATCGACCAGCTTGGCCCGGCGGCGGAACGAGCGGTGGAGTTGTGGCCGGAGCGGGGTCTGAAACCCTCGAACATGGAGACGCTGGAACGGTTGATTCTGGAATCCCCGGCCCATGAAGCGGTTGCGACTCCGCGGGTGCTGCGTGCCGTTGCGGCGGCGGGGGCGATCCTGGCCGATCCGACGGCGAAGAGGCTGGCCGCGTTGCCGGATGTGAATGATCAGGATCCGAGCGGAAACTGGGTCGAGGGCCGGGTGCTGCTGCTGCCGGGGAACGAACCGATCCTAAGCCCCACGTCGGTGCTGACGGGCTCTCTGGAGCCGTTGGAGGGCAAGGAGTCGAGTGGGACGATGAAGTGGGCGCTGGCGCGGCCCTGGGCGTTCCTGCTGGGGCAGCTCGTGTTCATGCAGGAGGCTTGGCAGGCGGAACGCATTTCGGGTCAGTTGGAATTGGAACTGCCACGTGAAGAAGTGGGGACCTTTCACCAACCCGCCGCGGTACGTGTGGTGGTCACCAAACCCGATGGGGCCGAAGTGGAATGCGGAACGTTGGGTGAACTGGTGAGGCGCAGCCTGGATGAGATGGGGGTGGTGCTGCTGACAGCGGACGTGGAAACAGCGACATTGGATGCGGTGTTGGCTCCGGTGATCGCCGAGATGCTGACGAGGCAGGTGTGGACGTTCGATTCCGGGCGCGGCACACAGACGCCGGGATACCGGATCCATCCCGACTTTTCGGACGAATGCTACCGGGCGCTGGGAAGCCGGTACTTTTACCGCAAAGCGACGTCGATCACGATGGCGATGCGGCGGGCCTGCGAGGCCTGGGCGGAAGAGCGCCTGGTTCGCGCTGGCGCCGCGAACCAGGCGGAGGTGGCGGGATGAGCGAGCGGATTCTCTATCTGGATCGTCCTGCCTTCTGGACCGAGTTTCGGGATCCGGAGTGCTGGCTGCGGGCGTTGCGGACGCTGACGACATTGCAACAGCGCGAGGGCGGCATTCATGGGGCACCGGATCAGGTGTGGGAAGAGCACCTGAAGCGAGAGCTTTCGCGGCGGGCCATGCATGGCATGTGGGGCATGCGCCAGGGCGGCAAGAGGCCACTGCTCATGGGTGTTGGGTTCCTTCAGCGCGAGGGAAAGGCCTGGTTCGTGACCGATGAAGCTGCCACGATGGCTGATGGTTACGATCCCGATCAGGCAACTGCGGGTTTCCGACAGTTGGCGGTGAGCCTGATGAAGTCGAGCCCCTGGCTGCGGCTGATGATCCTGCGTCTTCGACGCGGTGATTGGGAACTGGCGAACTGGCCGAAGGTGCGCGGGAACGCCGAGAAGTTTGCCGTCGGCAAGAACCTGATCTTCCACAGTCACACCACGCCGGATATGTGGTTTGCCGGAATCGAAATCGCGTGCCTCGGTAGCTGGAAAGACAAGCTTGGAGTCGATGGAGTCGCTGTCGATCCCGACGTCATGGCGCGGAAGGCAGACAGCGACCAGTTCGCCTGGACGCCGCTGAAGTCGCCGCTCTACCTGCTCGATTTTCTCGGATGGCTCAGTGATGAGGGCACCCCTGAAATCCCGGATCAAATCCTGACCGACGCTGGTCTGGTGGGTGAGCACGAAACGCCCACGGAACCATCCAGCATCCTCCAGGACTACACCACCCGTGAAGCCGACCTGCGCGGATTCGTGCCGATTGAATTTGCACTGCGCCGTATATACCCTTCCCGCTCGCCGGAGATCGATGATTTCGCCGCTTGGATGGATACTGTCATGCAGGCGGCCATGGATCGTGGCGCGATCGAGATTCTGGTCGCCGAACCGGGCCAGTCGCGGCACGGACGGGGTCTCTTCGGTGACCGGCAGCGAAAGCTGGTGAAGTGGGTGATCCACGACGACTTCAACGAGTGCCTTGCCGGGATTGAATGGCAACGGCGGCAGGAACCCAACGGCGCACACCATCCGGAACACATCACGAGCACAAGCGAGGGCGACACTGATGACTGACAAGAACCCCATCCAGCACAAGTGGGCCGCGGGCGGTGTTTCCAGCTACCCGCTGTCGCACCCGATTGTCGGCCAGCGGCAGTTCTTCGAGACGTTCCGGCATTTCATCCACCTCGTGGACAAGGAAGCGGAAGAGTTCGCCCATGTGTTCGCGGTGATCGCGCAGTGGGGTGTCGGCAAGTCGCGCCTGGGTTACGAACTGGTGGCCCAGGTGAATGAAAGCTCCCAGGGTTGGCATGTCCGGGAGCAGGATGGTGCGCTGAAGAATGCCGAGCTGTTCAACAACAACGAGGATCGCGAGCAGTACCTGGCGCTGTATATACGCTACAGCCAGATCGCGAACGATTACCACAATGTGGACAACTGGTTCGCCTTCGGGCTGTACAAGTCCTTGGTGCTCATCGCCAAGGAGCAGTTCGACAATTCCATCCAGGGGCAGATCGCGAAGGAAGCCTACGATCGCTTGCTGGTCGGTGGGTTTGATCACGAGGAACTTGCGGCTCGCCTGGAGATCAGCAAGAATCACAACGACGAGGATCTATACACCGATCCCACGTTGGCGACGCGGCTCTGCCGGGCCGCTTACGATTACCTGTCAACCTTCGGCATCAAGTACGTGCTCGTGGTGCTGGATGAACTGGAAACGGCGGCAGAAGCGGCAACGTATGGCCTGGAATCGGATGATCTGAAAAAGCTGGATGGCCGGGCCATCAAGCTCATGGGCAAGGCCATCAAGGAAGAAGACCCGCGGCGCAAGCTGCCGTGGCTGCGTTATGTGGCGCTGTGTTCCCCCGCCATCGGGGACGAGCTACGGGAGATTCAGTCAACGGCTCGACGATTCGAGATGGCCGAGCTGTCCGCGAACTCGTTCAGCGACGTCAGTACGTTCGTGAAGATCCTGTCGCAGGATGGGAAGCTGCCGCAGTATCCTACGGGCCTCGTGGAAGCGGCCTACACCATGAGCGCGGGGAACTTCGGTTGGTTCAACGTCATCATGGCGAACGTGGACAACCTGCTGGAGCAGCGCCGCATCCGCGGGGAGGCGACGCCGAAGACGCTGGGAGAGCTTTTCGCCGAACTGGTGGGGGTTTCCACCCGCATCAAGGAATACGTTCTCGATCACAACGCCATTGAAGTGCTGAAACTGGGTGATCGCTCGAAGCTCCAGAGCGCCCGCGAGCTGTTGTACGGCCAGCTTCCCGTGGCGTTGGACGCTTTCGCACCGGACGAGCGCCAGGTTCTGCTGGCATCACGAAACGAGTACGACGAACCGTTGGCGCTCCTGTTCCGACGTGTTGAGTGGGACGACATGGAAAGCGTCCAGGCGCTACGGGAATCTAAGTTCAACCGGGACAAGTCTTACTGGAGGCTCGGTGGTATCGATCAGCCGCTGGACCTGAACCAGCTTCTCTCAAACCTGGGAACCTACGCCATTCACGAAACCCAGGGGGAATCGCACAGCAAAGGCAAGCGCACGCTGGTGATTCCCCTGCTTCAATCCGATTTCGTGCAGTTGGTTGGACTGCTGTACCCGCACCCCGCGGCGGAAGATGCCGCTCGTGCACTCTGGCGTAAGTTCTTGGGCAGTCAGGACATCCTAGGGGATGAGGCGACACACATCGGTCCCAGCATGCCGATGATTGCACGACTTGACCTGCGGCATCGCCAGCAAGGGCAGCGGACTCTGGTGTTCCGCGACCCAGACATGGGTGAAGCACACAACAAGGCGATGGAGGCTCGTAAAGGTGAGTCGCAGGAGACACACGCACGCAATGTGCTGACCGGTGCCATGCGAGTCCTCGACCAGAACTGGGAATACGATGTGGTGGCTCCTGGTTTCGGCGAAGACGTTGTCGCCATCACCACGGCGGCCAAGACACGACAGAGCACCCATGGTGGGCTCGTCACTCTGGATGGTTTGAAGCTGCACCCCAAGGGCCGCGTGGTGATAGCGTGGGCACGCAATCTCGCGGAGCTGGAAAAGCTCTGCCACCTGACTTCAGGCCAGTTCTCAAGTGAAGGACGCTACCCGGTCGTCGTGTTTACATCCTCGCGGGCGCTGATCGATCAGTTTGAATCCGCAACGACGGATACACTGAAGAACGCGGCGTCGTACATGATGGTCTACCAAGTCTCCTCTTCTGAGGAGAACGCTCTCAACCAGGTGGGCCTCCCGCGCCAGGACTGGCACGGGTTCGAGCTGAACGACACCGTGTTTACGACGGCTTTCAGCAACCGCCTCCAGAGCATCGTAAGGCCGTTCATGCAGGCCGTGGGACAGTGGCGTACGGCACTTGACAACATGGGCAGGATCGCTTGGCCGTTCAGGGCGAGTGGAAATCTCCGCGACAATGAGTTGGATGTACTCATCAAGGGCTGGTGCTGGCTGATGGTTGCTGGGCCTGCTCAACGCAGCTTGCTTGATATAGATGAAAAGGCTCCCATCAGTGTGGAAGACCTGACGGCGATCCTGGGAAAACTTCGTATCACTCCGAAAGCACGGGCCGCAGGTTACAGTGACGACGAGCGAGCACGTCTCTTTACCGACTTCGATGGAAATGCGAAACCCGCATTCCCGCCGTTCCTTGTCGGCCTTCTGCGAAGGCTTCTGAAGGATCAGCCGTGGACCATGGACGCGGCGAAGCGCGAATGGTTCTGGGCCTACACGCAGGATGGGGCCAAAGAGCGAACCACCTACGAGGAGTGGATGTCACTCCTTTGCGAGATTGGTTTCGCAAGGGAGGCCCAGACGCAGGGGCGCGGCCCCAGTGAGTACAAGCTGGTAACGCGCAGCTATCTGAGCAATCAACACATCGAAGCCAACAACTGGCTGATCGACAGCTACGGCAAGACCGTCCGGGAGCTTGAGGCCGTGTTTGGTCAGGGTCGGGTGCAGGAGCTTTTCGGGCCAGAGGGGAGCGCCCACGTCGGGACCAAAACCAAAGACGCTCGCGCACGGCTGAAGAAGGCCAAGGAAGCACTGAACCAGCTCAACATCGCTGAACCAGCGGTTGCTTTCGACGACTGTGAAAAGGCCGCTGATGAATTGCAGCGTTGCTCTCATCTGCGAAAGACTGCCGCCCTGGAGTCCGCCTTTGTCTACGACAAGGATCGGTATGCAGCTCTCCAGATGGACGACAACATCAAGACGTTGAACTTCGAGGATGACCAGCAGGAGCTGTGGCGGCGCATCCGGCGGGCTGAATTGTTCATGCAGTATATGCGCAGAGCCGAGAAGCTCATGCGAGCCAGAGTAGACGCTATACAGCACACTATTAGTGAGAAGGCTCCCGATGCATTCCCAGTCCGCCTCTTCACGCTCTCTCTTGCAAAGATCAACCACATCCTCGATGGCGCGTTGAATCTCACCCAGGGAAGCGGACAGACGGAGGCCGTTCAGGCCTCGGAACAGGGAACGCTGCAATACTACCTACGCAGTCTGCATGTTGCTGATGCGTCATCCGCTGTCGATAAGCTCGCCGGTGAGATTGGGCTGGATGTACGGACTGGAAGCGCTCTTGCTATCGATGAGATCGACGGCAGCATCTTCGCTACATACCGCACCCTCCATTCTCTGTACGACGACCTCCTCCGGAAACTTGAAGATCACCAGGGTCGACTGAAGAAGATCGCAACTGCACTGGAAGATGCCCCAAAGGACTTCAACTACCCCTCTGATGTTCCTTCGCTGAAGTCGCTACTGCCCCGGCCCGAACTAATCCGGGAAGAGCTGGAAGAGAGCAGAACGGAGGAGGTCGACAAGCTGCTTGAGGAATTCAGCGGACCTGCGCGGCTGGGGAACTTCAAGCCCCTGATGGATCGTGCATCCCGGATCTTCGACAGTCCTCGAAAGAGCAGTCAGGACTTGGCTGGCTTTATCCTTACGCTGGAGAACGCCATCACCGGGTATAGACAGCAACTGTTGAGCCGTAAGGAACTCCAGGGAAGTGTGGCCGCCTACAATGCGCTCCTCCGGGTGAAGTCGAAAACTCCCATAACAGCACCGTCGCTGGCAACTCTTGAGGCTCACACATCGCTGAAGCAATCCCTGGATCATCTGGCGTCCCAGCTTTTGCAGTGGTCGAAAGATGGGAACTTTCACCTACAATCTACAGGCGTCTCCTTCGATCGCTGGCGCACGGTTGTTGAAGCGCTCATGGAAGGCAAGGATCCGGGTCTCGATCCTGGAGAGGCGGATAAGTTGGTGAGCAATGGGTTCATCCGTCGGACCTACTCCCTATCAGGAGGGATGCCATGACAGCGCGGCTATACATGATCGGAAAAATCGCCGAAGGCCGCCGCGGGCGGATCCTTTCCATGGCGTGCGAGGCCGAGGCGATTCGGGAACTGCCCGCTGGGCCGGGATGTGTCCTGGTCTCAGGGGAGGACTTCGTGAGTGAGGATACCCAGAACACGATTCTGAACTGGATTGGTGAATCCGGACGCACGGCAATGGTTCTGCCGCCATTCGCGAACGGCGAGTTTGAGCACCCAGTGAAATGGACTGTTTCTTACCACACCTCACCATTGAAAGGTAAAGATCCGCTCGGGAGGATACTGGCAGAAGAGGTTCAGTATGATCTCCGCGGAAACCTGATGACCGACCACATTCGCGATTTGCAATTCGCGAATGGCGACCTTGCTGTGGCTTACCACCGCGAGCGTATCGTGGAAGGATGCCTTGTCTTTGCCGTCTTGCCGATCTGGTCGCTTCGTGTTTTGGATGTCCCTGATGTCCTCCAATCTTGGCTGGAGCGCATCATGGGCCTGGGTGGCAAGCCCGCAGAGGCCAAGCCCCAAAGGCCAGCAGTTCCGGCAATCGGTCCCCTCCACTACTCCCTCCTGCTCCATCTTTACGCGGGTGGGTACGAAAGCATGGGAGAGGCGATCCGAGCTGCCGAGTCCTCGCAAGTGCTCCGCCTGACGAAGGGCCAAGTGCTACAACTGGCCGATGACCTGGCTGGGCTGGCTTACATCGACGACGCCAGATTGTCGGACAAAGGGTCAGAAGCTCTCAGGAACAGTCCATATTGGGTTTACGCCGAACCCCTGAAGGAGGCCTCCAATGGCTGAGGCGAAGGGAAATGCCCGAACACTTGCACAGACCCTTGCCATTCAGTCCCAGATCTGTTTGCCAGGGACGGTTGGGAGAATCCTGCATCAGATCAGGGAGTTGGAATCGATCGCCCCGTTGTTTGTGAAAGCAGGTCTGGTCAAGAGTGTTGATAGGCCAACTCCACTGAATCTCAAGGTGAGTGGCATCGGCACCCGAAGCACAGTGAAGAGGACCGTGGGTGGATTCGTCTACGCGACGGCAGCGGTCCGGATCGACCTGGTAGTAGAGAACAACGTCGTTTCCACAGCGGGCCAGGACAGCCGTTGTGAGATCGACGACATCAACTTTGAGGATCAGTCCAAGACCCTGCAACTCAACGAGGCCAGACTCGCTTACACCCTTGCTGAAGCTGCCCTCGACGACTTCGAGCCGGACTTGGTCCTGATGGACTGTCCGCTCGCTCTCAATCGATCCATGGTGCCCAACAGCGGTCGTGATACTGAAGGGCAATACAACCAGTCCTACAGCCGCGCCATTGAAGCCATCCGTCGTTTCTGGGTGAACAAGAAGTCGAGTATCTTTCCTTGGGCCGAGAACGGCCCAGTCGTTGGAGGAATTGCTGCTCAACGATTCGGGGCGATCGTCCACTCCGCGATGGCTGATCTGCGTGATACTCAAGGGCGAAGTCAGGTTCTTTCCAGTGAATCCACTGACCTGCGAGTTTTGGAAACATTGGGACGCAGAGCGGACTCGATTCGAGGCATCGGGGAACGCCGCTTCGTCTTCGGTCTCCTGGGCGGTTACACAAGAACCGCTGCCTTCAAGATGTCTGTACATACACCAAGGATGGAGCCATCGCTACTGACGGATCTGGGGGTGCTCGGTGTGCATTACCGAGCTGGCCTGCACGGGTCGCCCCAGTTGCTGCAACTGATCGGTGACGAAACGGGGTGGGGAAAGGATTCAGCAGATGATGTCACTGGGAAGATCATGGCGCTGACAGCCACCGGTGGGGACAAGGCCATGCCTCTCCCGATCCAACTGGCCTACAGGGAACTGAAGGGCCTCGACGCATTCCTTGAGAACTACCGCCGCGGTCTTGCCGAGGAGATGCGTAATCGCCGCATCGAGAAGGCATGGCTGGAAGATGTCGATGCTTTCGACCAAGACAACTGAAAGAACAGGAGACTGTAAATGACAGACAGAGCTATCGGCAAACTGGTCGGCAATACCGGCGACCCATCGAACCTTCTGATGGTGTTGACATCCTCGTTCGCGTGCCGACGCGGGGAATTCGTACGCGTATCCCACCAAGAACGGCAGGAAGACTCTCCGACGGATGTCTTGGCGAGGATCGTGAGCATCAACCGGAGTAATGTTCTGTACAACTCAGGGCTTGGACAAAGCGTTTCCGACCTGGAATTGCTCCCTGGTGCGCAGGTGACAGGTGAACAGCTTACGGCGCATCTCGATGTCGTTGGCCTGAAGGATCCGACAACAGGCGAGATCCGAATTCCGCGTCGGCCATTGGATCCTGGATCGCGGGTAGAGAAGGTTGACTTTTCTTTCCTTTCGGACTTCTACGGGTTCTCTGAGCATGGTAGCCTACACATTGGTAACCTAGTCGGTTACGAGAAGGGCGACGAAATTGTCCCTGTCTATCTCGATGTGAACAACTTGGTGACCGAGCACTTAGCCGTTCTCGCGATGACGGGATCCGGCAAGAGCTATACAGTTGGCCGGATCATCGAGCGCCTTGTTGCCTTCCACAACGGCACCGTTGTCGTCTTTGACCCTCACGGCGAATATGGCAAGGCCTTGCAGGGAGGCCACCTCCGTTTCAATCCAGCATCGGCTGACGTCGAAGACCCGCGTGACAAAGAAGCACTCTCACGCATCAGGGAAACGATCGAGAAACTGCAAAAGGCAGGCGGTGGGGTGAAAGTCTATACACCGCAGGACCGAAGCTTTCGGGAAAAGTACGCTGGCACCAATGCTGAACTGGCCCTTCAATTTGATCGCTTCGAGATGGATGAGGTCAGTGAGATCCTGCCTGGCTTGACGGAGCCGCAGCAGCGCGTTCTGGATGTTGCCATCCGTTACTGGTGCATCAAGGAGCCATCATCCCCGCGAGACATCAATCGGCTACGCTACTACCTTGGAGATGGACTGGATGAACTTCGCGGATGGGATGAACTTTCACAGGCAGAAGCGCAAGCGCTGAACGGTCGAAGTGCCGCAGTAGCGAGCATGAAGCTTTCCCGAGTTCTCTCGGAAGCCCAAAGCTTCTACCACGCCGCATTGTCAGGTGCGACGGACATCTACGAGATGATCGGCAGGCCCAGCGACAAGAAGGGTCGGATGGTTGTGATCGATCTCCAGGGCATAGGTGACACTGCGAAGCAGGTCGTGACCGCGCTGATATCCGGCGAGATCCTGAGGGCCGCATCAAGCAAAACGGATCGTATTCGCCCTGTCTATCTTGTCTACGAAGAGGGGCACAACTTCGCACCCGCTGGTGGGCACACCGTCAGTCACCGTATCATCAAGAAGATTGCAGCAGAGGGACGTAAATTCGGAGTCGGATTCGCCATCATCAGTCAGCGCCCATCGAAGTTGGATTCGGACGTGACGTCTCAGTGCAATACCCTGATCACGATGCGCCTGAAGAACCCTGATGACCAGCGGTTCATTGCCAAAACCAGCGACATGGTCTCGAAAGCCGACATTGATGAGCTGCCACACCTTTCCACGGGGGAGGCGTTGATTTGTGGCCGCTCAATTCCCGCTCCGTTGCTGGTGAAGGTCGGAACAAAAGCTCTGGTACACGGCGGTGAATCCCCTGCTGTGCTGGAGGTCTGGGGTACCTGGAATGCTGAATGACATATTCATTCAACAGATCGCGAGCATGGAGAAAGCTCGCGTATTACTCCCCATCTGGACAGATTGGGGTGTCGATGACTGTGGGGTCACGATCCACAGCCTTGGTGTCACGTACCTTACTCTCCTGGGGCGGGAGTTGAGATATTGCGCAGCCTCAGAACTGCCAGCACCGCGTGAAGGTCAATACGGCCATGTTTTTGCAGACGTTCGATCAGATTCGGTCTGGTTCCAGAAGGATAGCCATGAGGTTGCCTTGCTGGCTGAATTCGAGCGCTACACGGGTCAGCGGAAAGACCTAAAGCCAAAGGTCGAAAATCTCCTGCTGGCTCAGCACCGCTGGGAGGTTCCCGATTGCAAACTGCTGATGGCTTACTGGACCGAAGGTCTGGTGTCTCTCCCGGATCATGGGGAGCTGCGCTCGGTCGTTTCGAGTGGCTTTACCACCAGCGTCAGAGAAGAAGTTTCCGGTGGTAACTCCGGGACCATCCAATTTCTCCAGTTTGTCATGACGAAGGGACGCGACGGTCTCCTGCGACTTACGGGAATTGTTGTCAGAGGCAACGGCTGATGAAGAATAAGAAGCCATACTTCATGCCAAGCGCAGACATGGTTCTCGGTGACCGGTATCGTCTGCATGAATGCCTAGGAGACGGATCGTACGGATGGGTGTGGCGATCAACAAACCTAAAAACAGACCGAATTGTAGCTGTAAAGGTCCCCAAACAAATAGCCAGATCGGACAACGAACTTCTGGAAGGAAAGATACTCGTTGATAAACCCCCGCACCCCAATGTCGTACAAATCTACTGGATGGGCCGCGTTCCACCAACTAAAGAGTGGTTCGTAATAGAAATGGAATACTTTCCCTCTATCACGTTGGCTCGGATGCTGGATGAAGGTGATCAAGGTCTTGTTTTGAAGTACGACAATGTTCTCGACCTGTTTACTCAAGTTCTCGAAGGAGTAAAATATCTTCATGCTTTTGGAGTTGCTCACGGTGACATCAAACCCCAGAATATCCTAGTTTCTGGAACTCACGTGAAAATCACAGATTTTGGCTCCTCGGTGAACCCTGACGACATCTATGCAAGAACAAGAGAGAATGGAGGGACAATACTTTATTCTGCTCCTGAAGTAGCAGGCGTCTCGGTGAAGTTCAAAGACAACTCAGTATATTACAAGGCCGATATATACAGCCTTGGCGTACTCTTGTATCACATGGTAACTTCCCGGCTGCCACACGATACATATAGCCAAGTGACTCGCCATGTACCGTTCCCCCTGCCATCTGAAGTCAACCAAACCGTATCTCCACAGCTTGAGCAAGTCATTATGAAGTGCCTTGAAGTTGATCCTGCCAATCGCTGGTCGGACGTTGAGGAGATGGTGTCGGCATACAGGTCCGCCAGGCTGGCACAGCGAGCTTTTGGGGAAGTCCAGCGGCTGGTGCCTTTCACTTCCAAGAATACTGACTGGTCAACCGACGCTGTTCATTTTCTGGAATCAGAGGAATACGGTAGTGCCGCAGAAGTGGCGAAGCGGGAATTCGCCAAGACAAAGGATGAGCAGGCCTACCTGCTGATGTTGAAGTCGTATATGAAGGAAGGAAGAACATTCGACTGCATTGAAGCCCTTGGTCATCGACATGATCTATATGATGCCGAAGGGCCGGGTGCGGTGGAGATCCGACGACTTGCCCTTACCGCTTTCCTGAAGGCCCAGTATATCTCTGATGCTCATCGTCTGGTAACAAAATGCCTGGAAGATGATCCCGATTCTCCAGATCTGCAACTGAAGCAGGCGGCCATTCTCGGGATGGAGGCTCAGTATGCCCCCGCCGTCGAAATACTGCTTCGGCTGAACAGAAAGTATCCGGGCACTCCAGGTATCTTAAAGCGATTAGCGATGGTTTATGAGCAACTGCGAGATCCTGGGAAAGCGAAAGCTTTCAAGAGAGCATGGGAAAAAACCTCAGGAAATGCCTCTTCTTGAACGACGATAGTGTACGCTGGAAGTAAGCGTCAGTTGAGCCACGTCCCCGGCGGCCTTGCCATCGTCCGTGGCAGGGCGTAGCGTCTCCACGAGCCTCGAGCCCGCTTGGCCTGAGGAACCACCGTTTCGTTCGCGTTGGTCTCTTGCGGATGTTGACTGCTGTGTAAGCGTCAGTTGAGCCACGTCCCCGGCGGCCTTGCCATCGTCCGTGGCGGGGCGTAGCGTCTCCACGAGCCTCGAGCCCGCTTGGCCTGAGGAAGCACCGTTTCGCTCGCGTTGGTCTTTTGCAGATGTTGACTGCTGTCGAGTCTTCAGCCGATTTCGGCCGCATCCTCGGTTGCAGCCCGAGCCGC
>JAVJSW010000030.1:0-81793 GCA_040219255.1 Sumerlaeia bacterium
ATCGGCGGCGACAAAGGATACCACGGCCGCGACATCCGCCGGCGCATCACCGAGCGCGGAACGAAACCGCTCATCCCCCAACGCAAGGGCCGCAACGGAGAATACCCAGAGCCGGAACGCTCCTTCGACAAGGTTCTATACTGGCGCCGAAACGTTATCGAGCGCCGCAACGGACACCTCAAAGCGAACCGCCGCATCGCAACCAGGTACGAAAAGCTGGGCGCCAATTTCGTCGCCATGATTCAGCTCGCATTCGTCCTCACTTTCCTCAAAATCCTTTTGTCAGACAAAGCCTAGGGTCTCTTTAAGCTTTTCGATGTCGTCGAGTCCGTGGATGATTTCCCACTTGCCGTCTTCCGGCCGATAGTCCCTCACCATGGAGAAAGGGCAGACTCTTCAAGGTCTTGAAGCGCTTTCTTCTCCTCATCGGAGAACGGAGCCGCCAGCCAGTCGTCTTCCTCTTCATCGAGAAGCTGCTGCATCGCGATGGTCATGTCGATGATGGCGGCGCCCCGTTGCGGAGGATTGCCGCCGAGGCCTTCTTTCCACGCCATCTCCCATCCCAGATTGAGATGGGAATAGTCGGAAGCTTCCTGCGATGTCATGGCGGCAAACTTCTTGCCCAAACGCCTGGCAAGGTCTCTTTGCTCCACACTGAGCGAAGTTTCCTCTGCCTCGTGGAGCAGCTTGATGGGCTTGGCGCGGCCGTCCGATTCTTGCGTTGCGATGCCGTGCTTCGCCAATTTCTTGACGAGCTTTCTCTCGTACTCGCCCAAAACCGGACCGTGTTCCAGCGCAACGTAGCGGTGCTCGGTAAAGACCTGTCCGTCCTCCATCAGGCAATGGAGATCGAAGTAAAACAGGGCCTTGTTCAAGAGGACGATGTTCAAGCAACCGCCGGAACCAGCCAGGATGGCGGAGGCTACATCCAGCAGCTTGCTGGTCTTGGGGTTTTCATCGCGCATGCTGTCATCCTCACTTTCCTTGATTGTAGGTTCGGGGCCGAATCTCGCCCCCGCTTACATACTCCGCTCCAACTCGGGCCCGGCGCCGCCGGGGCGTTCGCGTTCGCGCATTTCCGTTTCCGCCAGCATCTCGGCGAATTCCTTCTCGGCGTCGGTACTCATGCCCGCGGCCAGGATTTCCTGCTCCACGTTCACGTTGTCCACACCGGCCAGTTCGTCGCTGAGCTTGGCGCGGGCTTTGGCTTTCTGGCGGGTTTTCTCGATGGCCTGGATGTTTTCGTCCGAGAGGCTCGTCGAGAGATTCGCCATGCGATCGTTGAGTTCGACGATCTGCTTGCTGCTGACGATGTCGGCGATGGATTCCGCTTCCTTGCGGTCCAGTTCGGAAATCTGCTTCTGCATTTCTTGCAGCTTCAGCTTGTAGCGATCGACCTGCTTTTCCAGGTCCTGCGTTTCCTGGGCTAACTGATCCAGGCGCGTTTCCACCTCGCCGAGGCGCGTGTGGGCGGCCTGGAAAGCCTGCTGGTACTTGGGCTCGCGGGTGGCTTTGAAGCGTTCGACAGCGCCCCGCTTCTTGATTTCCAGCTCTTCCTGCTCTTTTTCCAGGCGAACGATTTCCGAGCGTTTTTGCTCCATGACCATCATGAGCTGACTGACGGCGTCGCGCACTTCGTGGTACTGCTTCGTCCACTTGTCGCGAGTGACTTTGAAAGCCGCCTTGATGCCCTTCGGTGTGGTGGTCAGGGCGTCACTGCCCTCGTCCACGCTGGTGCTGATGAGGCCGCCGAGCGTGGTGATGAAGCGGATGACAGAGCTGACAATGCCCATGATGTGAGGCCTTTCGGAAAAATCGCGACGATTCGAGGTGCAACGTCTCGCCAGGCGCGATTTGGGTCAAGGGAACTCCCCCGCGCGCGCTACGGCTTGAGACAACTCCATCGCCTCGCGAGTTTCATACGCGCCGGGCCCGCCCCGTATTCAACGCCTCCGGCGGCAAAATCGCCCGCGCCCGCTCCCACACCTCCAGCACCCCCACGGCGTGGGTGCAGGGCGCCTCGGCGATCAGGCAGCGATCTTCTCGCCAGCACTCGGGATGACGCAGCGAGCGCGGCCGGCGGTGCGGGCAGCCGTCCTCCGGCGGGCCCGCCGAGGCGTTCCGCGCTCCCGGCGGCAGGTAGACAGCGGGATCCGTGGGGCCGTAGATGCCCACGACGGGCGTTCCGAGGGCGGCGGCGAGGTGCAGCAGGCCGGTATCGGCGCCGATGACGAGGGCGGCGGCGGCGAGGTAGAAGCGCGCATCGCGCTTGTTGGCGAAGATTTTGTCTTCCCAGAGGATTCTATTGAAGATCACCCGACCTCTTAGCGGGTAAGGGTAGCCCCACTTGCTAAGCAAGTACGGAAAGTCTTCGGGGCTGTTTCCTGCCATTAGGAAGACACTACAGTTCGTCTCGCGAAGGATTATCGCGATCAAGGTCGACCACTTATTCTCCGGCCACGCCTTGATTCCACGACCACATTTTGGCAGAATCACTAGATAAGGCTGCAAGCCCAGCCATTCGCTGGAGTGAACGTCGCCCATGTACCAAAAGGAGCGCTCCCGCTCGGGTACGCTGAAATCTCCCGCATTTACCTCCAACCCCCAGCCCGCCCGCGCCGCCGCCGCGATGGCTTCCACGCCGTTGGCTCCGTGGGCGAGGGCCGCTTCCTCCGCGGCGCGGTCCTCGTCCAGCCGCGCGAGCCCAGGGCGCCTCCGCACCGCCACGCGGAGCGGATAGGGCGCGTTGTTGCCGTTGGCGATCAGGTCGAAGGCCTCCTCGTCCAGCCACCGCCCCAGCCGCTCGTAGTCTTCTTCGGTCCCCAGAACGTCGAACTCCGCAATGCCGAGGTCTTCGCGAACGGCAACGGCGCCGATGCGGGCGTCGAACGCGAACAGCTCCGCCGCCCGGCGCCCCGCCAGCAACGTCACCTCCGCCCCCGGAAACGCCCGCGCCAGCGCCTCCAACAGCGGCGTCTCCATCACCAGATCCCCAATGCCGGGGCGGGCGCAGAAGAGAATGCGGCGGGGTGGGGTGGAGTCAGCCGGGAAGTCGGTAGCCATGGGGCGGAATCATTGCTTTCTCCGCCCCGGCGGCGCTAGCCTGAGTTGTGACGGCTGCGCGCCCAGAACAACTGATGACACCCAAGTGGGACTTGTAAGGTTCTAATTGGAGTTGAATTGCTCCAAAGATTTTCTAACATGAGGGACACAATCCCCAAGGCCCGCCAACCCGCCAAGCGGTGGCGGCGTCGGAAAGCCCTCACGCTATGTCCAATCGTTTCAAGGTTTCCGCCTTCACCCTGATCGAGCTGCTGATCGTCGTGGCGATTATCGCGATCCTGGCGGCGATTGCCGTGCCCAACTTTCTCGAGGCTCAGGTGCGGTCCAAAGCATCCCGCGTGAAGGCCGACATGCGCAGCATCGCCACGGCGATCGAGTCCTATGCCGTCGATTGGAACAAGTACCCGATCACGTCTCAATGGGTCGATGGCCCGGGGGCGCCGCCGAATAACTTCAACAACCGCCTGCGGGGCATCACGACGCCGGTGGCGTACATGACGTCGCTGCCCAAGGATGTGTTCTGGAATCAGGAAGCGACCTTCCCCATCACGCCGGGCACGGAGCCGACGTTCGAGTATTCGGATTACTCCACCGCCGTCATCGGCCAGAACTTTCCCGGGCTGCCGAGCTACAACCTGTTTGGCGACCGCGTCGCGATGAACGACTACTACGGCCGCAAAGGGGTGGTGAATTGGGCGCTGAACAGCGCCGGCCCCGACCGCATCAACGATTTCCAGTTCAACCCGGACGCTCCACTGGCCAAGCCGGTGGGGCGTCTGTCGGCGTTTACGGATGGCACGAACCGGACCTACGATCCCACCAACGGCACGATTTCCATCGGCGATATTTCGAGGACGAACGCGGATCAGCGGGGGTAGAGGGGGAGTTTTTGATTCTTTTGAATTCACCACAGAGACACCGAGGGCACAGAGGTGTGGATGGTGAGGGATTCTAGAATTGGCCGCCCCCATCAGCGTTCATCCGCGTCATCTGTGGCCATTTTTCTTTTCTTCGTGCCTTGTACGTTCCGCCTTCTTGGACACTCGGGCAGTTTTTACAGGGCCCGCCCTTCGGCGCTTGCGCCCGCTCCGCGGGCCGCCTGCCATAGCTGGCCATGAAGCCAAACGCCCCCTTCGAACCCAAGGTCATTCCCCTCAGCATCCTGCTCCTGGCGATCATCACCGGGGCGTGCGGGTTTTTCGCGGCCATCAGCATCGGATTTGTCCCCACCGACCCAGAGATCACCTATCGCGCGGCGGGGCGGTTGCGGGGGTTTTTGGCGTTTGGGATGCCGGTGTGGACGCTGGCGTGGGCGGGGTTGGCGTGGTTGTGGTGGGGGAGGGCGCTGCGATGGCGCGGGGGCGGGGCGGAGCGCTGGCTTGTGGTCTGGGCGGGGGCGCTGATCTTGGGCGCGAGCCTTTGTCCGCCGATGCTGTCCGACGACGCTTATCGCTACGCTTGGGAGGGACTGGTGGTGCTGTCGGGCGAGAACCCCTACGCCCTCGCGCCCGCCGACCCGGCGCTGGCTGGACTGGCGGCGCTCCACCCAGATATTTTTCCTCACATCAACCACCCGGAATTTTCCGCCATTTACCCGCCGCTGGCCCAGGCGGTCTTTGCCGTGGGCGCGTTGGCGCCGTTCGAACTGGTGGCGATCAAGGTCCTCCTGGCGCTCGTTGTGCTCGCCAGCCTGGGCCTGTTCTGGCGCCTGCTGGAGGCGCGGGGCCTGGCGTCGGGGCGGGTGCTGGTGCTGGCGGCGCATCCGCTGGTGCTGCTCGAGGGCGCCTTCACGGCCCACGTGGATGTGCTGTTGATGGCGGGGGGATTGCTGGCGGCGTGGGCGCTGGCGAGGCCGGAAGGCGACCCGCCCCGCCGCTGGGCGCTTGCCGCCTGCGGGCTGGCCATAGCGGTCCTCAGCAAACTCGCCCCCCTCGTCCTGCTGCCGCACCTGCTCCGGCACCTCGCGGGCTGGAGAGCGCGGGCCCTGGCCGCCGTGGCGACCGGCGCCCTCGTGCTGCTGTTCTACCTGCCGTTCCTTGGGCCGGGATTGTTCCAATCCTTCGACACGTACAACAAGGTCTGGGAATTCAACGGCGCGGCCTATCCGGCGCTGGTGGCCGGCTGGGAGGCGGTGTCGCCCGGCGGTGATCGGATCGTGGCCGGGATCGACGCGGCGGGCCGCATCGTGGGCGTCGATGGCCTGAGCACCCGCCTGCGCGCCGCCAAGCACGCCGACCCTGTCTATCCGCCCAAGCTGGCGGCCCGCCTGACCGCTGCCGGCCTCTTTGGTGTCGCATGGTTGGCAGCGTTCGCGGCGCGCGGGCCGCGGTTCGAGGAGCGTTGGCTGTGGGTTGTCGGAGCCGGGCTGGTGCTCTCGCCGGTGGTGCATCCGTGGTATTTGCTGAGCCTGCTGCCGTTCGCGCTGCTGGGCGGGTCGCGGGCGGGATGGGCGGCGCTGGCCTGGGCCACCGCCGCGCCGTGGACCTATGCGGTGTTGCCGCAGTGGTGGACGGAAGGCGTGTGGGCGCTGCCGGGGTGGGTGTTGGCGTTGGAGTACGGAGCCGTGGCCGTGGCCTTTGGCGCCGCGTGGGTGGCGGGGCGACGGGCGGGCGTACCTAGCGAGCCATCCAACCCGCCGGACCGTCCGGCCCCGGAGTCGGCGTCGGAGTCGCCGTAGCCGTGCCAGTAGGCGTGGGCGTCGGGGTCGCGGTTGCCGTGGCTGTCGGGGATGGTGTCGGAGTTGCAGTAGGAGTCGGAGTCACCGTGCCGGTCGGCGTGGGCGTGGCTGTCGCCGTGGGACTGGGTGTGGGCGTGGGCGTACCGCCGCCGGGTTGATAGGCTCCCACGACCACTTCGAGAACCCCGCCGGCGCCGTTCTGGAGGCCGATCAGGTCGGGCGACGACGAACCGCCCGCGTCGAACGCCATGGTGAACAGGAGGCTTTCGCGCCCTGCGAACTGCAAGGTGTTGAAGGTTCCGTTGCCCAGGCTCTCGTAAATGGTGGAGCGGGGCGGGGTTTCTCCGAAACCGATCAAGTCGTCGTCGCCGTCGCCGTCGAGGTCTTCCGGGTAGAGGATAAACTGGGCGCCGAAGTCGACGGGGTAGGTCTGGGCGGCGGAGAAGGAGCCATCGTTGCCCTGACGATAGGCCGCGTAGCTGGTGGTGAAGGTCATCTGATCGATGAAGAACGTCACGAGGTCGTCGGGTCCGCCGCCTTCGAGGTCCGCGGGGAAAAAGGGAAAGAGGCTGGGGAAGGTGACGAAGGAATTTTCCTGGGCGATGAGGGTGAAATCGTTCCAGGACGAGCCGCCAAAGGACCGCACGAGGATTTCGGTGCTGAATTGGGTCTGCATGGTGATGGGGTCTTGCACGGCGCTGACAAAGACGTGAGCGATGCGGTCGCCGATACCCGGGGCGCCAGGAATGCGGGTCAGGCTGGGGGCCGTCAGGGGGATGGCCTGCTGGGCAAAGGTCCCGCCGCCGGTGCCGAGCAGGGTGACGTAGTTCTGGGAGTCGCTCGACGCCATCACATCCATGGTGCCGTCGCCGTTGGCATCCAGCGGCACGAGAAACGGGGTGTTGCCCGGGTTGCTGGGGACAAAGACGGTCCGCGTCCCGGTGCCGAACCCGCCGGCGCCATCGGACGACACCCAGCTAAAGCCCCACTGGCCGGATTCGAAGACCGGCATAAGAATCAAATCGTCGCCCGCCGACCCATCGATCGCGGTGGGCAAACCGGTGGGCTGGGCCGGAATTGTTGATGTGATGGGCGCGGCAAAGGAAAAGGCCCCCGTCCGCAGCATCACATGGACGTCTGTGGCGCCGTCCGACTGGTTGTTGAAGACCATCAGGTCCATCTGGCCATCGCCGTTGAAATCGCCAAAAGACGAACCGACCACGCCATCGAGCACGGTGCCGAGGTTCAATCCCGTGGCGATGGGGGGCTGGAGGACGTAATCGGTGGGCGAGAGGGCCAGGGCGGGCGAAACGGCGAGGGCGGAGAGGAAGAAGACGGAGAGCGGCAATCGCATCTTATGGGCATTCCTGAAAGAAAGTGATACGCCCCCAGATTTCCTGGGGGCGTATCGCCTGCGGCAACTCGAAAGCGGGGCGGTGAATATTTTATTCGAGTGCGAAAAAAAGAGTGCGGGGCGGAGAGGGCTAGCTGAATTCTTACTTCAACGTCCGCAGAAACTCGACGGCGCCCACCTCCTCGAAAACCGGCCATGCCTCGACCGAGGCGGCGTCGCCAAAGGCGTCCTTCAGCAGGATGGCTTCGTAGGCGGCGGCCATGGTGTCTTCCATGGTGCCAAGGCCGGTGGGGGCGTGTTCCATTTGCTGGAAATGCTCCTTCACGTGGCGAGCGACCTGCTTGGCTTTGGTGGTTTTCTTGCCGCTGAAGCTGTCCACCAGCGCATATCCCACGGCGCGCCCGAAATCCCATCGGCCGGGCAACAGCGTCAGGAACAGATCGAGCCGGGCGTGGGCGCATTTTTCCTTGGAGAACAGGCCGACATCGCCGATGGAACCGCCCTTAGGCAGGTCGAACCGCATCTGGATCCGTTTCGGGTACAGGTCCGTCAGGCGCACGTCCATCGGATGGATGCGCACCTGGCACTTGGCTTTCACCACGCGGTGCAGGTAGGAGGACACGGGTTCGACGGCGAGGTGGATCAGGTCCCGCTCGTGCTGGGTCAGGGCCGCCCAATCGGGACAGAGCTGGGACGCCCATTCGTCCGTCTTGTCCTTCACGTTTTCCGGGAACGCGGGCGCGGCGGAGCGCCCCAGGATGGCCTGGACCCCAGCCAGACCGAAGGCGGCGCCGGGGGTGCGGGCGTCGGTTTCCAGGATTTCCTGGAACAGGGTTTCAGCCTTCTCCAGATCGCCCTCGCGCCAGGCCTTCTCGGCTCGCATCAGCTTGGCCATGCTGGCGGCGCCGGCTTGCTCGTATTCCTCGGCGTCTTCTTCGACGGCGCCCAGCGACCGCAGGGTCAGGCTGCCGGGTTCAAAGCCAGGGGGCGCGGCGAAAGCGGGGCGCGGGGCGGATGGCTGGGCCGAGGCAGGCGCGGGGGTGAAGCCTTCCGCCGGTGCCGCCGTGGCGACCGCGTCGGTGGCAAGCGGCGGCCTATCGGCGGCCATGCCTTCCGTTTCGTCTTCGGCCATTTCGTCCGGAGCCGGGGGTTCTGCGCCGTGGGGTTCCTCCAGCGCGTCCTCCAACTCCGGCGCGACTTCCACGTCCGGGTCCGCTTCGGCGTCGTGGAGTGCGTCGGCTTCGGCGGCGGCCACTTCGTCCGGGGCGGGCGGTTCCTCGAAGGGATCTTCGATTTCTTCGGCCAGGATCTCCGGCTCCCGGGGAGTGGCCCTTTCTTGGGCCACGGTCTCGACCACGGGTTCTTCGGGGACTTGTTCGGGCTCTGGCTCCGGTTCGGGGTCGTCGGCTTCGGCAGCGGGTTCTTCCTCGATGACTTCCGGTTCGTCGTCCTCTTCCGGCTCGTCGGCTGACTCGTCTTCGCCGACTTCCTCATCGTCGCCTTCGACTTCGACGTCGTCGTCTTCGGTCAGGTCCTCCTCGTCCTCGAAGACCTCCTCGTCCTCCGGCTCTTCCTCGACCGGTTTCGGAGCTGGTTTGGGCTCGGCCGCCGGGGTGGCCGTCTTGCCGTCGATGAAGGCGAGCAGCTCGGCGTTGCCTTCCGCCTTCAGGTCGCCTCGGGCGGAGGCCAGGGCCTGGCGCGCCTGCACTTCGCGGCCTTCTTCTTTCATCTGCTGGAACACGCGCGCCGCCACGGCGTCGGGGGCTTCTGTGCCGCCGAGCACATACAGGCCGTAGGCCACGGCCCAATCGTCGCGTTCGAGGCGCCGCAGGTACACGATGGCGTCCTCGCGCCCGGCCCAATCGCCCGGGGCGAACGTCATGTGCAGGCCCCGCACGGCGCCCGGCGACGGGTCGCCCTGGGTCAGGCGCTCGACCCGGCGGCGATCCGGATCGTCCGACGAGCCTTTCGCCTCTGTTTTCGAAGTGCTTCCAAACAGCCGGTCCAGCAGGCCCATGCGTCGCGTTCCTTCCGGGATCGAATCGTGGTGCGACCGGGCTCGCTCGGCGCCGGATCGCATGCCCTTGACGGGGCAGGACTTAGTCCGATCGAGGAGCCGGTCTCAGGAGCAAACTGCGTTCGAACGCGCGGAGAGTCAACACAATGAGCATCACCGCCAGCGCCCCCAGCGGCAGCACAAACCCCGCCAGCGCCACGCTCTTCAGGAACGCCGCGTTCGTCAGCGCCGTCAGCCACAGCGCCAACCCGAAAACCTCTGTCTTGCCCAGCGGCACCACGCCCTCGCCCCGGTGCGCCACCAATCCCGCCGCCATCCGCCCCGCGATGGCCCCCGCCACGAGCCCCGCCAGCGCGTACGACGCCACCGTCTGCTGGGTCCCGCCGGCCAGCCAGATCACCCCCGACAAAGCCAGCCCGAACAGCCCCACGCCCGCCGGAATCAGCGAAATCATCTCGAGCACGCTCGCCAGCAAAAACAGCCAGATCGCGCACAAAATCACCTGCCAGATCGTCGCCACCGCCACCGTGCCCGTCAGCGGATTGGTCAGCACCGGAAACGCGAACCCCGCGAAAAACAGCGCCACTCCGGACACCAACAGCCCCACCGCGTGGCGTTCGCTGCGCACCCGGCCCAGGTCGCTCGCCAGCGTCGCCAGCGCCAACGGCAAAGCCGCCAGCGGCAACGTCCACACCGGCGATCCCACCCCCCGCAGCCCCGCCGCGTCGAGCCGCCCCTGCACCAACCCCAACACCACCGACCCGGCGGCCAACCCCACCCACAACCCAAATCCCACGCGCCGAGGCTCCACCTCGCCATCGCGCCCCGCATGCGCCAACCGCTGCCGCCCGCGCGGGAGCAGCACGGTGGCGAGGGAGGCGCAGGCCAATCCGATGAGGAATCCGACGGGGAAGGGCATCACTGTGGGGTCGTCACTTGAAGAAATTCTCGCATTGGCGCTTACGCTCGCAGTAGCGGGCCCAGGAATCCAGCAAATAGGCTTGCCAATCCGCATCCCACCGCTTGGCGCGGTCGGGGTGGGCGGGGGGATGGAGGGTGCGGCCGTCGCTCTCGAGCCACGGCAGATAATCCGGCCACGAGCAGGCCATGTGCTCGATGGGTTGGACAAAGGGCGCATCGGCAAAGCTGACTTCCGGCATCACATTGCGGCAGACGATCTCGCGCAGATCCTCGGGCAATTCACGGAAATGAATGGGGTCGTCGGGCACGTTCAACCGATGAAAAGGCCCCGCGCCCTCGCACCAATTCATGTCGTATTCGTAGAAGCCAAAACGTGAAGGCTGGAAGGGGCCATAACGATAGTCCTCCCAGCGACGGGCGGCGCCGTTGGGGATGATGCCGAGGATGGTGCCGCTCGAATTCTTCCGAACAAACTCTTCTTCGCCTAGTCTGTATGGTGAAAAGGTTTGATATCCACTTCTTACAAACGAGAATTCCATTCCTTTGTAATTGAATGTCTCAACAGGGTGATTTATCAAATCGATAGAAAGTGGTGTTTTCGAAACAAGGATATGGCAAAATTCATAGCTGACGAAATACTTGTAAATAGTAAAGACGTCGTCGTCGAAGAAAAGATCGGCAAAGTCGTAATTTCGAAATTCGAGTCCCATCATTTTCTTCAATGATTCATGGTATCTCCAAGATGAAAACAGAGTGCGCTTGTCTACAAGGTTTGCCCAAATCAATCCGTCAAGATCGTTTGTAACTCCGATCATTCCTGTAAAGAATACTCCCACAAATCCATTCTTATCAATAGAGAAGAATTCGCGTTTCTTATTCCATTGATTGTAACCTGAGATCACAGATTCATTTGGGTATTTTATTTCCATATTATCGGGATTATCCCCTGTGACGTAACTTCTCCAATGTGGGACTCGTATATTATGAGGGTATTCTATGGCGCTCTCCGCAAACAAGCTCGATAGGATCCTCTCCTTTTTATCGCTTGCCAAAAAACGCTCATCATTCCGTATAGTGTTCCAAGCGTTCTCACTAGGCCAAGCGGAAGCCAAATCCTCACCCCGATAGTCACTTTCAGCCCAAGATTCGGTTGGTCTGTGTTCTGAAAATTGAAATACAGGGTTAAATTCAAAATCAATATAGGGTGAAAGAGGCTCAGCTATTTGTTTTCGAAAGTGGTCCGATAACATACTAATATTTATTGGGTATCTAGGACGTGTATCTCTTACATAGACTCCACCGTAGCCCACACTATGCTCAAATAAGTAAATTCCCAAGAATTCATATCCCCAGAATTTGCCTCCACGTCCTCCGTCTCCGCTTTTTACCCATATGGACTCGACGGATTGATCGCAGAGCCTATCTAAGAGAAAAGCTTTGCTCACTCTCCCCGATGATAATGGACAACAAGAAACACAAATATATTTACCTTGAATGGGGCATAGAGGAACCCAACCCCAACTTTCATCGTCCTTATATTGAAATTGTAACGCTAGCTCCCTGCTCTTCACTACGAACAAGAAGAACCGATCAACATCTGATCCGTAACCATAGGAATCTGACATACCTTCAATGGTGGTCTTGTCGATCTGACTGTGGGACTCAAAATCGATGAGTTTGTATGCATCAGGCATCTCTCTCAGTTCTTCGAGCAGGGCTTGATCGAAATCCCAGTCATCGTCGTGTCTCTGACAAATAAGAGGCGCACCTCGCTGATAGTCTCCTCCGCTGACATCCAGAGCACAAAAGTATCCCAAATTGCCGACACTATCCAAACCCATCCAAGTGCTGCTTGTTCCACTCACATCTCACCCCCCCTCCACAACCCGAGCCCCACCGGCCCCCGCCCGCTTCCGGTCCCCGCGCCGTTTGGCCCAGACGCTCACCAGCTGCACCCCGCAGCGCCCCCAGACCATGAGGAACGTGACGGCATCGAGGAAGATGAGTTCGCGGCTGTAGTGTTTTTTGTAGAACAGGTACATCGACCGGTGGCGTTGGACCAGGGGCATGAAGGGGAATTTGCCCGACGATTTGCCGATGTGGTGCATGACTTCGCCCTGGGGCAGGTAGGCGACGCGGGTTTTGGCCTGCCAGGCGCGGAGGCAATAATCGACGTCCTCGCTGTACATAAAAAACTTCTCGTCCAGGCCGCCGATGCGGTCGAAGAGATCGCGCCGGATTACCAGGCAAGCGCCCGAGACCCAATCCACATCGCGCTCCCGGTCTTCCTCCAGGTCGCTCATCAAATAACTGGCGCTAAAGGGGTTATTCGGGAACAGCCGCGTCAGGATGCTGTAGCGGTTGAAGAGCGCCTGCTGGAACGACGGGAAGCGCCGGACCGAGAGCTGGCGCGAGCCGTCGGGGTTGAGGAGTTTCAGCCCGGCCACGCCCACCTCGGGCCGTTCGTCCATGCGGGCGACGGCGGCGGCGAACGATCCGGGGCGGGCTTCCGTGTCGTTGTTCAGCAGACACAGGTACCGCCCCCGCGCGATTTCGAGGCCTTGGTTGTTGGCGCGGGTGAAGCCTTTGTTGTCCGCGTTGGCGATCAGGCGCGCCTCCGGGAATTCCGTGCGCACGACGTTCGGCGCGCCGTCGGCGCTGGCGTTATCGACGACGATAGCTTCCCAGGTCAGGCCCTCGCAGGCGGCGGGCAGGCTCTCGAGACACGCCCGCAGCAAATCCGCGTTGTTGTAATTGACGATGATCAGGCTGATGTCGAGGAGCGGCGCGCTCACCCCGCCGCCTCCCAACTGCCGAGCCGTGGGCTCGGGTCGCGCAGGCCCCATTCCATCCGCGTCTTTTTAAGCCAGAACAGGAATCCGCTCCTGAGGTGCGCCACCGTGAGGCTGTTGAACCCCGCGGCGCTCATGCGCTGGACCTTGTGGATGATGCGCGCGTGGGGGTTGAAGGCGATGCGCCACCCGGCCTGGCGCGCGCGCCAGCACCAGTCCGTGTCCTCGAACCCGAACTTATAGCGGTCGTCGAAGAGGCCGACGTCCTCGATGGCGCGGCGCCGCATGCAGAAACACGCCCCCGCCACCCAGTCCCCCGCGAAGGGTTTGCTGCGGTCCTTGTCCTTCATCAAATGGCGATGGTTCCAGGGGTTGTTCTCCCAGTTCTCGTGCCACGGCATGCGCCGGACCAGGATCGTGCCCAAGTCGTAGAAGCGCTTCACGTTGTACTCGATGCTGCCATCGGGGCGGCGGGTGTTGGCCCCGCAAGCCCCCACATCCCGGTTCGCGTCCATGAAGCCAACCAGCGCGTCAAAGCACCCCGGCAGGACCTCGGTGTCGGCGTCGAGCATCAGGCAGTACCGGCCGCGGGCTTCGCGAATGCCGACGTTGCGCATTTCGGCGATGCCGAATTTCGGGTGGGAAATCAGACGCACCCAATCATAGCGCGCCACCAACTCCTCGGCGCCGTCGCCGCTCGGCTTGTTCACCACGATGACTTCGATGGTGCAGCGGCGCTCCTGGGCGTCGATGCTGGGCATCACCTTGGCCAGATCGTGGGCCATGCGCCAATTGATCAGAACGACAGAGAGGTCGGGGCGGGGTGCCATGGTGTCAGCGGTGCCTGTCGGGAATCCTCGGAGGTGATCGGGGCAGGCGAAATGCCCGCGAATTGGACTGTCTAGCCAGCAGGAAGGTTGGGACGTTTCCGGCCAGTGGCAAGGCGGAAATGGGTTGGGCGGGCAATTTCTCACGGGGGATTGCGTTGACGATCCGGCAGGTTTGGCCTTACAGGAAGGACTGAAATTATCCACGGTCATTGCCATTCAAGAGAGCAATCCGATGCACCTTCGTGTGATCCCCGCTTGCGTCGCTGGCGGAAACCGCCCTCGGCCCTACGAAGCCGTCCTTCAAGCCGACCGCTTCGACTCCACCCAGGTGCAAGTCAGTTGGTCGCTCAAAGTCGGAGGAAAATACGGATCGGCCTTCGGCGGCCAAATCGTCGATCCCACCCCGCGCGACACCGGAACCACCTTCACCCTCGCCTTCTCGGCGCCGGCCAGCCTCGGCCCCGTCGAAAGCGTCAGCTTCCAAGCCCGAGGCACCACCGGAAACCGGGTGGCCTCGGTGGGGACGGGGATGCCATGACCAGGAGGGCGACGTTGAATGGGACTTGCACACGATGGATGGTGGCCGCGGTGCTTGCCGGATCAGGAGCGATGGCTGCGGGTCAGGAGCCGGGGGTGGAGGAGGAGAAGGCGTCGGTGTGCTATTCGGTGGCAGGGACATTCTATTACGACGTCAACGGACGCTATGGCCTGCAATCCCAAGCTGAATTTCCACCACCAGAGGAACATTTTTTTCGATATTGGTATGACGAATCTGGTCAGCTTCAAAGCTCAGCTACAAATCCCGGATGCATCTTCACCGAGGGACAAGGAGTCTATACCGAAAAAACCTCACCCTTCTACGGATGCTTCTCAACATACTGGGGCGCGGGAGTAAACGCTTCTGTGGGCAATGGTGAAGAGGCCATCATGTTCACGCAGTTCTGGGTGGCGCCGGTGGATGGGGAGGCGGTGGGGATGGAACGTCTCGACTTTGATTTGTCATTCTTGGAGTTTCCGGCGCTCGGTGTTCTTGGATTTACAGTCATCATTGCGGACAACAAATCTAGCCCTTCATTGGCAAACTACGATTTTCATTTTCCAGCTTTTTCGGAAAGAGAGGTGTCCTTCAAAGTGGAATACTTGGAAGGCAATGCGCGATTTGGCGATGTGCCTTACATGACGACATATCGCCAGCCCGTGAGTTCTTTGACTTCTTCCAAAACGATTATTTGGGATGAGGGCGATGGATATGCTCCTCTCGGACCGCTACTCTTTTATCCAGAAGGAACGGTGCCGGTTGGACCCGTTCGTCTTTCCGTGGGCATGGAGGGGTATACAACCGATACGGTGGTGACCGAGATCGTCTGGCAGCACCAAACACAGGCCCGGATGCTCCTGGAACCGGACAGGCATTCCCAAAACCCCGGCCCCGGCCCCACCGACCTCGGCCTGCCCGACGTCATCGAGCCGCCCCGCTGGCCCTATCCCGTTTCGGCCGATTGCGTTCCGACGGGGGCGCTGCGGGAGACGCCTCGCGAAGGGTGGATGGCGCGATGAAACTACAACTGTTATTGGCGCTTACTCTGATGACTCTGCCGCTAGAAAATAGCCGTTTCGCCGAAAGCGAGAGAGAGAGAAGTCATCGCCCCACCGGCGTCGCCGATCAATTGCGGCGCAACATCGCGGTCTTCAACGCCCAGTAATGGCCCCACACCCCCTCTCCCGGGATCCTCAGCGTCCCCCGCGCCTCTGCGGTGAATTCTCCCCATCCCCCTTGCCCGCTGGCGCGGCGTTTGTTTACTCGAAGGCAGAACCAACGCCTCGCGAGGAAAACCACCATGCCCCACACTATCGAAGAGCAAGAATCGAAAGCCCGCAAAATCATCGAAGACCTGCGCCCCTACATCCAGGCCGACGGCGGCGATGTCGTGTACGACCGGCTCGAAGACGCCGTCGTCTATATCGAGCTGCAGGGCGCCTGCGTCGGCTGCGCGTCGTCGCTCATGACCCTCAAGATGGGCATCGAGCGCCGCATCTGCGACGAAATCCCGGAAATCCAAGCCGTCGAAATGATCTGAGCCCCCCATGATCGACCTCCACAACCACACCCCCGCCTGCCATCATGCCGTCGGCGAACCCGAGGAATACGTCCGCCGCGCCATCGAGCAAGGCGTCCAGGAATACGGCATCAGCGAACACTCGCCCTGGATTCTCACCTACCCGAACGAGCCCCTGTCGCCCACCGAGCCCGAGTTCCGCCAGCTCCTCAAGCGCCTCGAAGGCATCCGCGATTCCACCACCGAGCTGAAGTTCCGCATTGGCATCGAAGCCGATTATATCCCCGAGAAATGCGATGAAGCCCTCGCCTTCTTCAAGAGCTACCCCTTCGACTACATCATCGGGTCCGTCCACAACATCGGCCAATGGATCTTCGACGACCCGGGAAAAATCGATCAGTGGGACGAACGCGACGTGGACGTGGTCTATTCGGAGTATCTCGCGCTGATGCAGGGCCTGATCGAATGGGGCCAGGTGGACATTCTGGCGCACCTGGACCTGCCGAAGAAATTCGGCCACAAACCGACCCGGGGCCTTCTGCCGGTTTTCGAAAGCCTGATCCCCATGATCGCCGAGGCGGGCGTTGTGGTGGAGGTGAACTGTGCCGGCCGCATCAAGCCGGTGGGCGAGTTCTACCCCCACCCGGACATCGTTCGGGCCCTCGTGAAGGCCGGCGTCCCCATGACCGTCAGCAGCGACGGCCACAGCCCCGCCCAGGTCGGGCACTATCGCCAGGAAGCGATCCAGATGCTGCGAGATTTCGGCGCCAAGGAAATCTTCAGCTTCAGCCAGCGCCAAAAAATCGGCTACCGGATTTAGAGCGCCATCGTGCGCGGGCACGAGGCGTCAGTGCCTCTGTCGCAAGGCCTTGCAAGCCATGAAAAACGCGGCTTGGGAAATACTCAGCTACGCCGCGTCGCGCTCAGGCGGACGCAAGCCCGCCTGCTGGATTTCCGCGATCGATCGCGCCTCGGCGAAGATCGACTCCGGCACGTCTCTCAGGTCCCAAACGAGCCCCAGCCACGACAGGAATCGCAGCGTGTAGTGGGTCGGGTCGAATTCCCACCAGTAGAAGCCGTTGCGCACCGAACCCGGATATCGGTGGTGGTTGTTGTGCCAGCCCTCTCCCAGGGTAACGACCGCCAGCAGGAAGCTGTTGCGGCTGTCGTCGCCGGTCTTGAAGCGCTTCCTGCCCCACACGTGGGCCAGGGAGTTGATGCAGAACGTGCCGTGGTAGAGCAGCACCGTGCTGATGAAAAAGCCCCACACCATCATCTGCAGCGGCGTCACCGGCCATCCCATCAAATACATCGCCAATCCCGCATAGGTCACCACCAGCAGCAAAACCACCGGCGGCACGATATAGTGCCGGTTGATCCAGCGCAATTCCGGGAACTTGGCCAAATCACGTACCGCGTTCAGGTTCGTCACACCGTTCTTGGGAACCATGATCCAGCCCATGTGGGAGATGAAGAATCCCTTCAGGCCAGGGGAATGGGGATCTTCCTCGGTGTCCGAATGGCGATGGTGGTGGCGGTGGTGGGCGGCCCACCACAGGGGACCCATCTGGCCCGAGGACGCCCCCAGCCACGCCAGAGCGAATTGAAACCACCGGCTCGTCTTGTATGTCCGATGCGAGAAATAGCGGTGGTAGGCGCCTGTGATCCCGAACATCCGAACGATGTAGAGGGCGATACAGGTTCCGAAGGCGATCCAACTGAAGCCGCTGACGAAGACCAGCAGGCAGGCCAGATGGACCGCCAGAAACGGCAGACTCGACTTCCACTCCACCTCCTCGGACAATCCGGACCCGTCCGTGGGCTGGAAGTACGCTCCGTGTTCGATCATAAACGTTTCCTTGGCTGAATCGAGCCGTAAAGCCTTGGCAAAGCGCCAGAGGCGGGGGCTTCGCCAAACCCCTAGCACAATTCCGTCCGCTTCGATGGGAGCGGGCGATTAAAATGAGCAACCGCCCCGAGACTCGATCTCGGGGCGGCTACGGGGTCGCTTCCGGGTTGGGCGGAAAGTTGGGAGAGCGGGGCTTAGGTCGCGGGCAATTCGCTCGCGGCGGGGGCGGGCTTGGCAGCAATCGAGGCCGCGGGCGCCGGGTAGGAACCTTGTCCATAGGGCGAGCCCACGCCGTAGCCGCTGGCGGGGTAGGCTTCGTTGCCGTGCTCGATCACGTCGAGCCCGGCCACTTCTTCTTCTTCCGAGACGCGCAGCAGGCCGAGCTTCTTGAGCACGAAGAAGAAAACGAACATGATCGGGAAGACGAAGGCGAAAGCCGCCGCGACACCGATGGCTTGGGTCAGGAGACTCGCCGAGGCGGGGGCGAAGATACCGACCGCCAGCGTGCCCCAGGCACCGCAGACACCGTGCACCGAAATGGCGCCGACCGGGTCGTCGATCTTGAGGATGTGCTCGAAGCCCATGATGGCCAGCACCACCACGACGCCCGCGACAAGGCCGATCACGATAGCCGCCCACAGCGGCACAGCGTCGCAACCGGCTGTTATGCCGACGAGACCTGCGAGAGCGCCGTTCAGGGTCAGGCCCGTGTCCGGCTTCTTGAAGATCACCCAAGTGGTAGCCATCGAGGCGACCACACCGGCGCAAGCGGCCAGGGTCGTGGTGGCGGCGATATAGCCGATGGCCCCGCTGGCGCCGTCGGTGGTGGAACCGGCGTTGAAGCCGTACCAGCCGAACCACAGGATGAACGTACCCAGGGCGGCGAGAGGCATGCTGTGGCCGGGGATGGCGAGCGGCTTGCCGTCTTTCGTGAACTTGCCAAGGCGGGGTCCGAGGACCAGCGCGCCGGCGAGACCGGCCCAGGCGCCGACGCTGTGCACGACGGTGGAGCCGGCGAAGTCGTAGAAGCCGAGGCCTTCGAGCCAGCCGCTGCCCGCGTTATAGAGGCTGCCCCAGGCCCAGTGGCCGAAAATCGGGTAAATCAGCGCCGTCAGAAAGCACGTGTAGATCAAGTAGCCGACGAATTTCGTGCGTTCCGCCATGGCGCCGGAAACGATGGTGGCGGCGGTGGCCGCGAAGACTGTCTGGAAGAACCAGAAGGTGTAGAGCCAGGCGGTGCCGCCATCGGCCATGCCCTCTTCGCCGGTGGTCAAATCCAGGCCGAAGAGCGTGGTTCCGAAGAAGCCACCTTTGGTCGCGCCAAACATGAGGCCGAAGCCGATGAAGAAGAACAGAAGCGAACCGAAACTGAAGTCCAGCACGTTCTTCATGATGATGTTACAGACGTTCTTGGCGCGCGTGAAGCCCGCCTCGACCATGGCGAAACCCGCCTGCATCAGCATAACCAATGCGCCTGCGATGAGAGTCCAGAGCAGGACGAAGGCGAAGCCGTAATCCGGGCCCGCCTCCGATCCATCCTGGGCCAGAGCGGCACTGCTCAGCAGTGCCAGGGCTGGTACCAGCCGAAGAGAACGAGAGAGATACTTGGTCACCTGTGACACCTCGCTTATGAGGAAATTGCAAGGCGAGGTGTATTCTGTAATTTTCTTCGATGCAACCTCGTGATTTTTTTGGAGCGATTGAATGACACGGACGACAAACCGGTCTTATGACATTGCAAGCGTCACTTGTAACGCCTATCGCATCTGTCGCCGGCGCCAGTCGTCCTTGGGAAAGGGCACGAATTCATCGCACATTTCCATAAATCGCGACATCGTTCGCGGTCCCACGCGGGCGTCCAAGTCCTTGAAATCCAGGTTCGTGGTGATGATCAGCGCCTTGCCGTTCTCGTATCGCCGGTTGACGATTAGGTACAGCCGGTCGCGGACCCAGTCGGTCGTCGATTCCGCCCCGATGTCGTCGAGCACCAGCAGGTCCGCCTGCTCGACATCTTCGAGGATTCGCCAGCCTTCGTTCGAATTCTTCTCGTTGAAGGAGCCCCGCAAATCGTCGAGCAGATCGCTGAAATTGTAGTAAATTCCCGAGTAACCGCGGCGGATCACCTCGCGCAGGATCGCCACGGCGATGTGGGTCTTGCCCGAACCGACCGAGCCATGCAGCCGCAGTCCCTTGTCCGTCTCCGGACTCGTCGGGTCGAAGGTCGTGGCGAAGCTCATGGCCGTGTTGCGGATTTGGCGCCGCGCGCTGTCGCCCCGAGCGACTTCAAAGGTCTCGAAGGACTTCTCGGCGAACCGGGCCGGGATGCGGGCCAGCGCCAGCCGCCGGCGCAGCAAATCCTCTTCGAAGGCGCCGCAAACGCATCGCTTGGCGTCCAGAGAGCCCGGCACGTACAACACCCCCGTGCCTCCGCATTCCGGACAGAGTTCCGGCTTGCCGGTCGATTTCTTCTGGGCGGACGTCCTGGCCATGGTCGGGGAAACCTCCTCAATACGCTGGGGTCAGAAGGTGTATCCACCCCCGCCCGGGATGTACAGAGAGAGTTTTTTCATTCCCGCAACTCCCCCGTTCCCAGGCCTCCCTTGACCTGAATCGCTCTGCCGGTGCCAATGTTCCGCGCCGCCGCCTCGCCGTGGCCGCCCTATTCATCTCGCGGGTGCCTCCCGGATTTGCTCCATGCCTGACTCGTCGCCTGCCCCCAACCCCCTTCGCCAGTGGACCCGCCGCGTGCTCGTAATGCTTCTCGCCATCGTTATCGGTTTCGCCGTGCTCTATGGCGCCGCGCTCTACTTTCTCCAGCGCCAGCTTTCCTTCCCCTCGCCGGGGCCCTATCAGGTCATCGAATTGGCCGGCTATCCCACGGCCCAGCGCATCGATTACGACACGCCCGACGGCCGGCAGGCCGCCTTTTATCTGCCCCCGGCCAACGGCGGGGGAGAGGACGGCGTGCCGGAAACGCTCTGGGTCGCCTTCAACGGCAATGCCTCGCTGGCGCTTTGGTGGGTGGATGTGATCGAGGACGCCCCGAACGACAACGCGGCCTGGCTGCTGGTGGACTATCCGGGCTATGGCTTCAGCGAAGGCGGCCCTTCGCGGGAGGGTGTCATCCGCAACGGCCGCGAAGCCTACGTGGCCCTCGCACGGCACCTCGGCGCTGAGCCCGAAGCCCTGGAAAAAGACCTCAATGTCCTCGGTTACAGCATGGGCTCCGCCGCCGCGCTCGAATTCGCCACGCGCCACAATGTCCAAAGCGTCCTCCTGATGGCGCCCTACACCAGCCTGATGGATATGGCCAAGACGACCGTCGTGCCCCCTTATCACCTGCTGCTGCGCGATCGCTTCGACAACCGCGCCCGACTGGCCGAACTCGCCCAGCAAGACCCCGCGCCCGCCGTCACCATCATCCATGGCACCGCCGACAACATCATTCCTGTCGCCATGGGCGAGGAGCTGGCCGGGTCTTATCCGTCGGACCGCATGACCTTCATCCCCATCGAGAACGTCGATCACAACTTCCTCGCCGAGGCCGCCAAGCCTCACATCCACGACGCCGTCAGCACCGCCAGCAAGCGCTACCGCCAGCCATGACGGATCGCGCCGCGCACCTACTCTTTCCCCGGTGGATCGAGGCCAGCGGCCTGCCGCAGCAGATGGCGGAAGAAACGAAGAATCCCCACGCCTATTGGCTGTTCCGCAAGCTGATCGAACTCGACATCGACCACAATCGCCGGGCGCCTGGAGTGGTGGAGATTTCGCCGAAAGGCCTTGGGGGCCTGACCGGCCTCCACGCGGGCCAAGTGGACAAGGCGGTCAAGAAACTCCGCGGCACGAAATCGCGCAGGGGCTGGGTACGCTGTTTCCTGCCGGACCACGAGGAAGAACCGGGCCTCTTTCAGATCGTCACCCCCCTGGAAACCCCGACACCCTGGGAGGTCGTCCGCGAATGCGACGCCTTGCTGAGGGACTTGCCCGATTCGGCGTTCCGCTATGCCACGCCCACGCCCGAGGAGGCGGCGGGCGAGGAGGACGGCTGCGAAGCCTGCGAAGGCGGCGCGCGCTCCGATCCAAAGATTCGCGCGGTGGTCGATTTGTACTTCGATAATGTGTCGATGAAAATGAATTCCTTTATCCTCGATGAGTTGCGCCTCATCGCGATGCGCTACGACCCGAAACTGATCGAGGCGGTTTTCCAGCGGGCGCGGAAAAAAGAGATTCAGAACCTTGGCTGGATCCTGAAGGAAATCCGCCGGGAGAAGGGCGCCGGCAAGGACGACAAGCAGCCGGGGGGAGTGGGGTAGGATGGACTTTTTTTTGCCGCCGATAAATGGGATGGATGCAGATATTTTTTCATAGCCTAAGCTTATCAATGATTCATTTCTGTCTGTGGCAAAAAGTTCCTGAATCCTATTTATCCTATTCATCCGCGGCCAAATAAAAATCCCCCGCACCCGTTGCCCCTTGCCCCTCGGCCGTGTCCCGCCTCATGGTCGTTGCACAAATCCTGGCCCAGAAGGGAACCCCATCGCCATGTCCAAGCCGATCGTCATCATCGGAGGCGGCATCGCCGGAATCGCGGCCGCTTCGGAACTTCGCCGCGCCGGAGCCGAGCCGCTTCTGCTGGAAGCGGAGCGGACCCTTGGCGGGCGCTTGACCTCGCTCTCCGGCGATGGCTGGCGCGCCGATGTGACTGCACCGTACTTCAGCCAGACCGACACCGCACTCTGGAGCCTGGTCCGCGAATCCGGCCTCATGGTCGAGGCCAACGTCCTCGGCGATATCCTCAAGCGCATCGCCCCGGACAACCGCCTCGCTTCCCATAACAAACCCTTCGACAGCCGCCGCGTGGCCTTGCGCTCGGGCTGGAGCAGTTTTTTTCACTGGTGGACCCGCTACCTTCGCATTCGCTACGGCGCGCGTATCGACGCCGTCCGGTGGGACAAGGAGGAGAACGCCTTCCTCCTGCGCGACGCGGTGACGAAGAAGCCTTACCAGGGCCCGGACCGGCGGGACCTTCACGCCAAAGCCGTCCTCCTCGCCGTGCCCGGCCCCCAGGCTGCCGCCATCGCCGCCAACAGCGCCGTCCTCGAACCCGTCCGAGCGCCCCTCGCGCAGGCCGTTGGCTATGCCCCGCGTGTGGTCGGCGTGTTCCTGTGCGATGCGGTCGATCCGGGCTTCTATGGCGCCGAGGGTGAAGAAGGCGCCAACCTGGAATGGCTGGCCTTTGAGGAGCGCAAGGGCGGCATCGGCCAGGCCCCCGCGGGCAGTTCGCTCGTCGTGGCGCGGGCCTCCCGGGCATTGAGCGAACGCCTCTTCGGAGCGAGCGAAGACGAAGTTCTCGCCCGCCTCTGGTCCGAATGCCGCGCTCTCGTCCCCGCCCTGCCCGAGAAGCGCCAGGAAGCGCACGCCCTGCGTTGGAAAGCCGCCTATCCCCGCAAAGAGGCCCTGATCCAGATCGGCGCCAGCGGCCTGCCCACCCGCCCGGAAGGCGCCGCCATCGACATCGCCGGAGACTACGCCGGCGGAGGCTCCGACGCCGGAGCCGCCCAGTCCGGTCTGGAAGCCGCGCAGCGGCTCATCGGCCGCCTCAAGGCCCAGGGCGAATCCTTCCGTTGATTCGTGCCGCAAGCACGAATCACGAACGGCATGGGCTGCATGGCCTGAAGCCTCGCAATGCCCCAGAACCCGGCCTCGTGTCTCGGCGGGGAAGCCGGAGCCATGCCATCGCCCCGCCGCCTCACATCCCGCCCCCCGGCACCGAATCGCGCGCAGCGCGCAACCCCGAACGAACACAAGGACCATTGAACCATGCCGTTGGCAGCCTCCGAACTCCTCGACCCCATGCCCGAGACGAAATCCTATTTCGTGCGGCGGCTGAAGAGGTGCAAGATCGACATCGAATCCTTCGCCACGCCCCTTTCCGTGTGTACGATGGAAGGCTGCCAAGGCATGTGCTGCTATGACGGAGTCTGCCTGGACGAGGACGAGGAGCGCTATATCGCGGCGGTGGTGCGCGCCCACCCGAAGCACTTCGAGGAGGTGGGGGTAACCCCGGAGAATGCCTTCGAGGACGCCCTGTTCCTGGACGTGGAAACGCGCAAGACGGCAACCAAGCCATGCACCTACAAGAAGCGCGTCGGCTTTCCCGAGCACTTCGAGAAAGCCTCCTGCGTTTTTCGCCACAAGGACGGCCGGTGCAGCCTGCAAGGCCTCGCCATGGAGCACGGCGAGCATCCCTGGGCCTACAAGCCGATGTCGTGCTGGCTGCATCCCATCAGCCTCGAGCGCGACGGGCGCACGATCATTTGGTTGCCCCGAATCGAGACGGATCACTTGCGCGAGGAGGGGTATCCGGGCTATGCTCCCTATACCCATTGCGGCCGCGAATGCGCGGGCGGCGTGCCCGCCTACAAAGCGCTTAAGGACGAACTCAAGACCCTGGGCGCCATCGTCGGCCGCGACGTCTACGGCGAAATCAAAGCGGCCGTGAAGGCGATGAAGAGCTGACGAAAGGTGCGTGATCATGAACGTGCCAGGCGAGCCCTCCCAAAAGCGCAATAAGAAGAAGAGAGAGTCCTCGGTTCGCGGATGTCTCGCCTCGCTGCAGCTTGTCGTCCCCCTGGTGGTCGTTGTGGTGGTTATTATCCGCTGCAGCCGCACCAAAGAGTCCGAACTGCTCGCCCGCGCCGAAGCTCTCAACCGGCCCGCGGCCTTCACCTGCCAGACGATTCCCATTCCGCCCGGCGCCGTCCGGGTCGATTGCGCCGAAATGGTTTCCGGCTCCGAGTCCTACAATCTGGTGGTGGTGCATCCCGCAACGGTTGCGGAACTGATCGCTTTTTACGAGAACGCCCTCTCGCGCGAGGCGGCGCTGGTGCTGCGAGCTCCCGCCGTGGACTTCGCCGCTGGGCCCTCGGGCAAGGAAACCCGGGTCGCGATGAGGGGGGAATTCCAGTTGGCGCTTTCCGCCGTGGCCAACGCCCGCGAACCCGGCTCGACAATCACTCTCGCCTGGTACAATCGCTCGCCGAATTTCCGTTCCGACTTCGGCCCGGGCCAGCAGCAGACCCTCCAGGAAACCTTCCAATCCATGAAGAAGGTCCCGACCCATTAGTCCCCCGCCTCTCGTCGCTGGTCTCGGCAATGCTATCTGGGACACATTCCTCGTGGTGGAAAACTATCCGGAGGAGGACACGCGGTCGCGGGTCGAGGAACTGCATACCTGCGGCGGAGGAGAGACGGCGACGGCGATGCGGGCCTTGGCGCGATGGGGCGTGGCCAGCCGCCTGATCGGCCGCGTCGGACAGGACGACGCCGGGCGCCACATCCGCGAAGCGCTCGGCGCCGACGGCGTGGATATTTCGCGCCTCGATACGGTACCCGGCGCGCCCACGCGCCAGAGCTTCATCGTGGTGAACCGCGCCACGGGGATGCGCACGGTGTTCTCGACCACTCCGGCGACGGTGGCAATGCGGGCCGGGGAGGTGGACGGCACGATGCTCGACGGCGTGAGCCTGCTGCACCTCGATGGCTCCCATGGCCCGGCGGCTCTCGAACTCGCTCGAGAGGCTCATCGCCGCGGCATTCCCCTCATGCTCGACGCCAGCCGTACGCCTCCGCAAATCGAGGAACTGATGGCGCTGGCCGACTACCTGGTGGCGGATGCGGCGTTCGCCTTGGCTTTCACCGGGCTGGAGGGCGCCGAGGGCGTTCGGGCTCTTCACCGGGAACGGCCCCGGACACTGACCGCCGCAACCTTTGGCCTGGCTGGCTGCCACGCCGTGCTCGCCGATGGCACAACCCTGCATCAGCCCGCCTTCTCCATCTCGCCGGCAGTGGACACGACGGGAGCGGGCGACTTGTTTCACGCGGCGGTGGATTTTGGAATCGTCCGCGGTTGGCCGATCGGGCGGACATTGCGCTGGGCGTCGGCGGCGGGGGCCTTGGCTTGCCGGGCTCTGGGCTCCCAAGGCGGCATCCCCAGCGCGGCGGAGGTCGATGCGCTGGGGGGCGGGGCGGAGTAGAAGCCGGTCCCTTACTCCTTCGCCTCTTCCAAGGCTTCGGCGATGTCTTCCTGCTCCGGATCGAGTTCCAGGCTTCGCTCCCAGCACTCGATGGCGGCGTCCACGTTGTCAGCGACCATGAAAAGGGCGCCCTGGCCGTTGAGGGAGGGCACGTGCTCTTCGTCAATGGCCAGGGCGGCGTCGAATGCGTTCATCGCCTCCTCGTAGAGGGCCACGAGGTCCGCGTCGTCTTCCCAGGAGCCATGGCCTTCGTTGTCGTCCATGCCTTCGGTGAAGAGCATGAGGGCGGCCTGGCCGAGATTGTAGAGGATGACGGGTTCGTCGGAGTAGCGTTCGGCGAGGTCCTGGAAGTGCTCCATGGCTTCGGCGTAGTCGCTGCTCTCGATCAGGCTCTCACCCTCCTCGATGAGGGTGGTGAGGTCATCCTCCTCGTCCTCGGCGGCCTCTTCTTCGTCGTCGAGGAGCGAAAACTCGCCGGCGTCTTCGTCGGCTTCTTCATCGAGAGCGACAAACCCTTCCGAGTCCCCGTCGCCGCCGTCGTCTTCCAATTCCTCTTCCGGTTCTCCGTACCAGAGGCCGTCGTCCGCGGAATCGGCATTCCATTGTGAGCGGGTCATGTTCTTGTGAACTCCTTAGTCAACTGTGTGTGCGCGCGCGTGGCGGGGTGGGTTGGGGGGGTGGATGCCGAAGCTATGGTCCGGAGCCGGGGGGATTTCCACAGCCATCGAGTCCGACCGCTATATGCCCCCCGGGGCTGATGCAAGGACAAAAGGAACGGTGACGAAGAGTTTTTCGCCGGTTCTCATTTGGCCTTTGCCGCTGGGGCCCTCCGGGTTACCTTTGGCCCTCTAACCTCCGGAGGAATTCGTTCCATGGAAACCCTCGAAGTCATTTGTCCCGACTGCGGTACCGTCTTGATTGTCAATCGCCTGACAGGCGGTGTGCTGGAGACACGCAAACCCGATAAAGAGGAAGAGAAGCAGGTCAAGGAAAACCGTTTCGACGAAGCGCGCCGCCGCGCGAAAGAGTCGGAAGAGCGAGCCGCCAAGAAATTCAAGGCGGCGCAGGAGGCCGAAAAGGACAAGTTCGCGAAGCTGGACGCCTTGTTCAAGGATCGAAAAAAAGAAATCGAGGACGACGGGGAGGAAATTGGACGGCCCGCGAGCCCCTTCGACTTGGATTGATCCCAGAGCCCCTTGGGAATTTGGAGCGTTCTAAGTCCGGCAAATTGGCGGGGGGAAGCGGAAAAGCCTTCCTATGTCTTTATTCCCCATTGCTCCACCCTCATGTCATTCTAGTAAATCGCCCCGTCATCGCACGCAGTGCCCGGCTGGAACCCAAGTCGGATCGAACGAGGCCTCGGACAGCTAGCGCTCTTCAACCCCGTGACCTCAGACACAGTGTGACAATTCGCTACCAAGGAAGGTCTTGAATACTATGAAGCCATCCGACGTGCTCAAGCTCGCAAAAGAGCATGACGTCAAATTTGTGGACGTCCGCTTTACGGACTTCCCGGGAACGCAACAGCATTTCACCGTTCCCGTCACCCAGCTCACCGAGGACGTTTTTGAGGACGGGTTCGGCTTCGATGGGTCCTCGATTCGCGGTTGGCAGAGCATCGACCAGTCCGACATGCTCGTCATCCCCGATCCAAGCACCGCCATGGTGGACCCGTTCTTCAGCCATCCGACCCTCATCCTGCTCGGTCACATCGTCGACCCCATCACCAAAGAAGCCTACACCCGCGATCCCCGCAATGTCTGCCGCAAGGCCCACGCGTACCTCGAATCCACCGGCATCGCCGATTCCTGCCTTGTCGGACCGGAACTCGAGTTCTTCGTCTTCAACGAAGCCCGCTACTCCTACGGCCAAAACTCTTCCATGCACCTGGTCAACCACCCGGAAGGCCATTGGAACAGCGATGTGGACGAACGGAGCGACTTCGGCCGCCCCAACCTCGGCCGCAAGGTGCCCCCCAAGGGCGGCTACTTCCCCTGCCCGCCCACCGATCAACTCCAGGACCTGCGTTCCGAAATCGTCGAGATCATGAACGCCGCCGGGATGGACATCGAAACCCATCACCATGAAGTCGCCAGCGCCGGTCAGTGCGAAATCGACATGCGCTTCGGCCCCATGCTCACCACCGCCGACCGCTGCCTGCTCTACAAGTACATCGTCAAGAGCGTCTGCCAGCGCCACGGACTCAGCGCCTGCTTCATGCCCAAGCCCCTCTACGGCGATAACGGCTCTGGCATGCACACCCACATGAGCCTCTGGAAGGGCAACACGCCCCTCTTCGCGGGCGACGGCTACGCCGGTCTGTCCGAATCGGCGTTACACTTCATCGGCGGCATCCTCAAGCACGCCCCCTCGATCCTGGCCTTCTCGAACCCGACGGTGAACAGCTACCGCCGTCTCGTTCCGGGCTACGAGGCCCCGGTCAACCTCGCTTACTCGATGCGTAACCGCTCCGCGTCCGTCCGCATCCCCATGTACAGCCAGTCGCCCAAGGCCAAGCGCATCGAATTCCGCTGCCCCGATCCGTCCTGCAACCCGTACTACGCCTTCTCCGCCATGCTCATGGCCGGCCTCGACGGTATCCAGAACCGGATCGATCCGGGCGAAGCCCTCGACAAGAACATCTACGATCTTCCCGTCGAGTACGCCAAGACCATCCCCAACACACCCTACTCGCTCGAAGGCGCCCTTCAAGCCCTCGAGGAAGACCACGAGTTCCTCCTCAAGGGTGACGTCTTCACCGAAGACGTGATCGAGACCTGGATCGAACTCAAGATGAAGTCCGACGTGGAGCCCTTCCGCCTTCGTCCCCATCCGTACGAGTTCGTGCTCTACTACGACATCTAAACCGCCGCGCGCGTTTTCGCCGCCGGCACCATCGACCCACCGAAAGGATAGCCGCCTATGAAAAAGATCGAAGCGATCATCAAGCCGCACAAGATCGAAGACGTGCGCTCCGCACTCGCGGAAATCGGCATCGTCGGTCTGACCACGTGGGAATGCCGCGGTTTTGGCCGTCAGAAGGGCCATCAGGAAATCTACCGCGGCAGCGAGTACCAAGTCAGTTTCGTCCCCAAGATCAAGGTGGAAATCGTTTCTACCGACGATAAGGCCGACGAAGTTGTGGCCGCCATTAGCAAGGCCGCCCAGACCGGCACCATCGGCGACGGAAAAATCTTCGTCTCCGACATCGGCGTCGCCATGCGCATCCGCACTGGCGAAACGGGCGAAGACGCGCTGTAGACCACAGCCCACGGCTTCATCCACGCCTCTTCTTCCGAAGAGGGCGCCTGCCAAAAGACCAAAGCAAAGCCCCGGTTTCCACCTTTGGGAACCGGGGCTTTCTTCATGTGCGCGATGCGCGGCCGCCACCTCGTTGGGGCGCCCGCGGCTCAGCCCTTGTCGAAGTCCAGGTCGAGGTCGAAGGAGGGCATCTCGTCCGACTTCTTCGAGGCCGCCTGACCGTTCGACGGCGTGTCGGTATCGAAATCCAAAACGTCGTCCATGAAATCCAGGGCGCCGCCTCGGGGGGTGATGTCTTCGTCCCGCTTTTCCTGGGCCGAGTGGCCGGACGAGTTGGAGGAGGATGCGGGGGGCGGGGGCGGCGACCCCGATGGCGGGAAATCGTTCTGGGAATCGAGAGCGCCCAGGGCTCCTCCTCCGCCGTCTCCGCCTCCGGCCCGCTCTCTTTTCAGGGCTTCCGCCGCGGCGCCATCGCCCTCGTCGATCACGCGGGCCGCTTCCAGGATCAGCAACTCCGTCGGGATATCGTTCGTTTTCTCCGCCGACAGCAGCGCGTCGTAAACGTAGATGCGACCTTCGCTCCACCGCATCAGGTCCAGCATGGCCGGGAAGCCCTGCATCGCGCCGGCCTCGATGTGGGTGACTTGTCCGCCGTTGATGTAGATGGATCCGACGCGGCCGTCGTTGGCGAAAATGCGCAGCGTGCGGTGGCAGCGCTTCTGATAGAACATCTGTACCAGGTCGAGCAGCTCCAGCCCGTGCAAGTGGGGGTGGTCGGGAATTTCGGGAAAGAGGAGTTGGTTGATCATGCGTGTCAACCAGTCCGTGGCGATAGGGCGGGGGCAGATGGCGGAGGCGCCGCGCTTGAGCGCTTCGTCGCGCATTCCGGGGCGCATGCCGCTCTTTCCGCCGCCGCCGATAAAGATCAGGAAATTGTCCGGGCCGATCTGCTCGCGGATGGGATCGATCATGTCGAGCCCCATCACGTCGGGAAGGCGCTGATCGAGGAGGACGATGCGAGGACGATTCATCGCCAGGCTCATCGCGTCGAAGCCCGAGTGGGCTCGATAGATTTCCATCTGGCTGGGAAAAGTCTGATTGAGATGCTGCTCCAACTCGACAGCTTCATCCGCTTTTCCCAAAGCGAGCAGGATGACGATGGTTTCGGATTCGCTGGCGCTGAGCATTACGCCTCAATCGGGTGAAGTGCGGGTTTCCCCAGGGGAATCTAAGCCGCTGCCATCTCGAAACTCTTCCCGGCGCGACGATCAAAGGCTAGTGTTGGGAGATGCTTTGGGCAATGTCAATGCGCGAGAAGGCACAAATTTTCTTTTCTCCTTCAATCGAGTTTTCTTCGTTCGCCCGCCGTCAGGGGACGCATCGATCCCGGACGCAAATCCCCCAACTCCAACGACCCAACGCGAACCCGCCGCAGGCGCCGGACGCCCGCACCCACCTCCTCGATCATGCGCCGGATTTGCCGGTTCTTGCCTTCCCGCAGCACGATCCGGTACAGGCAATCCTCCTGCGCGAGCGCCTCCACCAAGGCCGGCCGGGTGGCCGTTTCCGCCCCGCTCCGAATCCCCGGCAGCACCATCCCGCCACGCAATTGAGCCAGTTCCTCCTCCGCCAGCGCACGCATCGTCCACAGCCAGTATTCCTTCTCCACCACGTGGCGCGGATGCGTCAGCCGATTCGCCAGGTCTCCATCGGTGGTCAGCAGCAACAGCCCCTCGCTCATGTAATCGAGCCGCCCGACGTACACCAGTCGATCGCGGATGGGGCGGAATTTGGGGGGCACGAATTCGAAGACGGTGCGGCGATTCTCCGGATCGTCGCGGCTCACCAGGACCCGCGGCGGCTTGTTCAGCATCAGCGTCACCGATTCTTCCACCGCGAAATGCAGCGCCGTCCCGTCCACTTCGACTCGGTCGGTGCGGGGATCGATGCGCCGCGAGAGATCGGTCTCCGGCTCGCCGTTGACACGTACACGGCCGGCGGAAATCAGATCGCCCGCCTTGCGCCGCGACGCCACGCCACAGCGTGCCAGGAATTGGCCGAGGCGAAAGGTGTCGTCCGTGGGGGTCATGAGGTGCCTTCTTCCGGTCCAGCGGTCAGCAGATTGCGCAACTCGGAAACGGACGGCAATTCGTCCAGATTCCTGAGCCCAAAGGTCTTGAGGAACGACTCGGTCGTTCCATAGAGCGTCGGCCGGCCCACCGTTTCCCGGTGGCCGACGGATTCGATGAGTCCCGCGTCGAGGAGCGAGCGCAGCACGCCGCCGCAATCGACGCCCCGCACGCTCTCCACTTCGGCTTTCGTGAGGGGTTGTTTGTAAGCCACGATCGCCAGCGTTTCCATCACGGCGGGGGAGAGGGACATGCGCTTGCGGTGCTTGTGGAGTGACAGCACGTAGTCTGCCATTTCCGGTTTGGTGGCCATTTGCCATCCGCCCGCCACCTCCATCAGCATCAGGCCCCGGCCCGGCTGGCCATAGCGCTCCTCCAGGAGGGAGAAGGCGGCCTTGATGTCGGGCTCCGGCGCTCCGCCGAGAAGTTGGCTCAGGCGCTTGGGGGTCATCGGCTCGGTGGCGGCGAAGAGCAGGGCCTCGACCGCCGCGAGGAGCACCTCGCCGGTGGGGGCGGGGATTTCCGATTCTTCCATCAGGGGCGGGGAAGCGGGATTCTTTTCCGCGGGGGCTGGAGAGGGCGCGTCGCTCATGGGCGGCAATTGCAAAGCCAACGGCCCCAAGAATCAAGGGGTGAGTTGATGGTTCACTCCGGGGCGCGAAGGGTTCCCGGGAGGGTTGAGCTTCAGCCGACGGCCACGACCTGCTCGTCCCAGGGGGCGATGAGGATGTCGTCGCCGGGGCCGGCCTGGGCGATGGTGATTTCCCGCAGGCGGGCCATTTCCAGGAGGGCGAGGAGGAAGCAGACGATTTCCTCCTTGTCGCCGCTGCGTTCGAACAGGCGGGCCATATTGATCTGGGCGCCCTGGCCGGCGGCGACGGCGTCGCGGAGGCGGGTGCGCAGGTCGGCGATTTTTTCTTCGACGGTGAAACGCTCGCGCACGACGTGGTGTTCGGCGGGACTTTGGCGGATTTGTGACAGAACACGGGAAAACGCGTCGAAGAGGGCGCGGATGTCCTGGCGGGGCAGTTCGTTTTCGTCCTCGGCGCCGGGGACGATGCTGATGACCTGGGCGCGGTAGAAGACGCCGCTGTTGGCTTGCTCGAGATGGCGCAGGCTCGACGCCGCCTCCTTGATTTTGCGGTAGGCGACGAGGCGGCGGATGAGATCGCTGGCGGAGAGGATTTCATCGACTTCCTCCTCATCCTCCTGTTGTTCTTCCTCGCGCTGGGGCAGGAGCGAGCGGCTCTTGATGTTGAGCAGGGTGGCTGCCATGACCAGGAAATCGCCGGCCACGTCGAGGTCCAGATCGGTCATCGCGTTCAGGTAGTCGATATACTGGCGCGTGATGGTGAAGATGGAGATGTCCTCGATTTCCATCTCGTTGATTTTCACGAGGTGGAGAAGCAGGTCGAGGGGCCCTTCGAAAACCGGGAGGACGACGCGCTTGGGATAGGGGGAGTAGACTTCTTCGACGGGGAGGGCGGACATCATGGCAACGGGTTCCGGTGAATGCTGTGGAAAACAGGCTAGGTTTTTCCACAGCGGCGATCAAGAGGATCGTGAAGCTCGGGAAAAATTATCGTGCCTTTTCTTGCGCGGACCGCTTGGCACGGGGCTTTCGGGGCGGTGCCTCCTCGAGCACGCGGTCGCCGTGCTTCTCGCGCCATCGAGCACGGTCGAGCCAGAGGCCCGAGCCGCGCTGGCCGGCGGAGCACTCGCAGAATTGGAGTTGAGCCCGGCCGCGGTTGGGGACTTGGGCGGGCCGGCCGCAGAAGCCGCAGACCAGCGAGTTGAGGTGTTTTCGGTAGGCGGTGACGTCCCACATGGAGGGGAAGCGGTGGCGCTCGGGCGGGCAGTTCTCAGTGGGCGGAGTGGGGGACATGGGAGGGAAAACCTCGCGGCTGTGATTTACGCTTTACCTTCGCATAGAGGGGTTGGGTTTGTCAAGGGGGTGGTTTGCTTTATTTTCGCTTATTGGAGCGGGTCCAGTCTGTGCTTGAGTCCCCGCGGGCCCGGTCCTACCCCCTTCACATCGCGAGATCGCACTGGCTGCCGCCGTCCCCCTTCCCCATGCTCCGCCTCGAAGCCTCCTCAACCGACCTTCATCCCGCCAAGATGGGCGCTCCCTTGTGGCGTTCGGAGGGGTTGCTGGCCGGCTGTCTGTTCCTGATGGCGGCGATTCTGTACTCCGCCGGGTTAATGGAAACCGGTTTCGAGGGCCAGGACGAGCGGCGCTACGCCGTGGTGGCGAAGGAGATCGGCCCGGGCGCGGGCGAGGGTTCGGTGCGGGGCGGGGGTCTGGCGTCGTACTTTGTGATGACCCATATGGGAGAACTCTACCCGGACAAGCCGCCGCTGTTTTTCTGGGCGCAGCGTTTGAGCTACGCGGTGTGGGGGGGAGTGAGCCCGTGGGCGGCGCGGTTTCCGTTGTTTCTGGCGGCGATGGGGGCGTTGATCTTCGTGTACTTGGCGTTGCGCCAGGCGGAGGGGGCGGCGGTGGCGCTGGCGGGGACGGGGTTGCTGATGCTGGCGGGGCGTTTCGTGTGGGCCAGCCATTGGGCGCGGCTCGACATTCCGATGTGTTTTTTCGTGTTCGGGGCGCTGTGGTGTTCGATGCGTCTGCTGTTTCCGCGAGAGGGTCAGGATCCCGGTGTGCGCTGGGCCGTGCTGGCGTGGGTCTTCGCGGGGTTGGCGATTCTGGCGAAGGGGCCGGGCGGGCCACTATGGATGATTCTGGTGGCTCTGTTCGCGGCGGTGCGGCGGGATTGGGGGGTGGTGCGGGTGCATCGGCCGCTGCTGGGCGTGCCGATCATGCTGGCGATTCCGGCGCTGTGGTTCGTGCCGGCGGCGCTGCTGGGGGGCGAGGACTACATCGGGCCGATGATCGGCACGCACGTGGTGGAGCGCGCCGTGGGGATCGTGCGTCACGGCGAACCTTGGTATTATTTCTTCGAACGCATCGCCTATGACAGTGCGCCTCTGGGGCTTTGCCTGCCGGCGGCGTTGTGGTTCGCGTGGTGGCGGCGGAGGAATGGCGCGGCGGGCGATGGCGACCGGGCGCGGGAGTCGTTCTGGCTGGTTTGGTTGATCGGGGGATTGATATTGTTCAGTTTACCTCAGGGGAAGCGGACGCTGTACATCCTGCCTCTGTACCCGGCGCTGGCGGCGCTGGTGGGCCGGTTCTTCATTGCGGCGGCGCAATCGGGGGCGCCGCTGTTCCTGGCACGGCTGGCGCGGGCGCACCTGGCCGCCTTCGCGTTCGTTGGTGTGGCGCTGGGTGTGGCGCTGTTGCTGGGATTGCGGCCCGAGCCGTCGGATCATTATCCGGCGCCGATGGGGGAGGGTCTGGCGCTGGTTCTGGCGTGGACTGCGTCGCTCGGAGGAGCGGTGGTCTTCGCGGCCCTTTGGCAGAGGCGGACCGTCCTGCCGTTCGCCAGCCTCGTCGTCTGTGTCTGGCTGCTTGAGGTATTGGCTTTCACCTTCTACTTTCCGCCTCAGCGCGACGACGCGGTGTTGCGGGAAGTGGCCGAGGTGACGGACGCGCAGGGCGGCGAGCGGCTTCTAGTGCTGGGCCGCGAGAACGTGTTCGGGCTGTACGGTTCGCTGCCATGCGTGGTGGCGCCGGACGACGTTATCGGCGCGGCGGCGGAGGTCATCGCGGCCCATCCGGGCAGCCCGCTGGTGACCTATCAAGGCAACTTCAAGAGCTATTCGGAGTTCCACTTTTCGGTGCCGGAGTGGACGCTGATCGCGAGTTGGCGCGATCCGGTGGCGAACGAGACGATTTTGCTGTTCGATCCGCACCGGTAGTCAGTCTTCTGGAACGAAGGTTGCACACGGGGCGGACATCCTTTCGCCTTCGAGGTCCATCATGTTTCCTTCCCGTTTCGCTTTCCTGTGCGCCGCCGCGCTGCCTTGGCTTGGCGCCGGGACCGCCCTGGAGGCGGAGCCCGCACCTTCCGCCGGGGAAAGGCTCCACGCCGTGGCCGATTTCGCAGATCGGCAGGCTACCGGCGTCACGGTCAGTTCGGACGGCCGGGTCTTCGTCTGCTTCCCGCGATGGAGTCCGAACCTCGCGATGTCGGTGGGGGAGGTTTATCCCGATGGGACTTTGCAGCCTTTTCCGAACGAGCGCTGGAACGAATGGGAGCCGGGGACGGACGATCCGAACCGGTTCGTTTGCGTCCAGAGCGTCGTCGTGGCGCCCGACGGGCGGCTGTTCGCGCTCGATCCGGCGTCGCCGTTCATGGAGGGCGTGGTCGAGCGCGGGGCGCGGCTGTTCGGTTTCAACCTGGACGAGCGGGTGCCCGACGGGGCCTACGGGTTCCCGGACGACATCGCGCCGAAGAACAGCTATTTGAACGATGTGCGCTTCGATCCGGGGATGACCCACGCGTATATCACGGACTCGGGGACGGGAGCGCTGGTGGTGCTCGACCTGGAGTCGGGCGAGAGCCGGCGCGTTTTGGCGCAGCATTCTTCGACGCAGGCCGAAGACGTCACACCAGTCATTGGCGGTCGTCCCTTCGTGGTGAGCGAGACGGGCGAGACGCCGAAGATCCACGCCGACGGTATCGCGATTTCGGAGGATGGGGAGACGCTGTTCTTCCACGCCCTGACCGCCTACCATCTCTACGCGATCCCGACGGCTAAACTGAAGGATTTCAGTCTTTCCGAAGACGAACTGGCGGCGGCGGTGCGGGATCTCGGCGAGACGCACGTGACGGACGGCATGCACCGGGGGACGGCGGCGCTGGGCGGTGCGGATGCGATTCTGCACACGGCGCTGGAGAAGGACGCCATCACGGCGTGGAGCCCGGGCACCGGCGCCATGTCGACGGTGCTGCAGGACCCGCGGTTGATCTGGCCGGACACGTTGGCAGTGGGGCCGGATGGATCGCTGTTCATCACGGCGGCGCAGATTCATAACGCGCCGCGGTTCAATGAGGGCGAGAATCGGCGGATTCACCCTTATGTGCTATGGCGGCTGGCTCCTGGCGAAGAGTTTTAGCGCCAGGACAGGAGTGGGATGATGGTAGATTTCCGCCGGACAAGCCTTGAAATGCGCGGGGCTTTCGGAGACAACGCGGCCCTTGCGGTGTCCGAGCCGCCGAATTCCGACCGGGGAGCGTCCCGTTTATGCGCGTGGGTTTAGTCACGTTGGGTTGCGACAAGAACACTGTCGACAATGAGTATCTGGCTGGGTTGCTGGCCAGCGACGGCCACAGCATCGAGGTCGCGACGGAGTCGAACCCGCCGGACGTGGTGGTGATCACGACGTGCGGGTTCCTGGCGTTGGCGCGGGATCAATCGCTCGAGTCGATCCGCGATTGGGCGAAAATCCGCGCGACCCACGGGACGCGGCTCGGCGTGATCGGATGTCTGGCCCAGCGTGCCAGCGAGCAGCTCCTGCGCGATTTTCCTGAGATCGACTTCCTGGCGGGCGTCGGCGATTTCGAGCGCGTGGCGCGCCTCGTCGCCGGGGCCAACAAGAGCCGATTCCTGCAGCCCGTCGGCGCCGGGGCCGAGAACGGGCCCTGGGACCTCTCGTCACAGAGTGCGACATCCGTCTCCGACATCGAGTTCGACGATCGCGAATTCACTCCTGACGCGCCCCGGGTGCTGGTGCCGAGGACCCTGCCGCGCCAGCGCATGGACCGCCGGCCACACGGGTTTCTGAAGATCAGCGATGGCTGCAATCATACCTGCACGTTTTGCAGTATTCCGCTGATGAAGGGCGTTTACACCAGCGTGCCGCGCCAGACCCTTCTCGACGAAACGCGGCGGATGCTCGACGATGGCGTTCGCGAAATCAACATCGTGGCCCAGGACATCACCAAGTATGGCCTGGACACGGAGAAAAAGCTGGCGCTGCCGGACTTGCTGCACGAGCTGTGCGCCATTGAGGGCAAGTTCTGGCTGCGGCTGTTCTACCTCTACCCGTCCACCGTGACGCGGGACTTGATCGCGCTGATGAAGGAAGAGCCGAAGATCGCGCGTTACCTGGACATTCCGCTCCAGCACCTGGACCAGAACGTTCTGCGGCGCATGAAGCGCCCCCACGACCGCGAGCGGACGATGGATTTGCTGCGCCGCGTCCGCGAAGAGCTGCCCGAGGTGGCATTGCGGACGACGTTCATCGTGGGCTTCCCGGGGGAAACGCCCGCGGAGTTCAAGACCCTGACGGACGGCGTGAAGGAAATCAAATTCGAGCGCCTCGGGGTGTTCGCGTACTCGCGCGAGGAAGGGACGCCGGCCGCCGATCTGCCGAATCAGGTGACGGAGAAGGTGAAGCTGCGCCGCAAGGACAAGCTGATGAAGCTGCAAGCGAAGATCAGCTCGGACTGGGCTTTCGACCAGATGGGCACGGTGCGGGAGGTTCTGATCGAGGGCCGGGTGCCGGACAGCGAATGGTACGTGGGCCGCAGCCACAGCGAAGCGGCGGACATCGACGGGGTGGTGCGGGTGATCTCGCCGAAGCGCGAATTGAAGACCGGGGATTTCGTGCGGGCCGAAGTGATTGAGGCGAGCACCTACGATCTCACCGCCGAAGTTCTTGACGCCTAGGGCGCCTTTCGCGCCAAACGTCTGTTGGAACGCCTCGCCTGATTCCGGAAACCCAATCCGTGCCCTCCAAGAGAAAACGCCGACAGACGCAGGAATCGCGGCTCGCCCTGATTGGCAGCGTGCTGATTCTGTTCGGCATCGTGTTCCCCGTGGCTTTCACGCACATCCTGGGCGACATGGAGGCGGGGCCGACACGTCAGTCGCTGACGATCGCGCGCGACGTGCTCTTGCTGCTGTTCCCCATCGGGTTCATTTGCCTGGTGTTCGGGATGGCGATGCAGGGCAGCCGCCAGCGCCGGCGCCACCGCGGGCCGAGGCGCCCCCAGAGCCACGCTTCGCCGCTGCCTCCGCGCCGTCCGAAGCCTCGTAAACGCAAGGCTTCGCCGTCGCCTCCCTCACAGGATTGAGTTGGGAGGCGGGCTTTCGGCGGGGGCGGTTTTCTTTTCCTCCGCCGCGGGGATGACCGCGGCGGGTTTTGGTGCGTGGAAGGCGTAGAGGAATCGCCGCATGATGGCCTGTTCGATGCGGCCTTTCGCGCGGGCGGGCACGGGCATGCGCACGAGCAGGTTGATGCGGCCGGGTTCGGGCGTGATGAGAGATACGCGGGGGTCCGCGTTGGGGGGCTCGAGGCCGAACTCCAGGCTGGCGCGCCGCAGGTGGTTTCTCGCCGTTTCGAAGTAACTGGAGCACTCCTCCTTGGCGGCCTGGAGAAGAAGACGTTCGGCGCGCTGCCAGTCCTCGTCGATTTTGATGGGGACGCTGAAGGAATGCAGGACGTAGTCTTCCGTGTAGGTTTCGTTGACCACCGCCTGGGTCAGGAACAGCGAATTGGGCAGTGTGATCGAACGGCCGGTGTGCTGGTGGCTGGTGGCGCCAGGGCCGATTTCCAGAATCGTCGTCGTCAGGAACGTGCGGTCCACCACGTCGCCCCGTGTCGTGCCGACTTCGATGCGGTCGCCGACCTGGAACGAGTCGGAAATGTTGCGCAGGACGGCGCCGCTGATGCACATGATCAGCTCTTTCGTCGCGATCACAATGGCGCCCGCCACCACCACGAACGACACCGCGATCGTGCGCAGCCCTTCCGCCCAGATGATCCCCAATCCCACTAACATCAGCAGGAGCGAGGAGTTGCGGATGTTGACGACGAAGCGGCGCCGGTCCTCCTGCGAGAGGCCCTCCTTCTTCTGGACCCGCCGCAGCGTGATCCACCGCACCAGCCAGATGGTCAGGATAAAGAGAAGGGACTGGACAGTGGCGCCAAGGTACTGGTGCTCTTTGAGATACTCGTAAATGGCCAAGGGTCGGGGCTTCGAAGTGGGATGGCACTTGTCCGCAACGCGGAAGCCGCACCTTAAGCCAAGCCTTTACAAGCGATCAAACACTTTGTCGTAACCGACCAGTTCGACGTAGCCTTTGCCGGTGGCGGGCGCGCCGCGCCAGGTGCCTTCGACCGTCACGGCGCCTTCCCAGTAGTTCGTGCCGGTCGATTGCTCGGTCAGCATTTCCTGGTCTTCGAAACGGGGCAGAACCCGGAGAGCGCCGTCGAATTGCGGCACTTCGATTTCCCAACCCATCGGATAGACGGCGCCGGTGTGGGGGCTGGTCCAGGTGCCCGTGGGGCGGATGTCGTAGGCGCTCTTTGGCAGGAGGGTTTTCTCGCCCCCTGGACCGACAAGGGTGCCGATGGACTGCGGATTGAAGGTGCCGTCGGCCCGCCGCAGGCCGTACACCATCAGGTCTTCGCCGTTCGCGAGCTGAAGCGCGAACCAGTCCCATCCGACTTCTTCGCCAGAGAGCTGGTCGCTGCCGAATTCGTGATCGAACCAGGACAGGCCGCGGACCGCGTAGTCCTCGCCGCGCCAGGTCAGGGTGCCCTCGGTGTTCAGCCGCGTGTAGGTGATGTAGTGGCTGGCCTGGCCGGGGTCGCTGGCTTTCTGATGCACGCCGTTTTCGCCATGGATGACGAAGGGCTTGGCGGGCGAGAGGCGGAAATCGAGAGCCGCGCCTTCGACCTCGGCGGTCAGGAGAATCGTCTCGTCCGGCTCCATGCGGACCGCCAGATCGCCGACGCGGACGTCGAGGCGGTCGGTGGCGCCATGGGCTTGGCCGAGGCCTTCGCGGCCGACCGCTTCCCAGTTCTCGTGGGCCTCGTTGGTGATGTCGCTGATGGCGAAATGGCCCAGGAAGACGTTGCTTGGCACCAGGGGCGAGGCGCCCGCGCGAGGATCGCCCGGCGGGATCAGGCCAGTGCGGAAGATGGTCAGTTCATAGCCGAAGGGGCGTCCGCTCTCGGTTTCCAGGTTGCCGGTGAAGTACCACCACTCGGTCTGGAAATCCGGGTGCGACCCGTGGTCGCGGGGGAACTCGTAGGCGAATCCGGGGAGGGCGCGCTGGAAGCCTTCGCTCCTGACGGTTGCGGGGAAAAAAGAAGCTAAACCCAACAGAATCAATAGTGGAGCGAAGGCGAATCGGGTCATGGGAGAGGAGCGAGCTTGTCGTAGCCCGCGTTGGGGCCGTAGGTGATGTCGCCGGGGCTGACGGTGCCGTTGGTCGGATCGTAGGGCATGCCGGAATCGGGCCCTTCGCCATCGGGGCCGCGGCTGTGGAGGCGATAGGGGCCATACACGCGGCGCATCTGGCTGAACTGGGCGAAGCGGTTCGCCGAATCCACTGCGCGCGCCAGGGCGTAATCCCAGTTCACGTAGAGGTATTCGGTCTCTTTGCGGTCGCCGCCGCGCTCGGCGAGGAAGGGGTCCTGGGGCATTTGGGTGATGTAGGAAATGGGCGAGGTGATGGGGTTTGGGCCGTTGAAGGGGGGCGACGCGCCGAAGCCGGTGACCTGGCCACCGATGTGGAAGGCCAGCGCCGTGCCGTCGTAGTGATAGGTGGGATATTGGTTGTTATCGACGCGGTAGGTTTCGAGCGCCGTGACAACGGTGCGCAGGTCGGCCTTGGCGCGCGAGACCTTGGAACGCACTTGGGCCTGCAAGAGGTTCGGGATGGCGATGGCGGCGAGAATGGCGATAATGGCCACCGTGACCAGGAGTTCGATGAGGGTGAAGGCGGGGGACTTAGCGGGGGATGAGTTCATAAGTGGACTCCAGAGCGGGGATTTCTTCGTCGCTGAAATCAGGTTTAGAACCAAAGTTTAGGAATCGCGCAACCATTTTCAGCGAACGCCCATCATCGACCTCCCGTTGCCCCGGTTCACCGCTTCGCGCGCTGGGAGCACGGAGGCCGCAAGGGTCGCGCCGAAGACGACGAGGGCGATCTGGCCGATCAGCAGCCACGGAATCTCATACTGGATGGTCCAGCCAAAGCTCTGAATCATGATGACTTTCGTCAGAATCCACGACAAAGCGAGACCGCTCGCCACGCCGAGGACCACCCCCACGAAGCCCAGCAGCGCCGATTCCAGAGCGATCATTTTCGCGACTCGGCCCTTGGACGCGCCGACGTACCGCAGCGCCAGAATCTCGTCGGCGCGGTCGAGAATCTGGGCGAAGAGCGTCGTGGCGACGCCCAACACGGCGACGATAATCGCAATGAATTGAAGAACGTAGGTGACGCCAAAGGTGCGGTCGAAGGCTTCCAGGGCATAACCCCGCAGTTCGCTGTTGGCGCTGATGCGAAGCGGCGGAACGGTGCCGAGTTCGGCGGCGGCGCCTTCGATGGCCCGCCGGGCGGCGCCTGGGTCGGCGCCATCCTTCAGATAAACGGCCACGCTGTCGATGAGGGGGTCATCGAAGAGCTGGAGGTACAACTCGCGGTCCATGATCGCGTAGCCCTGTTCCGAGCTGTAATCGTAGTAAACCGAGGCAATGACGAACTCGCGCAGGCCCCCGGGCGTCGGGACCGCGACGGTGTCGCCGCGTTCCAGGCCGCGTTTGCGGGCGAAGGCTTCGCTGACGATGAGCTGATCGTTGGCTTTGGCCTCGCGCAGGACTTCGGCCATGGGCCGACCGTAGATGTCCTCGTTGCTAAAGCGAGCCGCCTCAAGCCTACCCGCGCCCAGAAAGGCGGGTGCGCCCATCAGATCCATGCGCCTCGTGCGGAACGGATCGACAAACGCCACGCCGTCCAGCGCCTCAATGCGATCGGCCAGCGCCGCGTCCATCGGCTCGGCGCGGGCCACGGCGGACGGAGCGCGGGGGCTGACGTAGAGGTCGGCTTGCAAGACCTGCTGCATCCACACGACCACGGTGTCGCGGAAACTGGCGACCATGACGCTGACGCTGATGGTCATGCCCAGGCCCAGCATCAGGCCGCCAATCGCTACGCTGGCGCGGCCCAGGCTGCTCTGGGTGCTGCTGATGGCGAGGAGGCCCTCGGCGCCGAAGAGCCGCGCGTAGGGCGCCTTGGCGGCGCGGCTCAGGCCATCGAGCAACCCCGGCACCGCGCACAGGAACGCCACCACGAAGGCAAGAGAGGCGGCGTAGCCCTCGATCGGCAGGCCCGGCCGGGGATCGAGGAAGAGGAGGCCGGCGCCTGCCAGGAGGCTTGCCAAGCCGAGCGCCAGCCGCCAGCGCGACCGGGGGCGGAGCGTGTGCTCCAGCGAACCGCGCCGCATCGTGTTGGCGGGCGGGGTGGCGGAGGCCTCCGCCGCCGGACCCCACGCCGCCGCCAGTGCCGTCGCCATGCCGAGGCCGAGGGCGAAGAGGAGCTTACCGGGCGAGAGGGCGAGGCTCTCGGCGTTGGTCTGCACGAAGTTGATGGAGATGGCGGCGCTGACGGTGTCGAGGAGCGCGGCGGCGAGGCCAATTCCCCCCACGATACCAAGGACGCCGCCGACGGCGCCCATGAGGAGGCCCTCGGCCAGGAACGCCCAGCGCACGCGGCGCCGGGAAATGCCCAAGGCGCGGAGAGTTCCGATGACTTCGCGGCGCCGCACGACGGCGATGCTCATGGTGTTGTAGATCAGGAACGCCCCCACCAGCAGAGAAATGTGCCCCAGTGCGCCGAGATTGAACCGGAACGCGGCGAGCATGTTGTCCACTTGGGTGCTGCGGGCTTCCGGGCGTTCGATGCTGACGGTGGGGGGGAGGAGCCGGGCGAGGCGGTCCTGGATGGTGGCGGTGGGAAGGCCCTCGGTGGTGATGAGGTCGATGCGGTCGAGCCTTCCGCCACGCCGCAGCAGCAGATCCGCGTTACCCAAATCCATGACGGCGACGTTTCCGCCGAGGGCTTCGGCGTAGGTCGAACCGCGCACCACGCCCGCGACGAAGACTTCGGTCTCGAGCCCCAAGACGCGCAGCCGCGTGCGCTCGCCCAGGGCAAGGCCCGCGCGGTTGAGGAAACCCTCGGCGAAAATCATCGCGCCGGGTGAGGTGAGAAGATCGGTAAAGCCAACGTTTTCAGCCAGCTGAAAGCTCAGATCGCGCACTTCCTCCTCGCCACCGGGGGCGAGCAGATCGACAGCCAGGAGGGTCAGCGTTTCGGTGCTTCCTTCGGCGGGGACGAACGTGGCGGTGCCTTCGATCAAAGGCGCGACCGCTTCGACGCCTTCGGCCTTCGCCAGAGTCCGCGTCAGCGCCGGGTCGATGCCGGCGCCATTGCCGCGAACGGTCAAAGTCGCTCGGCCGGCGACGTCGCTGACGGTGCGTTTGAAGGACGCGACGGCGCTCTCGTTGGCGAGATCGATGGCCACGAGGACCGCGACTCCGAGCGCCACTCCAAGAATCGTCAGGAGTGTGCGCCCGCGCTCGTGTCGCAGGTAGCTGCCGATCAAGGCCTTGAAAACGGGAAAGCGGCCCATCGGGTCAGGCGGCTCCCTCAGCGTCGTCGCCGGAAACCACCTGCCCGTCGCGCATGCGGACGACGCGGTCGCTGGCCTGGGTGGCGGCGAGGTCGTGCGTCGCCATGAGGACGGTGGCGCCGTGCTCCTGGGCCAGATTTCGGATCAGGGCGAGGATGGTCTCGCCGGTGCGCGAGTCCAGGTTGCCCGTGGGTTCGTCGGCGAGGAGCACTGCCGGGCGGTGGATCAGGGCCCGGGCGAGGGCGACGCGCTGCATTTCACCGCCAGAGAGCTGGCTGATGCGGCGGGCGCCTTTGCCGCCGAGGCCCACTTCCTCCTCCACGGAGGCGGCGGCGGCGTCGGCGTCGCGGGCGGGGCGGGATTGGAACAGGAGGGGCAGCGCGATGTTCTCGCGCACCGTCAGGTTCGGCAGCAGGTTGAAGAACTGGAAAACGAAGCCGATGTGGCGGAGGCGGAACTCGCTGCGCTGCTTGTCGGTCAGGCGGGCGAGGTTCTGTCCCGCCACGGTCACTATCCCCGCATCGGGTACGTCGAGGCCGCCCACCATGTTGAGAAGTGTGGTCTTGCCGCTGCCGGAGGAGCCCATGAGGGAGACGAACTCGCCGGGGCGAACGTCGAGGGAGACGCCGCGCAGGACCGGGACGGGAGGCTGGCCTTTGCGTTCGGTGCCGTAGCTTTTCGAAACATCGCGAATCGAGATGGCGGGAGACGGAGCCGATTCGGCGGCGGGCTGGGGGGCGGGGGCGGTATCGGCCGCAGGGGGCATGGGCAATTCCTGTTACGCGGGGCGGTTAGGTCGGGCAATGGCCTCGCGCGCTCGGGCGAGGTTCCGTCCGATCTCTGGCAGGAGCGGATATCGGACCAAGCGGGCCTGATCGATTTGCGCCGAGGGCCGCCGCGTTTTTTTTGTTTTGACGGCGAAGTTAAGGCTGTTCCGCAGATCGTCTCGAAAACAGGATTGCGAACATGGGCCGGGAAAGGAGAAGCCTTCGGAGATTGATCTCCTACTCCCTGGTTCCTCATTGGATTCGGCTATGTCTTTCCGGCCCGCCTTCGTCTTCCATCCCGACTACGAGATGAACATCGGCAAGCACGTTTTTCCAACGCAGAAGTTCCGGCTCATCAAGGAGCGGCTGATCTATGAGGGCGCGCTGACGGAGGGCGAACTGCTGGAGGCGCCGAAGGCGTCGGAGGCGGAACTGCTGGCGGTGCTGGAGAAGGATTACCTGAAGGATTTGAGAAGCTACCGGCACACGTCGCGCACGTCGCGGAGCGAACTGCCGATCTGCGAGTCCATCGTCGAAGGCTGCGCGACGACGGCGGGGGGGACGCTTCTGGCGGTGGAGAAGGCGATGCACTGCGGCGGAGCCTGTCACATCGGCGGGGGGTTCCATCATGGCTTCGGCGATCACGCCGAGGGTTTCTGCTACATCAACGACGTGGCCGTGGCGGCGGCGAACGCCAAAGCCCGGGGATGGGCGCGGCGCATTGCCGTGATCGATACGGATGTCCATCAGGGCAACGGGACGGCGCGGATTTTTTCTTCCGATCTCGATGTGTTCACGTTTTCCATTCATCAGGAACGGCTCTATCCGTTCGTCAAGGAAGCGAGCGACCTGGACATCGGCATGCCGCTGTTCGCCGGCGACGAAGCGTACCTGGACGCGCTGACGCAGGCGGTGGAGCGGGTGCTGAAGGAGCATCGGCCGGAGCTGGTTCTCTACGTCGCGGGGGTCGATCCCTATCGCAACGATGTGTTGGGATCGCTGGGGATCAGCTACGAAGGGATGGTCCGGCGGGAGCAGATCGTGCTGGGCGCGGCCATCGCGGCGCATGTGCCGTTCGTGACGATCACGGGCGGGGGCTACGCGCGCGACGTAACCGAGACGGTGGCGTTGCACGCCGAGACGATCATGACCGCCATCGAACTGTCCGCCTGAGGGGACCCGGAAAAGCCGACTTATGCCGCCTCGTCCTCCGCAAACCACGCAAGTTCCCGACGCCGGGGAGTCGGTGACGTTGTCGGATGACTGGCGCGCCCGCCGGCTTTTTCCCCAGGAGAAGCAGGCGATCCTGCAGGATCAGTTGGCGCTGGACTTCAGCGGCACGGGCGACTGGAAGCACGTCCGGGTGCCGGGCAATCTATACGCGGACCTTGTGGCGCTGGGTTCCGTTCCGGCGCACGACGCGCCGAACTGGGCGCTGGACAAGGTGGATTGGGTGGGCGAGGAGCACTGGATTTACCGCTGCCAGTTCACGGCGCCCTATCGCTGGTTCGAGGCTTCGGATCGCGCCGACCACCGGCTGGAAATCACCTTCGGGCGGCTCGATTGCTTCGCCCGGGTGTTCGTCAACGGCAAGTTCCTGGGGCGGACCCACAACGCGTTTCGCGAGTACACCTACGACGTGAGCCGGATATTGCAGGCCGGTGAGAATTCGATCTGCGTGGTGTTCCAGCCGACGAAACTGGTCTGCAAAGCCCTGGAGGAGGCGCACGAGCCGCTGCTGGGCGAGTACTGCGACTGGCGCATGTTCGCGCGCCGGCCCCAGTATCTGAGCGGCTGGGGGAGCCTGGCGCCGCCCGTGCCGAGCGTCGGCATTGGAACGCCCCCCGTGCTGCGCCGCCATCATGCCGTCGCGGTGCGGGACATGCACGTGCCGGTGAAGCGGCTGAACGCGGATTTGGCCCAGTTCAAGATCGAGACGGAGTTCGAGAGCTTCGTGTCGGACCGGGCGACGCTGATTTACAAGGTCGAGTTGCTGGAGCCGGGCACGACCATGGAGGGCACATATCAGTCAAGCATCGTCTGGGAAAGCGCGCGCACGTTCCGCATCAAACCCGGCGTGTTCCGCCACGCCGAACCGGTGGCGATCAAGCAGCCGCTGCCGTGGGAGCCGCTGGCGGCGGGTCCGGGACTGCGGCCGCTCTATCGCGCCAGTGTGGAAATCCGAATCAGTGGCCAGGTGGTGGGACGCAAGGGTCTGCGCTTTGGCCTGCGTGACATCGACACGAGCGGAGGCGCGGAGCCCTTCCTGCTCTTTATCAATAACCGGGAGACGCCGATGCTGGGGGCGGTGTGGGTGCCGCCGACGCTCTTTCCGTACAACATGACGCCGGAGATGGAGGCCGACTGGGTGGAGATGATGGCCCGCCACAATATTGGCATAGTGCGGGTCTGGGGCGGCGGAGAATACGCGAGCGAAGAGTTTTACGACCGCTGCGACGAACTGGGGATTATGGTCTGGCAGGACTTTCCCTACTGCCAGGCGCAGTACCCCGACCGGATGCGGGAGTTCTGGCGCGACATTCAGAAGGAGGCGACCCATCAGATCAAGCGACTGCGCAACCATCCGAGTCTGGTGATGTGGTGCGGAGGCGACGGGCAGAAGGACTTTCTGTTCGCGAAGTCGGAAGGGCGCGGGTCCTGGGACAAGGAACCGGGCGGCGGCATCGCCAAGAAATTGCTGCCGACGCTGCTGGACAGCCTCGATCCATCGCGGCCATACCTGTCGTCGTCGCCATTGCCGAGGCGGCCGGGCAAGGGCAACACGGCGACGGTGGAGGCGCTGCCGAGCTTTCCCGCGGCGGAGATTTCGAGCGGGTTCCTGCCGGACTTCGCGGGCGATCTTTCGAACAGCGGTCCGCGGACACGGCTCTCGCGGGGGACGCTGGAGCTGGATCTGATGCAACCGCTGATCGACGATTTCCGGGCGCCCAATTCGCCGGAGGAATGGGTCTTTATGAGTCAGGTCTTGCAGGCTCGCGAGGTGACCCGGACCATCGACGAGGTGCGTTGCCGCACGGGAACGGCGTTGTCGGCTCTGCTGTGGAGGCTGGCGGACCCGTGGCCGACGATGGGGCCGTCGCTGCTCGATTGCCGGGGCGTTCCCAAGCTGGCGCTCTGGGCCATGCGCCACGCCATGGCGCCGATCCGGGTGGTCTTCCAGCCGGTGGACGATCAGGCGCTGCGGGTGTACGCGGTGCATACGTCGGCCATGAAATCGCTCAACAAGAACGCGATCTGCCGGTTGGGGGCGTGGACGTTGAAGGGCGATTTGCGGGGGCAGCGCGATTTCGAAATCGAGTTCAACTCGTCGGGTTGCACGGAAATCGCCCGGGCGATGCTTCTGGAAATCGGTGTCGAGGACATCGAGCGCTGCGCCGTGGTGGCGGAGATTATCCAGGGCAAGATGATTGTCACGTCGCGAATGCATCTGCCAGCGGGAGTGCGGCGGGCGCGGCTCGGTGAACCCAAGCTGCGGGCGACGCTGCAAACGGTGCTGGGCAAGCGGCGCGCGATCTATATCCTGAGCGCGGAAAACCTGGTGGCGGGCGTCGAGTTCAAACTCGAAGGCGTCCCCGGCGCGAGCATTCGCTACGAGAACTATTTCGACATCTGGCCCACCCACGAAATCCGCGTGCAGGTGGACCTGGAAGGGCGGGTCGAGGTGGCCGATTTGCTGGCCCGGGCGCGATTCCGATGCCTGAACGATTTGAACTTGGGCGCGGGGATTATCTGGCGAAAGCTGGAAGTTACCGAGGGCGACGGCAGCGACGATCCGACCATGGTGGGGGGGCTGCGCATCCTGCACCGCAATAGCGGCATGGTGCCGAAGTTGTAGGGACACGAAGCACACGCAGGATGGAGATGCACGGAGAAGGAAAGTGGCCACGGATTGGCACGGATGGATTTCCGAACGGTCTGGCTCCCGCGCGTTCAGGCGTCTCCCAATGAAGAATTAAATCTATCCGAATTTGTATCCGTGCCCATCCGTGGCAACTCCTTGCTTTGTGAACTCCCCGTTCCCAAACCCGCCCCGCCACGACGAGGTCTAGTTCTCCGATTACCCCCTTCGAATCGGAAAGCGCCTTCGACCATGCCAAAAGTCCTGATAGTTGAGGACGACCAGACGTTTGCCCATCGTGTGGCACGGAATTTACAATTGGAGGGAATCGAAGCGGATCATGCGTTTGGACCGAAGGAAGCGCTGACGCGCATGGCGAGCGGGCGCTACGCGGCGATTCTGTGCGACATCCGCATGCCGGGCCAGAGCGGGCTGGATTTTCTGAGCCAGGTTCGCGGCGGCGAACTGGAAGCCATCGAGGCCGATGTTCCGTTTGTGATGCTGACGAGCCTGAACAGCGTGGAAACGGCGGTGGACGCGATGAAGCGCGGGGCGAACGATTACTTGACCAAGGATGCGTCGCGCTCGGAAATCGCGGTCCGGTTGCGCCGCGCCATGGAGCAGCAGGAAGTCGCCAAGGAAAACCGGCGGCTGCGCGAGACGGTGGCCAAGGTGGATGAATTCAGCGAACTGGTGGGCGACTCGCCCGCGATGATGCGCATCAAGGAAGAAATCGCGGAAGTCGCCGAGACGGACGCCACGGTGATGCTGTTGGGCGAGACCGGCGTCGGCAAGGAACTGGTCGCCCGCGCGATCCACCGCGCGAGCGGCCGCACCGGCGAATTCGTGGACCTGAACGGGGCGTTGCTGCCCGATGACACGATGCTGCAAAGCGAACTCTTTGGCCACGAACGCGGCGCCTTTACAGACGCCAAGACCACGAAGAAGGGCAAGATGGAGGTGGCGGACGGCGGGACGCTTTTCCTGGACGAGGTAGGCGAGGTGAGCCTGGATGTGCAGGCGATGTTGCTGCGGGTGCTTGAGAACATGACGTTTACGCGCGTGGGTGGGATGCGGCCGATCCAGGTCGATCTGCGCATGATTGTCGCCACGAACCGCGATTTGCTGCGCATGAGCGAGGAAGGCCACTTCCGCCAGGACCTCTATTACCGCCTGAACGTGTTTCCCATCGAGATTCCGCCGCTGCGCCAGCGCCGTGAGGACGTGACGGAGCTGACGGCGTTTTTCCTGCGGCGGGCGGCGAAGCGCTACGGCCGGCCGGTGCCGGAGCCGACGGCGGACGCGTTCGCGGTGCTGCGGGACTACCATTGGCCGGGCAACATCCGCGAACTGCGCAACATCAGCGAGCGGCTGCTGATCCGAGCCCGGGGCGGCACCGCCATCACGGCGGAGGACGTGCGGGCGTGCGGTCTGGCGCAGAAGACGACGGCTCAGCAAAGCTTCGTGGAAATCCCGGAAGACGGCGTGAATCTGGACGAGCTGGAGCAGCAGTTCGTGCTGGAGGCGCTGCGCCGGTGCGACTGGAATCAGACGGAGGCGGCGGGGCTGCTGGGCATCAGCGTGGACCGGATGAACAACCGGGTGAAGAAGTTCGGCTTTACCCATCCCAAGTGGCGCGTCCACAAGGGGGGGCGCAAAGCCTCGGCGAAATTGGCCGGAGGCTAGCCCCATTCCGCCCCGGACACCCCTTGCGATGCCCCTGATTGCGATCCTCAACGGCCCCAACCTCAACCTTCTCGGGACCCGCGAGCCGGAACGCTACGGGCGCGAAACCCTCAGCGACATCGAGCGCCACCTGCGTTGGATGGCCGATGAAGTCAACGTGGAGCTGACCTTCTTCCAGAGCAACCACGAGGGTCTTCTGATCGACACGATCCACGAACTGCGCGAGCGCGTGGACGCGATCATCATCAACCCGGGTGGCTTGACGCATACCTCGGTGGCGCTGCGCGACGCCTTGCTGGCGGTGGATAAGCCGATCTATGAAGTCCACATTTCGAACATCCACGCCCGCGAGGAATTCCGCCATCACAGCTACATCAGCGACATCGCCGTGGGCGTGATTTGCGGCCTGGGCACGCGGGGATATGAGTACGCGCTGCGGGAAGCGGCCACCCGCCTGCGCACTTGACCCCGCGATGAATTCCCCGCCCGCCGCCGCCGCGGACCCCTTTCCCGTCGTGATTCCCCGCGAGGAACCGCTCATCGAGGGGCGGTTGCTGGGGCGTTACAACCGGTTCCTGTCGGACATCGAACTACCCGGCGGCGAAGTCGTCACGGCCCACTGCGTGAACACCGGCGCGATGGAGGGTCTCTGCGCGCCGGGCACGCGGGTCTGGATCAGCCGGGCGGATAATCCGAATCGTAAGCTGAAGTTCACCTGGGAAATGGCCGAGGCTGGCGGTCACGTCTATGGCGCCAACACGGCGATGCCGAACCGGATCGTGGGCGAACTGCTCGAGCGGCGGGCGCTGCCGTGGCTGGCGAAGTGGGACGAGTTGCGGCCGGAGTGCCCCTACGGCGAGAACTGCCGGGTGGATTTCCGGCTCAAGTTCGGGCGGCGGTATCACTTTCTCGAAGTCAAGAACGTCCATCTCTACTACCCCGACGGGCGGGCCTATTTTCCGGACTCGGTGAGCGAGCGCGGCGCGAATCACCTGCGCGAGTTGAGCGCCTTGCTTGAGCCAAGGAAAGCCTCCGCCGAGGTGCTCTTCTTCGTGCAAATCCCCGCCGCCAAGGCCATCCGGCCGAGCGACGCCCACGATCCGGCTTTTGCCGCAGCGGCCCGCGCGGCGCGCCAGGCCGGCGTGCGCTTTCGGGCGCTGCGCGTGGCGCATACGGCGGAGGCCATCCATGTCCTGGGAACGATGCCGGTGGATCTGAAGCCGTACAACACGGAGCGGCCCGCCGCATGGCGCAAAGCCAACAAGGAGAATGGTTCGAGCGGATGGAAACGGCGATGAGGAGGTGGGCGCTGGCTAAGGAATGGCTCGGAGCGCACCGGGCCGACGCGATCGCGGTGGCGGTGCTGCTGCTTTACGGATTTGTGGCGCCGATGCTGACCACGGGGCGCTTTGGCATGACGTGGGACGAGGGCTATTACTACCCGGCCTACGAGGACGCGCGGCAGTGGATCGTCCTGCTGGTCCAGGACCCCGGCGCGGCGCTCTCGCCCTCGGGCATCGAGGCGGGCTGGGCGGAAATCAGCGAACTGCCGCCGGTGACGAAATGGCTCCACGCGCCGCTGACGGTGTTCGGCTCCGGCATGGGCAAGCTGTACGTGCTGCGGCTCGTTCCGGCGGCGCTCTTCGCGGCGACGCTGGCGCTGATTTTCCTGACGGTACGGCGAACCGGATCGACGGCTTGGGCTTTGCTGGGGGCGGCGTGCTACGGCCTGCATCCGAGGCTCTTCGGCCACGCGCATTTCGCGGCGAGTGAAACGGTCTTTTGCTTCCTGACGGCGGCGGTGCTTTGCGTGGCGGGCGGGGATTTGGCGCGACGGCGAACCAAGGCCGGGCTGGTGGTTCTGCTGGGGCTGGCGCTGGCGACGAAGGTCAACGGCCTGATCCTGATCGTGGCTGTCGGCGGATGGTTGGCGCTGCGGGTTTTCTTCGGGATTTTGGAGCACCGCCGCGTGCCCAGGCCCGAGTCCGCATCGGCCATCAAGCACGCCCTGATCGCGGCGGCGCTGCTGCTGTTGGCGCCGGTGGTGGCGCTGGCGATCTGGCCCTGGATGTGGCATGACACGGCGGCGCGGATTGCTGGCTATTGGCAGTTCATCCGCGAGCACAGCCATCAGGGCGTCTGGTATCTGGGGGAGAAATACAACTTCCCCGACGACGCGCCCAAGGCGCCCTGGCACTACGTGCCGGTGATGCTGGCGGCGACGATGCCGGTGGTTTTCTTGGTCCTTGGCGCGTGGGGGATATGGCGGGCGGGGTGGCGGTTCCTGCGCGAGCGCATGGATTTCGATGCGCTGCTGCTGCTGGCCTTCATCGGGCCGCTCAGCGCCACCATGTTGCCGTCCTCCCCGAAGTACGATGGCATCCGGTTGTTCCTGCCGGCGCTGGTGCCGCTGGCGATGATGGCGGGGCGGCTGGGCGAGGCGCAGCTTTGGCGGAGGGAACGCCTGCGGTGGGCGCCTTGGTGCTTGGCCGGGGCGATTGCGCTTACGGCCGGGCCGTTTCTGCCGAGAGGTTTGAGCTACTACAACTTACCTTTGCGGATCGTGGCGCCGGAAGGCCACGACTTCCCTTTCGAAACCACCTACTGGGGCGAGGGCATCACGCCCGGGAGGCTTCTGGACGTTGTGCCGCCAGACGCGCGGATCAAGACGCGGGCGCTGCATACGGTGGTCTTCGACTTGTATCGGGATTGGGGCGTGCTGCCGGAGACGATGAGCTTTGACGGGCCGCCGCCCTACGACTTCCACCTGATTCAAAACCGCAAAGGGTTCTGGGGGAACGTGGACTGGTGGCTGGCGGGCAACCGCGAACCGCTGGCGGTGTGGCCGCCGGATTCCGGCAACCCGCAGTGGATTCTCTTTGATGGGCGGCCGCCGGGCGGTAGCTGAAGAGATTGAAGGTGCCTTAGAACGGCACGAGGACCGGTAGCAGAGCGAGGGCTACGACGGCGACTGCGAGAGCCACCGGCGTTCCGACCTTGGTGAAGTCGGTGAAGCGATAACCACCCGGGCCGAAAACCATCAGGTTTGTCTGGTAACCGATGGGTGTGACGAAGCTGGCCGACGCGGCGATCATGATGGCGTAGGCGAAGGGCGTGAAGCTGACGCCGAGGACCTGGGACGCGGAGTAGGCGATGGGGAAGACGACCACGGCGGCGGCGTTGTTCGTGACGGTTTCGGTGAAAATGGCGGTGATGATGTAAATCGCCAGGAGGGTGAGCCAGGGCTCGCCCGCGGCGAGACCCATGATGCCCTGGGCGATGGCGTCGGCGGCGCCGCTCTCGCGCAGGGCGTTGCCCAGCCCGAAGGCCGCCGCGATGGCGACGAGCAGGTCGCGGTTGATGCCCCGCTTGGCGCCTTCGAGGGTCAGGCATCCGGTGACCAGCATGGCGGCGGAGGCGATCAGCGCGGCCTGGAGCATAGTGAAGAGGCCGACGGCCTTGAGGAGGACCATGCCGGCCACGATGGCGAGGGCGATCCAGGCTTTCTGCGGCGTCGGTTCGGTGAAGCGGCTGAGACCGCTGACCAGGAAAAAGTCGCGGCTGTTGCGATGGCTGGCGAGGAAGGAACGCTGGGCTTCGAGAAGCAGGGTGTCACCGGCGCGCAGTTCGATGTCGCCGATCTTTCCCTCGACGCGCTCGCCATTGCGCGCCACGGCGATGACGGCGGCGTTGTACATCGTGCGGAAGCGCCCTTCGCGGATGCTCTTGCCGAGCAGAGGAGAGGAGTCGGAGACGACCGCTTCCACCAGGAGGCGCTCGCTGTCTGTGCCGTCGAGCTTGAAGATCTGATTGGTTGCTGGCACGAGACCTGGCCAGGTGCGCAGTTCCTTGACCGAGTCGACGACGCCGACGAAGACCAGCCGGTCGCCGGCTTCGAGCACTTGCTCTGGACCGACGGCCGGGATGACGCGGCCGTCGCGGTCGATTTCCATCAGGTAAACGCCGCCGAGATGGCGAAGGCCCGCTTCCTCGATGGTCTTGCCGACGTTTACGCCGCCGTCCTCGACCATCATTTCCAGGGTGTACTGGCGAGGGTCGTCGAGGCGGCTGACGGCGGGCCGGCGGTCCGGGAGGAGTTTTCGGCCGACGAGCAGAATCGTCGCGATGCCCGCCAGGGCGCAGGGCACGCCGATGATGCTGATGTCGAACACGCCCATCGTCTCCATGCCGCGTTCGATCATCAGGCCGTTGACGACCAGGTTGGTGCTGGTGCCGATCAGGGTGCACATGCCGCCGAGGATGGCCGCGTAGGACAGCGGGATGAGAAGCTTGGAGGAGGCGACGCCACTGCGCCGCGACCAATCGGTGATGGCGGGAACCAGCATAGCCACCAGGGGCGTATTGTTCAGAAAGCCGCTGAACGCCGCGATGGGGAGCATCAGGCGGGTCTGGGCCCAGAATATGGACTTGGTGCTGCCGAGAAGGCCGCGAATCAGGGGCCAGATCGCTCCCGAGTCCCGCACGCCGGCGGCGACGACGAAGAGGACGCCGACGGTGATGACGCCGGAGTTGGAGAAGCCGGCAAAGGCCTGCTTGGCGTCAACGATGCCAAAGACCAGCAGCACGCCGACTCCGCCCATGAGGACCGCGTCGGTGGGAAGCCGGGTTTTCATCAGGAGGCCGAAAACGATGAGCAGGATGCCGACGGTGAACCAGGCTTCGAGCGGCATGGTGGGGGCCCTAACGGGAGACGGAGTGAATTCCTACTAGTTCAGTAGGTATTACACGGATAGTGCAATGCCGGGGGGCGGGCAAGCCGGTTCTGGCGGCAACGTGTCTTAAGCGATAAAAGACCGGAGGAGGGCATTCGCCTCCTCCGGTCTTCGCGGACCGGGTGTTGGATCTGGGGGGAGTTAGAGTTCGAAAGGATCGCCGGTGAAGGCGTTCACGTCGAGCATTTGCTCGTCGAGGTCTTTGGCCTCGCGGGTTTCCACCTGCGGGGTTTCGTACTCGGGGGCTTTGGTTTCGGGGGTGGATTCGGTGGGGAATGTATCGTTGGTCATTGGGGAAATCTCCGGGATTGTACGGGGCTCTTTGGCGGATGGTCTACTCGAACAGCGTCCATTGGGGGACGTTGCTGGTGGTTTGGCTGAGGGCCGTCTTGGCGGGTCCGTGGAGGGTGCTGCGCCCAGACAAGTCGACGTCTTCCAGGAAGTAGGCCCGCTCCTCGCCACCGGCTGTGAGGATCACGGCGTCGGTGAATTGGTAGGTGGCGCCACTTCCGAAAAGGCTTTCGCTGGGAATGAGGGTCGAAGTCAAGCGTTCGCCAAGAGAATATCCGTCATCACCGTTTGGAACGGCGCGATAGACGTGGAAACCGGCGTTGTCGGTTTCCGCGATGGTGCTCCAGGCTAGGGCGACGCCTTGGCCGATGCCGAGGGCGGTGGCGGTGAAATCGCCGAGTTCGACCAGCAGGGGGCCGTCGAAGATATCGACCGGTCCGACTTCGAAGTCCGCTTCGTATTCCAGGCTGAGGGGGATGTCGGTGATGGCTTGATCCGCCCCGCTCGAGCTGGCGGTGCGGTGGATGAGGAGGAAATCGCTCTGGGGCAAACTGCCCGCGTTGGTGGTGGTCACGGCCGAGATGTAGTAGCGATTCGGGGCGATTCCGTGGGGCTGAAGGATCGACGGCACGGCTTCGCTCTCGGGCAGCACCATGGTGAAGACGCCATTGGCGTCGAGCGAGAGGCTGCCAAGGGTGACGATCACCTCATCCTCCGCGGCGTCCGGCTCCCAGACAAAGTCGCCGTCGTCGAGCTGCAAGTACATGCGCTGGATGACGTCGTTGGCTTCCGAGGTGGTGAGCGGGTCGCTGGTGGAGTTGTCGATGAGTTGCAACTCGACGGTGCGGAGTTCGATGTCGCGGTCGCCGGCGCGGCCCTCGTGGGTCACTTCGAAGCCAATCAGGGGCACGATATCGCCGTCGTCCACGGGGACGCCGGGGGTGATGTCGAAGGAGACGATGCTGAACTGGCCGCCAAGGTTGTCATAAATGGCAAGATAGGGGAAGGCATTTTCGTCCTCATCGTAGTAGAGGTAGGCGCCCACGAAGTCCAGATCGCCATCGCCGTCCATGTCGGCGGTCTTCCCGGGACCGTCGGAATAGGACATATAGAGATAGGTCCAGGGATTGCCGAAGTCTCGCTCGTTGAGGAAGGCAGCGCTGGCATTGCCTTCATAATAGCCGGGAATAACGAAATCCAGGTCTCCGTCGCCATCGATATCGGCCAATTCGGCGCTTTGATGACCCAAGACGAGGAGGTAGCTGTAGTCGTTGCTGATGAAGTGGTGCTGCCAGGAGGAGGCGTCACCGTTCACGTTTTCGAACCACATCGGATAGGCGTAGGAGCCAAATCCATCTTCATAAAAGGCCATGCCGGCAAGATCGAGGTCTCCGTCGCCGTCGATGTCTCCTGCATCCAGACCGGTAAGGTTATAGGGTGGGAGGAAGCTTGGGGACCATGAGGTTCCATCGCCGTAATCGTTGAGGGCGATCACAGTGCCAAGATCGGGCGTCGATCCAAGAAAGGTATTGAAGTAGCCGCCCGCGAACGCCGCGTCCATGTCACCATCGCCGTCGAAGTCTCCCGAGACAACCGCTGTGTGATAGTAATAAGGGTACGTCTCGGCAATGCTGTGGGTTGTCCAATTCGTTCCCGTGCCATCCAGGTTTTCCGCCCAGGCGAAAGTCGAGGGTGAACTCGGATAGTCGTCGGTATAGGTTATCCCCGTCAAGAAGACGTCGAGGTCGCCGTCGCCGTCGATGTCGGCGGGGGCCATCTCGACGCCGTGGATGTTCTCGTTGGCCGAGGTGATGGGCACCTGCGTCCAACTCGTCCCGAGGGCATCGTTGATGAAGACAGAGAAAACGGCCGATGGAATGATTCGGATCCCGTCAAGCGGATGGCTGGCGAAGATGTCGGAGTCCCCGTCCCGGTCGGCGTCGCCTGCCGCAACGGAGAGGACGGCGGACGTCGTGCCATCGATGTTGTTCGGAACCAGCGGAGTGCCGGCCCCGACATTCTCGTACCAGTACAGCGAGGTGGTGTCGCCACTCTTCTGAGGAACGATCAGGTCGGTATCGCCGTCCTTGTCGAGGTCCGCACATGCCAGTGAGGAAGGAAGCGATACGGGAAGGCTGTTGGTGGTCGGCTCGAGTGTTGTGACGACGTAGCCATCGTAATCGTAGTCGAAGTAGAACAGCGCGCTGCGGTGGTTCGTCATGTTGCGGACGAAGAAGGCGCCGTAGTCGGCCGAGGACATGACGTCGAGGTCGCCGTCGCCGTCGAAGTCGGCGAGTTTGGCGACGCGGGCGTCGTCGTTGCTGCCGTCGGGAGTGACGAAGCGGCCGGTCCAGGCGGAGCCATCGCCGGCGGTGTTTTCGAAGGAGAGCACCTCGCCGCCGGCGTCCGCGTTACGGTCGCGCTCGGAGATGCCGATGATGTCGAGATCGCCGTCCATGTCGAGATCGCCGACGGGAACGGAGTAGGGATCGTCGACGAAGCCGACGTTTATGCCAGCGCTCCAGGAGGTTCCGGCGCCGTCGAGGTTGGCGAACCACTGGACGTAGTCGGTCGTTTGATTGCCGGCGACGATGTCGAGGTCGCCGTCGCCGTCGATGTCGGCCAGTTCGATGGCTTCGCCTTTGACGGGCACGTTGGCCACGACTTGCGGGACCCATTGGGCCGGGTTGTCGAGTTCGTTGAAGAAGACTTGCAGGCTGGCTCCGCGGCCGCCTGCGACCACGTCCAGTTTGCCGTCGCAATCGACGTCGCCGACGCGGACGACGTCGGCGCCGGGGACTTGGCCGTTGGCGGAGACGGATTCGACGATGAAGGAGGAGCCATCGCCGTTGACGTTCTCGGCCCAGAAGATGGTCCCGAGGAGGTAGTCGGCGAAGACGATGTCGAGGTCGCCGTCGCCGTCGAGATCGCCCGCCGCCACCGTATCGGGGGAGTAGGCGTAGAAGCTGGTCAGGGTGGCCCAGGTGGAGCCGTCGCCGCTGGTGTTTTCGAAAACGAAGACGGCGTAATTGTTGTAGTTGGAGGCGATGACGTCGAGGTCGCCGTCGCCGTCGACATCGGCCAGGGTGGCGCCGTAGACGCGGCCGGCGGGGTGGGGCGGAATGGCGAAGGTGTTCCAGGTGGTGGCGTCGCCGTTGGCGTTTTCTGACCAGCCGAGCTGGTATCCGGGGGCCACGTCGCCCAGAAGGATGTCGAGGTCGCCGTCGCCGTTGATGTCGCCGGTGGCGAGGGGAACGGCTTCATTGAAGACGTTGACGGCAACGGTGCGTGGGGCGAAGGGGGTTTCGACGGCGGCGGAGGTTGCGGGGGAGAAGGCGAGGGCGCCGGCGATCAGGAAGGCGCCGCTTAGGGCGATTTCCGAGCGGCGCTTGCGGGGCTTGAGGATCGGGGATTTTACGGGATGGTGGGCGAGGCCCACGAGATACGGATCAGATGAGTTCATGCGGTGGCATACCTCCGGTGACTTGTGAGCATAGTTCGACAAAATACTTATGGGCTAGAAAGCGCCCCGTCGCGATCCGAGTCAATCTTTTCTTGAAAATCCAGAACGCAACGAAATCCTGGGAGTTTCCAGTTCACTTGACACCCCCTGCGGCCACGCCGCATTGATGACCCTGCGTTTGCATGCGCGAAAACGTCTGGAATGGGAACCGGGAATGCTATCTTCTGGCTCGCTGCGCCAAATCTTGTGCCTCCGTTCTCTCGCGGCCGCCGCCGTTCTGTGCGGACTGTGCGGCTGCGTGCGCACCAAGGTCCTCGTCACGAGCGATCCCCCCGGCGCGGACGTGACGATGAACAGCGTCCACCTGGGACGCACGCCGGTCGAGCAGCCCTTCGCCTGGTTCTGGTACTATGACTTTCTTGCGGAGAAGGAGGGCTTCGAGCCGGCCGTCTCCCGCGAACGCTTTCGCGCTCCGCTCTACCTGGTCCCGCCGATGGACCTGGTGATGGAGATGATGCCGTTTCCCGTGACGCATACGCGGCGCGTGCATTTGGCGCTGGAGGAACGCGACGTGCGCCCCGATCCGGAGATGGCGCTCTCGGATGAAGCCGAGTCCCGCGGCGAGTTACCCCCCTCGCCCACCGCGGCTTACCCGGCCATTCCCTCGGCGATTCCCGCGCCGGAAACGGACGGGCCGCAATGACCGCTTCGAAAGATGCCCCACGCCTGGTATCCCGCGCCCCGCAGGAAGGTCTGCCAGAGTTCTTCGAATTGAAGGACACGAACACCGTCGGCCGCCACCCGAGCAACACGATCACCATCCCGCTGGACAGCATTTCCCGCTTTCACGCCCGCGTCGATCAGCGCGGCAAATTCTTCATTATTCAGGACCTGAACTCCTCCAACGGGACCTTCGTGAACGGCGAGCGCATTACCCAGATGACGCTCAATAACAACGACGCGGTGACTTTTGGCGCCATCGAGTTTCTTTTCGTGAACGACCGCGATAAGTCGAGCGGCTTTGGCCGGGGCGACGAGAGCGCGCTTTCGATCGTGGATATCCGCGACGACCGCCAGGACGCTTACAAACCCCGCACCGAAAGCATCATCCGCAGCGAGGACACGAAAGACCCGTCCTCGGTGATGGCCGAGGCCAGCAGCCGCACCGCCGACAAGCAGACGCTGATGCGGCTGAACAACCGGCTTTCGACGCTTTTCCGTTTGTCGGAAATGCTGCGGCAGGGCGAGGGGCTCTCCGAAGCGGACATCGTGGAGCGAACGCTGGACCTGATCTTCGACGCCGTGGTCGCCGACCGGGCGGTGGTGATGACGCGGACGTCGCCCGATGTGGACGATTTGGACGTGGCGGCGGTGCGTTACCGCGACCAGCCGATCGTGGCGGAGAAGAAAGTGTCCATTTCGCGGACGATCCTGGAGCAAGTGACGGAGCAGCGGGTGGCGATCCTCTCGCGCGATTCGATGCAGGACGACCGTTTCGAGGCCAGCGAGTCCATCGTGCTCAACAAAGTGCGCGCGGTGATGTGCGTGCCGATGGTTCGGCGCGACCGGGTGCTGGGGGTGGTTCACCTGGAGACGACGAGCACCTCGCGCACGTTCAGCCGCGACGACCTGGAATTCGTGCATATCATCGCCACGGAGCTTTGCGCGGCGCTGGAGAACATGCGCCTGCGCAAGGACGCGGAGCACCGCGAGCGGCTGGCCGCCGTCGGCGAGGCGATGGCCGGGGTCAGCCACAATATCAAGAATATCCTGCTGCTCATGCAGGGCGGCAGCGACCTGCTCTCCCGCTCTTTCGACAAGAACGATCTGGAGGGAGCCCAGGATTCGTGGGGCGTGGTGGCGCGGGGCATCGAGAAGATCGGCCGCCTGGTGAAGGAAATGCTGAATTATTCGAGTCAGCGGGCCCCCGACCTGACGATGGTGGATCTGAACGATCTGATTTGTGCCACCGCCGAGGAAATCCAGGAGGAAGTGCTCAACAAGGGCGTGACCTTGGAACTCGACCTGGACGAGCGCATCACGCCGCGGCCGCTCGACGAGCCCGGGCTCTCGCGCACGCTGGCGAACCTGATCGTCAATTCGATGGAAGCGATCAGCCACAACGAGGGCGAAATCGTCGTGACGACACAGTTGAAGGACGACGCGGCCAAGACGATCCAACTGACGGTGCGCGACAACGGGCACGGAATCCCGCAGGAGAAGCTCGACAAGATCTTCATGCCCTTCTTCACCACGAAGGGTTCGAAGGGCACCGGTCTGGGTCTGCCGATGTGCAAGAAAGTGGTCGAGGACATGGGCGGGACCATGCGCGTCGAATCGGAGGAAGGCATTGGCACCGCTTTCGTGATCACCTTGCCTCGCCTCGATGACTCCGCGACCCAGCTCGACGACAAGGACACGGACGCGGAGAGCGAAAGCGACTCGTACTAACCCTGCCACCCGTTGGTCATTGATGATCCCTCGATTTTTGAAAACCCTGGCTCTCGTGGGAGCCTTCTGCCTCATTCTGGCCGGCCGGCTCGCCGCCGAAACGACGTCCTGGCCCATTTACGCCGAGACCGACGATCTCGCCACGAGCACCACCGAGCGCTGGATCGTCTGGCCCTTCCTGCATGCGCGCGAAAATTCCGAGGAGAGCCTGCGGGCCCTCCATCCGCTCTACTCCCGCCATCGCGACAAGGCCACCAGCGAGACGTATACGAGCGTCCTCTGGCCATTTCTCCGGTCTCGCTATCGGCCGGAAACGCCGAGCGCCACCCAGCGCACGTCTCTCTCCATCGAGCCAATCCTCTACAGCACCACCGGCCGCGAGAAGATTTCCGGCGAGCCCTTTTACTACCAATACCTGCTGCCGTTCTTTTTTCGCGGCGGCCAGGGCGGCACGTCGTCCGGCGCGACGGACCGGAAGTACACCGTGTTTTTCCCCTTCATCTGGTACGCGAACGACGCGAAGGTTGTGATCCCAACCTTTCCGAAGAGCCGTCCTCAATCCTTCCAGGCCTTCTGGCCCTTCGTCGGGGCCTTTCGGGGTTACTGGAATCGCGACCTGATCGAGTTCATCGCCTGGCCCTTCTACGTTCATAGCGTGGACAGTTCCGGCATCGACCAGTTCGAGAAAACCAGCGTTGTCTGGCCGTTCCTGTCAAAGTACAGCGGCGACCCGGCGGCGCAAAACGAAGGCGCTGGCGGGGGAGGGATCGGCGGCTGGGGCTTCTGGCCCTTCTACCACCGGGTCGAAAAAGAAGGCGAGTTTTTCCGCGCGTCGTTCCTCTGGCCGCTGGGCCACCGGCGCACGGGCCGCATCAGCGAGAAGAACCTGAACGAGCAGGACGTGACGCTGTTCCTGCCTTTCTACGGAAAAGTGCGCCGCCCGAATTTCGATTACGATATGGTTTTTCCTGTTTACGGTAAGCTTTCCATGAAGGGCCGGGAAGTGCGTGGCTATGGCCTTGGCTTCTATAACGAAGACGACAATTATCGCACCGGCGTCCGCGAGCATCGCCTTGCGTGGTTCATCGGCCGCTGGACCAGTGACATCGAGAAGCGCCCGGAAGTCGCCCAGGAGCGGGCAGACCCGATGCGCGGTGGCGGTGTCTTCCCATTCTACCTCGACTACGAAAACGACTCGGGAACAAAAACCCGCAAGACCATCGTATGGCCCTTCTATACCCATAAGTACACGAAGTACATCGATGGCGAAGAATGGGACCGAACCTATTTAGCGCCCTTCTACACCAATCGCGTTCGGACGACGCCCGATGGTTTGACGACGCGAAAGAAGTTCGTTTTCCCGTTCTTCCGCTCCACCAAGCAGACCGACGGCACGGTGAAGCGCAACTGGCTGCACTTGTTCCCCTACACCGACAGCCCGCCGATGGATCGCCATTGGGCGCCGCTGTGGACGGTTTACGACCGGTATGAGGACCCGAGCACCGGCGCCGAAGGTCTGGACGTCGCTGGGGGCCTTTATCAGAACGAAACGGACGGCGCGGGGACGTGGCGTAAGAAGCTGGAAATGCTGGTCTTCAGCACCGAAAAGAAAGACGCGCCGGACCAGCCCCGGGAAGTCCACACCCAACTCTTCTGGGGGCTGGCTGGTTATCACAAGGTGGGCGAGAAGGAGCAGACGGAACTGCTCTGGATGAAGTTTTAGGCTACTCCCCGTTTCGCTCCCGCACCCGTCGCTCTTCGGCTTTGACGCGGTTGCGAAGGAAGCCGTAGCCGAGCCCCGCGACGATCGTCAGCAACCCGACGCCGAGGAAGGCGATGGCTTTGGTCATGGTGTCGCTGCCCTCCAGCTCCACCAGGAAAATCCGCAAGATCGCCATCCCGAGCAGCACCAGTCCGGCCCCGCGCAGGGTCTTGTCCTTGACCGCGAAGCCCGCCGCCAACGACGCGACGGCGATCCCGCCCCAGGTTACCGTCACCAGATTTCGGGGAATCAGGACCTCGGTGCTGAGGAACAGCACGATCAGGCCCACGCCGGTACCGGTGATCCAGTGGCCACCGGCCTCTTCCTCCAGCGAAGGGGCGTTCCCGGCCGGGCGGCGGCTCCACACAAAGCGCAGGGCCTGCGCGGCGAGGAGTAACCCGCCGCCAACAACGAGTCCCAGCTGGGCTTCTCCGAGAGTGGTCGATCGATCCTCGAAAGCGGATAGGATGAACAGCAACGGCACCGCGCCGCACAATCCCATGCCCCAGTAGATGGCGGCCTGACTGCGGCGCCACAGCCCCAACGCCAGCAGCCCCGCGCCCACGGGCAGCAGCACCGCCGTGGAACCGACCTCCAGCCGCCCGTGCACCAGGATGGCGGCGGAGATCGTGATGAGAGCGCCGCCAGCGGTGATGGCTTCAAGGATGCGAGGACGGGACTCGGCGGGGCGGAGCGTGCTTCGCAGCCAAACCCCGAGCAGGGCGGCCGCGATCACCGAGGCCGAGACCAAGCTGTCGCGGGCGTCGAGAGAGACCGCGACGAGGACTCCGTAGCCGACGAGCAGTACCCCCGCCAGCACACCAACCCGAGCCCACGCAAGCGGCGCCAGGTCCCGGCGGACGGTTCCTTCTTCTGCCAGATCGCCGACGAAAGCGGGCAGCGCGGGCAGCCGGTTGAAGAGCAGTTCGGCGGCGATGAAGGCGCCCCCGCAAAACGCCAGCGCCAGGCCCAGCATGGGCTCCGTGCTCTCGACCGTCCGATACGTCCACGGCAAGAACCCGACCCCGATCCCGGCGGCGAAGAGGCAGAAGATCGTGCTCTCGAACGGCGAGCGCGCCCGGCGCGCCAGAGAGTTCAGCAATCCCAGCATAATCAGCGCCAGCGTCCAGAGCACCATGGCCTCGCCGCTCGTCAGACCTTCCCAGGCCTGTATGTTCGAAGAGAGCATCGCCAGGCCGAGCAACACCGCCGCGGCGAGGCTCCAGGCACGCGCCCGCAGGAACAGCCGGCCGCCCAGCAGCACCAGTCCCACAAGGAACACGGCCGCCACATTCTGCGCGTTCGTCCAGTTCGTTTGGAATAAGACCACCAGTGCCACCAGCGCCGCCGCCAGGACCCGCAGTCGGCCGGACAGACTCTCGAGCGCGCGAACGGACGCGTGCTCGGTCCAGGGCCTCGGCCGTGGCCGCAGCAACTCCCAAGGCAGAGCCGACGCCGCGATCATCGCCAAAGGCGCCAGAGCGATCAGGACCTCCAGGTTCGTCAGCGGGCCTCCGCCGCCATAGGAGAAAATCGCCAGCCCTGCCGACCCGATGCTGAGCGGCCGCAGCAGCGCGATGTCCTTGGCCCAGGACGCCGCGACCGCCACCGCCAGGGTCAACGCGGCCAGCGCGGCGGCTTCTCCGATGCCGGTGAACTGTGTCACCAGCGCCGCCGTCGCCAAGCCAAAGGCCGTGACGGCGTGGAACGCGGACAGGTCGCCGCGCGAGAGCGACGGCACCAGCAGGCGGGCGCCCTCCAGTGCGGCGAGGCCGTAAAGCACCCATTGCACCTGAGCCCAATAAACATCCGTGTGCCACAGCAGGAACAGCGATGTCGCGATCAGGCCGATGGAATTGAGCATCGAGAAGCTGAGCGAGTAGGGGAGCAGGCCTGCCGGCAGGGCGGGCACGGCGTCGTGGTCCGGGGCGGCTTCCATGGCGCGTTCGCGGGCCATCCAGACGCGGCCCCACTTCCAGAACGCGGCGGTGAAGACAACATGATAGGCCACGATGGCGCCCAGGTGCGCGAGGGTCTCGCCCGCGCCCGCCACCGGCGAGAGGAACCACAGCGCCGCCGTGGAACCATAGGCGCCGATCAGCGTGAACGCTGTCAGGGCGCGCCATTCCTCCGTGATGAGCAGCCACCCCGCCGCCGCCGCGAGCACCAGCAGCGGCAAGAGTGCCAGCGGCCCGGCCGTCGAAGCCGAAAGCAGCACCGCCAAAACCGCCAGGGCGAACCCGAAAATGGCGGTGGCTTGTGATTGCCAGCGCTTCGCCAGCCCCACGAAACCCGCCGCCAACACCCCCATCAGCACCAGCGAAACGGGGCGGGGAAAGGCCTGCATGGCGGGCAGGTAGCCGCCCGCGAAGGCCGTGAAATAGGCCAGCGCCAGACCCACGGCGGCTGTCGCACGGCCGATCAAATCGTGCCTCTTGCGCACGAAATAGCCGCCGCCAATGATCAGCGCCGACAGAGCGAAGCTCGCCAGCGTGCGCGTCATCGGCGAAATCCGAGGCACCGCCAGCGTCGCCATGATCGCCGCGCCGATCAGCACCAGCGGCCCCCCGATCCACGGCAGCAGCTTCGCGAAGTTGAGTTCCCAGCCGGCTTCCGTCTTCTCCGGATCGGCGGCGGGCGGTAACGCCGGAGGCCCAGCCGCAGCAGGACCTTCGGCCTCCTTTTCCTTGCCGAAGTAGCTCGCCACCCTCGGCGGCAGGGGCGGCGGCGTGGCAGGTTGGGGCGGTTGCCAGGCCGGAGCGGCGACTGGCTCGGGAACGGGGATGGGCGGCGGCGCATCCACCACCTGGCTTCGCTCTTCGGCGGGGGCGGGTTTGGGCGGTGATGTGGGTACGGGGAACGGTCCGGTGGGAATCGCTGGCGCCCCGCCCCGGGGCAGCGGGGGAGGCACAGCCGCCATCTTGGCCGCAACGGGCGGCGCCGCCGCAGACAACTCCGGTTCGTCTTCACCCAGATAATAGGGAAAGACGGCCTCGATTTTCTGGAGCTTCAGCTCCAGCGCGGCGACGCGGCGGCCGTTGGAAAAGAGGGCTTCCTGGAGTTTCTCCGGCGGGAGCAATTGGGGCGACGGCATGGGTGCCTCCTCGTGAACGGGCCCGCGAACGAACCCGGTTGAATACGATAGCGGCACCCTCGGCCACTGGATTGAGGGTGGTCAAGAGAAAAAGTAAACGATCGTTTTCTAATTTTTACTCAGACCTGTCCCACCCAGTTGTTATCGTGGTCGGAAAAGGCGTGGCGCACGCCAGCAACGATCTCCGGCGAGAGCGCCCCCCGGGCGGCGATCTGCGCGTTGCGTGCGAAGTTCTCCGTCTTCGACGTGCCCACGATCACCGAATCGACGTAGTCGTGGAAGGCGGCGAAGCGCAGGGCGAACTCGTCCCAATCCAGGCCGTCCGGCGGGCGCAGGCCCATGGATTTGGCGCGGAGCCAGTATTCCTCGGCGTATTGGCCGTGGGGCTGGTCGTCAAAACGCCAGAAAGCGTTGGCGATGGGGCGTTTGCCGATCACGCCCATGCCCTTCGCCTTGGCCATGGGGGCGTCGTTGCGGGCGGATCGTTGATCGCAGAGGTTCACGGAAAACTGCACGCTGCCAAAGGCTCCGCTGGCGATGGCGTATTGCAGGGCGTCGTTCTCGCCGCTGTAAGCCGCGACGCGGATTTTGCCCTTTTCGCGGCATCGATTCAGCGCCTCCGCCACCTCGCCCCGCTCCAGGACGTCCTTCGGGCAACTGTGCAGGTGCATGATGTCGATGCGGTCGGTTTGCAGGAGCCGCAGCGCCTCGTCCACGCCCGCCTCGATGATTCCGGCGGTCCAGTCGCCGTGGCCATCGATGCCGTAGCCGCATTTGCTCGACAGCACGAACTCGTCGCGGCGGTGCTTGAGGTGCCGGCCGATGCGCTCTTCGCTCATGCCATAGCCGCGGGCCGTGTCGATGAGCGTACATCCGGCGTCGAGGACGGCGCCGAGGAGCCGCTCCACATCGACCTCGCTCTGATCCGGCGACCCGATATGTCCGGCGCCGAAGCCGACGACGGAGACGCGCAGGCCGCTCTTTCCAAAGTCGCGTTGTTCCATGCAAGTATCCTCTGAGTTACGAATGGGATTGATGGAGCCAGATGACGAGAGGCGGCGCGGGGACGCGAGGGGAATCAGGCGGGGAATGCAGGTGGTGTGAGTGACTCTTTAATTCACCACAGAGCCACCGAGAGTATAGAGAAAATTGGGGATATTGGAGTTGAGTAGAAGGATATTGAGAAGCGAACCCTCGTGCGAGTGGCTCCCGAAGCCACAGAGCATTCTTTCGCGAAAGGGCCAAAGATCGAGAATAAGGCACACGACTCGGCAAGTTTGTCGATTTCGAGAGAAAAGAAGCCTGACAACAGGAGGTGGTAAAATTACGTGCCTTTGATATTACGAGATTTAGACATAAGTATCGCATCAGAGATTTGAGGGCTTCTATGAAAAATCTTTCCATCGCGGCGCTTTGGGGTCAAAGGATCGCCGTGGTCCGAAAGTTCTCGCCCAAAAAGCTTGCGCCAATTGTCCGTCCCTCCAAGTGTCGTGGAGAATTCCCAACGATGGAGCGAGATTGCCATGAACATCAACAACGCCTTGGACAAAGCCTACGAGGGCAAGCCCTTGAAAGAACTCGTGAACGCCCCGGTGGATGCCCTTCAGGGCGTGAGCGCGGGCGATGCGGAGCACCTGAAGGCGGCCTTCAACGTGAAGACCATCGGCGACTTGGCGAAGCTGAAGTATGTCAAGTGGGCTCAAGCGATTGTGGCTTTGGCCGACACGGAAGAATAAGCTCGTTTCAAGCCTCGAACTTGAGCAGACAGTAGCGTTTCTTGCCGGCCCGCAGGACGATGGCGCCACCCGCCAGAAGGTCCGCGCAGGTCAGGGTCGGTTTGTCCTCCGCGAGGGGCTCGTCGTTCAGGTAGATTCCTCCCTGGGCACGTAGCCTCTTCGCGTCTTTGTTGCTGCTGGCGAGGCCGGCGGCGACGAGAGCTTCGATCACTGTCATGCCGTCGCCGTCGAGCTTCCGCGCCTCCAGCACGACCGTCGGGGCGTTGGCGCAGGCCTGACGCAGTTCGTCTTCCGACATTTCCGCCACGCCCTTGCGATAGATGGCGTCGCTGGTTTCGGCGGCTTTGCGAGCTTCCGCTTCGCCGTGGATCAAGGTCGTGACCTCCAGGGCGAGGCGCTTTTGCCCAGTGCGTTTGCCCGGGTCGCGCTGGTGTTCGGCGGCGATTTCCACGATGTCGCCGAGCGGCAGGAAGGTGAAGAGCTTGAGGAAGCGCTCGACGTCGCGGTCGTCGCTGCGCACCCAGTACTGGTAGAAATCGAACACGCTGGTGCGTGCCGGATCGAGCCAGATGGCGCCCGCTTCCGTTTTGCCAAGCTTCTGGCCGGTGGCGGTCAGCAACAGCGGGAAGGTGATCCCGAAGGCGCTCTTGCCGCCGGTCTTGCGGATCAACTCGATCCCGGCGGTGATATTGCCCCATTGGTCGCCGCCGCCGCACTGCACCTGGCAGTCTTCGTTTTCCAGCAGCCACTTGAAATCGTAGGCCTGGAGAAGCTGGTAGCTGAATTCGGTGTAGCTGATGCCGGCTTCCGATTCGAGGCGTTTGCGCACCGAGTCCTTGCCGAGCATTTCGCCCAGGCGGAAGTTCTTGCCGACATCGCGCAGGAAGGCGATGAAGCTCATGGGCCCGATCCAGTCGGCGTTGTTGACCACCTTGGAGTTGGCCGGGTCGATGTAGCGTTCGAGGGTGGCGCGCACGCCGGCGACGTTTTTCTCGATGGTGGCGGCGTCGAGCAGGTTGCGCTCGGCGTTCTTGCCGCTCGGATCGCCGATCATGCCGGTGGCGCCGCCCACGAGGGCGACGGGCCGATGGCCGGCGCGCTGGAAGTGAACGAGCCCCATGATCGGCACGAGGCTGCCGATGTGGAGGCTGTCGGCGGTCGGATCGAACCCGCAATAGACGCTGATGCTTTCCTCGGCGGTCAGCTTGCGAAAGCCGTCCACGTCGGTGCAGTCCTGGATAAAGCCGCGGGCCTCCAGGGTGGCGTAGATGTCTTGCGTCGTGGGGGAGAGTTCGGTCGTCATGGGTCCGTTCGCGTCGAAGTGAATTCGGGACCGTGGGTTTGCGAGAGAGGCGGGGGGTCTGTCAACGAGACATGCGGCGCGGGCGCGCCCGGGAATTGCTTCGATGGCGGGCGCGAGTCTTCAAACGGAAGAGAAACTTATGGCCGAAGTGTCCGCTCAGCCCATTGTCACACCGGATTTGCCGCTCGGGTTCCGGCGCGGTTTGCAGGCGCCGTTCCGGGCGCTGCGTTACCTTCTGACACGCCCCAAGTGCGTTCTGATCCTGATGGCGCCCATCGCCATCGTCGTGCTGTTGCTGCTGCCGCTGACCTACGAAGGCATCATGGCGTTTCTGTTCAATCCGCTTGAGCAGTTTTTGCCCGTTCAGGGCCAGGGCCTTGTCAAGGACGCCCTCTATTGGCTGGGGCTGGGGGCGCTGTGGATCATGGTGGCGGCGTTGCTGCTGATCGCGTTCCTGCTTTACACGGCCATCGTGGCGGCGCCGTTTCACGATTATGTGTCGGAGTTGATCGAGCGCGAGCAATTGGCCGGCCGGCCCGATCTGACGGCGCCGGGAATGCCCCTGATGCGGTCGGTGGTGTATTCGCTGGGCGAAGCCCTGATGCGGGTTCTGATCGCCATTCCGGTGGTCGTGACGCTGTTGTGCCTGAACTTGATTCCGTTCGTTGGAACGGGCGTTTCGGCCATCGGAAACCTGATGTTCGCGGCGGCGTTCTTGGCATTGGATTCGTTCACCTACAGCTTTGACCGACGCCACGTGAAGATGCGCCGAAAATGGAAATGGGTACGCGAGCACTTCAAGTACGCGGTGGGATTCGGCCTGCCGTTCGTGCCGATTCCGTGCGCGCTGATTCTGGCGCCGCCGCTGGGGGCCGTGGCGGCCACATTGGATTACTGCGATTTGCTGAAGTCAGCGAACCCGGCGCCCGGGGCGGTGAAAGCCAAGAGCATTGATTAGCGCGCCATCGCGGCGAATTCCACCGAGACGGGCGGGCTGGCGCCGCCCTCGCCCGCGCGGTTGACCGGGATTACCTGATACTCCCAGACGCCATGCGGTTCGCGGTGTTGCAGGGCGGCGCTGTCTTGCAGACTCATGCCCACCTCGTGCCATTTGTCCTCGCCGGATTTGCGGCGGCGGATGCGATAACCCGCGACGAGGCCTCCCGTTTCCGGCGGCGTCCAATCCAGAATCACCCATCCTCGTCCGTGGTGCGGGGCGGAGAGAGCCTCCACGGAGCCGGGAGCTTCGTGGGCTTTGGCGGCGGGGCCTTCCTCCGGCTCGATTTCCTCGGCCACGAGACGCTTGCGCAGGGCTTTCATGAGGCCAAAGCACATGAAGCCCAGCACCACCGCGAAGGGCAGACCGATGGTGATGGCGGCGGTTTGCAGGGCCTTGAGCCCTCCCCCGAGAAGGAGCACACCGGCGACGACGCCCTCGAGCACGGCCCAAAAGATGCGCTGGCCCACCGGCGGATTGGTGTGGCCTCCGGCCGAGATGATGTCGATGACGAGCGAACCGGAGTCCGAGGAGGTGACGAAAAAGGTGACGACCACGAGCACGCCGATGAGAGACGTGATCATCGCAAGCGGATATTTCTTGAGCAGCACAAAAAGGGCGGTCGCCACGTTCTCGTCCACCGCCGCCGCGATTCCACCGTCGCGGAAGAGCTCCTCGAAAATGGCGGAGTTGCCGAACACCGTGATCCAGATAAAGGTCAAAATCGTGGGCGCGAAAAGCACCGCCACGAGGAATTCGCGGATGGTGCGGCCCCGGGAAATCTGGGCGATGAACATGCCGACAAACGGCGACCAGGAAATCCACCAGCCCCAGTAGAAGATCGTCCAATTGTCGCGCCAGCCCGTGTCGGCGTAGGCCTCGGTCCAGGTGCTCAAGCGCGGCAGGTCACCGAGGTAAGCTCCGGTGTTCTGGACGAAGGAATCGAGCAGAAAAAGCGTCGGCCCCACGATGAAGACCACGAGGAGTAGCGTCCCGGCGAGGTAGAGGTTGATTTCGCTGAGCCGCCGGATGCCGGCGTCGAGCCCGAGGACCACGGACAGGGTCGCCAATGCGGTGATGATCGCGATCAGGACGAGTTGGGTGGGCGTTTCGCCGCTGATGCCGAAGACGAAATTGAGCCCGGCAGCGACCTGCTGAACACCAAAGCCCAGGGACGTCGCCACGCCGAACAGTGTCGCCACCACGGCCACCATGTCGATCAGGTCGCCGATGGGGCCATAGATGCGCTTGCCGAGGATGGGATGAAAGACCGAGCGAATCGTCATCGGCAAGCCACGGTTGTAGCTGAAATACGCCAGCGCCAACCCCACGATGGAATAGATCGCCCACGGGTGGAGCCCCCAGTGATAGAAGGTGAGGCGCATGGCTTGGCGCGCGGCGGCGGCGGTGGAACCTTCGCCGGTGGGGGGGCTGCCGAAGTGGGTGATGGGTTCGGCAACACTCCAGAAGACAAGGCCGATGCCCATGCCCGCGCTGAAAAGCATCGCCAGCCAGGCGAAGAAGCTGAAGTCCGGTTCGGCGTCGCGGCCTCCGAGCCGGATGCGGCCGTAGGGGCTGAGCATCAGGTAGATCGAAAACACCAGAACGGCGTCCACGACGAGGATGTAGAACCACCCGGCATAGCGCGAGATGCCTGATTGGACGCTGCCCAGGGCGGAGCCCATGGAGCTGGAGAAAATCAAGCCCAGGGCCACGAAGAGGAGAATCAGTCCCGCCGCGCCGAAAAACACGCGGGCGTTGACCTCCATGCCAAACTTCTCGCGCAGCATGGGGCTGCTCAATTCCGGAGTTTTCACAAACGACGCCCTCCCAAGGTTCGAACCGACTTACTCTGAAAGCGGCACCGTGAGCCTAAACGCGGGAGGGCGGGGAATTCAAGGGCGCGGTTTGAAAGGGGGGATCAGAGGTAGTCCACAGCCCCCGACAAATCGAGTATCGTGTCCTCTAGAACCTTCATCCGCATCGGTGCGAAGGGATCGCCGTGGTCGCGGTGGGTGGTCAGGGTTTCGCCGTTCTCGTAGTAGGAGATGATCGTGTTGGGTCGGCCGACGGGGGCTGGTTCGGTGAACTCTTCGGCCAGTTCGGGGAATTTCACGTCCTGGAATTCGGCGCGGATGCCCTGGATGCGGTCGGGGGCGATGCGCCATTGGTGCCAACCCGGCTTGGCGACGTTCTTCACGCCCTGCCAGGACACGGTGCCGTCGGCGTCGATCAGGAGCCGGAACGCGGCGCCTCCGCCATAGCTGGCTTGGCGTTCCATGGTGATGGCCATGTCTTCGGACAGTTCCTCGGACATGGAGATTTCCGTGGGGGTGCGTTCGCCGGGGGGGAGAGCCTTGCGCCCACAGCCGGCGGCCAGGAAGCCGAAGGCGACGACGCCGGACCAAACCATCAAAACCGAGAAGCGAATCACTGAGCCCATCGTAGTAAAGACCTCGCGGAGAAGAATTGTATCACGGGCTAAGGGACAAAGGAAGCCGCACGGACGTTCCCGCGTGGCAGACAAATCCTCGGGGGATTTCGCGGCGGCGATCACCGTCCGATCGCTGTCGGTGGGGTTTGGCTTGCGGTTGATGGGGCGCGGGCGGGAAGGCTGGGGGCCTTGCCCGGCTGGGCGGCGAGAGGGTTGAGCAATGACGGCGGATCTGAAATTGGCATTTGTCACCGGCGGGACGGGCTTTGTGGGGGGGCATTTGTGCAATCGGCTGCGGGAGACCGGCTTCACGGTGCGGGCCCTCGCGCGTCGCGGTTCGCGGCGTGGGGCGCTGGAGGCGTTGGGCTGCGAGTTGGTGGAGGGGGACCTGAGTGACGAGGAGGCCCTGCGCCGCGGGGCGCAGGGCGCGAGCGTGGTACTGCACGTGGCGGGTTTGACGAAGACGGCACGCCCCGATGCCTTTCTCGAGGTGAACGGCGAGGGGACGAAAAACGTCTTGATCGCGGCGCAGGAAGCCGGTTTCACCGGCCGTTTCGTGTTGCTGAGCAGCCTCGCCGCGGCCGGTCCGGCGCGCGATGAGGCGACGCCCCGCACCGCCGCCGATCCACTCCGGCCCGTCAGCGACTACGGCCGCAGCAAGCGGCTGGGCGAGCAATACGCCGAGCACGCCCGGTCCGCCTTTCCGGTGACGATTCTGCGGCCCGGCGCGATCTATGGCCCGGGCGAGCGCGATATCTACGAAATGATCAAGCCGGTGGCGAAGACCGGGCTGAGCGTGGAAGCCGGTCCGCCGATCCGGGTCCAGATGACTCACGTGGAAGACGTGGTGGAGGCCCTTCTGGTGGCTGCGCAGCGGCCGGAGGCGGCAAATCAGACGTACTTCGTAAACGATACGCAGGCCTGGACGGTGGCGGAAATCATGGATCTGGTGGGGGAGATTCTCGAACGCAAGGTGCGCCATGTGCGGCTGCCGCTGGCGGCGGGGCGGGGTTTGGCGGCGGTGCTCGATGGCGTGGGCAAACTGCGGGGCAAGCCTGTGTCGCCCCTGACACGGGACAAAATGCGCGAGGTGGCGGGCGGGTCCTGGATTGCGGACAGTACGCCCTTCGCTCAGGAATGCGGCTGGCGCGCGAAGTGGGCATTGCCCGACGGCCTGCGCCAGACTCTGCGGTGGTACCGCGCGGAAGGCTGGCTGTGAAACGCATCCTCCTGGATGCCCGTTACCTCGACGGCTCCTTTTCCGGCATCGCGACGTACAGCCGATGCTTGCTCGAACACCTCGCCCAGGTGGATAAGGAGAACCATTACCAGGTGATCGTGCGGCCGAGCTTCAACGGCGACATTCAACTGGGCGAGAATTTCGAGCTGTTGTCCTGGAAACCGCGCCCCATCAGCCTCCAGACCGTGATCCGGCTGCATGATTTCACGAACGAACTCAACCCGGACATTTTTCACGCGCTGCACCCGATGACGCCTGTCTTTCACGAGGGAAACATGATGGTGACGGTTCACGATATGCAACCGTTCACCGATCCGAATTTCCACGGACGGCGATTGCGGCCGATTCGCAATCTGTATCGCAACTTCTACCGCTGGGCCTATCCGAACGCGTTCAGCCGCGCGAAGTGGATCCTGTGCGTCAGTTACGCCACCCGCGACGACATGGCGCGGCTGTTGCCGGGGACGGTGCCGAAGCTGGTGGTCGTGCCGTCGGGCCTTGAGGTGCCCCTGGAGGAACCGCTCGACGATGAATACGTGCAGTCGGTGCTGACCAAGCACGACCTGCGCGGGCCCTATTTAATCTACTATGGATCGACGAGGCCGAACAAGAATCTGCCGAACATGGTGCGGGCGTTTTCCCGTTTGCGGGCGGAAAACCCGCGCGGCGAAGGGCCCCGCGATCTGACCCTGGTGCTCGTGGTGCGGCGCGACCGGTTCTTTCGCGATGTGGAGCGCGTCATTCAGCACGAGGGTCTGGGAGAGGCGGTCAAGGTACTGCCCCCCGTTTCCCAGAAAAACAAGCAGGTCCTTCTGAAATCGGCCGCCGCGATGGCGTTTGTGACCAAGCACGAAGGTTTTGGCTTTCCGCCGCTGGAGGCTATGGCGGCTGGGGTGCCGGTGGTGGCGGGCAAGAGCGGTTCGCTGCCGGAGGTGCTTGGCAGTGCGGCCCAGTGGGCGGATCCGGAGGATCCGGCGGACATGGCGGCGGCGTTCGCCGAAGTGCTGGACAATGAGAAGTTGCGCGCCCGTCTGATCAAGCGCGGCCACGAGCGTGCGGGGGCGTTTTCCTGGACCGATGCCGCGCTGCGCGTGCGCGATATCTACAACCTGCTGTTTTAGAAGCCTACTCAGAAAGAAATGGCCGAAACCTTGGCACGCCCGAGTTCCCATCGCACGTCGTTTCCGCTGGCCGGGTTGTTCTGGCTGGACTTTTTGCGGCTGGTTCGCGGGTGGCGATGGCGGGCGGTGATGGGCGTGGCGATGGTTGGCAGTTATCTGCTCGACCGGTTCGCCGGGGATTTCGGGCCAGGGGCCAGCGTGGCTTTTCCCGGTGGTCAGGCGGGCCTGTGGGCGGCGGGGCTGTTCCTGGGCCTGGGGGCGATGGTGGTGGCGGTGGATTTGTGCGGCCAGGACGACCGCTATCGCGCGGCCCAAATGGCCGAGGCCCTGCCGCGCCCGGTGGCGAGCCTGCAAGTGGGCCGGTTCCTGGCGCTGTGGGTGGCGATGGCGCTGCCCGGAGCCTTCGTCTGTGCCTGGCCGTGGATTAGCCATCCGCTCTCGGCGCTCTCCGCCAGCCACGGAATCGACCCGGCGCCGTCCTGGGCGTTTTGGGGAGCGATCTTGCTGCCGCTGCTGGCCTTCGGTTGCGCGGCGGGCATGGCGGCGCGGGGGCTTCTGCGTAACGAGGCGTCCGCGGTGCTGCTCGGCGGTGTGTTGGTGGCGCCGGGATTGTGGGCGGCTTATGGCGTGGGCGATCCGGCGGAGATTTTCCTGACGGCTTCGCGCTCCCTGGGGCTATTGGTGCCGGGTTCGGTGCTGGTGGACCAGGCGCTGGGGCTGCTGAGTTTAGCCGCACTGCTGCTGGCAGGGGCGGTGGGGGCCATGGCGCATCGGCCGCGCCGGTGGCGGGTGCTGGGGAGGCCCGGTTGGCCGTTGGCGACGGCGGGGGTCTTCGCGGTGATGCTGCTGGTGGGTTTGCCGGGTGCGCGCTGGATCGCCACGGTACGTCCGGTGCCCACGATGGAGGCCGACTGGCAGGCTGCCCGGGAACCGGCGGGGGCGGGTGGGGTGGTGCTGCCGCCGAGGATTCTGGCTCGCCGCCTGACCATCGCTCCGGCTGGGGAGGGAGCTGACGTGCTGGCAGAGTTTGACTTAGCCGCCGTTCTTTCCGAACCACAAGGCCTCGCCGCCCTGACCTTTGGCCCGGCGCTAGAGGTCTTCTCGGCCGAGCGTGACGGAGGCGCCGTGGCCCGTCTCGCTCCGCATGCGTCAGCCGGCCTTCCGGGTAGCGCCGTCTTTCAGTTCCAGCCTCCCCTCGATCCCGCCTCGACGACCACGCTGCGGGTCCGCCTGCGCGTGGCGCCCAACGCCGAGAGGCTCTGGGCCAAGACGACCCATCCGGCCTACGCGCGCTTCGATGGCGCGCCGTTTTGGTTTGGCGCGGGGCTGAGCCTGAACTACTCCTTCGCCGATTGGAGCATTTCGCCCCAGCCCGCGCCCTTCGGGCTCGAATTGCCGGACCTGGGCGAGCGCCGCTGGGTCGCCGGCTCGGCGGTCGAGGCCCCCGGCGCCGCACCCGGCAGGGTACGTCTTGTCCAGCCCCGCTCCGCCCTGCCCGATGCGCTCTTCGCCGCCGAACTCTACGAAAGCCGCGCCACGCATGCGGGGCTCGAACTGCGCTTCCTTGTCCTGCCCGAACACCGGGCGCTCGCCGACGCGTTCCAGGTGATCTGGGCGCGGCGCTTCGAGCGCATCGCCCGGGTCTTCGACGCCGCTGAGGCCCCGCTGCCACTTCTGACCTACTATGAAACGCCCCAGCAGGACCCGGCGAACCCGATGGCGATGCCGTCGGCGCTGCTGGATCGGCTGGGGGCGGAACTGGCCGACTATGACGATTTCGAAGACCCCACGGCGCCGATCTTCGACGAAGCGCTGATCCCCTTGCACGCGGGGGCGGTGGCCCAGTTGTGGTCGGGGGCCTTTGCCTCCTTCGAGCACCCGGAACTGATGCGTGACGCCCTCGCCGCATACCTGCACGAGTTCGGTCTGGCCAGCGGCCAGACGCGGCGTATCACGCGGCTGCGGCGCGAGTTCGTGCTGGTGCCGTGGGATCTGGCGCGCCAGCCGAACCAGTACCCCTTCGACCTGATGCCGCGCGACGAGGCGGGGTGGCGGGGGGCGCTCTTCGCCGGCGCCCGCGACCGCGCGGCCCCGCCGCCGGACCCGCGCCGCGCCGTCGCGTTTCATCACATGCTGCGGGGCCTGATCGGCGAGGAGGCCTTCCTGCGGACGCTGCACACGCTACTGAGCGATCGCGCCGGCCAGCGCCTGCGTCTGGAAGATTACCGCCACGCCGCCGAAGCGGCCCACGGCGAGGGCTTGGGCTGGTTTTTCGATCAATGGCTGCGCGAAGGCGTCGTGCCCGAGTTGCGGCTGGTCGAGGCTCAGGTGGTCCTCGCCGAAAACCCCAACTCGCGGAACCTGGAATACACCACGAAAGTCGTTTTCGAAAACATCGGCAACGGCCGCGTGCCGGTGCCGGTGGTGCTGCAAACCGAGTCGGATCAAGTCACTGAGCAAGTCACCATCACTCCCGGCGAGCGGCGCGACCTGACGTTCGTCACGCGCGACCGCCCCCTCGCCGTGGTCCTCGACCCGCTGGGCTGGGTAGCGCAGATGCCGCCCTTCAACGAAGCCGCCAAACGCCCAATCCACCCGCAGATTTTCTTGAAGACGGTGAAGGAGTTGTGAGTGTCACTGGACAAGACCTCCCCACCTGAAGAGAGCATAGCAAGACAAAAACTTGTGGCCCTTGCCTTGAGCCTCGCTGTAGCGAGCTTCGTTGGTTTTTTCGGGTCTTCTTGGAGTCTTTGTGGCAGTTTCTCAGGAAATGAGTCCCGATCTTTTTTTTATGCCTTCTTAAGTATCTTTATTTTCGTTTTTCCAATGGGATTGTATTGGTGTTTGAGGGAAGAGTTGGATTCTATTTTTCCTCGTCCCTTGCTTCGCCTCGTTGAGATTGGAGTCCACGCTGGAATCGGATTTGCCCACTATGTTGAGATTGGCCCAATTTCAATGGAGGGTTGAGATTTTTTTCTACGTTTTTTTGTGATTTCTGCGTAATAGATCGACTGAAAAAATTTGGCTCAAGAGTCAAGAATTGGCAAGACACAAAAGAGGGTTCTGCGAATGAATAATGAAGGGATTGCCACGCTGGCGAAGAACTATCTTGAGGCGCCAAACGAGGAGAATTTACGGATTTTTTCCAGCCTCCTGTTTCCTAAAATTGTCGGTCTCACCCAGCTGTCAGAGACTCGTGACAATACGGCTTGGCTACCACCACCGCTCCTGTCAACGATCACATCATTTGACCCCCCCACCACGCACGTCATGTTTTCTTCGTTTTCCGATCCCGCTGCCGGTAGCTCTCGCCCTCCAAGATCAGCAGGTGGCTGTGGTGCGTCAGGCGGTCGAGGGCCGCGCTGGCCATCAGCGGGTTGCCGAACACACCCGCCCATTCTTCGGGAGCGCGGTTGCTGGTGAGCAGGATCGAGCGCCGTTCGTAGCGCTCGCAGATCAGGTTGTACAGGTCCTCGTCGCCCTCAATGGGGCGGGAGCTTATGCCATGGGAATGTATGGTGGTCAGGAGTTGCTGACTGTTGAGGAGATCGTGGACGCCCGCAACGGAGGCCCCGATCAAATCATCACCATCGGCCAATCGCTCGATATTCTCCTGACGCCCTGCTTTCAGGCCCATCCCGTCGAGGCCAACGGGGCCCATATGGGGCCATCGATGGCGGACAGTATGACTCGTTTCCTGGGCGTCTTGCCAAGTCTTGGCAGTATTCGATCCTATGGGTACGATCTCTGGGCTTGGTGGACCACTGGGACCGACTCCGAGATGATCTTCGGCTTCCCCGGCAGTGAATGGAGCGGGTTCTGGGGCGGCGGGAATCGCCAGCCAAGCCCTGTCTATCGCTGGGACGATGTGGCTTTCGACAATCCGGATCGCCTTCCTCATGATCTTCAATGGCTTGTGGGCGAAGAGCATCGGCCAAGAGCTGAATGGATGGAAGAAAAGTATGCGTCACTCTACAACACCATGAACGTCAAACCCGCTCTGCTGACTCCTCCTGGAAACATTCAGACACCGGAGCAGAAATGGCAATTCTATCGCTGGCAGTACTTCCACACGAAGTCCCATACGGAACGCAATTGACCCAGACAGTCCGGTAACGAGATAGAGGTCGAGTTGTCCGCAAGCCAACGCAACAGAAGCTAGGCGCCAACCCCAACTCCTCAAGCAGCGCCACGGCATTCATTCTGCCGCGGCGCTTTCGTCGTCGTGTCATGCCCATTGTCTGGCGGGGCACCGGAAAGGGACCGTCTGGCCGGTGCTCGGCTGGCGCAGCCGAGCCTCAACTTTTCTCTTCCCTCCTCGTGCCCAACCAAGCTCTTTCGAGAAACCGCCCGACCGGCCCGGCGCGAGTTGAGTTGGGGAGCGGATCAGGGCCAATCTGGGATGCGGGTTGCCGCTGAACGGCGCGGATCGCGCGGAAGCTATGAAAAGACTTGCGCGAAACGGCCTTGCGCCGCCGCCGGGCTCGCCCAATCACTCGACCCATTATGACAACTCTGACTCTTCCCCTCAAAAAAGACGACCCCATTCTGGCCACGGAACCGCCGGTCCGCATCGGCATTATCCTTGAGCAAGACGCCACCACGGAAATCCCCGTCATGCTGCCCGAGGGCACCACGGTCCGCCTGGGCGAAGGCGCGCCCGTGCCGGTCTCCGGCGCCGCGAAGATCGGCGTCAAGTCCCCCACCGAACTGACCCTGGTCCTGGCCGACGGTGCCCAACCCGCCACCGGCGCCCTCTTGACCCTGGCCCATCCCGACAGCACCGCTCACCCCGTTGAGGTGCAGGGCGTGGTGGCGGGGCGCGGGTTCCACTGGGAGAAGCGCGTCACGATCCGCTACAGCGGCGAACTCGAATTCCGCGTTCAGAACGGCGCCATCGTCATGGTCAACACGCTGCCCCTGGAGGACTACCTCCTCGGCGTCGTGACCAGCGAAATGAGCGGCGAATGCCCCATCGCCTACATCAAAGCCCAGGCCGTGGCCGCCCGCGCCTGGCTCCTGGCCCAGCCCCGGCCGCCCCATCCGGGCCAGCCCTTCCTGTGGTGCAACGATGACTGTTGCCAGCGCTATCAGGGCGTCGATGGCTGGAACGACCGCGCCCGCCAGGGCATCGACGAATGCCGCGGCGAGGTCCTCATCACCGCCAGCGGCGCCCTCTGCGACGCGCGCTACAGCAAATCCACCGGCGGCATCAGCGAGGACGCTCACTCTGTCTGGCCCGAAGACATCGAAGGCCTCGTCGCCATCCCTGACGCGCCGAAGGGTTCCGAGGTCGAGCACTTCTTCCCCGTTACGGACGACAACATCGTCGAGTACCTGACCGGCGATTGGCTGCGCGGCACCGACTGCTTCGCCAGCCCGAACGTCGTGTCTGAGGATTCGATCACGAAGTACCTGGGCCGGGTGGATGAGGCGGGTGAATACTTCCGCTGGCGCGTGCCGCTGACCCATGCCCAGTTGGCCGAGTCGCTGACCAACCGGGGGGGGCTGAAAGACATTGGCCGCATCACGGACCTGGTGCCGCTGAGCCGGGGCCGCAGCGGGCGTCTGGAGCAACTTCGGGTGGAATGGAAAACCCCCTCCGGCGAAAGCCGCGAAGCCGTCATTCAATCCGAATACAACATCCGCGCGGCCATGTCGTCCAAGTTCCTGTTCAGCAGTTGCTTCCTCATCGAAGACATCGCCCGCGGCTCCGATGGCGCCATCGAGAGCCTGACTCTCGTGGGCGGCGGCTGGGGCCACGGAGCCGGCCTCTGCCAGATCGGTGGCCTCGGCCGGGCGCTCAAGGGCCAGGACTACAAGACGATCCTGCTGCACTACTTCCAGGGGGTGACGCTGGAGAAACTATACGCGTAAGACATGTGAAAACGGCGGCTTGCGCGACCCCTGTCTGTGGCCAATCGAGGGCCTTCGGGAAGATCGATCCGTCCATTCCCTCTAGCCCAACCTCCGCAGTAACGCGCGCACACTCATTGGTATACTTCGGCTTACGTGATCTAGACCGTCGGAGTCGGCACTACATTCTGGAAGCGTTTTGCCCGATTCGGCAGCCGCAGTCGCAGGGCGTGCAGGAGCGTGCGGGAGCTTCCCTCCGGCGTGCCGACGAGGCGAAGGCGGATTTCACGCTCTTCCTCGCCGCCGGGGCGCGCCGTCAGCACGAGATCCAGCGAACGCACCTCTTTCATTTCCGCCAGCAGTTTGTCCGGCGCCGTCCCGAGACCCAACTCGCGCATTCACAGCGAGAGCGTCCGCCGCATGCAAAGCGCCAGGAAGCAGGTGAGGCTGTGGGCGTCGGCGCGGCCGCTCGACCCGCACGCGGGAGACATCGGCCTGGGGGGCGAAAGAGATTTCGCCCGATTCTCTCTCACACCGCGCCGCGATTCCACAAGGGGGTGGTCGCCACGACAAGGCGTTTGAACCCGGCAAGGGCAAAAAACCGGGACTTGCTCCTGAGAATAGGAGGTCAAATTCGATTCTGGAGGGGAAGGTGTCGAGGTTGGTGTAGTCTTCGGGCGCTCAAGCGGGTGGCCGACAGACATTCCGTTGGCCGATGTGGCAGGCGCCATCGTCGCTCCCCCAACGGACCCCGGCCAGCCAACACTCCTGGTTCGGAATCGCGATGGCCGTCATCGGCGACTACATCGGCGATGGCATGCCCGAACTCCTGATCGGTAGCGAACAGTTTGACGACTGCTTCACCTGGACTTGCAACCGCGAAGCCTCCGGGGTGATCGCCGTCCTCTTTGGCAAGCCAGGTGGCTTCGGCCCCATCCTTTCCCTCGACGACGCCGATATCCGCTGGATCGACGAAGACAGTCAGAACGGACGCGAAGGAGCCCTTGGTGCCCCCATCGTCTTGCCCGGCGACATCGACGGCGACGGCTTTGGCGACCTCCTCCTCCTCGCCGCCGAATCCTCCGACGAGCAGTACAACGGAGGTGAAGCCTACATCCTCTTCGGCGGGCCGGACTTGGCCGACTGACAGCGAATCGACAAACGATATCCCCCGCGAGTAAACGTCCTACGAGCCCCATCTTGACCTTCGCCGGGGCCCTGTGCGATTCTGCCTCCTCATTTTATACACGGAGAGCAGGTCATGGAACACAGCCCCACCGGCTTCATATCCGGCGCGAAGCGAACGCACTGGCAGGCAGCTGTCGCTCAGCAGGAGCTTAGCGGACTCTCGGCCGCCGCCTTCTGCCGCGAGCAAGGCTTGAGCTATCAGTCGTTTATCTCTTGGCGCAAGCGCTTAGCCACCGAAGGGCGGGGCGACGTGGAACACGATCGGCAAGGCGGCCGGACCGCTTCGGAGTCGCGGGCGATCAGCTTCCGCGAGGTGCGTGTTTCGCAGGTTGGGGAAGATAAAATCGATAAAACCGATGGTCATGCGCTGGGCCGGAACGTTCAAGATCGCGGCGCCTGGCTGGAGGTCGTGATCGGTCCGGCGACGGTGCGCGTGCCGCCGGCTTTCGACGAGGGCGATTTGCGCCGGATCCTGGCTGCGTTGGCGAGCGTAAC
>JAVJSW010000031.1:0-84895 GCA_040219255.1 Sumerlaeia bacterium
GGCTGGTAAGTAGAAAAGCACGCTCGGCGCGGCCGAGCAAGCTCTTGCCTGCGGAGGGGAAAAAGTGTTACCGATGTCTCCGGTACAAAGTGTCACCCCTCTGCCCGGTCGTACACCGCACCGCCGCCCCCTGATGCCCCCCTACGTAAGAAGAGGCGGGATCAGCCGCCTCAAGGCCGTGTGGACGATCTCATCAAGCTCTAAGCGGCCCTTCAGCAGGTCCACCCCCTCGCAACCTTCCCGGATAAGGTCAGCGATCTGGCTTGCGTATGGCTCGCGGCAAACTTCGGGATGTTCTTCTGGAAGCCAGTCCAAGCTGCTGGCGACAAACGCCTCCAGAAGTTGTTCATCCAGATCAGTCGCAACAACGCCATGCGCATCGCGCAGGAAGTAGCTTGCATAGCATCCCGAGATGCAGACCAGCGTCCTCTCTCTCACCTGCCACAACCCCACAGAAGAGTCGAAGAGCTCAAAGTTGACGGCAGGGCGATGGTCTGGGCACCTCCGCCTCCACGGCGCATCTGAAGCATCCTTATCTCCCAAGATGAGCGCTTCAGGGGTCTTGCCGTCCGCTGCGACCAGCATATCCCTCGCTCCGAAGGACCTGGGAGAATCGTACATAGCCTCCAAGACTGGCGCATCTCCTTCTTCAACGATCCACCACTGCATACCTTCTTCAGCAACAAAGTCGTCCATGTTCGTATCCTCTAGATGAAGTTCATGCCGCTCACCATGAGCAGCAACTTCATCATACGACGCGCCGGAGGATGATGTTCGCGGGAAGGTATCTCGTGAAGGAGGGCCTCGGCATCAATGCGATCGCACGAAGGCTCAACGAGGAAGGACTACCAAGCCGGAGAGGCCGCAGGTGGTATGGCACGACGGTTACGCTGGTGCTCAACAGGTTGGGTGGAGGACCGTGATTCTACTTCACCCTTGCTTGCGATGCCTCATCTTTGCAACCTTCTCTTCGCTATGCGCCTGTTCGACCTGCTCCCATCCCTCCTACGCCGTCTCCCCGCCCTCTTGCTGGTGGGGATGTTCGTGTTGATGGCGACTGGCGTAGTTCACGGGACATGCACCGATGGTGACGGAGAACCTGAGCAGACCGAGCATGTGGTGATCTGTAAGTGCGCCTGTCATCATCACCTTTACGTGCCGGACACTAAGGTGGCTCGCGTTTCCTTCGAGATCGCGCCTTCGCAGCTTATCGTTGAGCCCGCCTTCCGGCTCCCTGACGCCGAACCTTCCGGCATCTTCCGACCACCTAAACATCTCGTCTGAGTGACCTTCGCGGGAGACGTATGTCTTCCGCCCGGCGGGCCCTTCTTGGGCCGCCGCATCACTTTTGACGAGGTACTTCTATGGATACCCCTCTGCTGAGGGCGGCCCTTCTGCGGGCTGCTCCTCGCTTGTGCATGATCGCGGGGCTGGCGTTCTTCACTGGATGCGCCAGCTATTCGCGGAAACCGCTTCTGGAAGATGAGTTTCAGCAGGTGCTGGAACGGCGTTCACCAGTTGAGAACACCATTGTCCAGGGCGTCTCTGTCGATGCCTATGGACCGGATGATGGTCTCACGCTCGAAGAAGCTGAACTGCTCGCGCTCTACCTGAACCCGCGTCTGCGATCCGCTCGGCGGGACGCGCAGGTGCTTTCGGCGTCGGCCCGCTACGCCAATCTTTGGCAGGACCCAGAGATCGGAGCCGACGCCCTTCGCATCCTGGAGGATGTGGAGGAATCCTGGATCGCTGGGGCTTCTCTCTCCTTTACCATTCCCATATCCGGGCGGCTCTCAGTCGCAAAGGACCAGTCGAAAGCCGAAGCTCGCGCCGCCATCGTGGAGGCCTGGACGGAGGAGCAGCAGGTGCTGCTGGAACTTCGCCAGACGTGGGCCGAGTGGGAGGCCGCGACGGAGACGCTTTCTGTGAACCGTAGTCTCTATGGCGATCTCCAGCGTCTCGTAGAACTGACGAACCGGCGCGAGGAACTGGGGGAGTTGATCGCTGCCGAGGCTGTGGCCTTTCGTCTGGCGGAAGCACGGCTGCGTTTGGCCATCGAACAGATCGAGGCCGAGAAAGCGCAGGCGCGGCTTCGCGTGATCGATCTCCTCGGGCTGCTGCCGGGAGCCGACGTGGCGCTCGTTCCTGACGAGGCACATGCGCCTGCGAGCGCTGACGGGCCGGATGTCGTCTACCAGCGGTCCCCGCAAGTGCTCCTGGCCGCTGCTCGCTATCACGCAGCGGAAGAGCGGCTGCGCCTGGAAGTTCGGAAGCAGTACCCGGACATCAACCTTGGGCCGCTCTACGGGTACGAAGAGGGCATGAGTCGCCTCGGACTCGGCTTTTCCATCCCGATCCCCATCCTGAACGCAAATCGCCAAGGCATTGCCGAAGCGGATGCCGCCCGCGAAGCCGCCCGCGCCGAATGGGAGCAGGCGGTGCAGGAGGCTCTGTCCGCGAAGGCGCAGGCAGAGGCGGCGCTGGCCGCAGCTCAGCAACGCGTGGCAACGCTTGAGGAAACAATCGTTCCGCTGGCTGCCCAACAGATCGATCAGGCTCGCCAGCTTGCCGAACTCGGTGAGTTGAACACCTTGCTGATCCTGGAGGCGCTTCAGGCGGAACGCGAGGCTGAACTCGACCTGATCGACGCTCAGGCGGACGTCCAAACCGCAGCAGTGCAGCTTCGCTTCGTTGTCCCCGATGAAGCGCCAGCCTTTGTACCTGAAGCAGACGAGGCCGCGCCATGAGCAAGCTTTCGATTATTGACATGAACTCGACCGACTACCGGAGTAGACCGACGATGAAGACGATGACAACGGCGTTGAGCGCCCTGCTCCTGGCGGGAGTGCTCACGGGTTTCCCATCCCGCGCTTACAGCCAGGACGATCATGCAGGCCACGACCACGACGAACATGGGCACGAAGCAGGAGCACACGGACCAGAACCCGCAGAAGAAGCCCATGATAATCACGAAGGCCACGACGATCACGCGGGGCATGGTGAAGAAGAGGAAGGCCACACCGATGAGGTAACGCTTTCCGAAGAAGCGATCCGCCGCTTTGGGATCACTACGGCGCGGGCAGAGCGTCGCAGCCTGACCGGAACGACGACCGTGCCTGCTCGCGTCAGCTATAACACAGAAGCCATGGCGCACATCGGGACTCAGGTGCAGGGGCGCGTGCAAACGATCGCCGTGCGCCTCGGGGATGAGGTGAAGGAAGGGCAGCTTCTCCTACTGATCGACAGCCCGGAGCTCGGCGCCGCGCAGAGCGCGTACCTCCAGAAGGACGCCGCTGTGGATGCTGCGCGAATCAATGTAGAAGCTGCTGAGGCGCTGGTCGGAGTCGCCCGCACGGCCTTCGAGCGGGCGGAGACGCTGCGCGAATCAAACGGCATCTCGATCACGGAGTTCCTGGAGCGCCAGGGGGCTTTGCGCGAGGCCGAGGCAAACGTGCGCCGGGCCCAGGCGGCTCTCCGCGTGGCGGAGTCAGAAAGGCTCGCCGCCGAGAACCAGCTCCACATCTACGGATACGACCACGCGGGATGCGAGGCGCTGCTCGCGAGCGGAGAGATTGATACGAGCTATGAAGTCCACGCCCCGATCTCCGGGCGTGTCATCGAACGCGAGGTTACGCCTGGCGAAGTGGTGGACCCCTCCGACGAAGCACTGATGGTGCTGGCAAACATGTCGGAACTATGGGTGCTTGGCGACGTGCCGGAGCGCCATGTGGGACGGGTTGCCGTCGGAACGCCCGCTCGGGTCACGGTGGGGGCGTTGCCGGACTTGGCGTTCGAGGGCATCGTATCCTACATCGCCCCGCAGCTCGATCCGCGTACGCGGACGGCGTCTGTTCGCATCGTGGTGCCTTCCGGCGCAGCGAACGCGGAGGAAGCGGAGCATGCCCACGAAGAGCATGCTCATGACGAACATGACCACGCTGGCCACGATCATGGAGAACAGGAACACGAGCACGAAGCCGAGGAGAAGGCTCAAGCGCCGTCCAGCCCGCTGCTGAAGCCGGGCATGTTCGGCCAGGTGGAGCTATCCCTGACAGCGATGCCGGATCAGCACGGCCAGCCCATCGTCGCCGTTCCCGAGGATGTCATCCAGGACGTCGAGGGCGGTCCTGCCATCTTCGTTCCCGTCGAGGGAGAACCGAACACCTTCGCGATGCGCCCCATCCGCACCGGGGCTCGCGTAGGCCGCTGGGTGCCGGTTCTCTCCGGTTTGAGCGAGGGCGAAGAGTATGTCGCCAGCCAGACCTTCATCCTGAAGGCAGAACTTGGGAAAGCGGGCGCCGAGCATGCACACTCCCACTAAGCACCCGACCGAAGACATCTTCGAGCAGCGCGGGCCGAACCTCTTCGAGAAGATCCTGCGCTTCTCCATCCAGCATCGCTTCCTGATCCTGCTGCTGACGATCGGCGTCGGCGTACTCGGGTTCTTCTCGTTGCAGCGCCTGCCCATCGACGCGGTTCCCGACATCACGAACAAGCAGGTGCAGATCAACACGCTCGCTCCTTCGCTTGGGCCAACGGAGATCGAGACCCAGGTCACCTTCCCTGTGGAAACCGCGCTGGCGGGCATCGCGGGGCTGGACTACACGCGTTCCCTCTCACGCAACGGTTTCTCACAGGTGACCGCTGTCTTCGATGAGGACGTGGACATCTACTGGGCTCGCCAGCAAGTCGCCGAACGTCTCGGTGCCGTTGGTGAGGAACTGCCCATGGGAGCGAACCCAGCCATGGGCCCGCTCACGACTGGCCTCGGCGAGGTGTACTCCTTCTCCATCGAGTACGAGGAGCCGGAGGACATATCACCTGTTGAGGGCGAGCCAGGCTGGCAGCCCGACGGGAGTTACCTTACTCCGGAAGGCGAAGTCCTGCGCACGCACGTGGAGAAGGCCGCCTACCTGCGCACGATCATGGAATGGGTTGTGGTCCCCCAGCATGTTCTCGTGGACGGCATCGCAAGCGTTGATGTGATCGGTGGCTATCAGAAGCAGTATCATGTGCAGCCCGACCCGGCGCAGCTCACGCGGTACAACCTGACGTTTCACGACGTGATGGAGGCGCTGGAGCGCAACAACATCAGCACCGGCGCGGGTTTCATCGAACACAAGGGCAACCAGTACATCGTCAAGTCCGACAGCCGCGTCTCCAGCATCCCGGAGATCGAAGCCATCAAGGTGGGCGATCACACCGGCACGCCCATCTTCATCCGCGACATCGCGAACGTACTGATCGGTGAGGAACTTCGCACCGGCGCAGCCAGCGAAGACGGTCACGAAGTCGTCATTGGAACAACGATGATGATTCCCGGCGAAAACAGCCGCACGGTTGCCATCGCTGTCGGACAGAAGATGGACGACGTGCGTCGCAGCCTGCCTCCTGGCCTGCAAGCGCGTGAATTGATCGATCGATCCGAATTGGTCGACGCAACGATTCATACCGTGACGACAAACCTGACCGAAGGGGCTCTGCTGGTCATCGTGGTGCTGTTCCTGATGCTGGGAAACTTCCGTGCGGCGTTGATCACGGCCCTGGCGATTCCCCTGTCCATGCTGATGGCGGCTACTGCTATGGTCCAGTCGGGCATCAGCGGCAATCTGATGAGCCTGGGCGCGATCGACTTCGGCATTATCGTCGATGGGTCGGTCATCATCGTTGAGAACTGCATCCGCCATCTCGCCGAGGAACAACAGCGGCTCGGACGCAAACTCACGCTGAAGGAGCGTCTCCACACGGTCTTCTACGCCGCGAAGGAAGTTCGACAGGCCACCATGTTTGGCGAGGCCATCATCATCACGGTCTACCTTCCGATCCTGGCACTGACCGGAGTCGAAGGGAAGATGTTCCATCCGATGGCGTTGACGGTGATCTTCGCGCTGACCGCCGCCTTCGTTCTCTCGCTGACGTTCGTGCCCGCTGCGATCGCGATCTTCATGACTGGCAAAGTGAAGGAGAAGGAAAACTGGATCATTCGCATCAGCAAGGCGATCTACGCGCCCGTGCTCGACTTTGCCTTGAGGCTTCGATGGCTCGTGATTGGCGGGGCGACGGCGGCATTCGCCGCTTCCCTGCTGCTGTTCGGACAACTCGGCACCACCTTCATCCCGACGCTTGATGAGGGGAACCTTGCCGTCCAGTCGCTCCGCATCCCCAGCACAGGCCTCGGCCAGTCGATGGAGCTTCAGTTTGCCGTCGAAGAAGCGATCGCCGGACTTCCTGAAGTGGAACTGATCTTCTCCAAAACCGGCACGACCGAAGTGGCCTTCGACCCCATGCCACCGAACATCTCCGACGGTTTTGTCATCCTGACGGACCGCGAAACATGGCCGGACCCGGACATGTCTCGCGATGAACTCTACGAGAAGATCGAAGCCGCTACGGCCCACCTGCCCGGCCAGATCTACGAGAACAGCCAGCCGATCCAGCTCCGCTTCAACGAACTGCTCTCCGGTGTTCGCGGAGACCTGGCAATCAAGGTCTACGGCGACGACTTTGACGAGATGGTCACCACGGCCAACGAGATCGCCGCTGTCGTGCAGGAGATCCCTGGCGCGGCGGACGTGAAGGTGGAGCAGACCAGCGGCCTGCCGATCATGGACATCGACATCGACCGCGAAGCTGCCGCCCGTTTCGGGCTCTCCATGGCGGACGTCCAGGAAGTAATCGCTATCGCCGTCGGCGGGCGCGAAGCCGGGACTGTGTTCGAGGGTGATCGGCGCTTCCCGCTGATGGTGCGCCTGCCGGAAAGCATCCGTGGCGACATCACCACGCTGGAGGACTTGCCCATACCCCTTCCAGCGGAGGACGACGACGCCATGCAGTTCGCCTCGCTCGATCCGGTCTCGATGGCCTCCGGTGCGCCACCGTTCGTGCCTCTCGGCTCCATCGCGACCATCACGGTGAGCGAAGGCCCCAACCAGGTCAGCCGTGAGAACGGCAAACGCCGCGTGACCGTCTCGGCAAACGTTCGCGGGCGTGACCTTGGCGGTTTCGTCGAAGAAGTACAGGATCGCGTACGCGAGGAAGTAGCGATTCCTGCTGGCTCGTGGGTCGACTACGGCGGAGCGTTCGAGAATCTGCTCCGCGCCCGCGAGCGTCTCGCCATCGTGGTGCCCGTCTGCTTCTTCCTTATCTTCCTGCTGCTCTTCACCACGTTCAACTCGGTGCGTTACGCGCTGCTCGTCTTCACCGGCGTGCCTCTCGGACTGACCGGCGGGATCGTGGCCCTCTACCTTCGCGGCATCGAGTTCAGCATCTCCGCCGCCGTCGGCTTCATCGCGCTGAGCGGCGTCGCGGTGCTGAACGGCCTCGTCATGGTGAGCTACATCAACCACCTGCGGGCCGAAGGCATGCCTCTCGAAGAAGCGATCCGAAAGGGCGCGATGACACGCCTCCGTCCCGTACTCATGACGGCTCTCGTTGCGAGCCTCGGCTTCGTCCCTATGGCGCTGTCGACCACGGCAGGAGCAGAAGTCCAACGCCCCCTCGCCACCGTCGTCATCGGTGGCCTGGTCTCTGCAACGTTCCTTACCCTGCTGGTGCTTCCCGCGCTCTACCGCGTTTGGCACCGCAAGAACGAGGATCTGCTGCATCGCGAAGATCCAGAGCACCTCGCGACGGCGGAAACAAAGGTGGACTGATGAAGGCTAAGATGGGGAAGACTGCACTTATATCCGGAGCCTCTCGCGGCATGGGAGAGGAGTTTGCCCGCCAGCTTGCTCAGCAAGGTTGGCGGGTGGTCCTCGCGGCCCGTAGTGAGCAGCGTCTCAGCGAGGTCGTTTGCTCACTGCCGGAGAGGGTTGGCCTTCCTCTTCCTCATCTTGTTCTACCTGCTGATCTCACCCTCGCCAGTGAGCGCTCGCTTCTCCAGGAGCGACTTCAGGAGAACGGTATCAGGATCGACCTTCTGATCAACAACGCCGGGAGCGGGGACCTCGGTCTCTTCGTCGATCAGCCTGCCGAGAAGCTACAGCAGACGGTTCAGCTCAACATCGAAGCAGCAACAGATCTGACTCGGGCGCTCCTTCCTTCCATGATCGAGCGCGGCAAGGGTCGCATCCTCATCACCGCCGGGACGGGAGCCTGTATCCCTGTGCCCGGTTTCGTGGTCTACGCCGCCGCCGAAAGCTACTTGTGGAGCTTCGGCCTCGCTCTACGAGAAGAGGTCTCGTCGATGGGCGTGCGGGTCTCCGTGCTCTCTCCCGGCATAACGAAGAGCAGCTTCTTCACGGAAGATGAGCTTCATCGTCTGCCTTGGATCGTACGCCAGACGATGATGGAACCCAAAGAAGTGGTCACCGCCGCGATCCAGGGACTACGCCGAAACCAGGCGGAGATAGTCCCCGGCCTCCTCAACAAGCTCAACGTCTGCACCGGGCGTCACCTGCCGATCAGCCTTAGAAGCAAGATCGCCGGATGGATGCTCGGCCACCAACCGCGAAAGTGAAGGAACAACATGGCACATGATCATAGCCACGGCCATCAACACTCCACCGAAGGCATGAGCGACTCGCGCCTCCTCTGGGCGATCGTGGCGAACGTGCTCCTCACCGTGGCGCAGATCGTTGGCGGGGTGATCTCCAACAGCCTCGCTCTCATCGCCGATGCCCTGCACAACCTCAACGATGCCGCTTCGCTTGTGCTGGCGCTCGTGGCGCGAAGGATTGGGCGACGGCCCCCGGACAAGATGCGCACCTTTGGGTACAGGAAAGCTCCGGTCGTCGGGGCGCTCATCAACCTGACCACGCTGATCATCGTCGGCCTCTACCTCATCTACGAGGCGATCATGCGCTTCTTCAAGCAGCCCGACGTCGGCGGCTGGATCATCGTCATCGTCGCGGGGATCGCGCTGCTGGTAGACATCGCGACGGCTCTTCTCACCTACGCCGGATCGAAGGAGAGCATGAACATCAAGGCGGCCTTCATCCACAACTTCTCCGATGCTCTCGCGTCTGTTGGCGTCATCGTCGCCGGAACGCTCATCATCCTGTTCGAGTGGTACTGGACGGACCTCGTCGTCACGCTCGCGATCTCGGCCTACATCCTCTACCAGGGCACCACGATGATCGGCGGCGCGATCCGCGTGCTCATGGACTCCGCGCCCAAGGACTTTGACCTCGCCCGCATGGTCGAGGACGTGATGGCCATCAACCGAGTGCGCGACATCCACCACGTTCATGTCTGGCACCTGGATGAAGAACGGGTCGCACTCGAAGCCCACGTTCTCGTCGACACCGACGCCACCATGCCGCAGGTCGAAGAGGTGAAGAAGCAGATCAAGGCCGTCCTCCGCGAGCACTACCACATCGACCACGCCACTCTGGAGTTCGAGGCCAGCGAAGCCGACGAACACGATACGCGGCTGCTGGTGGGTTAGGGTTCGTTTGTCTCATGTTGGGGAGATGCTAAACTCCCCGTGCTATGTGCGCCCTGCTCAGTAAGGACAGGAAGTCACTCCTTCAGCTTCGCGGCCAACTCGCGCAGCTTCAACTTCTGGTTCGGGACGGCCTGACGGCGCTCGATCGGAACCCGCTTTATGGAAGGCGCAGGTGAAGGTGGTGCTGCCTCATCAACCGGCGCGTCTGCGGCTTCGGGCGACTCAGGTGCATCCTTCATGGCGTCCGCATGCTCGATGATGAGAAGCCGGGGCTGGTGCCTGAGGTGATCACTTCGATCTGCTGCCGTGATCTTCCCGTACTTCTTCGTCCGGCGCTCCGCCTGCATCGTGTTGATCGCGAAGATCAGGTCTGCGCCCCAGTAGCCTGCACCGGGGAGGGAGACGAGTCCATGGGCTCGGAGCGTGTCCAGCTTCACGCATCCCGAGAGCATGTTCATGACTTCTTCCGTCGTGTAGATGGCGTACGGGTCGATCACGTGCATGCCATGAAGTGGCCTTCAGGGGAAATGGACCTGTTCCAGTCCGACTTGCGGGAAAGCTGGTCGGGGCTTGTTCCGACTCGGCTGTTGTTGTCAGTAGGATACGTCGTCTCGCAGGTCGAGTGTTTTTTGGTTCTTGACTGCTGAGGATGCTTGAGTTAGACCTAGTTAGTAAACGGTCGTTCAAGTCCTCTCCTGGGCACCATTTACAGTTTCAAGCAAGTGCCCCGATCTCAAAGATCTGGGCTTCGGACCCCGGAGACGCAACCTCCGGGGTCTGTCCTTTTTGTGCCAGATCGGTACGTTTCGGACGCCCGAGAGCCTCATCGACGGCTTCGTCGATAAGAGGCACCACCTTCTCCCTGAACGCCTCAACAAGACGCCCTTTCTGCTGGTCGGCGTAGTGCCTCTCCATGATCGAGCGAGGGGCATGACCCACGTAGCGATCGACGAGGTAGACGTTCCACCGGGCCTGATCCTTCAGGCAGGTGTCCTGGAGGGTGTTCCTCAGGTCGTTGCCTGGGAGATCTCCCCGATCTGCATCCCACCGAAGAAGAGCAGAACGAAGACGCTGGCCCAGGAGGTTGTCAGGTCGGGTCGACGTTCGCTTCTCGATGCGCTGTGACACGAGGGAGAGGACCTGCTCACCGTCACGGCCACGGTCGAGACCGCGAAGATGTTCGGCCACGAGCGCGGGCATGGGAAGGCGGCGGATGGAGTAGCCGTTCTTCACGCGGTGCCCAGGCTCGTCCTGGATCGTGATCGTGCCGCCGATGAGGTCGATGTTGCCCCAGGTCAGGAAGATCGCCTCCCGCAACCGGAGCCCCATCAGGCCGCACAGGAGCGCGGCAAGCTGGAGCGACGACGCATGAGGATGGTCTTCGAGCCAGGTGTAGAAGGAGACGACCTCGGCGATCGTGAGGGCACGAGTTCCCTCGCTTTCGTCGTAGTGCCCGGACCTTCCCGCGTCCTTGCGGAGCTTGAAGGCCGCGAGCGCATGGCGGTAGTGTTCAGGGTACATCTCGGCCAGACGCAGGGAGGTCTCCCGGACAGGTTCCAGGTACCTCTTGATCGTGTTCTGCTTGAGACCACGCTCGCGAAGGTTGCCGACGTACTCGACGACATGGGAGAGACGGAGATCTTCCCAACGCAGAAGACCAGCGTCGGTCGCCCACGTGGTGAAGTATCCGGCGTTCTGCCGCTTGATCTCCAGGTACTCGTCGCCGCACTGGCTGCACCGAAGAGCCTGGGACAGGGCCTCCTCGATGCTCAGGCGAGGGTGATCGTTCGGACGCGATCCGAGACGATGATCGTCATACAGAACAGAGGCTGCCTGGAGTACCGCGTCCTCCAGGCTCTCCGCGTCAACGTAAGGACGACGGCGACAGCCAGTAGATTCCACGCCCGACAATCGCCAGCGCACATGACCCTCCTTCGTTAGGCTGAAAACTCGGTCGCCCTTCATCTCGCGTATCCTCGTTCTTGGTCCACGCTCCTCGACGGTCCAGGGACCTACGATGCGAGCGTGAGTGATGTGTTTCGGTCTTCGTGGCATTCGCACCACCTTTCGTGGTTGCGAGATGCACACGACGACGCTGACCCAGCGATACTCAACCATGAGCCTGCTGGAAGTCAAAACAGACGATGGACTTGCCCCGTTCAGTCGCGCCCGCGAAGCTTCACATAAGGACTAAACAAAGGGCTTTTCGCCGATGATTGCCTCCGAAGCGATCCGGCCGCCTTGCCGATCGTGTTCCACATCGCCCCGCCCTTCGGTGGCAAAGCGCTTGCGCCAAGAGATAAACGATTGATAGCTCAGGCCTTGCTCTCGGCAGAAGGCGGCGGCCGAGAGTCCGCTCACCATCTGCTGGTCGACAGCTGCCTGCCAGTGCGTTCGCTTCGCGCCGGATATGAAGCCGGTGGGGCTGTGTTCCATGACCTGCTCTCCGTGTATAAAATGAGGAGGCAGAATCGCACAGGGCCCCGGCGATGGTCAAGTTGTCACCGATCAAAATACCGTGACCCCCTGGTGGTCATAAGTTTGACCCCCCTCAGTGTTCAAAAGCTTGACCCGTCTGTGATCAAAAGTGTGACCCCCCTTGGAGGCGCTCGGCGCGGCGAAGGAACGTGGCGTACTCCTTGGATCGAACCGACCAGGTCACTGGGACGACCGCGAAGAGCGACGCAGAGCGGGAGCTATACGAGGTGCTGCACGTGCCGCAGAGGCTCATCGTGCCGCCGCAGCTGTTGCCTACGAAGATGTCCTGCCACTGATCCAGGAACTTCGGGAAGAAGGTCTCGGGCTCAACGCCATTGCCAGAAGGTTGAACCAGGAAGGGATCCCCTCGCGGCGGGGTCGGAGATGGTATGGGACGACGGTGAAGCTGGTCCTTTCCCGGTCTTCGACTTCGCTTGTATCAACCGGATGATATTGAGCGCGACACCTTCTGGTCGGAACTGGCCGCAGCAGCCATCAAACCGCTCTCGGTTTCATCGACCATAACCAGATCACCCCAAGAACCCCAATGCCTGCCCCCATCACCAACGAAACCTTCATGGGATCGCCGGGCAGGAGGCCTGTGGTCGTGCTGAAGACGACGAGGGTGAGGGAGAAGGCGAGGCGGCCTGCGAGACTTTGTAGGGAGAAGTAGGTGGCGCGTTGTTCCTTCTCGAAGAGCGGCGCGACGGCGGCGTTGATGGGCGCTGTCATGAGGGCCCTGGGGATGGAGCGGCTCAGCAGGAGGACCGCTACGACCCAGGACGTGACGAGGGCCATGCTGCCGATGAGGAGCGTCTGGAGTCCGGCGGCGAGGAGGAAGATGCCGCGCAGGCCGAGCCGATCTCGCAGGCGGATGCTGCGCCCGGCGAACCAGGAGGCGATGAGCATGGCGAGGGCAACGTGCAGGCCAGTCAGAAGTGGAGTTATGCCGGTGTCGGCCTCGACGGTGGCGAGCAGCCTTTCGATGTACGGCTGGTAGAACTCGTAGGGTACGTGGTTGAGGACCGTCATCAACACGTAGAAGGCGAAGACAAAGACGATCACCGGGTGTTTGATGCGGGCGGCGACTCGCCGGGTCTGGGCGAAGAAGCCGCCAGATGGAAGCAGCTTCTTCTCCAGGGTAGCGGGCTCCTTCATGGCGAGGACAATGACGAAGGCTGCTGCCGCCGCGATGAGCGATAGCAGGTAGGCCATGCGCAGTTCGAGAAGCGCGGAGACACCGCCTCCTACAGCCCCGAGGGCTCCGGCGTAGAAGCCGAGCTTCGAGACAATCGCTTCGCGAGGGCCGTACTCCTCCTCGCGGCCAAGAGCGGCGAGCGCGTCGTAATGGAGAGATGTATCGGTCCCTGAGTTGAAGGAGAGCCCCGTCGCGAGCAGCACCTGGGCGATGGCGAAGGGCAGGAAGCTCGATGAGGCGAAGAAGAGCGCGTAGGCCGTCACGAGGGAGAGCGTGGAGATGATGAGCGTGATGCGGCGTCCGATGCGATCAGAGAAGTAGCCGGAGGGAACCTCCAGCAGCACCACACCCGCGTAGTAGATGGCTTCGAGCAGGAGCACCTGCTCCAACGGCAGGTACGTGAGGAAGAAGAGAAAGAAGACCGGCATCCAGAAGTACGTGTTCGACAGGAACGCATACCAGGGGTAGAGGCGAACCGTGCGCTCGTGCTCCTGGCGGGTGCGGTCGTCCATCAGAGGTACTTGCTGATCTCGCGGATCTCCTCAATGACCTTCTGGGCCTTGCGGAGATCACCGACAGCTTCGGGGTCCATGCAGTGCTCGATATGATCGCGCACATAAAGGTTCTTCGCGTTACCGACGGCCTTGTGAACGGCGTGAAGCTGTTGAGAGGTGTCGAGGCAAGGCTTTCCTTCTTCGATCATCGCGATGACCTTCTCCAGATGCCCGGCGGCGCGGCGAAGGCGCTTCAGCACGTCGTCGTGGTGTTTGTGCGGCCCACTCATGCGAACTCTCCTTGAGCCTCTGTATCCTGAGGGGGGGGATAGGTTCAGCAGATGGCAAGCGGTGCAGGGCGTCAACGCCTTCCTGCCCCCAAGCGCCATCAGAATCCTTTCCGGAGTTCCCCTTTCCGATGAAACTTCTTCCGTATCTTCTCTCCACGGCACTCGTGGGCACGATGCTCGTTGGCTGCGGCCAGCAGGAGCAGGAGGCTTCCTCCGCCACCTCCGCGTCCGAACCGGCAGCGGCACCCGACACACACACGCACTCCGACGGCAGCACCCATGCAACACACGACGAAACCGCTGCTTCTCAAGAGCAAGCTCACTCGCACGGCGGCGAGATCGTCTCCCTTGGCGAGAAGCAGGTTCTTGGCTTTACCGTCAAGGCGGAGCAAGAAGGTGCCGTAACTGCCGGACAGGAAGCGGTCTTCCTGATCGAGACGACTCCTGCCGCCGAAGCGGTTCGGCTCTGGGTTGGTGACGAGCAGGCGACGGGCTCCGTGCGGTCGAAGGCCGAGGGCGGTCCCACGAGCTTCCACTCACACGCTATGGTGCCTTCCCCGCTGACCGCAGAAGCGCAGCTCTGGGTCGAGGTGCAGAACGCCGCCGGTGAACGTGGCTCCGTCGCGTTCGATCTTGGTGGCGCGGCGGCGAGTGCTAGCCACAGCCATGGTGACGCCGAACATAGCCACGAAGGTGAAGCGGCCCACAGCCATGACGAAGTTCCCGCCCCGGCTAACGATGACCACGGTCACAGCCACGACGACGGAGATCATGGTCACTCCCACTAAACAGCTCTTCACACTGCTCTATCCATCCCTGGCAGTCCTTCTTCTCGGTCTCTCCGGATGCGTCCGGTACACCCCGACTCCGGTTTCCGAGGAAGAGGTGCTCTCGCGCTTTGCACAGCGCTCGCTGGCGACGCCGGAGCTGACCCGATTCGCGGAGCAGATGGCCGAGGCAGAGCACCATAGCGGCGGTCACTACGATCCTGTGGACGGGCTCGCCCTCGCAGAAGCAGAGATCGCGATGCTCTTTTTCAGCCCCGAACTTGCGGCAGAGCGGGCGCGTGTCGGGATCGCTGATGCCACGGCGTCGACCGCAGGACGCCTTGATGATCCCGTCCTTTCCCTCGAAGCAACGAGGCTTCTGGAGAACGCCTCGTCTTCAGCGAATCCTTGGGACTCACGAGTAGGTCTCAGTTTCGTCATACCCGTCTCCGGCAAGCTCGGCGTCGAGAAGGACCTCGCGGAGGCCGAGGCGCAGGAAGCGCGGGCGCAGTACCTCGTAGCTCAGCGCGAGCAGCTTCAGGAGCTGCGCCATACCTGGCTGGAGTACTCGGAGGCGGCTGCTGCCGCCACGCTGTTGGAGTCTTACCTTGAAGATCTTCGGGAGATCGTTGATCTGTCTCAACGCCTAGCCGAACAAAGCGTTATCCCGCGCACAGAGGCCAGACTTCTGCGGATCGAGCATCTCGAACGCGAAGCGGAGCACCGCCACCTTCTGGCCCGTCAGGATCTGCTTCGACGTGATGCGCTCCATCTCATCGGCGTCCCTGCCACGCCCGCCGTGGAACTCTTGCCGACCCTGGAAGCACCCGATAGCATTGAGGCAGACGAGCGCCTCCTGATCGAGCGACACCCCGCGCTGGCGGCGCTCAGGCTTCGCCTGGCCTCTACCGAACAGGCTTTTCGGCTCGAAGTGCGCCGCCAATATCCCGACCTCTCGCTCGGCCCTATCGGTGCGGAAGAGGACGATCTCTGGCGGCTGGGGTTCGGTCTCTCGCTGCCGCTGCCCGTCTGGAATAAGAATGCCCAGGGCCTCGCCGAAGCGGAAGCCGCCCGTGATGCCGCACGTGCCGAGTATGAAGCGGCCCTAGTTGGCGTACTTGCAGAGGTCGACCAGCTCCGGACTCGGGTCACTGCCAGCGAGGAGCGCCTCCGCTTCCTGCGTGAAGAGCTGGCGCCGGTCGTGACCGAGCAGATCGAGGAAACCCGACGCCTTGCAGAGCTGGGGAGCCTCGACATGCTCCTCCTGCGCGAGGCGCTCTCCATGAACTATGAGACAACCATCCGTCTGCTGAGCGCCCAGCGCGAAAGCGCGGAGCTGAGGTGGAGTCTGGCCAGTTATCCCTCGCCCCAACCCATCGCCCCCATATCCGATCACGAGTTGAGCGAATGAAGTTTACTCCGGCCTTCACGGCCCTCCTCTGTACCGCCTTGCTCTTAGCAGCGTGCGACCACTCACACGATCACGCCGCGCCGATGGCGGAAGAGGAAGCTGCCCCTCCGACCAACCGCGTTGATGTACCACTCGCGGTACGCCAGAACCTTGGGATCACCTTCGCAACGGTTGAGCGACGTGCCGTTGCCGATACGGTCCGGTATCCCGGCGTCTTCGAGCTGAAGTCGACCGCTCGCAATCAGTACGTCGCCCCAGCGGCGGGGCGGGTCGAGGTGATGGTTGAGGACTACCAGCCTGTCGAGCCTGGCACAGTGCTCATCCGTGTTCACTCGCCCGCATGGTCGCGAGTGAAGGCGTCGATGAGCGAAGCTCTGCTTTCCGCCGAAGCCATGCGGGGAAGGCTTGCCGCGCATGAACGGTATCACGCCGCGCTCCAGGAGAAACTGGCTTTCTGGCGGGAGCGTCTCGCTCAACTCGAACAGCTTAGCCAGGCTGGAGGCGGGCAGCAGGCGCAACTTGCCGATGCCCGACAGAACATCGCCGCCACGGAGGCCGAGATCGCCGAGGCGGAGGAGAACCATCAGGAACTCCTCATGGAGGCTGTCCCGTTTCTCGGCGCTGAAGGGTCGGGCGAGGGCAACCCCTCCTTCGACCTCGCCCTGAACGAAGCGAGCGTCCTGCTCGGCATGAGCGAAGAAGAACTGCTGGAAGACGTGAACGGCGAGCCCCGATGGCGCACGATCGATGCGCTGGAGGTGGTTGCGACCAGCGGTGGCCGCGTCGGCCCGATCCCGGTAACCACGGGATCGCTGGTAGACAACGGATCCCTCGTCATCACCGTCACCGACCCATCGCAGCTTCGCTTTCGGGCCAAGGCTCTCCAGTCCGACCTCGCGAAACTCCAGGAAGGATCTGTCGTTCGCGTCGCTCCGCTCGACCGGAGTGCAGGAGAGACCCTCGCGGGAACGCTTGCCTTTGGCCTCGAAGCCAACTCAGCTCAGCGAACCGTCGACCTCATCATCAACCTGAACGAAACCGCCTCCGCCACCTGGGCACGTCCTGGTGTGGCGGGTGTGGCTGAAGTCGTCATCGCAGGCGGCGGTGCCATGGAACTCGCCGTTCCCGAACGCGCCGTCATCACCGATGGACTTCAGCGCGTGCTCTTCCGCCGAGCCCCTGACAACCCGAACCAGGTCATTCGGCTGGAGGCCGACGCAGGGGTGAGCGACGGTCAGTGGATCGAGATCCTCTCCGGCCTGGCCGAAGGCGACGAGGTCGTCCTCGGCGGCATCTACGAACTCATGCTCGGTAGCTCTACCGATGGAACCCGCCAAGAAGGTGGTCACTTCCACGGTGACGGCACCTTCCACGAGGCGCACTGATGCTAGCTCGCCTGATCTCGTTTTCGCTCAAGAACTCGCCACTGGTTCTGATCATCGGTCTGCTCATCATGTTCGCCGGGGCATACGTGATCCCGCGCATGAATCTCGACGTCTTCCCGGAGCTGAACGCCCCCCGCGTTGTGATCCTGACGGAGGCGGGCGGCCTCTCTGCTGACGAGGTTGAGCAGTACGTCACCTTTCCCATTGAAAGCGCCATGAACGGCATCGTCGGCGTGCGGGCGGTGCGCAGCACGAGTGCGCTATCGCTCTCTGTCGTCTACGTCGAGTTCGACTGGGACATGGAGATCTACCGGGCGCGTCAGCTCGTGAGCGAACGCCTCTCCGCCGTACGAGAAGAACTGCCCGAGAACACACATGCGGAGATCGGCCCCGTCAGCTCCATCACCGGCGAGATCATGCTGCTCTCGCTTTCGTCGCCGGAAGAAACGGTGTCGCCGCGAGAGCTGCGTTCCTTCGCAGAGTACGACCTCCGCAACCGCCTCCTGGCCGTACCTGGTATCACCCAGGTCGTCGCCATCGGCGGCGAGTTGCCAGAGTACCAGGTGAACCTCAGCCAGGAGAAATTACTCCTCCACGGCCTCACCGTTCACGACGTGGTGGAGGCGACACGCAACGCCCATAGCATCGCGTCCGCTGGATACCTGACCGATGTGGAAGGTCTTGAGCTACCTCTTCGCCAGCAAGCCCGAGCCCAAAGCATCGACGACATCGCCGCGACGACAGTGCGTTTCGCGGACGGCTCGGCCCTCACGCTCGGCGACGTGGCAGACGTACGCTTGGGCGCGGCGATTCCTCGTGGCAGCGGCTCCGAGTCCGGCAACCCGGCGGTGGTGCTCGCCCTCACGAAAGCGCCCGGCATCAACACGATCCGCCTTACCGAAGCCGTGGACGCCGCGCTCGACGAGATCCAGTTCGCCATGCCGGAAGGGATGGTGCTCAACCGCCACATCTTCCGCCAGGCCGAGTTCATCGAGCGCTCCATCGGCAACCTTCTACACAAGCTCCGCGACGCCACGATCCTGGTGGCGATCATCTTGGTGCTCTTCCTGCTCAACGCCCGGACGACGATCATCACTCTGGTGGCGATCCCTCTCTCCATGGGCGTGACGATCCTGATCTTCTACGCGCTCGGCATGACGATCAACGTGATGACACTCGGCGGTCTCGCCATCGCCATCGGCGAGTTGGTCGACGACGCCATCATCGACGTGGAAAACGTGTACCGGCGTTTGCGCGAGAACGCCAGCCTGCCCGCCGAACAGCAGCGCCCCCGCGTGAAAGTCATCTACGACGCCAGTAACGAGATCCGTTCGTCCATCGTCTTCGCAACCATCATCATCTGCATCGTTTTCCTCCCGCTGCTCTTCCTCCAGGGCATCGAAGGTCGCTTCTTCCGTCCCATGGGTATGGCCTACATCCTGTCGATCCTGGCTTCGCTGGTGGTGGCGCTCACCATTACGCCCGCCATGTGCAAACACCTGCTGAAGCCAAAGGAAGGCAAGGAACACGGCGATGGACCACTGGTGCGGTTGCTGAAGCGTGCCTACGAACCGAGCTTGCTCCTCGCGCTGCGCCTGCGGAAGACGGTGCTGGGCCTGGCTCTGGTCGCGACCGTCGCGGCTCTTGCCTTGGCGTCGACCTTCGGCACGAGCTTCCTGCCCTCCTTCAACGAGGGCACGTTCACCATCTCCTTCATGGCTCCTCCCGGAACGTCGCTTCCTGCGAGCGATCGCCTCGGGCCGGGTGTCGAACGCCGCATCGCCGAGATCGAAGGAGTCCGCGCTGTTGTCCGCCGTACAGGTCGCGCTGAACGGGACGAACACGCCATGCCGCCCAGCAACAGCGAGATCGATGTCTCCCTCGAACCCGGAGCCGACAAGGAAGCCGTGCGGCGAGAGATCGATACGGTACTCGCCACAGTCCCTGGTGTTGTAGCGACCGTGGGACAGCCCATCGGCCACCGCCTCAGTCACATCCTCTCAGGTACGCCTGCCGACGTTGCCATCAGCGTCTATGGCGAAGACCTGAACGTGCTGCGGCAGATCGCTCGCGAAGTCGAAGGCGAGTTGAACGCTCTCCCCGGAGCCCGCGACGTAAACGCCAACCGCGAACTGATGATCCAGTCCATCCCGATCATCTATCGCCATCAGGACCTCGCCCGTTACGGCCTCACGCCCGCCGAGGCCGCCGAGCAGGTGCAAGTCGCCTTCAGCGGCGAGCACGTCGCCACCATCAACGAAGGTATCCGGCGCTACGATCTCGTGGTGCGGCTCGATGCTTCCGAGCGCGACCGCATCGACCAGGTGAAGGACTTCATCCTGCGCGGAGCCGACGGCGCGATGTTGCGTCTGAGTGACGTCGCCGACGTCGGGCGCGAGCGCGTCTCCAACCTGATCACCCGCGAGAACGCCCGGCGCAAAGCAGTAATCTCGCTCAACGTCGCGGAGGGCTCAAACCTCGGCGATCTCGTCTCAGAGGTCCGCGAACGCGTCGATCCCATCGTCGCCCGCCACGGCTACTCCGTGCAGTACGGCGGCCAGTTCGAGGCGCAGCAGTCCGCCGCCCGCACCATCGCCGTCATGGGTTTCGTCACGCTCGTGCTCGTACTGCTTCTTCTCCACGCTGCGCTCAAGTCTTTCAAGGCAGCGATCCTGGTGCTCGTCAACCTGCCACTCGCCCTCATCGGAGGCATCGCCGCCGTCTACATCTCCGAGACGCCGAACTTCCTCGCGAACACCGGGGCCCTGCTCGGCCTCGGCGGCACGTACATCGCGCCGGTCCTCAGCATCGCCAGCCTCGTCGGCTTCATCACCCTGTTCGGCATCGCCGTCCGAAACGGCATCCTCCTCGTGAACCACTACGCCTGGCTTCAGGAAAACGAAGGCTTCGGCCTTGGCGACGCCGTCGTACGCGGCAGCATGGAGCGCCTCGTTCCCATCCTGATGACCGCTCTCACAGCGGCACTCGCGCTCCTCCCCGTCGTCTGGGCCGCAGGCCAACCCGGCAGCGAGATCCTCGCCCCCCTCGCCGTCGTCGTCCTCGGAGGCCTCATCACCTCCACCTTCCTCAACGCCATCGTGGTGCCGGTGGGGTACGCGATGATGTTTGGTAGAAGGCGTTGATCGACGGAGGTGCTGAGCACCGCCTTCTACTCGTGCCTCGCTCTGTAGGCAGCAGAAGTCACTCCTTCAACTTCGCGGCCAGCTCGCGCAGCTTCAACTTCTGGTTCGGGATGGCCTGACGGCGCTCGATCGGAACTCGCTTTATGGCAGAGGTAGGTGAAGGTGGTGCTACCTCACCAACCGGCAAGTCTGCGTCTTCGGCCCCCTCGGCATCCTTCATGGCGATAGGTTGCTCGATGATGAGGAGCCGGGGCTGGTCCCTGAGGTGATCGCCTCTATCTGCTGTCATCTTCTTGCCGTACTTCTTCGTCCGCCGCTCTTTCTGCATCGCGTTGATCGCGAAGATGAGGTCGGCACCCCAGTAGCCTGCACCAGGGAGGGAGACGCGTCCATGGGCTCGGAGGGTGTCCAGCTTCACGCATCCCGAGAGCATGTTCATGACTTCTTCCGTCGTGTAGATGGCGTTCGGGTCGATCACGTGCATGCCATGACATGGCCTTCAGGGAGATGTGGACCTGTTCCAGTCCGACTTGCGGGAAAGATGGTCGGGGCTTGGTCCGACTCGGCTGTTGTTGTCAGTAGGATACGTCGTCTCGCAAGTCGAGTGCTTTTGGTTCTTGACTGCTGAGGATGCTTGAGTTAGACGTTATTAGTAAACGTTCTGCAAGTCCTCTCCTGGGCACCATTTACAGCTTAGTTATCAGCAACAATCTCAATGATCTGTGCTTGTGAACCCGGAGCCGCGAACTCCGGGTTTCTGCCATTTTGCTGCCATTTCGTTCCTGCAAGAGCTGATTCGATCTCCGAGTTCAGGAGAGGAATAATGCCATTCTGGAACAGGTCGAAGAGTTCCACCGCATCGGTGCTCTGGTAGTGCTTTCCGGTTACGGACGGATCCGCATGGCCGACGTACTGCTCGACCAGCCTCTCCGACCATGCGGGGTTCCGGCGGGCGGTGTTCAGGAGTGCCCACCTCCGTTCTCAACTTCTTGTCTGTGGTGAAACTGAATCAACCCGCCACCTCAAGCCCATATCGCATATGCAGCCCCAAGTCGTTGACTCCTCGCTCCAGAGGCCCGATGAGGCCGATGGCTTCGATGCGGATATCCGCCAGCAGGGGCCGCTCGGAGAGGATCTGCATCGCCTGTCCCGCCTTCTCGGCCGTCAGATCGTGGGCGGCGAGGGTGATGTGGGGGACCCAGTTTTCCGGCTCGTAATGCGTCGAGGGGCTGATAGCGGCTTCGTCGAGTTCGGGGAGCAATTTCCGGTGGATCATCGTCAGGCGCGGGTCGCGAACGATGGGCAGGAAGAGGATGGGGCTGGGTTCGGCGAAGAACCCGAGGCCACTGGACCGGGCGGTGAAGATGGGGAGCTTGCGCTGCCAGCGCTCCAGGACGGCCTTCAGGCGGTCGCGGTCGTAATCTTCGGCGACCTGCCAGGAAAAGTGGGGGATCGGCGTGCGGGCGATCCCGCGTAGGTCGAGATGCTCCTCCAGCAGGGCCCACAAACCCTGCACGTGGGTCGCACTTGGCTCGTCGAGAAGGGCTGCGACGGCGAAGGGCATGAAGAGGTGAACCTTTTCCTGGATTCAGAGAGTCAGGCCGGACAATTCGCGATGCGGAAAAAGCGGGCAAGTCGGAAAAGCCCTCTCTCGAAAACAAAAAAACTCCCCCGAACCGGGGGAGCGGGGCGCCGATTTTGCCAGCGGGCGGCCCTTAGCAGTTTTCCTGGAAGGCGAACTTGAGTGAGTTGGCGATCATTTCCGGCATGTTGCCTTCGATGTGATGGCGCTCGATCATGTGGACCACTTCGCCGTCCTTGAGCAGGGCGACGCACGGCGAGGAGGGCGAGTATCCGGTGAAGTAGCTGCGGGCGCGGTTGGTGGCCTCGCGGTCCTGGCCGGCGAAGACGGCGTAGAGGTGCTCGGGTTTTTTTTCGGCGCCTTCGAGGGCAAGACGCAGCGACGGGCGCGCACCGGCGGCGGCGCAGCCACAAACGGAGTTCACGAAGACCAAGGCCGTGCCCTGCAAATTGCCGAGCGCTTCATCCACCGCCTCCGGCGTGGTCAGTTCGGTGAAGCCGATTTCGGTCACTTCGTCGCGCATGGGCTGAACCATGATGGGATCGTAAAGCATTGGGGGAGAGCCTCCTGAAAATGGGGGGAGCAAAGAAAATTCGAGTCGAAGTCAATAGAGCCCGGCGGATTCCATCGGGTTTGAGCAATGAATGGCTAGTAATGCGGCAATCATGCCATGGGCGAAATCTTCGGCTTCTCCGCGATGTGGAGCACGGCAATTCCGAAACTGAGTTCCGCGTGCCGCACGCGGGCAAAGCCGCAACGCCGCATCATGGCGGCCAATTCGCGCTTGTTCGGCCACTCCATCACGGACTCGCTCAGGTACCGGTAGGCGTCCGATTTCGTTGCCACCCGGCCGATGGCGGGCAGCACGGTGCGAAAATAAGACAGGTAGCCAAGACGAAACAGCGGGTTCGCTGGCAGGGTGAATTCCAGCACCGCCAGCCGGCCGCCGGGCCGCAGGACGCGGTGCATTTCCGTCAGACCCGCCTCGGTGTCCTCCATGTTGCGCAGGCCGAAGGCGATGGTCACGAGGTCGAACGTCTCGCCGCCAAAGGGCAGCCGCAAGCCATCGCCCGCCACAAAGGGCGGTTCGCCCAGACCCCGGCCTTTCTTGTGGGCGATGCGCAGCATCGGCGGGCAAAAATCCGCACCGATGACTTCGCAGTCGCGGTGGGCCGCCTTGCGCAGCGCCAGCGTCAGATCGCCGGTGCCGCAGGCCAGATCGAGGACCCGCCGGTCCGTCGGCCGCAGTGCCTGCTTGACCGTGAACCGTCGCCACATCTGATCGATGTTCAGGCTGAAGGCGTGGTTGAAGAAGTCGTAGGTGGGGGCGATGGTGCCGAACATCCGCTGGATGCGGTGGCGCTCTTTGGAGATCGGCGGGGCGGCGGAGGCGGTCAAGGCGGAGATGAAACCTTTGGGAAATCTTCGGGGCGGTGGACCTTGCCCCGGCGTGCACCGGCTGGAGACCCTGTGGAATCGGGCCACAACTTTGCGGGCGCCTTAGGACAAACACTCTCCGTGCCTGCGGAGTCCAACCAAATGCGACACTTTGCCCCGGCAAAGAGGCCGCCCCACGCATTCTCAATCGGAGTCAGCTCATTTCCGCCATGACCGGTCATTCGTTCACCAATCCGCAAGCCCTCCGCTGGCGGGTTTTTCTTCCGCTGGCGCTTTTCGCCCTGGGCAACCTGGCTGTCCCTTTCACCGCCGGCGCCAAGCCGCCGGAGGTCCGCCAAGGAACAAGCACGGTGAAGATCGATCCCTCCGCGATTGCACAACCCGATTTCTCTCCGCCCCGCGCCGCCGCGATCGACGATCTGCAACAGGTCCCGCCGGAATACTGGACCCACGCCAGCTTCGGCGATCGGCTCCTGGCGAACGACCGCGCCGTGTTGACCTTCGGCAAGTTGCCGGAAGGCGAGGGCACGGAGGCGAACCTCTATCGCGACGGAGCCCTTCTGGACCTTCTTCCCCGTCTCTCCAGCCCCGAGGGTCTCCAAGTCTTCCTGCCCACCACCAACGGTATGGCGGGCGCGACGATCGAGTGGGAAACGATGGAAAGCAGCGAATCGCCCGATGAAAACCTCGCGACGATCGTCCTCACCGGCCATGACACACGCGATGAAAACCTGCGCGTTCGTACCGAGTACCGCATGAACGAGTCCATGCCGGGCGCCCTGGTCACCACAACGCTGACCTACGAAGGCGACGAGCAGAGCCCCATCGTCACCCCATCCGATTATATTCTGTGGGGGGCGATGCAGTATTTCGTGCCTGGTATCGGCTGGATCGGCAACAGTTCGGTGACTCTCCAGGCGGACTTCGTGTTCGCCAAATACCACGACACCTGGGTTTTGATCGCGCCAAGCGAGGGCACCTTCGAGGTTCGCACCGGCCAGCGCCGCACCGCGATTCTGTACGATCAGCCGGCGGCCCTGGAATCGGGCGAAACCCGCATCTACAGCCGCTGGGTTCTGACCGGCGCCAGCGATCCCGCGACCCTCTATTCTCTGGTCCTGAAGGAACGCGAAGGAGCCGATTTCGGCGCCCTCGTGGGCCGCGTCATCGAACGCGAGCAGCTGGCCGACGGCAGCCTCCTCGACAAGTCCCCCGTCGACGATTGCATGATTCGCATTTCTCCTCTCCAACTTCCCAACTGGAGCCCAGAGGAGAAAGCGCGCATCCAGAACCGTCCCTATCTGCTGGGCATGACCAAGCCCAGCGGCCAGTTTGAGGCTCTGCTGCCGGTGGGGGAATGGCGCGTTCTTGCCGCTCCCTCGAACCGCCTGGCGCCGAAACCGACGACCGCCACCCGCATCACCAAAGACAAAGTGACGGGCCTGGACTTCGGTGTCTCGATGACCAGCCAGTTCATCTATCAGGTCGTCGACGCCGACACCGGAGAGCGCATCCCCGCCAAGATCACGGTCGAACCGCTGCGCGGCACCACATCGCCCGAACTCGGGCCACCCGGAACGACCGAAGCCCAAAACGTGGTGTTTAGCGCCAACGGCGCCGGCATCATCGATCTGCCGCCGGGCAATTACCGCGTCATCGCGAGCCGCGGCCCCGAGTACAATATCGCCGAGGAGCGTATCCAGGTGGCGAAACCGACCTTGGAGCCGGTGTACTCGGTCCTGAAACTCAAACGCGCCTTTGAAACCCCCGGCTGGATCAGCGCCGACGTGGGCCTCATGACCAGCGCCACCGCGGGATCGCGCGTCAGCCCCCGCGACCGCGTCGTCAGCGCCGTCGCCGAAGGCGTCGATTGGATCGTCACTGGCGATTATGGCGAAGTCACCAAGCTTTCCGGCGATATTGAAGCGATGGGTCTCGACGCTTACCTGAGCGCCTCGCCGGGTCTCCGCATTCCGGCCACCACGCGGGAAGCGGCGGGGGATTTCCTCTTCTTCCCGCTGGACGTCTGCTCGGTGGGTGCGGAGCCCGATTTCACGGGTGTTTTCGAAGCCGCCAACGAGGGCGACGCGGAAGCGATGGCCCAGGCCCTGCGGGCCGTTTGCCCCGAAGCGGTCGTGATGCTCAACCGGCCGATCTGGCCCGAGACGGGGTTCCTGGTGCGTCAAGGCTATGACCCGGACACCGGCGGTCTGCCGGAAGGCGACTGGAGCCGCGACTTCGACGTCATTCAAATCTGGGAGGGCAAACGCCAGGCCATCTATCCCGCCGGCTATCGCGCCTATCACGAACTCCTCGGCGAGGGTCTGCGCCTCGCCGCCATCGGAAACAGCGCCAGCATGGGAACCTGGAATCAGGAAGTGGGCTATCCGCGGATCTACATCCCCTCGTCGACCGACGATCCGGCCGAGTTGAACCCGGCGGAGTTGGCGGAAGCGATCAAGCGCGGCAAGGTGATGATCACCAACGGCCCCTTTATCAAAGTCACCGTCAACGATCAACCGGTCGGTTCCCTGATCACCGATCAGGATGGTTTCGTGGATGTCGATCTGGAAGTGTTCGCCGCCAACTGGGTCCCCGTCACTTCGATCAGCATCAACCTGAACGGCCAATTCGCCCGGCGGATTATCCTGCCCCAGGGCGGAGAGCCGGACGATATGGGCCGCGTCTTTCCCCACGACAAGGGGGAAGATGCCGGAAAGTTGAAGATCCGCGTCAGCGAAGACTCCATCCTCGACGTCGTCGTTTCAAGCGATGTCTCGGCCAAGCAAGACCCCGTCAACCCCTACATCACGCCGGACCCGGCAATGGCCTCTCGTGGCAGCGGGCAAACCAGCCTCGCGATCAGCGCGCCGGTCATCATCGATGTGGATGGCAACGGCATCTACGACCCGCCGGCCAAGGCTGCCAAGCCGCAGCAACTGCCCTATGAGGAGGACGACCCGATTTTCTGATCCCTTGCTCCAAGGAAACGCTCCGGCCCGGGCGCGGGAAAAAACCTGTTTGCGGGCGGGCCGGGCCATGACACTGTCACGTCAAGAGCGACTTCTCTGCGAGTTCCACGCTATGTCCGTGACCGATCTTCCGGCCGAATCCGCCCCCTCCCACCTCTGGTTTCTCAAGTCCACCGAACTCTTCTCCGAGATGTCGGAAACGCTGGTCGGGTCCGCGGGGCGGCTCCTCGAAGAAATGGAATTCAAGAAGGGCGACGTGCTTCATCTGATCGAAGACGGCGCCCGCTTCATTTACATCGTTTCCGAAGGCCAGGTGAAACTGCGATCCGTCTCGGAGGCGGGCAAGGAGCGAATTCTGGACGTGGCGGGGCCGGGTGACGTGTTCGGGCCGCTCGACCGGCTGCTGCCGATTTCGCCCGCGTCGCCAGCGGCCTCGCTGTCCGAGTCGGGTCTGGCCAAGGAAGCGGTGGCATGCAGCGGCGGCTGTGCCCTGAGGTTTGAACTCGCGGAGTTCCAATCGCTCGTGGCCCGGCGTCCCGCGGTTGTGGTGAACATCTACCGGCTTCTCGGGATCAAGCAACGGCGGCTGGAAATCCGGCTCAGCCGGCTGCTCTTCCGCAGCTCTCTGGGCAAAGTGGCCGGTCTTCTGGCGGAATTGGCGGAGCGCTATGGCGAGAAGAACAGCGGGGGAGAGGTGGAACTCGATTTCCGCATCACCCATCAGGAAATCGCCAGCATGATCGGGGTCAAACGCGAGACGGTTTCCGAATGCCTCGCGGCGCTCGAGTTGGATGAATTCATCCGGACGAAAAACCGCCGCATCGTGGTGCTGAAGACGGAGGAACTGGACGAGGTTGTTTAGGCCACTGCGGCCTGATCTGCAGATGGCGTACTCGTTTCCGGCGCATCGCCGCGGAAGGCGGCTACGCCGGAGATCAATGCCAGGAGCACGAGCCAGATAACCTGAAACGTGATGTTGTGAAAGGGAAGACTGAAATAGAGCGGAAGCTGCGCCAGCGTCTCCATCGCCATCACTCCGCCCCAAGCCAATCCCAGAGCTGCGAAAAGCCGCATAGAAAGGCGGCCAAAAATCCATTCACGCAGTTGGAGAAACATCGCTGGGGCCGCCCAAACGAAGTGATTGATTTCCAGGAGAGGCGTGAAAATCAACACCATCGGCATACCGAAGGCAAGCATCAGGGCGTGATTACCGGCTTTTTTTCGAAGCGACCACCAAGCAATCAACGCCATGTATGGCAGCGCGATCGCAATATTAATCCCTAGCACAAGGTGTCTATAAAGGTGCTCGTCCTCAAGAGCGTGGGGAAGTAAATGCAGCGCGGCAAACTTGTGAATCGACAAGGAGATGTCTTGCCAGTAGAAGGGAATTCTCGGCAGAGTTTCCTGATACAGAAAGATCTCCCAACGCCAAAAACCGCTCACCAATAGGAAAACAAGATAAAGCGTGAGCCCGGAAAACATCGTAACCAGCACCTTCCATCGCCGGCAGCCAGCCACCGGAACCCAAAGCAGCACGGGTGCAATCTTGACCAGTGAGAGGAAAATCAGGAAAATCCCCGCCAGCTTTTCCTTTCGTTGCACAAAGCAAACAGCCAAGCCGCAGGCGAGAAAAAAGTTGAAGGGATCGATGTTGGCGGCAATCATCACCCGGTGAAGTGGCTGGAAATGGCTGATAATCACAAAGGTGAAAAGCGGCCAGTAGCGAATGAGAAAATTGAGGACCCAGCCATCAAGACCAGTCTCCGCACTTCGCTTCGCATTCTTGGGCCACAAACCAAATGCCAGCAGAAGGTATCCCGCCATTACAAAAAGTGCATTCCCAATATCCCAGGGAAGTTCGCTGACTTCGTAAGGAAACGCCCTGAGATAAAGAAAGATGAAACCAGTCAAGAGGGGATAATTGAATCCCAGATACAGCTCCTCGCCCTGATAGGGCGTAACGCCTCGCAGGATCGCGTCGGCAGCCATCCAATGCTTCTTGTAATCCACCCCGAGTGTCGTAACCGGGATGACGATGAAGTGGCGGATAAAACTGTAGAGTGATAGCCCCGCCATGACGAACACCAGGGCCTTTTCCATGCGGTCTTGCGTTTGTTGCTTCATCGAGTCGTGGGCCGTTCGAATGTCCAGGGTTCGGGGTCCGCAAAGCGAACTTGCCAGAGCCGAAGCCCGGCTTGCCGCACTTCCTCGGGGGTGGCTGTGCGGTCGTCGAGCAGGATTTGCAGAAAAACCAGGTTCGTCCCCCGCCGCAGGGTTTTCGCTGGCACGGTGAAACTGACCGTTTGCCGTCCCGAGAAGGACAAGTCGGCGACGCCTAACTCTTCTGTATTCAGTGAAACAGCCGCGCCAAGCGTCAGTGTCGGCGACGTGGCCTCGAAGGTCAGTTGCACCGTGCGAAAGGTGACATCCTGCACAGGCAATCCGGTCGTTGTGTAAGGTCCGGCGAGCGGCCGATAGCCCCAGCCTCGGTTCTCGACCCAGCCCTGATCGGCGAAACCGGTGGAGTCGAGGCGGCTTTCGAACAGCGCGTTGTCGCCTCCGGCCGCGGGGGCCTCCAGGTGCAGCGGCGGCCGGAACGCGGTCCAGGCGAAGAGGAACGCGATGATCGCCCCTCCGCTCAGAACCCACGCCCCCGCCGTCCAGGACGGCGCCGGGATAGGCGAATCGGTGTCGAGGGCAGGCGGACTTAAGGCAAGCAGAACCAACGGCCCAACGAACCCATAATACCAGGGAATGATTGCGCACGCCAAGAACAGCACGAGCGACGCCCCAACGAAGCGGACGAGAGCGCCTTCGCCACGCAGCCGCCAGGCTCCCAACCCCCAAACCACCAGCATCCCCGACAGGCCAAAGGCCCCCTTCCACTCGAACAACCCCAGCCGGTCCAGCAATCCTGTCAGCCCAAACCCCAGCAACAGGTTCGGGTTCCGTTCGATCAGATACCGCGACCCGGCATCGTACCACGACGTGTACCCGTGCAGAAAAGCCTCCGGGTTCATCAGCAAAAAAGGCAGCACGATCAAGCTCGCCAGCAAGCCCCCCGCCACATGCCATGTCAGCCCCCGCAGCGCCAGCGCCCCGCCCTCGCGCCAGCGCCGCCACCCATAAATCGCGTAAAGCGGCACCGCCAAAATCAGATACGGCCGGACCGTGATGCACAGCCCAAACAGCAAACCGGCCAGAAAATCCCGCCCCCCGCGCAAAGCCGCCACCCACAGGAATAGCAGCAGCCAAAAAACGCTGACGTGCAAGTGGGGAAGAAATCCCGCGAAAGGCCCAGCCCTCAGTAGAATCAGCGGAATCGCGGCCGGCAGTGCCGCCAGCAGAGCCCGTCCCCAGGTCCGCTGGCGGCTCGCCCGCCAGAGCGCCCACGCCGGCAGCCCGAGCGCAAGCACCGCCAGGCACGCGACCGACCACGCCCGGATATCGAGGCCCAGCAAGTACGCGGGCGAAAAACTGAGCCAATGGCCCGGCGTGTAGGTCAGCGGAATGCTCCACTCCGCGACCTGGTGCCAACGGTAGGGGTAAAGGCTGTCGCGCCAGAAACTGCGCAGCGCCGATTCGATCAGCGGCAGCATATCGCCACCGTTGCGGGGGTCGGCGACGCTGAACCAAATCAGCCGCTGGTAATCACGAATGGCGGAAACCGTCGGCCACAGAAGTCCCAGAAAGATTCCCCCGGCCAGGAGGCGCCTTCGCCAAGGAGACGAGGCAAGGGTGTCGTTCGTCTTGGAGTTCCCACCCGGCAATGCCAGAAGCGCTACCAAAGCTCCGAGCGGCAGCAGGCTCAGCAGCGTAATCCGCGGCCACAGCCAGTAAGCGCGTTCGCTGTACCGCACACCTTCGCCCGCGATCAATAGCACCCACGGAACCCACGCCGCCAACAGGTAAAGCCCCACACGCCAAAGCATGGCGGAGCGCAGGCCGGAGGGCTCGACTCCGCGCGTGGTCATTGAAAGCCAGCCAGTTTGCGAAGGGAAGACAGCGTCACGCGCTCTTGCCCTCGGCCACATCCGCCGACACGCGATATCCGGCCAGCACCTTCTCCCAGGCGCCCTGAGCCTTCAGAATGCCTTCGGCGACCTCGCGGGCCGCGCCTCGTCCACCCGGGGTCACCGTGACCCAATCCACAGCGGCCAGGATATCCTCGGCGCCGTCGGCAGGCGTGGCGCTGACCCCAGCCCACTCGATGGCGGCCAAGTCGACCAGGTCGTCGCCCATGTAGAACACCTGCGACGGTTCCAGACCCATTTCCCCGGCGAACCGTTTCAGCGTTTTCAGCTTATCGCCATCCGCCATGGAGAGGCGGGTCACGCCCATTTCCTTGGCGCGCTGGGCCACCATTTCACTCTTGCGCGCTGTGATCAGGGCCACTTCCACACCGTTCAGCATCATCTGCTTCAGACCCAGGCCATCGCGGACGTGGAACCTCTTGATTTCCTGATCGCCCGCGAAGACAAGGGCGCCGTCGGTCAGGATCCCATCCACATCGAAAACCGCGAGACGGATTGCCTTGAGCCTCTCGTTCAATTGGGGGCTGATACGTGGTGTCGCCATGGTTGCCAATTCCGGGTGATATTGCCCTGTTTGCAGATTTTCGGGCTGGGTTCGCCGCGCCGGACTGCTAGCTCCTTGCGCGGGTTGCGATCCAACCTCACAGCCATTGACCGAGGCAAGCCTATGAGTTTCCCCAATCCGATTGCCAAGACCGCCCACTGGCTCCACACCCGCTGGCCCGCGGGCACGGTGGAAAAACTGCCCCTGGTCAACGACGACGGCACCTGTCAGATCCCCGGCGTGTACATCGTCGGCGACCTGAGCGGCATTCCGCTCCTCAAGTTCTCCCTCCACACCGGCAGCCGCGCCGTCAAACAAATCGCCTCCGACCCGAAGTTTCAGAAGCAACGCAAGGACGACGGCTCTGGCTCCGGCGTTCGTGACCTCGTCATCATCGGCGGGGGAGTCGCCGGCATGGCCGCCGCCGTCGAAGCCCGCCGCCAGGCTCTCGATTTCGAACTGCTCGAAGCCGCCCAGCCATTCAACACCATCGCCAATTTCCCCAAGCGCAAGCCCATCTACACCTATCCCACGGACATGACGCCAGAGGGTGATTTGCAGGTCTCGGCCGAGGTGAAGGAGGAATTGCTGGAGGAATTGAAGGGGCAAATCGAAAAGGCAGGTATCACGTCCCGCGCCGCCGTGGCCGAGAAAATCGCCCGCTCCGGCAGTCACCTGGAAGTCCACCTCGCCAAGGAAGCGCCCATAAAGGCCCGCCGCGTCATCATCGCCATCGGCCGCTCGGGCAACTACCGGCGCCTCGGGGTTCCGGGGCAGGACCTCGACAAGGTCACTCACCGGCTCTACGATCCGAACGACCACACCGGCCAGGACTGCCTCGTGGTGGGTGGGGGAGACTCGGCGCTGGAAACCGCCATCGCGCTGGTCAAGGCCGGGGCCAACGTCACGCTTTCCTATCGGCGCAAAGACTTCGGCCGCGCCAAGCCCGACAATGTCGAGATGATCGAGCGCCTCGCCAGAGGTGGCGATTGCGCGAAGATGTCTGTGGAGAATCCCGAGGGCGACCGCGAGACCACCGCCAGCGGAGACTGGTTGCACACGGACGGCCGCAGCGCCGGGCGCTTTCGCCTGATGATGGGCAGCAACCTGAAGGAAGTCCGCGAATCGGACGTTGAACTGGAAGACGCGGACGGGCAAGCTGTCACCCTTCCCAACGACATCGTCTTCGCGATGATCGGCCGCGAGGCCCCCCTCGATTTTTTCCGCAAGAGCGGCATCCCCATCATCGGCGAGGGCACGCCCTGGGGCTGGGCGATGTTCGCCGGGTTCCTGGCGTTCTGCGTCTGGATGTACCTTTGGAAGGGCGGCTCCTGGGTCGGCGGGACGACGGGCGCCTTTCCGGGTAACGTGCCCAATCTGATCGCGTCGCTTGGCGATCGGTGGGCGGCACAGGTCAACGACCGTTCGACACTGATCGGCACCGTGGCGGTTTCGATGCAGTCGCGCTCGTTCTACTATTCCTTCCTCTACTGCCTCGCCGTGGTCATCTTCGGCATCCGGCGCATCCGGCGCCGCAAGACGCCCTACGTCAAACTCCAGACCATCGTCCTGATGGCGATTCAGGTCATCCCGCTCTTTGTCCTGCCCGAAGTTCTCCTGCCCTGGCTAGGCTACAACGGCGCCTTCGACGCTGGCATCGGGCGCACCATCGCCGACAACCTGTTCGAGCCCTACATCAGCGCCCAGGCTCTGGCCGCCCACGATTGGCCGGCAGGATATCACCCGCGGGCTTACTGGCGCGCCTACGGGCTCATTCTGGCGTGGCCGCTGATGATCTACAATGTCTTCACGGACGCGCCGATGCTTTGGTGGCTGGTGATCTCGAGCGTGCAAACGTTCGTGATCATCCCGGCTGGCATCTTTTTCTACGGCAAGGGCTTCTACTGCGGGTGGATTTGTTCCTGCGGGGCGTTGGCGGAAACGCTAGGTGATGCCCATCGCCAGAAAATGCCCCACGGGCCCTTCTGGAATCGGCTGAACATGGTGGGCCAATTGATCCTTTGGCTCGCGGTCGCGTTCTTGATTCTGCGGATCGTGGGCTGGGTTTTCCCCGGCAGCGCCGCCGACAAGGCTTTCAAGGTCCTGGTGGACGGCAAGACCGCCGACGGCGCCACGAATCCCATCAGCTACAAGTACTTGGTCGATATCTTCCTGGCGGGGATTATCGGGGTTGGGTTCTACTTCAAATACAGCGGCCGCGTCTGGTGCCGGTTCTTCTGCCCGCTCGCGGCGCTCATGCATGTCTTCACGAGGTTCAGCCGATTCCGGATATTCGCGGATAAGAAAAAGTGCATCTCCTGCAACGTCTGCACGTCCGTCTGCCACCAAGGAATCGACATCATGAGCTTCGCCAACAAGGGCCTGCCCATGGAGGACCCGGAATGTGTGCGCTGCTCGGCGTGTGTGCAGAGTTGCCCGACAGGCGTGCTGGCCTTCGGGCGGACGGGCCGCGATGGCTCAGGCGAATACCACGATCAGGTGCCGGCCAGCCTGGTCCGCATGGCGGAGGCAAGGCAGAAACAGCAAGCTTGAGGCGTTCAGGCGAACTCGGAGCGAAGTCTCTCGAGTTCCTTGCGGATGGCGAAGAGTTCGGCACGAACTTTCTCGAAGTCCGCCGGGCTGAATCGAACATGGCGCGGAAGTTCCGGGGGGGCCTCGAACAACTGGCGGGTGTCTTCCTGCCAGGCGTCGAAGAAATCCTCCGGCGTGATTTCCGCAGGCCGTGAGTAACCATTCGCCGGACGCGCGGAGGGCGGGTCCAGGACGGCCACTTCACTCGATTCATGGGATTTCTGGGGAAACTTTTCGCCGGAGATCTTGCGAAAGAATTCGCGGAACATCGTCATGGGACACCTCTTCGGAGCGGGAGCGGCGGGAGTCGAACAGCATTGGGAACAGCACAAGGACCTTGCAGCGATATCCTTGTTGAAAAGAAGTAGAGCGTGCCGCCCCGGGATTCTCAACGAAAATCCGCGCGCGAATCGCTCCCGCTCCGCGCATTCTTCTTGACGGTCTTGGGGCGCCGCCTCCGGCAATGAGGAGAGCAAGGCCCAGATTCAATCCGGTGACCGCTCGACTCTTACGCCCGATCCGCCGTATGCCCTTGAAGCAAAAGCGTTTACGAACATCCAGCAGCACCGCCGTGGCGCGCTACCGGTGGGAGGCGGGCACCGGTGCGTTCTCCCGCGGGACCCTCGCGGGTCTGGGGGTCCTGCTGGTGCTCGGGGGCATTCTGCTGGCGTCGCTGGAAAGCCGCCTTCCCGGCAGCGATGCCGCCCGCGGGGCTGTAGAGGGCGGCCTGCTTCCCCTGACGCAAGCCGCCTCCGACGCCGCCAGCGAAGGCACCCATGTCTTTTCCGCCTGGAACGACGCTCGCCGCCTGCAACTGGAAAACGAGGAGTTGCAGGCCGAACTGGCGTCCCTCCAGAATGCTCTGGCGGCGGCGCGCCAACGCGCCGACGAGCTGGAGCTGATGATCGGCGAGACGGACCGCCTGCCGGAATTCGTCGCCCAATCCATCCCGGTGCGGGTGCTGGGCCGTGTGCCCGATCCGGCCCGTCACGCCCTGTGGATCGAAGGCGGGTTGAACCGCGGGATTCGCGCCGGCCAAGCCGTGATCGCTGCCGGCGGACTGGCTGGAATCGTCGAGCACGCCAACGGGGACTACGCGATCGTTCGCCTTTCGAGCGACGAAAAGTCCCGCTGGGGCGCCCTCGCCGGCGAGCACCGGGGCATCGTCAGCGGTACCGGCCGCGCTGGGGAACTGGAGTTCCGCCCGGAAACCACCGACGCCGCCATGGAGGTCGGCTCCCTCATCACCACCACGGGGCGCGTCGGCTCCTTCGCCCCGGCCTCTTTGCCCATAGGCCGCGTTGTGCGCATCGATGTCGACAAGTCAGGCGAACGGCGGGCCGTTCTGGAAACCGGCGCGACAACCGATCTCGAGATTGTCTTCGTGTTTCAGAGCGAGCAGATCCCATTTTCTCCTCCCCTCTCCCTGATGGCGGGAAACTGACGGGTTCCATGCCTCAGGACGCGACCACTCGGGGCTGGCGCCCGCCGCCAGCGGTCCTGACGGCCCTTCAAGCCGCAGCCCTGGTCTTCGCCGTGCTGCTCGCCGGTTCGGTACTGGGGCGGGTCCTGGGGGGCGTTTTGTGGGCGCCGCCGCTTTGGGCCGCCTGGGTTTACCGCAAGCCGTGGAAGACGGCGCTGGCGGGGGCCGTGGTGATCGGGATGGCGCTCGACGCGTTGACCCATGCGCCGCTTGGCATCAACACGGCCGTGCTCGGGGCGGCACTGGCCGGCGGGCATTGGCTCTCGCCAGGACGGGGCAAACGCTGGGAACTGCCCCATCTGATTTTCGTGCTGGCCGCCACCCTCAGCGCCCTGTTCTTTCTCACTCTGGCCGGCTGGTCGTTACCCGGCCTTTTCGGCCCCGTGCCCCGCTGGCCCGTCTGGGGCCAGACGCTGACGGCTGTGATCGTTGGATTCATAGCCTATCTCTTGGGGGCCTGGCTTTGGAAGGGCGGCAGATCGCTGAGGAAGTCCCGAAAGAGCGGTCGGCGGCGGAAAGCGCGCAAGGCGTGAACGTCCTGGTCTGCGCCCTGGAAAGCCCCGGTATGCTCTTTCCCGCACTCAAGGCCGGGCGCAAGCTGACGGAACTCGGTCACAACGTCCGCGTCGTTACCGGTCCCGATGGCGAAGCGGCCGCAGCCCGCGCGGGGCTTGAGGTCCTCTCTCGCCCCAAAGACGCCCCCGAGGGTTTCCGCGTTTCGGGCTGGGGCAAACGCCACAACGTCGATGCCCAGATGCTCCACCTCGGCGCTGCCTGGCGCCAGTTCCCGGCGGACGCCGTCATCGGGGGACAGTTGACCCTCGGCCCTTACTTCCTCGCGGAACGCGAGCGCGTGCCCCTGGTCGTTTTGGGCATGGCGGCTTATCTTTGGCCAACGCCGGCCAGCGAACGCGCCACCCCCGCAGACCCCGCCGCCTGGCGCGAGCGCGAGATGCGCCGCCACTACGTTCGCGAGGCTCTGCGCGTTTATGAAAAGGCCCGCACCCACCTCGGTCTTCCCGCCTGGGACAAGCGCCTCGGCAATCCGCTACTCGCCAACGCCTTCCTCGTCCGCTCGTGCCACGCCATCGAGGGCCCGCCGGGGGAACTGCCCCCCAAAGTCCGGTGCGCCGGTGCCCTCCTCTTCGAACCGGAAGAGCGAACTCTCAGTCAGGATGTCGAGGCATGGCTCGACCGACAACACCGCGCCGGGCGCACCGTGGCCCTCTCGCAGGTGGGACGAAGCTTCGGCCATCCCTCCCTTTGGTGCACCCTGCGAAGTCTCACATGCCAGGGAGACCTTGCCATCGTGGCTGATGTGGGTCGTGCCGACGATCCGGCCGCTCAGCGGGAAGCGGGCGATCTGGTCCTGCCGGTTGTGGGCGAGCCTCTCGGTCCCTTGGCCGCTAGGGCCGGCGCCATCATCGGATCGGGCCACAGTACCCTCGCCCTGCTGGCACTCGCCCATAGAGTGCCAACGGTCACCATCCCGCATGGCAGCGGAGCCGACCTGGTGGCGAGACAGTTGGAAAAAGCGGGGCTGACCCAGGTCGTCCCTCCCGAAGACGGGGACGTGGATGGCGTCCGCATGGCGCTGGAACGGGCAGCCGGCCCGGGCTCCGGCAAGGCGAGGAAAGAGGCGGCAGAAGCCCTGCGCCAGGAGGAGCGGCGATTCGACTGGGAGGAAGCATTCCGATAACGAAGGGGTTTTTTGTGGGTGCGAAAAGTTTTCGCGATGGGACAGTGCCCGTTTCCAAGTGAGACAATTCCCGGCCTGGAAATCGCTTTGAACTTTTTTCATACACCTGCATAATTAGTAAAAATGCAATGATTTCAGCACTCTAAAGAACTCTTGCGGCTCCGCGCCGAATGGCTTGATTGTTGATGGTATTATCGCACGCTTGTTCCGGGAGAAGGTGATTCTCTCGACATCCGGCCTTATTTCAAGGCGCTTTTTTTTCGAACTTTACCATGGTCTCTTCTCTTCACGTGACTCAACAGCAGCTTCGCATCGGCAATCTGGTCATTTTTCGCGAGACGATCGCTCCGCAACTCTTTCGGATCGCGGACCTCAATGGGTCCGTTGCGGACCTCGAACCGGTCTCGCTCGGGACGACCCCCGTCCAATCCCCGGTCCGCGAACTGCGCCGCTACCGCGTCAAGACGACCGATGAGGTGTATTGGAACGAAGAAGTGGTCCAGGTCCTGCGCCTCGTCAATCCTCGCAGCGCCGATCTCTACGAGTACGACGTCGAGGTGAACGGCGAGGTCTTGCGCGCCCGCGAGGTGGACCTGCGCGTCGCCCCCGGCAGCGCCCTTGTCGATCCACTCTCACAGATGATCAATCTGGACGCGGCGCCGGCTCGTCTCGGCCAGGCGCGCTCCGAACTGCTCCGCTCCTACTTCGCGGCCACCGCCAAGAGCCTTGGCATCGTCGGCTACAACGGCGCCCGAATGCTTCCCATCCCGCACCAGATCAGCGCCGCCCGCTACGCTTTGCTTTTCGGCCGGTTGCGCTTCCTGCTCGCCGACGAAGTGGGCCTCGGCAAAACGGTCGAAGCCGGTCTGATTGTGACAACCTTGCGCAAGTACTTCCCCGAGTGGAGCACCGCCATTTTCGTCCCCGACTCGCTGACGGTGCAGTGGGCCTTCGAAATGTTCGGCAAGTTCGGCAAAGCCATCTACGATGTCGAAGGACTCGATTTCGACTCGGACGATTTCGCGGCCGGCGAGGAAGCCGACGTTGCCCAGGGCACGATCCTGCCCCACCACCGCGCCGTGCAGTGGGATCGCGAGGGCTTCTCGCCCGAGATCCTGGTGATCGACGAGGCCCATCAGATCACCGCCGACCCCGCCCTGGCTGAAGCGTTCGAAAACCTCAGTTCCCGCGCCCAAGCGGTCCTGCTCCTGACCGCCACACCGACGTCCGAGGGCTCGATCAACCTGGCCCGGCTGCTGCGCATTTGCGATCCGCACCACTTCGCCGAAATGGGAGACGACGAAGAAGTGGCCCGCCGTTTCAACCAGGAAAACGATTTCCGCTCCGTCTATTTCGCCCTGCGCGACTCCAGCGTTCCTCCCGAGCGGATTCAGGAACTGGTGGCGTCGACGCCCCTGCCCGATCCAGACGTGACCGAGATGATCGTGGAGGGCGGTATCAATCTCGACATGACCGAGCGCATCCGCGCCGCCACCGCTCTCGCCGAAGGCGCCATGCCCTCCGTGCAGGTGCTGCGCTACCGCCGCGATTATTTGGCGCTGCACAACGATCTGCCGGAACGCGTCGAGGAACCGCTCGAATATCGCGCAACGGCCCAGGAAGACCAGGTGCGCCGGGTGGTCCGGCGCTGGCTCGACGCGGTGAAAGACTGCGGCCATCGTCACAGCGCCGACTGGCAGGCCGTAGCCGCGGCGCTCATGCAGGCGTCCCACAGCAGCCCCGGCGCCGTGCAACAATGGATCGCCGGCCGGCGCGACGAACTCGGCTTCCACGGCGGCATCACCGCCGATCCGGTCTTCCGCAATCGAAAACGCCTCGCCGAACTTCCCGTCCTCACCGGCGAGGAAAGCATTCTCGCCGAACTGGAGAAAGCCAACAAGACGTGGGCGCGGGAGACAAAGGCGATGGATGTCAAGGCCAGGCCCTTGGCGCGCCATCCACGCTTCGAAATCCTGCTCAAGCAGCTATCCAGCATCTTTGAATTCGAAGAAGACGCCCATCTGCTGATCTTTACCAGCTTCGAATGCAACGTGAAGCCGTTGCATTTGCTGTTGAAAAAAGCTCTCGGGCCCAAGCGCGACGTCTTCGCCATCAGCGCCGAAATGCCCTGGCGCGATCGAGAAAAAACCGCCTTCTCCTTTCAGGAAAAACGCGGGCCCTGCGTTCTGGTCAGCGACGATCTCGGTGGCGAAGGCCGCAACTTCCAGTTCGCGAACGCTATCTTCCACTTCGATTTGCCGCTCGCACCCTGGATTCTCGAGCAGCGCATTGGCCGCCTCGACCGCGTCGGGCGCGAGGAAGAGATGGATGTGGACAGCCAAATCCTCATCAGCAGCGATGGTCCCGACCACACCATTTACGAGTTCCTGCGCGATGGCGTCGGCGTCTTCAACGAATCCATCGCCCCCATCGAGGGCGACGTCGATTCGGCCTATCGCCGCATGATCGAGGCGTTCATCGCCGAAGGCGACGATGCGGTGCTGGACTTGATCGAAAAGGTGTCGGAGGAACTGGATGGCTTCCGCCAGGAGCGGGAAGCGGATCCGCTGCTCACCCGCGATCTGGAAAATATCCGGTCGCTCAGCAAGCAACTCGACGACCGCGAGGAACTCGACCGATTGCGCGCCGCGGCTATCGAATACACGCGCCTGCTGGGCAGCGTCGTGGACGAGGAGCGCTCGCGCGTCACCATCACCGTCGGAGCCCACCATCCGCTGCACGCCTACCCCGGGATCCTGCCGGAAATGCGGGGCTATTTCGACCGGCGCCTTGCCGTGCGGCGCGAACGACTCGAGTTCTTCTCGCCCGGCCATCCCTTCCTGCGGGCTTTGGCACGCACCGCCATGGAGGAAAGCGCCGACCGCGTCACGTTTTCGCTGCGCCAAGGAATCCCCTTGGGCGCCTTCGTCTTCACCTTCCGCATTTCTCTGCCGCCGGAATATATCGGCGCGGTCCGCGACATGCCGGAAGACCTGCAACCGGCCCTGCTCTGTGCCGCGGCGAGTAACTTCAGCACCCACATGGTCCGCGTGGCGGTGGACTTCAAGGGCGACCTGGTGCCGGAAAACGAAAAGACGGAGGCCGTGTTCCTGCCGTGGCGCAGTTCCGACCTCTCCCTCGACGAAGGCGAGGATATCTATCGGTATCTGCCGGAGAACTGGGAGGAGCGCTGCTACCTATGCTGCCAGGTGGCCGAGGCGCGCGCCCGCAAGCAGGGGCAACGGATGTTGGAGGCGGGACTGGGGCCGCTCAAGCTGGCCCTTGCGGAAGCCCTCACGCGGGCTTTCGGCATCAACTATCCCATCGAAGAACAAATGGAATCGCTCCTCTTCGTGCTCGACGAAATGAGCGTCGACATGGACTCCGTGGCGGTTCACTTCCCCGCCTGAGCCATCTGGGCCACGGCGCCCTCACTATTCGGGGCGTGGACTTACCAGCCCACTGCGAGACGGGGAAGCTCCTCGGAGGAGCCCTCGTAGGCGGAGGGGCAGCCGAAAAAGAACCCTTGGCCCAAGGGAACGTCGAGGTGCTGGAGCAACTCGAGGTGGCTCTCGCATTCGATGCCTTCGCAAAGAATCGATGAGAAGGGCGAGCGCTGGGAAATGTCGCGAAGGAACGCGGCGGTCTCTTCCTTCGTCAGGTTCTGCACCACCGTGCGGTCGACCTTGATGTAATCGGGTTCGAGCGCCCAGTACAAAGGATTGAGATTCTGAGGGTTCAGGTCGTCGAGGGCGACGAGAATGCCTTGGCAGTGCAGGGAGAAGACGATGGGGGCGAGAAGGTGGATCTGCTGATCGGTCAGGTCTTCGTGGATTTCGAGACAAATGCGCCGGCCATCCTTGAGAAGGGGCGCCGCCAGTTCGCCGAACCATTCGACAAAGTCCGGTTCGAGCAAAGTGTCCGGGAAAACGTTCAGGAAAAGCGTCAGACCGCTGTGAAGCTGCTCGTCGAGTTTGAGGGAGCACTCGATGCATCGCCGGTCGATCGAAGAGATAACGCCCAGGCGGCGGGCTTGTTCGAAGATGGCGTCTGGATAATGGAACGGCGATTCGAGCGGACCCCGCGTCAGTGCTTCGTAGGCGACGATGGCGCCGGTCGTGAGGCAGCAGATGGGCATCACCCAAGTGTCGAGCTGGGGCTGGGCAAGAGCGTCGAGAAATTCATCGGGCAGCATGGGTGGTGTCGGTCCTGAGGCTCGGTGGTTCCCTAAGTCAATTTCGCAGCTTAGAGGATAGGCTTGTGGACGCAATCGCGAAAACGCTTACAGTTTGTTTGTCATAACCGGATCGATTTTGTCTGGCAATCATTATCTGACGCCACTGTCCGCCTTCCTTCGGCGCAGTTGCGACATGTGATTGATTTCGTAGGAGAGAGCGTCCATCACCACGTGCGCGTGATCCAACGGCATTGCCGGCCCGATCGGCAGCGATAACACCTCGTCGGCCAGCCGCTCGGTCACGGGCAAGGAACCGGGCTGCAATCCGAGATGCGCCAGCGCCGGCTGCAAGTGGCAGGGCACCGGGTAGTGCAGCCCTGTGGAAATGCCGCGCTCCGAGAGCGCCTTGCGCAGCGACTCCCGCCCCCGCGGCACCCGCACCACAAACAGGTGGTAGCCGCTTTCGCTGTCCGGCACCAGTTCCTGGGGCGCCATTCCAAAGCTCAAGAAGGGCTCCTCGCAGAGGCGTTCGCGGTAGGTCTTGGCGATGGCGCGGCGATGGGCGACCCACTTGTCGAGGTGCGGAAGTTTGGCCAGCAGAATCGCCGCCTGCATGGTGTCGAGGCGAGCGTTCGTGCCCTCCATTTCGTGGACGAACTTGCCGCTGCGGCCGTGATCCACATAAAGCCGGGCTTTTCGGTCGATCTCCGGCAGGTTGGTCGTGATGCCACCGGCGTCGCCAAAAGCCCCGAGAGTCTTACCGGGGAAGAAACTGAAGGCCGCCCCGTCGCAAAGCGCGCCACACTTCTTGCCGTGGAGGGTGGCGCCATGACCCTGGCCGGCGTCCTCCAGCAACGCCACGCCCTTAGAGTCCGCCACCCTGCGCAGTTGATCCATGTCGGCGACGGCGCCGTAGAGCTGCACGGCGACGATGGCCTTGGTGCGATCATTCACCGCCAGCCGGGCCTGATTGGGATTGATGAGCCACGTGTCGCGATCCACATCGACAAAGACCGGTTTGGCGCCGAGTAAAAGAACCGCTTCCGCGGTGGCGATGAAGGTATGCGACGGGAGGATCACTTCGTCGCCGGGGCCGACGCCGACGGCCTGGTAGAGGGCCTGGAGGGCGGCCGTTCCATTGGCGGCGCCGACGCAGTGGCTTAAGCCACAGTATTGGGCCCAGGCTTTTTCGAACTGGCCCAGCTCCGGGCCCTTGATGAACTTTCCGTGGTCCAGGACGCGCGCGATGGCGGCGTCCAAATCCGGTCTCAATTCCGCGGTGGTGGCGGCCAGATCGAGAAAGGGTACAGAGACGGTTGAGGGGGACTTGGGGGTCGTTCCCGAAGGTATCGAGTGGGAATTACCGTGAGAGGTCATGAATTTCCATTATCCGATGAAGCAAATCGTGCAGGCGCGTGTCCGATTTCCGGCGTACTGCGCCATAAGGCCCTGACGCTCGGCAACCCTCTTCTTGCCCGAGTGCGCTGCAATTCGGTTTGATGCCCGGGTGAGGGCCGTCCAGGCTGGGGTCAGTTCTGCCGAAGGGGGCTTTTTCCATATCATGTCTGTCGCGTTGGCTGTGGTTGGTTTAGGGGGGTGGGGACCGAACCTGGTTCGGAACGCCGCCGAAACGAAAGGGGCGCGGCTGGCGGCCCTTTGCGATACGGATGACGCCCGGCTGGCGGCCGTCGGCGGGCGCTATCCGGGCGTTGCGCTGAAGGCTTCCCTGGGCGAAGTCCTGGCCGATTCATCCATCGACGCGGTCATACTGGCCACGCCCGCCGGGCTCCACGCCGACCAGGCGCGTCAGGTTCTCGAATCGGGACGCCACGTATTGGTCGAAAAGCCCCTGGCTTTGACCACGCGCGAAGGATGCCAGCTCGCAGCGCTGGCCGGGCGCCTGGGTCGCGTTCTGCTCACGGGCCATACCTTTCTCTACAACGAGTCGGTGCGCGCCTGCCGGCGGCTGATCGAGGGCGGCGAGCTTGGTAAGGTCTGGTTCGCCAACGCCGAACGCATGTCGCTCGGCAAAGTCCGCGACGACGTGAACGCCCTGTGGAACCTCTCGCCTCACGATGTCTCCATTCTGCTGCACCTGTTCGGCGAAATGCCCCGCCGCGTCTGGGCCAGGGGGGGGCGGTTCCTGCCCGGTTCGACTCAGGAAGACGTCGTCGTGGCCACGCTCGAGTTCCCCTCCGGCGCCCTCGCCAACATCACCGCGTCCTGGCTCAACCCGCTCAAGGTCCGCCGTATGACCCTGGTGGGCGAGCGCCGCATGGTGGTTTATGACGACACCTCGGCGGACCGGCCCGTGGTGCTCTACGACATGGGGGTGGATAGCGAGGCGCCGGAACCGGCGGGGGATTTTCAGGCGTTCCGCCGCACCCTCCGGCGGGGCGAAGAACGCGTCATCGCGGTGGAGCCAAAGGAGCCCCTGGCGGAAGAGATCGCCCATTTCGTGCGGTGCATCGCGGAGGGCGAAGCGCCCGTCTCGGGCCCCCGTGAGGCGATTGCCGTGGTCTATGTTCTCGAGGCCTGCCAGCAGTCTCTTCGCACCGATGGGGCGCCCGTGAATTTGTCACACAATTTTGACTTTGTTTGAGTCGTTGGCTCCGATTTTGGTCATGGCTTCGTAAAGGGCGGCACTCCGTTGCGAGCTTGCCGTCTGGAACGATTCCTTTCTTACGGAGCCTACCCCATGCATAGGCGCTTTTTCTCCTCGGCCTTCACCCTGATCGAACTGCTCATCGTTGTCGCGATTATCGCCATTTTGGCTGCCATCGCCGTCCCCAACTTCATCGAAGCCCAGACGCGCTCCAAGGTCTCGCGGGTGCGCAGCGACATGCGCACCATAGCCACCGCCCTTGAATCCTACCGCGTCGATCTAAATGACTATCCGACTGGCTTCGGCCTGACGGTGGACCCGGCGGACCGCTGGCGCTTTGGGCTTTGGCTTCTTTCGACGCCTATCGCCTATCTCAGCAGCGGCAACATTCAGGACCCGATGCACCTGCCCGCCACGAACCACCCAACCGATTCCACGATCCAGTACAACGCCATGTACAATGACCCGGTGAGCGGCCAGAATGGCATCTATCTGTCGGAATTCCTGCGCTTCACGCCTCGATACCAGCCCGCAGGCACGTCTGTCGTCGGCTTCGGCGAAGGCTTCCGCCTCACGCCAGGCCTGAAAACCCAGTGGTGGATGCTGTTCAGCAATGGGCCGGACTTCGATGGCGGCTTCGGCCCGACCGATCCAGAGGGTAACCCGTCCGAGGAGTTCGATATCATTCAGCGTACGATCGACTCCGATTCCGACCTCGGGGAATTCCTCGACGTGGTCTACGATCCCACCAACGGTACGGTCAGTGTCGGCAACATCTGGCGCGCCGGGGGAGCGGGCGTGAACGCGGCGGGCCGCTTCGCAGCCGGGGGGACCTGACCGGAACGGTCCAGTCTGTGAACTATTGCCCAGAACGGCCCAGTTCCGCTTCTTTTCAACCCGCCGTCTTCGTATCTTCTTATCATTCCCGGACCAATCGCCGCCCATCGGGATTCACTCTTTCTTCTGTGAATCGGAGAGCCGATGATGCTGCTCACGAAACGGCGGGCTTTGACCCAACTCGACTTGCTTATCCTGGTAGCGGGCCTTGCGGTGGCCGGTGCTTTAATTGTGCCAGGGTTGCTCGAACCCCACACTTGTCCTTCCGACCATCGGACGCGCGACATTCGCAATCGGCGCGCGCTGCTGGAAACTTACCGCATCGACGAATACGAAGTCACGCCCACGGATTTTGTTTACCGGATGCCGTCCCTTGACCCGGACGGGGACTTAGGCGAAGAGCGGGCACTGTCGATCCCGCACCCCTAGAGCCCCCCTCCGCCCATGGCCGTCCATCCGCAAGCCCGCATCCATCCCGACGCCCGCGTGGACGATCCCTGCACCATTGGCTCGGGAACCAGTGTCTGGCATTTCAGCCATGTGCGGAGCGGGGCGATCATCGGCGAGGGGTGCAATATCGGCCAGAACGCCTATGTCGGCGCCGGAGTCCGCATCGGCAACCGCTGCAAGATTCAGAATAACGTCAGCGTCTACGAGAGCGTGACGCTGGAGGACGAGGTGTTCTGCGGGCCTTCGATGGTGTTTACCAACGTGGTGAACCCGCGAGCGTTCATCGAGCGCAAGGACGAGTTCCGGCCGACGCTCGTTCGGCGGGGCGCGACGATCGGCGCCAACGCCACGATTCTGTGCGGCATCACCATCGGGCGATACGCGATGATCGGAGCCGGCGCCACTGTGACTCGCGACGTGCCGGACTTTGCCTTGATTCTCGGTGTGCCGGGGCGCGTGGCGGGTTGGGTGTCTCGCGCGGGACATCGCCTCGAGTTTGAGGACGGGCAAGGGTGCTGCCCGGAAAGCGGCGAACGCTATCAATTGAGCGGGAACCGCGTCGTTTTGCTGGATTAACACCGCCTCCCCGATCAAATGTGCCCGAAGGTTGCTCCCGGTTTTCTTGCAGCCAACCCGATACAGGCTGCGGGAGCACACCCCCGTGTCGCTCATGATGACTAAACATCTCTCAACGATTCCGTATACGAATGCCGCTGCCCCCAGCGCGCAAGTCCCCATCGCTCAGTTGTCGATCTCGAACTGGGAGCAGCTCGCCACCCCCACATGCAAGGTTTTGTCGGCCTTTTCCGGCGGCGCCGACTCGGTGTATCTGGCACTGAAAATGAAGGCGCGTCTCGAACGCGGGCAGGTTGCATCGGTGCGACTGGCCCACGTTCATCATGGCACGCCGCACGCCGAAGAATTTGCGGAATTCGCTCTCGATTTCGCTCGTTCTCACGATTTGCCCCTCGACGTGCTTTATCTGACATCGACCTGGCCGGAAGGCGAATCGCAGGAAGCTTTCTGGCGATCCGAACGACTGCGACTGCTGCGCGAGGCCGCCCGCCGCTCTGGCGCGGACGTGATCGCCATGGGTCACCACGAGGACGATCTGGCGGAGACGCTGCTGCTGATGGCCATGCGCGGCTGCGGACCCACCGGTATGGGCTCGATGGCGGAGTGGCGGCTGCTGGAGGCGGCTACGGATGAGCGGAAGCCGCTCTGGCTGATCCGGCCGATCCTGGCGACAAGCCGCGCCGACATTTTGCGGGACCTGGAAGGGCGAGGGCAGAGTTGGATCGAAGACCCGAGCAATCGAGACCCTTCCTATCGGCGCAATCGATTGCGCCATGATATCATTCCAGTGCTGCGGGAGATGGAACCCGGCGTGACGCGGACCCTCGCGCGGGCGGCCCGACTCTGCGGCGAAGAAAGCCGGCTTCTGTCCGAATTGGCGGAGGATGCGCTGCGCGACGCGCTCCTCGCGCAGGCGGCGGAGTACCGGCTCCTGGACCGCATCAGCCTGCGGGCGATGCGGCGGACTCTGGCGAAGTGCGCCCTCCGTAGGGCTTTTCTGGCGTTTGGGGATCAGTATCCCTCCGCGGCCTTGGCGGAGGATGTCATGACCCGGTTGGAGGTCGAGGACGGCGACCCGTCGCGATTCGAAAACAAGGCGGACGGGATGGTCGTTCGGGCGCTCGTGACGAACCACTATGTTCTGATCTATCAGGGATCGCTGTCCGAGGAAGAGGCTTTGGCGCGGGCCCTGACGCAGGCTGGGCGAGCGTTGATCCTGGCGGCGGATTTCGGAGAGACCGTGCTATCCGCCGAGCTGGAGGAGGGCGAAGCACAGCGATTCAACTACGCGACGCGGCTGGGCGTGAGGCTGGCGCGGGCGGCGGAATTGCCGGTGCGAGGTTCCGATTCGGCCTTCGCCGGTTTGGCCAGGGCGGCCATCGACCTCGACTCCACCGAGGGTGCCCTCGTGCTGCGCCTCGCGCGGGCGGGGGAAAGCATCGAGTTGGCCACCGCCGGTTCGAAAAGCGTTGCGGAAGCGGCCGCGGAGGCGGGTGTGCCGCCGGCTGTGCGGGGCCGCGTCGCGGTGGTGGCGGACCAGGCGGGTATCCTTTGGATTCCCGGAGTCCGGCGTGGACCGCGGGCCTGGGTTCGGCCTTATCACCCGGCGGACCGGGTTTGTATTCTCAGCCTCGCCTCGGGTGGAGCATAGCGGCGAATTCCTGTTGGGCGCTCTCTTGCTATAAGGTTGGATCGCTGAGCCGCGAGACAGCCTCCCCAGCCCACTTGAAAACCCGATCGTTTCGTTATGAGCCAACCCAAAGCCCGCCTCCTGATCGCCGAAGACGAAGACCGCATGCGGCGGTTGTTGGGGATGCTCCTCAGCAACGACAACTACGAACTCGACCTGGCCGCCAATGGCCAGGAAGCCCTTGAGAAGTTCGAAGCCCAGCAGCCGGATTTGCTCATCACCGATCTGCGCATGCCGCAGATGGACGGGAAGCAATTGATCGAGCAGGTGCGGCAGCGCGCCATGGACGTGCCGATCATTGTCATCACGGCCTTTGGCAGTATCGAGAGTGCGGTCGAGGCGATGCAGGCGGGGGCGAACGATTATATCACCAAGCCTTTTGAGGAAGCCCGCATCAAGCTGGCCATCACGCGGGCGCTGGAAACGCGCCAGTTGATGGTGGAAAATCGGGTTCTGCGTGGGGAGTTGCGCAGCAAATTCGCCTTCGACGCCATCGTGGCGGAGGACGCGCGGACGCTGGCGGTTCTGGAGCAAGCCCGCCAGGTGGCGCCGACGAACACGACGGCGATGATCTATGGCGAATCGGGAACCGGCAAGGAATTGGTCACGCGCGCCATCCACGAGTCGAGCACGCGGTCGCGCGGACCGTTCGTGGCGCTGAACTGCGCGGCGATTCCGGACAATCTGCTGGAAAGCGAACTCTTCGGCCACGAACGCGGGTCTTTCACCGGCGCCACGGAAGCCAAAAAGGGACGCTTCGAGATGGCTTCCGGCGGAACGCTGTTCCTCGACGAAATCGGCGAGATGGCGCTGGCGCTCCAGGCCAAGGTGCTGCGGGCACTTGAGACGCAGCAGTTCGAGCGGGTCGGCGGAACGCGGACCATTCAGACGGACATTCGCTTCATCGCGGCGACGAACAAGAATCTTCGGCAGAAGGTGGCCAAGGGAGAATTCCGCGACGACCTTTTCTATCGCCTCAACGTTTTCCCCATCGTGATTCCGCCGTTGCGGGAACGGCCCGACGACATCATTCCCCTAACCGAGCACTTTCTGACCCGCTTCGCCCGCGAAATGGGCAAGAAAGTGCCCGCGATCAGCCCGGACGCGGAAGCGATTCTCCTCAGCCATCTCTGGATGGGCAACGTGCGCGAGCTGCAGAACGTGATCGAGCGCGCCATGATCTTGATCCGCGGCGAAGAGCTGTTGCCCGAGCACCTGCACATCGACGCGCTGGAAGGCCTGGAGGCGATGGACCGCGCCACGGCTCAGTACGAGAAAGAAGGCCCCTCGCTGGGCCCGGCCCGGCGCCGGGCCGGTGAAGTTCCAGCGGTTGCGCCTTCGCCGGGTGCCGCCGTGGCGGAGGTGGACGCGGCCCCGCTGCCGCCTCCGCTCTCCTCGCGGTGGAAGCCGTTTCGCATTCCGGAGGTGGGCTTCGACCTGGAAACCTGCGAGAAGGAATTGATCGAGCAGGCCCTCGAGCGCACCAAGTACAACAAGACGGCGGCAGCGAAAATGCTCGGTCTGAGCCGCGCCACGCTGCGTTACCGGCTGGAAAAATACAACATTGGCCGCGATGAGAAAGAAGAGGATGGCGAGGAATGAGCGCCCCACACCTAGCCATCGAAAGCGGCTCCTGGGAGGGCTCCCTGGGGGAGCGGGCGAAGGCGGTCCGGCTGACCGTTTTCGTGGAGGAGCAGGGCTATCCGCTGGATGGGGAACTGGACGAATTCGATCCGGTGGCCACGCATTTTCTCGCGCTTGACGCGGATGGCCAAGTGGTGGCGACAGGCCGGCTCTTCGCGGACCAGAGCGATCCGGAAGTCGCCCACATCGGACGCATGTCGGTGCGGCGCGAGGCTCGGGGGGCGGGGGTCGGCCGCCGTGTGCTCCTGGCGATGATCGAGGAGGCGCGGGCGCAAGGTTTCGCGCGGATCGTTCTGTCATCGCAGGAACCGGCCATCGGCTTCTACGAGCGGGCCGGATTCCGCCTGACGGCGCGGCCTTCCTACATGGACGGCCACATTCCCCACCGCGACATGGAACTCTCCTTGCGGTGACTTTGTCCAAGGGTCTTGCGGGAGAGCACGCCCGGAGGCAGGCTTTCGCTGTCCGATGCGCCAAAATTCTCCCGGGAAGGATAGAGACATGATTCGACACCTCTCTTTCGCCATCGCCGCCGCCATCGCGCTGTTCGCGCTGCCGAGCACCAGCCTCGCGGGCGACTGGAGCTTTGGCTTTTCCTACAACTTCGGCAACGCGGGCTATACCGTGGTCAATCCCGTGTACGGCTGCGCCCCCACAGTTGTGCCTTACAGCCACGGCTATTCGGTTTACCGGCCGGTGTATTCCTACGCGCCGGTGTACACGGTGCCGGCGAGCCCGAGCTATTTCGCCGCGACCTACTATGCGGACTCGCGCCACGGACGGGGCTATCATGGCGCGTCGCGGGCCCGCGCCAGCGCGGTTCTCGGCTCGACCCCGGACTACGGCTATCGCGCGCCGCATACCCGCTACGCGCCGGCAAACGCCAGCGTGGGCTTCGGCTATCGGGGCGATCGCTTTTCGTCCTACTATTCACGAACCGTGGTGCCGAATTACCGGACCGAGCGCCCCTCCTACCACAGTGCTCCCGCCAGTTCCTACTACGATCCCTACGACCGAATCCCAGACTACGACGATCACCTGAGGGGCGATTATCAGGAGTACGGGTATTATCAGGCCCGCAAACCGAAGCGGGACATCTACACCTATCGCGAGTCGCGCGATGGTTTGACGGTGGATCACCGGGCGACTTTCCGCAAGAATCGGCTGATCGGCCAGGAAACCACCGTGGACGACCGCCGGCCAGGCGGCGGCGAGTTGCAGCCGAACACCTACTACACGCGTGACGGGCGGCTGCGCTATCGGGACGCGGTGCGGACATCGGTAGAGGCGAATCGCTCGCAGACGGTTCGCGAGTCCAACGAGTTGCGCACCGTGGGGAACGATACCCGGATCGATGTCCTGAGACGGCAGGTTACCGATCCTTGGCAAGGCGCGCGCGAAGCGCGGTCGAACCGGCTGGGGGCGGAGTCGCGACTCGATTCCCGGGCTCCGACGCCCAGGGAAAGCAACACGGCGCGCGAACGAGTGGCTGAAATCGGCCAGCGTTCCTCGTCGTCGGGCATCACGCCTTCCCGGGTAACACCGAGCCGGATCGATCCGAATCGCAACCAGGGTGCGTTTGGAAGAAGCGGCGCGGTCGCGAGGGATTGATTTCTTGCTTGCAACTGAGAGAGAGATCGGATCAGATCCAAAAAGACTTCAGTGCGCCGGTGGTTGATCCGGCCGATTAACCCAAGCGTCTTTTTCAGACGCCCCGCCGCACAGTCAGGGGGCTACTTCGGTAGCCCCCTCCTCCATTTTTAGAGCTTGCATCCGTTTGAAAAGGTTTCTATGACACGCGCTCATCGCTGCTCGTAAGCGATGCAATTTCAACCTCTGAAAGGCTTTTAGACCGTGCTATATCACGACTCGCCTTTCTATCAGCAGGCCCTTCGCCAGCTCGATTCCGTCGCGGACCGCATCGATGTGGACCCCGGGGTCATCGAACGTCTCCGGTACCCGAAACGTACCGTTGTCGTCACGGTGCCGGTTCACATGGATAGCGGAGAAACCAAATTGTTTTTTGGATACCGGGTTCAACACTCGTTGACCTCCGGTCCCGGAAAGGGGGGATTGCGATTCGCGCCGGAAGTCAACGTGGGCGAAGTCGCAGCCCTCGCCATGATGATGTCCTGGAAGTGCGCGCTGGTCGGCTTGCCCTTTGGCGGTGCCAAGGGCGGCGTGAACTGCAATCCTCGAACGATGAGCAACAAGGAACTGGAGCGCTGCACCCGCCGCTTTACCCAGGAAGTGTTGCCTTTTATCGGGCCCAACATCGACGTGATGGCCCCGGATATGGGCACGAATGAGCAGGTGATGGCCTGGATTTATGACACGTATTCGGCCCAGGTGGGTCACAACGTGCCGCAGATCGTGACCGGCAAGGGGATCGACATCCATGGCACACTGGGCCGGCGGGAAGCCACCGGCCGCGGCGTGGTGTATTGTATCGAAGAAGCGGCCCGTGCCATGGAACTGAAGCTCAGCGGTGCCACGGTCATCATCCAGGGCTTCGGAAACGTGGGCTCGGTGGCCGCAACGGAGTTGGCGATGCGCGGCTCGCTGATCAAAGGCGTGGCCGACATCAGCGGTTATTACCTTCGCAGCGGTGACAAGGGGTTCGACCCGCTGGACCTGATTTCCTACGTCGAGGCGAATCGGTCTCTGGAGGGCTATCCGAACGCGGACAAGGTCACGAAGGAGGAGTTCTTCGCGGCGGAGTGCGACATCATGATTCCGGCGGCTTTGGAGCGTCAGATCGACGCGGACATCGCCAGGAAGCTGAAATGCCGCATCCTGGCGGAGGGAGCCAACGGGCCAGTGACGAACGAGGCGGACGCCGTGCTCGACGAGACAGACATCCTGGTCATTCCGGACATTCTCTGCAACGCTGGTGGCGTCATCGTGTCGTACTTCGAGTGGGTCCAGGACATTCAGATGTATTTCTGGTCGGCTCAGGAGGTGGACAACAAGCTCAACCAACTGATCCGGCGGGCGTTCCTCATGTGCCATCACTACATGGTCAACAATCAGTGCTCGATGCGAACGGCGGCGTTGACTCTCGGCGTGCGCGAAGTGGCCAAAGAGAAGCAGTTGCGGGGGCTTTATCCGTAGCGCGCGTCAGATTCCCAGGAAGTCGGAAAAGCGCGGGATCTCCTCGTGCTTGGTGCAATAGACGGTCTCGCCGACGAAATAGTAGGTTCCGTCGGCGGGACATTTGGCCGAGCGCGAGATGAGATTCTGCATCCGATCGGTCGTCATGGGCCCATCCATTTGGGCCATGAGAACGTTGCTGGCGAGGGAGCGTCGGTTTGCCGTGCAGACCTGGCTCTTGGTGCGGTCGAGGCGCTGGATCTGCCAGGGCACGGCGCCCGCGCCGCCTGGTCCGCCGGCGCCGGGCCCAAAGTAAATCCCCATCAGGATGAAGATGATCACCAGCGACATGAGCAGCGACAAGATCGCGGCGCCACGATTGCGGTGTCGGGATGGGGCAAGGCTGTTGCGTCGGGCGGTCATCGGGGGCAGCGTTTCTCGCCAAGAGCTTTCCTGAAACGGCATGTCCAGGCGCGTCGGGATGACTTCAGGAAAGCCCACCATCCCGAGTTTGTCACGCGCAAATTCAGCCCGAAAGAAAGGTGACTCTCCATGGACGATCCGGCATCCGTCCCCGCCGCCACGCTCGACATCACGCTTGATTTGTGTCCCATGACCTTTGTAAAGACGAAGCTGGAACTGGAGGATTTGCGCCCGGGAGAGGTGCTGGAGGTGTTCCTGCGCCAGGGCGAACCGCTGGAGAACGTGACGCGGTCGTCCGAAGAAGAGGGTCATCGGGTGCTGACAAAGGACCCCGCCCTGGAGCGGGGCGCGGGCATCTGGCGTTTGACGATTCGATGCGGAGGGGAGGGCTAAGCCGTGGCCGTGAAGGACTTCACGCCGGAGCAACTGGATCGCTACGCGCGCCACATCGTGCTGCCGAAGGTGGGGGGCAAGGGACAGAAGAAGCTGCTCGATTCGCGGGTCTTCGTGATTGGCGCGGGCGGTTTGGGCAGCCCGATTCTGCTCTACCTGGCCGCCGCCGGGGTCGGGACCCTTGAAATCGCCGATATGGACCGGGTGGATCGCAGCAACCTGCAACGGCAGATCATCCACCGCTCTTCGACGATCGGGGAGAGCAAGATCGAGAGCGCCCGTGCGGCCATCGCCGACCTGAATCCGGACGTGAAAGTCGTCGCCCACGAGCGGCGCGTGACCGCGCGCAACGCGATGGAACTGCTTGCCAATGCGGACGTGATTGTGGAGGGCAGCGACAATTTTCCGACCCGCTATGCGGTCGCGGATGCCGCGTTCTTATTGCGAAAGCCGCTTGTGTCGGGCGCGATGTTCCGGTTCGAGGGTCAAGTCACCGTCTTTCCGAACGATGGGGGAGAGGACTCGCCGTGTTATCGGTGCCTCTTTCCCGAACCGCCGCCGGCTGGCGCGGTGGCGAGTTGTCAGGAAGCGGGTATTTTTGGCGCGGTGCCGGGCGTGATCGGATCCATTCAGGCGACGGAAACGATCAAGGTGCTGCTTGGCATTGGCGAGCCCTTGATCGGCCGGTTGCTGCTTTTCGACGCGCTGGCGATGAGTTTCCGGAGCGTGAAAGTGCGCCGGAATCCCAAGTGCGCGCTCAATGGCGACCGGCCAACGATCACGCAGCCGCAGGAGATGGAGTTGACGGGTGAGGGTGAGGGCTGCCGGGCCTAGGCCGTTGCCAGCCAGAATGCGGGACAACTGGCGCCGGGCACCTCTTAGTCGAAGTTGGCCTTCTTGAACTTCTTGGGGCCCTTTTTGCCGTCTTTGTCCAACTTGCCTTTACCTTTTGGTTTGGCTTTGAAGGAACCGGCGGGGGCGTTGGCGTCCAGCGAGATGCGAAGCGGCTTACCGGCGACGCGGGTGTTCTTCAGGAGGGCGAAGACATCCGCCGGCATGCCTTCCGGCAAATCCACCGTGCTGTGGTCGTCGTAGATTTCGATGCGGCCAATGTGCGAGCCACTGAGGCCCGATTCGTTGGCGATGGCGCCCACGATGGCGGCGGGTTTGACTCCCTGGTTGTAGCCCACTTCGAGACGGTAGCGCTCCTTGCCTTCTTCGACCCCCTCGACTTCGGAGGGGTCTTTCGAGCGCGGCTCGCGGCGGGTGCGGCCTTCGCGCGGGGCGCGGTCGTATTTGTCGAACTTGTTGCCATAGTTCGACGCGGGTTCGGGGGCCGGGGCGTTCTTGTCGAGCAGGAACGGAGTTTCGCCCTGGAGGAGTTTGGCCAGCGCGGAAGCGATTTCGATGGCCGGGATGTTGTGCTCCTGGCGGAGTTCCTCGACGATCTGCATATAGAAGCCGAGGTCCTCGACGGCCAGCGTGTCGGCGATGCGCTGCTTGAACTTGGCGATGCGGGCGTCGTTGATCGAGTGAATGGAGGGTAACTGCATCAGCTCGATCTTCTGGTTAGTGGCTCGCTCGATCGAGAGAAGCAGGCGCCGCTCGCGGGGCGCGACGAAGAGAATGGCCTCGCCGGTGCGGCCCGCGCGGCCGGTGCGGCCGGTGCGGTGGATGTAGGACTCGGTGTCGTGGGGAATGTCGTAGTTGATGACGTGGGTGATGCGCTGGACGTCGAGTCCGCGGGCGGCGACGTCGGTGGCGACGAGGATGTCGAGTTCACCGTTGCGGAGCCTGTCGACGGTTTGCTCGCGCAGGTTCTGGGCGATGTCGCCATTGAGGGCGGCAGCGGCGAAGCCTCGGGCTTCGAGGCGGCTCACGAGATCGAGGGTGGCACTCTTGGTGCGCACGAAGACCAGCATGGCGTCGAAGTCTTCGCCCTCGAGGATGCGCGTCAGCGCGTCGAGTTTATGGACGCCGCTGACCATCCAGTAGCGTTGATTGATGGTCGCGGCGGTCGAGGTCTTGGATTTGATGGTGATTTCGACGGGATTTTTGAGGTGGCGCTTGGCGATGCGCCGGATGGGCTCCGACATGGTGGCGGAGAAGAGGAGGACCTGACGCTCGGGCGGGGTTTGCTCCAGGATCCATTCGACTTCATCGAGGAATCCCATGCGCAGCATTTCGTCCGCTTCATCGAGGACGAGGCACTTGAGCTTGCTCAAGTCCAGCGTTCGGCGACGCAGGTGGTCGGAGAGGCGGCCTGGTGTGGCGACAATGACGTGGGTGCCGCGCTTGAGTTGGCGCAACTGGCCGCCATAGCCCGACCCGCCATAGATGGGCAGGACGTGGAAGTCCTTGAGTCGGCTGGCGTAGCGCTGGAAAGCCTCGGCGACCTGGATGGCGAGTTCGCGGGTCGGGACGAGAACCAGAACTTGCGGTTCGGTCTGGCGCAGGTCGATGCGCGAGAGGATCGGCAGGGCGAAGGCGCCTGTCTTGCCAGTGCCGGTTTGGGCCTGTCCGACGAGGTCGCGGCCCTCCAGAATGGGAGGAATGGTCTGGGCCTGGATGGAGGACGGCGATTCGTAGCCGATTTCGTCGAGGCCTCGCAGCACAGGTTCTGAAAGACCGAGTTCGTCGAAACCCGGCGTGATCGTTTGAATGTCTGACATGAATACCTTTATGGATCGTGGTCCGTGGAGAAAAAGGGAAGCCGAGGGGGCTTCCTCTGGATGACTGGGGAGCCGCCAGCGGGGGCGGCCTGGGAACGTGGGAGGAGAAGTTTCCGGTCACGCACCACCAGCAAACTCGAATCCACGCGCACACATCACAAAGCCCCGCGCAAGGCGGGGCTTTGGACGAGGGAGTAGAGGACTTGGACGCCCGTCTGGCAAGGGGGAAATGCGGGCCGACGGTAAAAAAAGATAAAATGCGGCGGGGTGGCGTTAGTTGGCGGAGTTGAAGGTCACCTTCCTGCCCGAGTCCGTGATGTAGGTGACGCGGTCGCCGGGGCCGCCGAGGATGGATTCGCGTTCGATTCGGGTGGCGACTTCCCCGTCGATCAGGATGCGCGAGTCGTTTTCCGAATAGTGGTTTGCCACTTGAACGGCGCCCTTGGTGGAGACGGGTGTGGAGAGCACGGCGATCATGGTGCCGTTTCCGGCGTCCATGGTGATCTGGGCGACGGCGGTCGAGAGGGCGTTCGAACCCGCGAGGGGAGCGGTGTCGGCTTCGATGATGCGACCGCCCTCGCCGGCGTAGTTGAGCCGGATGGTGGCGGACTGACCGGGCGTGACGTTCTCGGCGGTGACTTCGATTTCGACCGGGTTGCTGATGCCAGAGGGAATCACGACATCGGGCGAGTCCGGATTGGCGCCCGCATCGGCGGGCACATCGACGCCGCCGACCTTGGATATGCGCAGCGTACCGAGGCCGGTGCCATCGGCGAAGACAAGGCCGGGGAGGCTGTTGTAAACGCGGCCGGAGGGATTGCCGAAGTTGCTGCTGAGGTTGAAGGTTTCCAGGCGAATGATGCCGTCGTCGCTGCGGGTTGTGTTGGTCGGGCCGAAACTGCCTTGACTATTTCCCGACACGTCGATGGTGCCGCTGGCTTGGATGCGTGAGGCGATGATGCGGACGGAACCGCCGCTGCCGGGGCCGCCGGAGAAATTGGTGGTTCCGGACGAATCGCCGCCGCGGCCGCCGCTGGCGTCGATCACGGCGTTGCCGCCCTGGCTGTAGGTGCCGCTGACGGCGATGGTGAGGGCACCACCACCGCCGCCGCCGGCCCCTCCATCCTCGGTGGGGGCGGTGCCGCCGCCACCGCCCGAGCCGCCGATCTGGGGCACCAGGGAGGGCTTCATGTAAGTGTTCCGGCCCCCTGCCGAGCCCACTTCCGTTTCCTCGGTTCGGGCCGTGCCGCCTCCGGGCCCTAGTCCGGCGCCTGCAGGGAAGATTGAGCCGGCGGCTCGACCCGCCGCACCTCCGGCCCAGCCGCCGGGACCGCCCTGGCCGGGCATTTCCCGGATCGCGTCTTTGCCCTCCATCGCGATGCGGCCATTCAGGACAAAGTCGTCTTGAACCAGAATCACCAGAGGCGTGTTGTTCTCGTTCGCCTCGACTTGCAGAACACTGTTGGCATCGATCGTGACCGAACTGAAATTGTAAATGCCGTCGGGTTTATTGTCCATGTTGAGGATGAAGGTTTCACCGGAGGCAACGGTCAGTTCGCCGTCCGAGCCGTCGGAGCCGCTGTCGAAATGTATTTCCTGCGCCTGGGCGGGCAACGCGAAGAGCGCGACGAGGGCGAAGACGGCGGAGAGTCTGAGAACCATGGTGAACTCCTTGGGGGTCCGAATGGGATGAAGAGGCATTGGATCATTGCCTTTCAAAGGCGAGGGGCTTGGACACCGTCAGGCCACCGGGGGCCTGCGGTGATGGGAAGGTAAAGGCAAGGGGCCGCGACACCAGCAATCCGGAGGGTGCGCCGGGAGACGGGAAGGAGAATGCGAGGGGTTTGGAAACCAGCAGGCCGCCGGGAGCCGAGGGCGCAGGAAAGCTGAAGCCGATGGGACGGGACGCGAGGAGGCCGCCCGGCGCGCTGGGAGCCGGGAAGGTGAACCCAACGGGGTTGGAAACAACAAAGCGGCTGTCGAGGACAGTGAGGGTCGCCTCGGGCCGGAAGCCGGGGTACTGAGGCAACTCGGCCTGGACTCGGACGCGGTAGGCGGCGGGCGCGCCGACGTCGAGAGGCGCCGTGTCGAACAACCCGCCAGGGGTGATGGAGCCGGTGACGGCCGGGTTGCCGCCCTCGATGCCGTTGATGAGCCAGGCGACTCGATCGGTGACGTCGTTGCCGAGGAGTGTGGCGGAAAATTGAAGGGTTTCGCCAAGGCCAAGGGTGGCTTTGGCGGGGGAAAGGACGAAGGCCTGATCCGCATCCACGACGGAAATCGCGACCGAGTCGGTGCCGAGGTTTCCGCCCGGATCGACGGCGGTGGCTGTGATGGTTTGCGTACCGGTGGTCGGGGCGAGGGTCACGATGCCGGATGCCATGCCGCCGGGCAGGCCTTCCTCGGATTGGCCATCCACCGTGAGTTCCACGCCGAGCACGGCCACATCGTCCGACGATGTGACATCGACGCGGATCGGGCGACCCGCAAAGCCAATGGTGTCGGCGGTGGGCGAGAGAATCTCGACCATCGGATCGATGCCGTTCTCATCGGTCAGGCTGCTGGCGAGGGTGACATCGCCGATGTCCACCAACACGTCGAAATCGACTGTGCTGAAGGGCGTGAAGGGGAAGACCTGGTCTTCGACGGAGCCGTTCGCCTGGCCCGTTTGCAGTCCGTCGCCAGCTTCGGCATCCACGGCGTAAACGCGGCCTTCGAGGATAGCGTTACGGGGCGGGCCATTGTCGATGGTCAGGCGGGTGTCGATGAAATGGACGAATCCGCCATCGGGGCCCGAGACGGTGGCCAGAGGCGAGCCGCTGCCCTGGAGGGTAATGTAGGTGCCGGGGAGGCCGCCCTGGGCGGCGATTTCCCGCTCGTTGGTGTCGTCGATCAAGTCGCTGGCGGCCTTTATCCGCTCGACCAGCACCGGGGTCATCATGGCCGATTCGGCGATGGCGTCGAAGCCATTGAACACTTCGTCCTGGCGGTTGATGAGGGCCCGCTCTTCTTCGAGGATGGCGACGAAGCGCTCGGCGAAATCGAGTTGTTCGTCAACGCTCTGAGGGTGGCCCGGTTCGAGGAGGACGGCCATGTCGAAGAGGAGCTGGGCGAAACGCTGATCGTTGTCGATGGCCGACTCGGAGAAATCCTTCAGTGTGTTCAAGCGGGTAAGGATATCGCCGGTGCTCTGCTGGAATTGCAGGTATTCGGGGAAGACGCTCTTGCCGTCGAGCGAACCATCGGCGAGACCGACGTTGTGGCGATAGCAATCGGCGAGGCGTTTGAAAACCCGCAGACGGATGTCGTAAGCGTCCTGGAGCGCGTCGGCGACTGCGGGTTCGGTGAAGATGGTGGTGACCGAGGTGATGAGCTGGCCGACGCGGAAGCCGAGGGCCGCGCAGTTGTAGACGTTGTCGAGTTCCTTGAGTTTGCCCTGGTACTCCTTGAGTTTGTCCACTTTGCCGACGATGTCGCGGAATTCGTCGAGGGCGACGGTTTCGGCGCGAGCGCGCAGGCGCGTTTCCGCGTGTTCGAGGGCCTTGGCGGTGAGGGCGGATGCCGTTTCCTGAAGCGGGGGACTGGACTGCCCCAGCGCGGTTTGGATCAGGCCGACGTCACCAAGCGTTCCGGCGACTCCCTCGATGCGGTCGAGGGCTTTGCTGGCGGGGACGAAGTTTTTCAAACAGCCGTAGAGTTTTCCGTTGAGCAAGGTTGGGACGGCGACTTTGCCACCGCCGGGAGTCGGGACATCGGTGAGTCCCGCGATGTCCGAGACGGCATTGATGCGGGTGTCTTCCGCTTCGGCGACGCGGTTGGCGCTGGCTGTCATGTCGCGCGAGATTTCCTGCAAATCGTTCTGCGCGGCGATCAGGCGTTCGATGACCTGGGTGGCGGAGAGCGAACCGCACTTGGCGCGGCCTTTGACCGGAACGACCGCTGAGGCCGCGCAGCAGTAGAAGGTGACGCGGGTTTTGGGATCGCCGCCGGCTTGCTTCTGGGCCTCGATTCGGTCGAGGAGTGCCTTGGCGGCCGGGATCGCTGCGACTTGCTTCAAGGTTTCATTGTTGAAAACCGGCAAATCGGTATTGAATGTCCCGGGAAAGGAATCGTCGGCGATGGGTTCAATGGGGACGATGCGGCCCGCGTGGGGGCCGTCCTCAGCGACCTTGGCGCGGGCGGCGAGGGAGAGTTCAGGATGGCCGTCGCCATCGCCGTCGGGGACGATCTGGAAAATCCAGAGCGGCATGGCGTTGGTGGCGCCGGCTTCGTTTTCGAGAGAAATGGCGGGGCGATTGGCGAAGAGCGGTTCGGGCGCGGCACCGATGACTCCGGCTGTTTCGTCTTCCTGGCCTTCCACCGCGATCATCATGGCGCTGGGCAGGATGATGACACCGTCCGTAAGGCCGCTGCCGGACGAGGCGACCACGCCTTCGGCTCCAGGACCCAGGAGCGCGCGAACCTCCGAATTCGTTGCGGCCGCCAATGTTGCGGTTTCACCGCGCCGGCAAAGGGCCCCAGCGGGCAAATCGATGCGGGCGGCCTGCATTTCCAGGGTTTGCGGCGGAGAGACGAACAGCTCGATCTCCGTGCGGTCGGTGGCTGAATTTCCGGCCGCGTCGCGGGCAGTCGCCACCAGCGAACGGGTTCCGCCGGCGTCGAGCGTGAATGGAACCGTGCCTTGGAAAGTGCCATCAGCGTTGGTGTTCATGAGAACGCCGTTGACTTCGACGGCGGCGGGGGTGTCGCCATCGAGGGCTTGGCCCCGAACGGGAACGGCTAGGGTGGTGATGAGGGCGTCCTCATTCGGCGAGTCGATCACCACCATGGGGGGCGAACTGTCGCGGCGCACCTCGACTTCGCGCAGGACGGAATTGCCGGCGGAGTCCTCAAGCGTCAGCGTAAAGAGGTTCAGTCCCTCCGCGAGGGTCAAAGAGGCCGTCCCGGTGCCGGAATTCGTGCCGGAGAAAAGAACGGTGTCCCCCTCGAGAACCATGAAATCCCCGGCGGCGCCCTGGACGGTGATTTCGTAGGAAAGGGTGGCCTCTCGGGTGACGAAGACGGAGCCGGTCAGGTTTTCACTGAGGCCGAGAAAGGGCGGGAGCGCGGCGCCCTCCGTGACGATGCGGGAGAGCAGCAGCAGGTCGCGGTCATCGAGAAGACCAGTACGGTCGGCGTCGTATTCCGGGTGTTCGACCGGATCCCACTGGCCAATGGCGCCGCGGACAGTGACGACGTCGGAGACGTCGAACAGGCCGTCGGCGGAGGGGTCGGGGTTGGGCGTGGCATTCCCCGCGAGAGCATGAACTCCCGCGCTCATGGCGAAGAATAGAGTTGGGACGAGTCGCATAATTTCGACCGGTCTACGGTGAGGATGGCGAGTAGATCGTGGACTGGTCGAACGTTGTCAAGCAAGAAAAAGGGTTGAAAACGTTAGATATGGGAGCAAGCGCCAAAGTCAGGTTGGCAATTCAAGTCGTCAAGGGCCTGTCTGACAACGGTGATGATCGTAGAAAGTCGTCACCGTTGCCTATTCAGTAGACCTAGTTGAGATTCTGGTAGACCAGAAGATCACGCCTAGGCTGAAACGTTGACTGAATGCTCACCCCGACGACAGCTATATCTGCCTCACCAGTGCCGTTCAGGTTTGCAATTGTCAAGGCAGAGCTGCGTGGTCCGCTGCCTTCCATGGGCCCATCAGAGTAGAAGGCTTGGGTTCCAAAAGTGCCATCGCCGTTTCCATTCAAGACAGTGAGTGTGCTGCCAACTCCTGCAAAGGCCAAATCCGGGAACGTATCACCGTTCAAATCTTCAATTGCAATGTCGAGTGCAAAATATGAGGAATCTAAGAACATTTCGCTGCCAATGCTGAAACCTCCAGTGCCATCACCAAGTAGGCAGAAAAAAGAGCTGTCAAGGAAGGAAAAGTAGACGAGATCTGGATTGGAGTCAGCGTTGACATCGGCAAGTGCGATTGACCGAGGGGGAGCTGGCAAATCGATCGTGGTTGGCGAATTAAACCCACCACTTGCATCAGCAAGGAAGACACTCAGCTTGCCCTGAGAGGAAACGGCACTTGCAAGAACGATATCTGTCCTCGAGTCGCCATTGAGATCGCCAAGTTCCAGGTACTCGAAATCGTATCCCAGGAGACTATTATCCAACAATAGGCTGTCAGAAAATGTTCCGTCGCCATTGCCGGACTTCACATACAGTTCATCGTGACGCGCACTGAATACGACAATATCCAGGATGTTGTCACCATTCAAATGACCGACCTCAAACTCTGGCTGGTCGGTGAAATGACCACTGTCGTAGCTGCCGACAAAAATCGAAGAGTTAAAGCTTCCATCCCCATTGCCCAGAAGGACCGACAAGTCGCCATCGGTCGAGACTATCAGGTCCAGATTGGTATCGTTATCAAGGTCGGCGGTTTCGATATAGTCAGCACTTCCATACTTGGCGAAATAGTCAACGGGAGTACCGAACGTGCCGTCGCCCGCATTGAGAAGAATCCAAACCTTGGAGAACTCGGCAACGGCCAAATCGACGTCGCCATCCTTATCAAAATCGCCGCTAGCGACGTCATAGGCATCATAGTTACCTAGATTTAGATTATAGGCGTCGGGATAATCAAATTCGGGAGCCTGAATGGCTGGGTCCACGCAGAGTTCGACTCCGTAAATGACGCTAGTTGCTGATCCGATGGTATAGTCTGAGCCTGTGCTGACGTAGCCCCCCAGAAGATACACAGGGATTGTTGCAAGGGGACTCGGTGGGTTTGCTGCTGTATCGTAGAAGTAGCGGACGTTCTGAGTGGATTCCCAGTACATACCAACGGCATAGGTCTTATTGACACTGAGATCAATACTGAGAGGGCCCGTGTCAGCCAATTGGCGGGTCACATCCGATATCGTCCGATTCTGAGACCACACTTCGGTCCAGCCGCCACCGGCTACTTGCACGAGGACAAACAGAGTGACATCGGCGGAGCCGTCAAGCGGCACACAATCGAAGCCAAATGAGGTCAATGTCGTGGGCTGGGTCACGTTAAACGTCGCACCTCGCGCGGTGTTGGTATCAACAGTGGCCTTTGTAGAGGCCGCGATCAGTTCACAAGTGGCAGACGGCGCAGGCGTCGGCGTCGGCGTCGGCGTAGGCGTAGGAGTCGGTGTGGGTGTAGGAGTGGGAGTCGGCGTTGGAGTCGGAGTTGGAGTAGGTGTCGGCGAGCCTGACTCCAGAGCGTGCAGGCACACGTCCACCCCATAAATCGAAGTGGGAGCGTTGGAGCCAGGTCCTAGAAATCCGCCTTCGATCGTTCCGTCGGCGGTTGTGAAAGCAACGGGTGCGGCGTCGAATTCGCGATAGACTCCGGCTGTCGTTCCCGAAGCCCGGAAGCTGGCGGCGTAGAGGACACCAGATTTGAGGATGAGATTGATGGGGTCGGAAACGACGGTTGGGCCGAGATCGCCGACATATTGACGGCTGTATGTGTTGAGCACTTGCCAACCAGAACCGGGCACGAACTGCCAGAGTTCGAGGTAGGCGGTCCAGGGAAGAGCATCGGAAGGCGAATCGGCGCTGACACGGCTCTGAATTCGGCTAATGGCGTAATCCTGATTGAGGCGGAAGGTGATTCCTCGGTACTCGCCGGGCGGACGCCGGTCGAAACCGAGCCCGGTATCGACAGGCGTGTCTTCGCAGATCTCCGTCTGATTCACGCCCGTGAGTTGGGCGGAGATAGCCACGGCCTGCGGAGAATTGGACGCCGTAGCGTCCGTGACAGACACGGATGACGTGTGCGTCCCGGAGGTCAGGCCTGAAGCATCGAAAGTGACCGCTATCTGTTGCGATTCCCCGATGCGGAGCTTTCCGCTGGCTGGAGATAGCATGACCCAAGCGTCGGCCGGCGTCGCCGTGAAGTTCAGCGGCAATCCAGCCCCGGTGTTTGTGATGGTGAAGGTCTTGGCGACGATGCCTGTGGAAGTCGTAATGCCTTCCACATTGAGCATTGTCGAATTTAGCCCGATAACCGGCGGATTAGACCACGCAGAGGAGTCGAAGCAGGCTTCAAAACTGTAGGACGTGGTCGTCTCGACCAGGTCGCTGCCAGAGGTGAAGGTGGCGACACCGCCGGTGAAGGAACCGGGCGCTGTGGTGAAATCGACGGGGAAAGCGGTGCCGGATTTGTAGAAGTACCGAACCTGCTGGTCGCCTGGCCAGGAGACTAGCAGAGCATATTTCTGACCTGGAACAAGAGGTTGGGAAATAGGCCCGGAGTTGTAGAACAACCGCCCGCCAGCTGTCTCAACGCGGGAAGTCGTCCAAAGGACTGGGTCGAGCGCCCCGTCTTCCACCTGAACCAGTGTGTAGGTCAATTCGGTGTTGCCTTCAAGGAGAACCAGTTCAGGAGAAAACGAGGTCAGCGTGGTCGGGGCATCAGCCAGGAACACGATTCCGCGGGTGAGTCCCGCATCGTTTGTTTTGAGTTCGCTGGGGGAAACTTCGCAAACCTCCGGTCCAGGAGTTGGAGTGGGCGTAGGTGTAGGAGTCGGTGTCGGTGTGGGAGTAGGTGTAGGCGTCGGTGTAGGCGTCGGCGTAGGCGTCGGTGTAGGCGTCGGAGTGGGAGTCGGTGTTGGCGTCGGCGCCGCCCCCTCCTGGAAGCACAACTCCATCGCGTAGGTCGTTGTCGTTCCGGAGCCCAGAAGCGGATCGGAACTTCCGCTCTGGAAACCGCCGACGATGCTGCCCGGGATGGTGGTGAAGAGTACGGGCGCCATCGAGGATGAGTAGAAATAACGGACTTGCTCGCCAACGGGCCAGGAGACGGCGGTGGCGTAGTAGGTTCCGGGAACCACAGATTGCCCAACAGAGCCCGAGTCGTAAAGTGCGCGTCCAGCATCGATGGTTACGGGATTCGAGTAGAGGCTGGTCCAAGGGCCGTTGGCCGAGGGAGCGCTCATCAAGTGGAACGTGACGTCGGCTGTTGTGTCGAAGAGCGGCACGAGATCCATGGCGAAGTTTTCAAGGACCTGATTGCTGGACACCGTGAAGACCGCGCCGCGAGTCAGGTTCTCGTCGTTTGCCTTGGTCACTCCGGGAACCGTTTCGCAAGTCGTTGTAAAAGCGACGATGGAGAGATTGACGGGAATTTGGACTGGGGGACCGGGGATGGCGACGGCGTCGGCGATTTGAAGGTTGGCGATGTAGAGTTCGGAGCCGGGGGCTTCGAACGGACGGACGTTGATTCCGTCGATGGCCAGCAGATTTTCTCCGGTAATGGCCTGCAGATCTCTTTCGATATAGCGTTCAAACCTGGTCCATTGAGTATCGTGACCTGCAGGCGCGGCGCCGAGGCGAACCCGAATGTAATCTCCGTAGGCGCCATCGACAGTGCCACCGAAGTATTGGTAAATGAATGTAGCGGTTGATGTACCGGTGGTTCGGGCACGGAAGTAGTAGTGGGAGAGATTCTTGAAATCCCAGCCAAAGATTTTCCCGCTTGCATTCCAAGGGGCGGCGTTAGGATTCAGATTGTTCAATGAAGTATCGCCAAGAATCCAACTCGCTGACTGACCAGATGTTATATTCCCAAACATCTTCGCCACAGTCCGATTCAGCTCCGCATCGAAGACGCTTTCCAGCGTGCCAAGAGGGTCTGTGTCGTACTGATACCACCAGGTGGAGGACTGAGCGGGATCGTCGAAAACGGCGGAGAACGTGTCCGCCATCACGCCGGTGATGGTGACTTGGCCAGAGTAGTCGCCGGCCGCCAGACCATCCGAATCGTACGTCACGGTCAGGGTTTCGCTCAGGCCGGAAGCCAGGCTGCCGTGCGACAAGCCATTGGGCAGCGAGACGCTCATCCACGGACTCGCCTCCGTGGCTTCCCAGTGAAGCACGCCGCCGCCTGTGTTGGTGATGAGGATGGTTTGGGGGGCTGCGTCGTTTCCGCTGATCGCCACCGGCGAGAGCGCGGCGGGCGAGGCGCCGATGATGGGCGGTTGGGCGTCCGCGTCTTCCAGGACACAGATTTCCAGGCCGTACAGGTTGGAACCGACGATGGCGGACGGATCGAGGTAGTTTGCACTGGAGGTGAGATAGCCCCCTTCCACGTCCAGGGAAGTGCTCGCCAGGCTCAGCGGTAGCGGCGTCCCTTGCTCGTAGAAGTAGCGGATCGTTTCTCCCGGGCCCCACGCCACGCCAATGGCGTAGGTTGTGCCCGCAGACAGCATTTCGCTCAGCGGACCGCTGCCCGCGAGTTGACGCGAAGTTCCGTACACGGTGCGGGTGTTCGACCAAAGTTCGCTCCAGACGCCGCCAGCCTGCTGCTCCAGCAGGAAGAACGTCATGTCCGCCTGGCCATCGAGCACCACCACATCCATCGCGAAGGATGAAAGTGTCTGGTCGCTGACAGGCGTGAATGCCGCGCCTCGGGCGATGTTCTGGGCGGTGGCCTTGATTACGCCAGGGACGGAGTCGCACAGTTCGAGAAGGCTCGAACGCACCTCGACCTCAACGACGATCGTCTTGGGCGAGTCGGTGGCGCCGGGGGCGGCCACTTCGATCTGGCCGACGTGGAAGCCGGGCAGAAGCTCATCGGTATCGAGGATGACCGTCACGGTGTCCGCCTCGCCGGAACTCTCTCCGCTGGTGGGGGCGACGCTCAGCCAAGCGGCGGAGGGCGTGGCGGTCCAGTTCATCGATCCAGAACGGCCATTGGCTACCTCGAAGCTCGCATCGGCCGGATTCACGCCTTCTTGCGCGATGACCGAAATGAAATCCGTCGTAGTTTCCAGCAAGGGCGGCACAACACCTGTCCCTGTCATGCAGAGCTGAGTGCCATACGTGTTCTGCGAAAGGAACATGGAGGCGGCTGTGGGGTCCGGGCCGCCGCCCTGGAACCCGCCGTGAATGGTTCCCGGAACGGTCGAGAAGGGCAGAGGCGCCGTGCTGCGCCCAAACGAGTACCCGATGTCCGTGGCGCCCCAACCGATGCAGACGGCGTAGTAGGTGCCGGGTGAAAGGGTCTCATCAATGCCGGCCGCTGTGTAGTCTGTATATCCGTTGCCGGATGCGCTCGAACTGTTCTGCCAGACGATGCTCCACGGGCCGGTGGATGAGGCAGCGGACAGGAGATAGAAGTTCAGGGTGGGGTTGAAGTCGCCGAGATCCAGGTCCATCGAGAAGGAATTGAGAACTTGCTCGGCGTCGACGCTGAAGACCGTACCGCGGGCCAGGTTGCCGTTCGAGGCGAATTCGTCCGACGGGGCCGTTTCGCAAACGGTGGCTTCGCTGAAGCAGATGTCCATGCCATAGGTGTTGGCGGACAGGAACGACGAACCGGAAATGGGATCGGGGAAGGTGCCTTGGAAACCGCCCTCGATCGTGCCGGAAATCTGGGAGAAGAGCAGCGGCGCGACGCTCCTCTTGAAATGATAAGAAGTTTGATTCGAAGCCCACTTGAAGCCGGCAACATAGTAGGTGCCGGGGGAGAGGAGGACATCCACCGCATCGGTGCCGAAGTCCCCGGGCGTCGCGTCCGGAATGGAAGTCGACCCCGTCCAGAGACTTGTCCAGGGACCGGTCGGGCTTGCGCCGCTCAAGACATAGAAATCCAGAGTCGTGAGCGTTCCCGAGCCAGTCATGGGGACGGAGAAGGAGTCGAGGTTCTTAGGCGAATCGACCGTAAACACCGTTCCGCGGGAAATGTTGGCGCTCGTTGCCGTTTCGTCGGACGGCACGGTCTCGCAAGGGGAGGCTGTCGGCGGAGCGAAGCACAGCTCAGTGCTATAGGTCGTCGTGCTTTGGAAAACCGATCCAGCCGTTGGGTCGGGGCCAACGCCTTGCATGCCGGCGAGCAGCGTTCCATCGACGGTGGGGAAAGCCGCTGGCGCCTGACCCGTGGTATAGAAGTAACGCACCAGGTCGGAGCCGCCCCAGGCGACGCCAGCCGCATAGGTCACGCCCGGTGTCAGCGCCAGATCGACTGCGCCGGACGGGACGAAGTCGCGGGCGGCGAGATTGACCGTTTCCGTCTTCTGCCACGCGGAAGTCCAACTTCCGCCGCCCGATTGCTCGAGCACGAAGAATGTCAAATCGGCGGTGTTGTCGTCGAGGAAGACAAGTTCGACCGAGAAGGAGTCGAGGGTTTGAGCGGAATTGACAGAAAACACCGCCCCCCGTGCCAAGTTGGTATCGGACGCCTTGGTGGCGCCCGGAGCCAGTTCGCAGGTCTGGGCCGCTGCGCGGCCCGCACCCAGAACGGTCAATCCGCCCACAAGAAGAGCGAGAACGATGCCCCCCAGAATCCGTGAGAGATAGTGCCCGGCCCCGTTGAGGCCAGACAGGGGAGTAGACAGGCGGCTAGACATGGTTCCCGAGTCCTGAGAAGAAGAAATGACAAGGCGAATTGACGCAATGAGCAAAGCAACTCTAACGCTGAGCGAGCCGCCGGTCAATCAAACATTCTGCCGTTGCGCCTTCTTTCTTCAGGTCCGCACAAAGTCCGCTGGAACCGCCACGTTCTCAGCGGTCTGAATTACGACTCCAAGGCATCCGCCAAATCGCGAATCAGATCGTCCCGATCTTCCAATCCGATGGAAAGACGGAACAGTTCCGGCCGGATTCCGGCGGCCACCCGGGCGGGCTCCGGCATGGACAGATGGGTCATGGACCAGGGTTGGCAAATGAGGCTTTCGACACCGCCGAGGCTTTCCGCCAGGAGGAAGATTTTCAGCTTCGCCAGGAATGCGTCGGGATCCAGGCTGCCCGGTTTATACTCGAAACTCAACATCCCTCCGAAGCCGCTCATTTGGCGCTTGGCCAGTTCGTGATGCGGGTGCGAGGGCAGACCGGGATAATTGACGCGGTTGACTTTAGGGTGGCTTTCGAGGAACTCCGCGACGGCCAGAGCATTGGCTTGGTGCCCCTCCATCCGGTAGGGGAGTGTCTTGACCCCTCGCAGCACCAGGAAGCTGTCGAAGGGGCCACTCGGCAGCCCCATGGAATTCACGATTTCGGCGATCCGTTCGCCCAGCGAACCATCCTTCGTTACGACCGCTCCCGCCACGACATCGCTGTGCCCATTGATGTATTTCGTCATCGATTCGACCACGACGTCCACACCCAATTCCAAAGGCCGTTGAAAGTAGGGAGACATGAATGTGTTGTCGGCGATTGTCAGAATTTCGTTTTGCTTGGCGATTTCGACGACTGCGGAAATATCGGTTATATTCAGCAGCGGATTGCCCGGTGTCTCGATCCAGATCCCCTTGGTGTTCGGCTTGATGGCGGCGCGGATGGCGTCCGCATCTCCCATGTTCAGGTAGGAGAACTCGATCCCCATGGCCGTCATGATGGTCGAGAAGAGGCGATAGGTGCCGCCGTAGATGTCCTTGCCTGTGATGATGTGGTCGCCGGGGCGGAAGAGGAAAATGGCCGCGGTCACCGCTCCCATGCCCGTGGCGGTGATGGAGGCGCGGGTTCCTCCCTCGAGGCGTGCCAGATTCTCGGCCAGCGCGTGGCGTGTCGGGTTGCCGCTGCGGGAATAGTCGAAGGGGGGCGGGCTGCCCAGCTTGCTGAACGCGTAGGTCGAAGACGAATAGATCGGCGTTGTGACAGAAGAGTAGGTCTTGTCGATGTAAACGCCGTGCTGGATCGCGTCGGTCTTGAAAGCCATGGGTGAGAGGGTCCTCAACGAAAAGAGTCCAGAGCGCGGCGCCCAGGCGGGGGGCCGCTCTCGAGAAGCGGGCACCCTGACGCGAGGGGTGCGCGGCTGGCAACCGGACTCTTGTTGTGAACCTCGCTGTGGCGGGGGAGTCTCCGCTACGGCGTCATCAGGTCCCGCATCACACCATCGTCGAGGACGGGAGAGCTCTCGCGAATAAGAAGGACGCCTTCGTCATCCATCTCCGCCAGCGTCTCCGCGGCATAGCCGATATGGGAGAATCTGGGCGTGGCGAGGATGAACAAGCGCGAGGATTCGGTGCGGGAAACTTCAACGCTGAAGAGGTGTTTGAGCACCGGAAGGTCTTTCAGACCGGGAATGCCCCGGCGGGAATCGACAGCGACTTCGCGTTCGAGGGAGCCGAGAAGCAGCTTCTCGCCGTCGCGCAAGGTGAATTGATTGTCAAGCACCTGCTCTGTGACGATGGGGCGGTCGAGTTTGTCGAAGCCCACCACCGTGTTGATGGCGATGTCGATGTCGGCGGTGACGCTGTGGGCGGCGATGACGGGGTCGATGGAGAGGAAGATGCCTTCTTGGTCGGAAGCCAGACGGACGCGCCGATTGGTGACGGGTGGGACGATGGCCACGGTGCGGGGACCGCCGGGGGTCTCGCCGTCGCGGGGGGAGACCTCGCGGCCCGCGTCGGCCACCGGATTGCTTTCCGTCAGAACGTTGCCGCCGCCCTTCTCCGGCTCGTATCCATAGACGGGAACGCGCTTCAGATCGGAAATGACCGCCGGTTGAAGATTCGAGGCGTTCAGCCGCGAGCGTTGCACCAGGCGGGCGTTGCCCTGCTGAACCGTGTAGTTGAGGAAATTCGCCAGGACGCTGGCTTCGAGGGTGAGCAGGCCATCAAGGCGGCCAAAGGCTTCGCCGCCTTCAAAGAGATTGCCGGTGGCGGTGAGCTGCCCGCCGACGGAGCGCTTCCAGGCGTCCCAGTCCAGACCCAGCTTCTCCGCGTTGTCTTCGCGAACTTCGATGATCTGGACGTCGAATTCGATTTGCGGCACCGGGACGTCGAAGAAAGCGACGTATTCCTCGACCGCCTCGGCCACGTAAGGTGTGTCGTCATAGTAGAGTGTATTCGTCAGGTCGTCGGCGAAAATATCACCGATGCCTGAGAGGCGCGTACTTTCCAGGACAACCGCCAAGTCCGAGGCGCGGCGGTATTTAACGCGAAACGCGCGGCGGCTCGAGCCTTGGCTGTTGACGAAGCCGTGTACGTCGAGGGTGCGGATCGCATCGGCGATGGTGGGCATTTGCTCCGGAGTGGTCGTCACGACCAGGAATTGGCGGCTGCGGGAGCCGTCGGTGGGTTTGGTTGATGCGGTGCGGACGTTGCCCTTTTCCTGCTCGACGGCCTGGCGGATGTGCTGGCGCATTTCGTAGGCGCGTGTGTTGAAGACTTCGAAGACGTGAGTGACGTAATCGTTGGTTTCGAACTTATCGCTGGAGCGCAAAATGGCGAGGGCCTCGTCAACGCTTTGACCGGCCTCGAAGGGAATGGTCAGGACTTCGTCCTGGTTGTTGGTGGCGACGGGCGGTTGATCCTGGGCCGCCGCGGCTGAGAAGAGGACCGGCAGCGTCAGCGCGCCAAGCATGAGGAACGGGTGAATGGAAAACGGAAATCTCATTGTGGTTGGGACTTTCAAGGGCCTGCGCCACGCCGAAGGGATGGCGCCGATGAGGGAGTTAAGTTGGCGCCTCTGAGGCAATAAGAAGCGCCGCCGAACAATGAGGGGGGACCTCATCAGGACGGCGGCGCGGGGGCCAAGGGCGAGTTTTGTCCTTAGTGAATTCCTAATAATCGCCCGGCGGTTCTAACTTGGGCGGTTGTGATTGTTAGTGAGCGGCCGATGGGACGCGGCTGGAAGCAAGAGCCTATTGCTCTGATTTGTCCGCCTCCATGCCGCGGACCACGAATTCCCAGCCAAAGTCCGCCTGCGACACCTTGACCAGGAGGACGTTCCGGCCGGTCTTCAGCGTCACCGGAACGTCCTCCCACGGGTGGTTGATGCCGCGCAAAACCGAGGCGCTGTGGATTTTTTCGCCGTTCAGCCAGACCTCGATGCCATCGTCGGACCGGAAGCCGAGCTGGGCTGGTCGGCCCTGCTCTAAGTCGAAGGTCGAGACGGCGTAGGCGATCCGATCCTCTGAGTCGTGGATGGCGCGGAGGTCCACGATGCCGTTCTCGCCCGCTGTGGCCCGCGTCCAGTCCGCTCCCGGCGAGATGGTGGCGAGTTCCTCCACGGTCATCTTCTCCGGCGCGTGCACGAATTCGGTGATTGAGGAGGCGCGGTCGAACGGATAGGCGGGGGAGACGACCCACTCGTTGAGCGTACCGTAGGACGCGGCGAGGGTCTTCTGGAACGTGACGGTTTCGCCGCCGACGCGGGCAGTGACGCTTCGGACGTCGGCCACGGTTTGCATGAATTCGGGCGATTGCGATTTCCACTCGGGCGCGTCGGCGGCGAGGACGCCCTGGAGATCGGTGACGGTGCTGCGCTGGGATTTGAGGACCTCGCCGGAGGGCAGCAGACGCCGCTCGTAGGCGACCTCAATCCCATCGGGGGCCACCATGGCGTCGTCGTTTCGCACAAGCCGTTCGAGGACTCCGACCTCGGGATAATGGGTTTCGTTTTCCACAAAGCCAAAGCCCGCTAGGGCGAGCAGGCCCTCCAGCGCCGGATCGTTCGCCGAGGCGGCCCGGCTAATCGCGGCGGAGAGATCGGCCGGACCGTCTTCGCCGACGATGCCGCGAAGGCGCCGGTCGAGCGCGCGGTTCGCGAAGTATGAGGGGTCCATGGTCTCCGCCTCGATGGCGAGGGTCACGCCTTCGGAAACCGGGCGGGCGGGGACTTCGATGGCCAGGAGGCCGGATTCTTCGGACCAGTCAAAGGCCACATCCCGCCCCTCGACCTTCACAGAGCGGGGGCGCTGCAGGCCGCCGATTTCGAAGCGATAGTCGCGGTCAGCGACTTGGCCTTCGAAGGAGCCTTGCGCGCCCCCGACTTCGACCGTCAGCACGCCGTCTTCCAGCCGCGAGGACAGCTCCGTCGTGGCGTAACCGCCTTGCTCATAGGCCTGCGAATCGCCGTCGTCTTCGTAGAGGGTGAAACGATGGGTTTCGCCTTCCACGCCGGGCCAGAGCTTGACCACCAGCGTCTCCAGCCGCGCCGTCGTGGGGCGGGCGGAGTAGGGCTGTTCTGGGATCGGAACACCGGCGCGGACATAGAGCGGGAACTCGTTCATGTCCGCCGAGACGAGGCGCCACTCGGGGCCGGTGAAGCGTTCGCTGGTGAAGTAGTTCACCCATTCGCCTTCGGGGAACCAGACGAGTTGGCTGGCGACGCGGCCGGGGCCGAAGCCCGCGGAGGCGATGGGGGCGGTCAGGATGGCTTCGCCAAAGAGGTACTCCTGCGGCGCCATGTAGGCGTCGGCTTCCTCTGGCCATTGCAGGTACATCGGCCGGGTCAGCGGCAGCGAGTCGCGGTAGCACTGCCAAACGCTGCTGTAAACGTAGGGCATCATGCGCGACCTCAGGTGGAACGAGTGGCGCATCGACTCAGTGGCCCAATCCGGCCACTTCCAGGGGCGCCGGTCGAGGTACGGGATGATGCCCGAGTGGAGCCGCATCGCGGCCGTGACGGAGGCGAACTGGACCCAGCGGGTGTAGGGTTCCTCGTTGCGGTCGCCAAAGTGACCGCCGATGTCGTGGCTCCAGAAGAACGTGCCTTCGTTACCCGCCACGGACGTGAAGGGGACTTCGAAGCCGAGCATGCGCCAGCCGGTGTCGGCATCGCCAGAGAAGTGGATCGGATGGCGATGATCGCCCCAACTGCCCCAGCGGCTGAACTGGAGGCCGCGCTTGCCCCCGCGCTTGGAGTTCTCGAAGTAGAGATAGTTGAGCCAGCTCAGGTTGAGCAGGCCGGGGATGCTGATCGTTTCCGGGTATTGCTGCCAATCGAGCCACCAGAAATCGACGCCTTCATCCTCGCGCGGGTGGTGCGTGTACTTGAAGAAGGTCTCCATGTACTCGCGGTTTCCGGCGTCGTAGGTGATCGTTTCCCCGCTGGCCGGGTCCTCTCCCATGGCGCGCATGAAATCCTCGTACATCGTTTCCTCAGGCCGGACGCCGTCTGCCGGGTGGACGTTCAGGGTTACCGTGAGGCCTTGCTCGTGGAACCAGTCGAGGAGCGCCACCGGGTCCGGCAGCAGTTCATAATTCCACGACCAGCCAGTCCAGGGGCCGGTGTGCCACTCCATATCCATGACCATGATATCGAGAGGGAAATCGTTCTCTTCGTACTCGCGGACGATTTCCTTGTAGTCTTCGGTGGTGTACTCCCACCAGCGCGAGTACCAGGAGCCCAGCACGGCCTTGCGGGGCATGGGGACTTTGCCGCCGATGGCGGTGAAGGCCTCGAACGCGGCCTTGTAATCCGAACCGTAAGCGAAGAGATACCAATCGGTCCCGGCGTCTTCGGGGCGGACCTCGGCCCAGCCGTCCACCAGCAGATGATTCTCCGAGTCGTCGATCAGATACCAGCCGTCGCGCGAGAGAATGCCCTCCTCCAGATCGACCGGCCCCTTGACCTGATCGAGCGTGTGGATGGTGCCGCCGAGGTTTTCCGTCTGGCGGCTGGCCGGCGTCCAGGTGACGAGGCGGTCGCCGGCTTCGATTTCGACCGAGAGGTTCTGGTCGCTGAAGGGCTGTCCGTTCGGCGTGTAGGTCAGAGTCAGCCGATCCGTCTTGATGACGACGGTGCCGTCGCTCTGGTGCTCGACAGTGGCGCTGTCCGCGCGGGCGCCGCGGTTGACGGCGAACAGGGAAGACGCGTCAATAAAGGCGCCATCGGCTTGGTATTCCATGCGGACGCATTCCGGCGTGATCACAGTAAAGCGCGCCGGACCCGTGACGACCGGGTTGGCGAAAGCGGCGGTTCCGGCGGCGGCCAGCGCGCCGAGGGTGAGAGAACGAAGCATACGAGCGGGACTCCGGGAGAATTGAAACAGTCCAAAGGGTTAGTCGAGGCGTCATCGCCTTTCAATTACGGAATGCCGGAATAAAATTGCGCTCCAGCGTCAGGTTATGGCAAGAGTGCCTCAGCCTTGGAAAAGAACCGCCCCGTCCGTGATCAAACGCCGTATCGCCCTCGACATCGCCCACACCGGTTTTGTGGAGAACTACCGCATTGAGGCCGCCCTCGGCGTGATCGAGTACGCGCGCCAGCACACGCACTGGCAACTGCTCTGCAACGAGCAGAACCTCTCCTTGACGAATAAGTTCACCCGCTACAGCGATCTGGAACGTCTGGATGTGGAGGGCATCATCTTTTCCTTCTGGGCCAAGGGCAAACACCGGCACATTCAGGAACTGGGAGTGCCGGCGGTCAGCATCTCGAACGACTATCCGGGTCAAGCTTCGCCCTATTCCTGCGTAGTTTCGGACGATGTGCAGATCGGGCGGATCGCGGCGGAGCATTTTTTGGAACGCGGGTTCCGGGATTTGGGGTTCTATGGCGATTTGTCGCTGCGGTGGGAGGCCAAGCGCTGGATCGGATTCCGGTCGGTGGTCGAGGCGGCGGGCCTAAAATGCCACGTCCGGGCGCGTGGGGTGGAGATTTCCTCGCGCCAGGAAGCGGTGGCGCTGCGGGAATGGCTGAAGAGCCTGCCGAAGCCGATTGCCATTCTGTGCGCCAACGACCCGCGGGCGCTGCACATCCTGGAGGCCTGTCAGCCGCTCGGGTTCGAGGTCCCGCGCCACATCGCCCTGATCGGCGTGGACAACAGTCCGCTGATTTGCGAGGCCCAGTTGCCCTCCATTTCCAGCATCGAACTCGACCCGCGCAAGGCCGGCTACGAGGCGGCGGCGCTGCTGGACCGAATGCTGGAGGAAGGGCGGCAACTGCGTGAGGAAATCACCATCCCTCCGCGTGGCGTGGTGACCCGAATGTCCACCGATGTGCTGGCGGTGGACGACGAGCCGGTGACGCTGGCGCTGCTGTTCATCCGCGATCGCGCCCAGGAGCCGATTCAGATCAAGGACGTGGTGCGCGCGTCGGGGGTTTCGCGCAGTACGCTGGAGCGGCGATTTCGCGAGCGCCTTTCCTCGACCATCAACGACATGCTGCGGCAGCGGCGGCTGGAGACGGCGAAGCAGTTGCTGCTCAAGTCGAAGATGTCGCTCGAAGACATCGCCCGGGCTTCGGGATTCCGTCGCTCCACGTATTTGTGCAATGTGTTTCAGGAGGAGTACGGCACCACGCCACGGGAGTGGCGCCAGCGCTATGAGTGACGCGATCGCGTAATCTTTTTCCTCATTTCCGTAATTGAACCGCTTCGATCGGTGTGGCAACGTAGCGATTCAGCAGCTTTCCCTCAAAACAGCGAACGGCGAGTTTCCCGGTCCGGGGTTTGCCTCGCTCTTCCTCAATCCCACAGAAAGGTCTTCCATGTCCTCAGAGACCCCCTCTCAGAAGCTTCCCGGTTATGTGATCTTTATTTCCAGCGTGGCGGCCATCGGCGGCTTCCTGTTCGGTTTCGACAGCGGCGTCATCAACGGCACCGTCGAGGCGTTGCAGGAAACGTTCAACGCCAGCGACTTCGGCACCGGCTTCAACGTATCGTCGATGCTGCTCGGGTGCGCGCTGGGCGCTTTTATCGCCGGCGGCATGGCCGATAAATTCGGAAGAAAGCCGGTGATGATCGCCACCGCGATCGGTTTCCTGATCAGCGCCATTGGCTCCGGTCTCGCGAACACGACGACGGTGTTCGTGATTTTTCGCTTTATCGGCGGCGTTTCCGTCGGTGCGGCGAGCGTCATCGCCCCCGCCTACATCGCGGAAGTTTCGCCGGCGGTTTTCCGCGGCCGGCTGGCTTCTCTGCAGCAACTCGCCATCGTGATCGGTTTGTTCATCGCCTTCATCAGCAACTACCTGATCGCGAAAGCCGCCGGCAGTGCGAAGAACGACTTTTGGTTTGGTATCGACGCCTGGCGCTGGATGTTCTGGATCGAGTGCATTCCGGCGATTCTCTTTGGCATCGGGGCCGCGATCGCGCCCGAGTCGCCGCGCTATCTCGTTGCCAAGAACAAGGACGAGCAGGCGGCGGCGGTGCTCAAACGCGTTCATATTTTGACCACCGTGGAGCAGAAGATCAAAGAAATCCACGATTCGCTTCGTTCGCAGGAGCCGCCGAAATTCCGCGACGTTCTCGAGCCCGGCACGAGCCGCATCCGAACCATCGTCTGGATCGGCATCGGCTTGTCCGTGTTCCAGCAATTCGTCGGCATCAACGTCATCTTCTACTATGGCGCGGTGCTCTGGAAAGCGGCGGGTTTCACCGAGGATCAGGCACTCCTGATGAACGTCATCAGCGGCTTTGTGAATGTCTCGGCGACCTTTGTGGCGATCGCGACGATCGATAAGATCGGGCGCAAACCGCTGCTCTTGGTCGGTTCCATCGGCATGGCCCTGATGCTCGGCGCGGTCGCCGTGGTGTTCGCCAGCGCCGGTCTGAACGAGGAAGGCACGCTGGCTCTGAGCAAAACGCAAGGACTCATCGCCCTGATCTGCGTGCACCTCTACATTTTCGCCTTCGCGATTTCGTGGGGGCCGGTCGTTTGGGTCATGCTCGGCGAGATGTTCAACAACCGCTACCGAGGCGCGGCGCTCGGCATCGCGGCGTCGGCCCAGTGGTTCGCCAACTTCGCGATCACGATCACCTTCCCGGTTATGCTGGGCACCATCGGCTTGGCGGGGGCCTACGGAACCTACACGTTCTTCGCGCTTCTGTCGGTGGCGTTCGTGTGGTTCCTGATCAAGGAAACGAAGGGGCGCGAGTTGGAGGAGATGTAACTGTAACCTCCCGGTCTCTGGACAGGGTCGCACCCATGACATCGGAAAGGGGCTCGTCTGGCATTGCAACCGGAGGAGCCCCTTCCGCTTTTCAGAGGTGTTCTCGAAACCTTTATCCGGAAATGAGTATCCCGGCGCGCCCCGCCGATGACCGGCTCCCGTTCGCAACCCGAGCCTCCTCAGGCATCGGGAAACCGCGGCTGATCATGGCCGGGACGACCATGTTAGCTTGAGTTCCAAGAAGCGCTTTCTCAGAAGCTCACGACCGCGTAGGCCCGTGTTTGATCGTTGAAGGAAATCGCCAATTGGCCCGCGATGGGCGTTTCAATGACGATGTTCGCGCCAAACCAGGAGCCGATGCCGAGGGTTGGGCTGGTGGTGCGGCTGGGGCTGTCATCGCCCCAGTTGTCATTCCAGGTTCCATTGGCGGTGAACTTGAACGCGACACCGTCCGGGGCCGAGACGTTCAGCACGGCCAGCCATTCATGATCCCCGACGAGAGTCATGTTTTGAGCGGAGGGATTCCAGCCATTGAACGTGCCCGCCACGGAGACCGAATTGTAGTTGGCGGCGGCGTCTGGCTTTGCGCGGAGCGTCACCCGCAGGGCGGCGTCCTGGAGAATGAAGCGGCCGAGAACGTCATTCTTGGCGAAGCCGAGGCTGTGCCATTCCGAGCCCAGGTTGGCCTGGATCGCGGCGCGGCCAGCTTCACCCAGGCTGAGGGTGTGGGCGCCACCGTCGAAAATCGGGAAGGTGGTGAAGGCCGTTTCGGCGATCACGGGGCCGGTCGAGACGGCGTAGTAGTTCAGCGACGGCGGGAGAGCCGGGTGGTAACCGGGGGCGTTGACGATGCGCGACGGGTTCGGCGTAGGGACCACCATGCCGAGGGCCTCGGCGCCGGCGTACTGCAATTCCACGGCGACGATTTCGACATCGGAAGGCAGGATCGCCGTCGGGAAAACCGCCATGGCGTTCTCGAAGTTGTAGATGTCGGTCCGGCCCCAGCGCATCTCGCCCGGCTCGTAGGTCACGCTGGACTGGCCAAGGGCGCTCCAGGCGCGGAGAGTGCCCGTTTCTCCCGGCGAAAGAATCACCGTATGGAGGCCATTGGCGGCGCTTGCGGTTTCGAAGTGCCAGTCCGCCTGTTCATTGTTGTCCCAGGCCGAGCCGGAGAAAAAGGCCATGTCGACCGAAGCCGCGTCCGCTGGAAGCTGCACCGTCGCGGTCCAGATGTTGGGCTGCGCCTGGGTCATCGGGGCGTCGGCGATAATGCCGGACCAGCCGTTGACACTCCAGTGCATCGTGACGTCCGCCAAGCCATCGAGCGGCCGCAGGGACGCATCGTAGGTCACGGTCAGCGCGTCACCTGGTTCCGGCAGAGCGGGAGAAAGGCTGACCACGCCGCCAGTCGAATGCACCGGAAGCACGTCGACGTGCCAATCCACCCCGCCGTTGTTAACCCAGGCGCCTTCGCCATCGTGGAAGGCGAAATCCAGGGAGGTCGCGCCCACCGGCAAGACAATCAGGTACTGCCAGAAGCCAGACTGGAATTCCATCGGGACATCCGTGGCCGTCGCCCAGCCATCGAGAGTGTAGAACAGGTTGACTTGAGGATAATCGGGATAGCCGAAGACCGAGTCGCGGGTGTCGTACTCGATCAGGACGCTTTCACCTCCCGTGGGTACGTTGGGGGTGAAGCGGGCGCCTTGGGCCGCTAGAGAGCCGGGCAGAAATGCCAAGGCTGCCAGCGCGAAGAGCGCCGCACGAAGCGCGAATAAGATAGAGTTACGATCCATGGTAAGTCCTTATGGGCGGCGCCGCGGAGCAAGAAGGGAAGGAAACTCCGGAGCGATGGCCGTGGATGATGGCAGGAACGATGGACCGCGCATGAGGCTTACAGCAAGGCTTAGTAGCCACAGAAAGGATCTGCAATCACTAAGCCTTTTATGTCTTTTCTTTCGAGCTATGGAAAGCGATGGATTATTCGCTCTGACTGGCCCGGCGGCGGTGGAGACGCTGGCCTTGTGGTGCCGGTCCTTCGCCCGCCTCGTGCTCATCCGCACGTTCGGACGATTCTCCATGACTTGATTCGCGCGCGTCCGCGCGTCTCTCGACCGGCAGAAAGAACGCGGCGGCGATGACTCCGCAGGCGACGGCAAGCCCGCCCACGGCCCCGGCGAGGCGAAGACGCCGGCGGCGGCCTTCGCTCTTGCCGAGGGTCAGGGCCTTGATCCAGGCGCTGTGGAGCAGCAGGTGGATGGCGACTCCGGTGAAGAGCGCGACTGCCAGCCACCAGTGAAGATCCCCCCATTGGTGGCGGGACATGCCGAAGACCGTGGCGGCGCGGCTGCCCGGGGGCAGGGTATAATGCAGCAGCACCCCCGTCGCGGCGAGGGCTGCGAAGGTCGTGATGAGGAGCCAATCGAGGGTGTAGTTCAGAGTGGGTCGCTTCATAGTTATGCTCCTTATAGTGTCGTATTTGTCCTAATACCGGACGTGCGAAGGTCCTGGCCGCCGGAGCCAGGGGTGCGGGGGTCAGTCCGAGATTTTCTTCTTCAGGTGGGGGAGGGTCGAGGCGTCGCCCCGGTTCATATATCGGGCTTCGCTGCCGGTCCGGGTGACGTTCTCGTAAACGCCCTCGTCGCGTTTCACCAGCTTGGTGAAGCCAATATTCTTGAGGTGCGAGTCGCCCTTTGGTGTGTTGACGCCGACGGGGTAGAGGAGGCGTTCCAGGGGTGATTGGGCGGCGGTGTCTCCCGGTTCGATTCCGGTGTAGTCGCAGAGTTCCCCCCATGTCCTGAGCTTCTCGGAAATCGGGTGCTCGACCTCGACGGAGGTGTGGTTCGCTTCGCAGTAGTACTCGTAGACCGGCATGATGACGTCTCTTGGGTCCTCGTCACGGGGTTGGAATGGGCGATGCCGCCCAGTGGCGGATGCAAGGAAATTGCCTGATTCGCTCCGGCGGCCACCCCACGAACATATTCTCGCAAGGGAGGCCGATTCCGGCAATTGGAACTTGACGGTGTGAGCGGTGAAATGGCGCTTTGGCCCTAATCTTCGATCGCTCATTCCCCGCGAAAGGTCCTCCCGTTCCATGTCCGCTGCCGAGCCCCTCGCGCCTCTCGCCGACTCATTGCCCGCCGAAATCGTTTCCATTCGACCCAACCCGCAACGGGTCCTCGATATCGAGGTCAACGGCCGCGAATATCGGCGTATTCCGGTGAAGACCCCCATCCTCACCAGTGACGACGACATTGCGGAGGCTTCGCGAACCTACGCGGGGCCGCTGGCGATGGCGGGCGACATTCTTTTCATCAGCGAAAAGGCCGTCGCCGTGACGCAAGGCCGCGCCATTCCGGAGGATCAGCTCAAGATCGGCCTGACCGCCCGCATCCTGTGGCGCTGCGTGGCCAAGGTTCCCTACGGCATCGGGCTTCGCCGGCCCTCGTCGATGCAGTGCGCGGTGAACGAATGCGGAGCCGCCCGGATCTGGCTCGCGGCGATGGTGGGGGCGTTGGGCAAGTTGGTGGGCAGGAAGGGCGACTTCTATCGCATTGCCGGTCCGCAGGCCGCCACCATCGACGCCGCCACGACCTCTCCGCTGCAGCCCGATTGCGTGATTATGGGCCCGAAGGACCCGGAGGCCGCCGCCCAGCGCGTCTTCGAACGCACCGGCCTTCCGACGGCCATCGTCGATGTCAACGACATCGGCGGCTCGTGGGTGCTCGGCGCCAGCGAAGGCGTGCCGCGCAAGCTGGTAGAGGCCGCCCTGAAGGACAATCCCCTGGGCCAAGGCTCCGAATGCACGCCGATGGGTCTTCTCCGGCGGGTCTGAGCCGCCTCGACATCGCCCTTCTGGGCTTCGAGTTTCATTTCCTGCGGGAAAACGCGATGCTGATGCGATTGCCGGGGCGCCGCTTGCCATTTTGGGCGGGGGCGCTGTTCGGGATCGGTGTGGCCCTGGCCGAATGGCATTGGCTTGGGCTTGCCCTGCGCATGCTGGCGGGAGAGGTGCTCGTCCTGGCCGCCATTCTGTGGCGCGTGCATCGCGGTTTCCGGAACGATTTCACGCCCCCCAATGGCGAGGAACTGGAACTGACGCAGCTGAGCGACGGCGAGTTGGCTTATGGCATGCTGACGCGAACTCTGATGCCGGTGGTGTGGCTCTTGACGGGTTTAGCGGTCGCGGAAACAGCGGCTTTGCTGTATCTGGGATTCGGGGAGCGGCAGAAGCTTGGGGAATTGCTGGTCGTGCTGGTGTTTCCCGCGCTGTTCCTGGTCTTGCATTGCGCCACAATTCCCGCCCTCGCTCCGCGGTTGGCGTTCAGCGAAGTCGCCGCCCGGTCGGCCCGCCACTACGTTGGCCTGCAAGCCCGGGCATTGTCCGAGAGCTTCGTACAGCTCGCAGTCCTGTACCTGTTGTCACTGTTCGGGATACTGCTGGCGGCGGCGTTTCTGCTGCTGCTCAAGATCGAGTTCAGCCACGGCATTCTGTTATTTTCCATCGTCGCTCTGATCTTGTTCAAGCGGGGGCCGAGCACGAACGAGGACTTCAAGCTGCCGATCGCGTCAAGTTGGCGCGAGTGGCTGGCCGAACGGCGCGGCGCCGCGTAAGTCGCGACTAGCGCTGGGGGGGCAGGTTGCCCCGCAGGGCGTAAGTCGCCACCGCCATCACGACATCCGCGTGGAGGTGTTCGCCCTCGGGCTTCTCCCCAAAGCGGGCGGGTGCGGGCTGGGTCAAGTCATCGAAGCCGCGCCACACACCGAAGCCATCGCTGTAGGCGACGGCCTCGCGCCAAGGCTTCCCGAAGTGCGCATTGCTGTCCAGATCGAGCACAGCAAAGGGCTTGTTCAACGTAATCAGCTCGGCCTTGGGGCGCAGGTCGACGATCCCAGGCCACCAGGACCCGGGCAATCCAAAGAGCATCAGGTCCTCATCCGCCGCTCCGCTGGCGATCGCTTCGATCAGGTCGGCCCGGTTTTTCAGAACTTCCGAGCGCTCATCCGTCGGCACCACCGCGCCATCCAATTCGTCGTAGACCCGGTTGCGCATACTCTCCACATCGAGCAATGGCGGGGGAGTGATCAGGACGGTACGTTCCACGTGTGGGTCCCGCGCCAGGGCCGGTGTCAGGTAGGCTCCGAAGGCGATTCCGGCCAAGGTCACCCGCTGGCGATCGATCGCCGGCTGAGCCGCCAGCCAGACCAATGCGGCCGTCGCGTCGGCGAGGTGCGCTTCCTCCAGGGTCAGACCCGTTTCCCCGCCCGTTCCGGCGAGAGCGTGGGCGCGCTTCTCGAAGCGCAGCGCGGCGACGCCTTTCGCGGCGAGACCCTCCGCCAAGTCACGAGCCATCTTCACGTCGCCGTCGTTCATGTCGGCGTCGTAGGCCTTCGCGCCCGCGACGATGACGACGGCGGGCACCGGCGTGGCCTCCGACGCTGTCAGGGGCAGGGTCAGCACGGCGTGCAGCAGCGGTCCGCCGGGGGCGGAGAACTGTAGCTCCTGGGTCTTGGTCAGACCGGCAACCGCGTAGGGCGGTGAGCCGGGGCCTGTTCGTTTTGGATCGGAGGCGGTGGTGACTTCGAAGTCGCGAACGAGAGCTTCGAATTCAAGGCCAGTGAAGGTGACGTGGGCATCGTAGCGGCGAGCGATATATTCCAGCGGCACGCGAACGGCCACGGTACCGTCTGGGTGGAGGCGGGCCTCGCCATCGCCGATGAGCACGTTGCCGCCGCCGCCTTCGCGATAGAGATTGGTGAAAATGGAGGAGACAGCGTCGGGCGACAAAGTTGTGCGCAAGGGGGCCGTCATCTCGGGCCGGATATAATTCAGCCGGCCCATCGCGAGATTGTCAAGAAAGGCTTCGGCCCGGGTTTCCAGGCGGCTGAGGATGATCTGGTCGTCGGCGCGCTGCGCCACAGCGGGCATGCTCGCAAGCACCAACAAGACCGGGAGGAGGAGGCGGAGGAAAAGACTTTTCAATGCGTCAACCATGCGGTGGCCTGATCGTCGTCGGGATCGGGCTGGTTGCCCGCCAGGATGGGGAAAAGGAACTCGAGGACGAGAGGAAAGCGGCTCGCCCATGAGGGTTCGTTGTGCCCGCCGCCGTGGTGGACATGGTGCCATAAATCGGAGCCGAGGATATAGCCGTTCTGGAGCAAGGCATCGCGGGCCGTATAGGTGTCGCTCAGGCCGTCCTGGGTGCTGCCTTCGGTGCCACTGTCGATCCACAGGCGGATGTCGCGGGGCGATTCGGTGCGGAATTTTTCGATCGTCTCCATTGGGCCGCCGTCGCCTTCCTGGGTGATCCAGTAAGAGGTCGAGAGGGCGGCGTGGTGGCGGGCGAAGTCGGGGTGCTCCCAAGCGATGTACGCCGTGAACAGCCCCCCGAGGGACGACCCGGCGGTGGCGCGATTGTCGCGGCCCGGGAGAGTGCGGTAGGTCGCCTCGACATGAGACGTTACCTCATCGCGATAGAAGGCGAAGGTTTCGTCGGCCCGGCCGGCGGGAATGTTAACCGTCGGGCGGACAAAGGACACGTAGGGCGGCAGGTATTCCTCAATGCGGTCGCCTTGACCGTTGGCAACCCCCACGATAATCAATTCCTGGATCAGGCCCCCGGCGATGAGCCGGTCCGCCGCCTCGTCCGCGCGCCAGGAACCGGCGAAGCTGTCCTGGACGAAGGCCTGAAAAACATTCTGACCGTCGTGCATGAAGAGCACCGGATAGCGGCGCTCCGTGTGCTCCGCGTAGCCTCTCGGTAAATAGATGTAGAGGGGCCGGGAAGCAAGCGCCTCGCCGAAGTTGGGGATCTTGAGCACCCGGGAGGGAGACACCGACGGCGCGGGTTTGTAGTCGTAAATCTGACCGTCCTGGAGCCAGAGGGTACTCAGAACCGTCTCGTAACTCGGCTCGCCCTGTGGCGTATCCGCGTCGCCACCGCCCAGGTCGATGCGAAAGCGCCAACGGCCACGATTACCCGTCACCGGCGGTAAATCGGACAAAGAGGCGGTGAACAGTTGCTCACCCGCCTCGCGGCCCGGACCCTCGGGTACCATCGGCAGACGCTGCTGCGCGCCGTCTTCATCGAGGATCACCAGGACCGGTGAGGTGGCCCCGCTGAAGTAGCGAAGCGTCCCCGAGCGAGGCGGCGCGGGTGTTCCCGGCACGATCAGACTCGTCGCCGAGCCCTCGATCGGAATCGCGTTCGCCGGTTCGCTGAAGACCGGCCCCGAATCGGTGCGCAGAATGTAGCGATAGTTGACCGTCTCTCCCGGCGGCAGCGCTATGGTGGCCCGCCACGTCGGGTATGCGTGGGGCGACAGCTTGATGGCCCGCAATGGATCCTCTACCCCCAACGCCAATGTGTCTCCTGTCAGGAAAACGCTCTGGCCGAAACTCGTTTCCTGCTGGATCGAAAAGGACGTTGGCTTGTCGAGCGGCGAAAAGCCGCTCAGGGGGTGGGCCGCCAGAAGCAGGCAGGTGACGAGGGCAAAAAGTGACAAGGAACGCATCGTGCCGTGGGCATACTCCGCGAGGCGGCGCCTTGGGCCAAAGCCGAAGAGGACCGCTACAAGTTGAAGGAGACGCTGCCTCCTGCGACCCCGCTGACGCAAGTCTCTCGTCCGTCGTTTTTCACCCTTGACAGCCCATCGCTTTCCAATACTGTCTTCACCCCTGCCACGGAGAGGTGGCCGAGTGGTTTAAGGCGCACGCCTGGAACGCGTGTTTGTGGGGTAACTTGCAACGAGGGTTCGAATCCCTCCCTCTCCGCCAGTTTTTCTTGTCCCTTGTTACAACGGAGTTTCCCGCCACCCGAGCCGGGTCGTGTGCCAGAATTTGTGCCGGAATTCGGCTGCGCCTTCTGGATGAGCAGTTCGGCGATCGC
>JAVJSW010000032.1:0-22885 GCA_040219255.1 Sumerlaeia bacterium
CCGCACGCTGCCCAGGTGATCGGTCACGAAGCGGTAATACGCCCCGCCCTTCACCATCCAGTCCGGCACATGCCCCCGGCCGCCATAGACAAAATACGCGACGCTGCCGCCCGCGTCCTGCCACGCCACCGGGTTGATGAAGTCTTTGTACAGGAACCGGTCCTTGACAACGCCATTCTCCTCGCGGGCCACGCGGCGGCCTTGGCCGTCGAGCACGTACGCGATTGTGCCGGACCCTAACGTCACCGACTCCAGGAATCCGCGGGAGTCGTAGGTGTATTGCGCCTCGGTCGTGGAATTGAACGTCTTCTCCACGATTTCGCCGTCCATGTTGTAGGTGAACTCCACCGTTCCGCCCCGGACATGGTCGTAGTACTCGAGGTGGCGGCCGAAGCCCGGATCAGCGCTCCTTGGGGGCATCGAACCCCGCTTCAGCGGTTCCCGGCGGGGTTGCTGGATTGGCGGGCTCCGGTGGTTGGAGGAGACAAGTCCAGCCAAGGTGACCCTTTCCACAAGCCACGGCGAAATCTCTCGTGAGCATCCTTGGCCGGAAGGCTGCCCCCAATCAAGCGGGGGAGGGGCGGAAGTGCTTGCCTCCCAAGGAGTTGCGTCGATTCTTCGCTTTTCGTGTTCTTTTCGCTTGACGAGGGCAAACATGGTTCGCTAGAGTTTCGCGTATCAGCCAATGCCATTCCATTTCTCTTAGGGCCTTTTCGTCATGGACCTCATTTCCCTTCTCGCCGGCGAGTTCGAACGCGAACTCGCCATCACCCGCCGCGTCATCGACGCCATCCCCGACGACCGCTTCGATTGGAAACCGGCGGAGAAGTCTTTCTCCGTGGGCATGCTCGCCGGCCATCTGGCGGAAATCCCCGGCTGGGGGATGTCGATCATCACCACTGACCGGTTCGACGAAATGGGTGACTACAAGCCACCGACGCCAGCGAGCCGCGCCGAGGTTCTCGCCATGCTCGACGAAAACGCGGGAGGGTTTCTGCAAGCCCTGCGGGCGGCGGAGGAAGCGGCTCTGGAAGCCAACTGGGTCATGACCATGAGTGGCCAGACGTTCATCGACGATCGCCGTTACGACGTGCTGCGGACGTGGATCTACAATCACGTGGCTCACCACCGGGGCCAACTGACGGTTTACCTGCGGCTTCTGGGCATCTCCGTGCCCGAGGTCTACGGGCCGACGGCGGATTCCGCCATGCCGGCGTAGGGCCTTCGCCGACGTACCTGCGCGCCTTGCGGATTGCCACCGCGGGCGGCGCCTCGTCACCTTCGCGCGGACTATTCTTCGCGGGGGAGACGCGGCGAGCGGATGAGCAGTGTCTACTGGCGGATAATCCGTACCTCCTGGTGGATGAACCGTGCCTCCTGGCTGGCAGGCGGCCAGCGCCGTCTGACGGCGCGCAACGCCCTGTTCCTGGCGATCTGGGGGGCGTGGGCGGTGACGCGCTTCGCCGGCTACATGATCGTCGACGACGACGCCATGATCTCCTTCGCCTACTCGCGCAATCTGGTGGAGGGAAACGGCTTCGTCTTCAACCCGGGCGAACGCGTTTACGGCACCACGGCGCCGCTTTTCGCGCTCTTCGCCGCCGCCGGGATGGTCCTGGGCTTCGCGCCCTGGGATTGGGTTCTGGCTTTCGATGTCCTTTGGGCGGGAGTGGTTCTATGGCGTCTTCGTCAACTCCTCGAACTCTGCGGCTGGCCAGGGGCGTTCCCCTTGGCGGGGGGCCTGCTGGTCATCGCTTTTCCCTACACGATGCCGGTGCCGGGGATGGAGACGTTCCTGTTCATCGCCCTGATCGCGAGCGCGCTGGCGTCTTGCGGGGCGTTCCTGGCGCGCGGGGGTTCGCCGGTGGCGCCGGTGGCCTGGGGCACGGGGGCGGCGCTGCTGCGCCCCGATGGCGTGCTCGTTCTCGGCGTGGTGGCGGCGTTCGTGGCGGAGCGGTTGCTGCGCGAGCGCGCCTGGCGGCGGCTGGCGTGGGCTTACGCGCCGATGCTGGCGTTGCCGATGTTCTGGCTGGCAGCGGGGGCGTGGTTCGGCGCCGTGGTGCCGCATTCGATGCAGGCCAAAGCGGCCAACACGCAGGCGGTCGATTTCCGTGGAACGTTCTGGTTCCGGCACTTGGAGTACCTCGTCTGGAGCTATCAGGCCCCCCACCTCCTCGCGCTGGGGGTGCTCGGCGGCTGGATCGGCTGCGTCCGGCGGAAGGCGGGCCGGCCCCTCGCCGCGTTCTACCTCGTTTACTTCGGGGTTTTCGCCTTGGGCCGGGCGCCGAACGTGATCTGGTATCGATCGCCCTTGATCGTGCTGGAGTACGCCTTCGCCGGAGCGGCGATTTTCCTCCTTGCCCGGGGGCTAGTTCGCCTTGGCGGGGGGCGGTTTTCCCGCCTTCGGGGTGTGCCCGGCGGTCCCATCGCGGTGGCAGTGCTGAGCGTGCTCCTGGCAGTGCTTCTGCTCGTTCCCCAGCGCACCGCCTGGAAGGGTTACAGTCGCTATCTGCGGGACCTGGGGGTGGGCGGCAACCTGCGGGGGTATCGCGACGTGGCCTTGTACCTGAGCGAGAGCCGGGCGCCGGAAGACCCTCTCCCGCTCGTGGCGGCCCACGAAATCGGATACCTCGGCTACTTCCGGGCCGGCCGGGTTTTCGACCTCCAGGGCCTGGTCACGCCGCGCGTCGCCGAGGCTCGGCGCCAGAACCCGCACGCCGACCTGCTCGCCGAATCGGGGGCCGCCTGGTTCGTCTATCCGGTGGGGAACTGGGAGCCGGAGCCGCCGGAGCATCCGGTGGCGCGAAACGCCGAGGCTCTCGGCTATCGGATCCACCGGGTTTTTGTCTGGCCCGACGGCCAGGGACGGACGCTGCTATTCGAAAAAGGTCCCTGACGAAGCGCGGGTGCGCTTGTTGCACTTCCAGGGTTCACAAGCGGCCGGGCCGCCACCGAATCGAACAGGCGCCGGTCTTCGAAGGAGATGAGAAAAATGGCGACAAAGTCAAAGAAATCAAATGAAGGCGTTCCGAACGGAGTGAAGCTCGCAGGGGCCTTGCTGTTGGTTTTTGCGGGTGCGGCGTTCACCTATGCGCAGTACCAAAAGGTACGGCCTGCGTCCCTGGACGAACGGGCGAATCAAACGCAGGAATTGGCGGCGGCTTCGCCCCCGGCTCCATTGGGTTCTCCTTCCCGCGAAGAGCGGCAGGCCATGCGTCAGGAGATGTTCAAGGCGCTGGACCTTTCGCCGGAGCAGCAGCGGAAAATCGAAGAGCTGGCCGCCGAGTTCGATCGCCAGGGCGATCCCCAGGATAACTTCCGGGGCCGGATGCGGGCGATGCGCGAGGTCTTGACCGAGGAGCAGGAGGCCAAAGCCCGCGAGTTGATGCCCCAGATGATGCGCAGCCGAATGCAGGAACGCCTCAAGATGCTGCCCGCCGAGGAGCGGGAGAAGTTCATGGAGAAGTTCGAGGAACGGCGGGCTCAGTGGGAAGAGCGCCGGGCGACCGGCGAAGGCCCCCGATGGGGCGGTGCCCCGGGAGGCCGCGGCGGCGCCGGCGAGGGCGGTGGACGCCGGGGCGGAGGTGAAGTGTGATGGCGAGCAGAACCAACGCCGAAGGTTTCACACTGATCGAATTGCTGGTCGTGGTGGCGGTGATCGCGATTCTGGCGGGGATTGCGTTGCCGAACTTCCTGGAGGCTCAGACCCGCAGCAAAATCAGCCGCGCCAAGGCCGACATGCGGACCATCGCGACTGGCCTGGAAGCGTACCACGCGGACCACAACCGCTATCCGCCGAGCACGCTGGTGCCCCGTTTCGCCCGGTTGATTCCGCTGACGACGCCGGTGGCGTTCCTGTCTTCCATTCCGATGGATGTGTTCCAGGGCGAGGATTCGGGCGCGGGAGGCTTCCGGTCGCGGGGTAACTTCGCCTACGGCGCCATGCCCATCGATCAGGAATCGCGCTGGGCGTTGGCGAGCTACGGCCCGGACCTGGACAGCGATCACTCGGGCATCCAGTTCTATCCGGGAGACAGCGCCGACATTTGGGAGAACCCGGCGTCGGGCTATGATTTCACCCGTTACGATCCCACCAACGGCGTGGTGAGCGACGGCGACATCTGGCGCGTGAGCGACGTTTCGCCGGAGTGAGGGTTCGGCCTTAGGCCAGAAGCTCTTGCGGACGGGGGTGGATGACGAGGGGCAGCTCGAGGAGTTGCTGGTCTTCGCCCTTGGCGCGAACGTAGAGCCCCAGGCACCAATGGATCTTGATGCGGTTTCCGTGATAGGACCAGGGGAACTGGGGCGCGGTGAGGGTGAAGGTCTTGCGGAATTGGGCGTTCACCTGCTGGTCCTTGGTGAAGAGGGTTTCGCGGTGGGCGGTGGCGCGGTCCTCGTCGCCCTGGCCCTCGGTCCAATAGAGCAGATCCAGTGTGCCGCCGCGGGCGGTCCAGATGCCGTTGGCGCGGACGTTGACGGTGGCGCGGAGGGTGTCGCCGGGGCGGAACCCCGACTCGCCGCCTTCGATTTCCAGGGAAAGTTCCGGTTTGCTCACGAGCGGGCCTCCAGGGGGGCGACGCGGAAGAGGAAGTCGTCTTTCACGTCGGGGCGGTTGGGGATGTCGAGTTCGACTTTGATTTTCCAGGCGAGTTCGTTGTTGCCCAGCTTGAAGGAGTGCATCGCGTTGGGCGGGATGACGACTTGCAGATTCGAGAAGAGGGGCTGGGTCTTGCTGGCGCGGAGGTCCGAGGCTTCCGCGAGAACTTCTTCCAGCACGTTGTGCTCAGCGGTGTGGGTGGTGGTGCCGACGCGGTAGGTGGCGCGTTCCTGGGCGATGAGGGTGATTTTGGCGGAGGTGATGGGGAAGTTGCCCGGCTGAAAGACCGTGAGGCGGGCGCGGTCGCCGGGGGCGAGGGGTTCCTTGGTCAGTTCGAGCCGCGGATCGCCCACCAGGACGGCGCGAAGGATCTGATGCACCAGTAGGGCGATCAGTCCGAGGCCGATGAGGAGGAAGATACTGATAAAGGCGAGGGCGCCCCACTTCATGCCTCCTCCCCCGGCATCGTTGAAAATGCCGATGGCAGCCGTCCAACTGATGCCATTCCAGAAGAGCGCGAAAAACCCAATGACGAGAATGGCGCATCCGCTGCCGACGGAGGCGTTCTGGAGCACGGTGCCGAACTGGCCGGTTTTCTGGTTCTTGACGCGAGGCCAGGCGGGATGAGCGGCGAAGGCGGTGCCGGAGCCGGTGCCGATCAATTTGCCTTTCTTGTGTTCCTGCTTCCGGATGGCGAAGAGGATGATGGCGGGAAAGGCGGCGAAGACGAGGCCGAACCCGGCCTGGCCAAAGCCGGAGGAGTCGCCATCGAAGAGGCCCTGCTTGAGACCGGACAGGAGGAAAAAGATCCCGAATCCGAAGAAGGGGAGAAAGAAAATCAGCAAACACCCGATGGGGTTCGCGTTCGCTTTGCTGGCGGAGCCAGGGGTGGGAATCGACGGCATGGGCGGTGGCGACTCGCGTTTCTGTTGAGGTCTTGTTGTCATTACGCCCGAAGCGGCTCCTTATTCAAGGGTGACGACGGTGCCGATAGCGGATTCGGTGGGATGGCCGGGCGGCGGGGCTTGACAGGGAGGGGCCGGGTCTGGAATGTTAGAGGTTCGTTATGGCGGTGTTATGGCACGGTTTGTGTAACAGCTTGAATGTTAGGACGCCTCACGAAAAAGCCGCGAGGCGAGCTTTCCCATACTTATTTTCGATTCACCTGGAGAATCTCTATGAAACGCCGTATCAACCTCTTGAAACAATCCGTCCTGGCCTGCGCGCTGGCGGTGCCCTTCGCACTGTTCGCCATCGGGTGCCAGGATGGCTCGGCAGAAGAAGCGGGCGAAAACATCGATGAAGCCGCCGAGGACGTGGGGGAAGCCGCGGAAGACGCGGCTGAGGGAATCGAAGACGCGGCCGAAGACGCCACGGACTGATTTCCGCCGATTCAAAGACAGAGCCCGCGCGGGGCGGTGAGTCATTCACGGACTTCACCGCCCCGCGCGGCTTTTTAGCCTTTGCGTACGGCCCCCCGCCTTGACCTAGAACGCCCCGGAGGAAACCGAGTTTCCGCCGCCACCCGAGAGGTCCTCCGCTGCCCCCCGAAGCCTTTGCCGAATCGCCGTTTCTGGCCGCCGTTCTCTCGTCTTTCGGCGCCATCATGAGCCTGTACCTGGTCAGCGCCCTTGGCTTTGTGGCGGTGCGCCGGCGATGGCTGGGGGATGAAGCGATCAGCGCCCTGACGCGGCTGGTGATCGATATCATCGTGCCGGCGACGCTGATGGTGGGAATGCTGGCGGGGCTGGACCGGAGTACGTTGGCGGAGGGCGGCGTGGTGATCCTGATCATGTTGGGGACGACGTTGACGGGGCTGCTGTTCGGGTGGCTGGCGGGGGTGCTGTGGCCCGGGGGAACGCCGGTGTCGAATCGGGCGCTGGCGGCGCTGTGCGCGTTTCAGAATGGCATTTATCTTCCGCTGCCGCTGGTGCTGTCGCTGATTCCGGAAGAGCAGCATGCGCGGGGTGCGGTGCTGGTGGGCTGCGCGGTGATTGTGTTGTCGTCGATCCAGTGGACGCTGGGGGTTTGGTTGCTGAGGAGCGACGATCAATTGGCGGTGGCGCGCACGGCGAAATGGCGCGATTCGGTGCGGGGGGCGTTTTCGCCGCCGGTGACGGGGCTGCTGATCGGGGCGGTGCTGGCGGGGATTGCGCCGCTGGCGCAGGCGGCCCGGGATGTGCCGTCGGCGCCGCTGTGGGCTCAGATCGTGGTGGATACGTTGCAGACGATCGCTCAGGCGATGGCGCCGCTGGCGATGATGCTGCTGGGGATGTTGATCGGGCGGTCGGAATTGCGGCGGGTGCTGACGCTGAGGTCGGTGGCGATCCCGAGCCTGTGGCGGTTGATTGTCGCTCCGGCGCTGGTGTACGCGGCGATGGAGTTGGGGCCGCTGGGGTGGATTGGGTCGCTGGTGGGGCTGGTGCTGCTGGTCGAGGCGGCGGCGCCTCCGGCGGTGAACCTGGGCGTGGCGGCGCGGCGCTATGGGGGCGACTGGGAGACGACGTCGTCGGTGATGCTGCCGATGTACGCGTTGTCGCTGCTGACGATTCCGGTGTGGGTGGCGCTGGCGCTGGGGCGATAGGTGACGGGAGGGTTTTCCTGATTCTTCGGGAAATGACCACAGAGTCACAGAGGGCACAGAGAAAGTTGATAAGAGGGTGGTTAGGGTTACTTTATAGGGCCCGTCAATCTTCTACTTCACTGCCGGTTCGTGTGGCTCTTGGCTCCGCGGCGTTTACTCAAATACCATCACCCGCTCGACGAAGACATCAAGGCCGAGGCTGCCGGGGGGCATGGCGAGGGCTTCGAGGACGAGTTGGCCATCGGGGTTGGGCTCGGGGAGGGTGACTTCGACCACGAGGCCGGGGACCATGGGGACGACGGCGAAGAGGTTGGCGGTGGCGAGGAGTTGGCCGTCGGCGTTGCGGATTCCGGCGAGGGCGCCGCGGGGTGTGTGGGCGAAGCGCAGGCCGATGCGGCGGGCGCCGGTGAGTTCGGGCGCGGAAATCAGGATGCGCTCGCCTTCGGAGGCGGCGCGCCAGCCGGCGACTTGGGGAAAGGGCGTTTCCGGGTTGTAGCCGACGCGTTCGTCCTTGGGCAGGGGGCGCGGGCCCAGCGGCGTGTGGTACAGGTCGGCCAGGTGGGCGTCGACGGCGTGGGCCAGCAGGGGCTTGTCGTCGTCGTCGCGGGGGGCGACGCGGCGCATGGCGTCCTGGAGTTCGGGCCCTGCGAGAGCGAAGGCGCTTTCTGGAAAAACGAAGCGGCGCAGGTGTTCGTTGCGCAGGGCGACGAGGCGGCGCTGGCCGGCGACGGGCCATTGGGGCGCGCGGGCGAGGGTGACCTGGAGGCGGCGCTCGGGGTCGATGGGGGGCAGAGACTCGCCCTCAAGCCGCAGGACCGTGGGCGCGCCGAGCCAGGAGGAGAACTGGCCCACGCGCAGCCTCAGCGTGCCGGTGGTGACGACTTCCGAGAGGACCTGGCCATCGGGGGGCAGGAGGCTGGCGACTTCGCCGGGGTAGTCCTTGGCGTTGGGGCGCGGCCCCCAGTTGTCCCATCGCGCGCGCAGGACGGGCGTGGCGGGGATGCGGGCGGGAAAACCGCGGACGATCAGGCGGTCGCCGGGGAGCGCCGAAAAGCCGGTGGGTAGCGCCAAGTCGGTCTCGCCGCCACCGGCCAATTCGCCCGCCCGGATTTCCCAGCGCTCGACCACTTCGCCCTCGTCGCGCACCGGCGCCGGGTCCTGGGCCCGGGCGAAGCCGGGCAGGAGGAGGGCGAGGAGGAGCAGAAGGGGCAGGGTCGCAGGCTTCATGGGCTGGACAATGGCGGATGCGGGGCGCCGGGAGAAAGAGGTTTTGTGGGGCGCGGGGAAGTTCCAAGAACCACATTTCGACGTAGAGGATGGAGTTCTTGCGGAGGCGTTCTGAAGGGGCTTTTACTGTCAGGAGTCGCTGTTCATGCGACGGGTTCGGGCTTGGGCTGCGGCTGGCGGGTCACGGGCGGGACGCCCGTGCTACTTTTTTCAAGCGGGTGCTACAGTTTCTAAACGAGGATTTATTCCGCCCCGCCTTCTTTGGCTTCCTCGGCCATGGCGCGGGCGGTGCGTTTGCGGGGGCTTTCGGGGGCTTCGACGCCGAGGTCGGCGGCCAGGCGGCCGAGCACGCGGTCCCATTGGAAGCCTGGGCCCGGGTCGGTTTTGATGCCGCGCTCGCGCACGCCGAGAGCTTTGGCGCGCTGGCCGCCGATGTCGTCGTGGCCGGCGATGTTTTCCAGGGGCACGTCGTACTCCTGTACCAGATGCAGCAGCAGGTCGTGGAGGGCTTCGTACTGGGCTTCCGTGTAGTCCGGAATGGCGCCGGATTTGACCGCCGGGTCGTCGGCGGGGTGGGCGCCGGTGATTTCGATGCCGAGGGAGAAGTTATTGATGCTCTGGCGGTTGTCCGGCGGCGGCATCAGGCCCGGCCCGGCGTGGTAGGCGCGGTCTTCGTCTTTCACGAGTTGGACGATTTCGCCATCGCGGCCGATGATGTAGTGGGCGGAGACGCCGTAGGCTTCGAAGATTTGTTTGTTGAAGCGCCAGTCGAACTTGTAGGCGTCTTTGCCTTCCTCGAGCAGGGCGGCGATTTCCGGGTCGTCGGCGAAGTCGCTGAGGGCGTCGCGGAACTGGAACTGAAAGTCCTGGTTATCCCAGTAAATGGCGCTGGTGTGGTGGAGGATGATGGCGTCGATGTCGGTGCCGGGCTCGCGCTCGCCAAAGCTGCGGGGGTTCTGCATGAGGGACTGGCGGATGACGAGGCCGGAGGTAGTGGCGGGGTCGGGCGCGGGGGATTCGGCGGGGGCGTGGCTGGCGGCGGCGGCGGCGAAGGCCAGCGCGGAAAGAAGGCGTTTCATGGGAGAATGCGGGGTCCTTGGGCGGGGCGGAATTGCAATGAGTTGCACCCTAGCGCCCCCGGCCGCCCTTGGCAAGCCCCGCCTCAGGCTGCGCCGGCCTCCGCCGCCGAGGGCAACGGTCCCACAAGCGTCTGCGTCATGTCCACGCCGTCGAAGAGCTGGCGCGCGAGGTCCTGGACTTCCGCGGCGGTGATGGATTTCATGCGCTCGATGACGACGTCGTCGTTCACATCGAGGTCGTAGAGTTCGCGCGCCACATTGCGCCCGGCGCGATAGCCGGGGTTTTCCATGGCCATGAGGATGCCACGGAGGACCTGGCGCTGGGCGGTGTCCATTTCCTCGGCGGTGGGGCCTTCGGCGGCGAGTTTGAGGGCTTCCTCGCGGCAGACGGCCAGTACATCGTCGATCGTGTCCGGCGAGGTGGACCCGGAAATGAGGAAGTAGCCTTCTTGGCTGAAAAGCGCGGTGGAGGAGCCGATGGAGTAGGCGAGGCCGCGGCGTTCGCGCACTTCGTTGAAGAGCCGCGAGCCCATGCCGGCGCCGAGAATCATGTCGAGATAGGCGAGCACATAGCGGCTGTCGTCACGCTGGCCCGGGGTGGGGACGCCGAGGCAGAACTGGACCTGCTCGAGATCGCGTTCGAGGAGGGAGCGGCCGCCGAGGGTGGCGCGGAGCGGGGCGGCTTCGTCGAAGGCGGTGGCGGGGGGGGCGGCTCCGGCGGGCAGGTGGGCGAAGATGTCGCGGGCGATGGCCTCGGCGGCGTCCAGGTCCACGCCGCCGGCGATGGACACGATCACGTTGCCGGGATGGCGGATGGCGTCCCAGGCGCGCAGGAGTTCCTCGCGCTGGAAGGCGCCGACGCTCTCCGGCGTGCCGAGGATCGGGTGCTCCAAGGTGGTTCCGGCGAACAATTCGGACAGCCAGGTTTCATAGCACAGGTCGTCCGGGATGTCGTTGGCTTCGGCGATTTCTTCCAGGATGACGCCGCGCTCGCGTTCCACTTCCTGGGCGGGAAAGGTGCTGTGCCAGAGCATGTCCTGCATGAGTTCGAGGGACTCGCGCACGTCTTCGGCGACGACGGTGGTGTAGACGCGGAGGGTTTCGTGGCTGGTGCTGGCGTTCATGTTGCCGCCCTGCAGGTTCATGTCGCGGGCGATGGCGTAGAGGTCGCGGCGGGACGTGCCTTTGAAGAGCATGTGCTCGATGAAGTGGGTGATTCCGGCGTCGGCGGGGGCTTCGTGGCGGCTGCCTCGGGCCACGGTGACGCTGGTGCTGGCGGTGGTGCGGCGGGGCATTTCCTCCAGCAGGACGCGGATTCCATTGTCGAGTACGAGACGGCGATGGGACATGGGATTGATGGGGCGGGGTCCTCCGCGAAAAAAATCGTGGGCCGCAATGGAGCGAACGCGGGGGCAAAAGGCAAGGCGAGTCCGGTGAGGATACCGGGTTTATTCGCCACAGCGCATCACAGAGGATAAAGGTTGCACAGAGGTGGTCGAACAGGCGGTGGGTTGAATAAATGCCCCCCCTTGTAAGAAGCACAATCCTTACACAAGTGTCCTTCGCAAATTCAATAAAAACAATCTTCTCTGTGTCTTCTGTGGCTCTGTGGTGATGTATTCGAATCAGAGAGACGCAGCTTCCCACCCCGCTTTCCCGGTCGACGCCGCGCTGGCGGATACCCCACCCTCGCATCCTGATCAGTTCCCCCTTCGCGAAAAGGAACCCTTCACCATGAAGCGAGTCTGTATCGTCGGTGCGTCCGGAAAGCTCGGGCGCTATATGGTTCAGCATTGTCTGGACCGGGGTTACGAGGTGGTTGGCGTATGCCGCGAGCAAAGCGTGGCGAAGCTCGATGACTTCAGAGACCGCATGACCATTGTGCCGGGTGCGACGAACGATGCGGCGGTGATCGCCGAGGCGGTGAAGGGCTGCGACGGCGTGCTGACGGTGCTGGTGCCCTGGGGTGTGCAGCAGCACGCCACCGGCACGGCGCAGGCGGTGCTGGATCACGCCGGGCCGGATGCGCGGCTGGTTTTTTCCTGCGGCTGGCACATCACGCGGGATGGCAAGGATCGGTACTCCAAGGGATTCAAGGCGATGCTGGCGGTGTTTGGCTTCGTGGCGCGGGTGACGCGGTTCGCCGATTTGAAGGACCAGGAGGAAGCCTGCCGGCGTATCTTCGCCAGCGACGCGCGCTGGACTGTCGTGCGGGGCAGCGACCTGGAGGAGGGTGAGAGCGAAGGCCTGCCGGTCTGGAGCCGCCACGTGGGCGATCCGATTCTGGCGAGCAACCGCACGCGGCGCATCGACTTCGCGCTGTTTATGGTCCACGCGCTGACGGATGACAGCCTGATCCGCGAGGCTCCGGCGATCGTGAGCGGCGCTTCGGAATCGGCGCGGGCGCACGGCGGGGCGCCAAAAAGCGATGAGCCCTCCGGCGCGGAGGGCTGAGTCGGGTTCGCTGGGGGGGGTAGTCTCGCGAAGGGCGCGGCGGCCGTGGCCGCCCCGCCCTCCGGGCTCTCGATCAGGACACCGGCATCAGGACACCGGCATCAGGGCACCGGAGGACCAGTGACATCCGGGTGCAGATCGGGAGCAGCGGCCTCCAGACCGCCTTGCCAACGAATCAGGTCTCCGCCGGAGAGCGTTCCGTTGGTGGGGTCGTACAGAGCGACGAGGCCGAAGCTTGGGAATCGGTCGGGGCCGACGCTGGAGAGTTTCCAGGGGCTGTAGCCGAACATGGCGCGCCAGACGGCGGTGGCGTCGGGATCGGTCCCGATTTCGTTCCAGTAGGCGGACGAGTAATCGAAGACGTGCTTGCCATTGAGGAAGTGGGTATGGCCGGGGCGGGTGGGATCGCTGATGTTGTTGGCCTGGAAGGTGTCGGTCGGCAGGGTGGTGATGTACGCCACGGGGGTGGTGAGCTGCTTCTGGCCGTTGACCCAGCCGTAGTAGGTGAAGCCGGGTTCGCCGTCGTAGGGCGGGCGGCCGTAATCGAGGCTGTAGGCTTCGATGGCGTTGGCCACGACGGTGAGGTCGGATTGGGCTTTGGCGACTTTGGAGCGGGTTTGGGCTTCGAGGAAGTTGGGCACGGCGATGGCGGCCAGGATGCCGATGATGGCGACGGTGATGAGGAGTTCGATGAGCGTGAAGGCGGAATGCGAAGAGTTGGTTTTCATGATAGGATCGGTCCTTTGGGAAAAGCGAAAGGCGAGGGGTTAGGCGCTGGGGGGATTCATGAGGAAGTCGGAGACTTCGTTGCGCAGGGCTTTCTTGAAGCCTTCGACGTCCTGAGCGTTGGCGGGGAAGAGGCCTTCTTTTTCCGCGGCTGCGATGAGAGCCTCGTAGACCGCCTTCTCGGAAATCTGGCCCAACCGGTAAGCGTCGCGAACGGCTGTCTGAACCTTGCCGAAGTTCTCGTTCATGAAGTCGTGGTAGTAGAGGTTGATGCCGGCCTTGTCCTTGCGCAGGATGATGACCTGGACATAGCCGACGGGTTCCGGCGCCAGTTCCATGAAGCTCTGGTAATCGCCGTCCATGGGCGCTTTGCCATAGCCGTGCTCACCGTTTTGCAGCGTGACGAACTGATGAGTCCCTTCCGCCGGGCCTGGGGCGTAGACGTAGAGGTCTTTTACGCCCTGCGGGTGGCTGCCTTCGGGATAGATCAGTTGGGCGCCGGTGCCAAAGGGGACGTGGATGGATTTGGGGACGCCGAATTGGCCCTGGGCGGTGACGATGGCGCCGGGAATCATGGCGCGGAATTCTTTTTCGTTCTTCGGATCCCCGGCGTTTTGCATGGCGGCCGATTGGTTGAATTGGTCGTGGTTCTGGGCGTAGTAAACAGTTCCGCCGGTAAGGGTAATCGCCACAGCGGCGACAGCGATCGATTTTCCGAGACCCATGGTCGTAACTCCGGAGGCGCAGGTGGCGCCGAGTGATTGGAGGAACGCCCAGATACCCAGGCCCGAAGAGGCCGCGGTTTCCGCGGACGACGCGGCGAGTGCGCTCTTGGAGGCGGCGGCGGCCACAACGGCGGCTTTCGCTTCTCCGGAGAGCGAGGCTGTGACCACCGCCACCGCCGCCGCCCGGCGCACCATGCGCGGAGTGGCTTTGCGGGGGGCCAGCGCCTGGCGCATGCGGCTGTCCATATCGTCACGCATCATGGCCAGGGATTTTTCCAACTGGCGCGAGACGGTGCTGGGATGGACGCCGAGGCGTTCGGCGATGACTTTCTGGTCCAGGCCTTCCTGATAGTGCATCAGGACGATTTCCCGCTGCCGTTCCGGCAATCGCCAGACGGCCTCGTTCAGTTCGCGGTGTTCGTCGTCGTGGATCATGCGTTGTCGGGGGTCCGGCGCGTGCTCTCGCACGGTGGCGCTCAGCTCGTCGTCGAGCGGCACTAAGGGGAGCAGGCGCGAGCGGGTGTTACCCCGCCGCTGCCAATCGCGAGCCAGATTGCGGGTCATCCGGATCACCCACGCACCATAGCGCGATCCGTCTCGCAAGGCTCCCAAATTCAGTGTCGCACGCAGAAAAACTTCCTGAGCCAAATCATCCGCCGCGTCGCCATCGCGCAATTGCGAGAGGGCAACCGCGTACACGGAGCTGTAATAGCGCTCGGTCAACTGCTCCAGCGCCGCGCGTTCTCCGCGTTGCGCCTTCTGCACCAGTTCGACATCTGAAAGCTCTGCTGCCACGGCCGGTCCTTTCTCCTGGGTTGGAGTTCCTCGAAGGAGGCTTCTCCGCCCCCTTCCCTAATACAGACGCAGGGACTTATTCAAAATTGCACGGGGCGTGCATTTTTCTGGCAATTTGGTCGCAATTTTTTTGGCAATGAAATCGTCAGGGCCCGAACCGGCCGCGTAACTCCTTTGGCATCAAGGGACAAACGTCGTCCTTCTTGCCAAACAGGCGATACCGCACCGCCGCCACCGCCCGATACCCCAAGTCACGCACGGGCCGCGGCACGGCCCATAGCATCCAAGCGAGAATCGTCCACCCGCCGCCCAACTCTTTCAAGACAAAAACCGTGGCGGAACTGCGCGCGTAGGTGCGGCCGTCGGCGGTGCGCACGATGATGCTGTCGGGGACGTCCTGGGCCTCGGCGTCGGGGAACTGCTCGCGAAACGTCTCGCCGCCGAGCGGCGCAAACCGAAAACGCGCGTCGCGGTCGCGCTTCACCGTGAAGGTGACCGCGCCGTGGCAGAGGGCGCAGTGGCCGTCGTAGAAGAGGGTGTGGGGGGCGGGGGTGGGCATGGGATTCTGTTTGTTGAGTAGGATCAGGGAATCGGGTGGCTGACCCCGTGGAGGTCTGGAGTGCTGAGAACAGGCTGGCCCAATGGAGCGGCGAAAGACAATGGAGACTTCCGGGGACTTCGAACGAGGGGGCGGCGCCTCCAAAGCCCCTACTCCTCCCCAACCTCCGACCACGCAACCAGGTGCCCCGGCAGGAGGCTTTCCCGTTGGAGGCGGCGCCGGAAGGGGGGCTGGCCGGGGCCGTGGAAGACGATGGTGACTTCCGGGGAGCAGGGGTAGCGGGCGGCTTCGCGATAGCCGCATTCGGTCAGCCAGCGGTGGAAGGGGTGGTCTTCGGCGGGGTCGAGGGCCACATCGAAGGGGTGGACGAACCAGGGGACGGCCCGGCGTGCGAGGGGACTCTCGCCCGGAAAGGCGCGCCGCAGGACGACGGCTTCGGGGGTGACGAGGCCTTCGAGGTCGAAGGCGGGCAGACCGGAGAAGTAGGCCAGCGAGCCGATCTCGTGGGCGGCCAGGAACGGCGGCGGATCGGCGCTCTGCGACTCGCGAGCGACCCACCGGGCGGCGTCGCGATAGGCGGTCTGGTTCGTGTCGGGGGCCAGCGACCGGAATTCGCGCCCGTGAATGCGCAGGAACACCGCCACCTGGGGCCAGAGGAGCAGCACGGCCACGAGGGCGGCGGGTTGGGCGAAGAGCCCTGTCGATGGCCCCATGCGCCGCAGACCAGTGCGGATGACGCTGCCCAAACCAACCACGGCTGCCGCATAGATCGGCAGCACGAGGGGCGTCAGGTACCAATGAAAGTACGGCGCCCGCGCCGCGCAATAGACCGCCCCATAGACGGTCACAAAGGCCGGGACGCAGGTGCGCGGATGGCGGTAGTGCCAGACGCAGAGGGCGGCTCCGGCGATGGCGAGGGGCTGAATCGCTCCCCAATAATGCAGGAAAAAGGAGGTGAAGCCGGTGCGAAAGAGGACGGCTCGCGGATCGTGGGCGGCGATGGCTTTGGCGCGGACGCTGTGCGGCATCCAATCGGCGAAGACATGCAGCCACAGGCCTCCAAGCAACCCGAGCAGGGCGCCGGAAACGAAGACCGCCCAGAAGGCGCCGCGCCACGCGCGATTCTTCCACGCCCACCACGCCGCGTAGGCCAGGGCGATGGCCCAGAGAATGGCTCCGTCGGGACGCAGAGCGGCCGCCGCCGTGGCCCACGCCAGGACCCGGCCCGGGTGGCTGCGGGCATCGACAGCCGCCAGGACGCCCGCGATCAGCGCGCAGAACAGGCCGGTCTCCATGCCGCCGAGCGGCAGCGTGGCCGGCGACCCCACGATCCACACCGCCGCCACCAGCCCGAACCATCGCCCCTGACCCAGGTTCTCGAGGATGTCCTGGGTCTTCCAGAGGATCAGGCCGAGCCAAACACCGTCCCACGCCAGCACCCAAACCCACGGTGCAAAGCCGAGCGCCATGCCTGCCGCCACAAACACAGCGAACAGCGGCACGGTGGTTCCATAAACGGCCTCGGCCCCAGGATAGAAGGCCAGCGAACCGGTCTCGAGCAGCGTGCGCGCATAGGCGAAGGTGATAAAGGCGTCGTCTGTGATGCCGCCATGGGCCCACCGCACCATAGTCCAGGCCACCGCCGCCGCCAGCCAGACACCGCGGCGCCTCAGGAAGGCGGAAATACGATGTGGCAAGGCGGAATTCATGGTCAGGCGGTGGGTTTGGTTTGGGTCGTGCAGTCAGCACTTCCCTCCACCGCGGGGCTCCGGTCCGCCATGGGAAAAGGGGTCTGGCCGCAGCCTTTGTGCGGTTTCCTGGGTGAGCCTGGGAAAACCGCTGCCCGGGTGGGCAAGGTGTTGCTGGGCTGGGAAAGTTCTGGGCGTCGCAGCCTGGGGCGGCGGGGGTGTGGTGATTCATGGGAGGGGCGTCCTGTGCGCGAAGTCGATGGCGGCAGCCTCTCACAGGCCGGATCGTTTGTCCCCTCATGTGGTCACTGAGAGACAAGATCGACAAAAAAGACAAGATGCACTTGTGGGCGTTGGGTGAGAGTGGGGAGAAGAAAGGCGGTTGGCCCTTCGCCTGTTCCGCGTGAACGCGGGACTACGAGCGGGGGTGTCGCCGCGACGTTCGCAAACCCCCTTGCCAAACCGCCCCCGTCCGCCCTCCAATCCCCCCATGGAGCGCTCGTTTCCCCAGCCGAACCCGTCTGGCTGCGCCGCCGAATCGGTGGTGAATGTGGCGGAGTGGTTGCCGTGTACCGAGGCGGAGGGGCCGGGGCGGCGGTTTGCTTTGTGGGTGCAGGGATGTCCGCTGCGGTGCCCGGGGTGCTGCAACCCGCACATGTTGGAATTCCGGCCGGAGCGGGCGATGGCGGTGCCGGCGCTGGAGGCGGAGGTGGCGGCGGCTCGCGACCGCGACGGGATTGAAGGCGTGACGTTGATCGGGGGCGAGCCGTTTGCTCAGGCGCGGGCATTGGCGGAACTGGCGCGGCGGGTGCGGGCGGCGGGGCTGAGCGTGATGGCCTTCAGCGGCTTTCCGTACCAGACGCTGGCGTCGGGCCGGGGCGAGGGATGGGCGGCGCTGCTGGCAGAGACGGATTTGCTGGTGGCGGGGCCGTATGTGGAGGCGCTGCACGAGACGGATCGGCGATGGATCGGGTCGTCGAATCAGGAGGTGCATTTTCTGACGGATCGCTACGCGCATCTGCGCGAGGACGCGGGCGGCTGGGACCGGGGGCGGAATTCGGTGGAGTTGCGTCTGGTGGGCGGGCAAGTGTTCATCAACGGCTTCCCGCACGCCAGCATAACCAGACGCCTGGAAAAGGGCCGCCCGGAGAAGGACCGAAACGCCTGATGCCATCAGCCTCCGCCGCCCAGAAGGCGCTGCACCAGACCGCGACCTTCGCCTTCACGCCGTTTGTGGCGCGGCTGCTGGGCGATGGGATGGTGATGGCGCCAAAGTCCGCGACGCCGTTGCCGGTGGGCGACGCGAAGGCGTTGACTGCTGAGGTGGTGGGTGCGGTGGAGGATATGGCAGCGCGGGGCGTGTGGGCGTGGTTGTGGCAGAGTGGGGGCTGGCGCGCGACGCCGTACGCGGACCCGCGGCGCGACGACCCGCGCCAGGGCCGGATCTTCGACAGCCCGGCGGTGCGCGCGGCGCCGCTGCGGTTTTCCGTGGCCAGCATCACGCGGCTGATCCTGACGTACAACCTGGTGCTGACGAAGACGCAGAAGGAGTCGGCGGCGGAGATCGCGCGGCTGGGGATGCTCGCGCGCGAGGCGAACGGCGATTTGCTGCTGGAGCACCTGCTGTTTCTGCGGTTGCGCGAGCGGCGCCCGAACGATCAGGCGGCGCTGGCCCAGGCGGCGGTGAATCCGCTGACGCGGCTGATTGCTCCGGAGTGGGCCGAGTTGCCGGAGGAAGAGACGCTGCGCGAAAGTCTGGAGCGGCTGCTGGAGCCGGACGTGGTGTGCTATCTGCCGTGGCTGGGTTTGGACGTGGCGCGGCGGTGGTTGGCGATGGAGGAGCGGCGCTGGCGCGACCGCGAGGCGCATTTCCAGCCGGTTTCCAACGCCCAGGGGGCGGTGTTTTGCGCGTGGGCGGGGCTGTGCCGCGAACGGCAGCAATGGCACTTGCTGGCGCCGTTCCTGTACTATTTCCGGGCGCTGCTGAGCGAATACCCGGCGGCGAACCTGATAGCGCGGTTTCAGGAAACGATGCAAGGCGTTCGCCTGGGCGAGCGGGAAACCGTGGCGGCGGGCTATTTCCGGGTGCTCGGGGTTGCTCTGGCGATGGCCGATTGCGCCCGCGCGATTCGGGCCCGGCACCCGGCGGACCGCGACGCGGCGGGAAAAATCTTTCTCTCTCTTTACGCGGCGACGGATTTCGAGCAGACTGCCGCCGAGTTGGAATCGTTACTGCGAAGCCTCCAACCGAAACTGAGCTGAACGCTCGCCCCCTCCGCCTCGCCCGCAAAGGACCCGCCGCACCATGAGCCAGATGTACCGCATCGCCCTGAAGTCCTCCGTCAAGCGCACCATCACGGCGTCGGACTCGATCACGTACCCGATTCAACTGACGGAGATCCTGCCCGAAGACGAAATGAAGGACGTTCTGAAAGAGCGCCTGCGCGCCCACGGCTTCGAGGAGCAGGAGGACGGCACGTTCCGCAAACCCGGCGAGGCCGGCGAGACCATCACCGTGGACCTGGAGAAGATGGAGGCGGAGGCGAGCCTGAGCGCGGAACGCGACATGGAGACGGAGGTGGAAGCGACCGGATCGGGCGGCACCCGGACCTTCGCCCAGACGGAGGCCCAGCGGGTCCTGGCGGCGAAGGAGCAGCACGCCCGCGAAATGCTCGGGTCGAAGGAGAAGGGCCTGCAAGAGGACCTGACGGGGAGGCTGGAAGAGTCGGAGGAGGGCCGCATGCGGGACTTCAACGAAATCCTGCAGGAAACCTACGCCGAGAGCCTCAAGCGCAAAGCCCGCCAGATGGGCGAGGTGATGGAAGTGCGCGAAGGCACCACCGAGGACGGCCAATACGAACTGACGATCCGCGTGGAGAACTGATGCCGGACGAGGCGATCGCTCTGCTGCGCGAGGGCATCGCGGCCGGCGATATCGGCATGCTGCGCGCCGCCTTCGCCGCCGGGGCCGACCCCAACGCGCGGCTCAACGGGTTGCACGACACGGCGCTGTTGATCGCGACGGCGTCGGGGAATCTGCTGGTGATGGAGTACCTGATCGACCGCGGCGCGGACCCGGACCTGATGACGTGGAACGCGGGCGCGCCCATCCATCAGGCCACCCGCCGCAATCAGGTCGATGCCGTCGAGACGCTGCTGCGGCTCGGCGCGGCGGTGGACCTGCGCGACATGAACAACATGACGGCGCTGCAGTACGCGGCGATGCGGCGCAGCTACGATTGCGCGCGGCTGCTGTTGGGCGCCGGGGCGGATCCGAATGCTTGCCACGCGTTCACGATGCCGCCGCTGCTGCTAGCCATCGAACGCAGCGACTTCGACATGGCGGCCCTGCTCCTGGGCGAAGGCCGCGCCGACCCGAATGTCCGGTCGCGCCGCAGCCACACGGCGCTCCACATGGCGGTCTCGCGCGGCGACGAAGCCCTCGGCCTGATCGATTTGCTGATCGCCAAGGGCGCCGACGTGAACGCCCGGTCTTCGACGTGGCAGGGCTTCGAGGACATCACGCCCCTGCACGTCGCCGCGTTCCACAAGAACCTGGGCGCGATGCGGGTCTTGATCGCGGGAGGCGCATCCCCCACGGCGCGGGATGCCAACGGGCATCAGCCGCTCTATTGGTGCCGCGAAAAGGTCAGCGCGAACGAACCGGTGCGCAGGCTCCTGCAAGAAGCCATCGCGCGGATCGGGATGGCGTAGGGCGGTGGACGGCGACGCGCTTCTGCAAGCGGTCCGCGAGGGCGACGTCGGTGCCGTACGCGCCGCGGCCAGCGCTGGGCTCGACCTCGAACGCTCCCTCGCCCTCGTCGGCCTCACGCCCTTGATGGTGGATTATCTGCTGGATCGCGGCGTGGACCCGCACCTGACGACCCCCACCGGCGAGACGGCGCTGCACCTGGCCATCCGCGGCGGGCGCGGCGATGTGGTGGAAACCATCCTGAGGCGACACGACATCCGCACCTTCGCCGAATCCAACAACCGCCAGCCCCTGCTTCACTTCGCCATCTATGCGTCGGTGCTCGATCCGGAGCAGCCGTGCCTGGTGCGGTCACTCCTCGATTCCGGCGCCGACCCGAACCATGCCGGTGGCCCGATGACCAGCAGCCCCGCCGGCGAACGCGGCAGCGTCTGGCCCGCGCTGCACCTGGCCGCGTCCTTTGGCCACGGGGCGGCGTGCGACGCGCTGCTCGGCGCCGGGGCCGACCCGAACCAACGCACCTCGGACAACGACACGGCCCTGCACCTGTCCGCCGCGGCGGACGATCATGGGCTCGGCGGCAACATCTCGCCCGTCTGGGACCATGGCGCCCGCGTCTTCCACGGCCGCCCCTGCGTCCGCTGGCGCCTCCTCGCCTCCGGAGCCAACCCCAACCTTCTCAACAACCGGGGCGAGACCCCGCTGCACATCGCGGTGCGCCGCAGCCAACGCGACATCGTCGCCGTCCTGCTGCGCTGGCAAGCCGACCCCATGGCCCCCGACCCGCAAGGCCGCTCGCCCCTCTCGCAAGCCCGGGGCCGCTTCTGGTGGCGCGCCAGCGAACTGGGGCGCATGCTGAAAAGGCCGGAGGTCTTCGCCGGGGCGGAGGTGCGGGGGTGAAGAGGGGCGAATCGGTGGCCAAGCTCCTTTGAGTTTGACGGTGGCAAGTATAGCGAAGTATACCCATGTATAACCGATTCTCGTTATACATGGGTATACTTCGCTACATATGGACTGTACCGCCTAGTCTGCAACAGGGTTCAGATTCGAAGAAATGTGTTCAGTCTGTAGCGAGATGTGTATCCTGCTCCCACCGAAGAACCTACCATGCCCGATCTGACCGAGGCCGAACAAGCCCTGCTGGAAGCCGTCCGCGCCGATGACATCGGCGGGATTCGCGCGGCGCTGGCCGCGGGGGCGGATGTGAATGCGCGGCTGAATGCGAGTGACTACACGGCATTGCATTTCGCAGCGAAGCACGGTTTCCACCTGACGGTCGAGTACCTGCTCGACCGCGGCGCAGACCAAGGGTTGGTGACGAATGTCAGCTTGCGCCGAGGGCCGATTCGGACACCGCTCGACGTGGCGATCACCTCGGGGCGTACCCAGGTCGTCGCTGCCCTGCTTAGCAGTCTTGCCAAGCGGCCGAGCGAACTTTATTGGCAGCACAAGGGCGCCCTCAAACTGGTCAAAACACATAGGAATATAGAGATTCAAGGGTTGCTCGAAAACTTTTCGTTTCCTTCGGAAGTGACTTTGTCTCTACAACTTATAGATGTATTAAACCCAGCTCACTATGATGAAGTGTTGGCTTGTATTGAGCAAGGAGCGGATCCCCTTTTTTCTCTCAAGGAACGCGGGAGTTTATTGCATTTGGCGGCGGATCAAGGATGCGGAGAAGACATTCTTTCACTATTATGTGAGCACGGATGTGATATTGATGGCCGCGCTAAACATCATAGAAATACGCCGCTGCATCGCGCCGCCTCCATCGCTTATCCCGAGACTGTTCAAAGTCTCTTGCGATTGGGAGCCGACCCGACCGCACTTACCTCGTATACCGCACCTCCATGGCTCCTTGCCCTCTCGGCTAAGCGCACAAACAAACATCCTCGTGGCGCCTTGACCGTAGAGGACTCCATCGAAGTTCTCGACCTCTTGTACAATGCCAATGGTGGCTTCTTTGACGATCCAGATCGGGAAAACTGGGCATTGAGCCGCTCCGTTGCTCCGTCGGGCTGCCATTTTTCTGTTCTTGAACACCTATTCCGTTTGGGGGCGAATCCCAATTCTCGACCCGATGAAACCCAGCCGACGCTTTTTCATCAGGCAGTTTGGGGCCGAAGTGCCGAAAGGGTGCGCATCATGATAGAGGCCGGCGCCACCATCGAGCATTCCGCTCCCCCGGGCTTAACAGTCATCCATGATCTTATTAAAAACGGCAGGGAAATCGGCCCGGAGATGGTCGAGATCTTGGCGTCTGCCGGCGTTGACATCGACGCCCCCGCCCGTGTCGAAATCGACACCATGTATCCACATCCATTTCGCGACCGGTCCGATTGGCAGGGCGCCACGGCGCTCCATCTGGCCGCGGCAAGTTACATGTGGCTGAGTTGCGAGAGCCTTATCCGCCACGGCGCCGACCATACGCTGCGCAACGCCAACGGCCGCACGCCCCGTAACTTTGTGGCCAAGGACCCGTGGCACATCGCCTCGGCCGACCGTGTGGGCCTCTAGGACGCTCGCCCCCCCCCGCCCGAACGCCCACAAGTGCAATAAGTGTATTTTGTCTTTCTTGTCCCTTTGTTGCCACATGAGGGTAAACGTCCTACGAGCCCCATCTTGACCATCGCCGGGGTCCTGTGCGATTCTGCCTCCTCATTTTATACACGGAGAGCAGGTCATGGAACACAAGACCCCCGGCTTCACATCCGGCGCGAAGCGAACGCACTGGCAGGC
>JAVJSW010000033.1:0-76674 GCA_040219255.1 Sumerlaeia bacterium
CGCTCTTCCGATCTCCGGTGGTGGCGAACCGGCATTGCGGACCGGCGGCATCCTTGATCGAGGAGGGGGTGGATGGGCTGCTGGCGGGCGGGGCCGAGGAGTTGGCGGGGGCGCTGGAGCGGCTGATGGAGGACCGGGAGCTGGGGCGGCGTCTGGGGGAGGCGGGCGAGCGGAAGGCGCGGCGGGATTTCACGCAGCGGGCGGCCACGGGGCGGCTGCTGGCCGCATGGGAACGGGCGGGGTTCTTGCGCGAGAACGCCGATAGCAATATCGAATAACCATGTAGGGAACTGTATGTTTTCCGGAAGGGGCTAGCGTTCGATGTGTCATAATCGAAGTTATGACATCTAAGATTTTCATGGTGGTCAGGGGGGCTGGAGCCGCACTGGCGGTGGATTCGGGACGCCTTTTTGGACCGAATGTTAGGGGATGGAGAGGTTTGTTATCGTTCTGTTCGGATTTCGGTTAGAAGTTTGCAAGTCGCTCTTTCTGAGTTGCCTCATGGGTGGTTGGACTGTTGTTGCTCACTGCGATTCCAACTTACGCCGTGTGGCGGGACCCCGTTCCCGCGCCGGTATCCATCCCGAGGAAGGGGCTCTCATGAAAGCCAAGAATCTTTTTTCCGTTCTCGCCCTCAGCGCCGGTGCCGCCGTTCTGGCTGGCCAGGCCAATGCCGCGAACATCGACGTGACGTCCGACATCACCGTGTCCGAAACCTGGACGAATGATAACGTCTACAACCTGACCACCCAGATCTACGTGCTTCCGGGCGCGAGCCTGACGATCGAGCCGGGGACGGTGATCGCCTCCAGCCCGACGATGACCGGCGCCGGTGCGCTCGCGGTGACCCGCGGCGCCCAGATCTTCGTCAACGGCACGGTGACCGATCCGGTGATCTTCACGACCACCAACGACGTGGCCACCTGGGATGTGGACGGTTCGCACCCGACGGGCCGCAACCCCAAGACGGGCACTTGGCGTGAAGCCGCCAACGAGTGGGGCGCTCTGGCCATCATGGGCAACGCGCTGATTTCCGACTCGCTGGACCCCGATAACGACGCTCTGCCGAATGGCACGAACGAGACGAACCTGGAAGGTCTGGTCGCCTCCGGTCCGTCCGATACCCGCGTTCTGTACGGCGGCAACGACGACGATGACGACTCCGGCTCCGTGACCTACGTGTCGCTGCGCTACGGCGGCCGCGTGATCGGCCTGGGCGACGAACTCAACGCTCTGTCCCTCGCCGGCGTTGGCCGCGAAACCGAAATCAGCTACGTCGACATCATGAACAACGTGGACGACGGCATCGAAATCTTCGGCGGCACCGTCAACATCAGCCACTTCAACATCTGGAACGTGGGTGACGACAGCCTGGATATCGACCAGGGCTACCGCGGCAAGATCCAGTTCGGCCTGATCGTTCAGGGCTACAGCGTGGATGCTTCTCAGGGTTCGGGCGTCGGTGACAACGCCATCGAGATCGACGGCGCGGAAGACTCCGACGCCCAGCCGGTGACCACCACCTCGATCTACAACCTGACGGTGATCGGCCAGCCGATCGACGGCGACGGCCTGACCGCGTGGCGCGACAACGCCCGCGTGCAGTACCGCAACTGCATCTTCATGGACGGTGGCGAAGCTCTGATCCGCGCCGACAACGTGGACGGCGACGGCTCTCAGGGCTACGGCTTCAACGGCACGCACTCCTTCGCCGATGTGTTCACGACCTCCTTCGACACCTACCCGTCCGTGAACCAGGGCGACGTGGACACGCTGGCTGAGAAGCAGGCGCTGTACCCCGTGCAGGTCGACGGCAACCTGGCGGAGATTTCCGACAGCGTTTTCGCCCGCATGAACACCGCTGGCTCCGCCTTCACGAACTCCGACGCCCGCGGCGTGACCGCCAACAACGGCGTTGGCGTTCAGCCGAACGATAACGTTTACGCGGGCGATACGACCCTGCCCATCACGACGCTGACTCGCGAGTCCGTCGTGAGCAAGGGCGGCCTGCAGATGCTGCGTGTCAGCTTCATCGACCCGACCCCGGTCGGCGATGCGGCCACCAGCGTTGGCTCCGCTCCGAACGACGAGTTCTTCGTGGCCGCCAACTACCGCGGCGCGTTCGCTCCGGCCAGCAAAGGCCTGACCCCGGCCCGCGTCTGGATCCGCGGCTGGACCGCCATCGACGCCTACGACGGCGTCGTGGCCGGCCCCGCCACCGCGGTCGACGCCTGGCAGGTGTTCGAGTAAAGAGTTCCGTTCGGAATTTTCCGAACGGCTTGATAACGTAAGTCTAACAGTGAGAGCTGACGGCGGGATCACAGACTCGCCGTCAGCTTTCCGCGTCTGAGGCACTGAAGCAGATTTTTTTTCGATCCCATTTTTCACCGATGTGAGAGTCCGCACGCCATGATTCACCCGATGAGAACCGCTTTCACTTTGTTGACGAGCACGTTGCTGGCGACAGCGGCGACCGCCAGCGTTGGCACGCAGCCGCCGGATTCGGCTTCGAGCGCGATTCTGGCCGTGGAGCCGGAGCCGGCCTGGCGGGATGCGCCGCTGGAGGCTTATCGCCGTGAGTTGTTCGCCCTGGCTTTCGAAGTGGCCAGCGCCATCCCGCACGAGCCGCACATCAAGACGCGCTCGCGGATGCAGGAGCAGGTCGTGGAGACCGCTCTGGCGCTGGATCAACCGACTTCCGCGGTGGCTTTCGTTCGCCAGATCGACAACTGGCGGCGGGCCCATGGGAACGCGATGCTCGCCTACTACTGGGCCGATGCGGGAAACAAGGAAATGGCCCAGGAGTTCCTGAAGGCGGCCCAGGATGAGTTGAATTCGGCCGAGGACTGGCGCCGAGACCGGGTCCGGGTGAAGATCGCGCAGACCTACCTTCTTCTCGGACAGGATCCGCAGGCGAAGTTGTACTCGACGAATCTCGTCGAATCCGAGCGTGGCAAGGTCGAGGGAATCGCCGCGCGAACGGCGAGCGAGGAAGACTTTCTGTCCCAGGCCAGCGAACTCGACATGATGCTGGCGATGGACGATCAGGACATCAACAAGAACGCGCTGGATTCCTACGGGGAACTCTTCGGGCGCCATTACGATAATGAAGAATTGCGCGCCGAAGTGGTGCGCAAGGTGAAGGCTTCGAGCGAGAAGCTGCCGGTCTTCATGCGGCTCGAGATGCTCGCCGATCTGGCGAAGCAGGCGTTGGCGCACGACGATCGGGAAACCGCGCTGATCCTGGTCGATGAGGCGCAAAGCTTCCTGACGGACTTCGAGTGGGCGCCGCGTTATCATGTGGAGTACTGGGGGCTGGTGATCGGCCTTCGGGCGAAGGCGGGGGACGTGGACACGGCGCGGACGCTGGCGGACGAAACGCTGGCGTACTATGGCGAGAAGGGCCCGGGGATCGTGAACATTTACCGGGCGCAAGCGCTGCGGTCGCTGGCCGAGGCGTACGCCGCCATCGGCGATGAGGAGAAGGCGCTGGAAGTCTACAAGCTGGCGGTGGAGGAGGGCTTCGAGAATCCGAACTCGCGCCCCCGGGCTGAGGATTTGTCGCAGACTCTGACGTCGATGGCGCGCGTTTCCGTGGAACCGGACGCTGTGCTGTGGACCCGTGTCCGCCAGATCGCCGAAGGTCTGGGAGCGCCGTGGTAAATCGAGCTTTTCAAACGATGCGGATGCTGATCGCGGCCCTTGTGATGGGGGCCGCTTCCCTGGCGTCGGCCCAGGACGCGGGGTCGATTCGCGGCACCGTTTACGACGCCGATTTCGAGGCTCCGCTGCCCGAAGCGCGGGTCCTGATCGTGGAAACCGGGGTCGAAGCGACGACGGCGGAGACGGGCAACTATGCCTTTGGCCAGATCGAACCGGGCAATTACACGCTGGTGTTCTCAAAGCCCGGGTACACGCGGCAGGTGAAGGCCAACGTGGTGGTTTCGCCGGGACAACTGGCGGAAGTGCGGGCGGATCTGACCGGCGATTTCGTCGAGATGGAAGAGTTCGTGGTGCAGGAGGTGTCCTTTGGCGGGGGCACGGAAATCGGCCTGCTGGAGCTGCGCATCGAGAGTCCGGCGCTGATCGACTCGGTCAGTTCGGAGCTGATGAGCCAGGCGGGCGCCGGCGACGCGGCGAGCGCCCTGACGCTGGTGGCGGGCGCCACGGTGGAGGACGGCAAGTACCCGGTCATTCGCGGTCTGCCGGATCGCTACGTGAACTCGCAGCTCAACGGGATTCGCCTGCCGACGGCGGACGCGGAGAAGCGCGCGGTGGAACTGGATCAGTTTCCCTCGAGCGCGATCGAGAGCATCCAGGTGAGTAAGACGTTCACGCCGGATCAACAGGGCGACGCCTCGGGCGGCGCGGTGAACGTGGTGCTCAAGGGCGTTCCGGAGGAAAACAGCGTCAAGGTCAGCGGACAATACAGTTACAATACGCAGACTTCGAACCGCGACGACTTCCTGTCCTACGAGGGCGGGGGTTTGAACTACTGGGGCGACGAAGAGGGGGCCCGCGACATTCAGGAGGAGAACCTGGCTGGGAACTGGGAGGGCGCGGTGGGTGGCCAGCGGATCGACTCGCCGGTCGACTACAAGTATTCGCTGTCCGGCGGCGGGCGAATCGAGCTGGGCCGCGACATCAACGTGGGCGGCTTTGGCAGTTTCTTCTACGAGCGCGACAGTTCGTTCACGGAAGACGAGATCGACGACAAGTATTGGATCACCGAGCCGGGCGGCGAGATGGTGCCGCAGACGTCGCAGGGCACGCCGGAGGACGGCGACTTCAAGACCAACCTGTTCGACGTGCAGAAGGGTACGCAATTCGTGCAGTGGGGCGCGCTGGGCGTGGTGGGCATCGAAAACGAATACAATGCGATCACGGTCACCGGTCTTTATACACGCGACGCGGAGGACACCGCCCGGATCGCCGAGGATACGCGCGGCAAGGAGTACTTCTTTCCGGGCTACGATCCCTCCGATTCAGACGATCCGGGGAACCGGGCACGCGATTCGGCTCCGTACATCCGGCTGGAAACGCTGACCTACCGGGAGAGGGAAACGAAGACCTGGCAGATCGCGGGGCATCACGAGATCCCGCTGCCGAGTGTGGGCATCGACGGGTTCCTGACGAATCTGAACCCGGAATTCGACTGGTCTTACGCGAACAGCACGGCGGGTCTCTACGAGCCGGACAAACGGCAGTTCGGCTCGATCTGGCTTCCCGAGGTGATGGACCCGGGCCGGCCTCCCTTCATCGATCCATTCACACGCCCGGCGGTGCATCGGCCTTTCAAGCCGGCGGCAAACTTCACGCTGGGCAACTTGCAACGCGTTTACAAGGAAATCGAGGAAGAGAGCGATCAGTACCAGGTGAACCTGAAACTGCCCTTCGAGCAGTGGACCGGCGACGAAGGCTATGTGAAGCTGGGAATCTTCGAGGACGAGGTCTACCGGACCTACGAGCAGGAGTCGTTCAGTAACTTCAGCGACAACGCGGCCAGCTACGAAGCTCCCTGGGAACAGCCCTGGAGCGAGGTGTTCCCCGAAGAGGACCACCCGATCACGGCGGCGGAAATCGACGTCGATTACATCGGCGAGCAGAACATTTCGGCCTGGTACTGGATGGTCGATCTGCCGCTGACCTCGTTCTTCAATATCATCGGCGGCATTCGATACGAAGACACGGAGTTGAGCATCGTCAACATTCCGGAAGCGGATGTGACCTGGTTCCCGCCGGACGGTCAGGCGCTGACAACCCTGAACCCGGGCGACGCGGACGTGATGTTCGAGCAAGAGGACGAACTGCCCTCCATCGGCTTCCGCTTCACGCCGTGGGCGCCGCTGGTGATCCGCGGTTCCTACAGCGAAACGGTGGCGCGGCAGACGTTCCGCGAACTGACGCCGATCCTGCAGCAGGAGTTCCTGGGCTCCGATATTTTCATCGGCAACCCGCTCCTGACAATGAGCGCGGTGAAGAACTACGACCTGCGGGCGGACTTCTCGCCCTATCCAGGCGGCCTGCTTTCGGCGTCGTACTTCTACAAAGACATCACCGATCCGATCGAATACGTGCAGCGCGTGAACAGCTTCGTTTACACCACGCCGGTGAACTATCCGGAGGGTGAGCTGAGCGGCTTCGAGGTGGAAATCCGCCAGCAGATGGGCCGTTTCTGGGATGTGCTCGAGGGCCTTTCTCTCGGCGCCAACGCGACGTTTATCGAGTCCGAGGTGACCCTGCCGGAGGACGAAGCGGCGCAGTTCGAGAATCCCGGCATCCAGGCGCCCCTGGAAAAGCGCGATATGACCAACGCGCCGGAGCACCTCTACAACCTCTACTTCATCTACAACATGGGCAAGCTAGGTCTGCCGGGTACCGATCTGTCCGTTTTCTACACAGTGCGCGGCGATACGCTGGTGGCCGGCGCGGGCGTGGACGACGGCAACCTGGTGCCAAGCGTTTACGCCAAGGAATTCGGGACACTGAATGCAACCCTGAGGCACGAGATCGTGGAGGGCTGGGAGGTGAAGCTGCAGGCCAAGAATCTCCTGAATCCCGACATCGAAACCGTCTATCGCTCCGACTACATCGACGGCGACGTGACGAAGACGTCCTACCAAAAGGGCATGGAATTCTCCGTGGGATTGAGTGCGTCGTTCTGATGAGCCGGTGGATTTTCGCGAAACGATGGGCCGCGATGGCGGCGGTGGTGGTGGCGATGCTTCTGCCGGCGATGGGGCGCGCCGAGGAAGACGACGGCCGCTTTGGCCGGCGCCCGGCGCTGGGCGACGTGCAGGTCTATGGCCTCGATCCAGAGGACGAGGCACTCGTCCGCGAGGAAATCACCGTGCCGCTGGGCGAGACCCTGACGCCGGGGACGCTCGAGCAGGTGCGCGAGCGTCTCGGCAAGATGACCGTCGGCGGCGGGTTGCAGAAGGTGCGCCTGATGCCGCTGCCGGACGAATCGGGCGATCCGGAGGCGCCGCTGTATTATGCGCTGATGGTGGATTTCCGCCTGCCACCGGCGATCGAGCGGGTGGAGTTCTTCCCGTTGGTCGAGGGCGTCGATTTGGAGGCCTTGGCGGCGCGATTTCCGCTGGCGCCGGGCACGCCGTTCACTCCGGACACGGCCCGGCAGGCGCAGGACGCCTTGGCGCAAGCGCTCGTGGAACAAGGCTTCGGCCACCTGACGGTCATTCCCCACCACGCCGTCGAATCGACGGATACACTGGTGCTGGGTTTCTTCCTGGAGGACCAGACCGGCGAACCGGCCGAGTTGCGTAAGGTGCGCTTCGACGATGCCGGACTCGGCAACGCGGTGCGCATCCGCGGGTTCTTCCGCGAGTCGGAAACCAGCCCCTTCGACGAAGGCTCCTCCGTGACCGCGGCGCGGCTGATTGAGGTCGAGGCGATGACCGCCGATCTGGTGCGGTCGCTGGGCTACTGGAACGCGACGGCGCGGCTGAAGGAGACGGAGACTTCGCGCAAGAAGGGCGTGAAGGTGACTTACGACATCGAACGCGGCGAACGATTCGAAATCGCGGAGGTGCGCGTGGCGCCCCGGCGGGTGATGGAGCCCGAATTCTGGGGCCAGGCGGTGAAACCCTATGTGGGCCGCAGCCTTTCGACGCCGCGGCTGCGCGACATCGAGGAGCGCCTGACGGAGCGTGCCCAGGATCGGGGTTACATGGCGCCCGAGGTGGAACTGGATTTCGAGCCGGTGCCGGGCGGAGATGCCGCCATGATCGTGCACGCGGCCGTGGACGAGGGGACCACCAGCGTTCTGGGCCAGGTGCGACTCGAGCGCGACACCACGCGGCGCGGTTACGGCACGTCCTGGTACCATCGCAAGATCGCGCCGCCGGTGCGCGAGGACATCCTGCGCAAGCAAGTGCGCATCCGCGAAAGCGAGCAACTGAGCCGTAAGTACATTGTCGATGCGGAACGCCGCCTTTGGCGCCTCGGGTTGTTCGAAGACGTGCAGGTCGAGACCTCGGCGACCTCGGACACGATGAAGCGCGACATCACCGTGAAGGTGACGGAGCGGCGGACGGCGAACCTGGGCGTGACCCTCGGCTGGAACGATCACCTGGGGGCGGTGACGCGGTTGCGCTTCACCGAACGCAATGTCGGCGGCCGCGCGGACGTTCTCTCGCTGGGCGGCTACGTCAGCCTGCAAGGCGAAGGCGGCGGCGGCGACATTTCCTACTTCGACCGTTACTGGAAGCTGGGCGAGAAGCTCGTCGGCGAGGAGCGCGAACCGTCGATGCTCTACTACTTCCAGGCGGACGAGCTGGGCTTCAACGAGTACTCAGAACGCCGCGTCGGCGGCCGTCTGCGCATGGGCTACAAGGTCGGCGATCTGTTCGGGCCCTGGACGAACGAATGGCAACTGCGGCTCGAACGCATTTCCTACGACCCCTACCGCGACGACGACGACTACGAAGAAGACTTCGATTCGTACACGGCGGCCACGGTGGGATATTTCCTCAATTACGACACGCGCGACCGGGGCGATTGGGACTCGACGGAAGGGGTGCGGTTCACGACCGGTCTGGAGGCCGGCGCGGCGGATGGCACGCTGCTCAAGTGGAGCAACAGCGCCGAGTACCACCATCGGCTTTCGAACCGGTGGGCATGGTACAGCGGCGCCCAGCTTGGCCTGATGCCCTTCGAAGCGACCGACGTGGGCCTGAGCGACCGCTTTCAGGCGGGCGGCCTCGGCAGCCTGAGAGGCTTCGACTATCGCGGCGTCGGACCGGTGGACGACGAGGAAGACAACCTCCATATCGGCGGCGCGACGCTGACGGGCTTGCAGAACGAAATCCGCTATGTCGTCAGCGAAGACATCGACATTCCGATTTTCGTGGATATGGGGACGCTGAACGAGGACCCGCTGAGCTTTGGCACGCCGCGTCTGAGCACCGGTCTGGGCATCCGCATCAAGGTGCCGGGTGGCGATCAGCGGGCGTTCCTTTACTACGCCGAACAACTTTTGAGCGAGGACACGGACGATGACCGCAGTTTGCACTTCGGCTTCCAGTTCGGCCTCTAGGGGCCCGGGCGGCGCCGCCAGAATTCAGAAACCACGGACTTTATTGACCTCCAACGATTCAGACCAAACCGCAGGGAGCATGGGATTATGCTAAGGACTTCACAAACAGCGACTCGAAAACCGGAGGGCCGACTGCTCACCACGGCGGTCTGCGCGGCGTTCCTGGGCGCCGCCGGGTTGGGTCTTGCCCAGCAAGATGGCGAACCACGCATCGGCGAGACTCGCGATGTGCTGGAAAAGTGGGTGGAAACCAAGCGGCTGATTTCGAAAGAGAAGCAGCAGCTCCAGCTCTCCCGCGAGGTGCTCGACGAACGAATCAAGCTGATCGAGCGCGAGATCGAGGCCCTGCGCGGCAAGATTGGCGAAGCGGAGGAAAGCATCGCCGAAGCCGACAAGAAGCGTGTCGAGCTGATGGACGAAAACGAAAAGCTGAAGGCGGCGTCGGCGTCGCTCGGCGATGTGCTCGCGTCGCTGGAGAAGGGGACGAAAGAGCTGCTGACCCGGCTGCCTGAACCCATCCGCGAGCGCGTGAAGCCGCTGAGCCAGCGCCTGCCGGACAACCCGGAGGAATCGGACCTGTCAGTGTCCCAGCGGTTCCAGAACGTGGTCGGCATCCTGAACGAAGTGAACAAGTTCCACCGCGAAATCACCGTGACGAGCGAAGTGCGCGAACTCTCTGACGGCAAGTCGGTCGAGGTGACGGCGCTCTATCTCGGCGTGGGCCAGGGGTATTACTCCGGCGCCAAGGGCACTGTGGCCGGCATCGGAACTGTGTCGGACGACGGCCAGTGGACCTGGATCGAGGCTAACGAAGCCGCCCCGCAAATCGCTCAAGCCATCGCCATCTTGCAGAACGAGCAAGTGGCTTCCTTCGTTCACGTTCCCGTTTCGGTGAAGTAAGGACTCTAAGATGAAGACCCTTTTGACGCTCCTTTTTCTGACGATGCTGGCGGTGGCTCCGGCCGCGGCCCAGCAAACGCAAGTGCCGCAAGCCACCCGCGATTTCGGCAGCGCCGCCCAATCGGCCCAGCAACGCCTCGAAGACAGCCTGAAAGAACTCGCCGCTTTGCGCGAGCAGGCCGCCAACGAAACCATTCCGCTGAGCCGGCGCCTCTCCGAACTCGAGAGCGAGTTGAGCGATGTGCGTCTGGAATTCCAGCAGACGAGCCGCATGCTCGACAGCCGCACCCTGGACCTCTCCAACCTGCGCTCGGAAATCCAGCGCCGCAAAGAAGAGTCCACCTACCTGTCGAACCTTCTCGGCGAATACATCCGCAACTTCGAGTCGCGGCTCCATATCGCCGAGCTTCAGCGCTATGAAGAGGCGCTGGACGAAGCGCGGCTGGCGCCGGAGAACGACGCGCTCTCCGAGCAGGACGTTTACGAGAAGCAGGCGGCGTTGTTGACGCTGTCAGTGGATCGCCTCGAAGACGCCCTCGGCGGAACCACCTTCGAGGGTTCGGCCGTGGACGAAGCGGGCATCGTGAATCCGGGAACGTTCCTGCTGGTCGGCCCGGCGGCGCTGTTCGCCTCGCAGGACGGCCAGATCGTCGGCACGGCGGAGCAGCGGCTCGGTTCTCTCGAGCCAACCGTCGCCACCTTCCAGGACCCGGCCGACTCGGTGGCCGCTCGCGCTGTCATCGCGGATGCGAAAGGGGCCTTCCCCTTCGACCCGACGCTGGGCAACGCGCACAAAATCGAAGACACGGAAGAGACCTTTGCCGAGCACGTCGCCAAGGGCGGTCCGGTGATGATTCCGATTTTCATTCTGGCGGGGCTGTCGTTGCTGGTGGCGCTGTGCAAGTGGATCAGCTTCCTGGCGATCCGCGCGCCGGAGCGGAGTCAAGTCCGCGAACTGCTGGGCTACGTTTCCCGCCAGGACCGCTACGGCGCCAAGGAAGTCGCGGCGCAGATGAAGAAGCGGCGCCCGGACTTCAAGCGCGACTGGGTGATGGGGTTGCTCATCGGGCTGTTCTTCGGCCTGGGCGTCTGGGCGTTCCTGTCGCTCGATGTGGCGCGGTCGATCGCGCCGGGGCTGGCGCCGTTGGCTGAACAGTTCGGTCCGGCCATCTTCGTGGCGTTCTTCGGCATTATCGGGGCGGGTTTGCAGTTCCTGCTGCGCCTCGTCTTCGGTTATTCGCCCACGGCGGAAATGCTCTCCGACGGCGTCGAGCACCTGGAGTACCCGCCGGAGCTGATCGAGGAAGTGATGTACGAACGCATCCTGGCCGTGCGCCTGCACCTCGAGGGCTGGCTGCCGTTCATCGCGATCTGCGCGGCGGCGGCCCCGCTGCTCGGTCTGCTGGGCACGGTGACCGGCATCATCAACACTTTCAAGCTGATCACGGTCTTCGGCTCGGGCGACGTGAAGACGCTTTCCAGCGGTATTTCGGAGGCCCTGGTGACGACGGAGTTCGGTCTCATCACGGCCATTCCGGCGCTGCTGCTGCACGGGCTGCTGGTGCGCAAGGCGCGCGGCATTGTGAACCGAATGGAAACGGCGGGCGTTTCGCTGGTCAACACGGTCAGCAAGTCCCCGATGAACTTGACGGCGGTCGCCAAGAAGATGGCGGCCAACGATGACATGCGCATCACGCCGGGGTCCCGCCTGAACGTGCCGAAGCAGGAAGTCGACCGGGAAAGGGAAAGCGACGAGGAACTGGCGGCGTCCAGCGTCTGACCGTAAACCTCGTCGTGCTGTGAGGAGAAGGACCCATGCTTGATGAACTGACAACGATGAATCTACTGGCCAAGCTGGAACAGCTCTGGGAACAAGCCATCGAGATCTGGATTTCCGGCGGATGGGCCATGGTCGCCATCGCGGCGCTTTCGCTGATCCTGTTCGGCCTCGGCATCCACATCTACTTCCAGCTCTCCGACAAAGGTTTCAAGTCGGTGCGCGAGAAGACGTGGCGCCGCTGGATCGACGAGCCGGAAGAACGCAAAGGCAAGCTGGGCGAAATCCTGGACTTCGTCTCCGGCGGCAAGACCATCAAGGACACGGCGGTTTACTTCGAAGAACTGCGCGTGACCGAGGTGGTGCCTGTCGAGCGGGACCTGCGCGTCATGAAAATCTGCGTCAGCGCCGCGCCCTTGCTTGGTCTGCTGGGTACGGTGACGGGTATGCTGACGACCTTCGCGGCGCTGGCCGGCGGGTCGGGCGGCGACAAGACGATGGAGATGGTGGCAGGCGGTATTTCCGAGGCACTCGTCACCACCGAGACGGGCTTGGTGATCGCCCTCGCGGGGCTGTTCTTTCAGTACCAGCTCAGCCGCCGCCTCGACTATTACAAGGCCTTCCTGGCCCACCTGGAAAGCGTCTGCACGCAAAAGCTCTACAAGGAAATCCACAAGAACGATCCGTTCTACGCCGCCGAGGACTATTGAGTCCGGGCCGCGCGCGAATCGAACTGAACTGACAAGAGGGAGAAGGACCTATGGGACGTCTCAGCCGCATGACAGAGGAGAGCACGGAAGCATCGGTGGACATGTCGCCACTGATCGACTGCGTGTTCATCCTGCTGATTTTCTTCATCGTGACCACGGTGTTCGTGGAAGAAACGGGGGTGGAAGTGGACAAGCCGCAAGCCGCCTCTTCGGTCCAACTGGAAAAGACCAGCATCCTGATCGCCCTGACGGATAAGGGTCAGGTGGTGTATGGCGGCCGCGAAATCGGTATCAGCGGCGTGCAGCCGCTGGTCAAGCGGATGCTCCAGACCGAGGACGTGCCGGTGATCGTCCAGGCTGACGTCGCCGCCGAGAGCGGGATGCTGGTGCGCATCATCGACGAAGCGAAGCTCGGCGGCGCGCAAAAAGTCAGCGTGGCCACGCGCCAGACGCGAGGCTAAGCGATGAAGCGGGAAAATCGCCTTTGGGCCGCGATCCGGAACTCCTATCACCGCCTGGCGGTGGTGGGCGGCGGCATCGGCATGACGCTGGCCCTGTTCCTGATTCTGCCCCTGATTCAGACAATCAGCAAACCGCCGTCCGCGGATCTGGGGCTGCAAGCGATGGACACGACGACGCTCGAACCCCCGCCGCCGCCTCCGGAAGAAGAAGAGCCGGAGGAGGAAGAGGAACCGGAGGAAGAACCGCCGCCGGAGCTGACGGAGGAGACGCCGCCGCTGGATTTGTCCCAGCTCGAGCTGGCGCTGAATCCCGGCATGAGCGACGGCTGGCTGGGCGGCGATTTCGCCGTGAACCTGAACGCCGTGGCCGGGGGCGACAAGAAGACCGACGAGCTGTTTTCGCTCGCCGATCTGGACCAGAAACCCCGCGCCCTCTATCAGCCCGGTCCGCGCATCACGCCGGAAATCCGCAAAAACGCGCCGGGCACGGTGTACGTGATCTTTATCGTGAATCAGGAAGGCCGCGTCGAAGAACCGCGCGTCCAGAAGTCCACCGGTCCGATGTTCGAGAAGTCGGCCCTGGACGCGATCGGCAAATGGAAATTCGAACCGGGTAAACGCGGCGGAAAACCTGTGCGTTTCCGCATGCGCGTGCCCATTACCTTCCCGGAAGGAATCTAGTCTGAGATGAAAACGAGCCTGGAAATGATCCCCCAATCTGGTAGCACGGGCGTCCCGCCCGTGTCCCGCGGCGCCTTCGCGCGCATCGGCCGCTTCCTGTCCCGCTCGCGTGTGCTCGCCGCCGGCGCGGTGCTGGCGGGGTTGCTCGCCACGCAAGCCCCCGCCCAGGAAACCCCGGACCTCAACCTCTGGAACAGCCCCGCTTTCCGCCGCCAGGTGGTCGAAAGCTACATGGCCGAAACGGACATCGAACCCCGCGTGACGGAAGACGAGCGCGAGGCGATGCAGGAAATCCTCGAACTGATCGGCAACGAGCAGATGGACGAGGCCGCCGCCGCGATCCAGAAGGAAATCAAGCGCAACGCCGCCGCCAGCGCCGTTTTCGATTTCACCCTGGCGAACATTTATTTCCAGCAGGACAAGTTGGACGATGCCACTGCGTACTACCAGAAAGCCGTCGAGAAGTACTCGAAATTCCGCCGCGCGTGGAAGAACATGGGCATCATCGCCGTGCGCCAGAACCGTTTCGCCGACGCCCTGCCGGCCCTGACCCGCGTCGTCGAACTGGGCGAGAACAACGCCATCACCTACGGTCTGATGGGTTTCGCGTACTCGAACGAGGAAAACTTCCTCTCCGCCGAGTCCGCCTATCGTATGGCGATCCTGCTCGATCCGCAGACGATGGACTGGAAGATGGGTCTGGCCCGCGCGTTCTTTAAGCAGGAGCGCTACGCCGAAGCCGTCGCCCTGACCGGCCAGCTTCTCAAGGACGAACCGGAGCGCACGGACCTGTGGCTGCTCCAGGCGAACGCCTACCTAGGCAAGGGCGAGCCGAAGGAAGCCGCGGAAATCTACGAGCTGGTGGATTTGCTAGGCGGTTCGACCTTCGATAGCCTGAACATCCTCGGCGACATCTACGTCAATGAAGAGCTGTACGAGCTGGCCGCCAATTCGTACATCAAGGCGATCCAGATGGAATCCGACGGCAAGCAGGAGCGCGCCATCCGCGCCGCCAAGGTGCTGGCCGCCCGGGGCGCTTTCGACGAAACAAAGCGCATCGTCCAGACGGTGCAGACGACCTATGGCTCGGGCCTCGATCAGGACGCCCGCATCGACCTGCTGAAGCTCGAAGGCCGCCTCGCTGTGGCGGAAGGCGCCGGCGATGAGGAAGTGCGGGTGCTGAAGGAAATCGTCGAACTCGATCCCCTTGATGGCGAGGCGCTGCTCCTCCTGGGTCAGCACGCCGCCCGCAACGAGGACCCGGAGCAGGCGATTTTCTATTACGAACGGGCCGCTAACCTCGAAGGCTTCGAGGCCGACGCCAAAGTCCGCCACGCCCAGCTTCTGGCCAGCCAGGAGAAGTACGACGAAGCCCTGCCCCTCTTGCGCCGTGCCCAGCAGGTCAACTACCGCGAAAACGTGCAGGAGTACCTGGAGCAGGTGGAACGGGTGGCGAAGCAGCGCTGACGTCAAACGTGCTCGTAGTCCCGCCTTCAGGCGGAAAAGCCACCCCACAACCCTTCTCCATCGCCAATTCGTCCATGAAACACCGCCACATCGCTCTCCTGCTCGCCCTCGCGCTCACCGCCCCCGCCTTCCCCAATCCCACGGAAGACGCCTATGAGGCGTACCTGGAAGGCGACTACGCCGAAGCCCTGGAAGAGGCCCGCGACGGCGCGGAGGACGGATCGGCGGCGGCCCAGTTCCTTCTGGGCCGCATGTATGCCGAAGGCGCGGGCGTGGAGGCCGATCTGGCTCAGGCGGCGGCCTGGTACGAAAAAGCGGCGGAGCAACAGTACGCCCCGGCGCAGCTCAACCTCGGGCTGCTGCTGGTGAAGGATGAAGGCGTCGCGCAGGGCGATGAGCGGGCGCGCCGGCTGTTCGCCTTCGCGGCGGAGGCGGATCTGCCAGAGGCGCAATACGCCTTGGCCCGGATGCTGCGCGAAGGGCGCGGCGGCGAGGCCGATCCGGACCGGGCGGCGAAGCTGTTTCGCCAGGCGGCGGATGGCGGGCTGCTCCTGGCGCAGATGGAAGTGGCCCGCATGTATGCCACAGGCGAGGGCGTGCAGCGCGATCCGAAGCGCGCCGCGAAGTACTATCGCCTCGCCGCCGCGCAGGGCGACGCCGAGGCCATGATGTCGCTGGGCCGCATGTTTCGCGGGGGTGGGGCTCTACCAACCGATCCCGAAGAAGCCGCCAAGTGGACCCGGCGGGCGGCCGAGCAAGGCCTTGTGGAAGCGAAGGCCGAGTACGGCCGGATGCTGATCGAAGGCGAAGGCGTCTTGCAGGATTACGCGGAAGCGGGTGTGTGGCTGAAGCAGGCGGCGGATGCGGGAGAGCCGCGCGCCCAGCACAATCTGGGGCTGATGGCGCTGAAGGGGCTGGGCCAGGAAAAGAAGCCCGCCGAGGCGGCCCAATGGTTCCGCCGCGCCGCGCATCAGGGACTGCCCGAGTCCCAGTTCTTCCTCGCCCGGTCGTACGAACTCGGCCACGGCGTCCCCGCCAGCCAAGTCATCGCGGCCCAGTGGTATATCATGGCCGCGGAGAAGGGTTCGGCGCCCGCGGCACAGGCTCGCGACCGTCTCTTCGCCGCAATGGCGCCTTCGGAAGTGGCCCAGGCCAAGCGCCTCGCGCGGGATTGGACGCCGCCGGCCGGGCCATAGTTTTATCGCTCCGCCATCGCCGGCAGGTCCGCGCTCCAGGGCTGGCCCTTGTCCATCAGCATTTTGACCCAGGGCACGTAGATTTCCTGAACGAGTTCCGGCGCTTCGACGATGACGCTGGCTTCATTGTTCATCTCAAGGGCGTGGAAGCTCCAGTTGGTCGAGCCGACGAGGACCTTCTCGTCGTCGATGACCAGCATCTTGGCGTGGATTTGTTCCGCCGGGTCGTCCACCAGGACCTCGATACCGGCGTCGGCGAGGCGCTTGGCGAACTCGGTTTTGCTGCTGCCCCAGCCAATCTGGAAGTCCTCTTGCCAGGTCAGATCGAACAGTACACGCACCTTCACGCCGCGATCGTGGGCGGCGATCAACTCCCTGAGGATCAGGTTCGTTTCCGAAGGCTTGGCTGTGGGGCGATCGGGGTAAAGGTCGTAGACCTGCTCCGGCACGTCCTGATAGAACATGGCGTAGTTCTGCACCACATCGATGGAGGACTTGGCCTCGCGCAGCGCCCGTGCCAGCCGGACGTAGTAGTAGCGGTTGTTGAGGTAATCGACGTCCGCCGCCGGAAAGGCGCTCATGTTCAGCGTCTTCGGCGAGAGGGCGCCCTCGGCGGGGGCGGGCTGGATGCTCGGGTGGAGAAAGGGAATGCCGTCGGCCACGCGGGCGGCGATGTACTTGTGATAGCGAACGACGGCTTCGCGCGACCACAGGATCACGGCCGCTTCGCGATTTCTCGACAGCGAGAAGTGCGTCCAGTTGATCGAGGCCACCACAACGCAGGCGCGATCGAAGACGGCGATCTTCTGGTGACTCTGGATTTCGTCCGGGTCGATATAGACGAGGGCGCCGGATTTGGCGAGGCGCTCCGCCACGTCCATATTGCGCTCGTCGTGGCCGCCCTTGAAGGTCGATTGATCGATCACAACGGTCACGACCACCCCTCGGGCCGAGGCTTTTTCGAGGGCGGCAATCATGTCGTTGCTGGCGCTGTCGGGGTATTCTGTGTAGAACTCGGCCTGGTAGAGGTTCAGTTCGATGGAGGACTGGGCGTTCTCGATCAGCTTCATCAGCGCCGGGTAATAATCGCGGTCGTTTATGGCGGTGACCTGGGCGGCGGGATCGTTCTGGGCGCCGATGCGCAGGGCCGGGCCGCAAAAGGCGGCGGCAAGAACGAGGGCGAAAACGCGGCGGAAAATATCGGACATGGCGGGCGTGGAAACTCCCCAATAAGACAGTGTCGGCCCAGAAGACCCGGCGCATCCAAGGGGACCGGAAAGAGGAAAGCAACGCTCTTTCGCACGGCTGCGTCATCGGACCAAGGGGGCTTGACACGGGCGGAGGGCTGTGTAGATTACCCGACCGCTGCCATGGGGTGAATTGTGCCCCGGCGCAGCCAACGTTTAACCAGGAAGGTGGTGAAAACCCTTTTGCCCACAGTCGTTTACGTCGATCAAGACGAACCCATCGAGAAGGCTTTGAAGCGCTTCAAGAAGGAATGTCAGAAGGCTGGTATTCCCGCGGAAATCCGCCGCCGGGAATTCTACGAAAAGCCCTCTGAGAAGAAGAAGCGTAAGCTGGAAGCGAGCATTCGCAAGCATCGCCGCCGCATCGCCAAGATGCGCCGCCGCGAGCAGAACATGTAAGCGCTCGCCTTCTCTTCGGCATTCACCACCGCACCCCGCTCCGGTTCCGGAGCGGGGTGTTTTCATTCCGGCCCCGTCCCCGGCTCCGCCGCCGCCTTCGGACGATCCCACCGCGCGGCAAGTCCCCCCCCCCCCGCTTATTCCGCCAACCCCACCGTCACATGCCCCGCCGGGCTGCGGCCCAGCCAAGTTTCCGCGCCGTACACCTCGCTCAGCAGCTCCTCGGTCAGAAGCTCGTCCGGCCGCCCCTGGGCCGCGACCCGCCCGCGCGACAGCACCGCCATTTCTCCGCAGAGCGACGCCACCAGGTTCAAGTCGTGGCTGACCAGGACGCAGGTCTGGCCACAGTGTTGGCTGCGGCGCCCCACGATGCGGGCGATGCGTTGGATGTGAGCCAGGTCCAGGCTCGCCGTCGGTTCGTCCAGCAGCAGCACCGGCGTGGCCTGCGCCAGCGCCCGCGCGATCAGCACCAGTTGGCGCTCGCCCCCCGACAATCGCGACACCGGCCGATCCGCCAAGTGCGCCACGTCCGCTTCCTCCAGAGCCGCCAGCGCCATGTCGCGGTCCGTCGCCGACTCGCCCCCCATCCATCCCGTGCGGTGCGGCGCCCGGCCCATCATCACGATTTCCAGCACCGTAAAGGCAAAGGCGCTGTCTTCGCTCTGGGGCACCACGGCCACGCGGCGGGCGATGTCCCGGCGGGAAAGGGACGCCAGCGGCTCCTCGCGCAGGCGCACGCCGCCCGAGGTCGGCCGCAACCGCCCCGTCATCACCCCCAGCAGTGTGCTCTTGCCCGCGCCATTGGGCCCCACAATGCCAAAGAGGGAACCCTCGGGCACGGCAAGGTTCACCCCATCGAGAATAAACGGCCCCGCCGGGTCGTAGGTAAACGTCACATTGTCGAGGGTCAGGGCGGGGGCGGGCGGCGTCATGGCAGGCGCATCGTGCGGCGCGGACTCGCCGCCGCGCAAGCGGCCAATGCGCCGCCACTGCACGACCGGCCATCTTTGCGCTCGCCCGCCTGGGGCACGATCGGTCACTCTCAACGCCAAACCCATCGCAATCCCGCACCCAAAGGACCCCCGACCGCCGCCATGTCCACGCCCCGCCGCCTGCCCCTGATCGTCCTCTGCCTCGCCCTCGCCGCCGTGGCGGGGGTTGGAGGGTGGGTGGTTTTCCAAAGCCTGACCACCCGCTCCCAGACCCCGCCCGCCGCGAAGCCGGAGGTTTCGACAGCCCAAAGCGTTGCACTTGATCGCGGGGCGGCGGGGGAGGCTGGGGAGATGGAGGCGGAGAGCGCCACCACGCCCGCTACCCCAGTGCAGGACAAGCCCCGGCTTGGTACCCTGCAAGAGATCATCGACCGCAACGGCGTGACGACCTCGACGTTGCCACTTCATTTTTTCGAGCAGATTTATCGCCTGAGGCGTCGTACGGTGAACGCCATCTGCCCGGAATTCCGCGTTTCCGGGCGCGTTACCGTACAAGGGACAGGAGAGCCCGTGCCCGGCGCTCGGGTGACCTGGTTTCCCTCCGGATATGGCCGCTTTGAGGGAGCCGTCTCCACCGTGACGGCAGAGGACGGAACGTACGAATGGCTGCTGGACGGCGCGGAGACGCATCTCGAGCGTACGGAGCTTTCCGTCTTCCCGCCACCCGGCTACTTCATCCCGGGAATGCACGCGCGGCTGAGCCGAAAGATCGACATGGCGGATTGCGAGGGAACGGCCGACTTCGAACTCGCCCGAGGCAGCGGCGTGCGAGGCCGAGTCCTGGAGCCGGATGGGGTGACTGCGGCTCTGGATGCGGAGGTCCAAATCCGCTATCCGGGGGATGTGATGGAACGCTATGAGAGCGGCCGGACCGACGCCGAAGGCCGTTTCCAGTTTGGCTTACCGGCGGACGTTCCCGCTTACGTCAGCATTAAGCACGCGCTGGGGCATGAATCGCGCAAAATAAAGTCCCCGGCGCTGGACCAAGTTCCCGAGGAAGAGACTTTCATTCTCACTTCCGAGGCCGCCATCCGGGGGCGTGTCCTTGGGCTGGAGGGTCAGCCCGCGGCCAAGGTTTTTCTTCAGGCTCACAAGTTGACGGCAAGTGCGAGTGGAGCCGGACTTCGATACGTGGCCAGCGGGCGAAGCGATGAAGAAGGGGTCTTCTTTATCGAAGACTTGCCCGCGGAAACGCCTCTCGAAGTGCGCATCGCGTTCGCTTCTGTCCCGGAAGGATTGGGGAACGCGGCGGCTCCCGAACCGCTTTCTCTGATTTTGGAACCGGGTGAAGTACGCGAAGGACTTGTGATCCAAATGGTTGACGGCGACATCGCCACCGGCCGGGTCTTCGATGAAGAGAGCGGCGAGCCGATTGAAGGGGCCTCGGTCAATCTGAACATCAACAAATGGCCAGGCACCAACCGCGAGGTGAAGTCAGGTCCTGATGGGCGCTTTACGATCGGAAACCTGCCGGTAGGGCATACATACAAGGTCTCCGCCGGGCTCCAGGGCTACGACTCCACGCGTTATCTTTTCGATTGGTCCCCGCTCGCCGGGGAACTCGAACTGCCAATGCGGCGGGTCTTGTCGAAGGGGGTCCGCTTCCGCGTGGTCGATGAGCAGGGCGAGCCGGTCAAATACTTCTCGATGGGTTTTGGTGAGGACTTCGGCACTCAGGATCAAGGCAACGGCCGCAACATCGGCTTCTTCACTTGGGAACCAAAGAATGAAGCGGAAAGCAAAGAGCCCCGAACGATCTCGGTGCGGGCCCTGAACCCAGACGGCACACCGGCCGGGCTCTATGGCTCGACGGAGGTGTTCTTCGACGACGTAAACGACAGCCCTTTCACCGTGGACACAACCGTGGTGGTCGAGCCGCGGGATCTGGGCACCGGGCGGATCCAGGGGCAAGTGCGCTTGCGGAAGAACTGGCGCGATCAAGATCTGGAACCGCTCGCCGGGGCCGAAGTGTTCTTCGTCCGCGGCCCCAATTCGGAGATTACGGGCAAACCCACGCCGCCACCGCTCTTCAATCCGCCCGCCGTGAAGGTCAAGAAAGACGAAACGGCCGAGGCGTCTCTCATCGTGCGCGAGCGGGTTTCCCTCTCGGGCCAGATCATCGGCGAGGACGGACGACCCGTGGCCAATGCCGGGGTCCTGGCCTGGTCGGACCTCGGCTCCAACATTCCGTCCTACGACCCGCCCACGGCCCGCACCACAACGGACGGCGAGGGCCGCTATCGATTCGATAATCTGCCGCCGCAGAACGGCTACTTGCAGGTCGATGCCCCTGGATTTGGGGACCAGCGCTTTGAATACAAGACCCGCGACGACAAACCGAACGTTCTCGACATCGACCTCTCGGGCCGGCGCCGGTTCGCGGGCCAATTGAGATTTACCGGCGACGCGGATCTTCTGGCGCGCCGCATCCACTTCGAGCGGCCCGACTGGCGCGAGAGGAACTACGATCAGAAAACACCCGTTGGGGTGGACGGTACCTTTGAGGTGGCGTTGACGCCCGGGACATACCGGCTACATCTCCAGGGCAACAATGGCATCAAGGTCTTCACCGGCAAGATGCTCGAAATCGGTCCCGAGACCCCCGAACCGTTGGTCATCGAATGCCCGCTCTACCGGGCCACCGTCATCGGCCTGCCCCGCGCCGACGGTCAGATTCCCAGCGGGACACTGGAGTTCCAGATGGAGGGTGCCGGGCGGGAGTGGGAGGACGGGTACTGGACCCGAGGCTTGCAGGGCGAACGCCTCGCGACCCTCGACGCCCTGCCCGCCGGCCGGGTGCGGTTGCGCCAGAGCGTTTACGAAGACGGGGAGCGACAAGGCGACATCACCTCCGGCTGGCAAACCGTCGGCCCCGGCGAAGAAAACACCTTCGTCCTCGACTTCGGCCAACCCCCTGCTAAGGACTGAGCCATGACATCACGCCGTTTCATTGCCGTGGGGGGAGGGATAGTGCTCCTGCTCGCTTTTGGTTTCCTGGGGTGGCGCGTTTCTGCTCCGCAGCCCAGCCCCCTCGCAGAAGAGCCCGCCTCCTCGGTACCGGTCCAGCTAAGCCCTGTCCAGACTGGCCTCGCAGAAGCCTCTCCGCGCGGCGCGACCGCCAACTTGGCAGAGGGTTCCGACTCGCACGCCACCACTCCCGCCACCCAAACCCCCATCCCCAGCTTCGGCAGCCTGCGCGACCGGGCGGATCGGTTGGGGGTGGGGCCGTTCACGGGGCCGTGGTGGATGGAGGGGGAGCTGAAGCGGGCCATGCGGGATTTCCGGGGGCTGGACTGCGAGGCCATGACGATCACCGGGCGCGTGGTGCTTCAGGGGTCGGGCGAGGGCGTGGCGGACGTGAAGGTGTCTCTGAGCCGGTACAGCCAGGCCCTGGACTTTGACGATCCAGCCAAGACCGCGATCACCGACGAGAACGGCCTGTTCGTCAAGGTCTTGGAGGGTATTCCCAAGGACTTCACGAGCATTTCCTACCAGATCCAGCCGCCCGCCGGTTACCTGCGTCCGAGTGTGCAATTTCGCACTCCAGGCAGGAATCCGTACAGCGTAAGCGTCGCCGATTGCGCGGGGGAGGTGACGATCGAGCTGTTGCCAACGGCGATTCTTCGGGGGCGAGTCCTCGAACCCGACGGCGTGACGCCTGCCGTGGGAGCGAATCTTGAGATCTTCACATCCCAGAACAACCACCGTTACCTTTTCTATGGGAACCAGATCACGTCGGATGCGGCGGGGCGGTTTGAGATTTCCTCGCCGCCCCACGACATCGTGCGGCTCAGCACGTCGCACGAGCTTGGCCATGCGTCCGCTTCGGTGACTGCTCCGGGCATCGGTGAACGTTCCGCCGAGGTGGAGATCGTCCTCGTTGCGGAGGCGGCCGTCCGGGGCCGGGTCATGACGCCGGACGGAGCGCCGATGGAGGGCGTTCGTCTCTACTCCAGTGCGCGCGTCCCCACGGTCAGTGGCTACACGACTTCCAGCGAGGGCTCGGAGACATCGGATGAGAACGGCGAGTTCTTCCTGGAGGACCTTCCCGCCGGCCGGCTGATCGAAATCGGGGTTCGGCAATCCGATTTGCGAGGCACTGCCTCGTTGACGGCGCTCGCGCCGCCGGAGCCGATTCAACTGACCCTGGAACCCAGAGAAGTGCGCGAGGGCATTGAGCTCCGTTTCCAGGAGGGGGACATCATCCGGGGGGTTGTGCTGGATGCCTTGACCGACGAGCCGCTCGCGGGGGCCTATGTGACCATTGGGCCATCCACGACGAGCACCGACACCGAAGGCCAGTTCGAAGTGGGCGGGCTGACGCCTGGACAGACGTGGGAGGCGTTTGTTCGCACGGACGGCTATGAAAGTTTGAGGCAGGAAAACATCACCTTCCTGGGCGGCCCGGTGACACTTCGCATGGAACCGCGCCGGGAGTTTCATCTGACGGTGGTGGACAGCGAGGGGCGCGCTATCGAGCGCTTTTTCTGCAAGCGCGCCGACACCCGGTGGTCTGGCGCCTTTGTTCAGTCAGAGGGCCCTTATCCCATCCCTTTGAGCCCGGCCTTAACAGCGCTGACCGTTTCCGTACAGAAGGTGAATGATCAGAACGTCCCCATCGGTCCGCTGGTGAAGAAAACCTTCGACCTGACCGCCATGCCCGAATGGCGCGGCGAAATCGTGATCGATGATTCGCAGCCCCTGCAAATGGGCCGCATCCAAGGCCATGTTATTGCGAATGAAGCGATATGGCCCACCGACGCCGTGGGAGTGGTGGGGGCCGAGGTGTTCTTCATCGCGGATAGTTCGAAGTTTCTCGAACCTCAGACGCGCGACCCCGGCTTCAACCCGCCGCCCGCCATCACGGGGCCGGAGGGCGAGTACGCCTTTGAGGACGTGCCGGTGGGGACGCATTACCTGATGGCGAGAAAGGACGGACGCGAGACGCTCAGCTACCTTGCGGTGGTCGTCGCTGAAGGCGAAACGGCGACACCCCAATGGCTGATCCTGGGGGAAGCGGCGGTTCTCTTTGGGCAAGTGATTCTGCCCGGTGGATCGCCCCTCGCGGACTCGCACCTCTCGCTTTGGTTGAGCTACGGCGGAAGCTATTCGCCCCGTCCGCCCAACAGAACCACCCGAACCGACGCCCAAGGGCGCTTCCGATTCGACAACCTCGCGGCGCCCAGCCACGGTCGCCTCGAAATCATCGACGACCGCATTCCCAACAACCAAGTCCGATTTTCGTTGGAGCTCGGCGAGGAGAAGGAATTGGATCTGGATTTCTCGGGCGGGGTCACGGTTTCTGGACGGGTTCAGTTCACCGGCGACAGCGACTATCGGCCTCGGAACTTTTCCTTCGATAGCCAGGATTCGAAGACCGATTCCCGGAAGGTGGACCTCAAGCGCGACGGCTCCTTCAAGACCGAGTTGCGGCCCGGGACCTACGATGTGCACTTTCGCGATGAAGCGTTTGGGCAATCGCATTCCGTCCACACGTTTCAGATTCGGGATGGTGAACCACAGACGGAACTCAACTTGGAGGTTGGTTACTTCGATGCGATTGCGCTGCTACTGCCGCCTCCGGGTGGCGAGACTCCCGGAGGCACAACCCAGTTCCAGTTCTTGGACCAAGGTACTTGGTACTGCCAGCGCAAAGTCTGCGATTTCGCTCCGGGAAGCACCGTCATGGCGTTTCCAGGGCAAGTTTCAGGCGTGGTGATGAGGATTCGCCATCCGACCGATCCCGATAGGAGCGGGAGGGCCTATCTCGCCAGCGAATGGCTGGACGTCGGTCCGGACCGGGAGAATGCGTTGATCCTGGATTTTGGCTCCGAGCCAGTCACTCACCAAGACTTGGAGGAGTCTCTGAGTCAGCGCCGCGCCGCCCAATAACCCCCCGCAACGCCTCCGCGTCCCGCGCCAGGTAGGGGCCGGGGATGAGCACGCGGCGGTCGGTGAGGAGTTCGAGGCGGCTGTCCCGCACGGCGGGGAGCATGGGGAGGCGGCTCCAGGCGCGGCGGAGTTCCTGGCGCGTCTCCGTCGTGTCGGCGTCGGCGATTTCGACGATGATGCCGGGACGCAGGCCGATCAGGCCTTCGCGCGAATAGGTGGGCCAGAGGCCGTCGTCCGGGCCGGCGGCGTTGGTTCCGCCGGCGGCCTCGATCAGTTCGGCGATGTAGGTGCCCGATCCGGCGGCGTAGAGGTTGCGTAGGCTGCCCCGGTCGCGGCCGACGACAAAGAGCACGCGGGGGCGTTCTTCGCCGGGGGCGTTGGCCGCGGCCATTTCGGCGAGGGCGGCGCGGTCGGCTTCCACCAGGGCGCGGGCCTGAACTTCGCGGCCGAGGGCGTCGCCAAGGGCCTGGATCGTCGCGTGGATTTCCGCGATGGTGTCGCAGCTTTCCAGCACCACGACCTGGGTGCCGGAGCGCCGTTGGAAGAACTCGATGACTTTGTGATTCGTCGGCGTGGCGACGACGGCGCTGGGCCGGGCGGCGAGCATCGCTTCCAGATTGGGCTCGAAGAGGTTGCCGTACTTCGGCTTGTTCTGGGCTTCGGGGGGGAACTGGCAGTACTCGGAAACGCCGATGACTTGATCGCCAAGTCCCAGGGCGTAAAGCATCTGGGTGCCATTCGGGGCACAGGAGATGATGCGCAGCGTTTCGGTCGTCGCAGCCCGAGCGACAGTGGCGAGGCTGAGCCAGAGCACGGCTGCGACGGCGCTCCAGAAAATCCGGGATGCTTCGCGTTTACGCATCGTTCGTCCTTTTCGGGTTACGTCACCGGCGGGTGTACCATCGAACCGGCATAGCGGGGATTTGCGATGGCGGTGTCGAGCAGCAAGCCAAGAAGGGCCTGGCTCTCGAAAAATCGCGTGAAGGTCGAGTGATGGACGAAGTACTGTTCGACGTTGCGCACGGCTTCGCGGACGCATTCTTCGTCGGGGGCGTCGAGGCCCTTGTTGATCGCGTGGGCCACCAGGTACCACCGCACCAGCGCGAAATGCAGCAGCATGAACCGATGCGCCGCCCAGACGCTTTCGCTCAGCAGCAGGTCCTTACGGAACAGCACGTGGCGGAAGTACCGCGTCAGGAGCCGGTCGGCGTAGGTTCCGGGCGAGAGGTCGAGATGCACGCGGCGGAAGTCCCCGTAGCCGAAGCGGCCCTCGAGCGGTTGCAGCTTGATCTTACCGAAGCGCGAGGCGTGGGCGGCGTAGCGCGTCAGGATGTACCAGAGAGCGCGGGCGCGGCTGGCATCGCGGCCCAGAGCCTGGCGGAACGTCGTCATCAGGCCGAGGAACGCGCGATGGAGCGACGGCGCGCTGCGCGCCCGGGCGCCAAGGGCGAAGCACTTCTCCCAACCGCTCGCGCCATAGCGTGCCACCAGAGCCTCGGCCAGCGCCTCGTCCGTGGCGCGGCGGGCGGCGTCGCGCTCGCCGATGTTCAGGGACGCCCCGGCGCGTTCGTCGCGGGCCGCTTCGAAGGCCCGCACCACGATGTCGAGGAAGGCCGACTGGGCCAGCAGGCGCTCGGTCAGGGGGCGTTCGGCCACGGCCATGATGGCGTCCAGGGCGTCCTCGATCGCCGCGTAGGCGGCGAAGTCGATCGGCAACGGCCGCGTCAGGCGCGGGCGATCCATATCGCTGCGAACGTGGACACTGTCGCGGTAGTTGGCGGCCAGCTCGGCGCGGCGGTCGGCGCTGGCCACGGGGCGGCCTTCGTCCTGCAGGACCGCGGTACAGGCGAAACTGAGACCGACGTACACGCCGCTGGGGGTTTCGGAGTAGCGGAAGGGAAAGTCCAGGCAGTTCTGCGGTTTGGCCTCGGGCCCGTGCTTCGAGTGCAGCGCGCAAAGGCGGTCCTTGGTCAGGAAAACGCACTCGCATCCCTTGCGGCGGATCACCGTCTGGCCGGGGGTAAAGGGGCTGTCGGCAAAGGCCGGGCCCGGCGGGGCGTCTTCGGGCAGTGCGGCTTGCAGGTCAAAGGCCCGCAGGCGCTCGACGCTCGCGCCGTCCACGGGAACTTCCCAGAAATCCGTGCAGCCGCGGCCGCAGCGGACGCAGTCGTAGCGGAGGTTGGCTGGCAGATGAAAGTCCTGTGGCAAATCCCGATTCATGACGCGGCGTCCTCCCCGCAGGGAAGTGAAGGGCGCGGGGCGCGGGCCGTCAACCGGTCAGGAAGAGCCGCAGATGAATCGGATGAACAAGATATCGGGGCAGCGCGGCTGTCGCGGGACAAAATCCTATTTATCCCATTCATCTGCGGCCAATTACTTCATCGCCATGGTTCGCGTCAGGACTTCGATGCCTTCCAGGACGCGGCCGGTGCCTTCGACGATGGCGGTTTCCGGGTTGGTGCAGAGGTACACGGGCAGGCGCGTTTCGCGGGCGATGACTTCCGGCAGGCCGCGAAGCTGGCTCGAACCGCCGGCCATGCAGATGCCGCGCTCGACGATGTCGCCGGCGAGTTCCGGCGGGGTCTTCTCCAGCGTCAGCTTGACCGCGTTGATGATCGTGGAAATCGGCTCCCAGAGCGCGTCGCGCACTTCCTGGCTGTGGATGTCGATGATGCGCGGCAGACCCGTCATCAGATCGCGGCCCTTGATTTCCATCAGCAGTTCCTCCACCAGAGGCTCCGCGCTGCCGATGTGGATTTTGATGTCCTCGGCCGTTCGCGGGCCGATCATCAGGTTGTATTTACGCTTCACGTGCTGGATGATGGCGTCGTCCATGGCGTCGCCGGCACACCGCACCGACTCGCTCTCCACGATGGCGCCCAGGCTGACCACCGCCACTTCCGTGGTGCCGCCACCGATGTCGATCACCATGCTGCCGATGGCTTCGTTGACATGCAGGCGCTTGTCCAGCCGGCGGCGGAGTTGCTTGCGGGTCTCCTCCGGCAGGTCCTCTTGCTTGGGCAGGCGGGCGCCGATGGCGGCGGCCATCGGCTCCTCGATCAGGATCACGCTGCGGGCGCCGGCCATCAGGGCGCTTTCCTTCACCGCGCGGCGCTCCACGGCGGTGATGCCGGTGGGGACGCTGACCACGACGCGGGGGCGGATGAAATGCCGGTGGCCGCGGCCTTCGAGGACGCGGCGGATGAAGTAGGAGAGCATCTCCTGGGTGACGTCGAAATCGGCGATCACGCCGTCCTTCATGGGCCGGATGGCGGTGATGGAGCCGGGCGTGCGGCCGAGCATTTTCTTGGCCTCGGACCCGACGGCGACGACGTCGCCCGCTTCGTTGATGGCGACCACGGAGGGTTCGGTCAGGACGATGCCCTCGCCCTTCACATAGACGAGGGAGTTGGCCGTACCGAGGTCGATACCGATATCGATGTGAAAATAATCAACGAGGTTCTGGAGGGCGAGCATTTTGGGAGCGGTCCTGCGGGGCGGTTCTCGGGAGCGGAAGCATCAGGGCAACGGGAGCAGCGAAAAGGAACAGACGAGGGGACATTCAGCGCGGAACCGGCGGCTGGGAACTCGGGGAACTCATGGGAAGTGAGGGGGCGAGACCGGCGGAATTTCGATGAATTTCTCGTCTAGCGAACGAAGGCAGGCCTGGGGCAACACCGTCAAGATGAAATCGAGGGGATTTTCGGGATTTTGAAAATCTTGGAGCGTCCCCGGATTTCGAGGGGGCAACGATTCCGCGAAAACCAGGGCCCATCACCCACCACACAAATTCGCGGGGAATTCAGCAGGTGGGCCTCATTTTCTTCAGGTGGCTCGCGCTCAGTTCCTAGAGAGGCTCCCTGGCCTATGCCGCTTCGCCATGGGCGAGCGAGGACGAGGAAGCGGATGCGATTTCCCTTCTTGATCGTCCAAGGCCCGAGTCCTCGGATCCTTAGTCATTGAGTCCGAACACGTCCTCCAGCTCCTTTTGGTCCGATTTTTCTCGCTCCTCTGGCGTCATCGCGTCGAGTATGTCCTGATCCACGCTCTCCTCTTCGGATGGTTCCATCTTGGGATCCAGGTTGAGTCGGCTGAAATCCACGAAACCCAGGCCGAAATCAGATGCGCTCTCAGCTTGAAGTGCCCTCATATACTTGGCGATGCAGCGCTGAGAGAGCACGTCGAAATCCACCAAACCAGATGCTTTGTCGAAGAAGCCTTGCCAGAAGCGGACTTGTTCGGCTGTCGAGTTGAAGCCGCTGGCGGCAGAGACGGATAAGGCACAGTCGGCCTTGATAAGCTCCTCAAGCAGTCGCTGTGGGATTGGCTCCAAGGAGGTCAGGAAAAGGCGCTCGCATTTCGCGGTAAACGGCTCGAGCAGCTCAGCAAAGGCTTTGAAGGTAAACCCAGTGCTTCCAACGCTCAAATAATCCCAGTCAACATCGTTGAGGTTGATGAAAAGGTAGGGGTACTGACTGGCCTTGTATTCGGCGAAGGCGTACTTGAGTCCCTTGGCGTAGTACACGGCCCGGAAGGGACGAAAGCGATCCCCCACGGAGTCGCATATCGTCTCTGCCACACAAAGCGCCTTAGGGCCGTCAGGGTTGAGTAGGTCGAAGAAGAAGGTGCGGGTCGAGTACAGGGACTCGTGTCCGGTCAGGGGGCAGAGCTTGTCTCTCTGCTCAGCCTGTTCTTGCAGCTCAGCGATAAGAGCCCAGTATTGAATGTTCATGGAACACTCCTTATGTGGTATGGTCCTTCGATGGGACTCGCCAGGAGTCCCACACGGAGGATGCCATGTCAAGGAGGTAAACGTACTTTTCTGATGGGGTCGCATCGAAGTCCCGGAATTGTCGCCCTAGATCGAGTATAAGTCTAACAAAATCAACTATGGAAACCACGAACGAGGGCGCCATTCGAGTACTTCATCGAGTGGATTAGGTAATGCAAAGTTGTGATGAGATCCAAATACAAATAAACCGGATAAAGTTTTAGAAAATTGTGGTCAAGAAAAAGTCCTTGAAAAAGAATGTCTGGGAAAAAGGATTCAATCGCTGGCTTGAAAACTATAACGCCTTGAAAGAATCAAGCGGTTGGAGAATCCCTTCCAAAGTTCAAAAAGCTGAGATTTACCGCGCTCGTTCTGATCGTGCGTGACTCTTCAGCGGCAAAACTAAGAAATTTTGTCAGAACTTAGCGGTTGAAGAAACCCCTCCCAAATCCAAAATTCGTGAGTTTTCGGCGCTTTTTTAAACTTCGCGCGTAATTTTTCCGCGATTCCAAACTTTCCTGAGAAGAAAAAAATCTCCCAACTTTCCAGATTGGCGCCGTGGGGGGATGTGTCTTAGGGATTGGAGCGTGGGCCGGTCAAAGGGCCCGGAACCTTGTCGCCCCGGTGGTTGAGCTTGTTCGTGCATCCGATTTTTTCGTTACCGTTTCGCGCCGTTTGTGTGGCGTTCCTCGTGGCGTTGTCCCTGGGGGCGGCGGGGGTCGGGGCGGCGACGTTGTCGCCTCGCGAGGCGCTGACCGGGGGGCTGCGGGTGACGGCGGTGGTGGATGTGTTCGATCCGGTGGCTTACGAGGCGCTGCTCGATTCGTCGGGAGCCGAGGAGCCGGGGGGGCTGTTCGCTCTCCTGTCGGACCAGGAAAGCAGCCTTACCGAACCGCTGGCGGAAGCCCGCGTGCCGGTGATTTCTCAGTTCGAGGTGGAGGCTTATTTTCTAGACGGGCGGATCGTGGCCATCACGGGGACCGGCGACGATGGGGCGGAGGTGGTGACGCTGAACGAGAAGGCGCAAGTCCTGCGCACGGCGTCCACGTTGACGCCGGACGCCCCGTTCGCCCCGGCGGTGGCGAGCGAACACAGCGCCCGGGTGCTGGCGTCGCCGGGCCTGGGTCATCTGTGGGTCAAGTGGATGATGGACGAGGCGGCCACCACGGGGACCGAGCGCGCCGCCGCCGAGACGCCGGTAACGACGCCGGTGCCCGACGCCGGCGGGCGTCTGCCGGCGCTGCGCGAACCGCGCGGCCGCGACCGCGTCCAGCGCGTGCTCACGTTGGGAAAGGACGGCCTGCCGCGGCACCTGACGTATTCGGAAACGAGCGAGGAGGGAACGGTGCTGGCCCGCGAACTGGTGGCGTTCCTCGAACCGGACGAGGACGATTTTTTCGGGCTGCCTTATCAGGTTCAAACGATCCGCCGCGAGCGCACGGAGGAAGGCCTTCAGACAGTCTTTGTGGCGCTGGCGACGATGGAAGTGATGGAAACGATCGATCCGCGGCTCGACCCCACCGCGCTCTTCGAGCGTCTCCGGACCCAGGGCGAACCAGACCTGGGGATGCAGTCGGCGTCGCCACTCTCGGGCGAAATCGCCCCTCGCGTGCTCCAGCCACCGGTGCTGATCCAGGACGATCCGCGCGGCAAAGGCGGCGTGACCAAGCTGGCCTTTATCATCGTGCTGTGCGTGGTGGTGCTGATCGTGGGGATCCGGGTGATTCTGGCGGTGCGCTAATCCCGCAGCGTCTTCCCCGTCAGCTTCAGGAAAACCGTTTCCAGATTCGCCTCGCTCAGCTCCAGGTGGGCGACTTTCAGGCCAAGTTCGTCCACGGCCCGCAGCACCGACGCGAGGCCTTGCTGAGGGCGTTCGCTCTCGATGCGGATCAGGCCGTCGCCGGCGGCTTCCATGGTGGCGGGTGACGCGATGGACTCGCGCAGGCGGGCCGCAAGGTCTTCGGCCCCCTCCTCGACGCGCAGTTCCAAGTGACCCCGGCCGTGGGCGGCGATCAGCTCGGCTGGCGTTCCCACCGCCACCAACTGCCCCGCGTCCATAATCCCCACCCGGTCACAGAGCGACTGCGCTTCCTCCATGTAATGCGTGGTGTAGAGCACCGTCATGCCGTGCTCGCGGTTCAGGCGGCGCACATTCTCGAAGATGCGGTTTCGCGATTGAGGGTCCACGCCGACGGTGGGCTCGTCGAGCAGCAGCAGGCGGGGGCGATGGAGCAGCCCCGCGGCGAGATTGAGGCGGCGCTTCATGCCGCCGCTGAAGGCGGAAACGCGGTCGCGGGCGCGTTCTTCCAGTCCGGCGAGGCGGAGCGCTTCCCCGGCGCGGGCTTTCAATTCGGAGCCCCCCAGGCCGTACAGCCGGCCGAAGTACAGCAGGTTGTCGCGGGCGCTGAGGCTGGGGTACAGGGCGAGGTCTTGCGGAACGACGCCGACGAGGCGCTTGACGGCGTCGCGGTTGGGGGTGAGGTCCATGCCGGCGATGCGCACTTGGCCGCCGTCGGCTTCGCGCAGGCAGGACAGGACGCTGAAGGTGCTGGTCTTGCCCGCGCCGTTGGGGCCGAGAAGACCGAAGATTTCGCCCTCCGCCACGGAGAAGGTGGCGCCGTTGACCGCCGCGAAGCCGCCATAGCGCACCAGCAGGGCGCGGACGTCGATCATCGGGTGCGGAGAGGCGGGTGCGGAGGGTCTCATCGGCGCGAGCATTCGCGCCCGGCGCGCCGGGCGCCAAGCCGTTTTCGAGGCTCCCGTCCGGGGTCCGGTGGAAACTTTCGCGCCCGGATCGTGGCCTGCCCTTGCGGAACGCTGGTCTCCAGCGCTACGAACCATGACCGGTGGCTTCCGGGCCACGAGGGAGGAAAAGAACGCCATGACCGACCCCCAGGCTTTGTGGGAGCAACTGCAAGAGGAGCGCGCGCGCCGCAAAGCGCTCGAAGAGGTGCTGCGTAAGCGCGTCCTCTACGAACGCTACCTGACCGATTTCGCCTCGCAGTTTCTCCACAGCGGGCCCCACGAACTCGATGCGACCCTCGCGCGGGTGATGACCATGATCGGCTCTCTGGCACAGGCCGACCGGGCTTACCTGGTGCTCTGGAATGGCGAGACGGGCCGCCCCGCCGTGCGGGCGCAATGGCGCCAGGAAGGAAAGAAAGCGATCCAGCCGGAGAACATGGGCGGCGACGCGTTTTTCCGCAACTACCTGGAGCGCGTCCGCCAGGGACAATTGGCCCTGCTTGGCATCGAGCCCGATCCCTGGGAGTCCGATTTCGGCATCTCCCTCGCCAGCCAAACCGCCGTCCCGATGGTCGGCCCGCTGGCCTGGGTCCCGATTCAGCAGGGTCCCAAAGTGGTCGGTTTTCTCGGCGCCGACAGCGTCAGCCAACGCACGATCCGATGGTCCGTCGATTTTGTGTCCTTTCTGCGTCTGGTCAGCGAAATGATGCTGACGGCGATTCAGCGCCAGGCTGCGGAGCGCGGTCTCCAGGGGCACCGGCGTTTCCTCCGCGGGGTCATCGACGCCCTGCCCACGCCCATCGCCGTGATGGACCGCGGCGGCCAGTATCTCCTGGTAAACGAAGCCAAAGCCGCGCTCTTCGGCATGACGCGGGAAGACATCGAAGGGCAGCGGGAAGCCTTTCTCGAGAGCCGTTACGAGGAGCCGGAGCGCCGCCGCGAACTCGCCCGCCGCGTCTTCGAAACGGGAAGGGAGCACACCTTCACCGAACGCTTGACCAACGCCGCCGGCGAGCAGCGCTGGTTCGACACGGTGTTGCGGAGCCTCGATTCGCCCGGCGGCGACGAAGCCTACACGTTGACCGTGATGACGGACCTGACGGACCGCCGCGGCATGGAGCAGGATCTGCGCGAAAGCGAGGCGGCCATCCGCACACTCTACGAAATCGGCTCGAACGCCACCATGACGTTCCAGGAAAAAATCCAGTTCCTACTGGGCTTTGGCTGCGGCCGCTTCGATGTCGAGCACGGGTTCCTGGCGCGCATGGATCAGGAAGAAAACGTCTTTGACGTGCAGGAAGCGATCGGGCCGGAGCACGGCCGCATCCCCAAGGGCTACCGTTGCGGGTTGGAGGATACCTACTGCCGCCGGCTGTACTCCGAGGACTCGCCGATCATCGTCGAGAACGCCGGCGAGGACGCGGGCTGGAAGGATTACGTTCCCTATCGGATGCGGCGGCTCGAGACGTATCTCGGCACGCGGGTCATGATCGGCGGGCGGCTCTGGGGCTCGTTCTGCTTTTTCAGCATGAAGCCCCATCGCAGAAGCTACACGACCCTCGACCGGGAATTGCTGAACCTGATGGCTCAGATGGTCGCCGGCGAGATCGAACGCCGCGAGCGCGAGAGCGAGCTGCGGCTGATGGAATTCGCCGTCAACCGCGCTGGCGAGTCCGTTTTCTGGTACGACGAAAGAGGCGCCATCGCCTACGCGAACGATGCGGCCTGCCGCAACCTGGGCTACAGCCGCGAGGAACTGCTGAAGAAGGCCTGCTGGGAAATCGTCAAGGACTGCGAGGAGTCGCACTTCTTGGAGCGCTGGGGCGAAATCCAGCAAGGCCAGGCGGCCATCTTCGAGTGCGAGCACATCCGCCGAGACGGCACCCTGATGTCCGTCGAATCCAGCCTCAACAAGGTGCGTTTCGAGGGGCGCGAATACATCTGCGCGTTCGTCCGCGACATCTCCAGCCGCAAGGAAGCGGAGGCGCACCTGCTGAAGAGCATGGAAAAAGCTGAGGCCGCCACGAAGGCCAAGAGCATGTTCCTGGCGAACATGAGCCACGAAATCCGCACGCCCCTCAACGGTGTCATCGGCATGACGGGGCTGCTGCTGGACACGAAGCTGGACAACGAGCAGCGCGAGTGGGGCGAAGCGATCCGCCGCTCCGGCGAGGCCCTGCTTTCGGTGGTCAACGACGTCCTCGACTTCTCGAAAATCGAGGCGGGCAAGCTGGAACTGGAAGAAACGCCCTTCGATCCGTTTCTGGCGGCCGAAGAAATCGCCGACCTTCTGGCCCCCAAGGCGCACGACAAAGGCATCGAGCTGTCCTACCTGGTATCGCCCGGTCTGCCCCGCTACCTGATCGGCGACCCGGGGCGGATCCGCCAAGTTCTGCTGAACCTGACGGGCAACGCCATCAAGTTCACGGAAAAGGGCGGCGTGGAACTGATCATCGGCGGGCACGACGAATCGGACGACGAAGTCACCGTGCGCTTCGAAGTCCGCGATACCGGCATCGGCATTCCCGTGGAGCGCCTGAATCGGCTGTTCCAGCCCTTCAGCCAAGTGGACGCCTCCATGACGCGGCGCTACGGAGGAACGGGGCTCGGTCTGGCGATTTGCCGCGAACTGGCGGAATTGATGGGCGGCGAAGTGGGCGCGGAAAGCGAGCAAGGCAAGGGCTCGAACTTCTGGTTCACGGCCCGCCTGCGAAAAGAGGGCGACGCGGCCACCCACAGCCAGCGCCGCGCCAGCCGCAACCGCCTCCGCGGGCTGCGCATGCTCGTGATCGACGCCAACGACACCCACCGCGAGAACCTGATGCAGCAGGTCTCCCTCTGGGGCGTGGAATGCTCCGAAGCCTGCGGCGGCCTCGAGGGGCTCGCCCGGCTGCGGCACGGGGCGGACTCCAGATGCCCCTTCGATCTGGTGCTCCTGGACACGATGCTGACCGATCTCGAGCCCTCCGCCTTCGTCAAGCGCACCCGCGCCGATCGCCGCTTCGCCGACACCCGCACCGTTCTGATGGTGCCCCGCTCGAAACGAAGCGAGGAAACCAGTCGCGCCGTCGAGGGCGTCTCCGCCGTTCTCCCCAAACCGGTCAAGCAATCGCAGCTCTACGACTGCCTCGTCGCCTTGATCGACGCGGACGAAACGGGGCTGGAGGCGAGCGCTTCGCCTATCAAGGCGGCACCGGCCCTGCCCCCCGAGCGCACCTTCAACATGCGCGTCCTGGTCGCCGAGGACAACGCCATCAACCAGAAGGTCGCGATGCGCATGCTCGAACGGCTCGGGTGCCGCTGCGATGTCGCGGGCAATGGCCTGGAGGCCCTCAACGCCGCCAAGAGCCTGCCCTACGACATGATCTTCATGGACTGTCAGATGCCCGAGATGGACGGCTTCCAGGCCACCGCCGCCATCCGCGCGCTCAAGACCGCCGCGGCCCACACTCCCGTCGTCGCCATGACCGCCAATGCCCTGCGGGGCGACCGCGACCGCTGTCTGGCGGCGGGAATGGACGATTACGTGGCTAAACCGGTGAACCGCGACGTGCTGATCGAAGTCCTCGCCCGATGGGAACAGCGCCGTTCTCAAGCGCGCCAGCCCAGCCCCGACGCCTCCCTGGAGGACGTGACGCCGGAAGATACGCAGGAACCAGGTTCCCGTCTGGCCACGGGAACCCTGACACTCGACATCAGCCGGCTCCTGCAAATCGCCGACGGCGATCACGATTTCGTGCAGGAGTTGCTCCGAAGCTTCTGCGACGAGTCCGAAAAGCGCATCGGCGATTTGGGCCAGGCGATTGCGGACTGTGACTGGCCGAAAGCCTACCGCGCAGCCCATTCGATCAAGGGCGGGGCCTCCAATGTGGGGGCCAACCGCCTGAGCCGCGCCGCCAAACGCATCGAGGACCTGACGCGCGAACCGGGCGAGATCGACCTCCAGGGGATTCGCCGGCTCTTTGAAACAGTGGATGTGGAATTCCGAAGGGCCGCCGCCGCAATGCTCAGCAAATCCAGCGACTGACCGCCCCGAAATCCTTCAACCACTGAGTCAAAGCGGACACAGTGGGGGAGCGATTTTGTGGGAGTTGGCTGGCGCCTGAGCGGGGAATCTCCAGCGGCTCGATGTTCGCCTCAGGCGTTATGGAAGAAGGGACGCGTCAATTTGGAGAGGAAAAGAAAGAATCCAAAGTGAAGGACAAAACTTTGATTTTGAAAGTAGTGACATTCCACCCGACGATGCCAATTTCTCCGTGAAGACTCCGTCCTCCGTGAAATCCACGGGTTGAACGGGTTGAACGCTCGCCCGCAATTCCCGTTGCATCGCGGGGTTGACTCCCGTTCCGTGCCTCACGGAAACGTAACGTGTCATCGCCATCCCCACGATTGCCCCGGAGAGACGATCCCCTGAAATCCGCCCCCCCATTGACCGAAGCCGAAATATCCGAAGGCGGTCCTCATCCCGAGGAGCGGGCCACTCTCCCCCGCGAGACGTGGCGCACCCGCTATCCGGAGCTGGCCCGCTTCGCCCGCAGCTATGTGGCGGTGGCGTCTCTGCTGGCCATTATCGCGCTGATTTTGCTCGCGATTTTCGGCCCCATGCTTTGGCCTTACGAGCCGAACGAGATGGACCCGGTGCTGATCGGTTCGCCCCAGCCCCCGTCCCTCAAGCACCCTGCCGGCACAGATTACCTGGGCCGCGACATGTTCGCCCGGCTCCTGGTCGGCGCACGCATCAGCCTCGCCGTCGGCGTCGTTTCCATGCTCATCACGCTCTTCATCGGCGTCAGCATCGGCTCCGCGGCGGCCTGGTTCGGGGGGTGGGTGGACAGCGTCCTGATGCGTCTGGTGGACGCGCTCTACAGTATTCCCCTACTGCTGATCGTGATCATCCTCCAGGTCTTCCTGAAACCCAACCTGCAGGCCATGATTCCGCCGGGGACCGATGTGCCCCTGCTCCTGTCGCCGGACATGGCCAGCATCTACATCGCGCTCGGCTTCGCGAACTGGCTGACGATGGCGCGCCTCTCGCGCGCCGAGGTCATGAACCAGCGCAAGAAGGATTACGTGTCCGCAACGGTGGCGCTCGGCGCCAAGCCCAGGCGCACGCTTTTCCGCCACATCCTGCCGAACACGGTGGGGCCGCTGATGGTTGCGGCGACGCTGGCCATCCCCGAAGCCATCTTCATCGAGAGCTTCCTGGCCTTCATCGGTATCGGCGTCTCCGCCCCCGAGGCCTCCTGGGGCACGCTCGCCTCCGACGCGGTCAAGAGCCTGGGCACGTCTCCCCACTTGCTTCTCTTCCCGGCCCTCGCCATCAGTATCACCATGCTGGCGTTCAACCTGTTCGGTGATGGGTTGCGCGACGCGCTGGACCCGCGCGGCAAGAAGTAAAGCCGCCCGGCCAGCCACCGGTCTATCCCCGTTCCACCAGCCAAACCTTCCCTCGGAGTCTCCCTTGTCGTCCGGCACTCCCTTCCCGTGGAAATCCCTCTTCCTCCTCCTTCCGCTCTCCATCCTGATCAGCGGCTACAACCTCTACTTCTCCAACCAGGACATCCAGATCCCGCTGATCCTGTGGCTCAACGACCCGTCGCTCTTTCCGGGCGATCCGTTCGCCGCCACGCTCGGCGGGTACTCCTCGCTTCTGTGGCCCATCGTGGCCGTCATCAGCCGCGTCGTGCCCTGGCAGGTTGTCTTTTTCGCGGGCTTCGTCCTGACGCGAGGCTTGATGCTGCTGGCGGGCGGGCGCCTCGCCTCGGCCCTCTTCCCCCAAAGCCGCCTCGCCCCCGTGGCCGCCATGGCCGCTCTGGCGATGGGGCCCCAGCCCTTCCTCGGCGGCGGAACCATCATCGAAGTCTATTTCGAGCACACGGCCCTGTCCGTCGCGTTCGCGCTGCTGGCCTTCGGCGAGCTCCTCCGTGGCCGCACGATTCTCTGCGCCGCACTGGCGGGATTGACCTTCTTCCTCAACGCGCTCTACGGAGTCTTCGCCTGCACCTATCTCTTCGCGGCCTGGCTCCACATGGGGCGCTGGCGCCAGGACGGGCCTGGCCGCATCGCCCTGGGCCTGCTGGCCTTCGCCGCGCTGGCCGCCCCAGCCTTCCTGGCCTCGCTCCACGCGGTGGGAGAAACCAAGACCTCCGACCCCATTTTCTGGCACGAAGCCGTCCTGCAGCGCTTCCCGCATCACTTCTGGCCCGGCGCCTGGTCCGCCGCCAGCTACTTCTTCCACTTCGCATCGAGCCTCGCCGTGGCCTGCATCCTCTTCAGGCGCCGCCCCGCCGAACCCGGCAACGAACGCTTTGGCCTCGCGATGTTCGTGGTCAGCTTGCTTTGGTTCTTTTTCGCGCTCGATGCCGCGTACTTCCTCACCGAACCGACGGGAGTGATTCTCCACCCGGCTCGCGGCATGGACCTCTGGATCGCGTTCGTGGCCATTTATCTCGCCGCGCTCTGCGGCCACATGTTCGAGCACCGTTCCGGCCAGGCCACCTGGTCCTGGCTGCCGCTGGCGGGCTTCGCGGCCCTGCTGGCCTTCTGGCCCCTGGGCGCAGCCGGCCTCCTCGTGGGGCTCGCCGTCGCCGCAGCCATCGCCTTCGCCGGCCGCTTCAAGTCCACCCGCTGGCTCTCCGCCCGTCCCCTGACGGCGGCCATCGCGATCATCGCCTTCGTGGTGCTGGTGGCCCGGGTGGAAGAACGCAACGAACATCAAGACTCCTGGTTCGCCTTTCCCAGGGGCGAACAGCTCGAACTCGCCCTCTGGGCCCGCGACCACACCGAGCCCTCCGCCACCTTCCTCATCGATCCGAGCTGGAAGTCCTTTCGTCCCCTCTCGCGCCGCCCCGTCTTCACCACCTGGAAGGACGGCTCGGCGATCCTCTGGCACACCCGCTTTGTCGAGGAATGGAACCGCCGCCTCGAATTGCTCGGCGCCCCCCTCTTCCTCAACGACGAACCCGACGATTGGGAAGAACGCCTCGAGGACGAATACCACGACCTCTCCGAATTCGAAGTCGCCCTGATCGCCGCGCAAGTCCCCATCGACTACTGGATTGTCACCGAGGCCCGTTGGGGCCGGACCGATTGGCCCGTGGCTTTTCAGACCGAGACCTATCGCGTGGTGCGCGTGCCCGAATCCCCGGCGCTGACCACCGCCGAGGACGGCGCCACAACCGGCGTCTCCCCCGCCGGCAGCAGCGACTGACCCACCACATAGCGCCCCACGGCCCGCCCCGACTCCAGCCCGGCCTTGCTCGCCGACGGATAGTGGATGCCGCCGTAAATGCGGGATTTGCTCGCCTCCTCGGCGGCGGCGCGAAAGCTCGCGTACTGCCGCACGACGTAGCGGTCGCCGTGGTTGCGCTCTAGGTCGTCGCTCAAATCCTCGAACGCGAAGTCCTCGCCGAACCAGTGGGTGAGAACCGCCTCCGCCGCCCCGGAAAACGTGGAGTGGCCGCTGGGAAACTCGGGGAATGGCGGCGTGGCGATGTAGGGCGTCCACCGCGAATCGGGCTCGCCCGTGGCCGCATTGCCGTCCTGATCCGCGAGCGCGATCGCCGTCACGGGCCGCCAATAGTTGTAGTGGTACTTGGCCTCCCAGCAGGCGATGCCCGCGTCCGCCATGGCAAGGTTGAGCTGGGCGAAGAGCCGGGCCTGCTCCAGCGGCGTCAGCGGCTCGCCCGCCCCGGCCCGCAGCCGAACGGCCGTCTCGGCGATCTGATTCCAGTGCCCCGTGGGGGTGAAAGTGCCCTGGGCATCGGCCCAGAAGCAGGCGATTTTCTCCTGCTCGGCGGTGCGGGAATCGGAGAAATAGGCGCCGATGTCGCGCACCAGATTCAACTCCTCGGCGAACTGGGCGCTGGTGATGTCGGGCGGCGGCACGCAGCGAAACTGCTCCGGCGACTCCATCACGAACGGCTGGAGCGCCCGCCATTCCGGCAGCAGCGGCGGGCGGAAAGTCGGCCGCGTCGTGCGCCACTCCCCCGCCTTCGGCCGCGCCGGAGGACGCCACGGATCCGGCGTCTGCGAACCATCGTGGGCCCGGGCCTCGATCATGCGCGCCGCCGCCTCGCGCCCCGCCAGCAGGCTCGCCTCCCAGCACTTCGCCATCTCCGGCCCCGGTTGGTAAAGCGCCAGCGCTTCCTCATAACGAGAGGTCAGCTTCGGGAACAGGTGCTCCAGCACCTCGGCCATCGCCGCCGCCGCGGCCCATTCCGGCTCGGCTTCGGCGGGGCATTCGAAGGCGCCGAGGTAGGGCTGGTAGGGAAGGGCCGCCGATGTGGCTCCATCCCTCGAGGCCGCCAGCGCCGCGTCGTACCCGGCCCCGTGGACCATTGCCAACGCCCGCGCCGCCTGCGGAGGAAACACCCGCTGCTCGCGGAACGTCTGGCGGACGACACCGTTCCAGTGCAGCATCACGCTCGCCGACGTCAGCCCCTCGTCCGCGAGTGTATTGAAGCGGCGATGGAGGTCGGGGGGAGGGGATTCGGAGGCGTGGGCTGTAAGAGCCAAGCCGCAGAGAATCGACACGATGAAACTCGACAAGCGCAGCGGAAGGGCCATGCGGAAACTCCGGGTGGAAGCGTCAACCGCCGCGGAACGATCGGCGAGAGAGACACCTCGAAATTCCAAGAAACACGGCGGATTGGAGCCCGACTTACCCCCCATCTGTAAAGGTCAAAACCAACCGTTGCTGTCCGCCATCCCCACCATCCGCCCCGCTATCCGTGTTCATCCGTGGCTCCAATCTCCTAATCCCCAACCCGCCGAACGCTCCACGTCGCCTTCGGCGCCATCACGCAATCGCCAAAGGGCAAATCCGTCCGCGTCTCCACGCTCAAGGCATCCTCGACCCGGTGCAGCACCACCGGCGGATTGCCGGTATCGAGGACGGCGGCGGTGAAGTGCACGTCGGCCTTGAGCAGCGGCCAATGGGGGACGTCGTAGGCGACCGGTTCGCCCGCGCGGCCGGGGGCGATGGGGGGGCTGGCTTCTTCGAAAAGCACCTGGCCATCGGGCCAGGACGCCGCGAACGCCAGGCGATAAGGCGCCTCGGCGCCTTCGTCGTCGATGTCGAAGAGCAGACGCAGCGGCTCGCCCGTCGTGATCGCGTCGATTTCCGAGCCCTCGGCATTCACCGCCCGCAGACCGAGCAGCCTCGGCACCCGCCGCCCGCGCCAGGCCCCCAGGCCGTGCGCCTCCAGAGCCTCGTCCGTGGCCTCCGCAACGGGGGCGTGGGCGTGGCTGAGGAAATGGCCGGGCAGGATCGACAGATGAGCGAGGCTGCGCAGGTAGCGCTGGGAGACCTCGCGCGGGTCGCCCTGCTCGACCAGGCGCCCGTGATCGAGCCAGATCAGCCGGTCGCACAGATCGCGGGCCGTGGGCACCTCGTGCGTGACCAGGACGATGGTGACGCCGCGCTCGTGCAGTTCGAACACGCGCATCATGCCACGCTGCTGAAATTCCGCATCCCCCACCACCAGGATTTCGTCCACCAGGATGATTTCCGGGTCCAGGTGCATCGCCACGCTGCACGCCAGCCGGGCGTACATGCCGCTGCTGTAATGCTTCACGGGCTCGAAGAGGAATTTGCGCAGGCCGCTGAATTCGATGATGGCTTCGAGGCGGGCGTGCGTTTCCTCGCGCGAGAGGCCCATGATGGCGCCGTTGTAGAAAATGTTCTCCATCCCAGAGAGTTCGGGGTGGAAACCCACGCCCAGCTCGAGCAGCGACGTCACGCGCCCCCGCACCGCGACGCGGCCGCTGGTGGGCTGGGTGATGCCGGCGGCCAGCTTGAGCACCGTGCTCTTGCCCGCGCCGTTGTGCCCCACGAAGCCCAGCATCTCGCCCTTCGCCACGCGGAAACTGACGTCGTGCAGGGCGTCGAAAGGCACGCGGCGCAGGTGCTCGAAGAGTTTGTTCACCACCCAGGCACCGAGGCGGGGCGTGGCGCGCTGCTGGATTTCGTAGGTCTTCGTGACGTTTTCAAAGACAATAGCGAGCTGACCCGGATCCGTGGCCACGCGCGCCCCGCGAGCGATGTCTTGCAGGGTGCGGTCTTCGGTGGCGGATGCGGCGGTCGAAAGGTCGGTCATGGCGTCTCCCGAAAGAGGGGTGGGACGCCGCGGGATGTGGGTCAACCGCTACGTCGTGTGGCGCCGTGCCGTTCCTCGATCCAAATTCACGCGCGGAAAGGGCGGCGGGGCGACTTCGGCTCATCCTCCCTAAGAACCAGATGGAGAGACTGTTTGATGCCCCGTCAGCGCCGCGAAATCCTCTGAATGGGCGGAGTCAAGAGGACTGGACGTGGCTTTCGCGTTGGGCCATGACCAGCCGACCGGATTCTGAGACTCGAAAATCGAGAAAAAAAGCGTTGACTCGCTCCATGTCGGGGGGCTATCCGATCCCATCCCCTACTTGGAAGGAAGCATACCATGAAGTCGCTTCAATCCCTTTTTGTAGCCGTCGCAATCCTGTTCGTCGCCAGTTTCGCACTCACCTCTTCCGCACCCACTGTCGCATCCGTCGCCGAGATGGAAGCCGTTGCCGGTGCCCTTTGTCCAGGCGATGCCTGTTCTGGCACTACCAACATCCGTTGCGCAGCAATTGATAGGACCTGTGCAGGAAATGCCGCGCGCTGCATCAACAACAATGGCAATGGAGAATGTACCAGCAACGGAGTCGGCGGTTGTTTTAACGGCTGTTCAGACCTGAATCAGACATGCGCATAGCAAGACCTCGCACAATGGGATCCAGCTGGAGTCTACGGATCTCCGTTCGAGTAGAGCTGCTTACTTCCTTCCTTATTCTGTTGGCCACTATTGTCGTTGCCGATGGTAGGGGAGTTGTAGGCGGCTCTCCTATGTTGGATCGCATAGAAAGAATTTACGCCTCGAGACCGAGCTTCTACTCCAAGGTACGCTTGGTCAAGCGAACCTGGCAATCTAACTCCCTCGAATCCGATTACCGTGATGTAGATCCTGTCGTTCATAACTACGAAATGTTCGCGGACCATCCGAATTACGAATTGAAATACGAACCCGACCCGTCCTCAGGAGCCAACTTTACCACCACAGCCAGGTCATTGGTTTTAGTGGGCGATGAATGGGTCAATTACGCGGAAGGTGTGTGGAAAGGAGAGAGTCATCGCGGCGTCCAATACGACAGGGGTGAAGACGCCCGTTGGCATTTTCTTGAAATCATGCGGCTTTTCCCCCCACTTCTCGCCGACAATGTGGGGGGGGCGGATGTTCCTTTTCTCCAGGTGCTGCGCGAATACCTGAAAGAGGGGGCCCAAGTCGAAACGACGGAGATTCGCGAGGACGGGCAATCTCTGCTGAAGTTGCAGGCGGATACTGAATACGGTGACTACGCCATTTATCTGGACCCGTCCCGTGGTTACCTGGTCAGGAAGGCGGTTGTGGAGCGGGGTCCCAGCGACTTATTCGTGAGAGGCTTGACTGTAACCCAAGATTATTCGGATTTTCCAGACGATATTGGTTTACCCAAACCAGAGGTCGATGTCTACGCCCGCTACGAACTCACGGACGTCGAATTCGGTGAGGCCAACGGCGTCGCCTACATTAAGGAAGGAACCGCGACCTCCCTTTTTCAAAGTAAGAGCGGAAAAGTCAGTCATGTGAGATATGAGATGCAAGTCGAGGAGTTTTCGCCTCTAACCGAAGATATCATAACCGAATCCCGAGCTTTCGACCTAACCCGATTCCCAGAGCCGGATACTGTCGTGCATTTGGGGGCTTCCCACATCAGCTATCGATTCGTGAATGGTATCATGGTGCCGCTTGTCCCGCCCGACCTGTATCGGGATATTCCCGCGCTTTCCGAAGCAGAAGCCCTCTCCGGGGAGGCATTGGTTCAGTCCCCCAGGGAAAACGCTCAAGGCAAGTCAGGAGTTAGCTCCGACGAAGCGGCGGCAGGGTCGTCGGGGGGACCGATGCCCTCAAATACCCCGGCCGCGTCACCGAATGGTCCGGCAGCCGAGTCGACCCGTTTCCTCATGCCCATCATGATGATCGTTGGCTTCGTCGCAGCGTTCTTTGTGCTTGCTGGTTCCATTCTGGCAATCGTCATTGCGAAAAAAAGCAGGAAAATCTAGTTGCTCCGTACCGTCTTCAATTGTGTTGTCAAGATTCTATTCGCGGCATTTCTTGCCGTCGGTTTCCCGATGTCAACTCAAGCGGCCGATTCAAGTGTGGTGGGTCCATATTGTGGGGTTATGTCACTTCACTATTGGGGGAACACTCACGATGTCGAATTCGACATTGTGAGCCTGATCTCTCCAGAGTACATCGGCTCACGGCGAGGAAGTACCTTGCTGGAATTGCAGGCCGCCGCCGAATCGCTTGGTCTCTACAGCGAAGGGTTGAAAGGGTTGAAGCCTGATCATCTGGGAAAATGGGACAACGATGTTGGGATTATACTCCATATAGCTGCGGATCCCGAGACGTCCACAACCTACAATCACTATGTGCTTTTCCTGGACGATGAAGGCGCCGATGTCTTGCTGTTCGACCCTTTCGAAGGAGTCGTCAGGTACTCGAAGGGCCAACTCTTGGCTCAGATGAGCGGTTTTGGTCTCATTGTCTCTAAGGAGCGAGGCTTACTTTCTTTCTCTCAGGGATTTGCCAGTCCCGCCGTCATTTTCGCAGTAATGATTTTCTCTCTGTTCTTTGTCTCTAGGCGTTTCGCCCATGCCCGAATCGAAGACATGGGACACAATTTTGATCGGTGGATGGGTTTTGCTTTAGGCGGGGCCGTCTTTATAGTGTCGGTCGGAGCGATGGGAATGGCATCGTTGCTTTGGCACTCCATCTCTCCCGCTGGTTTTTTTCGTAACAGCGACGTGATCGCAACCATACGTGAGAGAAACTTCTCTCACTTTTTGCCTGAATACTCGGCAAGCGAGGTGGCGGAGTTGCTACGGCAAGACAACAGGTTCGTTGTGATCGTCGATGCCCGCTTCTCATTCGACTATGAGGCCGGTTCGCTCCCGGGAGCGATCAGTATTCCCGTGGATGCTTCGAACGCTCAGATCGAATCGGCGCTACGGGACGTTGACAGGTCCGCCGAGGTGGTCGTTTTCTGCCAAAGTTCCGGCTGTCCCTTCGCCGAACGAATAGCCAAGAGATTGAAGAATGACTTCGGCATGAATAATCTCGCACTGTTTTCCGGAGGATGGTTAGAATGGCTTTCCCACTCAAAGCAACACGTGGAACCGAACACCCTATAATCTCGCTGCTTCGCTTGGTCTTATGTGTCACGTGGTTTCTCGCGGGATTTGTCAAGCTGCAGAACCCGTACTTGTTCCTGGATGACGTGATTCAATACAGGTTGGTGGGATTCGGGGTGGCATTACTCATCGCGACCATTCTTCCAGTCATGGAAATTTCTTTGGCCGCCGCGATCGGAACCCGGTTCTGCCTGCCTTTTGCTGCAGGACTCAGCAGCCTCCTGCTCACGGTTTTTCTGGTAGCCCAATCGAGTGCCGTCATCAGGCAGCTCGACATATCTTGCGGATGCTTTTCCAGTTCAATAGGTGGCCAAGGTGGAGGAGTCGTCGACTACTTCACGCTCCTCAGGACGGGCGCCTTGCTGGCGATCAGCCTCTTCTTGACGATTCGGACCTTCAAGTCATATACCCGGTTACGCGACGTCATCTAGGCCTGATGTGCCCCTTCACCCTGCCATTTCCCCACCGGTTTTTTCTGCGGAGGCTGGGCGGGAAAGGCGGGGGCGATGGCGGACGGCGCCGCCGGAGCGGAGACGCAGTCGGTCGAGGGCGGAACGGGCGAGGGTGAGGGCGAGGTCGAGCTGCTCGTACGGGTCCATGTCCCATGAGAGGGAGTCTTCGAAGTCGTGGTGCTGGGCGATCATGGGCGGGGTGCCTCCGTGGGCGTTGAATGTGGAGGCAGTGTAGGGGAGAGGGCGGGGCGTGGCGCGTGACAAAGTGCGGTTAAACTTGTGGGTTTTAACGGTGTGGGGCAGCGCGGAGGGGCGCGGGTTTTCTGTTCTTAACGCAAAGTGGCAGAGCAGCGAAGGTGCAAAGGGGGGCGTTTGGTGGCGGCAAGGAGCACGAGGTGCCCTGTCACCATCTGCTGGCCGAGTACCTGGACGCCTACATCGAGGCGGCCGGGCTCGGGGGCCGGGCGAAGGTGGCGCTATTTCAGGGTGCGCCGGGGCGGGGTCTTGAGCGGGGTGCGGCTGACGCGCGGCAGCGCCTGGTCCATGGTGCGGCGCCGGTGCGCTGTTTTTCCAATTCCAGTCCAGAAAGCCGTTGCCATCCGCAGGGGCTTGGCATTATGCGTTTCCCCAAAGCGACCAGACCGTAATTAGACCCCGATGACGATGCGCCTAGGCTTCCTCTTCCCAGCGGCTGTGACCACGGCTGCGCTGATTTCTTCCCAAGCGGACGCGGTCGAGTTCCGCCTTTCCGAGGAAGCCGCCCCTGGCGCCGCGCAGGTTTATCTGGCGGGAAGCTTCAACGGGTGGACATCCAACAGCCTCCCGCTCAACACCGATGCGAATGGCGATTGGTTCGCGTTCGTCCCGCTGGCGGATGGTCAGTACGCGTACAAGTTCGTGATAGAAGCGGGTGGGGGAGAAGTTTACTGGACCCCGGACCCGGCCAACAATGCCTACGCGCCCTCGGAAGCGGGATTCTACGATAGTCTGGTTGCCGTGGCCGACGATGCGACCACGGTTCCGGCGGGTGGCGTGGAAGTGTTCGAGTGGCGTGGCGAGGTGGAAAGCTTTGCCGGAGTGATCGGGGATTTCAACGGCTGGACCGTGGGCGGGTTTCCGATGTTGCAGGAAGGGGATGGTGTTTGGCGGGCGCGGATCGCTTTGCAGCGTCCGCTGACCTACAAGTTCTTTATCGACGACATTTGGAAGCCAGACCCGGCGGCGGAGAATTTCCCGGATGGCTTCGGGAGCTTGAACAGTATCCGCGAGGCGGACCTCATGGTGGCGGGCGATCCGGAGGACTGGACGGCGGAGGGCGACCAATCCAGCGGATTTGCCGCCCTGAGCACGAAAAGCAAGCTGTCTCCTGAAGAGGGCCGCAAGGAGGCCCAAAAACTGGCCGATAAAGGCAAGTACGGCAAAGCGGTGCGGACGCTGCGCCAGTCCGTTCGGAAAGGCTCCATCACCGATCAGCGGGCGGCACTCACGCTGGAAGCGGAGATTCACAAGCGCTTTGGCAAATCGAACCGGGCGGCCAAGTGCTGGGAGCAAATCCTAGCCCTGCCGGCCGACAAGACGACTGGCCGCACCGGGTTTGACACGGGCGAGGGCTCGGCCGACGTGGATCAGATCATTCATGACCTCGCCAAGTACCGCCTGTTCATGGAAGACGACGGCGCCGCGGCGCGCCTACTCTACGATCAACTGCTGCAAGCCGCGGGCGATGACCGTCAGGTGGCTTCGATCCTTTGAGACATTGGCTATTCCTACGGCGTTGAGAAGCGATGGGAAGAAGCCCTGCTGCTTCTCGAAGAAGCGATCACGGTGGCGCCGGCGGGGGAGGGCGGCGACAATCAGTGGCTGCACTTCCTGACGGAGCTTCACAACGCCCAAGGCACGGCGCTCTATCGTTTGGGACGTTTTGCCGACGCGAAAGCTTCCTTCGGAACCACGCTGGCGATCACTCCCTGGCCTCAAAACCAGAATTCCCAATATGCTCGCGGCTGGATCGAACGCTGCGACGCGCAATTGACGGCGGAATAAGAGGCGATAAAAAACACCCTCATGACCGCCCGCTTCCTGTCCGCTATTCTTCCGTGCCTGTTGGCGGGCCTGCTTTTTTTCGCGACGATGCCGCTTCTGGCGGGCGATCCGCCGCCGGACCCAACGCCGACATCCGCTCCTGGCCCCGATCCGGAGCCGACGCCGGAACCTTGCCACGACAAGTTTGGCAACGAGGTGCCGTGTCCCGAAGAAGACCCGGAACCAGCGCCCGAGCCCGAACCCGAACCTGAGCCGACGCCGGAGGAACCGACGCCGACGCCTCCCACGCCGACACCCACGCATGAGCCGTGTCATGATAGTGAGGGAAATGAGATTCCCTGCCAGTATCCAGAAGAACCCACACCTGTCCCAAGTCCCACACCGGATCTTCCACCAACGCCGGAGCCGACTTCTCCTGATTCTGGTCATTGCTACAATAGCGCGGGGGAGGTTGTGTCGTGTGACGCGACGCCAACGCCGGTTCCTCCACCGACAGAGCCGCCACCGCCGGACCCGAGTCCGACGCCAGATGATGATCCGCCGCCGGGAGGGGATGGTCCTCCGCCTCCAACGGATTCGCAGACGATAGATTGTGCGGGTTCAGATGTTACGTTCACGATAGAGATTCAGAAAGAACCCGATGATCCTATATGTGCAGGAAGTATTGTATGGGGGCAAGATGGCTTTGCGGCTATCAGGTCCGATCCATTGGAAGCATACCTACTTGTAACTAATATAGTCACCGAGCCTTTAAGCAACGAGCGACTATGCGACGTTGGCGAGCAAGTTATTTCTTGGAAGGGTGAAATGGAGTGTGGTACTGATGAGAATGGGAATGCAATTTTCGTAGATATATATCTTAGTTTAGAAGTGGTTTTTGAAGACTGCTGTGACCAGGCACAATGCCAGGAATTCGACACAGAATTGTGCTCATGTGTAGAAGATTGCACAGATTGTCAAAGACCTGAGCCAGTTACCTGCCATGTTGAGGATGAGGATGGCTGTGGCTATGTATTTGATCCATGTGCTCTTTGGGGTGGACCGTTTAATCCAGGACAAGTGGGAGGAATTGTTTGCTGTGGTGGCACAATGCATGTATGTGTAGAGGAAGGGGCTCATGGCGATTGCAAGAGCAACCCTGATTCTCCTGCGTGTAGAGAGATTTACGATTGCACGCGCGCACATGAGCAAGCAGAGGTCAATTGTGGGTTAGGAGAGTGCCCAGATCATGACGGCAAAGATACTGGTATAGCAGGTCCTTCAGGCGACACCGATGAAGACAGAGAGCAGAATGAAGCCTGCTCTGATTGCGCAGGCTTGACAGCACAAATTGACTGTCTAAACAATAAATTGAACGATCTGAGCAATATATGTCCTAATCAGGTAGAGGATCCGGCTGGATTTCAGGAATGTCTAAACGCTTTGCTAAAAGAACTGGGCAATGCCGAGAATTACCGCTCTAGGAAGTGCAAGCGATGCTGCGATGCAATGAACTGTGACAAGCCTTGTCCCAACTAACAACTCAAAGAAGGCTGGAGAATAAGTGATTATGCGTAAAATTTTTGAGCTTGCATTAGCCGTGACCGGAGCCCTGGCGCTTTGTGGAAGTTTGTCTGCGAATACTTGTCCTTTTGACATATATTTGCCTGTGCTTCCTGCTAGCCATAGCACTATAGTAGTCCCTACATCTGAACCTGAATTTGCGATATATCAAAATACCAATCCGACCCATGTGGTTTTTGCTCTATGGGGAAACGGGGTTGCTATCGTGTCAAGCCGCGCTCTTGGAAGCGCCGCTTTAGATGGCGCCTTGGTCATGACTGAAGCCGTTGATTTATCTACTACGTATGGGTTGGTTCAATTTGACACTGATAAGTATAGCGAATTTTTCGCAAGCCTTGATGCCGCAGAAATTTTCCAGGCGGAACTATCTGATAGTATCTATAAAATGCCAAGTTTTCCAACAACCTTTATCAAATTTTGTGGAGATGGTAAATACTTTGGAATGACATCATATCACCAATATGCAGAATTTCGGGGCTTTGAGTTGCGGACGACGGGCATCTTTCCGGCTGGCATGGCAGATGTGGTTCCTGCTTTGACAGAGGAGGAAATTACATTCAGGGCAAAGTGGAGCTTAGTTGTCGATTTTGTAGATTCTATTTTCTTGCAGGAAATTGACACGGCTTTTGTCGGCGACATGGGGCCTGTCCATTGGGATATGAATGTTACTAATCAATAAGGGAGTGCCTGCGGCTTGTGGATTCCGCCTCCTGATTGAACTACACGCTCTAAAGTTGTCCGTATGCCAAGGCTTTGAGTTCGGCCGCGAATTTCCAATAGATTGGAAATGATATGAAATTTATAAATAATTGTGTACCCCTTGTCCATTCTTTTGCTTCAAACGATGGTTGGTTGGGCCAGAAGACAACTACTGAAAGAAGAACCGCCGCATAGCGATATTGAGCACCAGCCCCATGAGGATATAGCAGCTCAGCAAGAAGGAGCCGCCGTAGCTGAGGAAGGGGAGGGGGAGGCCGGTGACGGGGAGGAGGCCGATGGTCATGCCGATGTTGAGGGTGACGTGGCCGAGGAGGATGGCTCCGAGGCCGATGACGACGAGGCCTCCGAAGCGGTCGCGGGCGTTTTCGGCGGCGCGGAGGAAGCGCAGCAGAATGACGCCGTAGAGACCGATGATGACGATGGCTCCGGCGAGGCCGGTTTGCTCGACGGAGCTGGCGAAGATGAAGTCGGTGTGGGCTTCGGGGAGGTAGCGGAGGACGGCCTGGGTGCCTTCGCCCCAGCCGCGGCCGGTGAGGCCTCCGTTGCCGACGGCGATGAGGCTCTGGCGAACGTTGTAGCCCGAGCCGGTGGGGTCGCGGCCGGGATCGACGAAGGTGAGGAGGCGTTCTTTCTGGTAGTCTTTGAGGAAGGGGACGACGCTGGCGCAGGAGGCGATGCCTCCGAGAATGAGGGCGATGAGGATCCAGCGTTTGACCCCGGCCCAGTACATCATGCCGAAGAAGAGGATGATGAAGAGGGAGGCGGTGCCCAGGTCGGGTTGTTTGAGGATCAGCATCATGGGGATGGCGACGATGATGCCGGGGAGGATGAGGTCTTTGATGCCGCGGACGCCGTGGGGTCGGGTGGCCCAGTATTGGGCGAGGAGGAGGACGGTGACGACCTTCATGGTTTCGGAGGGCTGGAAGCTGACGGGGCCGAGGCGGAACCAGGAGCGGGCGCCATTGACGGTGGTACCGGCGATGAGGACGAAGACGAGGAGGCCGAGGTTGGCGATGTAGGCCCAGGGGGCGAGGCGGCCGAGCCAGCGGTAGTCGAGCATGAGGGCTGCGGCGAGGCCGCAGAGGGCGATGCCGAACCATGTGATCTGGCGTCCGGCGGCGGCGACGAGGGCGTCGTTGCCCTGGACGCAGCCGAAGAGGAGCCAGAGGCCGAGGACAGTGAGGAGGACGACAGAGCCGAGAAGGATCCAGTCCATGTAGCGGGCGGCGGCGAGGAAGGTGGCGAGGCGGAAGGGCGGGTCCTGGGTGTCCTCCATGAGGACCGGATGGAGGCCGGAGGAGGCTGCCCGGGGGCTGATGACAGAGTTTTTTTGTTGGCGGCGGAAAGCCAAGGGGCCCGTTCTCCCAGTCGGATAAGGGAGATACGTGAGGGGGAAGGGGCAAGAATGGCAAGGCGAGAGGGGCGGGGGGACTTGACGCCCGGTTTGGAGCGGGTCAATCTCGGCGGAAATCTTCTTTTTTTGAAGGACGACGGAAATGATGCGCTTTCAGCTTTGCCTTGCCGCGCTGTGTGTCGCGGCGATTCAGACGATCGCTCCGGCCCAGGTGCTGGATCTGACGGGGACGTGGACTTACCGGGAAGACCCGGAGGAAATCGGTGAGGAGCAGGGTTGGCAGAAGCCCGGCGCCGACACGGCGGATTGGGGCGAGGCGGAGGTGCCTGGCGATATCGGCGATTACGATGGGGTGGTGTGGTACCGCAAGACGGTGGACGTGCCCGGGGATGTGGCGTCCGATCCGGAGGCGCGGCTGTTTTTCGGTCAGGTGGACGACATCACGGAGTTGTACCTGAACGGCGAGAAGGTGTACCGCCATCCGTTCTGGAACACGCCGTTCTTTGTGGAGATCGGCGATCATGTGCCGCGTGAGGGCGGCGAGCTGTCGATCGTGGCGAAGGTGACGGACGTCGGCGGGCCCGGGGGGATCCTGGGGCCGGTGCGGATCGGGCCGCTGGAGGACTGGAAGTCGCTGCTGACGACGCCGGCGTATGAACTGTCGCCCCGGTCGACGCTGGCCGAGGTGGGCAATCTGGTGATGTATTCCGTGTACGTGCGGAATTTTTCCGAGGAGGGAACTTTCGAGGGGTTGCGCGAGCGCCTGCCGGAATTGAAGGGGCTTGGTGTGAATTGCCTGTGGCTCCTGCCGATCCACCCGATCGGCGAGGTGGAGCGGAAAGGCCCGGACGGCAGTCCATACGCCATCGCGGATTACCTGGATGTGAACCCGGACCTGGGGACGAAGGCGGACTTCAAGGCTATGGTGGAAGACGCCCACGAGCACGGCATGCGGGTGATTATCGACTGTGTATTCAATCACACGGCGCACGACAGCGTGCTGACGCGCGAGCACCCGGAGTGGTTCCTGCAGGATGAGGAGGGCAATCCGCGGCCGGACGTGGCGGCCTGGCAGGACGTGGTGGATTTCGCCTATGGCGATCCGGAGGTGGAAGCGGAGCTGTATCCGTACCTGTGGAATGTGCTGGATTACTGGGTGCGGGAGTTCGATATCGACGGCTACCGCTGCGACGTGGCGGACCTGGTGCCGGCGGAGTTCTGGGCGGAGGCGCGGCAGCGGCTGGAGGCGATCAAGCCGGGCGGGATCATCATGCTGGCGGAGTCGCAATCGAGCCATCACCACCTGAATGGCTTTGACATCACTTACAACGAGGGGCTGCACGAGTTGGCCCGGATGGTCATGGAGGGCGAGGCGGAGCCGCTGTCGCTGAAGATCGATGTGCTGCGGCGTCAGTACAGTATGCCGAAAGGTGCGCCGGAATTGCTTTTTTCGGAAAACCATGACAAGCAACGGGCGGTCAACTTCTACGGAGGCCCGGAGAAGGCGAAATTGGCGGGGGCTTTGGTGGCCACTCTGCCCGGTGTGCCGTTGCTGTACACGGGAACGGAAGTGGGCGCCGATGCCGAGCGCAACGAAACGTTCTTCACGGTGTCTCCCGTGGATTTCTCCAGCGATCCGCATGGGATGCGGGCGTTCTGGACGTCGCTGCTGGCGATGCGGGCGGCGAGCCCTGCTTTGCAGACCGGAGCCTTTATTCCGGTGGAGGCCAGCCCGGAAGGCGCGATTTTCGCCTTCGAGCGCCGCACGCGGCACGACCGGGCGCTGGTGATCGCCAATTTGAGCGGCGAAACCGTGACGGCGGAGTTGGACCACGATCTGTCACCGACGAAGGATGTGACCCTTGGAGCTTATCGATGGACGATTTTCCGGAACTGAGGGGCGGGCCGCGGCGCGCGTCCTGAGGGTTCTGGCTTTGCTGGCGGCGATGGTTTGCGCCTCGCCGCTCCTGGCCAGTCAGAAGAAACCGGTCACGGTGATTTTCGAAACGCAGTCGGGGCGCCAGATGGAAGTCTGGGTCGATGGGCGGCGGCTGGGCTCGACGCCCCTGCGGCATGCCCTGATGCCTGGGAACTACTACCTGAGCGCGGGGGGCGAAGGTGTGGTGCCGATTCTGCGGGAGTTCGTGGTGTTTTCCCATGGCGACAAGCAGACGCTCGGCATCAAGGACGAGCCGCTGACGTCGAAGAACTACTTCCCAGCGGTTGGCGTTCTGGCGGAAGCTCGGGGCGAGCGGCCGGACAATGTGCATCTGGAGGTGCTGGCGCTGTCGATGGTGTTCGAGGAGGAGAAGTTCGACACGCTGCTGGGGCGGCTGCCGGAGAGTGTGCGGGAGGGCGATCCGATGGTGCTGTACCTGCGGGCGCGGCGTGAGCTGGAGGACAGGAAGGATCCAACGCAGGCGCTGCATTTGACGAATCGAGCGATCAAGGGGGATGAGACCTTCGCGCCCGCCTATCGGCTGAAGGCGAAGCTGATGCTGGAGATGGCGGGGCCGGAGGAAGCGCGGAAAGCGGCGGAACGGGCGGCGCTGCTGGACCCGCGAAATCCCGAGAGCTATGTGCTGCGGGGCAAGGCGAGCGTGGAGTTGGAGGAGGAGGCGTATGCGCGGCTGGATTTCGAGCATGCTTTGCGGCTGCGGCCTGGCTATGCGGAGGCCGAGGCGGCGCTGGAGGCTTTGGACGGCCGAGGGGCGGCGGCGGCGGACGAAGCGAGCAGCCGGACCCTGGAGGCGGGACGGCCATGATGGCGATCTTTGTGGGAACTGCGGAGGAAGCGCGGCTGGCGGCGGAGGTGCTGGGCCTGACACGCCGGTCCGTGGACGGGCCGTTGACCTGCCACAGCGGCGTGCCGGCCGGGTGGGCGTGTGAAGTGCGGGTGTACTCAGAGGTGCGGGGGGCCGAGCTGGCTTGGGCGGCGGCGCGGCTGGCATGCCGGCGGGGTGCGGAGCGGATCGTTTGTCTTGGCGGCGCGGAGGCGTTGCCGGAGGTGGGGCCGGCGGGGGCGATTTTCGAGGTGGCTTCGGTGCGCGATGGGCGGGGGCTCGACACGGTGATTCGGCGGACGGCGGACCTTTCGCTTGAGCTCATGGGCGATGCGGGGGATTTACCGGACGAAATTTTGCTTCCGGAACGAGAGGGTGGCCCGTGGCCGCGGAAAGCTCTGGCCACCACCGGTCTTCCCTTGACGGTTTTAACTTTGGGGCGGAAGCTATGGAGTGAGTCGGGCGTCGCCTTGTTCGACCGCCGGGCTCTGGGCAGTGTGGAAGGGGCGCGGGAAGACGGTGTGGATGTGCGGGTGATTCGCTGGGTCGAGCGGACGGTTGGTCCTCTCGTTGCGACGGGTTCCGGTTCGGCCGGGAAACCTTTGCGGGACCGGGCGTTGAAGCGAATATTGAGAACCCTTCTTGCGTCCCCGGTTCGCTCTTCCTGTAGGCTTGCAGCACACTGAACGCGGACCGCCACTCATGTAGGAAAGATCCTGAACGTGTCATCACCGATCACCCCCGACCCGCACCAGGACCAGGAGTCCCCGGATTCCGAAAACCGGCTGGAGCACCGCACGTTCCATAGCTCGGAGACGCTGAGCGATGTGATCATGGGTGGTAAGTCGAAGATGGGCGGAGGGGTTTCGGGGGGAAGTCAACTGTCCGCCCGGCGGCTGCCGGTGCTGATCACGCTGGACGGGGGGCGGGTCGGCGAGCGGTTTGTGCTTTCGAAGAAACGCAGTATTCTGGGCCGCGACTTTCAGGCGGACGTCCTGGTAAGCGATGGCGAAGTCTCGCGCCGGCATGCCGCCATCGAATGGGTCAATTTCGACGATAAGGTTGCGATTCCGGACTGTCTGCTGTTGGACATCAAGAGCACGAACGGGACCTTCGTGAACAACAGGGTGCTGCAGGGCTCGCGGACGCTGAACGATGGGGATCAGATTCGCCTGGGTAAGACGCTGCTGGGGTACTACGTCAAGGACGAGCGGGTGCTGGAGTTGGACCGCGAGTTGCTGGACATGGCTTTGCGGGACGAATTGACGGGGGTTTACAAGCGGCGCTATTTCATCAACGAACTGCACCGGGAGTTCGATCGCAGCCGGCGCTATCGCCGGCCTTTCGGACTGCTGCTGCTCGACATCGATCACTTCAAGAACGTGAATGACGAACTGGGGCATCTGCGGGGCGACGAAGCGCTGAAGACCGTGGCCGATGTGATTCGCTCGACGTTGCGCGAGGGCGACATCTGTGGGCGTTACGGGGGCGAAGAGTTCGTCATCCTGCTGCCGGAGACCGACCGGGGCGGCGCCGTGATCGCGGCGGAGCGGATTCGTCAGGCGCTGGAGGCGACGAGTTTCAAGTTGGGGACCGAGACGCCGCGGCGGATCACCGCCAGCATCGGGATCGCGGCGCAGGACGGGACCTATCAGGACAAGATGGATGTGATCGAGGCGGCGGACACGGCTCTGTATTCTGCCAAGCGGCTGGGCCGGAACCGCTGCGAGGTGGCGGTGGGCGCCGATTCGTCGACCGACCCGACGGACGATCCGGCGCTGGCGTAACGAAATTTTCCGGTTCTTTTTTTCTTCCACTCCACCCAAAGTTTCAACCGACAGAAAGTGAAACCCGTGGCTTTCAACGATTCCCCCGCCCGTTGGGAAAATGAACGTGTCGCGATCCTGGGAGCGGGCTCCTGGGGCAGCGTTCTGGCCCATCTCCTCGCCTCCAAGGGCGTTCACACGACGCTTTGGGATCGTTCCTCGGAGGCCATCGCCAGGCTTGCGGAGAAGGGTCATCCTTTCGGCGTGCCAGAGCTGAAGCTGAGCAAGAAGGTGCGCCTGGACAGCGAGCTGGAAGCGGTGCTGCCGGGAGTGACGGTGCTGGTGTACGTGGTGCCTTCGCAGGCGGTGGGCGATCTGTCGCGGTCGCTGGCCGCCGCCATCGGGCGTCTGACCAATCCGCCGGCGCCGTTGATCGTGCTGGCGTCGAAGGGGATCGACATCGCGAACCGGACGACGTTGACGGAGATCGTCCGGCAGAACATGCCGGGGCTGGATGTGGCGGTGCTGTCTGGGCCATGCATCGCGCGCGAGGTGGCGCAGGGCATGCCGACGTCTGTGGTGGTGTCGTGCGCGGACCCGGCGCAGAGCGACCGCCTGTGCGATTTGTTCCACTGTCCGGGGATGCGGGTTTACACGCAGAACGACGTGACCGGTGTGGAGTTGGGCGGGGCGCTGAAGAACGTGATCGCGATCGCGGCGGGCATTGGGGATGGGCTGGGCTATGGCAACAACACGAAGGCGACGGTGCTGTCGCGGGGTCTGGCGGAAATGTCGCGGCTGGCGAACGCGATGGGGGCGCGGCCAGAGACGATGTTCGGTCTCGCGGGGCTGGGGGATTTGGCGGTGACCTGCTTCAGTCCCTATAGCCGCAACCGGACCTTTGGGGAGCTGCTTGGGCAGGGTTTGAAGCCGGACGAAGCGCGCGCGAAGGTCAGCATGGTGGTGGAAGGGGAACCGACGGCGCAGGCGGCGTTGGCTCTGGCGGATCGTTACCAGATCGAAATGCCCATCACGGAAGCGGTGGTCCGCGTCTGCGAGGGCGAGCTGACGCCCCGGCAGGCGGTCGAGGCGCTGATGGCGCGGTCGGCCAAAGGCGAGTTCGACAGGGCGCCCTTCTGAGAAATCGGATCACCGGCCGAGCACCCCACCCCCGCAAACCAAGCCCCTTTTTGATGGTCCTGATGGCTTGGAGTGTGCATGGTGGACTGTCACATTTTCCGATAAGGCTACCCGACCATGACCGTCGCAACCCTGCCCCTGACCGAGTCCGCGCGCGAGATCGCGCCGTGGATTATCGAACGCCGCCGCCACCTGCATCGCCACCCCGAGCTGTCGTTCCACGAGGAGCAAACCGCCGCCTTTGTCGAGGCTGAGTTGCGTGCCTTGGGCTTCGAGGCGATCCGGACGCGCCTGGGCGGGAACTATTCGCTGATCGCCGATCTGCCGGGCGCGGACCCAGGGCGGATCGTGGCGCTGCGGGCGGATATGGATGCGCTGCCGATTCAGGAAGCGACGGAGTGGGAATTCCAGAGCCAGAACCCCGGCGTCAGCCACATGTGCGGCCACGACAGCCACACGGCGATGCTGCTCGGGGCGGCGCGTTTGCTGATGGAGCGCCGCGCGGAATTGCCCCAGACGGTGCGTTTCATCTTTCAGGGCGCGGAGGAAAAATTCCCCGGCGGCGCCCGCGACGTGATCGCCGATGGCGGGCTGGATGGGGTCGAGCGCGTGTTTGGCCTGCACATCGATCCGCGCCACGACGTGGGGACGATCCGGTTCACCGACGGGCCGCAGATGGCCGGCGTGGACGAGTTCTCGATCACGGTGCGCGGCGTCGGCGGCCACGCGGCCTTTCCCCACGTGACGCGCGATCCGATCCTGGCGGCGAGCCACATCGTCGTGGCGCTGCAGCAAATCGTCAGCCGCCGCACCGATCCGCTCGAAGCCGCCGTCGTTTCCGTCACCCAGTTCCATGGAGGTTCGGCCTTCAACGTGATCCCCGGCGAGGTGACGCTGAACGGCACGATCCGCAGTTTCCGCGACGCCATGCACCCGCACTTTCGCGCAATGATGGCCGAGGTGGCGGAAAACACGGCGCGGGCCTTTGGATGCGAGGCGGACCTGCACCAGGATGAAGGCTATCCGCCGCTGGTGAACGACCCGGAGGCCAACGCCGCCTACCGCGCCGCCGCCCGCGAGGTCTTTGGCGAGGAAAACGTGCTGGTGATGGAGCCGGTGATGGGCGCGGAGGACTTCGCCCTCTACACCCGCGAACGCCCCTGCGCCTTCGCCTTCCTCGGCTGCTCCGCCCCCCACGACCGCGACCGCTTCATGGTGCACCACCCGCGGTTCTACCTGGACGAGGATTGCCTCTGGCGAGGGGCGGCGGTGCTGGCGGGGGTGGCATCGGGTGCCTGAGGAGTCAAACTTATCACCCCTTGTCCAAGCCTCGCGCATCCTCGTCGTCGGCTGCTGCGGCGCGGGGAAATCCGTGTTTTCTCGCGAGTTGGGCATGGCGCTCAATCTCCCCGTCATCCACCTGGACCAGCATTATCACGGCCCCAATTGGCAGGAACCGCCGCCCGGCGTCTGGCAGGCGCGGCTGGACAAGCTGCTGGCGGGGGAACGCTGGATCATGGATGGGAATTATGCCGGGTCGCTGGATCGGCGTTTGCGGCGGGCGGACGCCGTGGTGTGGCTCGATTTCGGGCGAGCCGTCTGCCTGCCGCGCCTGATCCGCCGCAGCCTGACCTATTGGCGGCGGGAACGCCCCGACACCGCCCCCGGTTGCCGCGAGTCGTTTGGTTGGGGGTACTTGGACTTTTTACGCTTTGCCTGGACATGGAATGACGAGGTTCGCCCGGGAATTCTGGCGGCTCTGGAACAGGGTGACACGCCAGTCTGGCGACTAAAGACGCCAAAGGAGGCTGCTGAGTTGACGAGGGAGACACAAGCCGCTGAGTCGCCTCGTCCCCAGAAGATCCGACCCTAACCACCTCATCGCCCGGGGAAACCCCCGCCCCCTTCCCTCGCCTCCACCGCGGCTTGACCCTTGCGTGTCAGGGAGGGCATCGTCTTGGGTTCGCTGTGGGCCGGTGTCTTGGGCTCGGGGCGATGGGACCCATCTGATTGGATTTTGGAAGATTGACTATGCCCAAACGCCTCCTCCTTGCGCTTTTTCTCCTGACCTGTGCGTGCAGTTCCTCGGCGCAGCAGAGCAAGACTCCGCGCCCGGACACGTCGGGCATCGATGGGGCGGCGCTTTACCAACGCTATTGCGCGGGGTGTCACGGGTCGGAGCATCAGGGCGCTTCGGCCAGCAGTCTGGCCGATAACACATGGAAGTACGGGGCGGCGGCCGCCGATTTTTTCCGCAACACGAAGCGAGGCATCATCCAGGAAGGGATGCCGGCTTTTGGGGGCGGGTTGTCCGATGCGGAAATCTGGGCCATCGCGGAGTATGTGGAGCAGGTGGAACCGGCGCGGGAGGCGCCTCCAGAGACGCGACAGCTCGATAATCTCCGGACGCTCGACTACGTGGTCGGGGTCGAGGTCTGGGTCGATGGGGTGGACCAACCGTGGGGGATGACGTTTGTCAGCCCGACGCGCGCCCTTTTCACGGAAAAGGCCGGGCGGCTGCGCGTGGTGGAAAACGGCCGGCTCCTGCGCGAGCCCGTGGCGGACACGCCCCGCGTCGATTCCGGGGGCCAGGGAGGTCTGCTGGATGTGGCGGTCGATGCCAGCCATCACGAGAATGGCTGGGTGTATTTGGCCTATTCCCATGCGGCGGGATCCCGGGCGATGACCCGCATTGTGCGCGGCAAGATCGCCGACAATCGCTGGACCGGCGAGGAGGTTCTCTGGGAGGCGCGGGGCGATCATTACGTTCGGGGCGGGCGGCACTTTGGGTCGCGGATTGTCTTCGGGCCAGACGATGGCATGCTCTACTTCGCTGTCGGTGACCGGGGCCAGCGCCACGATGCGCAACGGCTCGACCGCCCCAACGGCAAGATCCACCGCATCGCGCCCGATGGCTCGATTCCGCCGGATAATCCGTTTGTGGGTCAGGATGACGTGTACGAGTCGATCTGGAGCTATGGCCATCGCAACCCGCAGGGCCTGGACTTTCACCCTGCCACGGGCGATCTGTGGTCCGTGGAACACGGCCCCCGCGGTGGCGACGAGCTGAACAAGATCGAAAAGGCCGTGAATTATGGATGGCCGGTGATTACGTACGGAATTGAATACAGCGGAGGTCTCATCACCTCCGTGCGCGAGAAGGAAGGCTATGCGCAGCCGAATTGGTACTGGCGCCCTTCGCCCGCTCCCTGCGGGATGGCGTTCTATTCCGGCGAGCTGTTTCCCTATTGGAAAGGGCGGGCGATGGTGGCTCAACTGCGCGACGAAGATGTTCGCCTGATGGACATCTACGAGGACCGCGTCCTGCACGAAGAGATTCTGCTGGACGGCCTGGCCCGCACCCGCGACGTCCAGATCGGCCCCGGAGGCGAAATCTACGTTCTCCAGGAGCAGCCAGGGCGGATTCTCAGACTGGTGCCGATTCGCGAGGAGCCGATTTAACCCCTCCCGCTCTCACACACCCCAAGAACAAGTCAGGTCCGTTGGGTGCTAACTTCATTGGCGCCAACCATCGAAGCCCATTTCGACGAGAGCTTGACCATGGCGCACCCTGCACAACCCACCTTCGCGTTTCAACCCCGGCGCCCTGTTCCTCGGGCAGTCTGACCGCGTGTATGATTTTCTCGTCCGCACCGGCGGCCGCTGTTTCACCGCCGGCCGCGATCCGTGCTTTGTCCAACATTCGGTCGAGTCTCTCGTGCGCCCGCGATGTGGAGAAGGCGCGGCGGCGGTTCCATGGCCGCTTGGTGAAAACCCCTCCTTGCGGCTTTCCGCCGGGCGGCGCAGGGTTTGCTCTGAGGGGGCGGCTGGGGTGCTTTGGCCCCAATTCCCTCGTCGATTTCCCGGGTCCGCCGATTCATGCGCCTTTCCATTCTCCGCCCCATCCAGGTGTTTTTCGCGCTGCTGCCGTTCGTGGTCAGTTTCCTGCGCGATTACCGGGGCTTTCTGGTGGCGGGGGCGCCGCGGAAATTGACCAAGCCTCAGCATCGGCGCCGGGCGCGCAAGCTGACCGATACGATGGGCAGCCTGGGGCCGGCGTTCATCAAGGGCATCCAGGTGCTGGCGACCCGCGAGGACGTGCTGCCGCCGGAGTATACCGACGAGTTCAAGACGCTGCAGGACCGCGTGCCGCCTTTTCCGACGAAGAAGGCGCTGGCGATTCTGGAGGAGGCGTGGGGGCGGGCTCCGCTGGCGGTGCTGGAAAGTTTCGACGAGGAGCCGTTGGCGGCGGCGAGCCTGGGGCAGGTGCACCGGGCGCACTACCGGGGCCAGGAAGTGGCCGTGAAAATCCTGAGGCCGGGGGTGCGCGAAATCGTCGACGTGGACCTGCGGACCGTGGTGCGGCTGGGGCGCCTGTTCCAGTTCTTCGTCGACACCCCATATATGGAGAGCTTCTGGAGCATCATGGCGGAATTCCGGCGCATGATTTTCCAGGAGATGGATTTCACGAACGAGGAAAAGCACGCGAATCGGCTGCGCGAGAACTTCCGCGACGAACCCCGCGTGATCATTCCGGCGATTTTCGGCGAGCTGACGACGCCGCAAACGGTGGTGATGGAGTTCATGCGCGGGTGCCGGGTGGACGATCCGGAGGCGCTGGAGCAGAGTCACAGCTCGGCCCGGGAAATCCTGGATCTGATGATCCGCACCTACCTGAAGATGACGGTGATCGATGGCTTCATCCACGCCGACCCGCATCCGGGCAATCTGCTGGTCGACGATCAGGGGCGGCTGGTGATTCTGGATTATGGGATGGCGTTGGATTTCGGCGATCGGATCAAGAGCGAGTTGCTGGGTGGCTGCTTCGCGCTGGTGCGCGGCGATGTCGAGAGCCTGGTGGATTCCTTCTACCGCCTCAAGATGGTGTCGCCGGAGACGAATCGAGCCGTCGTGCGCGACGCGGCGGAGGCGCTGCTGGAGATTCAACTGCGCGACGATTTCAACCCGCGCATGATCCAGGAAGTCATCGACGACATCCTGCACACGTTCCACAGCTTCCCGCTGCGATTGCCCCAGCAGCTCGTCTATCTGTTCCGGGCGTCGGCGCTGGTCGAAGGCATCGGCATGCGCTACGACCCGCATTTCAGCTCGATCCGCGAAGCGAAGCCGATCCTGCAGGAAATGATGAAGGACGTGGTGCTCGATTCGCGCCAGGGCTGGAAAGAGCAAGCCAAAGACACGGCGAACACGGCGCTGCGGACGTTGCGGTATGGGGCGCGGGTGGTGGCGCGGCTGGAGCGCGAGGAGTTGCGGGTGCGGGTGCACGGCGCGGACATGGACGCGCTCGAGGGGTTTTTCCGGTCGCTGCTCCGGCGGGGGCTGACGGGCCTGGCGTGCCTGGCGCTGACGATCGTGGGGGCGGTGGCCGCCATGGATGTGGACCATTGGTGGCCGCTGGTGGCGCTGGTGCTGCCGGGGGTGATCGGCTTGCTGCTGGCGCTGGCGCTGCCGTTCCGGCGCAAGGCGACGTGGCTGCCGTGGGACGCGAGCGAGGACCCGTTCATGAAAATGCAGGTGGAGCGATTCCAGGAGCGGGTGGCCAAGGCGGCGCGGGAGGCGGGCTTTCCGGGGGATTCGGAAGACGATGGGGCGGGTGGGAAAGAGCCCGGCGGGGAGAAAAGCTCGTCATAGTGGCGGGTGGAAAACCCGAGCGGAAAAGGCTTTGATCGGTCCAATCAGGATTTTTAGGCGGAAAGACTCGGAAAATCCTTTGAGAAGCCGGGTGGCTTTTCGTAACTTCTTCTGCCCTTGCGTCGTCTTGCGTCCATCACCGCGGCCGGCGACTGGGAATCATACACCATTTGTGGGTAGGAAGACATGGCGCATCGCACCTTGCATGACGGCGGAATGCCGACCGCTCCCGGGGCTCAGGGCCTCTACGATCCTCAGTTCGAGCACGACAACTGTGGCGTTGGCTTTGTCTGCCATATCAAAGGCAAGCCGAGCCACCAGATCATCGAGCAGGGTCTGGAGTTGTTGCAGAATCTGGACCACCGCGGCGCCCGCGGGTGCGATCCGTGCAGCGGCGACGGGGCCGGCATGCTCGTTTCCATGCCGGACAAGTTTTTCCGCCGCGCCTGCCTGGAGGAGATGGGCGTTTCCCTCCCCAAGCCCGGCGAATACGCCGTGGCCACCGTGTTCCTGCCCCGCAACAAGAGCCATCGGGCCCAGCACGAGCTGATGCTCGAGAAGTTCATCAACGATTACGACATGCAGATCCTGGGCTGGCGCAACGTGCCGGTGAACAGCGACTGCCTCGGCGTTCTCTCGCGCGCCAGCGAACCGGTCATCCGGCAGCTTTTCGTCGGCATGCGGCCCCAGTTCTACAACCGCCGCGATTTCGAGCGCCGTCTCTACCTGGTTCGTCAGCGCGCCGAAAACCAGTCCGACCACCTGAACATGCCCGGCGCCGAGTCCTTCTACATCACGGCCTTCTCGACGAACCGCCTCGTGCTCAAGGGCATGCTGACGACCGATCAGCTGCGCGAGTATTTCCTCGATTTTTCCGCCCCCGATTTTGAAAGCCATCTGGCGCTCGTTCACTCGCGCTTCTCCACCAACACCTTCCCCGCGTGGAAGCTGGCACACCCCTACCGTTACCTGGCGCACAACGGCGAAATCAACGCCCTGCGCGGCAACCGCAACGCCATGCACGCGCGCTTTGGCGCGATGAAGTCCGACGTGTTCGGCACCGAGTTCGAGAAACTCTTCCCGCTTTTCACCGAGAGCCTGTCCGACTCGGCGACGCTCGACGCGGCGCTCCAGTTCCTGACCGTGAACGGCCGCAGCCTGTGTCACTCGATGCTGATGCTGATCCCGGAAGCCTGGGCCCATAACGAACACATGGATCCGGACCTGAAAGCCTTCTACGAGTACCACGCCTGCTTCATGGAGCCCTGGGATGGCCCCGCGGCCATCGCCTTCACCGATGGCACCCGCATTGGCGCGGTGCTCGACCGCAACGGTCTGCGCCCCGCCCGCTATGTGGAAACGCACGACGACCTGATCATCATGGCTTCGGAAGTGGGCGTCATCGACGTGCCCCAGGAGCGCATCCGCCGCAAGTGGCGCCTCCAGCCGGGCCGCATCTTCCTGGTCGATACGGAGCTAGGCCGAATCGTGGACGACGAGGAGATCAAAGGCGATCTGCTGGACAAGCGTCCGTGGAAAGCCTGGGTCGACAAGAACCTGAAGTATATCGGCGATCTGCCCCTGCCGGCCCAGATGCCCGAGCACAAGGAAGAGGATCTGCGCACTCGCCAACTGGCCTTCGGTTACACCGTCGAGGACCTGCGCCTGCTGCTGACCCCGATGGTGAACACGGGCAAGGAAGCGATCGGGTCGATGGGGCATGACGCGCCGCTGGCGTGTCTGTCCGAGCGGCCGCAGTTGCTCTACAACTACTTCAAGCAGCTCTTCGCCCAAGTGACCAACCCGCCGCTCGACGCGATCCGCGAGGAGATCGTGACGTCGCTGGTCACGTATGTGGGCAACGAAGGCAACCTGCTGGAGGAAACCCCCAGCCATGCGCGCCTGATCCGCCTGGAGACGCCGGTTCTGACGAACCACCAAATCGAACGGCTGCGGGCCCAGCGGAGCGGTCAACATAAGGCCGTGACGCTGCCCATGCTGTATAACGTGGCGGACGGCGTGGCGGGTCTGCGGGAAGCGATCACGAGCCTTCGCCGCGGTGCCCAGCAGGCCATCAAGAACGGTGCCGCCGTGGTGATCCTGTCGGACCGGGGCGTGTGCCGCGAGAAAGCCCCCATCCCGAGCCTCTTGGCGACGGCGGCGGTGCATCACTATCTGATCAAGAAGGGCAGCCGCGCCCGCGCCGGTCTGGTGATCGAGAGCGCGGAAGCCCGCGAAGTGCACCATTTCTGTCTGTTGATCGGTTACGGCGCCCAGGCGGTGAACCCGTACCTGGTGTTCGATTCGATCGAAGCGCTCTATAACCGGGGCGAGTTCAAGGAAGGACTGTCGCTCGAGCAGGCGGAGGCGAACTTCGTCAATGCGATCGACAAGGGGCTGCTGAAGGTGGCCTCGAAGATGGGGATTTCGACGATCCAGAGCTATCGCGGGGCGCAAATCTTCGAAGCCATCGGCTTGAGCAAGTCGCTCGTGGACGAGTTTTTCATCGGCACGGCGTCGCGCATCAACGGCATCGGGCTGGAAGTGATCGCGGAGGAATGCCGCCGGCGTCATCGCCGCGCGTACCCGTTCTCCAGCGCCCGCGACGAAGTCCTCGACAGCGGGGGCAATTACCAGTGGCGCGCCGACGGCGAGTACCACCAATGGAATCCCGAATCCATCGCGAAGCTGCAGCACAGCACGAAGGTGAACGATTACGCGTCGTTCAAGGATTTCTCGCGCCTGATCAACGAGGACAACGAGAAGCACTGCACGTTGCGTGGCCTGATGAAGTTCCGCAGCCGCGGTCCCATTTCCATCGATGAGGTGGAACCGGCGAAGACGATCGTGCGGCGTTTCACCACCGGCGCGATGTCGTTGGGGGCCATCGGTCCGGAGGCGCACGAAGCGCTGGCCATCGCCATGAATCAGTTGGGCGCCAAGTCCAACACCGGCGAAGGCGGCGAAGACCCGGGCCGCTTCGTGGACAACCGGCGCTCGGCCATCAAGCAGGTGGCCTCGGGCCGCTTTGGCGTGACGACCGAGTACCTGGTGAACAGCGATCAGGTTCAGATCAAGATGGCGCAGGGCGCCAAGCCCGGCGAGGGCGGCCAGTTACCCGGCCATAAGGTCAACGAGATGATCGCCAAGCTGCGGCACTCGACGCCCGGTGTGGGCCTGATCAGTCCGCCGCCGCACCACGACATTTACTCCATCGAAGACCTGGCCCAACTGATTCACGACCTGAAGAACGTGAATCCCAAGGCGCGCATCAGCGTGAAGCTGGTGAGCGAAGTGGGCGTGGGCACGGTGGCCGCCGGCGTGGCCAAGGCCAAGGCGGATCACATCCTGATCAGCGGCGACGGCGGCGGCACCGGCGCCAGCCCTCTGACGTCGATCAAGCACGCGGGCATTCCGTGGGAGCTGGGCCTGGCGGAAACGCAACAGGTGCTGGTGATGAACGACCTGCGCAGCCGCGTGATTATCGAGACCGACGGTCAGATCAAGACCGGCCGCGACGTCGCCATCGCCGCGCTCCTGGGCGCCGAGGAGTTCGGTTTCTCGACCGCTCCGCTGATCGTCGAGGGCTGCGTGATGATGCGCGTGTGCCACCTGAACACCTGCCCCGTGGGCGTGGCGACTCAGGACCCGGTGCTGCGCGCGAAGTTCGCCGGCGTGCCGGAGCACGTGGTGAACTATTTCTTCTTCGTGGCCGAAGAACTGCGCGAGCACATGGCGGAAATGGGTTTCCGCACGGTGGACGAGATGATCGGCCGCAGCGACATGATCGCGTTCACGCCGCCGGAAGGGCACTGGAAGGCGGCGAACCTGGATTTCTCGGCGATTCTCTTCCAGCCCGCGGAAGCGGAGCACGTTCCGGTGCGCTGGACCCAGAAGCAGGATCACGGGCTCTCGGGCGCGCTGGACAACCGGCTCCTCGAGTTGGCCGAACCGGCGCTCGAGCGGGGCGAGAGGGTCAGCTTCCATGTTCCGATCCGCAACATCAACCGCTCTGTGGGCGCCATGCTGTCCGGCACCATTGCCAAGAAGCACGGTCTCGGCGGCATGCCCGACGGCACGATCGACGTGCGGATGAACGGCAGCGCGGGAAACAGCTTCGGCGCCTTCCTGGCCCACGGCGTGACGTTCTCTCTGGAGGGCGACGCGAACGATTACCTGGGCAAGGGCCTGTGCGGCGGTCGCGTCATCCTGCGCAAACCGGCGGAAGCCCCCATCAAGGCGGAGGAAAACATCATCGCCGGCAACGTCATCTGCTACGGCGCCACGGCGGGCGAGGTCTACATCAACGGCGTGGTGGGCGAGCGCTTCTGCGTGCGGAACTCCGGCGCTCTGGCGGTGGTGGAAGGCGTGGGCGATCACGCCTGCGAGTACATGACCGGCGGCCGGGCGGTGATCCTGGGTCCGACAGGACGCAATCTGGCGGCGGGCATGAGCGGCGGCATCGCCTATGTGCACGACCCGTTGGACCGGCTGAAGATCAACTGCAACATGGAGATGGTGGAGCTGGAGGAACTCGGCGACGAAGACGTCGTCGCTCTGCGCTCCCTCATCGAGAAACACGTGCAGTACACCGGCAGCGAAGTGGGCCGATATATCCTGGACAATTGGGACCAGGAATTGGCATTCTTCACCAAGGTGATGCCGACCGACTACAAGCGGGTGCTTCAACAGCGCGATGCCCTGGCGGAAGGCGCCACGTTGGTCGAGGGGGGACAATCTCCCCAGCCACCGAAAGCGCTGAAGCACCAGCCCAACCAATAAGGAGTCAGGCGGCGGACCCGGCAGACAACGACTCGAGGGAGTGAAGCCGGCCATGGGTAAGCCAACGGGATTTCTGGAACAGCCACGGGAGGAACCGCCCTACCGGCCCGTGGAAGAACGCGTCAACGACTGGCGGGACGTCTATGCCGACGTCCCCGTCGAAACGGTGCGCAAGCAGGCGAGCCGCTGCATGGACTGCGGGATTCCGTTCTGCAATCAGGGATGTCCGCTCGGGAATCTGATTCCCGAGTGGAACGACCTGATTTACCGCGATCTGTGGCGCGAAGCGCTGGACGCGCTTCTGAAAACGAACAACTTCCCCGAATTCACCGGAACCATTTGCCCCGCTCCATGCGAGTCCGCCTGCGTCCTGGCGATCAACGACGACCCCGTGACGATCAAGATGTCCGAGTGGAACATCATCAAGCGCGCTTGGGACGAGGGCTGGATGGTGCCCAATCCTCCCACGCGGCGCACCGGCAAGCGGGTGGCGGTCATCGGCAGCGGGCCGGCGGGCCTGGCGGCCGCCGATCAGCTCAACAAAGCCGGCCATTACGTGACCGTTTTCGAGCGCTCGCAGCGTCCCGGGGGCCTGCTGACCTTCGGCATTCCGGACTTCAAACTGGAAAAACCGGTGGTGGAACGTCGCCTGAAGCTGATGGAGGACGAGGGCGTTATCTTCCGCTGCGGCGTGGGCGTCGGCGTGGACGTCGCGATGGTGGAAATCGAACGCAACTTCGACGCGGTGGTGCTCGCGCTGGGCTCCACCAAGCCGCGGGACCTGCCGATTCCCGGGCGCGAACTGGTGGGGATTCATTACGCCATGGATTTCCTCACCGCCCAAAACGAGGTCATCTACGGGGATCTGCCAGAGGGAAAACCCCACATCGATGTGCGCGACAAGCACGTCGTCATCATCGGCGGCGGCGACACGGCGAGCGATTGCCTCGGCACGGCGAACCGGCAGGGCGCCAGATCGGTCACCGTGCTGGATTACAACCTCAAGCCGGGCGAGTCGCGCCCCGTGATGAACCCCTGGCCCGAATGGCCCATGACGTACTCCGAGTCCTCGAGCTTCAAGGAGGGTGGCCAGCGCAAGTTCGCCGTGCTGACCAAGGAGTTCCTCGGCGACGGCGAAGGGCACCTGCGAGCGATGCGGCTCTGCGAGGTGGATTGGGAATTCGGCCCCGACGGCCGGAAAACCCGAATGTTCGAACGGGAAGATTCGTCCTTTGAAATTCCCGCCGACCACGTGTTTCTGGCGATCGGCTATTTGCATCCGGAGAAGCGCGGGCCAATTTCGGAATGGGGGCTGGAGATCGACCGCCGCGGAAACGTGAAGACCGACGCCACCTATCGGACCTCGCGCGAGGGCGTCTTCGCCGCGGGCGATTGCCGCCGGGGTCAGAGCCTGGTGGTCTGGGCCATCGCGGAAGGCCGTAAAGCGGCCCGCGCCTGCGATCTGCACCTGATGGGCGAGAGCGATCTGCGGGGGTGAGGCGGGACTCGCGCCCCTCTTCGCGAAAATCCCCCGGCGAAAGCGCTTCTCGATGAAGCCCTTCGCCGGGGGAGCCTATGGTGCCGAGCTTCGCATGACGCGGGCGATTAGAAATGCCGCTCCAGCCAAACCATGGTCCAGTACTTATACTGCGGCAGGGTGAACTTCACGTACCACTTGCCTTCGTTCGAATCCCAGTGGCGGGTGTAGTTGGTGACTTCGACCGCCTTGCCGCTGTCGAAATCGGGCGAGGCGTACCAGACTTTCGACGAACCCCAATCGTTGTCGTAGTACAGGCGCACTTCTTTGTTCGTCAACGTGGCGGGCGGGTTGAAATCGCCATAGGGGTCGCGCCAGGTTGTATGGTTGCAGCTTCGCAGATTGATGAAATGGGCGATGTCGTAATAGTTGACGCCATCGTAGCCATCGCGCCATTTGGCCAGTTTCCAGACACGATTCTTCGTGCCATCGTAACCGCTGGCCACACCGCCGAGATCGAAGTCCACTCGCTTATTGCCGTCGTACACGTTGTCGCGCAGGAGATTCTCGTAGGCGACGGCGAAATCGTAGTAGCGGCGCAGTTGGCTCTTGAGCGAACTGGACATGACCAGATTCTTGTTGGGAAAATATTCGTTCGAGAGCAGATGCTCTCCATCGCCGAGTTCGATGTGCCATCCGCCACAGGCGAAAATCACCGCGTCCGCCAGGAGAATGGACGCTTCCTTGAAGGTGCCGGGGCTGCCTCCGGAGTAGTTCTTCGACCGCTCGTAATTCATGTAACCAGCGATGACCATATTCTTCGCGGTGCGGCCCTGGTTCGCGGTCAGGATTTGCTTCAGGTCGTAGAAGTCGTTCTCGTCGCCTTCGCCCCACAGCTCGGAATAGATGAAATCCACCTGGGCGTTCTGGGCCACCTGCGACTCACCGTAGTTCGAGACGGTGTTGACGACGTAGTCCTTGTCGTGTCCGACTTGGTCCCGGATGTTGTTGATGAAGGCGGGGTACTCCTGGTCATAGTGCAAGGTGTTCTTGTTCCAGTCGTACAGCGTCCCCCGGCTTCCGAGCGTATCGATGTGCCAGCCGTCGAAATCGAAATTAGCGAAAACATGATTGAAATCGTCGGCCATCCAGTCACGCCATCCCTGGTGGCGGATGTTGAACAGATAGATCTTGTTCGTCTCCCAGCCGGGGATGTTCAGAGGGTGGTAGTCCTGGTCGGAGGGATCGTAGGTGCCGCTTTGCCAATGGGTAAAGGCGCCCCAAGACACCTGTACGCCATCGTTCCAGTATTCATCGTAGGCGCCAAACATCAATTGGTACGCCATGGCCGTCATATTGTAGGAGTGACCTTTCGAGATCAGTTCCTGGATTTTGGCCTTCGAAACCCAAGGGTCGCGCCGGGCGATGTCCTGCCAGTACTGGAATCCGGGGAAGTACTGAATGTGATGCTCGTCGGCCCAGTCGTAGTACTGGATACCGTTGATCTTGTACTTGCGCATCTTGCCGATCAGATCGTTGACGTTCACATTGTCGTGAAACTCTGTCAAGTATCCGTAACGGGGGAACTTCGTCCAGTCGTTGGAGACGTCGAAACTGGTGGATGAAACGTCGGTCGCGCCGCCGCTGTCCTTCCAGCACCACACCTCGGCCAGATAGCCGCGGTGGTTGGCCGATCCCATGCTGAAGTTGAAGGTCAGCGTCTTGGACGAACCGTTGCCGAAACTGACGTACTGGTGCTGATCTTTGTTCAGGTTCCGCCCCAGATGGCGGGGGTACACGCCGATGTTGCCGCTCCACCAGGAGCCGGTCGTGTTCTTCAGATGAACCTTCACCTGCACCGTTTCCCAGGTCTTGTACTGGGCCTTCACGGTGTAAACGTCGGTGATCAGTGGGGCGGCCGCCACCGAGGCGGTAAAGAGGAGGAGGAAAACGGTGGCGAGAAGCGTTGTCAGGAGAGGGCGCGAGCGCGCGAGTGAGCTGGTGAGACGAGTATTCATAAAGCTCATGGAGCGTCATCCTTATTTGGGAATGAGGGTGGTGGGAGGATTCAATGACTGTAGCAATAGATTGGTGGCTTTGTCATAGCGCTTACGCAAATCGAACAGGATCGCTCTTCGACGCGCGAGCTGGCTCCCGAATCCGGTTGGGACCGGGGCCGCGGCGTGGGGACCGCAAGCCGTGATGAAAAAACGAGACGGACCGGGTGGGGCCGGCTATCTCGCTCCGCCGCTCGCCTGCGAGAAGGTGTGGCCTTCTCCCCGGTAGCGGTCGAGAAAGGCGAGAATGTCCGAGGTGCGCGAGGATTTGCTGATCATCAGCACCTTCCATTCGCCTCCTTTCTCCAGGAAAGCGAACGCCGGGACCCGGAAGATGCCCAAGTCCCCAAAGCGGTCGCGAAAGTGATCGCCATCGACGTTGACATACAACGCCGGTTGCAGTGCGAAATACGGGATGGCGGAAGCGTTTTGCAGGAATCCGCTCTCGAAGGCGCGGCACAGATCGCTGTCCTTCATGCGGAAATAAACCAACACGCGGCCGTGCTCCTCCAAGAGACGGTCGCGCTCCACGCTGGTAAAGGGAGTCCACTGGCTCTGGACCGACGACACGCCGTTCATCTGGCGGGCCGTGGCGGTGCGCAAGGCGCCTAGGCTCAGGATCGAATTGTCCGATTCGTCCTTCTTCGCCGCCCGCGGATCGGGCGTCCAGACGAACTCGCCCGAGGAAAGGCGCACCGCGTACTTATAGCGCGCTTCCTCCTCGGGCACGGCCAGGGTGCGATACCAGAGCCCATCGCCGGCCGGTAGCATCAGCGCGTTGCGATCCGTCACCACGCCGTCCTTGTTGTCGGCCCAGTTGTTGAAACTCCCCGCCAGGAACACATTCATCGCTTCGGGTGCGTAGTAGGTGAACAGGACGCGCCCCTCCTGGCCGAGGCGCACGGGAGCCATGGCGCGCGCCAGATGCACCCCGTACTCGCTCTCCAGCTCCGCGGGCGTCAGATCGCCCGGCATGTAGGAACCGCGGCTGATGATCGCGTCCTGGCTCTCCGCCATGAAGATGTCGCACTGGCCCAGCCACCCGTTGTCCGCCGCCGCGTCGTTGTCCGTCGCCCAATGGAACAGGATTCCCGGGTTGGACTGGACTACGGTGGCCACACCCCAGACGCCATCGTTCGCCGCGCCGTCCTGATGCTGTCCGTCGTCGAACATCGGGTACCGGGGAAAGCCGCCCCAGTCTTCCAGGTACTCGCCCGTGCGCGGGTCCCAATTGGCCGTGAAGAACACCGCCGGCGGAGGCGCCGGGTTGTGCGAGTCGTCATAGACGAGAACGACCGGGATCGCCTTGGCGGCGGCACCCGAGGCGGCCAACAGCGCAACAAGGGCCAGTGAAGTGAGGCGGAGGCGGAACTTTGGAGTCATTGGCCGGGCCTTCCGATAGGGGAATGTGAATGGAGGGGTGCAAAAAAAATCAAACGGCGAAGCGACGGCAGGCGGAGTCTGTAAGCGCATTGACAAAAGAAGGACTTTTCGCCTCTCTGGTCTCATCTCCAAGATATCGGTCTATGGATGGAGGTTTCGCCGAGAGAGGTGGGAGCCCGCAGGCGGAATGCAATCGCACGTCATAGCGCTTACACTGCAATCAAGGGCTTGATCTGTCAATGAAAAATCTACCGCGCCCAAGGACGCGCCCGCGCTTTCTCAAGGATGCCCTGCGGATGCTTGAATCGAGTGGTTTTGTCTGTGGGAAGAGTGTGGCGGAGGGGGGTGGTAGAGGCGGGTGCGCAAGAATTCGCCCGCGTGTTTTCTGGACGATTTTCGAGGGGAGCCGTTTACGCCGGCGCGTTCGCCGCCTTTGGATCGTCGTGGTGGCCGTGCTCGTGATCGTGCTCATGCTCGGGCAGGCATTGCAATTCGCACTCGTGATTCTCGCACAGTTCGCAACTGGGCTTGCCGGGACAGGCGAAGCCGTGCTCGTGCAGCTTCTCCCGGAAGGCGGAGGCCACGGGGTCGTCGCTCAGGGCGAAGTGTAGGTAGTTGAGCAGTTTCTGCCGGGTTTCCGTGCTGACCAGATGCTCCACTTTGCAGGAGTCGATTTCCGCCTGATCGAGGTCCACCCCCAACACATCGACCAGGAAGTGGACGAAGGAGCGGTTGGCGACGCGGACGCTGTGGGCGACGCGCTGGCCTTCCACCGTCAGGTTCAGGAAGCGGTTGTGGTCCTCGGCGACGAAGCCTTTGTCCTTCAGGGTACGGATACTGACGGAGGCGGAACCGGGGGTGATCTCCAATTCCCGGGCCACGTCGGTGACGCGGGCGTAGCCTTGGCGCGTCAGGAGGTCGTGGATCGCCATCAGGTAATGGGCCATGCTGTGGGTGATGTTGTTGGCGTCGAACTGTTTCCAGACCTGAATGCTCACGGTGTGGGCTCCTGTCGCGGCTTGCGGTGGGAAGGGCGGGCGCTGGAACGAAAAATTCGCGGGGCGCGCACCTGCCAACCGGTTTCACGGTGTCGGATTTGGCCGATCCAGGCAAGGAAAACGACACATGAGACCAGAGTAGCAACTTTTTCGCCTCTTGCGTCTGGCTCCGCCACCCGGCACGATCGATGCGCCTGAATGGGCCATTCTCTTGTCAGGAGGGCGCACGCCATGAGTTTACTGTCCGGATTGATGGGCAACGCCAGCGAGGTGAAGCTCGACCAAATCCAGGAGGAGTTCGCCCCCCTCCTGATTCCCGGCGAGGAGTTGCAGCGCGCCTACCGCGTCATGCGCGACATGATGGTTTTCTCGAACAAGCGCCTGATCCTGGTCGACAAGCAGGGTGTGACGGGCAAGAAGCGCGAGTACCTCTCCATCCCCTACGACTCGGTCACCCGCTTTTCCAAGGAAAGCATGGGCCTGATGGACCTGGACGCGGAGCTGAAAATCTGGATCCGCGGCGAGTCCCTTCCGATCAGCAAGACCTTCAACAAAGACGGCAACGTCAACGAAGTCTACCAAGTCCTCGCCTACTACGTCCTGGGGGCGTCCTAAGACGAGGTCGCGCCCGCGGAGGGAGAACGGCGGCGGTGAACTATCTGGCTCATTTGGTCCTCTCCGATCATTCGCCCGAGAGCATGGTCGGGAACGTCCTGGCGGATTTTATCCGGGGCCGGGCGCCAATGGAATTGCTCGAGCCTCGCGTGCGCGTGGGCGTCCGGGTGCACCGGGCGGTGGACCGCTTCTGTGACGAACACGCGGAAGTGCGCGCCTGTGGCGCTCTGCTGAAACCGCGCTGGGGGCGGTACTCGGGCATCATCACGGACATCTACTTCGACTATGTCCTCGCCTCTGGATGGGACGATTTCGGCCCGCGCCACGCCAGCCTGCGAGCCTTCGCCGATCAGGCCTACACCGCTTTCGCGGCCTACCGCGACCGCATGCCGGATCGCATGCAGCGGGTGACCGATGGCCTGACGCGCGGCGATGGCCTCGTGCGCTACGGCACGCTCGATGGGATCGAGGACGCCCTCACGCGGGTCAGCCGGCGCTTCTCGCGGCCCATCGAACTGGCCGGAGCCATCGAGGATTTGATTGAGCACCGCGACGCCCTGGCGGCACACTTCGCGCTTTACTGGCCGCAGGCCCGCGCCCACGCCGCCCGCGAACGCGACCGTTTCCTGCGCGAAGCCGGCCTCGATCCCCTCTCCCTAGATTCCGCCCCCTCATGATTTTCATCGGCATCGTTTTCTTCGCCACCTTCCTCCTCTTCGGAGCCCTGGCCTTCTATGGTCTGCAAATGAGCAGCGAAGCGGACAAGAAGGGCGAAGGGCGCAAGCTCTCCAACAATCAATGGCGCGCCCTGGCTTGGGGCACGGTCATCTTCATGGGCATCGTCATGGCCTTGATCGAGTACGCCATCCTGGTGAAAGACAACCCGGAAGGCCACATCCGCCACACGGATGAGTATCTGGCGCCGGCGGAGGGCGGGGAGTAGAGGAGCGGCCTCGTTCGCCCTGCTCATTCTGCGCGGACACGATGCCAAGGGTCAGTTCGCTCACCTTGGGTTTGGATTGTTTTTGGGTAGGTCTGAAAAGGCCAATCAAAATCAAGAAAAAGGCGAATAACTGATATCAGAGAGTTGCCTCTTCTTTCCCGTGAGAAGTTTTTGCTAGCCATCGGTTTTTGCTTTGGTTTCGCGGCTTGGTCTAGCAAATGGCTTGGCGTCCGTCTGATAGATTTGGTTTTTGATCTGCGAAGGCGTATGCCGTAAACCGGCGGCTCGGGAAGCCGGTGATGTTCTCCGTTCGGTATCGAGGCCCGATGACCCTCGCCCCCGGCCACAATGCCGTTGACTCGCGGCCCTTCGCGTCGGCATAGGACGCGGCCAACTTGGCTCATTTGCGGGCCGGTGGGTTGGCGTTTTCATGAATCTTCGAACAATCCCAAAAACGTTTCGCGGTGCCCCGGGGGCTTTGCGCCTGGGCGCCGGGGGGCGAACGCGCAGGCGCGCGATGACGGATTGATCGCGGCGCGGCGGATGGGGTCTCTTGGATAAAGGGCCCTCCGCCGCGCCGCGCGTTTCAGGCGAGATTCCCGATTGCCCAACCGGCCGTTCCGCGCACGGTGCCGGTGACACTTGATCTCAAAAGGACACGCAACACCATGGGCATGTGGATTGGACGCGGGCGTAAAGCGCGCCGCGCCTACGGCCTCGATGAAATCGCCCTCGTACCGGGCAACGTAACCCTCGACCCGGAGGACACCGATACGTCCTGGCAGGTGGGCCAGCACAAGTTCGCCATTCCCATCCTGGCCGCCGCCATGGACGGTGTGGTGGACGTTCCCTTTGCTATCGAAATGGGCCGGTCGGGCGGCATCGGCATCCTGAACCTGGAAGGCGTCCAGACCCGCTATGACGATCCGGCGGAGGTCTTGCAGGCCATCGCCACCGCCGACCCGGACAAGGCCACGCCGCTCCTGCAGAAGGTCTACACCGCGCCCATCAAGGAAGAGCTGATCGCCCGCCGCGTGGAAGAAATCAAGGCCGCCGGCGTCAAAGCCGTCGTCAGCTCGATCCCGAACAAAGCCCGCCGCTACGGAGCCATCGCCAAGGAAGCGGGCGTCGACATCTTCGTCGTTCAAAGCACCGTCACCACCGTGCGCTTTGTCAGCAGCCGCAGCGACACGCTCGACTTCAGGACCTTCATTCAAAAGGACATGGCTGGCGTGCCGGTCATCGTCGGCAACACCGTGACCAGCGAAGCCTGCCTCGAACTGATGGCCTGCGAACCGGCCGCCGTCCTGGTTGGCGTCGGTCCCGGCGAAGCCTGCACCACCCGCGGCGTGCTGGGCCTCGGCGTACCCCAGGTCACCGCCACCGCGGACTGCG
>JAVJSW010000034.1:0-39945 GCA_040219255.1 Sumerlaeia bacterium
CCGGCCGGCTGTTCCACCACGCCGGACACACGTTCAACGTCGTCGGCCTGACGGACGAAGCGGGCACCCGCGTGGAAGCCTACGAATACGACCCTTACGGCGCCCACACCCGCATCTCCGACGGACCCGACGGCGACAGCGCGGTCAATTGGACCGCCGACGACACGCGCACCGCCTCCGCCAAATCGGCCTTCGGCGCCACCGCGCTCTACACGGGCCAGCGCTGGGACGCCGAGACAGGGCTGCATTACTACAAACGCCGGTACTACGACGATGGGCTGGGGCGGTTTGTGAGCCGGGATCCGATCGGAACCTGGGGGGATTATCTGGCGATGGGGAATGGGTATGGGTATGCGTCGTCTATTCCAACTGTTCGAGTCGACACGTTGGGGCTTGAAACAACAAGCATTAATGATGATGATATTGCGGAGATGATCGATCCTTTGTCAACATGCAAGTCGTGCATTGACCAAGCGATGCAAAAGCCATACATAAAGTCTGTTATAAAGATATTTACAGATGAAGATTGCAATATTCCAAACATAAAATGCAACGAAAAATGTCCTTGTGACAAAAATGGTAATTCGCCATACGGCATGTATCATCCTAATAGCGGATCAATAAGTCTATGTGTTGCCAAGAATGTAAAAGGGGGTTGCAGTGGCAGGGAAAAAACTATTTATCATGAACTTGTCCATGCACTGGACCACTGCCAGTCTTCCAATAAGAAGAATCCCTTTGGTGATTGTAATGATCTTGCGTGTACAGAGATACGCGCATACTATTACTCAGACTGTGGACATCTTGGTAGCCTAGAGCAGAGAAAGAAGTGTATTGCCAAGGCGGCCGCAGATTCAGTTGCAGGCTCCTCATCAAAGTGCGCACAGAAGGCTAGGGATTACGTAGCACAAAATTTGGAACGCTGCCTGCCCAAGGGGCCGTTGCTGCCGGGACAAACATTTCCTCCCAAGAAGGAAAAATAGAATTATATGAGGATCATCTTTGCGCTTCTGCTCGCATGTGTGCCGCTGCCTTGTTGCGGCTTTTCTCCTGTCTTTGAGAGTTCATATACAAGTGACACAATTGTTGCTTGGGGTGTATTTAGCAATGAGATCGCTTTTATTCAAAGTGATGGCGTAGTAGTTATCCAGAATCTCAAGTCTGGTGAGAGTGAGGCAGTCTTTTTTATAGAGACAGATTTTCGGGAAGTAGGAACATGGGATTATGTGGGTGTCTATATAGATGACAGATACGTTGCCGCAACGGTCAACAATCAGTGCCATGTGTTTGATAGAGCGAGTGATGGGGCATATATAGTTGACGTTTCAACAAGCGCCAATCAATTGGGGCGCGTTGAATCTATCGAAGGCGAGGAAATTGTTTTTGCGTCATGGGGCAATATATGGGCAAAATACATTAAAGATTCAAGCGATGCGTGGAACATGGCCTGTCTATGTGAAACTCGTTCGCAACATGGTCGAGCGCATTACTTGGCCTCAACGGGGCTTGGTGTTTTTGAATATAAGCCTGTCTATGATTGGGATTTCAATAAACTCATCGAAGTCGAGATGAAATCCGGTCTTACTTATTGGCAAGATTATGTAGATTTGGGGTTGGAACTTTTGGAGAGCCAGCCCATCAGTGGCTTTTTAGCGGTCGAGCGAGAAACTGGTCGTGTAAGGTATTATAAGGTGCCGCATGAATTTGATTTTACAAATTTGCCGTACATACTAAATAAAGATAAGCAGTTGCTTGCGGTTTCGAATGAAGGACGATTGTTTGTGGAACGTGATGGGCAAATAGAAAGCTTATCTATCGACGACCACTCCGTTATTACTTTTGGCGGCGTCATGAGCAAAGATGTGGATGACTCAGAGTTTCAAGCCAGCGGAGACTATCTTATAAAAATGCCAAAGCTGATTGAAGAGAATGTCTGCAATACCTTTGCTAATGTTGTCACGAAATTATACAGAAATAGTAATGAGGCCGTGTGGTATGACATTGAAAACGAAAAGTTTGGTAGTGTTATTTTACATCGGTGATCGGCGTATATTCCGCCAGGTTTATTGGCCCAGAAAGCTCTCGCTCATTATTGTCCGGTCCCTTCTCCTCTCCCGAAATCGCAGAGCGCCCCCGACAAAATCCACTACTTCTCCGCCAAGCTATTGGAGTATTGTAAATTTCCTACAGGCCCCATCTTGACGTCGCCGCCGCCTCCTTTCATCATGCTTTCCCCATTTCACTCCAAGAGAGCGAGCGATGGTGGAGTCGAGATCAGTACGAAATGATACCCACGCACGAATGAAGCAGCCTCTTGCCATCAGCGGAGACAACTCCCCCCTTACAACCGAATCCTCTCCACCATCTCCTGCCCGATGCGCTCCTCCGTGCGGTCATAGAGCTTCGTCGTCCGGGGCGACTCGTGGGCCGCGATCAGGGCGGCGTCCTCCAGCGTGCCGCCGTTTTCCATGAACGCCGTGATCCCCGTCGCCCGGCGGCGGGATTGGGGTTGGCAGGAGGTGTGGGGCGGTGGCAGAGCTTGTCGCGAGTTTGAACAGGGCGTTGATGATGGCTGAGCGCGAATGCGTACCACTTTTTCTCGACGACGCCACCGGCCGGCGCGTCCGCAAAGTCGTCACCAACGGCGGCAAGGACGCCGACTCGTCGCTCGACGGCACGACGGATTTCTACTACGACGGCTGGCAATTGATCGAAGAACGCGACGCCGCCGACACCCCCGGCGCCCAATACGCCTATGGCAACTACCTCGACGAAGTCTGGGTGCGCGACGACCGCGCGGGGGGCTCGGCCACCATCGCCTCGCTCAACGACGGCTCGGGCGCCGGCCGGCTGTTCCACCACGCCGGGCGCACGTTCAACGTCGTCGGCCTGACGGACGAAGCGGGCACCCTCGTGGAAGCCTACGAATACGGCCCTTACGGCGCCCACACCCGCATCTCCGACGGACCCGACGGCGACAGCGCGGTCAATTGGTCCGCCGACGACACGCGCACCGCCTCCGCCAAATCGGCCTTTGGCGCCACCGCGCTCTACACGGGCCAGCGCTGGGACGCCGAGACAGGGCTGCATTACTACAAACGCCGGTACTACGACGATGGGCTGGGGCGGTTTGTGAGTAGGGATCCGATCGGGACCTGGGGGGATTATCTGGCGATGGGGAATGGGTATGGGTATGTGGGGAATAATTCGCTAGTCGGAATGGACCCGCTTGGACTTGAAGAAGCAAAAGCGGACAACTCCGTCGCAGAGTGTGAAAGACTCAAGAAAACCATGTATCAGGACGAATTTATTCGAAAAATCAGAGAGGGTCTTGAGAAGAAAGGGTGCGATTTGCCATTGGTTTGGTGTGGCGAATGCAAAGAAACTTGGCGGGGATATTGCTCAGAGTGGTCTGAAGAGGATGGCGGCAAATTCAATAGGAGAAGTAAGATAGTTGTTTGTACAAACAATTTTACTGACCCAACAGAAATGCTGGAAGTCTTCCGACACGAGTTCGTGCACGCTTCCGACAACTGCGACGGAAAAGGTTCGATCAAAAACAAGAAGTGCAACAAGAGCATTTGTACCGAGATTAGGGCGTATTACTACTCGAGGTGTCAATCTCGGGGTAATGCGGCAAAAAACTGTGTTCTTGAAGGGGTGAAGAACTCCTCGCAAAATTCATGTAAAGGCGAAGACATTAGGAACAAAGTCATGGCGCTGTATGAGCATTGCATAGACATTGGTGTTCCTGGGCCTGAGAGCGGCCCTTTTGTTCTTCCTTGAAAAGGTACAATAGGAGAGAATATTATGCTTTTGCAGGCTAGTATTATTGGAATATTACTCCCAATTCTGGTTCCCATTGTTCAGGACGATAACCAAATAGTTGGATTCTCCCAACAAGGAGCTTTTTCTTACCTTCTCAGGGGGAATGGAGGGGTGACTCGTGTCGACTTGGCAAATGGCGATTCCAGCAACTTCATCGAGTGGTTAGGAGATTTCTCAAACGCGACAAGAATTGCTTCCCTCTGGGTGAGTGATGACTACGTCGTGGGGCAGAGCGACGAGAACCTATATGTCTGGGACATCCACAAAAAGGAATTATCCCATCCTAATTATTTTGGCGATTTTGTTGGATTTTGCAACCATGGATTGCTATTCAACATTGCTGGAATAGCATCGATGTGCGAAGACTTCTCAGGCGAACATTGCGACAAATTGAATATTTCGACTACAAATGTTTATTCTAGATGGGATGCAAGCGGGGACGTGCTTGCTGTGAGCACTTATGACTATGGAACAACGGCTGCCTTACTATCAGCGACTCATTCCTACCCAAGTTATTATTCGGACACAAAGCTTCTTGCTGTCGCAAATGATGTTATTGCATTGAGGAGAAAATTGCCAAATGAGACCGTCTTCTACTACGTAAGCGTTAATCAGGCCAAGAGAGACCACCGCGTAGGACCGATTGCATTTCTACGACTCGATCAGAGGATCACTGCTGATCACTTGATTCTTTCGCCCGATGCAAAGTACTATGCAATGCTGTATTGGGACTTGCTGGCTGTGGGCACTTTGACAGCGTCGGATGAAATGGCACAATCTGTTGTGATTGACGGACTTTCACATATGAGCACACTTGTTGGATTGTTGAAACATGGTGATTGGCTGCATTTGGCATATGTAGACTATGAAGACAATATCAAATTTATGCGCATTCGCTTGAAAGATAAGCCCGTTGATGGCGATGTGAAGTGAATTCGATTCTCTCTCGCTCCCTCCATAGATGCTTATTCCCTTCTGGCCTCGTCTGGTCACACAATTTGCCTCCATAATTATCCCAATTCCATCCACTCAAACGAAGCTCCCCCCCCTCACAACCTTATCCTCTCCACCATCTCCTGCCCGATGCGCTCCTCCGTGCGGTCATAGAGCTTCGTCGTCCGGGGCGATTCGTGGGCCGCGATCAGGGCGGCGTCCTCCAGCGTGCCGCCGTTCTCCATGAACGCTGTGATGCCCGTCGCCCGGAAGGTGTGGTTCGACACCGGAGCCATGATCCCAAACGCCCGGCACCGGCGCCGCACCATGGACCAGGCGCTGCCGCGCGTCAGCCGCATGCCGCTCAAGACCCCGCCCCGCCCCGGCGCCCCCTGAAACAGCGCCGCCTTCGCCCGCCCCCCGAGCCCGGCCGCTTCGATGTAGGCGTCCAGGTACTCGGCCAGCAGATGGTGACAGGGCACCTCGTGCTCCTTGCCGCCACCAAACACCCCGCCTTTGCACCTTCGCTGCTTTGCTGCTTTGCGTCGAAAACAGAACACCCGCGCCCCTCCCTCCCCACGCCCAGCACCCCAAAGCCCCAACCTCAGCGTCCTCCGCGTCTCTGCGGTGAATTCCCATCCTCCGCACCTCCGAACCACTCCCATTACGCGACTTACCCGCCCCTAAGCTCCTCTTGTCTGTTTAGTCTGACAAGTGTATTTTGTCTTTCTTGTTCCCGAAGCTCCACATGAGGGGACAAACGGCCGGGGTTGTGGGAGGCTCTCTCCAGTTCGATCCCGAGTCCCAGGAGCCCCCCGCCATGACGAACCCGACCGATGCCCCGATTCCGCCGCGCCCCGCGGCGCGCGCCGTTTCCCGCGAGAAATGGAACGCCCCCTTGACCCCCGGCCCCCGGCCCCGGCAGCATCATTCCGCTGATGGTTTTTCCGCCGGCCGCTTTGCCGCGGACGGAGGAAGAGAAAGGGAATCCGGTGCGAATCCGGAACTGCCCCGCAGCGGTAACGCGGAACGAACGCCGCCCCTAAGCCACTGGCTCCATTGGAGTTGGGAAGGCGCGGCCAGTAGAAACGGGCTCGATCCGCGAGCCCCCGCCGCTAAGTCCGAAGACCTGCCACCAGCCCGCGCGGCCTTTTCGAATCGCCTTCAGCGCCGCCCGGCATTCGGCCGCCTTCGAGGGAAGGGTGGCACGGACTCTCGTTTCATGGACGCACATCCTCCCCCCTGGCGCGCCGGGCTTCTGCTCGCCGCCGCCCTCCTGGCCCCCGGCGACGCCCCGGGCCAGGCCCATCCCACGCGCTTCGCCACCCGCGTAACCGCCCACAACCACCCCGGCGGTTAGTTCTTCGGCGAGTTGGAGAACACCCTCGGCGGCCCCACCGGACTCGGTGCCGAGCAAGGCAGCCTCGATGTCTGGGCCCTTGGCTCCGATCCGCTCAACCCGGACGCCGCGTGGCTGACGCTCGGCTTCGACGTCGTTCTGCGCAACGGCCCCGGCCCGGACCTGATCGTGTTCGAGAACGGCTTCTTCCAGGGCGCCGCCCCCGACCAATTCCTCGGCGAACTGGCCTTTGTCGAAGTCAGCACCGACGGCGCCGCCTTCGCCCGCTTTCCCGCCCGCACCACGTCAACGGAGCCGGTGGGGCCCTTCGGCCTGATCGATCCGGATGCCTACGAAAACCTCGCGGGCAATCGGCCGACCTTTGCCAATGTGGAACTTAGCCCCGTCGATCCACTGCCTTTCGACGCGGCGGCGGCGGGCGGAACGGCGTTTGATTTCGACGACCTGACCACCCATCCGCTGGTGGTGTCGGGCGTGGTGGACCTGGACCGGATCCGCCAGGTCCGCATCGTGGACATCCATGGCGACGGCTCGGTGCTCGATGCCTATGGAAACACGATTTACGATCCCACCGGCATCGGCAACGCAGCGGATATCGACGCCGCGGCGGCGATCCATTTCCACGAGGAAACGCCGCGCCCCTGGAGCCAATTCGCAGGCTCCTCCTCGGGCGGCGGGCGCCAGTTCATCCCCGCCACCGTCACGGCCCTGACCTCGCCCACGTGGACGACGGCGGAGGGCGGCCTCGCGCCGACCGGGTCGATGGTCCTGATGCCGGGCGATCCGGACCGCGTCATCGCCTGGGGGCCGGACGGCGAGGAAAGTCTCCGCGTTTCAGCCTTCGACGCCCGCACTGGCGCCCGCCCCTGGCAAACGGCGCCCCTCGCCGATGGCTTCGCCCTCGATTTTGAATCCTGGTCCACGGCCTGCGCCGACCCGGCCACCAGTCGTGTGCTCTTTGCCTGTGGTGGCTTGGCTTACGGCTTCGATGCAGAGGATGGCCGGGAAGTCTGGCGGACGGCGCTCGATGCCGGAGGCAGCGCCGAAGTGGTCAATGGCTCCTTTCACGTCCTTGATGGCACAGCGTTTATCTCGACCTATGGCGGCTTTACGCCGAACCAGAAACGGCTCTACGCGATCCGCGTGGCCGACGGTCAAGTTCTCTGGAGTCAACAGGATGGTGGCTCCGGCAGCGAATCCCCCGCCGTCATCCCCGCCCGCGACGGCCAGACTTCGCGCGTGGTGACCCTGACGGCGCAGGGCATGGCCTGCTATCGCGCGGCCAACGGGGCGGCGCTCTGGACCAGCGCGGCGCCCCTTGGCGGCGCCGAGTCCTGGCAGACGGCCCACGGATTTTTCGGCGGCCTGACCGCCGCCGAGGGCGTGGTGCTGGCCTCGACGTATAGCTTTCGCGAGGAGGCCGAACTGGTCTGTGTGGACGCGCGGACGGGGCGGCTTCTGTGGCGTAACCCCAACGCCCTCAACAGCGACGGCACCCCCACGGTGGCCGGCGGCGCGGTTTTCGTGGCGGGCGAGGAAGAGTTCTCGCGCAGCTACGTCGCCGCCTACGCGCTCTCGACCGGCGAGGAGTTGTGGAAGACTCAGATCACGGAAGATGGCTCGCTCTGGCGCCTCTCGACGGTGGCGACGGAGGATGCCCTCTACGTCACCGGCGGCGAGGCCTCGGCCGAGGATGGCGGAGGACTCTACCGATTGGACTTAGCCACCGGCGCGGTGCGGTCGCGGTCGCCGGTGTTGCATTCCGGAACGCCCGCCATCGCCCCCGATGGCGCTCTCTACGTCTTCACGCCGGGCGGCCGCCTCAGCGCCTATCTCCCGCCATCTCAACCCCTGACGCCTCCGACAGGTTGGTTTTTCTATGAATAAGCCCGCGCTTTTCGCCTTTCTCGTAACTCTTCCGGTTTCAGGCTTCGCCGCCCCGGATTTCGCGCCGCCGGTGCGCCTCACGGATTCCGCGGCCAAGTACCGCCTCTCTCGCAACCCCAGCCAGGCCATGGACTTCGACAGCAGCGGCACCTTGCACCTCGCCTATTGGTCCGGCGGTTTCGCCACGTCGGCAGCGGAACCGTCCTTCATCTACTATCGCAGCTGGACCCCGGGCGGGGGTTGGACGGCTCAGCAGAGCATTGACAACAGTGAAGATGGGTCGGCCCAGCACCTCGGCGGACGGCAGCCGACCCTCTCCCTCGCGCCCGATGGAACGGTCTGGGTCGTCTGGCACGACGCCCGTCACACCACCACCGCACCGCCCGCCAACAACATCGACAACCTGGAAATCTACGGCGACTTCAAGACGCCAGGCGGATCGTTCACGAATGGGGACTTACGCATCACGGACACCAGCGCCGCGCACCTCGGCGACAACGGTTACATGCCTCGCGTCGCATTGACCCCGGGCGGCCTGCCGAGGGTGCTCTGGTACGATTACAACGCCGACTTCGGCATCTCCGATCTCTACGTCAAGACCGCCACCGGACCCGGCGCCTTCGATGCCACCGCCTTGCCCCGCCTGACCGATCTGGCGGATCGATCCCCCGATCCGGAGCCCATCACCGCCCCCGATTTCGTGGTCCTGCCGGACGGTTCCGGCCACGCCGTCTGGACCGAGGGCACCAGCTCACCCGGGCCGCTTTTCTACAGCGAAGTCCCCGACACGATCACCTCGAGCGTTGTGGGGACTCAGCTTGCGGCGGAAACCGGCGGTTTCTTTGATCCGGCCCGGCTCGTCGCGGCGCCGAACGGCGACCTGTGGGTGCTCTATACCGATCGCAGCGGCGCGGCCCGCAATGTGACGGCGCGGCGCAGAGCCCCGGGCGATTCGGCCTTTGGCCCGCCCATCGCGCTAACCTCAGCCGCCTCAGACCAATACGCCCCCCACGGGGCGGTCGATGGGGATGGGATTCTGCACGTCGTCTGGGTCGATGAACGGGCGGGCCAGCACGTTTACTATGGCGAATACGACCCGGTTCTGGATGCCATGGTGGCAGAAATCCCGATCACCGACACGGCCGCCGAATGGGCACGGCCCGCCATTGCGCTCGACACCTCCGGCGCGCCCGTCGTTGTGTTTGAAGAAGATAGCGGCCTTTCCACCGGCGATCTCTGGTTCGCCATCCCCTCGGTTCAGGCCGCCGCCCACGGTTGGTCGAATTACGAGTGAAGCAACGGCATCCCCATCTTTGTGTATTCCTGATTTTGCTGGGTTTGGCCTTGGCCGTTTTCAGCGGCCGGCTCGAATCCAGCGATGAAATCCTGATGGCGATGACCGCCCGGTCCCTGGTGCTGGAGCAAAGTCTCCGTTTCCCAGAGACCTACGGCCAGACCCTTACCGGCTATGGCGTCGGGACGCCGTTGGCCGCCACGCCGTTTTTCCTGCTCGAACATGCCTTGCGCAACGGCCTTGGCCTCGACCTGGGCGAGAACGTTTCGCTGCTGCCGCTCACGAACGCCGCGCTGTTCGCGCTGCTCGGCGCCCTGCTGAGCGGCATCTGCGCGTGGGCGACGGGCAAAAAATTGATCTTCGCGCCGGTGCTGGCGCTCGCGGCGTCGCCGTTCCTGCCGGCGTCGGCGACGCTGTACAGCGACGTCTTGGCGGCGGTGGGCGTCGTGGGATTGCTGTGGGCGCTGCTGCCGAGGGACGGCGCCGGGGGATGGAAACTGCTCGCCGCCGCCGCGATTTGCGCCGCGTTCGCGCTCATGGCGCGCATGGCCGTGGCGCCGTTGGTGCTGCTCGTAATCGTTTGGGGTTGGCGAAATGGGTCGGCCAAGGCCGCTCTCGGCGCCGCGCTGGCGGGTGTCGGAGCGGGAATCGGCGTGCGGCTTTTGCAGAACTGGTCGCTGCGCGGGTCGCCACTGGCGCAAGGCTACGACGGCCAGGAGTTCACGACGCCGCTGCTGGTGGGCCTGCACGGGCTGCTCTTTTCGCCCGAGCGGGGCCTGGCGATTTTCTGGCCGCTGGGGTTGGTGGCGCTGGGCGTGGTGCTGGGCTCTCAACCACAGAGGGACACAGAGGACGGAGGTTTCACAGTAGAGGGCGCGGACGCGCGGGCGAGATCGTTGGCATTGTTGGGGTTGGGAGCGTTGGTGTTTTCGGTGGTGTTCCACGCGAAGTTTTGGACGTGGCACGGGGGCTGGACGATGGGTCCTCGGTTTTTGCTGCCCGCGATGGCGTTGGCGATGCCGGCGGTGGTGGTGGCGATTTCGCAAAGTGAGATTTGGTCGTGGTTTTGGAGGCGCCCGTTTCTGACCGGCACCGTTCTGCTCGCGCTGGCTTGGTCGGCCTGGGGGGCCGCGCTGTACTCCTTCTTCAGCCCCATCGCGGGTTGGAACGAGCGCTGGGGAATTATCGGTCAGATCGAGAGCCGGTGGCTGTTCGAGCCACAGTTGAGCCTTTGGGTGACGTGGCCTGACGCCTTGGCGGACGAAGCCATGAAACCACGGTGGGCCGTCGGCGTGGGAGCAATCTTCGGACAAGCCTTCTTCAGCATCTTTTGTCAAGGCTTTGGTGCCGTCATCCTCATCGCGGTCGCTCTCCTCTGGTCGGCGCGGTTTTTCTGCCGCTGGCTGGAGCAGAAAAAGGGGCCTATGTCCCGCAACGTCAGGGCATTATACACGACCTGCGTGCCTATTCTCTTGTTCTTCATCCTTGGCTTTCCACTTCTCTATGGACTGAACCGAGACAGCATCGCCACCGATGACGATCGCGATGAAATCCCCGCCCTCCGCCTCCGCGCCCCGGCCAACGCCACCGCCCTTCTGGACCTCCGCCCGCATGGGACTTACACGTTTTCGGCCAAGGCCAACGGCCTGTACCGCGTGACCATTGATGGCGAGACCATCATGGAGCAGCAGGAAGCGGTGCCGCAGCACCTCGCTCAGGGGCGCTACGTGGTTGAGGAGTCGGGGGTGCGGCTGCTCGAGGTGGATTTCGAGCCGATCCCGGGGCGCGAGGCGGAGGCGCTGTTCAACCTGTATTGGACGTGGCCGGGCGAGGGGCGGTTGCTGGAAAGCGTGGGGGGCGAATACGTTTATCCGACGGAGCCGGGCGCCTTCGCGCAAACGGCGGCGGCGGTGCGGCGGAAATTACCCATCGCGGTGGCCTTCGGGTTGGCATTGCTTTTGGTGTTCTTCTGGCCGGGACACCGGTTTTCGGGGCTTTGCGAGCCCGCGAACCGCGACCCCGCGAAGCCGGAACCGTAAAGTCACGGTTTCCGGATCGGGCCTATCGCATTGGGCCCTTCGCGAGTCGAGTCTCACAGGGCGCCGGACCCCCAAATCCGCGCCCGCCACGAAGGAGAACCCGCGGCCATGATCCGTGCGACGACCAAAGAACTCGGCCTCATCCTCAGCGAAAAGGGCCTCGTCGATCCCAACGACCTCGACGCGGCGGTGCGCGATTCCCACAAGACGGGCCTGCGCCTGGGCGAAACCCTGATCAAAATGGGCTTTGTCGAGGAAGAGCAGATCATGATGGCCGTGGCCGAGCAGGTCGGGGCGCCCTTCCGCAAACTGACGGGATTCCAGCCTGATCCCCAGGTGCTCGACATGGTGCCGGTCCGGGTGGCGTCGCATTACAACGTGCTGCCGCTGGAATACGACGAAGACATGGGCGTGCTGCACGTGGCCATTGTCGATCCGCTGGACTTCCACGTGTTAGACGAACTGCGCCGGCTGCTGGGGCTCGAAGTCGAGCCGGTGGTTTGCCTGCGCGAGGAAATCGAGAAAGCTCGCAACCGGGCCTATGGCGTGGGCGGCGACACGATCCGCGACATGGAGGATGAGCGCCTGGAGGAAGGTGACGACGGCGAAGACGGCATCATCGGCGGCGATTTCGAAATCGACGAAGAAGCGGGCCACGAGGACGCCTCGATCGTCAAATTCGTGAACCAGGTGGTGAAAGAAGCCTTCCGCGACCGCGCCACCGACATCCACGTCGAACCGTTCGAACGCGAACTGCGCGTGCGCTACCGCATCGACGGCGTGCTCTACGAGGCCCCCATCCCGCCGGCCATCAAACGTTACCAGCAGGCCATCATCAGCCGTATCAAGATCATGTCGGACCTGAACATCGCCGAACGGCGCCTGCCCCAGGACGGCAAGATCAAGCTGAAGATGCAGGGCAAGGAATTCGACCTCCGCGTATCGACGGTGCCGACGCCTTACGGCGAGTCTTGCGCCATTCGTATTTTGTCACGCGACAGCGAACTGTGCACGCTCGACCGCCTCGGTTTCAGCGAATACCACAAGGGCCTGATGCGCGAGATGATCCAGAAGCCCCACGGGGTTATCTTCATCACCGGCCCCACGGGTTCCGGCAAGTCCACGACGCTGTACGCGTCGCTCACAGAGATCAACACGCCCGAGCGCAAGATCATCACCGTCGAGGACCCCATCGAGTACCGTATCCCCGGCGTGACCCAGATTCAGGTCAACCCGGGCATCGATCTGACCTTCGCCCGCATCCTGAGAACCCTTCTGCGCCAGGATCCGGACGTCATCATGGTCGGTGAAACGCGTGACCCGGAAACGGCCCGCGCCACCATCGCCAACGCCATGACGGGTCACCTGGTGTTCTCGACGCTGCACACGAACGACGCGTGCTCGGCCGTGACACGTCTCGAGGACATGGGCATCGAGCCCTTCCTGGTGGCCTCCTCGGTGGAAGGCATGGTGGCCCAGCGTCTCGTGCGCGTGCTGTGCACGGAATGCAAGACGCCCTACAAGCCGGACCCTCGGATGGTGGCCCAGGTGAACATGACCCGCGCCAACCCGGACGACATCGAATTCTTCCGCCCCGTGGGCTGCGAAGCCTGCCGCTACACGGGCTTCAAGGGCCGCACGGCGGTGCACGAGATGGTGAAGATGAACGAAGGCCTGCGCCGCCAGGTCGTGGCCGGCTCCAGCGCCAGCGAAATCAAACGGGAAGCCCTGCTGCACGGCTTCAAACCGATCCGCTACGACGGCTGGAACAAGATCAAAGAAGGCCACACGACCATCGAGGAAGTGCTCCGCGTCACCATGGAAGACGAACTCAGCGGCGAAGAAATGGCCGAGGCGATCGGGATGTCGGAGGCGGAGAGTGGTGGGAAGGAATGATTTCACCACGGAGGCACGGGGACACGGAGATGTTTGCTCCGGTGACTTCGCGCCTTGTTTCAGATTTGGAATAATGGGACTTGATATGAATGACTTCTTTGAATCATCGAAGCAGCAAGGCTTGGCCTATCGCCAAAGCACATCTTCGTGCCTCCGTGTCTCCGTGGTGAATAACTAATATGGCTCAGTTTACCTACAAAGCGAAAGACCAAGGCGGCGCCCCCGTTGAGGGGACGATGGAGGCGGATAGCCGGGGGGCGGTGACGGCTCGGTTGCAGCAGATGGGTTATTTCCCGATCTCGATCGCGCAGGGCGCGAGCGGCGGTGGGAAGTCCGCGGCCACGGCGAAGAAGGCGGCGGCGAAGGTTTCGGGCAAAGCGGCGGCGGTGGCCAAGGATCCGCCCTCGAACGGCGGCGGCGGCATGGCGACGACCACGTTGGTTCCCAAGATGCCGAGCAAAATCGTGCCGAAGCCTGCGACAAACGGTTCGATGCCGATGATCGCGAAGCTGGGCGGCGGCAAGAGCAAGGACGGCCTGGCGAAGCTGCCCGCCAAGGCTGACAAAAAAGGGACGAGCATCAAGGAAGCGGCGAAGGCGATGCGCAAATCCGAGGCGAAGACCTCGGGCGCCAAACCCGCCTTTGGCCAGCGCGGCAAGAAGGTGAAGGCGGCGGAAATGGCCTCCTTCAACCGCCAGCTCGCGGACTTGCTCAGCAGCGGCGTGGCCCTCGTGAAGGCGCTGACCATCCTGCAGAAGCAAACCGAGAACGAGGTGCTGCACGCCACCATCGAGCAGATCAACAGCGACGTGCAGGGCGGCGACACCTTCGCCGACGCGCTGGCGAAACACCCGCGGCTGTTCAGCAAGCTCTACATCGCCATGGTGCGCTCGGGCGAAGCGGGCGGCATGCTCGACGACGTCTTGCAGCGGCTGGCGGATTTCAGCGAGCAGGAAGAGCAGCTCAAGGGCCGCGTGAAGAGCGCCCTGGCCTATCCGGTGGTCATGATGGTAGCCGGGTCGGGCGCTGTGTTCATTATGTTTACCTACATCGTCCCGAAGATCGTTTCGACCTTCAAGGAAATGGGCCAGTCCCTGCCGACGATCACGAAGTGGCTCATCGCCATCAGCGAATTCTGCGAGGCCTACTGGCCCTTCGTTATCGGTGGCGGTGCCCTCGCGGTGATCGGGTTCTGGCAGTTCATGCGCACCGCCGAAGGCCGCGCGCTCTTCGACCGCAACGTGCTGCGCGTGCCGATCCTGGGCGAGGTGGTGCAAAAGCGCGAGGTCTCGCGGTTCGCGCGCACACTCGGGTCGCTGCTCAAGAACGGCGTGCCGATCCTGACGGCGCTGCAAATCACCCGCGACGTGCTCGATAACTCCATCGCCAAGGCGGAAGTGGAAAAAGTCAGCGAGCAGATCACCCAGGGCGCCAGCATCGCCGAACCGTTGCGCAACAGCGCCATCTTCCCGCCGGTGGCCGTGAACATGATGTCGGTGGGCGAGGAAACGGGCCGCCTCGAGCACGTGCTGCTGCGCATCAGCGAGTCCTATGAAATGGAAACGGACCGGAAAATCCGGACCCTGACCAGCCTGATCGAGCCGCTCATCATCGTGGTGATGGGTTGTATCGTGGCGTTCATCGTGATCGCGATGCTGCTGCCGATTTTCAGCCTGGACCCGACGGGAGGTGGCGGATGATGGGGCGGCGGCGGACGGCGAACCAGCGCGCGATGACCATGATCGAAATCATGCTCGTGGTCGTGATTCTCGGCATCCTGATGGCGGTGGCGCTGCCCAAGATGTCGGGAACGAACGAACGCGCGGCGCTGAACACCACGGCGCGCGACATCGCCAAGCTCGCCGCCATCGCCCGCCAGACGGCGCAGAGCACGCAAAAGCAGACGGCTCTGATCCTCGATCTGGAACAGCGCCAGTGGTACCTGGACCTGGACTACGATCCCGAGAAGCGCCGAAGCTATTCGCGGTCGCGCGATCCCATCGCCGCCGACGAGGAGCCGCAGGACCTGCACCAGATTCTGGAGATGTCGGTCCTCGACGAAGACAACGACCCCATCGACGAAGACGAAATCGCCATCGTGTTCTACCCGAACGGGACCTCGACGGGCGGGCGGATTTTCCTGAAGACGACGCGCCGCGAACGCAAGATGACGGTGGAAATCGAGGAAGCGACGGGGCGGTCGGAGGCCTACGAGGGCGAGCCGAAGTCGCTGGCGCAGCGATTCGCCGACGCAGGCGTGGACGTGTCCGCGCTGCCGGGTCTGCCCGGCGCGGACGAGGTGGAGGGCGCCAACGCCGTCGAAACGGAAGACCCGCGCGGCGGATTCCGGCGCGTGGCCGGCAGCAGCGAAGAGCGCATCGGTGCCTACAGCAGCGCCGTCGAACGCATCCTGGGCAAGACCCAGCAAAAGGTCGAGCGCGAGAAGGAAATCCAGGAACGCCGGGGGAACGCGCCGTGATTCTGCGCCGTTCTCCGCGCCCCCCCGCGGGCTTTGTCCTGCTCGAGGTCATGATCGCCCTCGTGATTCTGGCGATGACGCTGGTGGCGTTGCTGCGCGGGTTCGCGCTGGCCCTCGGCACCGTGCGGTCGAACAACGCCACGGCGACAGCCAGCTTCCTCGCCGCCTCGCTGATGGAGGACTACGAACTGGAACCACCCTTGCGGGACCAGGACGGTAAGTTCTCCGAAGACCCGCGCTTTGGCGAGGCCTTCGAAAACTACGGCTATGAAGTGACCATCGAGGAGGAGGACGTCCGCTATCGCGACGAAGACCGGGAACCACTGCGGGAGCTGGATCCGATGTACAAAATGACGCTCAAGATCCGCTACACGCCGGGCGAGGACGGTTACGACCAGAGCGACTCGAAAGTCCTCATCGCCGTCGACTCGTACCTGGTCGAGACACAGCTATTCTCGAAAGAAGCCATGCAGCAGAACCAGTTGTTCTGAGCGGGGAGGGGATTATGGAGATGATTGGCTTTCGAAAATTGAAGGTGACATGGGCGTCCCACCCATGCCCCGCGGCGTTTTTGGGGCAGAGTAGCCGCCGGTCCGCGCGAGGCGTGGCGCGTCACGGGCGGGACGTCCGTGCTCCACAGAAGCGGGGCACCCAGAAGGGCTTCTCCCTTCTCGAAGTCCTCATCGCCACCACCATTTTCGCGCTGATTTCCGTGGCTGTGTTCCAAACGTTCCGCGTCGGCACGAGCGCCTACAGCAGCGGTCTGCGCGAGGCGGCGGTGCTCCAGCGCGCCCGCTTCGCCCTCGATGCGCTGGATCAGGATTTCGACACGCTGTTCTTCCGCGACGAAACCTCGTACAACGTGGCGGCGCGCAAGCTGATCGAGGAGTACGAGCGCGCCCGGCTCGATGCCGAGGAAACGAACGACTGGAGCAAGTTCGAGGAAGTCTATGGTCCGGAGGACGGCGGCGAGGCGAAGGACAAAGGGTCGAACTTTGTCGGCAACCCGTTCGAGCAAGGTCGGCTGATCGATCTGCAAATTCTGGGCGAAGACAGCCAGGACCAGGACGCGATCGCCTTCGCCGTGCGTCGGCCCTATGGCGTCGGGGGCAAGATGTACCCCTTCGGCCTCGCCCGCGTGCGCTATTCGCTGCAGGGCGACGTGCTCGTTCGCAGCATCGAAAGCGTCGAGGACGCCCCCCGCGACTGGCAGGGCCAGGAGCTGGAACGCAAGATGCCGCCGGACTATACTCTGGTCGCCCAGGGCGTGCAGAAGTTCGACCTGAAGTACGCCTTCTGGAACGACAACCAGTGGTACGAGGTCGATTCCTGGAATTCCGCCAACCGCCAAATCCGCAACCCGGATTACCTGCTGGGCGATTACGAAGTCGATGACGATGACGCCGCGGCGGGCATCGCGGTGCTGGGGTCGGACCTGTACAACGAACTTCTGAACGAGCAAGAGCGCCAGCCCTACGACCGCGTCCCGGCCTATGTGCGGGTGCACCTGGAAATCTCCGATCCCGAATCCCCCGCCCGCGTTCGCCAGTTCGAACGGATCTATCGCCTGCCCGGCAGCGTCGAGACGTGGGTGCCGAACAAGAAAATCGAAGAGGAAGACCAGGAAGAAGAGCGGATGGAACGCGACAACCGCTACACGCTGGTTTACCCGGGAGCGCTACGGAAATGATTCGGGACACGGAGTTCAAGGAGAAGGGAGATTCACCGAACAGCATTCTCTTTGAGAAAGACGCCTCCGTGTCTCCGCGTCTCCGTGGTGAATTTTGGAAAGGAGCCTCGCCATGTCGAAGAAACTGACCCGCCGGCGCCGGGCCGTGGTGCTGATTCTGGTGCTGTGGATCGCCACGGTGCTGTCGCTCCTGGCATACTCCGTGACGTACCAGATGGCGCTGGAGACCAAGCTGACCTCGATGCGCAAGAAGACCGTGGGGGCGGACGCGCTGGCGCGGGCGGGGCTGGCGGTGGCGTTCACCGACCTGCGCAACGATCTCCTCTTCGATTACAGCGACAAGAACGGTTCGCCCCAGCCCTACGACGCCATCAGCGACGTGTGGTATCGCCCGGCGGACGAGCGCGAGGATGGCTATGAACTTGGCGAGAACGATGGCAAATATTACTTCGAAGTGCGCGACGAGGAGCGCTTCCTGAACTTGAACGTGGTGGCCAAGCCACCGGCCAAGCCGCTCCTGATCGCCATTCTCGAGCAACTCGGCTATGAAGAAGAAGACGCGGAGATCGTGGCGTCGGCGATTATCGACTGGGCCGACGCGGACGATCAGCCGGCGCTGGAAACCTCTCCCGGCAACGAGGGCCTGACCTATGGCCTGTTCCAAGCCGAAGACCGGGGCGAATCGCCCCGCGAAGACGACGTGGAACGCGCCATCCTGCCTAACGAACCCTACCTGACGGTGGAGGGTCTGATGGACGTTTACGGCGTGACGCCGGAACTGTTCTTCGGCCCCGAAACGCCGGAAGCCATCTACTATCGCCAGATGATCGGCGAGACGGCTTACGACGGCGGGCGCTTTGAATTGGACCGCCGCAGCGGCAGCCGGCGCGGCGAAGCGCCCTTGGGCCTGCGCGATTTCTTCACGGTATACGGCAGCGAAAAGCTGAACTTGAACACCGCCCCCAAGCACATCCTGGAAGCGCTCTTCGAAGCCGCTGGCCAATCTGACCCGGACGGGCTGGCCGAGCGCGTGGTGCGCGAACGGGGCGACGAACGCCGCAAGCCGGACCCCGACAACGCCTTTCAGAATTTGGGCGAAGTGAACAGCAAAGTTCCCGAACTCGGCGCCATCGTCGGCGCCGCCGGGCGCTTCCATCCCCTGGACGTCAAGAGCGAGGTCTTCACCGTGACCGCCCGCGGAGAGGAAGGGGGCATCGCTCAACAGCTCCAGGTCACGGTGCACCGCGCCCTGGAAACGATGCAGCGCGACGACTCCTTTGAAGCCATCGACCGTGCCAAGGAACGGCTCGAGCGCTATGAAGACAAGCGCGAGCGGATGCGGCGCCGCGACGATGACGAGCGCGTCTTTCAGGTGCCCGCCATCCGCATCGTGCAGTGGCATCGAGAATAGGGGCACCGGGAGTAGTGGCACCGGGAATAGAGGCACCGGGAATCGGGTGGGCAGCGGAGGTCAACCCCACAGGAAACAAATCGAACGGCGGAATCGTCAAACCCTGACAGGAACCAATGGAACGGATAGCAATTCATGTCACGCGCCATAGCGATCGAATACAGCGAAGCGGAAGCCAAGGTGCTCCAACTGGTGTTGGAGAAGAAGACCCGCAAGCCCCTGCTGGAGCGCGCGTTCCGCGTGAGCTTCGACGGCATCGAACGGGAGGCGCCGGACGCCCCGGCGCGGCGAGGCGTCCGCCTCAAGGAAGCCTTCAAGCAGCACAAAATCTCAGCCAGCACCCCCGTGGCGGTCATCGTGCCCAAGCAATCGGCCACTGTCCGCCGCGTCCGGCTGCCCACCACCGACCCGCAGGAACTGGCGGCCATGGTGGCTTTCGAAGCGGAGAAGCTGATCCCCTTCAACCCGGAAAACCACATCGTCGACTACTCGATTTTGGAGCAGGACGCCACCGAAGGGTCGCTCCTGCTGATGGCGGGCATGGATGAAACGGTGGTGCAGAACTGGCTCGACACGCTCGAAGGCACGCACCTGGACGCCAAGCTGGTCGATGTGTCTTCGCTGTCGCTGCTTTACGCACTGCGGGAGACTCTGCCGCCGGAGCAGTTGGAGGGCATCGTGGCCGCCGTTCATATCGGGCGGATCCATACCGATATGACGATCGCCCGCGACGGCGAAATCATCGCCACCCGCAGCATCCTGCATGGGCTGGAAAATCTGGAGAAATCGGCTTCGCGGGCGGCGGGGCGCGAAATGTCCACCGAGGAAATCACCAAACTCAATCTCGTGTCGCACGATGACGCCCTGGTCCACAAGCCGGCCGCCATCGGCGGCGAGGGCGAAAACGGTGAATGGACTTCGGACCCCACGAAGGTCGCCGCCATGGTCATCCCCGCCCTCGAAGAAGAAGGCATCGTCGAACAGACGCCCGAAGGCGAAGCGGCCCGCAAATGGCGCCAGCGCCTGATCACCAACATCTCGCGCACCTACGAATTCGCCCTCCGCGAGGAAGGCATCCCCTTCATCCGCCGCGTCTTCCTCTCCGGCGAAGGCGCCACCATCCAGAGCCTGGCCCACAGCCTGATCCTGGAAATCAACGCCCCGGTCAAGATGTTCGACCCGGTGACGAATCTGACGCGCGATCCGAAGGCGATGGTGGACGCCGGTCCCTTCGCCGACATGGCGGTGACTTACGGCGCGGCCCTGCGTCTGGCCCGGGGCGAGGAAAACACCCGCGTCAACCTGATCCCGCCGAGGGTCCTCGCCGCCCAGGCGAGAGCCGAGCGCCGCCTGCACTACGCCGTCACCGGCGGCATGGTGATGGTCACGCTCGTGATGGCCTACCTGATGTTCGCCAGCGACGCCGAACTCAAGCGCGAGCAGCTCGCGGCCTACGAGGACTACCGCGCCATCATGCGGCCCCACGTGGAGAAACTGGAAGAAAAACGCGACCGCATCGCGATCATCGACGCCCTGAAGAGCAACCAGGGAGGCGCCCTGGAAATCCTCGACAAGATCAGCAACTACAGCCCCCTGGGCACCGTGAAGCAAGGCGGCCGGCTGTCTCTGACGGACTACCGCTTCTTCATGCGCGACCGCGTGGAAATCGAGGGCGACGCCCTGATCGTGGACGACATCAGCGATTTCGTGGAATTTCTTCGCAACCTGAAGAAAGCCAACGGCGAGGCGATGTTCACCCGAGTGGAGGTCGAGCAAAACGTGCGGCCCCTCCCCCGCCGCAGCGAACAAATCTACCACTTCGAAATCGATGCCCTCCTGCCCGAGGACAGCCCGGAATAATCCGGCGGAAAGCGATAAGGACCACCCCATGAATCAGAGAGAAAAAGTTCTGGGAATCGTCACCGGCGTGGCCATTCTGGGCTACGCGGCTTGGCATTTCGGCGGCGCCGCGGTGTTCGACGGCCTCGCCGTGGACGGGCAGGCCCTCGAAGCGGAGCAGCGCCGCTTCGAAGAGGACCTCGACCTCATCCTCCTCGAAGCCCCGAAAATCGAGCGCGAGTACCTGCAGATCGCCGGCGACGTGACCGCCGACGACGAAGGCCTGCGCCCGGACCTGATGTTCACCAACGAAGTCTCCACCATCTGCAAGAACTTCGGTTTCGGCGCCCCCCAGATCGCCACGGAAATCAAGAACATTGAGGACGTGGAAGACTACCAGATGGTCTATATCGTCACCCGCGGCCTTGATGGCAACGAACGCGGCGTCGTCGAACTCCTGAAGGAATTCGACAAACGAGGCTACATTCTCGACGAGGTGAAGCTCAACGCCCGCCGCGACTCCGACCGCGTCCTGGCGGAAATCACCCTCGGCCGCCTCGTCAGCGCCTTCTACTTCTAAGCCCACACGGCAAGGGACCCGGACCATGTTCAAGAACCTGAGTATCGAACAAAAACTGCTGCTGCTGAACATTGTGCTGTTTGGCTTCATCGGCGCCGCCGGCTACATCCTCATGACCGAGGAACGGCTCGTGCCCGAGGAACCGGACGTCGACGGCTACATCGCGGTGCTGCAAGAAGAAATCGCCAACCTGCCCGAAGATCGCCAGAGCGGCAGCACCTACATCAACATCGGCAAGAAAGACCTCTTCCGCACCCTGATCGAACTGCCCACGCCCACGCCCACACCCACGCCCACACCCCAGCCCACGCCAAGCCTGGACGAAGCCCTTCAATACTGGAAGCTCGAAGGCGTCTTCGGCGACACGGCGGTCGTGACCGACAAGCGCACCCGCGAGACCTGGATGATGTCCATGTCCGACGACTCGCGCGTCAAGACCGTCCAGCACCGCGGCGAGAACGTGGACGTGCGCCTGATCGAAATCGACGACCAGGAAAAATTCTCCGCCACCTGGGCCTACACCAACCCCCGCGGAACCCAGAAGAAAACCATGAGCATGCTGGATCCAGAGTAAGCGGGGAACCGAGCGGGAGCCGGTCTTGTCCCACACCTCAATCCACACAAGAGGCGAAAAAGGATGGGTCGGCTGCTGCTTATTATCCCCCCGATGCTGGCCGCCATCGCCTCTGGGACAGTCTTCGGGCTGCACGAGCCCATGGTCGAATACGCCGAGAACGTGCGCGAACGGATGTGGACGAGTCCGCCCCTGACAGTCATTGCCTGTGGACCGCCACCTATCGTCCACGCCTCCTTTCAAGAACCAAACCTTGACCGCATCTTCGTCATCGCCGGAGACGAAGCGACCTCCGCCAGCCTCCAGCCGTACCTCTCGGGTGCCACGCCGGTCCTGAAGCTCGAGGATCTCGCCGGGGACGAATCGCTTTGGGGCAGCACCGTCCTCGCCTGGGACGGCCGGACGAGTGATACCCGCTTGCTGGCGGTCGAAATCGATGGGCAGGGGGAGGCTCGGGTCAAAGGGACAAAGCCATTGGGCAAGCCGCTTTCCGGCATTCTCCCGTTTTGGAAGGTCGAGGCCATCTTCAGCGACACCGTCCTGATAACTGACCGGCGCACCCGCGAGACGTGGATGATGGAGGTCACGATGGATGACGTCACCACCAGAACGCTTCCTCAGAAGCCCGCGCCGGTGCCTGTGCGCCTGATCGAACGAGAAGGCATAGAGTCCTTTTCCTTGGAGTGGTCTTCCGTTTACCCGCGTGGTCAAGGCAGTCAAAAGTAACATTGCCCAGCGGCCTTGCGATAAGGTAAGGCATTCACACCTAGTCTCAACGGCGGCGGCGAATCCGTACACAAGGGAGCAGATGCACCATGAAGCGGGTTCTCGCCGGATGGTTTCTTTTGCTGCCCTGTGTCGGCATCGGGTTCGTCTTCGATCTGCATCGGCCAATCGTCGATTATCATTTGAAGCTTTTCCGGCCCGAACCAGTTCCTGCACAAACTGCCATTTACCCGGGAACGCGTTTCTCTTGCGGCACATGCTATTATGGTGGCGATGATTGGTGGCGGCCAACTTACTACTCCAGTGCCTACTTTGGTGATTACGAATTCGCCGATCTGCGCCTCATCGTTCCGGAGGATGACGAACTCGGGCTTCGCGTCGTCACCCCGGGAGAGAAACTCGCGTACGAACTCTTCCCAACCCTCGAGTCCCGCCTCGTTCTCGAAGACGTGGGGAAGGAAAGCGTGGTGATTCGCGACCAGGCGATGGAAACGCAGAAAACCTGGATGATGAATCTGAACGACTCGTCTCAGATTGTGCCGCTGCACTTTGCCGGAACGATGGTCGATTTCGCTCTGGTGGCGATTGGAAGCCCATCGCCTTGTCACGCGCGATTCGAAGTCCTCGGCCCGGGAATTGCGCAGGAGATCGTTCTGGAGGTCGTATCGGGCACCGGCGGAAGTGTCGCCACAGAAGCTGGCCACTTCGCTTACGCGAGCCGCTAGGCTCGGCGCTTCCTCCTCGAACCGTTCCACGCCACCCGCCTCCGATTTACTTTGGCTACAAACTTATGTCAACATCGTCCTAGACACCGGGGTTTGGATGGCGCTAAGGCTTTTCAGGCTGGAAAACCTTCTTTCAAGGACCGATCGACACGTGATGCCTTTTTTCCCTCAAACAATTTCGCTCCGGAATTTCCTCCTCGCCGCCAGCGTGGCAACCGCCGTTTGCGTCGCGGTTCCCGGAGGGGCTCAGGATCGCGTGGTTCGGACCGACGGGGCCGAGATCACCGGCAAGATCGTCAATTGGACGCCTGTCGCGGTGAGCATCCAGACCAATGGCGTCACCCTGGAGATCCCCGCCGCCAACGTCGGCAAGGTCACCATCGATGGTGCTGACGGCTGTGAGGAGCAGACCGCCCGGGTGCGCTATCACCTGATGGAGGAAGAGTTCGAGGAGGCGGCGCAGGCGCTCGTGGACGCCCTCAGCGGGGGTGCCAGTTGCCCGGCGCTCGGCCGTCTGGCCTTTGAAATTCTCGACCTGCCCAAGGGCACGCTGCCGGAGAAAACCGTGCAGGACGTCGTGAGCCTCGGCTCCCGCTACCCGGAAGTCAATCAGGCGGCCATGTCGGGCCGCTATCCGCTCGACCGCGCCGTGATGATCGATGCCGGCCGCAATGCGCTCCTGAACGCGGAGGGCGAGGAATTCGTCCGGGCCCACACCGCGCTGCTCAAACTCTACCAGGCCCAGCTCCGCGACGCCATCGAGTCCAACGACCGCAAGACCACCAACGAATCCCTGATCGCCATCGCGCAACTCTACACCCGCGACCGCCAGAAGGTGAAGGACGCGGCGACGTATCAGAAGAACCTGGATCGCAACGTCGTCGATCGCATGGGCCACGCGGTGCAGATCATCCCTCTGCCCGCCGATTTCCGCCAATCCGCCAGCAGCATCGAGCAACTGCGCTCGCTGGCGCAGAGCGGCATGCAAAGCGCCCAGGATCAGGTGAAAGCGCGCCTGGAAGAATACTTCGTGATTCAGGGCCGCCGCATCGGACAGAGCCTTGTCGATAGCGGAGATTACGAAGGTTATCAGGCTGCGCTCGCCAAATGGCGCCAGATGCTTCCCTCGGAAATCGCCGAATCTGTGGCCATCGTCGAACTCTCCGCCGACCTTGATCGCTACGCTGAACGCGAAGGCATCGCCTGGGACGAATACACTCGCCTCAAGCAAATGGCCGACGCGGGCGACTCGAGCTTCGCCGAGGAAATCGACGCCCAGATCCTGCGCTTCGAACGCTCCTTCGTCTGGACCGACCAGCGCGTCGAGCAAATGCGCGCCGCCAAAGGCCGCATCCAGGGCGCCGCCGCCATGCCAGTCGAGGGGGAAGAGGGCGCCGCCGAAGTGCCCGCCGCCGAGACGGCTTCCGGCGGAGCTTAATTCTCCTCCCGCGCCTAATTCCGTCCGCGCCTGAACCCTGAGATCAGATGGGCGAGCCCGGCCCGCGGGCTTTCCCAGCGGGCGCCGATCTGCACCGCCAGCTCGGGCCGGAACTTCTTCTTGAACTGAGCCACGGCCGGCGTGTTCGCCCCCACCCAATCGTACACGCGGGGCCAATCGCGCCGGTCGATTTCCCCCAGCGACGCGAAATGCAGCAGCGTCGGTGCGCCGGTCCCCAGCGCCTCCGGATCCGAAGCCCCCGCCAGATAATAGCACCGATGGGCGTCGCGCGCGAACAGCCCGGCGGCCTGCGGCGGTTCGTTCTCCCGGCCCACTTCCGCAACGAACCCAAGTTCCTCGTTCATCAACCGGCCCAACCGTTCCAGCTCCGCCCCCTGGCCGGGATCGAGGCCCTGGCGGGGGGCGTTCTTGCGCCAGAGTTTCAGTAGTCCTCCGGCCTCGCCCGGCGCCAGGATTCTGGCGGCGAGTCCCTCGCGCTCGGCCTTCGCCGCTTGGCGCCGCACGGCGTTCTCGAACTGATCCGCCCACGTTCCCTCGCTCGCCCAACGCGTCAGATACGTGTACTGCGGACGCAAAGCCCACCCCGCCCAAGCCAGGCCCCGCCCATCCATCACCTCCGGCGAAAACGCGCAATCGACCCGATGCACGCCCGGCGGAATGGCGCCGGCCACCGCGCCCAGCGCATCGCGCCAGAAACTCTCTTGCTTGGCGGGGGAAAGCTCATGCACATCCCGCGACACCACCGGCCCGCCAAACGGCATGAACGCCGGCGTGAGCCATTCCGTCAGGAACCGCCGGCGCCGCACCCGAAAGATCATCGTCAGTACAAGCCGTTCACCGTCGAACACCCCAAGAATCGGCGCGCCGGGGCTGGAAATTCCCGACAGCCCCGGGTGCTGGGGCAGCCATTGGGGGCTGGCCTGCCAGTGATCGATCAGGCGCGTCACGTCGGTCGGCTGGAGCGGGCGGGCTTCGAGTTGGGCCAAGAGGACGTCGCTTCCGGAAGAGGGTTCGGCCGCGCTCGCGTCTGCTCGGCGGCTTGCGGACTTCCAGGCTAGGCGGCGCCAAGCGCCCGTCGGCAAGGCGAGATTGGCGGGCGACAGAAGCGAAGTTCCCCCGGCACGCATGGCAACTCTTCTTATGCCAACCTTCTCTGTTCTCTCGCTGTCTCTCCGGTGATTTCAGACAGAAGAAAGCCCGCCCTCCGGCGTCATGATGTCGCAGGCTCGTGCGTCGAAATGCTCGGGTTTTGTCCGCGCCAAACCTTTTCTTGGAGGTCCGGAGTCGTCTTGGGTGAGGATTCGCCGGGGTTTCGCTCTCCGAATCGTCACTCAAGCCTTGATTTTTCGGGGTTTTTGGTGAAGACACGGCTCGGTTCGGCGGCCCGGTATAATCCTTGTTGCATGCTACTCGGCAGCCGGTGGCGGCTACTCCTCCCTGGCTTTGTCCCCGGGAGGACTTCCGAACCGAATGGACCCCGGGATTTTTGGGCCCGGGGCATTTCCCGCCCGCGCCGATCGAGGAGAGGGACCGACCCTATGAAGACCAAACCCATCGCCGATTTCCAAGCCCGGAGCCAGACCGTGCGCAAGGAATCGACTCTGTTGAAGATGACCCTGGCACCGCTCGCCCTCGTGGCGGCGGCGCTGTTCATTGCCCCCGCCGTCCCCGTGGCGGCGCAATCCACCGACACTGTGCTGACGCCGCGCACGTTTATCAACGTCGCCCGCGACGTCCTGCCCGCCGTCGTCAGCATCCACGTGGACATCCCCCCGAGTCAGGAACTGCTCGACCAGAACGGCTCCACCAGCCGTGAAGAATTCCTCCGCCGTTTCATGCTCGATCCGGACGAGGACATCATGCGGCGCTTCGACGCGGAGGACTTCGGGTACACCGGCGCCGGCTCCGGCGTGATCGTCGATAAGCGCGACGGTTGGGCCTACGTGGTCACGAACAACCACGTTCTGGAAAGCAGCGAGCGGGTCCGCTACACCATCACTCTCGACTCGTCCTACAACGAGCGCGCCCGCGTCGAAGTGCAAGGCGACGACGTGGAAATCGTGGGCACCGATCCGTTGACGGATCTCGCGGTGCTGCGGTTTCGCGAACCGGCGGGACTCGATCTGAAAACGAGCGCATTCGCCGACAGCAACACCATCGAAATCGGCGAATGGGTCCTGGCTCTCGGCAATCCCCTTGAACTCAACAACAGCGTGAGCCAGGGCATCGTTTCGGGCAAGAACCGCGTCATCAACAAGACGGCCATCGAGAACCTGATCCAGACCACGGCAGTCATCAATCCGGGCAATTCCGGCGGACCGCTGGTGAACCTGGATGGCAAGATCATCGGCATCAACAACGCCATCGCCACCACGACAGGCCGCTGGGCCGGCGTGGGCTTTGCCATCCCCGGCAACGAAGCCGCCCGCATCAGCCAGATGCTGATCGACAATGGCCGCGTGACCCGCGGGTACCTGGGCATCACGATGCAGGATTTGTCGAGTTCCCTGGCGGACGCCATGGGGCTGGACCAGAACGAGGGCGTTCTGATCGCTCAGATCCAGCCAGGCAGCCCGGCGGAAAAATCCGGCTTTGAAATCGGCGACATCGTGACCCATGTGGAAGACCAGCCGGTCAGCGACATGAAGGGCCTGCTGCGCGCCATCGGGGGCAAGAACGCCAACGAAACCGTCAACATCCAGATCAAACGCTTCGCCGACAACAGCGACCTGGAGAAGAAATCCTACGCCGTGACCCTGATGGAGCGACCCAGCGAGGAAGAGCTGCGCAAGTTCCAGAACGAAGTGGAGCAGGAGCAGATGAAAGCGTTCGGCGAAAAGCTCCGCGAGCAGCTCGGCATGATCCAGGACGGGGAGAGTCCCCAGTCCGGCGAAACGAGCCTTCTCCTGGTGGAGAACGACCCCATCGAATTGCTGGGCCTGGATGTGACCCCAACCGATTCGGGAGGCGTCAAGGGCATGCGCGTCGAGGGCGTGGAGCGTGAAAGCAAAGCCTGGCAGGCGGGCCTGCGCCCCGGCGCCATCATCCTGCGCGTCAACGGCGAGCGCGCCACCAGCCGCAAGGCCATGGAAGACGCCCTGGGCAAGATCGAAGAGGGCAAGAAGCACGTCGTGCTGTTCCGCTTCGCCAACCGCAACACCTTCATCACGATGGATCAGGCCGAGGACGACGAATAGGCGGGGCGGTGACGGATTGACCCTTGTGGCCTCGCCGCTGGCAGGGGTCAGTTCGTAAGCCCTCGCTTCGGCCTCAAACTCAAACAACCCTTTCAGGACCGGTTTATGACGACGACCGCAGAAGATATCTCCGCGATCAAAGAAACGATTCAGGAAAAAAGCGCCTTTGTCGAGACTCTGGAAAATGAAATCGGCAAGGTCGTCATCGGCCAGCGGCACCTGGTGGACCGCCTGCTGATGGCGTTGATCTGCAACGGCCACGTGCTCCTCGAAGGCATGCCCGGTCTGGCGAAGACGCTAACCTGCAAGTCGCTGTCCTCGGCCATCGCCGCCAAATTCCAGCGCATCCAGTTCACGCCCGATCTGCTGCCCGCCGATCTGGTCGGCACGCTGATTTACAACGTGAAGGACCAGACCTTCGAGCCGCGCAAGGGACCGATCTTCGCCAACTTCGTCCTCGCCGATGAAATCAACCGCGCGCCCGCCAAGGTCCAGAGCGCCCTCCTGGAAGCGATGCAGGAACGCCAGGTCACCATCGGCGACACGACCTATCCGCTCGACGATCCGTTCATCGTCCTGGCGACGCAGAACCCCATCGAGCAAGAAGGCACCTATCCCCTGCCGGAGGCGCAGGTGGACCGGTTTCTGTTCAAGGTAAAGGTCGGCTATCCGGGCCGCGAGGAAGAGCGCTCGGTGCTCGACCGCCACGCCTTCGCCGATCCGCTCCGCGAGAAGGAAAACGAGTCGATCCAGCAGGTCGTCACGCTGGATTCGATCCGCGACGCCCGCAGGGCGGTGGACCTGATCTACATGGACGAGAAGGTGAAGCACTACATTCTCGACCTGGTGGCGGCGACGCGGACGCCGGAGATCTTCAACGTGCGTTTCCGCGGCCACGGCGGCAACGGAGCCAAGCCGGTCCTGGAGAAAGTCATTCAGGTCGGCGGCAGCCCCCGCGCCACGCTGGCTCTGGCCATCGCAGCCAAGGCCAACGCTTTCCTCAAGCACCGCGCCCACGTCACCCCCGACGACGTCAAAGCCATCGGCCCGGACGTCCTACGCCACCGCATCATTCTGACCTACGAGGCGGAAGCGGAAGAACTGACCACGGACGATGTGGTGCGGCAAATCTTCGATCAGGTGGAGGTGCCGTAAGGCGGTGCGAAGTTCCCCGTTCGAAGTTCAAGGCGGTTGGCTACGGCGCGATTCGCGGACTTCGAACCTTGAACTTTGTCCTTTGCACGGTTCGTTATGCCCATCCCTGAACTCCTGGAATCCGCCTCCGACGTCCGCCGACTTGAAATCATGACGCGGCGCATCGTGAACGAAGTGTTCGCGGGCGAGTACCATAGTGCCTTTCGCGGCCAGGGCATGAACTTCTCCGAGGTGCGCGAGTACCAGCCGGGCGATGATATCCGCTCCATCGACTGGAACGTGACGGCCCGCACGAATGTGCCGCACATCAAACGCTATGTGGAAGAACGCGAGCTGACCGTGATGTTCGCCGTGGACGTCAGCGGCTCGACGCTGTTCGGCTCGCAGCCGCGGCGGAAACGTTCGCTGGCCGCGATCATCACCGCGATTCTGGCCTTCAGCGCTATCCGCAACAACGACCGTGTCGGGCTGATGTTGTTCAGCGACCGCGTCGAGAAATACCTCCAGCCCCGCAAGGGCCGTCTCCATGGGCTGCGCGTCATTACCGAACTGCTCGACGAACCGGAAGGCAAAGGCACCGACATCGTCGGAGCCCTTCAGATGCTCAATCGGCTTCAGCGCCGGCGCGCCGTCGTGTTCCTGATTTCCGATTTCCAGTCGCCCAACATCCGGCGGTCGCTGGCGATCACCAATGGGCGGCACGACCTGATCGCGATCAGCATCACCGACCCGCGCGAGTTGGAAGTCCCCAACGTGGGGGTGATCGAGCTGGAGGACGCGGAATCGGGCGAGCGGGCCTTGATCGACACCAGCAGCCGGGGCGTCCGCAATCGACTGAACGCGGCCCTGATTCAGCGCAAACACGAGACGGCGAACCTGCTGCGGCATCTGCAAATCGATCACATCGCGCTGCGCACGGATCAGGATTTCGCCAAACCCGTCGCCGATTTTTTCCAACGCCGCGCCGCGAGGTTGAGCCATGAATAAGTTCCTCGCCCGATTCATTGCCCGGGGCCTCGTGGCCATTGCGCTCATGCTCGGAATTCCATGCGCCGCGCTGGCCCAGACGATGTACACGCAGACGCACAGCGGCATCGAATTGCCCAAAGCCACCGTGGAAATCCAGGCCCAGGGCACTCCGGAAATCGGATCGCCGGTGGAAGTGCGGCTGACGCTTCCGGATAAGCTCGCGCAGTTGGACGTAACCAACCTCTCCGTCCGTCCGACGGCGGTCGATACCGCCAAGATTCGCTTCGATGAAGAATACATCGTCAAGGGCAACGGCTCCTATACGTTGCGTGGCCGGTTCCTGTCGGAAGGCGAGTTGCAGCTCGAGCCCTTGACGGTTCGAGGCAGCACCGAGTCCGGCGGCCAATTTGAAATCGAAACCAATCCGGTTACCATCCAGGTCGCGACCCTCGGTGACGCGCCGGAGAACCCGGCGGATTACACCGCGACGATGGAGCCGCCGCCGAATTACCTGAGGTGGGCGCTGACGGCCGGCGGGGTACTAGCGGCGCTGGCCGTCTTGGCAGCGCTGCTTCTTTGGGCTGCGAAAAGGCGAGGCCGCTCCGCCGTGCCTCAGGAAGCCCCCGCCCCCCCTCCGCTGGACGAAGCCTGGGCGGCGGTGCGGGCGCTGGCGAAGATGGAAACCTACGACACCCGAGGTGCGAAGGTTCACTTCACGAGCCTCTCGCACATCGTGCGGCGCTATTGCGAACGGCAGTTCAAGTTCCCCGCCATGGAAATGAGCGAGGAAGCGGTCATCGAATACGGGCGGCGCTATCTGGCTCAGCGGACCGCCATCAAGACGCTGGCACCGGTGATGGAAAACGCAAGCCTGGTCAAGTACGCGCAGGCCCGCCCCAGCCGCGAGGAAGCGGAAGAGTCGGTGCGTCTGGTGACACGGTTCCTGGAGTCGGAGGAGGCGCGCCTGGAGCGCGAATGGCAGCAGGCCCGCGCGGAAGAAATGCGCCGCACCCGTCAACAAACCAACGGATCGAAGGAGGCCGCGTAAGCGACCTATGGGGAGTGTACTGGAATGGCGATTTTTGCACCCGTGGTTTTTGGTGCTGCTGCCGCTGCCGCTGATTTGGCTGTGGTGGCATCTGCGCACGGGGGCTAAGCGGCGGCCGGCGATGGCGTTCAGCGGCCTCGAGCCTTTTCGCGGCGCCGGACAATCGATGAAGACCCGTGCGCTGAAATGGATGCCGTGGGTGCGCACGCTGGTGCTGATGCTGGGCATCGTGGCGCTGGCCCGGCCCCAGTACGGCCAGGTCGAGCGCCGCGTCGCCGCACGAGGCATTGACATCTCGCTCGCCATCGACGTGTCCGGCAGCATGGTGGACAATAATGACCGGGGCCTCTTCCTGCCTAACCGCATGGAAGTGGCCAAGGAAGTGGTCCAGGACTTCGTGAGCGGCCGCGAGAACGACCGGCTCAGCATCGTGCTCTTCGCCAAGACCGCGGCGGTCCTCGTCCCGCCGACCTTCGACCGCATGGTGGTGGCGAACTTCGTGAGCAATATCCGGCAGAACTTCCTCGATGGCAGCAACACCGCCATCGGCATGGGGCTGGCCCTGGCGGTCGAGCGCCTGAAGGACAGCGAGGCCTCGAGCCGCATTGTCATTCTGCTGACCGACGGCCAGAACAACGCCGGCACCATCGCGCCGCTGCAGGCCGCGGAAGCCGCCAAGGCTCTCGACATCCGCGTGTACACCATCGGCATGGGCGCCCCGGGGGCCGAGCAGGGCCTGGACGAAGGCACGCTCCAGGAAATCGCCAACACGACCGGCGGAAAGTACTACCGCGCCACCAGCGAAGACGTGCTGATGCGCATCTATAACACGATCGACGAACTGGAAAAGACGGAAATCGAAGTCAGCGAATATGCCGATTACGAAGAACGCTTCGCCATGCTCTGGTATCCCGCGTTGATTCTGCTCGGGTTGGAAGTGCTGCTTCGGGCGTTTTGGATCGGGAGGCTGCCATGAGTTTCCTCTACCCCGACCTCCTCTTTCTGCTGCTCGGGCTGCCGGTTTTCGGCATCCTGTGGTATCTGGCGCAGGCCCATCGCCGGCGCCGGCTCAAGCGCTTCGCTGACCCCTCGACCTGGGGCGTTCTGGCGCCGGGCGTTTCGGGGACGAAGCGTTCGTGGAAGAGCGGCCTGCTGCTGGCGGCGCTGGCGCTGTCGATCGTCGCGGCGTCGCGGCCGCTGCTGGGCACGCGCGAACGCGACGTCCAGGCCCGCGGCCTCGACATCGTGCTCGCCATCGATGTGTCGCGGTCGATGCTGGCCGAGGACGTTCCGGAAACCGCCACTGGCGGCGGCGCGGCCGACACGACACGCCTGGCGCAGGCCAAGCGCACGCTGCGCCAATTGCTGGCGGCGTTCCCGGGTCAACGCTTCAGCGTCCTGCCTTTCGCCGGTGACGCCTTTGTGCGGACGCCGCTGACGAGCGATTACGGGATCGCGCTGCGGACCTTGATGGACTTGGACCCGGGCGTCATTCAATCGCAGGGCACCGACATTGGCCGCGCCATCCAGGTCGCGACTCAGGCCTTCAAGGAAGGCGGAGCGGGCAGCCATGTGCTGGTCTTGGTCACCGACGGCGAAGACCACGGCGAGAACGCACTGGAGCAGGCGCAGCTCGCCGCCGAAGCGGGCGTGCGCATTTACACCCTGGGCATCGGCAGCGCGGAGGGCGGCACCATCGAAATCGTGGAGCGTGATCCGCGCGGAGCCGTGGCCCGCGAAACCCGGGTGCAGACCCGGCTGGACGTGGAAACGCTGGCGGCGGTGGCGGAAGCCACCGGCGGCGCCACCTTCGTCGCGCCCTCGGGCAAGAGCCTGGACGTGCGCGCCCTGATCGGCGAACTGGAAGAGCTACAAACCGCCGAGTATTCCGAGGCGCGCCGCGTCATTCGGGAAGAACGCTTTCAATGGCCGCTGGCGCTCGCCATCGCGCTCCTCCTGGTTGAGGGGCTTCTGGGCGAGCAACGCGGCACCGTGCGGGGCAAACGAGCCGCCGCGAAGGAGAAAACCGCATGACAAAGAAACGCTCGCATTTGGGGTTCTTGCTGGCGGCGGCGCTGGCGCTTCCCGGTTCGTCATTCGCCATTGGCGCGGCGGCCCGCGAACTGGTGAACGAAGGGCTGGAGGCCTACCACTCGGCCAACTTCGAAGAAGCCATCACGAAATTCCGCGACGCCAAGTTTTCCGACCCGGAAGCCCTCGCGCCCCGCGTGAACCTCGGCCTGGCCTACGCCCGAGCCGGACAGTTCAACGAAGCGGCGGAGGCTTTCGACCAATTGGCCGAGGACGAAGACGCGGAAACATTCCGGCCGCTGGCCTCTTATAACCGCGGGCGGGCGCTGCTCGACGAAGCGCGCTCGGCCATCGAGGCGGACGAGGCGGCGGGGCTGACCGGCGAGGACTACGAGAAGGCTCTGCAAGCGGCCATCGACAGCCTGGACGCCTTCGACGCGACCTTGGCGGACCGGCCGGATTTCGAGCACGCCAAGACCAATCGGCGACTGGCCCAGAAGGCCATCAAGGAACTGGCGGAGATCCTGGCGCAAACCCCTCCCGAGTCCCAGGAACAGCAGCAGCAAGAACAAGAGCAACAGGACCAGGAACAGCAGGATCAAGAGCAGCAGGATCAGCAGAACCAGGACCAACAACAACAGCAAGACCAGCAGCAACAGGACGGCGAGGACGGCGAGCAGCAGCAGGATCAGGAGGGCGAACCTCAGGACCAGCAGCAGGAGCCCCAGGACGGTCAGCAAGATCAAGAACAGCAGGATCAGCAGCAAGACGGCGAAGCCCAAGATCCACAACAGCAGGATCAGCAGCAAGAACCTCAACCGGGTGAAGGCCAACCGGTTCAGCCCCGCGACGGCATGACGGAAGAAGAAGCGCGGGCGCTGTTGGAGTTGGCGGAGGACGGCGAGTTGATGCTGCCGATTCGCCTGGCTCCGCTGCCACCGGACCCGAATCGGAAGGAATGGTGAGACGCCATGAACGCACCGCCTGAATTCCACCGCGCAAGGACCCGCCGCTGGACGCTCTGGCTGGCGATGATGCTGGCGCTGTCGCTTCCTCTGGCGGCCGCGGCACAGGACCCGACGGTTCGCGCCTACATCGAACCGGACTCCCGCATCACGGAAGGCGACAGCTTCGCGTATGTGATCGAGTCCTCGCAGGTGCCTTCCGACGTCGAACCACCGACCACCGCCACGGGCCCCATCGCCCTGGCCCAGAGCCAGCCGATGCAGTCGAGCCAGACGTCCTTCGTCAATGGCCGGATGTCGGCGGTGCATCGCCTGATCTGGAACTTCCGCACGACCGGCACCGGAGCCTTTGAAATCCCCGCCGCCACCATCGTCATCAATGGCGACAGTTACAAGGTGGACGCGGTACAGGGCGAAGTGATGCCGATCCCAACCATCGACTTTGGCAACATCGGCGAAGTGAAATCGGCCCGCACCCAGAACACCGAATTGGACCGCCAATTGGAAGGCCGCATCTTCAGCGTGACCAAGGCGCCCGATGAGGTTTACCTGGGCGAGCCCTTCGAGGTGCAAATGTATGTGTACCGCGACGCCCTGATCCGGTCCGGTTCAGTGACCGATTTCCGGCCCAAAGGCCTGGCGCAGAACCAGCCGGAACTGGCCCAGGGGCGCTACGCGGTGCCGCTGGCGGAGATGTCGTACCTCGAGCCCCGGGTGCGTTGGACGGAAGTCGAAATCGGCGGCGAGACCTTTGAGCACGCCCTCGTCCATACCACCACGGCGGTCGCCATCAGCACCGGTGAAATCGAAGTGGAGGGCTCCGACATGGAGTTCGCTCTCCGGTTTCGCGAGCGCGGCGCCTTTGGCTGGGAACGCCGCATCAGGGCCGAGCTGCCACCTCAAACGGTAACGGTCGACGTCAAGCCCCTGCCTCCGGCCCCCGCCCAGGCCATCGCCCAGGTGGTCGGGTCCTACGCGGTCACCGCCTTCGCCGATCAGTCCCATGTCGCCGAGGGCGATCTGGTGACGCTGACGGTGCGGCTCTCCGGGCAAGGCTATCTCGGCCGAACGGGACTGAAGATGCCCGACTTGGCCGGATTGCAATTCGTGGCCGAGGAGTCGGAGTTCGACCTTCAGCAGTCGCCCGGCGGGCCAGTCGTTTCCACCAAAGTGTTCGAACTGACTTATCAGGCCCTGCAGCCCGGCCAGGTCACGATCCCGGCGCTGACGGTGGCGGCTTTCGATCCGGAGGCGGAACAGCAGACGCTTCTGGAAACCGACGCCATCGAATTGTCCGTCGAGCGCACCGGCGATGCCTCGGTGGCGGTGGTTTCCGCCGCGCCGGGTAACCGCGCCGAGGCGCGCGACCTGGCGGAGGGCCGGCCCGACATCGCCTACATCGACACGGACGCGGAGTTGAGCCGCTCGGATTTCCAGCGCGGTGCGGGCAAGCCGCTGGCCATGCGGCCCTGGTTTTGGGTCGTTCACGCGGCGCCGTTGCTTCTGGTCTTCGGCGCGATGGCCAACGAAGAACGCAAACGCCGCGAAGCCGCCGACCCGGACAAGCTGTCGGCCAAGGAACGGCGCTCGAAAGCCCGCGCCGCCCTGCGCGAGGCCAGCGCACTGCAATCCGACGCCAGCCAGACGGAGGATTTCTACCGCGCCTTGACCACGGCGGTGACGCTGGCCGTGGGGCGAGCGACAAACCGGGAACCTTCCGGCCTGACCGCCGAGAGCGCGGGCCAGGAATTGCGCCGCATCGGCGCGGACGACCTCGCGGGCGATACGACGGCGCTGCTGAACCGCTGCCAGGAAATGCTCTACGCCCCGGCCGCGGGCGAATCCAGCCGAGCCAAGGACTACGAAACGGCCCAGAAGCTGGTGGACGCGCTGGAAAGGTGGAAGAAATGAGAACGCTCGCTCAATTCCTGATCGCGCTCCTGCTCCTCGTGGGCATGGCATCTGCCGCCAGGGCTCAGGACATGCCGATCGAGAAGGCCAACGAACTTCTCAACGAAGCGAACACCCTTTACACCCAGCAGTCCTTCGACCAGGCGCTGAGGTCCTACAGCCGTCTCCTCGACTCCGGCTGGGCCTCCCCCGCCCTCCTGACCAACGCCGCCAACGCCGCCTGGCGCACAGGACAGACGGGCCCGGCTGTGCTCTACTACGAGCGCGCCCTGCGCCTGGACCCGGGCTACGATCCGGCGCGGCGCAACCTGCGTTATGCCCAGCCCACCACCAACGCCCTGCCCGCCAACGAGCAAACCCTCGGCGATATCGTCTCCGATTGGTTCCGAGACACCCCGGCGGCGATCTGGTGGCTGCTGATGGAGGCGGCGTTCGTGGCTCTGCTGCTGGCGCTGTATTTCACGGGCAAGACCGAACGGCGGACGGAACGGCGCGAAGTCTGGGGCGGGCGCGCCATCGCCACCGGCGTGCTCTTCGCGGTCTTTGGCGGGTTGCTGATTCTGCACGGCTTGGCGCGCCAGAGCGGCCCCGACGCGATCGTCATGGCGGAATTCGCCATCAGCCGCACCGGCCCCGGCGAGCATTTCCTGCAACAAATGGAGTTGCCCGAGGGCACCGCCGTGGAGTTGCTGGCGGAACCGGATCAGGGCTGGGTGCGATTCAAGCTGGTGGATGGCCGCAGCGGGTTCGTGCCGACGGCGGTACTGGAGCGCATCTAGCACACTCCGGCGGCCTCGCCGATTCCTTTCCGTTTCCGCCTGAAGGCGGGACTACGAACGCTGAGTTTTTTTGACTTCTGAGGCGGCACCAACGGATTCGAGCCCGCCCAAGGGCATCGCGCTGGCGGCGCTGGACCGGACACCGCTGCGAATTGTCCTGGGCCGTGTCACAGCCCTTTCCCTGCCGGTCGTTTTTGAAAATCTGATGCAGACGGCCACCTTGCTGGTGGACGCGTTGATGATCGCCCAGTTGCCGAACAATGGCGCCCTGCTGGCGGCGGTGGCGATGGTGGGCATCGCGTATTGGCGCCTGACGAATGTGGCGGGGGCGACGCAGTTCGGCGTCGGTGCCTATGTGGCGCGGCGCTGGGGCGAGGACGATGGCGAAGGCGCCGGCAAGGCCCTGGCCCACGGCATGGTGCTGGGCGTGGTGTCGGGAGGCATTCTGCTGGCCGCGATGTATTTCGTGGCGCCGTTTCTGTTCCGCATGCTGCAGGGCGGCGGCACCGCCGTGGACCCGGTGGCGCAGGAGCAAGCCACCGAGTATTTCCGCATCGTGCTGCTGGCCCTGCCCTGCCGCATGGCCATGATCAACGTGGCCGCCGCCATGCGCGCCGCCGGCGATACGCGCACCCCCCTGGCCGTGACGGTGATGATGGTGGTGCTGAACGTGATCCTCAACAGCATGCTGATTTACGGCAAGTGGGGCGCGCCCGCCATGGGCATGCGCGGGGCGGCGATTTCCACGGCGATCTGCTTTACCGCGGGAGCGGCGGTGCTGCTGCTGGTGGCGTGGCGGGGTGTGGCGCCGGCGCGGTTTTCGTCGATGCAGGACCAGCGCCTGCCCTCCAGCGACCTCCCCACCGTGATCCGCGGCTGGGGAACTTCCATCGCCGAGACCATGGTGGTGCTGGTCAAGGGCGTGCGGGATCGGCCCCTCCCCCGCCAGAGCGCGCCACTGCACATGGACCGGCGGGGGCTGAGGCTTTGGCTGCCGGGCGTAACGCCCAAAATCCTGCGCGTGTCGGGCCCGGCGCTGGGCGAGCAAATCCTCGCCTCCATCGGGTTTCTGCCCTATTTCGCCATGGTCGGCAGTTTCGGGACCGCCGTTCTGGCCGCCCATTCCGCCACGGTCCGGGTCGAGTCCATGGCCTACATGGCGGGTTATGCGATCACAGCGGCCACTGCCGCGTTGGTCGGCCAGGCCATGGGCGCGGGGAGGCTGCCGCTGGCGTGGCGCCTGTTCCGGATCAACACCTGGCTCGCCATCGCGATGCTCGGCGGTGCGGGGCTGATGTTCATGGTCATTCCCGAGGCCCTCCTCTGGCTCTTCCGTCTCGAACCGGAAGTGGCCGAAATCGGCTACGGGCTCCTGGCCATCGTGGGGATCGAGCAAGTCTTCATCGCGACCACCATGACGCTGGCGGGCGGGCTGCGCGGCGCCGGCTACACCAAGGCGCCCTTCCTGGCCGAGCTGTGCGGTACGGTGATCGTGCGTCTGGGGCTCGGGGTTTTCCTGGCGTGGGGCCTGGGGCTGGGATTCTGGGGGCTGTACTGGGCGACGGTGGCCGATTGGGCGACGCGGACGACGGTGTTGCTGATTGCGGTCTTGCGCGGGAAATGGCAGACCACGGAAGTGTAACTGGCCCTGCGCCAACACTCCGCCCACCCGCAAACGAAGGACCCGCCGCCGATGTTCACCGGACTGATCGAAGACCTGGGCCGCCTGCGCTCGATCCGGCCCCGAGCCTCGGGCGTGGAACTCGTGATCGAATCGGCCCTCGTCGCCCGCGCCGCCAAACCCGGCGACAGCATCGCCGTCGAGGGCGTCTGCCTGACCGCCGAAACGTTGCATGACGACACGTTTTCGGCATTCGCTTCGCCCGAGACGATCGACCGCTCGGCTCTCTCGGATCGGCAGCCCGGTGATTTGCTAAACCTGGAAAGATCAATGACCTTGGGCGGCCGCCTGGACGGTCACATGGTGCAGGGCCATGTCGACGCCACCGGATGGCTGCGCTCTGTCACGGCCCTGGGCGACGCCTGGGAGGCTGAAATCGAGGCTCCGGAGACCATTCTTCGGCAGTGCGTCGAGAAAGGTTCGATCGCCGTCAACGGCATCAGCTTGACAATCGCCAGCTTGCGCGCCAACTCCTTCACCCTGGCCATAATCCCCGAAACCTGGACTCGTACAACCCTGTCGCGGCGAGACTTAGGCGCACGGGTCAATCTGGAGACAGACGTCATCGGGAAGTATGTCTTCCGTTTTCTTGAGACCCAATTCTCAATTCAGGGCACGAATCCTGCTCTTTCTCCTGGAAGATTGGACGACATTTGGCGAGCCTTCCGCTCCTAGTTCCGTAGCGCCCCGCTCCCGGGCAATTCTTCTTTCTTTATGCAAACCGCTCCGAACGACCTGCTTTTCCCCTTCGACGATCCCAGGGACGCCGCCGCCTGGCAAGGCGTCGCCGACGCGGTGATGGGGGGCGTCTCGACCGGCCTCTTCCAACCCGCCCTCAACGGCGACGGCACGCATCCGATCGCCGCCTTTGTCGGCGAGATCGTGTTGCACAGCGGCAAAGGTTTCGCATCCGTGCACAGTCCCCCGGGACGGTACGATCTTTCTGAGAAAACCGGCTTCATCCTTCGCGTCCGGGGCGATGGGCGCCGTTACGCCCTGACCCTGCGCACCCATCACATGATGGAAGTCAGCACCCCGCCCAGCGGCCCCTACTCCTGGCGCCACGGCTTCGACACGCAGCCCGGTCTCTGGCAGGAATGCCGCCTGCCCCTCTCCGATTTCCGCCCCATGAGCAAAGGCCACGAAATCGAAAACATCCCGCCCCTCGACCCCAGCGACATCGCCCACATCGGCTTTCTGATTTCCGACAAACAGGGCGGTCTGTTCCGCCTCGAGGTGGATTGGGTGGGGGTTTATTGAGGGAAGTTGGCGAGGGCGCTTCAGGAACTCAGAAGCGAGGAATCGTCACGGTGTGCCCGCCGCGATTTCGCCAAAACACAACTCCATCCGTAAACGTCCTACGAGCCCCATCTTGACCATCGCCGGGGCCCTGTGCGATTCTGCCTCCTCATTTTATACACGGAGAGCAGGTCATGGAACACAAGACCCCCGGCTTCACAACCGGCGCGAAGCGAACGCACTGGCAGGC
>JAVJSW010000035.1:0-69426 GCA_040219255.1 Sumerlaeia bacterium
CAACGCGCGACTGGCAAAAGCCGGATTGCGCAGCCTGACCGGCAGGTACCTGATGCTCAGAGGAAACGAAACCGCCGGATGCGACATCGCACGTCCGGTGGTGTGAGAGGGGGGCAGGGCGACCTACCCCCCTACTCGATCATTTGGCCCAACCCTGAATAATCGGAGACTAGCGGAGGTATGCTCATCGAACACTATCAATTCACACCGGACCCGTTTCACCTATGCAGGAAAACGACGAAGATCGCCCCCTGACCGAGGAAGAACTTCAGGCGCTTCATTCTCTGGAAGAGACATTGAAGGAAATCGACGCGGACTGTAAAATGGAGCGCCGGTCGTGGATTCTGACTTTCCATTGCTTGTCGATGCCGGTGCTGGCGATCATGACTTTGATCCTCAGCAAGTACGCTTTTGATCGAACCACTGAGCTACTGCGCCTTTTTGGGGTCAGCACCGCCATCATGACCGGATTGGCCGTGTTTCTTCGCTCCTGGGGCCTTGCACGTGGAGAGTATCCCCCCAATAATCCTAAGGACAAGAAGTGGGATATTCTGATTTACTCGGCCTTTTTTGGAGTTGTGGGCGGAGGCTTGGCAATTGGTCCTGTGGCCTACATCAATGCGCGGTGGGATCGCTCGAAAGGCGAGGTTTACGAGCTTCTTGTGCTGGACTATGCGAACGGAGAGGACCGTGACTGGGCGGAGGTTCCTCACTGGAAAGACGAACGGAAGACGAAATCCATCTGGATTCCCAAGCGCATTTACGAAGCGTTGGAGGAAGGCGATACCACACTGAAAATCCGTGTCACTCGTGGAATCTTGGGAGTGGAGTATATGGCTGCCATGGGGAGTTTTGGTAGAGCCGAGGACGAAGCTTCACCTGAGGAAGACACCTCCTTAGTGAGTCCCGGCGGCTCCTCTTCGAATTAGTCCCTCTGGAAAAGCCAACGCCCCCGCCTCCCAAACCCCATCCGCCGCCCGCGCCCGCACGGCGCGCTCCAGCTCCGTCAGGTACCGCCCCCGGCTCCACACCGTGCCGCCGAGGCTGAGCAGGTGGTCCGTGGGCATTTGGGCGTCGAGGAAGTGGAAACCGTGGCGCCAGAGGTGGTCCGTCAGGGCCGCCAGCGCGATCTTCGAGGCGTTCGGCTGGAGCGAAAACATCGACTCGGCGAAGAACGCGCCGCCGATGGCCAGCCCGTAAACCCCGCCAACCAACTCGTCCGCCGCGTTCCAGACTTCGACGCTGTGGCCGTGGCCGAGGCGGTGCAGCCGCGTGTAGGCTTTGACCATGCCGGGCGTGATCCAGGTCTTGTCGGCGCCCCGGCCGGGGGCGCGGGCGCAGCCCTCCATCACGAGGCGGAAGGCTTGGTCCAGCGTCAGCCGCAGCGTCTCCCGGCGGGTGTGCTGGCGGATGGCTTTGCGCAGGCTCCGCGCGACGTGGAAGGCGCCGGGCCGGAAGACGAGGCGTTCGGGGGGCGAGTGCCACAGGATGGGGTCGTCGTCGCTATTGAACCAGGGGAAGATGCCGCTGCGGTAGGCGAGCAGGAGACGCTGGGGCGAGAGGTCGCCGCCGATGGCCAGGAGCCCGTCGTCCGGCGCCCAGGCGGCGGGGGGAAAGAGGAGGCGCTGGTCGAGGAGCCAGACGCGCGGGGCCTTCACCGGTGGGCGCTCCGGGCGAGCCACTCCGCCAGCGCGGCGGCGAAGGTCTCGACGGCGTTGCTGTCCCAGCGGTCCGCGCCCGGGATGTGGACGAAGACCGCGGGGACGTTGACGCTTTCGCGCCACAGCCAATGCGCCACGCCATAGTAGGTGGCGTTGCAGACGTAGCCGCCGGCGTCGTCCGACAGGGCGGAGGCGAAGCCCCGTTGGCGCAGAAACTGGATCAGGGCCGGGCGCGGATAGGGCGAAGTCAGGGTGTCCGGGCCGCCGGGTCTCAGCCAATCGCCGATGCGCGCTCGGCCGCCGTTATCCGGCGCGCCTGAGGTGACTTCGTTTCGGGCGATGTTTTCGACCGCCACCATCTGCCTTCCGGCCGCCATGCCGAGCATCAGGATTTCGCGGGGCAGCTCGCGCTTGGCGGTCTCGATCACGAGGCGGGGGGCTTCCTCGTAGAGCACCGGCAGCGCCAGCGTCCGCGCCACCCCGAGCGCCGCCACGGCGCGCAGGACCTCCAGGCTGGTGTTGGCGGCGTGAAGGCCGAAGGGCTCGAAAGCGGTCAGGAGCGGGCGGTTCGTCATGGGGGCGATTGTCCCGCGCAGCGTGGGTGGCGTTCAAGCCCTGATGCTTCTCGAGACTTGACGCAAGGACGCGAAGGACTGAAGGCGCAAGGGATTCGAAGCGGAAAGGCCTTTGAGTCACGGGATCTTTCCACTGATTCTTGCCGCCTTGCCGCTGATCCTTCGTGCTCTCGTTTCAGAAGACACCGAGGTTCTTGACGTTTCACCTCATCATCCAGCCTCCCTTGTCTCAAGCGGACCGCCTTTTCCCGGTTTCTCAATGTTGAATTGGCCCCTGCTGGCGCCACATCTTAATCTCAACAAGTTCAATCATCTCTGTGCCATCCGTGACTCGGTGGCGATTTCCTCCAAGAGCCCGCCCCCACGCCGCTCCAACTCGCGCCTTGACGGATACAAGGCGGCGGTTTCTCAATGCGGGCAATTCTCGGAACCATCCGAAGAGAAAGGCTTTTTCGCTCAGTCATGACCGCCGCCCCCTCCGCCGCTCAAGGTACCTTCACGACCTCCTATCCCAATCGCTGGCCCGGCCTGATCGAGCGCTACCGCGATTTCCTGCCTGTGTCGGAGAAGACGCCGGTCATTACCCTCTGCGAGGGCAACACGCCCCTCATTCCCTGCTGCCACATCAGCGAAGCCTGCGGCAAAGGCGTCCGCGTCTGGGTCAAGTACGAAGGTCTCAACCCGACTGGTTCCTTCAAGGATCGCGGCATGACCATGGCCGTGTCGAAAGCGGCGGAGGAAGGCAGCAAGGTGGTGATGTGCGCCTCGACGGGGAATACGTCGGCTTCGGCGGCGGCCTACGCGGCCCGGGCCGGGATGAAGTGCGCCGTGCTGATCCCCGCCGGCAAGAACGTGGCCCTCGGCAAACTGGCCCAGGCCATGATCGCCGGCGCCCAGGTCATCCGCATCGACGGCAATTTCGACCAGGCCCTCGACATGGTGCGCGAGATCACCGAGAAGTATCCGATCACGCTGGTCAACTCGGTGAACCCCTACCGCATCGAAGGCCAGAAGACCGGCAGCTTCGAGATCTGCGATCAGCTCGGCGGGCGCGCGCCGCACCTGCACTGCATCCCCGTGGGCAACGCGGGCAACATCACGGCCTACTGGAAGGGCTATAAGGAATGGCAGGCGGCGGGGCGCATCGACCGCGTGCCGACCATGTGGGGTTTCCAGGCCGAAGGCGCCGCCCCCATCGTGCGCGGCCACAAGGTCGATAAGCCGGAAACGATCGCCACCGCGATCCGCATCGGCAACCCGGCTTCCTGGCAATTCGCGGAAGCCGCCCGCGATGAATCCGGCGGCCGCATCGACATGGTCACGGACCACGAAATCACCGAGGCGTCGAAGATGCTGGCCAGCAAGGAAGGCGTGTTCTGCGAGCCCGCCTCCGCCGCCAGCGTGGCCGGGCTTCTGAAGAGCGCCCAGGCGGGTCTGCTCGAACCGCTCGTCCGCGAGCACGGGGAACTCACCGTCGTGTGCATCCTCACCGGCCACGGGCTGAAGGATCCGGACTTCGCGATCCTCAACACGGGCGGCGCGAAAGAAATCCCCGCCACCATGGACGCCGTGCTGGATGTGATGGGAATGGGTTGAGTCACCGGGCCCCCAGCGTTCTCACAAAGATAATATCAAATCAAAACAAATCCATCGCGAGGGAACGCGCCTCAGACTTGTCCTTGAGGCACTCCGGCGCGCGTTCTCCCGCCATGCCTATGCCCTTGCAATCCAGGGATTCATGGGAATTTTGTCCTGATTGCGGCTTTGGGCGCAGGGTTTGCCTATGAACTTATCCGAGTCGTTCCGAGCCACAGCTCTTGTCATCGTTGCGGGTTCTCGCACACCCCGCCAATGCGGCCAGGAGAATCCGGATCTTCGGTTCGCCTTCATGCCAGGATCGGGACGACCCTCATCTCCAGACGGCCGGCTTGCGACGCGAAGTCGTGAGGTACGGATTGAGCGAACGGGTGGACAACGAACTGAACTCCAAGAACCGAGGCGCGTTCAATAGTGATGCGATGAATTGGGACAGCGGGGGAGGTGAGAGCTGTCAGCGCGGCGAAACTCGCTATCAGTGCAATTTCCCCGGCGTCCTCAAGCTCCTCGCGCCCGAACTCTCCTTCGTTCCCTTCCGCATGGCCGTTCAAGTCCGCAACGTCAGCACCAGCGGCGCCATGGTGGAAGTCAAGACGCTGGACATCGACAAGCGGACATTTCCTCTGCGGGGCCGCTTCTTCGAACTCAAACTGGCCCACTCGGCCATTCCGGAGCTGCGGGGACTGATCGCCTGGTCCGGGATCGAGGAAGGCCAAAGTCACCTGGGTCTGACGTACCACGAACCGAACCCGGAAATCGTCAACCGTGTCGCGAACGTCCCCATGCTCAAGGATGGTCTGCCCGTGGCGCGCAGCCGGCTGCCGATGCCCGTCCTGTCTCCTTTCGATTCGGTGGTTCGCGAAGAGGAAGCGGTGCTGCGCGGCACCGCGGAGGCCGCGACCGCGGTGGAATTCCGCCGCATGGGCGAAGACAGCGGACACTGGCGCCGCATCCCGGTGCGGAGCGGGGTTTTCGAACTGCGGCTTCCCCTGCCTTATTGCGGAGAAAACCTCTTCGAAGTGCGGTCACTCCATGAGGGCATCAGCTCGACCATTCTGCCGGTCGTGATTCATCGGATCTTGGTCGATGCGCAGCAGGGCGCCGGCGCCCGTGTCCGGACCTCGCAACGCCCCGATGGCAAGCACTCTCTCAAATTCCAGCTTTCCGGCGGCCTTCGCCCGGCACTGCCGCTGCTCGACGAATTCGGGCGATTCTTCAAGCAGGCCGAAGAACTCGTCTTCGATGTCACACTGCTCTCCACGACGCCTTTCGATGCGGTGCGGGCCGCCGCTCTGGAGGATCGCGCCCGGGAATTCCGCGCCCGCGGCTCGGACCGCAAAGGCCGGCCGGTCTAGCGGCCTCATGGCAGCGGGCCGGTCCTGAGCCACAAGCTGTAGGTTCCCCCTCGATCGGAGGCCGAAACCATGAACCCGAGGCGCTCGCCGTAGGCCTGCGGCTCACCGGCCGCGAAGAGCGGGTCCGCCGGGGCGGAGGCCGAAAGCGGATCCCGCGCGATCACCAGTGGCGCGCCGAAGCCGCGGTAATCGGACGGCGCCACCGCCCCTTCTCCCGCCACCTCTTCGAAGCCGGGCCCCAGATACCACTTCCACAGCGGCGCCGAGGCCCGGTGGAAGGAAGCCGAAGTCAGGGCGCCGGCGGGAAGCCGGGCGATGACTTCGGCGTTCACGGCGGCCGTTTCGGCGTAGGGCGAGCGCGATGGCTGGGGCATTGAGGCAAACACCGAGACAGCGATAGCCCCCGCCGCCGGTGCCATGCCCAGGAGTACCCAGTATATAGGAACACGCGCGGGAGGAGCAGCGTCGGCCCTCTCGCCCTGAGCCGAACTGATCCACAACTGTCCAAAGCGCACGAAAGTCCACCCCCCGGCGAGCGCGATCCCTGGCGCGAGCTGCACGAAGCACCGCTCGACCTTCCACGGATAGAGCAACCAGAACGCCAGCGGCACCGCGATCATGGCGGCGATCAGGCGCAGCGTCCCGCCCGGCCACAGCTTGCTCTTCCACGCCCAAAGACAGCCGAGCAGCGCCGCGACGCCCAGGAAGTGATACCCGTAAGCCATCAGAATTCCGACGTAGAGGTAGGCTTTGAAGCCATAGCCGCGTACGCCGTCGGTGCGCTCGAGGGCGGAGGCGGCGCCGGGCACGTGGGACCGGGTGAAGTTGGCGTAAAGCTCGCCGAAGAAACTGCGGAATTCCGGGTACGCATCCCTCAGGAGCCAATCGGCCGCAAGCAGCGCGCCCTCGATGGCGATCACGCAGCCGGCCGCCCCCGCGATCACCGCCATCCGCCGCCGGGGGGGCTCGGAAGGCCAGTACGCTACCAGAAGGGCCAGCAGCAGCGGCAGTATGTTGTAATGGCAGGTGAACGCGAAAAACGCGCTGGCCCCCGCCAGCGCCCCCATCAGCAGCGGCCGACGCTCGATGTGCATCAGCCAGAGTGCCAGCATGGCGAAAAACAGCGCCGGGGTGGTGCTCAGGGCCGTGCGCGCGGAATGGGCCAGGAGCGGGCTGGCCACGCAGAAAATCCCCACCGCCCGCGCCGCCCAGGGCCAATCGAAGCGCCGCAGGGCCACCAGGTAGGTGAGCCAGACTATTCCGACAAAGGAGAGCGCGTTGATCCAGAGCGCAACGGAGGCTGACACGGATCCAGAGAAGATTCCTCCCAAGGCAAGCAATCCGACGTAACCTGGTTTGGCGGCGAAGAAAAGGGTCCCGCCGGTCTCATGGATCGACTCCGCCAAAGCTCCCAGACTCACGCCCCCAAGGACGCCCTTCAGGCCGAGGACGATCGTGTTGGCGGCGAGCAGGAAGTGCCCTTCGTCGTGGATGGCGACGCCCCGCTCTCCGATGCCAACGCTGACCCAGAGGAGAGCGGCGAGGGGGAGGATGGCGGCTTTGAATCGGTGCGAGAGGCTGGTAGGACTGCTTGCGGGCACGGACAAAGACTCCAGGAGGGGGGCTGGGGGCGGGCTTGATCGGCGGACAGTTCCCGCAGACAAGGCCCGAGGGGGCAAGGAAGGAGCACCGATAAAATTCCCACCGATTTTTTGAGCGTTGAATTTCTCTTGCCACACGTCTCGCCTCTCGGCAGTGCTAGTGGGAACTCGAAACTCAATGAAGTGAGTGTTTTCTGCCAGATTTCGAGCAAAGCGACAACGAGGAGGAGGGAAGCGTTCCGTTTTTTTCCTAGTCGGGCATTTTTTGACTTGTTCGCCATCACCGCGTCCGCGTTATCTGGCTAAAGAGTCCGAAAGTCACTCGGCAAGGCAAGCGGTGGCCCACCCTCGAACCACAAGTCGTTGTTGCGCCCGCTCCCTAGGGTCCCCCTTATCGGCCTCGAAAGAACGAAACTCCTGGGAGTCCTCACTTCTCCCAAAGGAAGAGTACACCGCCCATGTTCGGATCCAAATCGATCATCGGCCTGGATGTCGGATCATCGAAGGTCAAGGCGATCCAGTTGAAGAAAAAGGGCAATCGCTTGGAGCTTGAGCGCTTCGGCATCGCCGACGTGTTTCCCAACGGCGACCGGTCGGCGGCTCAGGGCGATGTGCGCCAGTTGCAGATGCAAGCGGTGCGCCGAGCTCTGGAAGCTGGCAAGATCAACGCCAAGTACTGCGTCTCGGCGGTCAGCGGCGAGTCGATCATCGTCCGCTACATCCAACTCCCCCAGATGCCCGAAGCGGAGTTGAAGAACGCCCTCAGGTGGGAAGCGGAGGAATACATCCCCTTCTCCATCGAAGAGGTGAACATCGACTCCGTCGTTCTCGGTCCCTCCGCCACTCAAGGCAAGGTGGACGTGCTCTTGTGCGCCGCCAAGAAGGACATGGTCAGCGATCACCTCGAAATCGTGCGCAGCGTGAATCTGACGCCGGCCGTTGTGGACGTCGACTCCTTCGCGTTCCTCAACACGTTTGAGTACTGCTACCAGCCGCAGCCCACCGATTGCGTGGCGCTGGTGAACATCGGCGCGGAAATCACCAACATCAACATCTACATCGGCGGCACGTCGCGCTTCTCGCGCGATATCTCCGTCGCCGGCAACGCGATCACCCAATCGATCGCACAGAAGACCGGCTTGCCCTTCGCGCAGGCCGAGGAACTCAAGCAAATCCTTGGCGCTCCCCTTCCAGAAGATCAGGGGGAAAACGACGAGGAAGAGGAGTCCTCCCTCATCAGTTCGATCCGCGGCACGGTGGAACGCATCACCGGCTCGGACCTGGGAGACGACTCGCAGGAAGCGACCGCCGCGCGAGCCGCGCGCAACACGCTCGTTCAACTCATCAGCGAAATTCGCCGCTCGATCCAGTTCTTCGAGAACCAGGCTGGCGGCGCCACGATCTCCAAGCTTCTGCTGGGCGGCGGCTCTTCCCGCATGCCCCACTTGGCCGATTTCATGGCCTCGGAACTGGAAGTGCCGGTCGAAATCCTCGACCCTCTGCGCAACATCGCCGTCTCCAGTTCGGTCGATCAAGCGCTCCTGAGCAACTCGAAAGAATTCCTGGGCGTGGGCATTGGCCTCGCGCTGCGGGAGAAGGTGGCCTGACCGATGATTCGTATCAACCTCCTTGCACAACAGCAGGCGTCCGGCAAAGCCGCCGCGGCCCCGAAAGCGGGCGGGGGCGGGGGCTTCAACGCCACCGGTCTCCTGGTCGCCGTGATCCTTCTGATCGCTCTCGGCGCGGCCCTCGGCTCGGCTTTAATGTTCTTCAACAGAGTGCGCGAGTCCCAATTGGCGGTCGAGCGACTGCAAGCCGAGAAGAAGAGCATCGACGCGGAGATTAATAAGAAGCGCGCCGATTCGGAAGATCTGGCTCGCACGCTCTCCGTGCTCAAAACCCAATACGTCGTCCTCCAGGCGCTCGATCCGCCGGACCGCCTCCTGTGGTCCCGCAAGCTCAACGTCCTTCCCATGTACGTCCCCGGCGGCATTTTCCTCACCGACATCACGGTGACGGAAAACGTGAAGGAAGTGGAGTTGCCCGAATCCCGCCGCCGCTACGCGGACTGGGAAAAGAACGACAAGAAGGGCACCCCGCCCACGCGCACCTTCAAGCCCGTCATCACGCAGCAGATGAGCCTCAAGGGAGTCTCCTTCGTGACGGAAGGCGGAAGTTCGGAGCGCATCCGCAAGATCATCGACTTCTACAACGATCTGCGCGATAAGAAGGTCACGCTGGAGTGGAATGGCGAAGAAGTGAACTTCATGGATAAGTTCAAGGACGAGGAAGCGTTCTCGGATTTCGAGAGCGTGGAAATCGACAAGCGTCAATGCACGAAGTTCGCCTTCAACTTCACCACCCGTGAATTGAACACCCAGGTGGACCTGGAATCCGCCGAGTTGCCTGGCGCGGAAGCGCCCGCCGCCCGCCCCGCGGCCCGCCGCGGCCGGCCAGCCGCGGACGAGGGTAACGCCGAATGAACCCCTTCGTGACAACCGTTTCTTCAACGACCGAGATGTTGCCTCCGGAAGGATGCCGAGAGCCATGAAGTTGACCGATCAACAAAAACAAGCCCTGATCGCCGGATTGATCCTGGCGGCGTTTCTAGGATTCCTCAGCGGCTATTACTACATGATGGTCGTGAAACCGACCCTCACCCGAAACGACAAGGTGATCTCCGAATTGCGCGCGGAAGTCTCCACCAGCAAGCGGGAACTCGAACGCATCAACGCGATCCTGAACAACCCGCAGGAACTCCGGCGCCTGCAGGAAGTCGTTTCGCGGGCGGAACGCCGCCTTCCCAAGAAAAACAGCACCATTGAATTCTTGACGGTGTTGCAGGAAAACCTGACTAAGACCGGATTGGCGACGACTCGTGTCTCTCCCAGTGGCGTCGTGAAACGCCAGATGTACGAGGAGTATCCCTTCGCCATCAAGGGCTCGGGCCGCTACCACGCCATCGGTCAGTTCCTCAATCTGATCGAATGCAACCCGGAGCGGTTCATGCGCGTGAACAGCTTCACCATCGAGAACAACGACCGGCGCCCCAGCCAGCACCCGCTGAGCCTGGTGGTGTCCACGTTCACCTTCACCCCGCAGTAAGCGCCGTCCCGCGCCGGCCCGGGGGAACCTCCCCCGGCCGGCTCGAGGACCAGGAAAGGATGGGAATGATGACAACTTGGCAACGAAAGACATTGGCCGCCCTCTTCGCCTTCGCGCTTGCATCCCCTGCGGGGACGCTTTTGGCACAGGACGAGGTGACCGCGGAACCGGCGATGGAAACGGAAGCGCCCGCTGTGGAAGAGGCGGAGCCCGCTCCCCCGGCGCCCACGGCCGAAATCCCCGCGGATGCGGAAGACCCGGGGCGGATCGAGGCCACGGTGGAAGAAATCCGCGCGATGATCAATCTGCCGCGCTCGGCCCAACTCGGCCGCGAAGCGGACGAGGACCTCGGAAGCCCGCAGAATATCTTCGCCGACGAATCGAACCGCCGCCAGCTCCTGGGCGAAGAACCCCAGTTCGTGTACGTCCCCATGGGCACGGACCCGATGATTATCCCTTGGATCCGCGCCCGCATCATCACGCAGGAGCTTCTCGAGGAAGTCGCGAACCTGGAAACGAAGGGTACGTTGGCGAGCCTGGAGCGCGCCCTGACCTTGACCGACCGGATTCTCGATGACTATTACGACGAGACGACCGCCCCGATGGTTGAAGAGCGTCAGGACGAGATTCGCGGAAAGATCGAGGAGATTCTCGCCTCACCCCCCGAAGAAGCGGTGGACCCGGAAACGGGCCAATTGATCGCCGCCCCCCGCGCCCAGGCCCCCGATTTCCCAGAGTGGGTGGAAATCAATACCTTGGGCGTGATCGTGGACGCGGAAGATCCGACCGACTCGATGGTGCTGATCGGCAACGACATTCAGCAAGCCGGCGAGACGGTGAAACTCTACCCGACCGTGATGATCAAGGAAATCCTTCCGGACGAGGTCATCTACTCGTTCGAAGATTTTGAATATGCCATTCCAATCAAGGGTGATGTAATCGCTGATTCCTAATCAGTTGTTGCGCCACGCGAGTTTTGATCGAACCTCTACCGAGTGACTTGAAATAGGCCGATAAACCCAAAGGAGCCAAATGATCCATGCGAAAGGCTGCCCCCTACGTGAAAGCAGCGGGAGGTCTCGCTGGTCTCCTGATGGCCGCCAGCCTGTGGGCCGGACCCACCCTGAGCGACTGGGAGATCCGGAGCGGTAACGCTTCCGAGAGTCTCACCGTGCTCTGGAGCGAGCCAGGAGAGTACACCCTCGAGGAGTACCCTTCGGCCCGCCAGATTGTGCTGACCATCCCGGAAGCGGAACTTCCCCAGCGGGGGCTTCCCGAGCCCCAATCCTCCCCCGCGTTGAAATCCACCAAGATCCAGCGGATCACCCTCGTCGACGGGCGCGAAGCCCTTCGCATGACGGTGACGTTCGATGGCTGGCGTACGGTGCGCACCCGCGCCACCGCGCAGGGCATCACGATGACCTATCCCGTTCTGGAAACCGCTTCCCCGGCGCCGCCGGCCCCTCAGGCCACCGGCGCGCAGGAGCCCATCTTGCTCTCGAACGCGGATATCGAGGCTCTCAAGGCTGACCGCTACGGCTCCTCCAAAGCTCCCCAATCCGGCGCGGGCCAGACCCTCGGCGCCGATGGCGCCGACGACGCCGCCGACATCAACTCGCCTTTCTACATCCCTCCGGACCTGACGCGCGAAGAGAAAATGCAGCAGCGCCGCATGGACCTGGGCACCATGGCGACGGAAGAGGCTCTCTCCCGCCGCGTGGACCTGGAATTCCGTGATGCGGAACTGACCAATGTGATCCGTATCATCGCGGAAAAACTGCGCCTGAACATCATCCTGTCTCCCGATCAGGTCGGCGGCCGGGTCACGCTCAAGCTGCGGGACGTCGAATTGCGCAACGCCCTGGAAGCGATCTTGAAAGCCAACGAACTGGCCTACAAGGTCGAGCCCGGCGGCATCGTCCGCATCGTCAGCCGCGACTCCGTCAAGGCCCGCGATGTGGAAACGGTGACCCAGTCGATCCCGATCAACTGGATCGACTCCGGCGAACTGCTCTCCATCCTCGAACCGTTCCTCAGCTCCAACGGCGTGATCCAAGCCGCGGACAAGTCCAACATCATCATCGTGGAAGACGTGCCCGAAAAGGTCACGGAAGTCCAGCGCCTCATCGAACGTCTCGACATCCCCGAGAAGCAGGTCCGTATGGAATTGCGCCTCGTGGACATGACCGAGACGGCGCGGCGGGCTCTCGGTTTCCGCACCAATCTGACCGAGCAAAGCGACAACATCGCTCTCGTTCCTCTCGAGTTCACCGATGGCGGACAGCAGGGCATCCCTGGCGACGTGGAGCCCGGCGACGAGTTCCTCATTCCCCAGGTGGTGTCCAGCATGGGCGCCCTCTCGGGGGGCAACGCGCTGACTGTCCAGCACCTCAACGATCTCTCGATCTTCGGTAACGAGTACCTGCTCGATGTCAGCCTGGACGCCCAGGAAGACCGCGGCGAAGCCCAGACATTGGCTTCTCCGACGATCCTGTCGCTGAACAACGTTCCGGCCCTCATCGAAATCAAGCGCCAGGTTCCTTACCTGGACGCTCGTAATACGACTCAGGGCTCGGTCGCCGAAGTCAAATTCGCCGGCATCGGAACGCGTGTGGGTCTGACGCCCCAGATCACCAACAACGGCTATGTGCAGATGTTGGTCGATACGGAGCAGAAGATTCTGAACGGCTTCTCGACCCTGAGCGGCAACGGCAACGTGCCGGTGGTGGACGAACGCTTCGCCAACACGGCGGTGATCGTGAAGGACGAACAGGTCGTCGCTCTCGGTGGCTTGCGTCAGTTTGAAGCGAACAATTCGGAAACCGGCGTGCCGTGGCTCTTGCGCGTGCCGGTCATCAGTTGGGCGTTCAAGAATCAGGTTTCGGACCAGATCAAGACGGACCTGTTCCTGTTCATTCGCCCCAGCATCATCAAGGACCCGAACCCCTCGGCCCACGAGATGGCGATGTACGAGAAGATCGATTACAACTGGGATCTGCCGGATTACTTCTTCGATCAGGAAACGCTGCGCGACTCGCCCGGCGAACTCGACGACCCCCGGGTGAAGTACTACTAAACCCGTCCGCATCTCCGGCGAATTTCTCCAAGGTTGCCTCCCCGTTCCGCGGGGAGGCATTTCTTTTGCCTCGAACTTCCGATCCTCCGAGTTGCCACCGCTCTATGACCATGACTCGACCTTCCCACCCATCTGGCCTCTCCAGCCATCCCTGGCGGCGGTCTCCACTGCTCGCTGGCGCGGTCTGGATTGTCTCCTGGGCCGCCACGGGGTTTGTCTTCGGGCCGGCTTTGGGGGAATTCTGGCTCGTTCATTTGCCCGAATTCGCATACTACTTCGTGGCCTTTTTGCCTTTGCTGATATTGATGGTCACCAGCCTGTGGGTGATGCGGACTTTGGCCGAGCTGCCGGCCGGGCGGAGATTGTTGCTACTGCTCGGGTTGGGTGCGGGTGCGGCGCTTTCCGCGGCCATCTGGTTCCTGCCGCCGGAACTGCGTCTGGATGTGCAGGGGCCCCTTCTGCTGACGATGGGGATGGCGCTGGGTCTGGGATTGTCCCGGACTTTCCGCGAACGCGAGTGGATCTTCCCCATTCTGGTCATCTTCGTCGCTGTCGACGCCTACAGCGTGCTGGCGGGCCCGACCAAGAAGACGCTGGAATCGGAGCAGGGCCAGCAGGTGGCCGAGTTGGTGATGGTCAGCTACCCGTCGGCGGGGGCGGGCGCGGGGGCGTTGGGTTCGGTGGCTTACTTCGGCCTTCCCGACGCGATCGTGATGGCGTTGTTCATCGGCTTGTCGGCGAAGTTCGGTCTCTCGATGGGGCGAACGATCGGGTCGCAGCTGGCTGGCATGCTGATCGCTCTGATGCTGGCGGGGCTGATGGGAGCGGGGGTCCCGGCGCTTCCCTACTTGTGCGGAGCGTTCGCCATTGTCCATCTTCGTTCGATCAAGACCGACCGAAAGACCGGCCGGACTCTAATTGTCTTCTTGACCGGGTTGGCGGTGGCGCTGGCGGTGCTGCATGGCGCCCTTCACTGATTGTCCTAGGGCGCTTTAGGGATTGACCACACCCGCGGCGCCCCCGGTAGCGTTGCCTTTTGTGCGGGCGAGGCTGCTTTGAGCCTCCAGTTCCCCCCACCGATCAGCGAGAGGCTTTGTTTTTGATGGATGAACAGCGCGAACCGGCCGCCGAATTCGAAGGCACCGGGAAACTGAGCAAGGACGACATCAAGGATCTGATCGAACTCGTGAGCGAGCGCGGGCTCGAGGAACTCGAGTACAAGACGGGAGAATTCCGCATCCGGATCGTGGGCCGTCGCTCCTATCCTCCGGCCGCCCCGGCTCCCGCCGCCGCGCCCCAGCCCCATGCCGCGCTGCCGCCGGCCGAGGCTCCCGCCGCGTTGCCTTCCGCGGCGCCGGCCGCCCCCGCCCCTGATGACGAGGCCCGCTTCAAGAAGGTGACGTCGCCGATGATCGGCACCTTCTATCGCGCGCCGTCGCCCGACTCGCCTTCCTTTGTCGAAGTCGGCGACCGTGTGGACGACGAGTCGGTTCTGTGCATCATCGAAGCCATGAAGCTGATGAATGAAATCAAAGCCGAGATGCGCGGCACGGTGCGCAAGGTTCTCGTCGAAAACGGTCAACCGGTCGAGTACGGCCAGCCCATGTTCCTGATCGAGCCGAACTGAGGACTCCTTACCCGCTGATGTTTCGTAAAGTCTTAATCGCAAATCGTGGCGAAATCGCCGTGCGGATCATTCGCGCCTGCCGCGAAATGGGCATCAAGAGCGTGGCCGTCTATAGCGAGGCGGACCGCGACAGCCTGCACGTGCACATGGCCGACGAGGCTCTTTGTATCGGTCCACCTCCCGGCTCCGAGTCCTATCTGAACGTCGCCCGCATCATCAGCGCCGCGGAAGTCACCGACGCCGACGCCATCCACCCGGGCTATGGGTTTCTGGCGGAGAACGCGGACTTCGCGGAAATCTGCGCCGAGTGCAACATCACCTTTATCGGCCCCAGCCCGGAAGCCATCCGCATGATGGGCGACAAAGGCGTCGCCAAGCAAACCGCCAGCAAGTCGAACTGCCCGACGGTGCCAGGCAGCGACGGGGCCATCGGCGACCGCAAGAAGGCGCGCAAACTGGCCAACGAAATCGGCTTCCCCGTGATGATCAAGGCCGTGGCCGGCGGCGGCGGGCGCGGAATGCGCTTCGTCCCGTCGGACGCGGAATTCGACAAGCTGTTCGATACCGCCCGCGCGGAAGCGGGCGCGGCCTTCGGCAACGCCTCCGTTTACATCGAAAAAGCCATCATCGAACCCAAGCACATCGAGGTCCAGATCCTGGCCGACGGCCACGGCAACGTGGCGCACCTGGGCGAGCGCGATTGCTCGGTGCAGCGCCGGCACCAGAAACTGCTGGAGGAAGCCCCCAGCGCCGTTGTGGACGAGGACCTGCGCATCGCCATGGGCGAGGCGGCGGTGAGCTTGGCCAGAGGCGTGAACTATCAGGGGGCGGGGACCATCGAGTACCTGCTCGACAAGGAGCGGAAGAACTTCTACTTCATCGAAATGAACACCCGCGTTCAGGTCGAGCACCCCGTGACCGAGTTGGTGACGGACATCGACATTGTGAAGGAACAGATCGCGGTGGCGGCGGGGGAGACGCTCTCGTTCCGCCAGAGCGATGTACGAATCCACGGCCACAGCATCGAGTGCCGCGTGAACGCCGAGGACCCGGCGCGCAACTTCATGCCGAGCCCCGGCAAGCTGATCGACTATGTGCCCGCCGGTGGCCCCGGCGTGCGAGTGGACAGCGCCTGCTATCCGGGCTATACGATTCCGCCGTTCTACGATTCGATGGTGGCGAAGTTGATCGTGCACGACAAGAACCGCGACATGGCCATCGCCCGCATGCAGCGTGCCCTGGACGAGTTCGTGGTCGAAGGTATCAAGACCACGATTCCGTTCTTCAAGGATCTGCTGAAAACCGACCTGTTCCGCAGCGGCGACTTCGGCACGAACTTCCTGGATTTGTGGAAGTGGAATCCGAAGTGATTTTTACCACGGAGACGCGGAGGCACGGAGAATTGGGATGAGGTCAAATTGGCGAAGACATGCCTTGCTGAAGTTCCTAAACTTTTAGGAACTTCAGCGAAATATTCGAGAGCTTCTCAAGAAGCTTCTCCCCTTCTTCGCCAACCACGTCTTCGTGTCTCCGTGCCTCCGTGGTGAACCCTCCAGAAACCCTTGGCTTTCCGGCCACGCACCGTTAACCTTCGAACTTTCCGCCATCATTCCTCCCGGAGGCGCCCATGGAACCCATGACCACTGTTCACGATGAAGATCAGGACGATGCCTATGGCACGCCGTTCGACACGCAGTACATCATCGAGCAGGAAGGCCGCATCGAAGTCGGCGACGATGTGATCGCGCGGATCGCGGGCATCGCCTCGACCGAGGTGACGGGCGTGACGCTCGACAGTAAGTTCTCGCTGGCGGACCTGATCGGCCGCAAAGGCGAGCCGGTCAAGGGCATCGTGGTCGAACGCATCCCGGAAGAAAACGCCGTCCACATCCACTGCACGGTGCGCATCGAATACGGGCAAGACATGTACGAAACGGCCGTCCGGTTCCGCCACCATATCCGCAGCACCATCGAGAAGATGACCCGCCTGATCGTGAAGGGCGTGGACATCAAGATCGTGGGCATCACGCTGGCGGAGAAGGAAGAGCGGCTGGAGAAGGTTTCCACCGACAAACGATTGGAAGCGGACAAGAAACCGGAAGCCCTGCTCGGCCCTGTCCAGGCCGCGACGCCGGAGACGGAATCGGCCGTGGAAGATGATGTCGACGAAAAGCCGGAAAAGTAACGGCCACGGCGTGGGTACCGAGCATAAGTTTCTGAGCGATTACAACGCCGCCCGGGCCTGGGCAGGCGACCGCCGGGCCGGCGGCCAGCGCGTCGTTTTCACCAATGGCGTGTTCGATTTGCTGCACAATGGGCATCTGGATTCGTTGCGGCGGGCGCGGGCCGAGGGCGATTGGCTGATTGTGGCGCTGAACAGCGACGCGGCGGTGAAGCGCCTGAAGGGCGAGGGCCGGCCGGTTCTCGCGGAGGGGCAGCGGGCGCGGCTGCTGGGGGCGCTGGATTGCGTGGACGCGGTGGTGCTGTTTCACGAGGACACGCCTCGGGAAATCATCGAAGCGGTGGAGCCGGATGTGCTGGTCAAAGGCGGGCATTATACGATCCCGGAAATCGTGGGGCACGATTTTGTGCTTGAACGCGGGGGCCGAGTGCTGAGTCTTCCCCTGCTGCCGGGCTATTCGACGACGGATTTGGTGGCGCGGATCAAAGAACGCTTCGCCCCGGAATCCGTTGCCCCGCCCACGGCCTGACGCATTAGATTTTCCAAAACCTCTGGAAGGACCCCCTGCCATGGCAGACGACGCCTCGATGGCTTTCCCCGATATTCAAAAGGACGCCCAGGTTCACCATCCGACTTTCGGGATGGGCAAGGTGCTGCAACGCACGGGCAAGGATGAGAAGACGGCCAAGGCCATCATCAAGTTCCGCGAGGAGGGCGAGAAGAAACTGGCTCTGCAGTTCGCCGACCTGACGGTGGACAAGGTGGACGAGGACGAGGCGGAAGGCGCGGCGCAGTAATGGAGAAACTCGATCGCGTCGAAGCCATCGACAAAGACCGCGTGGCCCACGTGGCACTGCTGTCGCGCCTGGCGCTGACGGACGAGGAAATCGAGCAGTTCGCCGGTGAGTTGACAAAAGTCGTCGGTCACCTGAACAAGCTGGCCGAACTCGACCTCGACGATGTGCCGATGACGAGCCACGCCATCCCCATGAGCAACGTCTTCCGCCCCGACGCCGCCCGCCCCGGGCTGCCAACCGCGGAAGCTCTGGCCAACGCGCCGGAGCAAGAGGACGACTGTTTCAAGGTTCCTCAGATTATTTAGTTCGGTACAAAATCCGAAGGAATTCCCCATGTCTTTGAAAACCGCACGCGATCTGGCCGCTGCTTTGGCGGCGGGCGAGACAACGTCCCGCGAGGTGACGGAGAAGTATCTCGCCGCCATCGAATCGCTCAATCCGACGTTGAACGCGTACATCACCACGCTGGCCGACGAGGCTTTGGCGGCGGCGGAGGCCAGCGATGGGCGCCGCAAGACGGGGCAGACGCTGTCGCCCCTGGACGGTGTGCCGATCGCTATCAAGGACAACATCTGCACCCGGGGCGTGAAGACGACCTGCGCGAGCAAAATGCTCGAGGAGTTCCGCCCGCCCTATAACGCCACGGTGGTGACGAAGCTCGAAGCCTCTGGCCTCATCAACCTCGGCAAGGTCAACATGGACGAGTTCGCGATGGGCTCCTCGACCGAGCACAGCCACGTGGGGCCTTCGCGGAATCCGTGGAATCCGAATTTTGTGCCGGGCGGTTCGTCCGGTGGTTCGGCGGTTGCGGTGGCAGCCGGCATGGCGCCCTGGAGCCTGGGCAGCGACACCGGCGGTTCGATCCGCCAGCCCGCTTCGTTCTGCGGCATCGTCGGGCTCAAGCCCACCTATGGCCGGGTAAGCCGCTACGGCCTGGTGGCATTCGCGTCGTCGCTGGATCAGATTGGGCCGCTGAGCGTGGATGTGCAGGACGCGGCGCTGCTGCTGGAAGTGATCGCCGGCCACGACGACCGCGATTCCACCAGCAGTTCGCAGCCCACGGAGAAATACACCGAAGCGCTGGTGGGCGCCAAGGCGCTGGACGGTCTGAAGGTTGCCCGGCCGGTGGAGTTTTTCGAGACCGAAGGCATCGACCCGGAAGTCTCCGCCGCGTGCGAGAAGGCGCTGCAGACCATGAAGGACGCCGGGGCGACCATCGTGGACGTGAAAATGCCCCACGCCGAGGAGTACTCCGTTTCGACCTACTACGTTCTGGCGACGGCGGAAGCGTCGTCGAACCTGGCGCGGTACGATGGCGCGCACTACGGCTATCGGGAACCGGGGACGCAGAACATCGTCGAAATGTTCTCGAAAACGCGGGCCGCGGGTTTTGGCGCCGAGGTCAAGCGCCGCATCATGCTCGGCACGTTCGTGCTCTCGGCGGAGACCTTCGATGCCTACTACCGCCGCGCGGCGAAGGCCCGGACGCTGATCCAGAAGGATTACGCGGAGGCTTTGGAGAAGGCGGACGTGATTTTCGCGCCAACGGCTCCGAGCCCGGCCTTCAAGTTCGGCGATAAGACGGCCGATCCGCTGACGATGTATCTGTCGGATATCTTCACGCTGTCGCTGAATCTGGCGGGGTACTGCGGTATTTCGCTGCCGATTGGGCATTCGGAGGGGGGGCTGCCGATCGGAGCTCAGCTCTTTGGCGGCGCGTTCCAGGAATCGAAATTGCTGGCCTCCGCCCATGGGCTGGAAGAAGCCCTCGGCATCGCCAACCGGCGTGCCGCCACCCTCGCCGCCGTCTGATTTCGCTTCGTGGCTATTTACTATTACGTCAATCTGAATTGTCCGCCGCGTGAGCAACTCGGCGAGGAACCGCTCTTCGAAGGGGTTCGTGCCGCCGTGATGGCGCGGGAAATCCGCGCGTCCTTTGTGGCCAAGTACGGCCCCGATGTGAAGCCGGAGCAGATGCGCTACCGCCAGCGCTTCACCACGCCCACCGGCGAAGAAGAATCCCGAGAACGGACCGTCGCCGACTTGCAGGACGACGCCGCCCTTCTCGAACCCCTCGCTCCTCATTGCAGCGGCTGTCTCGCCAGTATCACCGGCCACGCCTACGGCTGCTTCGGTTCGGTGTCGCTGCCGATTTCCGAGAAGGCCGAGCGGTGGCTGCTCTCGCGCATTCCCAAGCCGGGAACCAAGGCCGGAGAGTTCTATCGCGAAACCGCCATGGAGCGCTATGGCGGGCATGAAAACCTCGCCAACTGGCGCAAGGCGACGTTCCTCGAGTCGCCCAAACGCCTCGCCCGTCACGACATGGGCGATGGCGATCCGGTGACCAGCGATCAGTTGCTCCACGCCATGTTCCTGGTGGGCGACATCGCGCCCGCCCACGCCCTGGCGCTGCTGCTGTTCACCCAGGCCATCGTGGCCGACGACAACTCGACGGACAAGGCGCTGGAGGTCATCGAGCAGGTCGAGGCCACCGGTTCCAACACCGGCGTCTCCCAACTCGGTTTCTCTCTCATACCGGAAGAGGACGACGACCGTTCGATCCTGGACTTGAAGCTGTTCCTGGCGGGATGCTTCCGGGCGTTTTCCTTCGAGGTTCCGCTGGCGGTCTGGCTGTGATTGATGAGTGCGGATCGGCGGGGGGGCGTTCCTGGTCCTTAAGGAAATCACCACAGAGTCACAGAGGGCACAGAGAGTGTTGTATTCAGAGGATTTATCAGGAGCATGGGGAAGGGGTCGTGGTGTTTGGGGGGATCGCGAGGCGACCACGGATTTTTTTTGTGTCCCCAGATGTGACGCAGGAATCCGAGAGGGTTGAACGACATCTGTGAATTGCGGGAAGAAAGGCTTCTCAACCGCAGGTGGCGTGGTTTGTGTTCGCCTTTTGCAATCTCTGTGAAAACTCCGTCCTCTGAGTGCTCTGTGGTTGAATGCTCGATTCGGAGCGGTCCTGACGATATCGGGCTTGCAAATAGTTTCGTCATAGCTCTTGAGTCGTGCGCTGATTGTGGTACCATGCTAATGAGAACGAATACCCGACTCGTTCGCCGACTTTGTTGGTGGGAGTGACGGCCTTGCCCTACGATTTCCATTACGATCCCAAATTGAGTGCGATCACCCACGGGGCCCGGCTCCGCGCGCCTCTCTATCCCGACCCGGAAATGCCGATGGAGGATGTCGCTCCGCATGAGCAGGGCATTCCCGGTTCGCCGCGCAACGCGCTGTTCTATCAGGATCTGGTGCCGCTGCCGATGGCTTCGCACGGGGATGGGATCTATATTTACGACGAGCAGGGGCGCCGCTACCTGGACGGGTGCTCGGGGGCGATCTGCGCGAACCTGGGCCATGGCAACAAGCGGATCGCCGCCGTCGCGGCGGAGCAGGCGGGCAAAATCGCTTTCGCCTATCGCACCCAGTTCGAGAGCCGGCCAGCGAACGAACTCGCCGACATGCTGGTGCGTCTGGCGCCTCCCGGGCTGAACCGCGTGTTCTTCGTCAACTCCGGTTCGGAATCGGTGGAGGCGGCGATCAAGCTGGCGCGCCAGTATTGGTGGTCGGTTGGTAAGCAAGGCAAGCACATGATCATCGCGCGGCGCCCGTCCTATCACGGGGCGACGCTCGGGGCCTTGTCCGCCACGGCCTATGCGCCGCTGAACATTCCCTACCGGCCGATGTCGCTGAACTTCCCGAAGATCAGCGCGCCGTATTGCTATCACTGTCCGCTGAACAAGGAATACCCGAGCTGCGAGATGGCCTGCGCGCGGGAACTGGAGCGCGCCATCCGCGTCCACGGGCCGGACAACATCGCGGCCTTTATCACCGAGCCCATTGGCGGTGCCAGCACCGGCGGTGCGGTGCCCCCGCCGGAGTGGTTCCCGATGGTGGCGGAGATCTGTAAGGAGTATAACATCCTGCTGATCGTGGACGACGTGCTGACTGGCTGCGGGCGCACGGGTACGTTCTATGGTTTCGAGCATTGGGGCGTGACGCCGGACATTGTCGCACTGAGCAAGGGCCTCGGCGCGGGCTACACGCCGATCGGCGCCACGGTCGCCACCGACACCGTGGTTCAGCCGGTGATGGACAGCGGCGGCTTCATGCACGGCCACACCTACGCGGGCAATCCGCTCTCGACAGCCATCGCGCGCGAGGTGTTGAAGATCACGCTGGAAGAAGGCCTGGTGGAGAACGCCGGCGCGATGGGCGTGGTGCTGCACGAGGGGCTGCACGAATTGATGGCGAAGTACCCGATCATCGGCGACGTGCGGGGCCGGGGTTTGCTGGCGGGCATTGAATTCGTCCGCGACCGGGCGAAGCGCGAGCCGTTCCCGGCGCATTGGAACGTGGGCCGGGAAATCACACAGATCGCCCGCGAGCGCGGCCTGCTGATTTATCCGCGCCGTTCGCTGTACGGTCTTTCCGGCGACCACGTCTTGCTTGCCCCGCCGCTGATTATCAAGGAGGCAGGGATCGAGGAGATGCTGATGCTGTTCGAGCAATCGCTCGAGGAGTTGATGCCGCTCCTGGACAAGCACTACGAGCAGGACATCGCCGCTGAGGAAGCCTATCGCAACGAGAAGCGCTACGAGCTGGAGGACGAAATCCCCGCCTACGCGCTCGGCGATATTGAAGGCGTCCAAAGCGACCCGGAAGCCAACGTGACCTGGCAGATGCGCGAGGGCGAAACCGCCCATCCGGAAGATTTGGTGGAAGACCCGGAGATCCTGTAACCCCAACTGTTAGAAGCCCCGGCACCTATGTCGAAAGTCAGCACCGTCTCCGGCGCCCTGCGCGCCGCCGTCAAGAGCGGCGACACGATCCTGGTGGGGGGGTTCGGCCGGGGCGGCGTGCCCTTTTCCTGCACGGAATTCCTGGCCGATCACCCCGATGAATTCCGCGATCTGACCCTCGTGAAGAACGACGCCAACGAACCCGGCCTGGGCATCGGCGCCATGTTCCGTAATCCGGGCCAGGTGAAGAAGCTGATTTCGACCCACATCGGTCTGAACCCGGAATTCATCGGCCAGATGAACGCCAAGGAAATCGCCTGCGAGCTGATTCCCCAGGGGATTTTCGCCGAGAAGCTGCGTGCGGGAGGCGCCGGAATTCCAGCCTTCCTGCACGACATCGGCATGGGCACGATCGTGGCCGAGGGCAAGCGGACGGTGGATTTCGACGGCCGGCCATGGATTCTGGAGAGCGCCTTGCGTGGCGATGTGGGGCTGTTGTGCGCCGACATGGCGGACGAGAAAGGCAACGCGTGGTGGCGCGGCACGAACCGCAACATGAACGTGGTAATGGGCATGGCCGCGCGGACGGTGATCGTGGAAGCCAAGCAGATCGTGCCGGTCGGCACCCTGCGCCCCGAAGACGTGCACCTGCCCGGCGTCTGCGTCACCGCCGTGGTGCCGGCGGGACCGAGGCGGCACTTACAGAAATTGGCCGCCGATGAATAGGATCAATAGGATCAAGCGGCGCCAACGACCTTCGACAAGAAGACATCCCATTCATCCCATCCATCTGCGGCTAACTCAAATGACTCCTGAAGAACGTCTCCTGATCGAACGCGCGGCCCGGGAAATCGAGCCCGGTATGGTGGTGAATCTGGGCATTGGCCTGCCGACGAAAATCCCCGCCGTGTTGCCCGCCGGGTTCGATGTCACGTTTCACAGCGAGAATGGCTTCGCGGGGCTGGGGCCGCCGCTGGAGGGCGGGACGCCGGACAATGACGTGATCGATGCGGGAGGCCGCGCGGTGACGCTGGAACCGGGCGCGGCGTGTTTTGACTCCGTCACTAGTTTCTCCCTGGTGCGGGGCGGCAAGGTCGATCTGGCCATTCTCGGTGCCTTCGAAGTCAGCGTGGCCGGCGACCTGGCCAACTGGATGATCCCCGGCAAACTGACCCCCGGCATGGGCGGCGGGATGGAACTGGCCCAGAAAGCCCGCCGGGTTCTGGTGGTGAGCCGCCACCTGGACAAGCACGGGCGGGGCAAACTGGTGGACGTCTGCTCGCTGCCCCTGACGGCGGCGGGTTGCGTCAGCACGCTGGTGACGGAGCGGGCGGTGTTTCGCCGGGAGAAGGGCGGCCGCATGCGGCTGGTGAGCGTGGCGCCGGGGCTGAGCGTGGAAGACGCGCGGGAGGGCATGCCGGAGGGCCTGGAGGCCGAGGGGGCGTTGGAGGCGTGGGAGGGGGTTGGCCGCAGATGAATGCCGATGAATACAGATTGAAAATCGATGAGCTGACCTATCGAATCAATGGCTGCATCTATGAGGTGGCGAATGTCTTGGGTCATGGGTTCTTGGAAAAGGTCTATGAGAATGCGCTTGCCTGTGAACTCAGGAATCAGAAGTTTAGGGTAGAGCAGCAGAAACCTCTGCCCGTGCTTTACAAAGGAAATATGGTTGGCGATTATTTTGCTGACCTGCTTGTCGAAAATACTGTCTTGATCGAGCTCAAGTCAATTACCACCAGTTTCCAACCTGTACATCTGGCGCAATGCATGAATTACTTGCGCGCAACAAACCTGCACGTCTGCCTGCTCGTCAATTTTGGCAAACCAAAGGTTGAAATCAAACGTGTCGTGCGAAATCTCTAACTCCTAATCCTATTCATCCCATTCATCTGCGGCTAAAAAATCATGAATCACCTCCCCCCCGATTTCCCCCAAGCCCTCTCCGCCCGCCGTGATTGGGCCATCTCGAACCTGGCCCGGCTGACCGAGGAACCGACGCTTCTCGGCAATGAAGCCTCCGGCCAGGACGTCGTCGCTGAACTCTACGAAGCCGTCGGGCTCGATGTCGAGATGATCGACGTGGACCCGGATGTGTTGGCGTCGAAGCCGGGGTGGTCGCCGGTGGATTGGTCGTATGAGGGGCGCCCTTGTGTGGCTGGGACGCATGAGCCGGGCGGTTCGCCGGAGGGGCGGTCGCTGGTGTTCAACAGCCACATTGACGTGGTCAGTCCGGAGCCGGTGCAGCTCTGGACGACGCATCCGTTCGAGGCGGAAATCTTCGACGGCGAGGACGGCCGGCCGTGGATGCGCGGGCGCGGCGCGGGCGACATGAAGGCGGGGACGCTGGCGTATCTGTGGGCGCTGGGGGCGTTGCGCGATGCGGGTCTGGAGCCGGCCAGCAAGGTGATCTGTCAATCGCCCATCGAGGAAGAATGCACGGGCAATGGGGCGTTGGCGCTCTGCGAGGCCGGATACCTGGGCGACGCGTGCCTGATCCCCGAGCCCTTCGCGGAGACCATCCTCACCGCCCAGGTGGGCGTGCTCTGGTTCGATGTGACGGTTCTGGGCCGCACGACGCACGTGCTGGGCGCCGGGCGGGGTGTGAACGCGATCGAGAAAACGTTCCCGATTATCACGGCGCTGCGGGCCCTGGAGGAAGAAATCAACGCTTCGATTCCGGCGCTCTACGAAGGCATCGAGCACCCGATCAACCTGAACGTCGGCATCATCGACGGCGGCGATTGGGGCAGTACGGTGGCGGGCGAGTGCACGACGCGTTTCCGCCTGGGCCTGTTCCCCGGCGAGAAAATCCCGGACCTGAAGCGCCGCGTCGAGCAGCGCGTGGCCGAGGTGGCCGCGGCGGATCCATGGCTGAAGAACTTCCCGCCGACGGTGAACTACGTCGGCTTTCACGCGGAGGGCTGCACCTTCGACGGCGCGAGCGATTTCGGCCGCGACCTCGCAGCGATCCATCGCGATCTGCGCGGTTCGGCGGCGGCGGAACTGCGCTGCACGGCGACGACCGACGTGCGGTTTTTTAACCTGTACTATGATGTGCCGGCGACGTGCTATGGCCCCATCGCGAAGGACATCCACGGCGTGGACGAGTGCGTGAGCCTGGACAGCATGAGCCGCGTGGCAGAGGTGATGGCGCACCTGATCGCGAGGTGGTGCGGGGTTCGGAAGCGGGGGTGATGGGGTAGGGGATTTTCTCAATTAACCACGGAGACACGGAGGCACGGAGATGTTATTGGCCGAGGATGTAACCAATCAAGTCATTGGAGCTGCGATTGAGGTCCATCGCGCTTTGGGCCCGGGCTTGCTTGAGTCGATATACGAGGAGTGCTTGAGCCATGAACTCAAGTTGCGGGGGCTCGGTTTTCAGCGCCAGGTACCCTTGCCGATCCGCTACAAAGATTTAGAGCTTCCAGATTCCTACCGCATGGACCTTGTCGTCGAAAACCTGGTAGTTATCGAACTTAAATCGGTGATCAAGCTTGAACCAATTCACAAGGCGCAGCTCCTGACATACTTAAAGTTGTCGCGCTTGCCTGTTGGGCTGCTACTTAACTTCAATACACCTGTCCTAAAGGACGGCCTTGTGCGCCTCGTTCTCTAGCCTCTCCGTGCCTCCGTGTCTCCGTGGTAAAAAGATATCCCCCGGGGGCGTCCATCTCGCGGTTTCAAACTCCTTCTATTCCCCACCCGCCTCCATCGGCGAACCGTCGCCGGTGGTTTTGACGCGGGCTTTCAGGATGCCGAGTTCCTCGCGGAGTTTTTCGATGCGTTTGCGCTGGCCGTCGAGGCGGTCGCGTTCGGTGCGGACGAAGCGGGTGTAGGGGCCGATGGCGTCGCGGATGCGATCGACGGAGCGGTCGATTTCGCGCTCGAATTCGGACTTCAGCGCCGTGGCCACTTTGCGCCGCAGATCGCTGACCTGCTTGCGGAAGGCCTGCTTCATTTCCTTGCGTTTTTTCGGGATGATGTAGAGCCCGCCGACCGTCAGCAGCACACCCAGGGCCACGCCGGTCACGTCGAGCCACACCAGTTGGGTGGCCATGATCAGCGCCGCGCCCACACCGACGCCGCCGACCATGCCCAGCAGCGTCGTGGCGAAGGTGGTCTGGATCATGCCCGCCAGGCGGTCCGACTCCTTGTTGCGGTCGTAGGACTCGACGGTGCGCCGCGTCTTGCCAATGACATCGTCCAGGAGGCGGGCCCGTTCGCCGGCGAATTCGCGGTTGATGTTGCCGATCATGCGGTCCTGGTATCGTTGGCGGCGCTGCTCGACATGCTGCATCACGCTGGTCCACTGGCGCAGGTCCGCCGCCACGATCCAGTCCAGAATCTCGTTCACGCGGCGCTCGACTTCCGACGCCGTGTCGGCCACCACTTCGTGCTCGAAGTTGTCGCGGATCAGCTCTTTGCTCATCAGTTCTTTGATGCGGGTGATGCGGACGTGTTCTTCGATGAAGTCGAGGCCGCGCTTTTCGAATTCGAGGAGCACGTTGTCCACCTTGGCCAGGCGGTATCCGAAATCGCGGCGCATGTCGTCGCGGTACGTGTTCAGTTGGCCGTCGATGTCTTCGATGGAGCGGATGTCGTCCTTGAGCACGGCGACGCGTTCGGTGGCGCCTTCGACGGCTTGTTCGCTGATTTGGATGCCGACGCCGAGGGGGCTGAGGAGTTTGAGGCGGATGCGTTCGCCTTGGTCCAGGGTGTCGCGGATGAAGTGCTCGAGGTCGTGAAAGCCGGACGCCTTGATGCGTTCGTCGTCCGGGCCGGCGCCGTCGAGCTTGGCCTTGAGGGCGCGCTTGGCCGACACGGGGAAGATGGGTGGCTCGGATTCGAGGGTCTGGCTGGCGCCGCTGCGCAGGAACTGAAGGACCGGTTCGCGCTCGTCCTCGTCCAGGAGATCGGCCTTGTTCATGACGACCACGACGCGTTTGCCCCACTTGCGGATGAGGTCGAGAAAGGTGCGTTCGGTTTCCGTGTAGGCCTGGACGGCGCTCGTGACAAAGAGAACGAGGTCGCTGCGGGGGACGAATTCGCGGGTGATCTTTTCGTGTTCGCGGACGATGGCGTTCGTGCCCGGAGTGTCCACGATAGCCAGCTCGCGCAGGATTTCCACGGGCGCCTGAATCGCGTCGGTGTGTTCGTCGATAGGTTCGACTTTCTCCGCGTCGCCGTAGCGCAGGATGCCGACGCGCTGGGTGGTGGGAGTGGCGCCTTCTTTCAGGAGCCGCTTGCCAACGAGAGCGTTGATAAAGGTGGACTTGCCGGAATTGAACTCGCCCACGACGACCAGCAGAAAGAGGTCGTCGAGCCCGCTCAGCGCATCCGCCAAGGTTTCGCGCACGCTTTCTTCCGCTTCGAACTCCTGAAGCGTCGACTTCAAATCCGACAGGGTGGAACGGGTTTCGTTGAGGAGTGTCAGTTGATGATCGTTGAGAATGCGGGCGAGCATAGGGGCGGTGTCTTCGGGTCGCGGGAATCGGGCACAGCCATGTAGCCCGCGAGGCGGGGAATCGGGCAACCCCCTTTTGAGTCTTCGGCTTGGGCGGAGGAGGAATCTGGAACCGCGGAGGGACGCGGATCGGCTTGGATTCGGCTCCTCAATACACGACAAACGAATCGCCGACCGGCTCGGGGTTCAGGAGTACCTTGGGCAGTGCCAGGTTCGTGTCGGCGCCGCCGGGGTCGCTCGCCGTTCCGCCCTCCAATCCGGTCCACCCAGCGTCCCATCCCACCGGGGAGCGCGGATCCGGATCGAGCGCGAAGCCGTAGAAATCCCGCACCTCCACGGTCAAAGGCAGCGGTTGACCCTCCGCATAGGCGCCCAGGCTGGCTTCTCGCAGCGACACCTCTCCCTCCCAGGAATCGTAGTGGTATCGCAGAGCCGTGGGCACCCCCGCCCCCCTTCTCACCCAGCCGTCCGCGGTACTGGGCGTGAGGTTGAGACTCCTTGGCGTCCCGGTCCGCTGAGGCACTTGGAGGGTTACGACCGGCTGAAACGGCACATGATCCTGCCCGGTGTAGAGCCCCGGACCGGCGGCGCCTCCGTCAGTGCGCATCGGCTTGTTGAATTGCAGCAGAACGCGATAGCCGTCGCCGGCCAGTAACGGCCGGAACTGTTCGCTGGACAAGACCCGGGCCACCGCCGATCCCTTGGGCGCCGGAGTCCACCGCGCGGTGGCGATCAACTCCTCCGGCGACTGCAAGGTGCCGTCGCCGTTTTCGTCGCGCCAGAGCGTCATGCGCTCCAGAATCGGCGGTCCCGCCGCATAGTACATCGCCAGCAGAAGCGCCGCCCGGTTTTCCTCCACGGTCTGCGTCACCTCGTCCTCGGGCAGTACAAAGGTCGGGCCGCTGGCGGACGGATCGCGATAGCGGGGCGTGGGGTATTCGATGGTGAAACTGGGGACCTTGTAGGTATTCGCCATGAATTCGTCGGTGGCGCCGATTTCTCCGCCGGGAAACACCGGCAGATCCGCGTAGCTGCCAGCCACGCCGTTGATTTCCCGAAAGGTGAACTGCATCCGCTCGGTCAACACCGCTGTCTGGGCGTCCGAGCTTTGCGACCCATTGAACACGTTATAGATCGCCGGGATAGCCCCATGGATGTCGGCGTAGAATCGAAGCTGGCGCGTGGTGAAGAAATCCGCCGCGGCGCTGGCGAGGACCTGGGATTCGGGCTCGGAGCGCGCGAAGGGGCCGCGATAGAGGCTCGATGTCGGCGTGCCGCTCGACCCGCGCCCGAAGCCGATGTCGAAATTCCGATTCAGGTCCACGCCGTTCAGCGCGTCGCCTTCTGTCTCCAGGACTTCGTCCACGCCGTTCATGCTCTTGCGCCGCATGCGGCCGTCGCTGTCGCCGATATAGCGCGCCGGGTTGCGTTGCGTTTGCAGGAAGCCATCCACGTTCAAGACCGGGATGAAAGCGATTTGCAGGCTATCGACCAGGTATGTGGCGAGCGTGTCGCTGCCGTAACCATCGGCCAGGAACGTCATCGTCTGCGTCACGATCTCCGGGCTCGCCCATTCCCGGGGATGGACCGTGCCGTTGACAAAAGCGCCGCCCTCGGGACCGCCGCCCGGCGCCGTGTCGTTGGCGTCGCCCAGCAGATACCCCACGATGTCGCGCCCGTCGAAGGTCTGGCCCAGCACCCACGACGTCACATGCTCGTGCTCCAGCGTCAGCGCCATGCCCTTGGCCAGCAGCCCGGCATAGCTGCGGAACCCTTCGAAGGCTTCCGTCGTATCCATCGGCACGGGCACCGGATAGCCCAACTGGTTTTCGGTGAACTCGCGAATGGAGGAGGCGCCTTTGGGGCGGACGAAGGCGGGGTCGTGGTTCGCGGCGAGTTCGGCCATGATGAGGGCGTTGCGGTAGGCGGTCGAACCGGCCGGCTGCTCGGACAGAACCGCCACGGCCAAATCGAGGGCTTCCGCTGGCTCGCCGGTCGCGAGGGACACGGCGTAGTTGAGGCCGATGTCTTTGCAGGAAAGGTAGCTCTGGCGCGGGTCGCTCGGAATCCGAAGCGATTCGAGTTCGCGTAGAGCGACCTCCCAAGGAACATACACCACCTCCGCATCCTTCGGCTCACTCAAATGCTTGCCGTTCGCCAAATCCTCCAACTGCCGCTGGACGTGCCAACGGCGGGAACGAAAGTCGAACGCGGGCTCCAGCAGCGGTCCGTGGCATCCGTCCACAACGACGAGGGTCTCCGGCGCCGTCTCCCAGATGGGGTCGGCGAGGAGTTCGCGGTAAGGGGCGGTCCGCGCTTCGTTCCATCCAGAATCGCGCATGTCTCTCCCAAGGGCGACGCGATGCTCGACGATCTCGAGAACTTCGCAGAGCAAGAACTCACGCCCCGCCACCGGCAACTCCTGTCGCTTGACCAACTCCAAGGTTTCCAGAAGCGAAAGGGGTCCGTCGAAAACGGTGAAGTCCTTGGCGATGAAAACACCGCTGAGCGACGCCAACCGCAGCGCCAGCAGTTCAACCTCGTCCTCGTAAAGCGCATCGCGATCTTCCTCGCGCGCGAAGCGCAAATGCTCGAACGAGGGCGGGGTGTACTCGTAGCAGAGCATTTTGTCGATGATGGGACCGAAGTCGGGCCCCACACCAGACGCTTGGCCAGCCAACCCGAGTGACACCAAGGCAGGACAGATGAACCGAGCGATTCGGCCCCGAAATACCCTCACAACGCCAACCCCTCATCCCGATCCCGGACTCTCCGGCGTTCGATCTCTCGCAGCTTCTCCGCCACCGCTTCGCCCAGGTCGATGCCGCGCGCGTTGGCGTAGTTCACGACCGCGATCAGCACGTCGGCGGCTTCGTCGGCCAGTTCTTCTTGCGGGATGGAGCGGCCTTTCCAGAGCTTCTTTTCCTTGTTCGCCACCTCGCCCGCCTCGCCGGCCAGTTCGAGGGCGAAGAACTCCGCCGGGCGCGCGGGAAAGGCCGCCGCGTTGTAGGCGGCGAAACCCGCCTGCGCCCGCGAGAGCGCGTCATGAAGCGCGGGGATGAAACTCAGATCGGGATCGTCGGACATGAGAGCAACATCGGCACCGGAGAAATGGCGGAACGATTGGAGCCGTCGTCGCAGGCGATGTCCATGCCATTCCCACGCGCCGGGCCTGTCTCAGAGTCGTTTTCCATCCCTCTTTCTTCTCGGCGCCCCTTCCGGTTGACCCGTTTCCTTTCGCCTCGCCAATCCTATCGTCAAGACACCGAATTGGCGGACGAGCGATGAAGAACGTGGCGAGACGAGTGGCGGCTGCCTTGACAGCCCTGGCGATTCTTGGTGGCGCGACCCGCGCCGAAGCCGTCCCGGACGGCTTCGAGGACGTCGCCATCCACTGGTTCGACCTCACCTTCTGCACCGCCATGGAGGCTCTGCCCACGGGCCATCTGGTCACCGCCATGCGTGACGGCAAGATCTATGTCTGGGACCCGGAAGTCGAGCGCCCCGGCGCCGCCTCCACGCTTTTCGCCCAACTCGACACCACCATCACCCACGAAGGCGGCGTCATCGGCATGCTGGTGCATCCCGATTTCGAGTCCAATGGCTGGATTTACTTCACCTACACGCAAACCCGCCCCGGCGACAACCCGGTCCACATCACCATCACCCGCCTGACCGCCGATCCGCAAGACCCGCAGAGCGCCATCCCCGACAGCGACGTCGAGATTTTCACCCTCCCCGACGATCCGGCCACCGACATTCACTACGGCGGCGGCCTTGTCTGCGGGCCCGATGGCATGCTCTATCTCGGCCTCGGCGACGACGGCCAGGGACTGCCCTTGCCCCAGGACCCGGACTCGCTCCGCGGCAAGATCCTCCGCATGAACCCCGACGGCTCCGTCCCGCCCGGCAATCCAGACTTCGGCAAAGGCCCTACCCTCGTCTATGCCCTCGGTGTACGCAATCCCTTCCGCCTGATGGTCGATCACCCCAACGGCGTCATCTGGTTCGCCGACGTCGGCAATTCCCTCTGGGAAGAATACAACCTGCTTCAACCCGCGGCCAACTACGGCTGGCCCTTCCTGGAAGGCCCCCTCTCCGCCAATCCCGGCGTCACCCCGCCGCCCAATTACCTCGAACCCCAAGTCGCCCTGCCGCACATGGCCGGAGCCCCCGGCGGCGACGGCGTCTCCTTTACCGATTCGATCATCTATCGTGGCAATCAATTCCCCAGCGTCTATCGCGACATGCACCTGCTGGGCGACTGGCGATTTGGCCATGGTTATATCTATGAAATCAAGAAGTCCGCTCCCGACCGGATCACCCATGTCGAACGATGGCACGAAACCCTCGGTCCCATCACCGACCTCGTCGAACTCAACGGTGAACTCTACTACTCCACCACCCAATTTTTCTTCGCCAGCGGCACCGTCGCCAGCGCCATCCGCAAGATCTCCTACACCAGCAACGAGCCCCCGCAAATCAACATCGCCCCGAACCGCCTCTCGGGCCCCATCCCCCTGACCATCACCTTCGAAGGTTCGGTCAGTGACGAAGCGCCCGAGGAACTCAGCTACTTCTGGGACTTTGGCCCCGCCGGCGAATCGCGTGAAGCGTTGCCCACCGTTACCTTTATTGAGCCTTCCACCACCTTCGTTACCCTGGAAGTCCGGGACCGCGGCGGTCTGACCGCATCCAAGGGCTGGACCATCACCGCCGAAGGCATCTACGACGTCGATCTTCAGGCCCGCGTTCTCGATGTGCGCACCGGCGTTCCCCGCCCCTTCGATGGCTTCCTCCACGTCCGCGAAGACCGCGAGGCGGCCCCCATCCTCCTTGACGCGCCCATCCTCGACGGCCAGGTCCACCTCGTTCGGGACGACGTCGAGGTCATGGTCAACCGCCTCGAAATCACGATCCAGGGCGCGGGCGTCGTGCCCTACACCTGGAAGCTTTCCCCCACCGACTTCGCCTTCACCGATTCCCGCGAGGTCCTCGTCAGCCCCCATGCGATTCTCGGCACCGTCTCCGACACCTCGGGCGCGCCCCTGCCCGCAGTGCCGCTCGTGGTCCGCGCCCACGATGGAACCGGTTTCCAGCCCATCCCTTCGCCCCGGCTCCAGAACCCCATCGGCGAGCGCCACACCGATCCCTTCGGCGCCTATCATTTCGCCCTGCCCGACGCCTTGGCGGGCCAACTCCTCGAGTTCTCCGCCTTCCCCGGCCGCGCCATCGAAGAAGGCCAGCACGCCCCCTGGACCTGGAACCTCTTCGCCCCCCGGAACGCCGGCATGATCCACCACCAGGTCCTCTCCCGCTGGCCCTCGAAGGTGGGCGCATGCGATTACGAACCTTCCCCCAGCCCCTCCGTTCCCTGGAGCGAGGTCTCCACCATCCTGACCCGCAACTGCACCGGCTGCCACGGCCAGAGAAACCCCAACGCCGGTCTCGACCTCACCGGACCCTTCGCCTATGGCGAACTCATGACCCGCTGGAGCAACGAGGCCATCGGACTGCGCCTCGTTCAACCGGGCCGTCCCGCAGCCAGTTTCCTTTCGGAGAAGATCGCCTGCGAGCAACCCCAGTCCGGCTCCGTCATGCCCCCCACCGGCGGCCTCATCCCGCCAGCCGACCAACAGCGCATCCTCGACTGGATCGCCGCGGGCGCACCCTCCGGCGATCCCACATCTATCACCCTCACCCTGCACGCCACCTCCACCAGCGGACCCGAACCGCTGATCTCCACCATCCACGCCGGGATCGACGGCGGCGTCCCGCCCTTTGAAATCGTCTGGCATTTCGCCGACGGCGCTCGTCGCGAGGACGCCATCTGGATGACCTATCCCTTCGCCGCGGGCCCCGGCGATGGCACCACCTCCGTCACCGTGGCCATCATCGACAGCGCCCTGCCCGCCCCCAATCGCGCCTCCGCCACACTCGTCCTTCATCCCACGCCCGTCGATCCGCCCTCTACAGGCTCCATCACCGCCGCCATCGATCCGGCGGCGCGCCTCGTCGTCCACCAGCCAGCCCGCCTCAACGGCTCGTCATCCACTAGCGATTCCGGCACGATCCTGCGCTATCTGTGGGACTTCGGGGACGACGGATCGACCGACTGGATCGGTTCCGATCCCCTGGCTGTGATCACGCCCGCGGCCGCCGGCGAACTGCCCGTTCGCCTCACCGTAATCGACTCGGGCAACCGTTCCGATACCACCGCGACTCTTTTCCTGGTCGAGTCCCCCGCCGAGCCGGCCCCCGCCTTCTCTGGCCTGACCGTCCGCTGACGAGGCCGCTTCAGCCGTCCAGCCGGGTCACTTCGCCGCTTCTGCGCCGCGGGTCCGTCTCTCGGTGCAAGTCCTCGTATGCCCGCCGCGCCACATCGAGCGACTCCTCCAACTCGCGCAGATTGCGCTCCGCCGACGCCAGCTCCCGATCCGCCAAATCCGGCACCTCGATGGAAACCTTCTCCATCGCCTCCGCCAGCCGCCGCAGGTGTCCCATCATCTTCTTGCGGTTGTTGCGCAGGTGCGCGATTTTATGCTCGTAGGCCACCACCTTCGCCCCACGCGATCCCTCGATCAGATTGCTTAGCCTCTCCTGCAAGAACGCCAGCCGATTGAACAGAGCGATCGCCTCCGCGTAATTCTCTTCCACCATCGGCTGGAAATGCGCCCGCTTCACCGGCGCCACCAGATCGCTTTCCAGCACCTCCGCGACCTCGTCATAGAGCACCTCGATCTGATCGAACAGCTCCAGGATGTCCTTGCTTCCGCCCGCCGCCTCGATGGCTTCGCGAAGCTGCCGCTTCGTCAGATCCTCCTTCTCCTCCGCCTGCTTCTCCCACCGGTGCAGCACCCGGTCGCGAAACATCGGGCCCCGCAGCGCTAAGTTGTACAATCCCCCCAGCACACTGACGCCTAGCCCTCCCGCCAGAATCTGGAGACTCAGCGGCGAAGGATCGACCGTCAGCGCCCACACCCCCGCCAGCAACCCCACCCCCAGCGGAATCAGGCTGATGGGATGCTCGGCGACCTCCAGAAGGATGGCATTGCGAAGTTTAGCGGATTTGTCGCTGGCGGTCATGGGGGCGGAAAACCACAGAGTCTGATTGGTGTGAAGGTCTGACGGTCACAAAGAATACCACGCCTGCAAACGGATATTCAGAAGAATGAGCCGAGGAGCAAAAGGCTGCCAAAGGCGTAATCCCGGAGAGCCGTTTTCCTTCCTCTGCGTAACCCCAAAGCACTGTGCTCAACGCAGCATCCCTGTGGTTAGCCCGCCGGCGCGTTCCGCGCCCAGATCCGCCGGATGCCCCGCAGTGTCAAGTTCGGCTCCACCGCGTGCAGCCGCGCCATATCCGGCGCCATCAGCCGCGACAGACCCCCCGTCGCCACAATCTTCAGCTCGTAGCCCAACTGCGCCTCCGCCCGTCGGATCACGCCCTCCACCGCGTCGATGGCGCCGTAGTAGAGACCCGACTGCATCGACTCGACGGAGTTGCGGCCGATGGGCTGCTCGGGGCGTTGGATAGCGATCTGCGGCAGCTTCGACGCCCGCCGGTACAGCGCGTCCGCGGTGGTCTCCACCCCCGCCAGGATGGCCCCGCCCAGATAGTCGCCCTCGCGGTCCACGATGTTGATCGTCGTCGCCGTGCCGAAATCCACGATTGCCAGGCCCGGGCCATAGCGCTCGCTTGCCGCCGCCGCGTCCGCCAGCCGGTCCATGCCCACCTGGCTCGGCACGGTGTAGCGGTTCTCCAGCCCCAACTTCATCTCCGTCGTCAGTACCACTGGCTCGATGCCCAGCGCCGACGCCGTGGCCTTCGCCACCGACGCCGTGAACGCCGGTACCACCGAGCACAACGCCGCCCCGCACCAACCGTCCCATCCGGCGTCGCGCAGCCCATCGAGGAACCGCAGCGTAATCGCCAGTTCGTCGCTCGTCTGGTCCGTACGCGTCGCGATGCGCCAGGTGCGGCGCACTTCGTCGCCGTCCATCACCCCGAAAACCGTGTGCGTGTTGCCGATGTCGATGGCCAGAAAAGGCGCCGCTGCCTGGGTCACAGACCGACTCCGGCGGGCGCCGCGAAGCGCCAGATACCCGTTCCCGGCCGCATGATCTGGCCCTCCTTTTCCCACACCACGCGCCCGTTGAGCACCGTGTAGTGCGGCGCCAGATGGCTTGGCTCTTCCTCTTGCGGGTCGAGAATCACCCTCGGGAACACCGCCAGATCGGCCCGCGCCCCCACCCGCACCACGCCGGTGCGCTGCAAACGGAACGCGTGCGCCATCCGGATCGTCAGCGAATTCACCAGCACCGACACCGACATCTCCGACGCCGCGTTGCGCGCCAGAATGGTCTTCGCCAGCCAACCAGGGCTCGGCGTCTCGGGCAACAACGACGGCACCGCCGCCAGCGACAGCAAATCCGGCGCGTCGTCCTTCGGGCAGCGGCAGAAATAAATCTGCTTCGGGTGTTCCAGGAATTCCTTTGCCAGCGCGCACAGCGACTCATGATCGCAGGGCGCCTCGCGCACCGGTTGTTTCGTCGACCGGTACGATACCACCAGCCGTGTCTCGCGCGCCGAGCCCGCCCCCAGGAACGCCACGTCGGCGCGCAGAGACTGCTCCGGATCCTCGAGTTGCAAGTTCGGAATCGCCGGATGGAACAGATGCGCAAACTCGCCCAGCTGCCGCGCCGTCATGCCCACTTCCCGGATCATGAAGCCCGCCAGCTCGGTCATGCCATGGCGCTCGCGAATCACCTGCGGCGCCTCCACCGCTTCCAGCGCCACAACATGGATCGGAGGCGATTGAGCCCGCGCTTTCTGGGCGAAAGCTTCCCGCTCGCGCGCATTGGCGAATGGCCCGAATCCCGCCGCGATCGTCGTGAACCCAGCCTTCAGATAGGGCACCGCCGCGTCTGGCGAGAATGCCTCCGGCGCGTAAACGCGGCTCGTGGCGAAACCGATCAGCCCCGGCATCGCCAGGTAGCCACTCAGGTCGATGGTTCTTTTCCGCAGCGTCTCGCCCGCGATGTCCCCCAGGTTCACGATCGCGCTGTCGTGCGGGGGCGGAATCGTATCCGTCATGCGCTTGCGCCGCGTGCTGTCGATCCATGCCACATCGCCCCGCACCAGCCGCCGCGCGCCCCCGTCCATGATATCCGCCCCGGTGCCGAGGAAATCCACAAACTCCGCACCGCTGTCGTACGGAAGCTTCTCGTACTGGGCCCCTGTTGCGGGCTTGTCCAGCCCGTGCGCCACCGAAGCCAGGCCCGCCACCAGCGACAGCGCGAACGCCCGCCGCACGAACTCGTCGCCGCCCTGGTCCTCCGGCGCGCCGTCCGGGGCATCGAACCAGCCGCCCGCCTCGATCAGGATACTGCACACGCCCCAGCGCATCATCCCATCGCCGAACGCCGTCGGCATATAGTTCGCCGTGTAGCGCGCCAGCCCGCCGCCACAGTACTTGCGCGCCGCCGCCGCCATATGGCCCACCACCGTCTTGGCCTTCAGACGCACCTCATTGTCTTCGTTCTCGTGATTGTAGGGTCCCGCCTGGTACGCCAACGCCACCAGATGGCCCTCGGTGGTGGACTTGCGCGGGCCCATGTCGTGCAGATTGAACCCGTACTCCGGATCGAAGCGATCCTTCAACGCCTTCAGCGCCCGTCCCTCCGGTGTCGCCAGCGCCGCCGCGTCCCGGTTCAGATCGATGCACTGGGCGTTTTGGCGGGTGAACCGCGCCACACCGTCCGGATTGACCATCGGCAGTACGCAAATATCGAGCTTGGAGAGAATGGTGTCATAGGGCGCCGCCTCGTGCCGCGCCGCCAGATCGAATAAAAACGCGCACAACCCCGCGCTGCAGTCCGGTTCGTCGCCGTGCTGCCGCGCCCAGATCATCACCCGCCGACCCGAGGGATTGCCGAAGCGCAACGTCCACAGCGGCCGCCCCTCCGAACTCGAGCCGCACCGGTCGAACTCCACATCGAACGGCGCTTGCTCCACAAACGAGTTCAGGACCCGCCCCAGGTCGTCGTGCGTGAATCGAAACCACTCGCCATTCCACGCCTTGGCGGGGGCGAGCGCTTTCCAAAGCGCCGCGGTGGGCAGAAGTTCCTCTGTCAGGCTGTTCGGCATGATCGGGTCGTGGTCCTTGAACGCTTCGGTTTCCGCCAGAGTCTCAGGAAGGCAAAGAGCGGGCAAGCCCTGAGCCCCAAAAAAAGCCCCGCCATGACAAGCACGGCGGGGCAACAAACTTTCCAGGCGCGGCACCCCATCGGTCCTCCGCCGGGAAGGCTTCCTTACTGGCCATACACCGTGGTGGTGTACACCTGATACACGCCCAGGATGCTAAAGAAGTGCGCATCCACGTGCTCCACGGTGGTGATCCCTCCGGCCTGCGCGGCGCCCGAAATGCTCGAGTCCCCCGTGGCCACCAGATTCAGGATCGTCGTGCTCTCCACAGAACCGCTCTTCTGGCCCATCTTCTGACCGTTGAAGGTCACGTCGATGGGGAAGGCGGTTTCCGCGTAGCCAATGCCCAAGGCCGGACGAACCGGCGTGCGGATCGCTGCCCCGCAGCCCGCAAGCAAGCCCACGGCCAGGCACAATACGGAAAGGAAAGCGAGTCGTCTCATCTTCATAACAGGTTCCTTTCCCGGTTAGCGTCCATAAACGTTGATGGTCATTTCCCGATACACGCCCAGCACGTTGAACACGCTGTAGTCGGCATAGGAGACCTCGCTGATACCGCCGTCCTCGGCGATCGTTTTCACATCCACCGGCTGCCACGTGAACGACAGCAGACCGTATGTGAACGGCACGTTCAGGAACCGCGCCTGACCGCTCGCGGAGCGCAAGCCGGCGACCTGTGTCTCGTTCACGTTGTAGACGAGGGGAGCTTTGGTTTCCTGGAAAAGAAATCCAGGTGGTGGAACGACCGGAGCGTGCTCCTGGAATTGGGCGAACGGCGAAGACCCGCCATACACCGCGCGGCTCGTAAACGCCGAACCGCATCCGGAAGAGAGGCACGCGATCCCGGTCAACGCGACCAGAAACGTGAAGAAACGAGCGACTTTACCCATGGGCTTAGTTCCCGTAGGCGATCGTCGTGAACTTCTGATAAATGCCCAGCACGTTGAAGAATTGGTAATCCACCTGATTCACCGTGGACACGCCGCCGTTCTGCGCCGCCGTCGTCAGGCTGCAATCCCCCAGAGCCACCAGGCCCAGATAGGAAACGGACTCGGCACTACCAGAGCGCGAGGACATCTGCGTGCTCTGCGCGTCCACGTCGATGATCGACTTCGTGTCCTGATAAATCATCCCCGGAGGAGGCATCACGGGGGCGGAATAGCAACCGGCGAGAACAAAAATAGAGGCCGCGCTGAGAGCAGCAAGGGCGATACGCTTCATGGGATCGAATTCTCCTGTGCGAAATACGGGATAGGAAGACGCCATGTCACCTGCGAAGTGCCTGCCGAGGCAGCCGGGCTCACAAAGCGTCTTTCACGGCCCACTAGCCCAACGTCCTAGCGATGGGGCAAGTCTTTTCAGCCCCGCCAAAACCGCTCCGCGAACCTTGAACCGCAGAGAAACCACCGACGGCGATCAGCCCTAGCTTCCAAGCTGGGAAACTCGGAGGGGCGAAACTTGCCACCCATGGCAACAAGCGACAATCCGAGGTTCGTTGAATTTGTTGGGTCTAAAAGGAGACTTCATGATCGCTTTGATGGTGTCTCTGTGAAGACTCTGTCGTTTTTATCCTCTCTGTTCGAAGAACCGCCGGCCCGTCTGGCTAGCCTCAGCCTTTCCTTGTGCCGCCGCGCCGCTTTCCTTTAGTGTCGTTCCATGATACCCGCTCAGAAAGCGAGTCCGTCCCTTGTCCGTTCGTTCCTTCCAACCCTTTGCCGCCACCGTCATGACGGCGGGTCTCCTCGGTGTCTGCCTGACCAGCGCTCCGGCCCAGGACTTCTCCCTCCAACGCGTGTTCCCCCAGTTGTCCTTTAGTCAGCCCACCGATTTGACGGAACTACCCAACGGCACGAACCGCTTGGTGGTGCTGGAGAAAACCGGCCACGCCCAATCCTTTCCCCGCACCGCCGATCCGGCGCCGGGCGAAGTGCAGACTTTCTACGACCTGCGGGGCCAGGTTTCCACCACCAGCGAGCGCGGCCTCCTGGCTATCGCGTTCGACCCGGATTACGCGACCAACGGCGAATTCTATCTGCACTACAGTCCCTCGGTCACCAGCGGCGACACGCGCATTTCCCGCTTCACCGATAGCGATCCGAGTGACGGCACCGCCGCGGGGGCGACAGAGGAAATCATCCTTGAGGTGGATCAGCCCTTCTCCAACCACAACGGCGGCTCGATCCATTTCGGACCCGACGGCATGCTTTACATCGCCCTAGGCGACGGCGGCAGCGGCGGCGACCCGCAGGGCAACGGCCAGAACAGCACCACGCTGCTTGGCTCGATCCTGCGCCTCGACGTGCGCGGCACGTCGGACCCGGGGCTGGCCTACGCCATTCCAGACGACAATCCCTTCGTCGGCGGAGGCCCGGCGGGCCCGGCCACGCGCGAGGAAATCTTTGCCTGGGGCCTGCGCAACCCCTTCCGCATGAGCTTCGACATGGTCACCGGCGAACTCTTCGCCGCCGACGTCGGCCAGAACTGCATCGAGGAAGTCGATCACATCGTCTCCGGCGCGAACTACGGCTGGAACGAGCGCGAAGGCGATCAGTGCTATCAGCCCGGCACCTGCAACCCGACGATCAGCTGCTCGACCGCTGGATTCACAGAGCCCATCGCCACCTACGGCCGCGGCGAAGGCAGCTCGATCACCGGCGGCTACGTTTACTATGGCGACACCGCGCCGACCCTGCACAGCCACTACCTCTACGGCGATTTCGGCAGCGGCCGGCTCTGGGCGATCCCCGTCGATGAGAACGGGGCCGCGGGTCCCGCTCAAGTCCTCATCTCCAACACCGGCCTGTCCATCGTGACCTTCGGCCAGACCCTCGATGGCGAGGTGTACATCGTTCACTTCGGCGGCGAGATCTACCGGATCGATGGTCCTCAGCCCGCCCCCGTCGAGGGATGGGTGATCTACGACGACAAGATGTAACGCCCCAATGCTCTGCCGATACTGCTTCCTGACCGCTTCGCTCCTTTTCGCCGGGATCGCTCCCGCCGGTGAGGCGGAACCCCATGGCCTGCCCCTTCCCCGCCAGGCCAACACGGGCCTGCTCATCGGGGTCCTTCCACCGGACAACCCGGACGACCCGACGACTTTTCCCATGAAGCTCAGCGATCTGCCGGCCCTTTTGGCCGCGGGATCGGGCCAGGGCCACACCGTGCCGGGCGTTGTCCCCTACGCCCCCAACTCGCCCCTGTGGTCCGACGGAGCGGAGAAGGAACGCTACCTGGCTCTCCCGGGGCTTGAAACCATCGAGTGGAAGTTGGCCGGCAGTTGGGATTTCCCCGATGGCACCGTGCTGGTGAAGAACTTTCTGCTGCCGCTCGACGAGCGCCAGCCCGCCGTGACTCTGCAACGCATCGAAACCCGGGTGATGCTGAAAATGGCGAGCCAGTGGCACGGATACTCCTACGAATGGAACGCGGACGAAACGGACGCCGATCTGGTCGGCGTCGCGGGCAAGAGCCGCTCCTTCACCCTGACTGATTCGCAGGGCCAGCCCTTCGATTATGTCTGGGATTATCCATCGCGGGGCGACTGCTTCCGGTGCCACACGCGCGTCGCGAACCGCGTGCTGGGCCTGAACACGCCGGCTATCAATGGCGACTTCCACTATCCGGCGAGCGACGTGACCGACAATCAACTGGCGGCCATGGAGTACGTCGGCCTTTTCAGCGATCCGCTCCCCTCCGCACCGGCCGAATTGCCCGCCATGCCCGACTACCGCGATGAGACGCATCCGTCGCTGGAAGAGCGCGCGAAAGCCCTCCTCGCCGCGAACTGCGCCATGTGCCACCAGCCCGACGGCCCGACGGCGGCGCTCATCGACTTGCGATGGGAGACGCCGCTGGACGCCATGGACCTGATCGGCGGCTACCCGATCCGGGGAAATCTGGGTCTGCCCAACCCCAGTATCGTCGATCCGGGGATGCCGGACAATTCGATCCTGCTTTTGCGCGACGAATCCCGCGACCCGGTGATCATGATGCCGCCACTGGGCACCCGGCGGGCCGACACCGCGGGCACCAGCCTGATCCGTGACTGGATTGTCAGCCTCGGCGGCACCGGAGAAATGCTGCACGGCTGGGTGCTGTATCAGTGAGGAGGCGCTGGGCGAGCGCTCCAAAAAAACAAGACTTATACGGTCTGCATAAATTAACGATTTTTCAAATCACACACCCTCTTGACAGGCTACAAAGTTTGCTGTCTAGGTGAATGCTCGCTAAAAAGGCAGCCAGCTTATTCGGCGCCACGACGTTGGCTTTCGCTTCGAGCTAATTTGAAGAAATCTCGTCTGACATTGCTCAGAGAAGAGGCAGCACAATGGCTATTTATCGCCGAGGGGTCATCTCCGCCGGCCCCTTTTCCTTCGTCCTTGTGAGCAGTATCGCGGTTTCCATCGCCGCGATAGACTCGCCTGTCACCGCTCAGGTTCCCGCCGGCTACTATGACTCCGCCACCGGCCTGACGGGAAGCCAACTCCGCCAAGCTCTTCACGATATCATCGATAGTCATGTGGTGATTCCCTACAGTTCCTCGAGCTTCGATGCGCACGATGCGATCGATATTCTCGACGAAGACCCCACCAACACCAACAATGTTTTGCTGTTGTATTCCACCGCCACCGCTCCCAAGAGCACCTGGCCGGATTACAACCGCGAGCACGTCTGGCCCCAGTCGCTTGGCGCCACCAGCGGCACGCCGGGTTACAGCGACATGCACCACCTCTACGCCGCCGACGCCAATGTGAACTCCTCGCGCGGCAACAAGTACTTCGACTGGTGCGTCAGCGGCTGCGACTTCCACGTGGAAGCGCCGGAAAGCTTCTACGACCTCGATAGCTGGGAGCCAGCAGACTATCACAAGGGCGATGTCGCCCGCGCCATCCTTTATATGGACGTCCGTTACGAAGGCGATGTGGCCGGCGAACTCGACTTGGTCGTTGGGAATTTCATGCCCACCACCGGCTGCGACTGCATGGGCTGGCTCGACACGCTCCTTGAGTGGCACGTCCTCGATCCCGTCGACGACCGCGAGCGTCTGCGCAACGATCAGATTTATTACAGCATTCAGGCGAACCGAAACCCCTTCATCGATAATCCGCAATGGGTTTGCGAGATCTGGGGCGGCGCGGCCTGCACCGGCGATCCGACCCCGACGCCCACCCCGACTCCGACCCCCACGCCGACGCCGACGCCCGATCCAGGTACGACCGGCACACCGTGGATCAATGAACTGCACTACGACAACGACAGCACAGACACCGGCGAAGGCGTCGAAATCGCCGGTCCGGCGGGCATGGACCTCTCTGGCTGGAGCCTCGTCGCCTACAACGGCAACGGCGGCACGGCCTATGGCACCACGAACCTGAGCGGCGTTCTCCCGAACGAAAGCAATGGCGTCGGCGCCCTCTGGTTCGCCATCGGTGGCCTGCAGAATGGCTCGCCCGATGGCGTGGCGCTCGTCGACAACAGCGGCGCCGTCGTCCAATTCCTCAGCTACGAGGGCACCCTGCAAGCCGTCGATGGCCCCGCCGCGGGAACCACATCGGTCGATATCGGCGTGGAAGAAACGACTTCCACCCCTGTTGGCAGCAGCCTGCAACTCATCGGAACCGGCGCCTCCTATGCCGAGTTCAGCTGGTCGGGCCCAAGCGCTGGCTCCCCCGGCAGCCTGAACGCCAATCAGAGCATCACAGCCGAACCCACCCCGACGCCTACTCCTACACCCACCCCGACACCAACGCCTACTCCCACGCCAACGCCGACCCCAACGCCTACTCCTACACCCACCCCGACGCCGACGCCTACTCCGACCCCAACCCCAACGCCAACGCCGACACCGACTCCTACGCCGACGCCCATCGCGGGTACCGCCTGGGTCAACGAACTTCACTACGATAACGACGGCACCGACACCGGTGAAGGCGCCGAGATTGCCGGAACGGCGGGCTTGGACCTGACTGGCTGGTCGCTGGTGGCTTACAACGGTAATGGTGGAACCGTGTACGACACGGTGGCTCTGAGCGGCATCCTCCCCGATGAAGGCTATGGCTTCGGCGCTCTGTGGTTCGACATGGCGGGCTTGCAGAATGGCTCGCCAGACGGCATCGCCCTCATCGATGGTCTTGGTGGGGTGGTGCAGTTCCTCAGCTATGAGGGCACCTTCCTGGCCGCCGACGGCGCCGCCGCTGGCCTGACCTCGACCGACATCGGAGTCCAAGAAGCCTCCACCTCCCCGGTGGGCGACAGCCTCCAGCTCACCGGCACCGGCACGGCCTACGCCGAATTCACCTGGTCCGGCTCAAGCGCCGGCTCACCTGGCAGTCTGAACGCCTCGCAGTCTATCACCGGCGAACCCACCCCGACGCCGACCCCCACTCCTACTCCGACACCGACGCCCACGCCGACACCCACTCCGACGCCGACGCCTACTCCGACCCCAACGCCGACGCCGACACCTACACCCACTCCGACGCCAACCCCGACACCGACGCCCACGCCGACTCCTTCCGCGACCACGATGAGCGTTAGTTCGCTGACGGTCGAGAAGGTGAGTCAGGGCAAGGGGGACTCGAGCGCGACCGCGCACGTAACGGTCCTCGATAATACGGGGGCGCCGGTTGCTGGAGCCGCCGTGACGGTGACCTTTAGCAACGGCCTAAGCGAAACCCGCTCGGGTGTGACGAATGGCAGCGGCATCGCTTCCATCGCCAGCACCGGTCTGACCCGTAACCGCAATACCGTCATCGCCTGTGTCGACTCGATCACCGAGGCATCCTTGATGTATGATCCGGCTGCGAATTCCACCACCTGCGCGAGCTGGTAATCCCAGTCCTCAATCCTTGTGAAGCACTGCACGGCTTGAGCTGACGCCATCTTCAAAGAGAAGCCCCCTCGGTCCGGGACCGAGGGGGCTTCTTTGTTCAGGCAGGTTGTTAGGGATGGAGACTAATTCACCGCCACCGGCGAGCCGATTTCGTAGAGCAGGTGGGTGATTTCGGCCTTGGCGTCCATGAAGTCCGCGACGGCTTGCGCCTCGCTTTCGCTCAGCTCGAACCCGTTGAGCATGCAGGGCGATGCCATTTGGGTTTCCACCAGATTGAAACCGGTCTTGGAGCTGACGCGGGCCACGGTGGACTCGAGGGTTTGCAGCGTGTATTGAGCCTGGCGAATGGTTTCAAGGCGATCGAGCACGGCACTGGCGTCTTCGCGGTCGCGTTCGGTGCGGGCGATCTGGAGGACCCGCTGGGCCGTATCCCGGGCGTCGTCATACTGCTTGGCATAAACCTGGGCGCGCATGACGCGGCGCTGAAGGCTCGGGTCTTCAAGCAGTTGAGGGAACTCCGTTTCCAGCCGCTCATAACGGCCGAGACCGCTGAGGTAATCGCCGTCGACGAAGGAGGAGGTGATCCGCGAGGCGTGGAAGGTGGTGAGGCGCTTGTTGGCGCGCTCGAGGTGTTCCTGTGCCTGACGGAGGGCTTCCGGGGAGAAGTCCGTGGGGCGCGAGACGATCTCTTGCGACTGGTCGCGGACTTCGCCGAATCGCCCTTCCTTTTCCGCGTCCGCCAGGGACTTGAGCTGCTGCTGCTCGGCGCTCGAGCAGCCGAGGGTGGCGGCGGCCAGGAGAGCGGTGCAGAGCAGGGCGGAGAGTTTGCGTTTCATGGTTGCGGGTCCTTTTCTCGTCGAGGTTGGCGGTGGGGCTTATTGATAGCCGTCGACGTACTCGCGGAATTTTTCGGTCAGGGTGAAGGGGACGAAGTTGTCGCGGGTGCCGGAGGAACTGACGTTGCCATCTTCGTCGTAGCGGTCCGGCAGGCCGAGGAACACGACCTGGGTGCTGCCGGTCTGGCTCAGCGGGAAGTTGAGCGGATTGGGCCGGTCTTCCAGGCGCTTGTCGTAGTACAGCGAGCCCACGTCGTTGAGGTACTTCTTATCGCGGGTGCCGTTCTTGCCACTCTTGGCGGAAAGAATCTGAATGTCGCGGGCGATAACGGTGCCGTAGAACTGCAGGAAGTTGTTCCCTTTGCCGTCCACCAGGTTGCCGCCCACGATGCCGTTGTCGGCATAGAGCACGCCCTGCAAGACCTTGATCCAGTCGACGTCGTCGAGGCTGTCTTTGTCACCCACGGTGCCAGTGTAGGTCTTGCCCGAGATGGAGACTTTGGGCTTCTGGGTGAAGAAGAAGAGGTCTTCGCTGTCGAACCAGCCGCCGCTATGTTCGCCATAGGTCTTGTCCTTGGGAAGCTCGGAAATCAGATTCGAACCCAAAGGCAGCAGACCCGGGGTGGAGATGTACCAGTACTTGTAGATCGAGTTCTTATCATCTTTGGTGCCCGGATGGGAATCGCCGTTGAAGTTCAGGTGCTTGCGGGTGGGGTCGAAGAGGGGATTGCTGTCGCTCGTGTCCAGACCCTCGCCGAAGGTCATCTTGTAGTTCTGGGTGACGACCGGTGTCTTCAGGTTGCCCTCGTTGTAGTAGTGCCAGTTGCCATCGATCCAGGTGCCGCCCTCCGCGCCGTCCATCAGGTAGGCGGGATTGAGCATGTGGTTGAACTTGTTGTTGATGCCGTCGCGGCCGGCGTATCGGCCCCAGCTCTGGTCGAGGCCCGGATCGTTGATGTTCACCATGTTACCGAACACGAAGCCCATCAGACCCTTGGTGTAGCCGCCCCCTTTGTCGTAATAGTGGAGGTAGTTTCCGATGACGATGTTGCCGCCGGCCACCAGGCCGAGTTGGTCCGTGCCGTCCATTTGCGGATTGTCCCAGTCTCCCGCGGCCACCCGCTCCTGGTGATCCATGTAGATCAAGTCGTTGGGCACGAAGATGTTGCGGTGGGTGATGATGCTGCCATGGCCATCGACGTAGCCCTTGACGAGCGCGTCGCCGCGGATGACCACCTGCTCGTTGGCGACGATGGGGTTTTTCTTGCTGCCCACGATCATCAGGTTGCGGTCCGGGGCGTAGACCGGATTGCCGTTGGAATCGAGACTGTTATCCGGATAGACGCCTCGGATTGTGCCCGAAGGATCGCCCGAGGTGCTGACAAAGTTGTTGTCGATCAGGTCGTCGAGGCTGGGGGCGATGCCCGACAATTCGGCGTCCCAATAGTAGTTGCCATTGCTTTCGCGATAGACGGCCGGCAGTTCGCCCTCTTCCGTCACCATGTTGCCGGAATCGTCTTCCTCGTGGTCGCTCTCCGGCATCCCGTCGCCGTCGATATCCGCGTCCAGTGCGTTCGGAACGCCGTCGCCGTCGAGGTCGTCGTTGGGATGGAGGCCCGAATTGAGCGGGATGGCCTTGTTGCGATCGTAAATGCGATCGATGGAGCGCCCGACCGGATCGCCGGCGGCGTCGCCGTAGGTGATCCAAGTCGAGGGATTGGCCGGGTCGGGTTTGTAGGTGATGGCGAGGTTGTTGTCGCGCGGCTTGACTTCCAGCAGCGACTCGCCGCTCGCCGCCATCGCCATGGCGCGCGGTTCGAACCAGTCGAGCAGGTTCTTCTTCACGCTCGGCCAAAGCTGCGGCAGGTCGTCCCGGTTGCTTTCGATGTCCTTGAAGGGATTGCTGCTGGCGAAGGGGCCCTTGTCGGACTCCCACTGATTCTTCAGGGCCGCCGCGTTGGCGGAGTAGACGAAGTTGTCCTGGCCGGGGTTCTTCAGCATGCCTTCCTGATACTTCTTGTGCGTCGCCCCATTCAGAGAAACGCGGTCGAAGTTGCCGTTCAGATAGAGATTGCCGTCCTGGTACGATTGGCCGCCCCCGATGCCGTTGTCCCAGGAGAACTCGACTTCGAACCGATCGTCCGCGCGGACCTGGCCCAGGTCGCCGTACATGTGCAGGTGGCAGATCGAGCAGTCCGACAACTGATAACCGAGCAGCAGGAAGTTGAAAATGTTGGTGGATTGGAGACCGTGCCGCATCGTCATCGAAACGACCGCCTGATCGGGATCGTCATCGGTGCCGGCCACCGCCGTCATGGTGATGCTGTAGCCGATTTCCTGCTCCAGTCCCTGATCCACGCCGAAGCTGCCATCGATGGCGCTGTGAGTGATCGTGGACTGGGTCACATAGGTGCGCACGTTGCCGTTGAGGGGCTGGAGGGACGGATCGTCCGTATCCCAATCCGTGATTCCCGGAAGGTCCAGGCTGGAGTCATTCATCCAGTCCCAGCGGACATCCTCCGAATCCCAATCGATGTCGGACTCCGCCTTCGTGCCGTCGATCCGCTCGGCGCCCAGGATGTCGGCGACGTATTCGTAATTGTCCTCCAGCGTGCTGAAGGACGACTGGTTGAAGTTCACGGAAGTGAGTTGGCAGAGCACATCGCTCTTGGCCCGTTCCAGGGCCCCTTCCGCCAGGTAGTGGGCTTGCAGGCGGCGCAAGTTGCGATGCACCTGGTGCGTGTCGTTTCGAAGCCCCAGAAGGGACGCGATGATCACGATGCTGAGAATGACCGAGATACCCATCGCGACAAGGAGCGTCGAGCCGCGCTTTGTTTTCGTGAGACGGATGAGAAGCTTTCGGGATGCTTTCATGGCGGGAGAACCTTCCCAGTGATTTCTTGTGTGAGGGCGGAAGAGGGTTCGGGGTGGAAAGGAAGGGCGTCTTGCCGTTCGGAGATCAGCCGTTGCGGAATCCCGACGAGATGTTGACGACGTATTGCCAGCCGGGGTCGTCGCCGAGATCCTCGAGACCGAAGAGCAGTTCCCCGGTCGCGTCGTCTTCGTAGTCGCCGTCGCCGTTGCCGTCGAACTCCCGGTACACCGTGTGGGGGGGCTGAAGCCTGGGGAACATACGGGCGCGGATCGTGATAGCCGTCACCGTCAAATCCGTCAGGTCGGAGTCGTCTTCTTCGAGGCTGTCGAACTCGCGGAAGAGAACCTCTTCCCACTCCAGATTGGCGAATCGCCCGATCAGATTGTGCTGGTGGACCTGCGATCCGCTCACCGCGTCGAACGTGGTACGGGTCAGATTCTCGGTGGTTTCGTTATATTCCCATTCGATGCGTTCGCCCCGAATGGCGTCGAAGAGGCGGAGGACGCGAACGACATCGCTGCCATCGGTGACCGTTTCGACCCCGGTCCAATTGGCGGCGTTGTAGAGTTCGGAGGAGGTACGCTGGATATCGTTCACCATGCGGTTGACGGCGATTTTGGCTTCGATGCGGGCCCGTGTCTGGGCCGCGATGGTCGCCTGGGCGCGCAGAACGAAGATCATCGAATACATCATCGGAACCGTGACGAAGAGCATGATCGACGTGGCGATCAGCAATTCCATCAGGGTGGCGGCGCGGCGGCGATTCGTTGGCTGGGCGCGCAGGGCAATTTTCGTTCGGCGAATCACGGGGAAACCCTCCTGGGGCGGTTTGGGGGCGGGGTGCTCATGGGGGCGCCCTATTCGACAATGCGTCCGCGGGCTTCGAGAGCGCCGATCGTGCGCTGCAGGTACTGAGCTTGGCCGCGGCCGTTGAGTTCGGAAATGTAGGTGATCAGCGCGTAGGTATCGAGTCCGTTGGGACCATCGATGGACAGGCGCGCGCGGTTGCCTTCGTCCAGTTCCACCACCACTTCCACTTTGTAATAACGGACATCGTACGCCAGGGTGCGGCCTTCCGGATTGGTCGCCGTGTGGGTCGTCTGCAGCGGCGTGTAGAACACGCGTGAGCGGCCCAGCATGCCACTGTAGCCCGCGCGGTCCGTGTCGCCGTCGAGGAGGTCCTGGCCGGGGAGGAACTCGAAGCGCAGGGCGGTGGCTTCATAGCGCTCCGGGTCGGCTCCGGGGGCGGGGAAATCGCCCGAGCGCTCGTTGTTCGGATCGGGGTCCATGACCTCGATCAAGTCGAACCAGGAGCGGTTGCGGATATCTTCCATCCGGGCTTCCATGAAGCGGCTCACTTGCGCCAGCCGGTCGTTGCGCGTGGAAGCCCGCTGATAGAAAATCACCGAGAAGATGGCCGAGATCACGACGATGGCGACGATGGAGACGGCAATCAGAACCTCGATCAGCGAAAAGCCGGCGAGTCGGCCTCGGGCAAACTGGGAAAGACGTTTGGGTGCCATGGGCGTTCATCCTTGTGGGGGACCGGTTCGACAGGCGATGTGGCAGACCGGGGTAAGGGTCGGCGGAATCGGCTGGCGCCGTGGGGTCGCGTCTCGAAGGCGCACCGGTCACGATGGAAGAAGAGAATGCACGGACCAAACCAATCCGAAGGTTGGGCTTAAGTCGAGCATTTGTAGCTGTTTATGGCAAATGAGGAGATGGAAGGGCTGGGTAAGGGCTGGCCGCTTGCACAGATTCGGTGCAGGCCTACGCTTCCCGGCGGGACACCGATTTCCCATCCATCGGTTGATAGCGGCGTGTGCGAATCCGCAAGACGTCGAGGAACATCTTCGCCGAATCGCGGATAGGGGACACCCGGCTGGCGGGGCTGTTGATCCACCGCACGGGGACCTCCTCGATGCGGAAGCCGTACTTGCGGGCCAGGAAAAGAATCTCCACGTCGAAGGAAAATCCGCTCATCGTCTGGCGGGGAAAGACCGCTTCGGCGGCTTCGGCGGTAAAGAGCTTGAACCCGCATTGGGTGTCGCGCACGCCGGGCACCGCCAGGGCCTGGACCAGCAGGTTGAAGGTGCGGCCCATGGCTTCGCGGTAGAAGGGCTGGCGCACTTCGAGTTGCGATTCGGCGAGCGCCCGCGAGGCCACCAGCACGCCGGCGTCGGTTTTCTTGCGCCGGGCCAGCAGTCGGTCCAGCTCCTCGATCGGCGTCGAATTGTCGGCGTCAGTAAACAGGCGCAGGTGCCCTCGGGCGGCGAGCATGCCGCGTTTGATGCTGGCGCCTTTGCCCCGGTTCTTCGGATTGCGCAGCAGCGCGCAGCGGTCGTCGCCCGCCAGCGCCTCGCGCGCCGCCGCCGCCGTGCCGTCCGACGAGCCATCGTCCACCACCAGCAGTTCCCAGCTCCAGGGCTGGCCGTTGAGGTACGACCGGATGGCCGCGATGGTGGCGGGCAGGCGCTCTTCTTCGTTGTAGGCGGGCACCACGATCGAGATGGCCGGAGCGGCCGTGCGGCGCTTCGGGGCGGGGTCGGAGACGGGTTCTTCGGCGGCGGGTATCGGTTCGGCGGCATCCATAAGACGTTCTTGGTACGGGCCCCCCGCGCGGGCGGCAAGCGGGGAGTGTGTCCTGTGGGCCGCGGAATTTTCCGTCGGGTGACGGGGAGCGGAATCTTCCAGGGGGCCGCCGCGGGCGCGCGCTATCGCACCAGCCCGAGCCGGCCGGCGATCTCCAAGGCGGCGGCGCTGTCGGCGAAGCGGGCCATGGGGACGCCCAGTTCGCGGGCCTCGGCGGCGCATAGGTCGGCGGCGGTCTGGCGCGCGGTGCCGGTTTCGTGCGGCGTCACGTCGCGCAGCAGGACGGCGTGGATGCGGGCGGGGCCGTACTCGCGGACGGCCTGCAGGTACAGGTGCGGGTCGCGCTGGCCGGTGTCGCCGATCAGGAGGAAGGGCAGATCCGGGTAGGCTTCCATCACGGAGCGCACCTTCATCAGCTTGTGGGCGTGGCCCCTTTTCGCTTCGCGGGTGCGGTCGGAGGCGGAGCCCTTCAGCAGCAGCGGACCGGAGGGGATGCCGTTGTGGGCCAGAAAGTCGTCGAGCATGTCGTAGAGGCTCCAGGACGAGCTGCTGACGTAGAAGACCGGATTGCCGTCGCGGCCCGTGGGACCGCCCTGCAGAGCGCGGTAGAAATCCGCCACACCATGGAAGGCGCGGCGCGTATGGGCGTTGTGGAAGAAGGTCAGCTTGGCGGCGCGCAAGAGGTTGCCGAGTTGCGTGTCGATGACGGTGTCGTCGAGATCGCTGATGACGCCAAAGCGGGCGCTGGCGGGGGGGACGAAGATCTTGCCGGTGGCTTCCACGCCGGTGTGCGGCAGGCGCAGTGGCACGGTCTGCCAGAGGGGCGCGCGCGTCAGGTTTGGCGTCGTCGGCAGATGAAAAGTGAAGAAGCCGTCCTCGAAGGTTCGGGCCAGGTGGCGCTTGCCGCGGAAGGTCGCCTCCACCAGGGCGTCAGGGACGTCTTTCGTGACCCAGCGTGCGTAGGAGGCTTTGAAGTTCATCCAGGCGGAATCGTCCGGGCTGGGGACGGCGGGCCCTTCCTTGGCCAGAACACGGCCCGTGAGAAAGGCCCCGTCGGCGGTACAGAAGCCGCGATAGGGTTGGATGCGGGTGATGGTTTCGCGGCGGAGAATACGGCTGCCCAGGCGGGTCAGAAGGGGCGCGGGAACGGCGGCATCGAGGGTCGTGGTGGCCACGGCGGTGAGTCCTTCCGGAAGACGTCACTGCCTAAGTGAGCACAAACGATCCATTCGCCAAGCGTTACTATCGAGCCTGACGAAAGTCTATCGGGGCGGGAATGGGGCCCTAACAATCGGGGCTTGCCGGAAACGGCTCGCTAACATTGCGCCTTGTCAGACTTCGACTTCAACCTCGCGGTCGCTTCGGCATTGGGCCAGGACGCGCGCGACGGCGCCGCTGTCGATCAAGCCCAGGCCGGCGGCGTGCTCGGCGGCGGCGGCGCTGTCCTCCACCAGGAGCATGGGCACGCCGAGGTTCTCCGCCTCGGCGGCGCAGTGGCGCACGCGGCGCTCGTGCTTTTCGCTTTCCCATTGGCTGTGGACGTCGCGGATGTAGATGGCGGCGATGCGCTCGGGTCCGAACTCGCGGGCCGCCCGCAGGTACAGAAACGGGTCGTGCTGACCCGAATCGCCCACCAGGACGAAGGGCATCGACGGGTAGGTATTTATGATCTGGCGGGCTTTCTCCAGCTTATGGCTGTGGCCGGCGCTGATGAACCGGTTGCGATCGAGACCCACGTCCTGCAGCATGATGGGGCCGGCGGGGATGTCGTTGTGGGCCAGGAATTCCTCGAGCAGATCGTAGAGATTCCACGCCGAACTCGAAACGTAGAAGATCGGATTGCCATCGTGGCCGGAGGTACCGGCCTGAAGCGCGCGGTAGAATTCCGAAATGCCCTCGAAGGGCTGGCGGGTCTTGGCGTTTTTCAGAAAGGCCAGCCGCGCCGCGCGCCAGATGTTGGTGATGTGGCTGCGCAGAACGGTGTCGTCCATGTCGCTGATCACGCCAAAGCGAGCCGAATCGGTGGGGCACATGATCTGGCCCGTGGTTTCGATGGCGGCGCCTCGGCCCAGGCCGGAGGGCGGGGTGCGGGGCAGTCGCAACTCGACCCGTTCCCAGAGCCGGTCGGCCACGCAGCGGGTTTCCTCCAGATCGAAGGTGAAGTCGAAATACCCCTCCTCGTCCGTCCGGGTGGTCAGGACGGTCTCGCCGATGCGGGCTTCGACCGGTTCCTTGGGGACTTCGCGGCTGACCCAGCGCTTGAAAGCCGCCCGCAGGTTGTCGCGCCAGGAGTCGAGTTCTTCGGCGCCGCGCGGCGCCGAATCGGCGAAGACCCGGCCGTTCACGAAAGCCCGCCGGCCATTGGAGTAACCGCGATAGGGCACGATGCGGGTGGGTTTGTAGCGCCCGAGCTTCTTGCTCAGTGCCCGCCAGGTCCTGTCCCAGGTGACCTCGAGGGCCCATGCGATCGCCTTCAGCCAGCGCTGGAGGCGATTGCGGGCGCCTTCGTCGACGGTCGGATCGGTGATGTCGGGGTCTCGGTCGTGGGCAAGGGTGGTGGACATGAAAAAGGGGAGAAACCTTTCGCGGGTTTCTCCCCGAGCCTTGCAGGAACCGGGCCTCGCTGGCGGTTTGAGGCCGGTTAGCCGAAGCCCACGTTCAGGTCGCGGAGCACGAGGCCGGCGGGGACTTTCGGGGTGAAGCTGACGGAATTGAAGGGCAGCAGTTCCCCGTTCTCCGCCGTCTGGATCACCGATTCCTTGCTCATCGGGTTGCTGAAGAAGGCGGCGCAGCCCTTGCGGCGCTTGATCAGATCGAGGGAGCCGAGAATGGTGCGCGAATAGAGCACGTCGTCCTCTTGCAGTTCGACCTCCGGATTGCCGATCCAACCGCGGCTGATGATGAACTTGTGGAGAAGCACGGGGGCCGTCTTCTTGAAGTCGTCGGTCATCATTTCGTCGTCGATCATCTCCTCCAGGTTCGCGTCCTCGCGCAGCGTCAGTTGCCAGGAGCGGCCATTGGGGAGGGCCATGACGAAGCGGGGTTGCTCGGTGGGGCCGGTCTTTTTCTTGCGGCCTCCCTTGCCGGCGGCGGGGTCGAGCATTTTCTTCACTTGCTCGGCGGCCTTGGCCAACTCCTTCATGTTGAGCTTGAACTCTTCCATTTCGAAGTACTCTTCGAGGTCCTCGACGACGATGTCGATGTCGGCATCGGCGGCGACCTCCCGCGAGAGGATGAGGTTGTCGGAGTAGGAGATGAGGTCTTCGTCTTCGGCGCGCTGGAGGAACATGAGGACGAAGTCGTAGGGCTGGCGGCCATCGCGGCGGCCGGTTTCCTCGCGTTTCATGTCGCGGTACTTCAGGGCCGTTTCATAGCGGTGATGGCCGTCGGCGATGTAGAGCCGGCGGGGCTTCATGAAGTCGTGGATGCGCAGCACCGGGTCCTTCTTGTAAACCATCCAGAGGCGATGGCGGGTGCCATCCTCGGTGGTGAAGTCCTCGATGGGCTCGCGCTTCTTCATGGCCTCGTTGAGGACCGACTTCACTTCGGCGTCCGGGTCCGAGTAGAGCATGTGGAGGGGGCTGAGGTTGACCTCGATGGCGCGCAGGAGCTTGAGGCGGTCCTTCTTGGGCGATTCGTGGGTCAGCTTCATGGAGCGGACTTTTCCGCTGCGGAAGTCCTGAAGCTTGACGAGGGCGAAGAAGCCCAGGCGGGTCTGCGGTCCTTCGCGGTCTTCGGCGTGGAAGGTCTGCTCGTAGACGTAGAAGCACTTGCGCTGCTCGTCGGAGAGGACACCCTCCGCTTTCCATGCGCGATAGCACTCGGCGGCGCGGACGTAGCGGTTGCTGGCGTCGTCGTCGCTGGCGGTTTCGTGGCCCGCCAGGAGACGGACGATGTTGAACGGGCTTCGCTCGTGGAGATCCTTTTGCTTAGCCGGATCGATTTCGTCGTACGGCGGGGCGAGAACGTCGCCCAGCGAGAAATCGGCGTCTTTGTGTGCGTAGCGGGTCCCCGCGAAGGGCAACACGTCTGCCATAGGGAAAAGCCATCCTTTCCTTCGGCGGCCAGCGCTCGGAGGGCCAAAGAATTCAGCCGCGCCGGTCCGTCAGGGGGCGGCAACCTGCCGGAGGCGCGCGAAGCCCGTCAAGGGTCAGTTGCGCTCGCGACTCGGCTTGAAGCGCCGAATTCCTCCCTTCCCGCCTCCAGGCCCGTCCCCGTCAATTCACCAAAGCGCTCTCGATCTTCTCCTCGTTCACGTCCTTCCACGGGCTCAGCAACAGCGACTGCACGTGAATCAGGCCGTTGCCGAACTGAGCCGGGGTCGGGCTGTGCTGGGTTAGGGTCAGCGTATTGACGGCGCCGGATTCGATCGCTCCGGCTGGAATTCGCAGCGCAACGGTGCGTTCATTCTGGGTGCTGACGACATGGAAATGGCCGGTCCGCCGCCCGTTGATCGCGACCGACAATTCCCGCACGCGGGAATCGAGGGGCATTTCAAGCTTGAGCAGGAGCACCGCCTCGGCCTCCAGTCCGAGCGAAGGCGCTGGCTGGAACACCCATTCGGCTTCGCGCTGGAAGATGGCGAAGCGGTTCGCGGCGGCTTCCGCCCGCACGCCCCGCGAGAGGAAACGCTCGGCGTTGGGTTCGGAGGCGGAGATGGTCTTGCCCGTCAGCACCGGCTCAAGCCCGTCGTAGCCCACCAGCGACCGGTACGGCCCGCCGCCGGTCCAGTACCAGGCCAGACTCCCGTGCTTCCAATCCCACCAGAAGTCGTCGATTTCGGCGGCGGGGACGTATTCCTCCGGAAAGGAATAAACCATGGTTGCGGCACGGCCTTGGAACAGAACGGCGGGCAGCGCCAGAACGCACACCAGAGCGATCCCCCACAGGCGCCTGCCCAGCCACGCCAGCACCGGCGCCGAGGCCAGCAGGGCGCTGGGGAAGAAATCGGCCTGGAGCCGCGGGCCGGCGGCCCACCCGCCGTGCCACTGGCGGAACGCGCACAGCACCAGGAAAATCCCTACCGCGAACGCCAGATGGGCCAGCAGAAACGCCGTGCGGATGTGCTCGGGGCTCGGCCGGGCGAGCAGCAGCGTCTTGAAGTCCCGCCAAGGCCGATGGCGCATGGCGCCTGAAATCCACCAACCCAGCCCGCCCACGAACAGCAGCGTCCACGGCATGAATAGGAACATGCCCCGCGTCGGCGAAAACAGCATCGCCAACCCCCGCCCCGCCATCGCCACGGGCGATCCGCCAAAGCCCGCCTCGCCCGCCGCCTTGGCCACGTAGGACCCAAGCAGCCCGCCCATGGCGGCCTTGTTCAGCGCGAATCCCGCCACCGCCGCGAGCAAACCTCCCAGGGCCGGTTTCCAAACACCCGCCCGCATCGCATACAGCGCCCACGCGAAGAACAGCACCCCCCAAAGGCCGAAGGTCGTGCGGCAGAAGAACGCCCACACGGCGAAAAATCCGGCGAGGACGAGCGCGGTGGTCTCGATGGTGGGCTGGAGGCGGCCACTACGGAGCAGCGGTAAGGCGAAGAGGCAGCTCAAAATCAGAGAAAACAGCGCCCCCGTCTGCGTCCAGCCGGAATGCGCCAGGCTGCCATGCACCGGCGACCCAAGGCCGAACAACAGGAAGGCCCCGATCAGCGCCATCTGGGCGGACAGAAATTCGAGCAGCACGAGGAAGAGCGCCCCGACCGCCAGCGCCATGATCAGGCAGGCGGCGGTCTTGATCGCCGGGCCGATCTCGGCGATGCTCGGGTAGGTCCCGGCGGCCTCCAGGAGCCTGAGCCCCACGGCGGTGAAAACCACGGTCCCCACAGGATACACCGATACGGCGCGTCCGTCGTCTCCCCGCGCGGCCCAGCCCCCGAGCGGTATGGCGGGATCATTGTAGGCGGGATGGTTGGCCAGGGAAAATTCCCCCGTCCGCGCCGCCCAGTACGCCAAATCTGTCAACCCCCGCGAGTCCCCGCCGTTCCAGTTCGTGCCGCCCTGCATGAACAGAAAAAACGACAGAACGGCCAGGATCGACGCCACGACGTACCGGTGCCGGCGCAGAAACGCATCCGCCTCGGGGTGGCGGGCATCGGCCGGGGCGACCGGTGATTTCACCGGCGCATTGCCCGGCGAGGGCTCGCGCGGCTGCACGTCCCGCCCATCGGGCGGGGCGCTCCGCGGCGGAGCCACGATGGCTTTGGCGGGTGCGGACTTCTTCTTGTTAGCCATAGGGGAGGGAAACCGCTTACGGGCTGGGATTGTCGGGAGAAGAAAAGCGTGGAAGGCCTCCGCCGCGCGGCGCAAGGGGACAGAGAGCAACGGGGCTCCGCCCAGCCGCCCCCTGCCGAATTCGTCTCGCCATTGGTGCCCCCGCCTCGCTAGGCTTCCCCCTTGAAGCCGCCGCCAGGACCGCGCCCCATGACCGAACAGGACCCGCCCCCGGCTCCGCCCATCGTCCCCAATGAACCGCCCGAGGCGCCCACCGAGGAAACGCCCCTGCCGATTTACCCCGGGCCGCCGTTGCGTGTGCGCAAACGCCGCTACATTCTTTACTTCGTCATGATCACCGCCTTGCTCATGCTGGTCACCGGCAACGTGCGCGTCTTTCATCAGGACGAACAGGGCTTCGTGCGCCTGCAACGGCTCTATGGCGGCACCGGCCCGATCCGCACCGCCGAGCGCCTGCCCACCGATCCGGAGATGCTGGCGCAGGAACTCAACATCGAACTCAGCCGTGTCCGCGAAGCCGAGCACGTTCTCAACGCTTATCAGAACCGTCTCGAAGGCATGAACCTCGGCATCTTCGATTGGGCCGTGCGGTTCAACATCGGCGACTACACCGTCTTCATCAGCTATCAGATTTTCCTGAACATGGCGGTGGCGGGCATTATCGCGGCGATTCTGTTCCTGCGCGCCCGCGACCGAGCCGCCCGCGAAGTGATCGACCGCCAGAACCACCGGTTCCGCGAATTGAACGAGCGCCTCGAAGGCAAAGTCCTCGAAGCCCAGCAACTCCTCCAGCAACTCCAGCGCACCCAGGACAAACTGGTCGGCGCGGAGAAACTCGCCAGCGTCGGGCGTCTGTCGGCCACCCTGGCCCACGAAATCCGCAATCCTCTGTCCATCATGAAATCCGCCGCCGGTATGGCCATGGAGGACTTCGACCGCGACGCCCCCCAGGCCCAGGCCCTCGAAATGATCCGTGGCGAAATCGACCGCCTGAACAAAATCATCACCGAACTCCTCGATTTCGCCCGTCCCAAACCGGCCCGCCTCGACGCCCACAACCTCAACTTCCTGGTCAAATCCTGGCTCACCCGTGTCAAGAACCAGATCGCCGAAGACGGCGTCGAAATCGAGATCGACCTCGCCGAGGACCTCCCCCTCATCGCCGCCGACTCGGACCAACTCTATCAGGTTTTCCTCAACGTCCTGTTCAACGCCCGCGACGCCCTCAAACCCAACGGCGGCGGCACCATCGACATCGTCACCGAACCGGCCGGCGAACGCGGCGTCTTTCTGGAAATCCACGACGACGGCCCTGGCATGGACCCGGAAACGTTACAGCAGATCTACGAACCGTTCTTCACCACCAAGACCCACGGCTCCGGCCTGGGCCTGCCGCTCGTGCAGCAACTGATGGAGGGCATGGGCGGCAACGCCTACATCGAATCCACCCCCGGAGCCGGCACCGCCGTCCACCTCTTCCTGCGCACCAGCGACATCGCCAAGGCCGAGGAAACCGCCACCACCATCGACCGCATCCAGTGGACGGAGAAGGAAGAGCGGATGCGCAAGGAGGCGGAGGCCCGGCAAGTCTCGTCGTCCTAGTTCTTGCTCTAGCGGATCGCCCGCGAGCAAACCGTTGCGCCGCCGCATCGCCCCGCCTTTGCTCCCTCCTACACCCACCGCCCCCGAAAGGTCCCCCCCATGCCCCCCCGTTACCGCCTTCTCATCGTGGACGACGAGCCCCAGATGGGGCGTATTCTCAGCCTGGTCGCGTCGCGTTGGGGGTATGATGTGCAGACCGCCAGCAACGGCCACGACGCCCTGGCCAAGCTCGAAGAATTCCCCGCCGACGTCGTCCTCAGCGACCTGAAAATGCCCGGCATGGAGGGCGATCAGCTCCTGCGCGAGGTCAAGTCCCGCCAGCCCGATCTGCCCTTTGTCCTCATGACCGCCCACGCCACGGTCAAGAGCGCCGTCGAGGCCATGAAGTCCGGCGCGTTCGACTACATCATGAAGCCCTTCGACAACGACGAGGTGAAGGTGATCCTCGAGCGCGCCCTCGAGCATCGCCAACTCGTCGCCGAGAACAAACGCCTGCGCGCCGAGGCGGATGTGCGATTCGACTCGGGCAACCTGATCGGCGAAAGCGCCGCCATGCACCAGGTCCTCGGCATGATCGAACGCGTCGCCCCCACCAAGGCCACCGTCCTGATCAGCGGCGAAAGCGGCGTCGGCAAGGAACTCGTGGCCCGCGCCATCCATCAGCACAGCGACCGCCGCGACCGTCCTTTTGTGGCCCTGAACTGCGCCGCGCTGACGGAAACACTGCTGGAAAGCGAACTCTTCGGCCATGAAAAGGGCTCCTTCACCGGCGCCACCCGCACCCGCCGAGGCAAGTTCGAAGAAGCCGATGGCGGCACCATTTTCCTCGATGAAATCGGCGAGACCAACAACGCCTTCCAAACCAAACTGCTCCGCGTCCTGCAAGAGGGAACCTTCGAACGCGTCGGCGGCAACGAAACCAATCGCGTCGACGTGCGCGTCCTGGCCGCTACGAACCGCGACCTGCAACAGCGCGTCCGCGAAGGCGAATTCCGCGAGGACCTCTACTATCGCCTCCAGGTCGTTCCGATCCACATTCCGCCGCTGCGCGAACGGCGCGAGGACGTCGAAGCCCTCGCCACCCACTTCGCCGGCCGCCATCGAAGCCCTCAAGGCCCAGGAATGGCGCGGCAACGTGCGCGAACTGCAAAACACCATCGAACGCGCCGTGATCCTGACTCGCGATGAAATCGTCGAACCGGGCGACCTCTTCCTGCCCCACGAAACCGGCAAACTGCAAGCCGCCGCCGCCGCCGGAGCCCCCGTCACCACCGATCCCCGCAACAGCGCCGACACCATCGACAAAGACCTCGCCTACTCGCCCCTCAACGAATTCGTGGACGAAATGACCAAACGCCACGTCCTGCGCGCCCTCGACCAGAAGCATTGGAAAAAGCAAGAAGCCGCCGACATGCTCGGCATCGACCGCGCCACCCTCTACCGCATGATCAAGCGGTTCGGGTTGGACTCGCAGACGGAGGGTTAAAGGGAACGTGGGCGGGACGCGCCTTGCAAGTCGGAAAAAGGCCAGGCAGCCGTAAGGTTTAAGCCAAACCCGCCTGCATCGGCCCTCGGGGTCCTGAACCAGCCTGAGAATCCGCCACCGTTGTTCCGGGGAAACGCTCCCCGCCCGCGTTCCATTTCTGGGCGCCACGCGTTCGGCGAAGCCAGCGTCAGGATCGAGGAATTCGCCGAACGGGTCGGGCGCATGGTGATGGAGCTGGAAGCGGCGGTGGAGCGCAATTCCTGAACAAACCCGCAAAAACAAAGCCCCCGCCTCGGGAAACCGAGACGGGGGCTGGTTCCCGGCAGGTGGTGGAAATCCCGCCGGAAGATATGGACTGGTGGCTCACAAGCCGGCGCAGGAAGCGCTGTTCGAAGCCGGATCGTAGGTCAGGCCGGATGCCGAGATGTTGTCAACGCAGAAGGTGAAGCTGACGCCGCCTTTGGCGCTGCTGCTGGTGTCGAACACCACGACGCCGCTGCCATTGGTGGTGCCGGAAACGGACTCGTTGTAGGACCCGGTGAAGGTGCCATCGACAATCGCGCCAGATACCGGCGATCCGGAACCGTCAATGACAGTCACGGTGGCGCGGCCGGTCTTGTTGCCGCCACCGATGTTGACCGTTTCCACGGTCAGGGCGGAGACATGAACGATGGCGCCGCCGGTGCCGCCGCTGGTGGGCGTCGCGCTGGCTTCGGCGCTGTCGGCCGAGATATTACCCGCCGCGTCTTCGGCGTTCACAACGTAGTAGTACGTCGTGCCGTTTGTCACGGTCGAGTCGGAATAGGCTTCGTTGGTCAACAGCGTGCCGTTCAGAGCGGTGTAGGGACCGCCGCTGGTGGTGGCGCGCGAGACGGTGTAACCCGCCAGATCGGTTTCGCCATTGGCGTTCCAGGAGAGGCTTACAGAGGCGTCGCCACCAGTCGCCGCCAGACCGGTCGGAGCCGCCGGAGGCGTGGTGTCCGAACCGCCCGAGGCCGCGGAAACCACGTAGAGGTGATCGATGGAAACGGTATCCAGGGCGCTTTGGCCGGCCGTGCGGTTGGTGTCTTCGATGCGGATGTACAGCGTGCCGCTGACATCCTGCGGGAAGATATAGGACTGATAGGTGTCCGTGTCGCTGCTGGCGGTGATGGTGATGGCCGGTGTGTAGCTGGCGTTGTCTTTCGACCAGGAAATGACGAAGTCATCGCCTTCGCTGTTCGCGGCGCGGTGGGCGTCCACAGAGAGCGTATAGCCGCTGCCGGTGGGGACGCTAAGCTGCCAGGTGTGGCTCAGCAGGCTGGTGCGGCTCGCGGGCTTGCCGCCGCTCTCGCCTTCGCGCAGGACCTGGCTCACGTCGTTCTGGCTCTGGGTCGAGACGTAGGAACCGCTGGCGATGGTGCCCGCGTCGGTGGCGAAGTCGGCGGAAGCCACGGCGACCTGATCGACGGCGTCGGGCGTGGCGTTGACTTCGGCGCTGTCGGCCGATTCGTTGCCCGAGAAATCGAGCGCCGAAACCACGTAGTAGTAAGTTGAGCCGTTGGTCACTCCGCTGTCCGTGTAGGCGCTGGTGTTGATGTTCGAAGCGATGACGCTGTAGGGGCCGCCGGTGGCGGAACCGCGATAGACGTTATAGCCGTCGAGGTCCGTTTCCGAGTTGTCGGCCCAGTCGAGGGCGACTTGGTTGCTGCCGGCTGTGGCGGCTAGACCCGTCGGAGCGGCGGGCGGCGTGGTGTCGGGGCTGGTCTTCCAAGGCATGTCGGGCCAGGCCGCCGGGTTGGCGTAGGCGGTGGACAGATCGGTGAAGTAGCCAAGGGCCTCCATCACGCCGTGGCGGAACGGCGAGGTGCCGTCGAAGCCCTTGGTGCGGGTGATGCCGATCTGACCGGCCACGTCCACTCCGCTGTTGTAGGCGTCGGTCGTCACGCCCAGCAGGCGGGAGCCGGTGTAGGCGGCGATGTGGGTGTCGCAGCGGCTGCTGAAGGATGTGTTGTCCGAGGTGTAGATTTGGGGCAGGACGCCGTCGATGGCGCCATTGCTCAGCCACACCGGCCAGTCCTGATAGTTGAAGTTGATGGCGTCGTTGAAGCGCCCGATCGGATAGGCCAGCAGGATGTTGTTCGGATCGATGGCGGTAATGGTGTTGTAGATTTCTTGAACGGTGCTGGTGATGGCGTCCTTGCGGAACTGAATCCAGTCCGCGTCGTACGGATCCGGCGTGCCGGACTTGGCGTACTGGGCGTTGAACGCCGCGATGGCGTCGGGGTGATAACCAAAGTCGGTGTTCGTGCGGGTAAAGGACGTCTGTGGGTAGCGGATGCGATCGAGGATGATGCCGTCGCAGTTGTAGTTCATCATGATGTCGCCGGCGATGTTCGCCAGGTAAACGCGAACGTCGGGCAGGGCGGCTTCGAGCCACAGACCGCTGCTGTTGTGCGTCGTCGTCTGCACGATGGGGCTGCCGCCGTTGTAGAAGTAGGTCCGCCATTCCGGATGCGTATTGATGACGTGGTTCGACCGGAAGTCGGTGTCCACGCCATCGGTCACGAGATGCGTATTGACGTAGGCGAAGACCTTGAGCCCGGCGGCCTGGCCGCGGGTGGTGAACTCTTCCAGGACGTCGATGGAACCGGCGGCGCTGGTGCGCGGTTCGTTGTTCGGGAAGGTCGAATCGGTCTTGTTCGGGAAGTACGTCGCGTCGCCGCGATAGCGCGTGTGGATCGCGATCGAGTTGTAGTTCAGCCCGGCGATTTCATCGACCCAGTTCTGGATCGCGATGGTATCGTTGATGTCGTCGAAAATGGTAATCACCGCCAGGCGCATTTCGGCTGGATCGGTTCCGCCGGTTCCGCCGCCGGTGCTGGTAAAGCGCACCGCGTCGGCGATGACGGCGGCTGCCGCGGGCGTGCTGCCCAGCGCATCCAGCGTCACCGTCGCATTGCCCGCAGCGAAATTCCACGTGCCCAGCGATTGCCACGACAGCGAATTCACCGTCTGATCGACAAAGGCTTCCTGCGTGCCGCCGCTGGTGGAAACGGTGTAGCGCGCGGCCGTCGGGCGGTTGGAACCCGCCACGTAGATCACGCTGACCTCGTAGTCGCCCGCCTCTGGCAGGCTCGCTGTCCAGGAGGCCGTGTTCGGGTCGCCGGTCTGGGCAAAGCGGTAGGTCCCGCCGTTGTAGCCCGCGGCGCCGCTGGTGGACCAGCCGCCGGTTTCCGCGTACGCAGGCGACCCATCGTCGTTATCGACGACCACTTCCGTGCCGCCGCCGGTCGTCGTGCCGGTGATGCGGGCGTTGACTTCCAGGCGAGCCTCGCCGCCAAAGGGATCGGTGCCGATGTAGGTGTTGTACATCGTGTCGCCAGGGCAGGCCGTCGCCGAAGCATCGCGGTGGCCGCCGAGGAACGGCGTGTTCGGATCGCTGCCGTAGGACCCGGTGCCGAGGCCGGTGAAGGGATCGGGGATCTTCCACGCGATCAGGTCGTAGATCGCGTTGCGCTGCTCGACCGTCGGTTGATCGAAGATGGGCGTGTGAAAGTAGCCCATCATGCAGAAGCCCATGCTCTCGTTGTTCACACCGTCGTGGGCGCCGCGGGGCAGACCCGCCAGCGAGCCTTCGCGGCCTTCGAACTTGTTGCCGAGTTTGTCCGTGACGAAGTGATAACCGATGTCGCTCCAGCCATTCGTGTCCATGTGGACGTTTTGGATGGCGCGGACTTTGGCCTTCGAGTCTTCCAGCGACGTGGTGTTGTAATCGGTCGAAATCGCGCTGTGGTGGATCATGGCGCGATTGAGGCCCGTGAGGGTCGAGATCGACCCCTGAGGAGCGCGAGCGTTCCATGATGCGCGATCGTTAATGGTGGGCTGGGGAAAATTCCCCGCCGCGTCCAAAGTCATAGGCGCGGCGGCGAGCATCAGCGCCACCGCCAGACCGGCGAGCTTTGGCATAGGATGGGTGGGATCCATGGGTGCCTCCAGGCGTAAAAGTGGGTTTTATGAAGGATTTTCCGCGGTCACGGCGTCCCAACGGACGAATCGGTTCCGCGCGGAGGAGACGCTAAGCGCCCTTCCCCCAACGTACTGTCTTGGTAGTAGTAGCGGATGCTGTGGAGCGCCGGGTCTTCCCCCTCAGCAGCCTCCAGCACCACCCGCGAACGAATGTGATCGTATTGCGTCAGCCCATGGACCAGCAGGCCGCCGGACACATAGCCGTAGTTCGGGTTCGGCCGGCCGTCTGGATAGGTCGGCCGGATCTGGCCCAGCGAATCCGCGTCGGCGTCAAAGTGATACCACTTCGTCCAGTCCGTCCCGTTCACGCTGAAGGCCACCTCGACGTGCACCTGCGAGGCCCCGCCCTCCGGCAGGTCCACCTTCCACAGCGGCGTCACGGCGTTGCTGGGGAAATCGAGCGGCTGTGACGGCGTTTCCAGAATCCCGACCCGGTGGCCGTGGGCGTTCGTTTCCGCGTCGGCGCTTACCTTCAGCCCCTCATCGGTCATATACAGACCCTTCAGGCGGCTCGCTTTGGGGAAACCGTCTGGCGAGGAAAAATCGTAAATCAGTGTGGTCCGGGGCTGGCTTTCCGGGTCGATGGCGGGGGGACTGGGCTCAGGCCCGGAAGGCGCGGTGGCGGCTGGTGTTTCCTCCGCCGCAAGGGCCGCTTTCGGTTTGGAATCCGCCATCGCTTCGGACGGGGCGGCGAGCTCTTGGGGCGCGGGCTTCGCAGGCGCCTCCGCAGTCGGCGGGGCCGACGATAGGACTGGACTATCGCCCCTCGCCAGGAGCAGGAAAGCCCCGGCGGCGATTATGACAGTACAGGAAACAAGAGCGATAATGAGACGCTTCACAAAAAATCACCAGAAAATGGAACTTTTTGCAGCCAACTCATCGCCCGGGAGGAAGTCAACCGTTGAATCGGAGCCAGGAAATAGTAATTTTTTAGAGGAATTCTTGCTGTCCCCCAAAAAACCGTGGAAAATTTCCACCGCCACGAACCGAACGATGTTCGTCAAAAGCCCTTCAATCGGGGAAATTTTCGTTTATATCACGCCGAAGAAATATGATTCATAAATAGAATTAGTAAAGCTGTCTTTTGCCTGGGACTTTTAAAAATTCTTTCCCCGCCGCAAAACCCGGCCCGCCCGCTCGCCACTGAATTTCGCCCCCTCGCGCACCACCTGGCCGTTCACCATGATCCAGTCGAACCCTTCCGCCAACTGGTACGGATCCGAAAAGTTCGCCGGGTCGTTCACCGCCTCCGGGTCGAAAATCAGGATGTCCGCGAAGTTCCCCGCCGCCAGCGTTCCGCGCCCCGCGCCCGCCAGGCCTGTGGTCTCGGCGGCGAGGCCGCTCATCTTGTGGATGGCCTCCTCCAGGGTCAGCGCCCCTTGCTCGCGCACGAAATGGCGGATCACCCGAGCGAACGTCCCATGGCCGCGCGGATGGCGCATGCTGGGGCTGCCATCGGAACAGACATTAACCCCCTCGGCGACCAGCAGCCGCTCCTGCAACGCTTCGTCCATGATGAAGTACGCCGCGCTGCCGCCGCCGGGCGATTTCTTCATCAGCACCTCGGCCGGGCTGAGGCCTTGTTCCTCGGCCACCTGCGCCAGCGTTTTCCCGGCGTCTGGCCCCGTGGCGAAAAGGGTGGCCTCGGGCCCGTTGCGCTTGCGGATGCGGCGGTCCAGGTAGTCCAGCAACTCCGCCCGCTGCTCCTCCATCACCCGGCGGTAATCGTTCGGCGGCAGCGCGAAATCGGGAAACAGGATCCCCAGCCCCGTGTAGCTCGCCGTGTAGGGATAAATGTCCGCCGTCACCGGCACACCGCTGGCGCGGCCTTCTTCGATCACCGCCAGGATTTCCTCGGCCCGCTCGGCACCTTTGCCGTACACGCTCTTGATGTGCGAGACGTGGGCGCGGGCCCCCGCGGCGCGGCATTGCGCGATCAACTCGCGGATCGCCCCGGCCAATTGGTCGTCGTCCTCCGTGCGCAGGTGACTCATCACCACCAGCCCCCGCTCGCCCACGGGCCGCGCAACCGCCGCCAACTCGTCCTCCGCCGCGAAGGTCCCCGGCTGGTACTCCAGACCCGTCGTCAGGCCCCACGCCCCGGCGTCCAGCGCCCGCTCCACCAGCCCCACCATGCGCGCGATGTCGCCGGCCGTTGGCGTGGTCGAGAGCCCGACGCCCGCCTCCTCGCGCACCGTGCCGTGGCCCACATAGGTCGCCACGTTCGGCCCGGGCCCGGCCGCCGCCACCGCGTCGAACCAATCGGCCATCTCCGCCACGCGCACGCTGCCGCCGTCCTGACCCAGGCAAATCGTCGTCACGCCCATCGCCAGGAAATTCTCCATCTCCGGCGTCTCCACCGGATCGCCGTGGGCGTGCGTGTCGATAAACCCCGGCGCCACCACCCGCCCCCACGCGTCGATCACCGTCGCCGTCGAAGGCACATTCTCATCCCCCGGCTCGACCGCCACGATCCGATCGCCGCGCACGACCACCATGGCAGCGCGCCCGGGTGCCCCGGTTCCATCGATCAGGCGATCCGTGCGAATCACCACGTCGCCCTCGCGCACCTCCAGCGCAGCGGCGGGCACGGCGGCGCCAAGGAAAAATGCGAGGGAAAGCGTGAGACGAAGCATGGCGATGCGGGGGAGCCTTTCGAGGGCTGGCAGGATCGTTCCTGATTGCCCGCCGGGGCGGTGGAAGGCAAGGTGGGAGTTCTCAAGCACTGCCGCCGAGAATGGGCTTGTCCCGTGGGGGTGCAATGCCGCCTCATTCTAAGAACGTTCCGAGTTTGCGGAATGGGGCTTCCTGTGACGCACTGTGATTCCAACGGCAAGACCTTCGACGACGTCCGCCTGTCCGACGCTGGCCTCGGCGAGGACGACGGCCAACGCACCCGCTACGACTTCTCGGGCATTACCGAGGAGGTCAAGAAAGTCTCCGTCGAAGGCGCCCACACCGACTCCGCCTTCGCCTTCACCACCAAATACGACGCCGAGACCGCCAACCCGGCCTCCTGGACCCGGATCACCGATAACGTCCGCCGATCCACCGTCTATGACTTCGCCGGCTGGACCGCCGATGGCGCCTTCCGATGGGACGCGCCCGGCACCAACGGATGGAACATCACCGGCCACAAGACCTTCAGCGTCTGGCTGAAAACCCAAACGCTCGACGTTGATGCCGAATTCACCCTCCACTTCGTCACCCAATCCGGCGTGCGCGGCAACATCCGCTACAAGCCCAACACGACGAGTGAATACTGGCCGGGCACAAACGATGCCATCGTCGGCATCGACGGAGAAGCGGGCGATTACAACGAAGGCGGCTGGTTCCGCCTCGAACGCGACCTCTCCGCCGACGTCCGCCGCCTCTGGCCCAGCGACGACCTCGGCATCATCACCGGCATGGCGATCTGGGCGGGCAGCTCCACCCACATGTACATGGATGATTTGAAGTTTTCGAATTCGGTGACGGTGGAGAGAAATGTCCTTGCGGGCAATACCGTCGGTCAAATTGTGCGGACAGTCCAAACAGATCACAGCGACCCAACTCAAGTTGGCGTGTCGGATAAGTACTATCACTATAATCAAGTTGGTTCCGTTGCGGCAACAACGAGCGGAACCGGAAGCGTTCAAGGGTTCCGGTATGCCGATGGTTTCGGCAATGTTCTGCAAGCTTCTTCGGGGTCGTACTTGAACGGTGTTTGGTCTGGCAATATGCTTGGCTTGGGACACAATACGAAGTCGTTCGATCCGCTATCTGGGTCGATTTACATGCTCAAGAGATGGTATATTGGTTCTTATGGTCTGTTTATGAGCAGAGCGCCATTTGCTCCGTCTGCTGAACATCAGTACAACTATGCAGAGCAAAATCCTGTCACAATGATTGATCCTTGGGGATTGTGCCCAATCTGTTGTGATCCTACTTATTTCCCACCCGGTCCTCCCAGTAGTACGCCTCCTATTGTGGATCTGCCAGAAACTATAGGCGGGGAGCCTACGGAATACCGACTCCCAAGAACGATCATTCATGCAGTTGTCTCCTTTGTTGGTAACGCAACAACAAAAATAGCAAGCGGAACAGTATATTGGATCATGTCGCCAACCCCTATCAGAGAAGATATTCCAGGCATCGATTTCCCCCATAATGGTGACGAACCTCCCGCTCCTCCATCCCCACCCATTCCTCCTGTCGCGCCACCGTCGTCACCATCGCCACCAAGTTCGCCATTGCCCCCACAGAGGAATCCGAGGGATGAATGTGGATAAATGCCAAGAAAGGAAATGATATAGTAGTGAATTGGGTCGATGCGGTAGTAACACTCTCCTTCTTCCTTGTGGCGCATTGGGCCGGGGTTAGATTCAAAGAGGCTAGGAAAATCAGATTGATATTAGCTGGCAAGGGGTGGAATATATCTATATCAGAAGCATATGCGTTATCGAAAATAAGGAATGCGAAGTTCTTTGAAACAAAGATTGGTAGGAAGACTTGGCAAAACCAAGTTGTGTCTGATTATACAGAAATATTAGAGATACTTTGTAACTCACAGTGAGTTTCACCGCCTCCTTCCCCAACTGGACCCTCTCCACCATCTCCTGCCCGATCCGCTCCTCCGTGCGGTCGTAGAGCTTTGTCGTCCGGAACGTGTGGTTCGGTAAGCGTCAGTTGAGCCACGTCCCCGGCGGCCTTGCCATCGTCCGTGGCAGGGCGTAGCGTCTCCACGAACCTCGAGGCCGCTTGGCCTGAGGAAGCACCGTTTCGCTCGCGTAGGTCTTTGCGGATGTTGACTGCTGTCGAGTCTTCAGCCGATTTCGGCCCCATCCTCGGTTGCAGCCCGAGCCGCCATCCAGCGGTCCGGCAACCATTGAGCCAATTGGCTTTGCGGCGAGTCCGGCAGCTCTGTGAAGAGAGCCTGCAGGTAGCCCAGGGGGTTGGCGCCGGCCCGCGCGGCGCTCTCGA
>JAVJSW010000036.1:0-13035 GCA_040219255.1 Sumerlaeia bacterium
CCTGCCAGTGCATTCGCTTCGCGCCGGATGTGAAGCCGGGGGTCTTGTGTTCCATGACCTGCTCTCCGTGTATAAAATGAGGAGGCAGAATCGCACAGGACCCCGGCGATGGTCAAGATGGGGCTCGTAGGACGTTTACCGAAGAGATTGATCGTCTACATAAAGAAGCTGAATCGATGAGGTATCGGCGAGAATTGGGGGACCCAGCGAAGCACGTCACCGACCTTTTGGGCAGCGCGTAGGGTGATGGGTTTTCCGCCATCGAATTGCGTATTGTTCCAGTTCATCTTCGTCAGGCTTAGGATCTCGGCACACAGCTCGTCGACATCGCTATCCCCCGAGTCCTTTCTAACCTCCAGTGCTCGGGGCACGTAGTTGCCGGGGTAGGTTGAAAAATACTCGACTGAGCCGCGCGTGTAGAGCAGCGCACGGTCTTCGTCGAGCGTCATGCAGGCTCCGCGCGGAATTGGATAAGCACCGATCCGGCACAAACGCATATCCGAGGATCGAATCGAGACGAGGTCATGAAACCTGATGTTCTTCTCCTGCAACGCCTCTTGAATTCCCTCCACCTCCTCTTCCTTGAACGCGGAAGCCCTGTGGAACACACACCTTGCGGGGGAATGATGATGTTCGGCCTCGTAGGCCTCCAGCATTTGTAGGATCAATTGTTTCGCTTCGGCGGCAGGGAGATACGGGCGACGATCGGTTTTCGAGAACTCGGCAGGCCCACCTTGTAGGATCAAGCCGTCGCCTCGCTCGTCAAAAACTTGCGCCATCGAGGTGTGGAGGGCCGTGTTGTCCGCATTCTTGAAGAACCCCAAGCCGACAAAACACGATGCGAGCTTCTTCGTGTCCTTCGGAATCCTCCAGGGGAAGCCCTTTGCCTTATAGTAAATCGCTGTGACCAGGTTCCATGCACGCGTGGCCTCATCCTGCTGCTGCTTCACGACCTGCTTCCGCATCTGCCGCAGGTTCTGTCTGCTGATCATCTTGCCGCCTATCGTGGCGGGCCAAACAATCTGAGTCTGAATGTTGGCGACAAGTGCCTTGGCCTTCAGAATGTCGTGCAGATCGGGGATGATTCCGTCAGGAGTCACTCCTCCTCGCGCCGCCGCGAGTTCTGCGCTCTTGCTGAGGATCTGGTTTGGAAGGACGATCAAGATGACATGTAGGCTTCTCTTCTGCGTGAGCCGCATGGCCTCTTGAGACAACCGCAGAGCGACGCGTTGGCAGAACGCAGAGAGGTCCGACTCCGCGCAAAGCTTGGTCAGTTCCAGTGCGGGCAACTCGCCCACTTCTTCGATTATGAACTCGGACTGGAATACACCGTTCCGCCCAAGAGCGGGAAACGGAGGAAAGAGATTTGGCTGCCGCGACTCTTTCGCGGGTATGCCGTTGGCCACGCTGACCAGCCACTTTTCTACCAGAGCCCGGTCCTCACGCGTCGCCACAACACCCAAGGAAACACGCGTCGGGCGCGAGACCTCGTTCACGTCAAACGGCCCGAAAGACGCAAGCCCGCCACGAATATCCACGTGGGTGTTTGAGTCGCCGAACTCCAACAGTGGTTCTGGGATTACCTTGAGCATACCTAATCGTCCTCCCAGTCCGAACCGAAAAAGTCGTAATCAACGGAGGCGTCATCTGGTTCGGAGTTTGGGTCCGAAACAACCTCGTCTTTAGGGGGAAGCCATTCGGCATCTGGAACCTTGAAAGGGAGGATCTCAGATCGAAGCTCGCCGAACTCCAACCACTTGTGCCGTTGAGCGAACAACCCCGTTTGCTCGCCCAGGTAGTCCGCAAAGAACAGCACTTGAGACGTCACCGTGTTGTTCTTCTCCAGCTTTCGTAACCCAGAGAGCCACTCTTCGTGGCGCGGCTCCTGCTTTTCTCCATCAACGGTGTAGTGCCAGGTGGGGGTCAGGACCGCATACCAGTTCGTTGCGACTCGCTGCCAGCGCACCGCCACTGCCATATGCCGGTAGCTGTGAAACTTTCTACCTTCAAACTCCCGAATATCACCATGCACCACGGTCAAAGCTGAACTTCGTCCACATCTCTGATAGGAAATCTTGAGATCATTGGCGTCGTACGGTTTGCGGAAGTAGAAATACCCTCCTTCGGTCCATAGCTTCATCCCGCGTTCATACAGGAATCCGCGCAACAATTTGTTCAGCAACTCCACGAATCGCCGACTGCTCTCCGGATCATCCGCCCGCGCCCATTCAGTCCCCGCGTGCGATTCCACTGTTCCAGCTTCCACGAGGCTCTTCCACTCGGGTCTTGATAGGTCGTGAGCACTCAAGAGATAGTCGCCTCGCACCACGATCTCGCTGCTCTTCTCTCTGGCAGACTCGTTGAGCCATGCGAATGTCTCTTCTCGACTGCTGAAGACTGGCGTCGCTGTAAACACCTGCTCGGGGTAGCGCACCAGTTGCAGCATGTTCGTCCAAACCTTCTCCTCCTCGCGTGGGAGAGAGAAGTAGAAGCCCGAGCCCGGTGGTGCGGCGCGACGCAGAAGCTCTGCCCGAGAGTTTCGGTCAAAGCGCTGTGTCGCCTTGTTTATCCTGATGCCTTTGGAGCCATCGGACGCTGCGCGAGGAAAGTCGTTCGACCAGAAGTAGAAGGCCTCGTCGGGCTCACGGCTGACGATCACCAGAACAGGGAGATTGGCGCGACTCCAGTAATCCAGGTCCCGCTGGTCGGGCCGAAAGGTGAAGGCCTCTTCGTTCTCGTTATTGAAATAGGACGGGCCGCACTTGCTCTGCACGGCAATGTGGCTTCCGCTCACGGTGCCGGTGCCCTCGTCACGAAGTTCGATATACCCATCGATCCCCGCGTCGAACTGGGTGCGGGGAATCCAGAGACAACCCATATCGAGCACGATGCCCTCGATGACGTTGATCCCCTTCTGCCCCGTGATGGAGGACTCAGGAAGTGTTTTCGGTCTCCTTGGCGAACGGGGCATTTTGGTCCTCCGGTCCTAGATCAGTAGTTGATTACATCTCTATGCTTGGAGGAAGCTCGCTGTCTTCTGTAGTCACAGGCTCCTTGAGTGACTGTTTCGATTGAATGCAGCTAATCGCATTTCTAAGCCCCTCATTCAAACGTCGAATCAGTATCAGTCCTCGCTCCTTCATGTCGCTGATCGCCATGTTCTCTTTCTTGAGGAACTTATCCAAATCGGAACCCTTCAGGTGAGCGGCGCTCCTGGACCGGATGGCTTGGCACAGCTTCAGAGCGTTGAGCAGATCCTTCAGGCAGTCAGCCACGGCGAGGCCGTTCGCGGCAGCGTGCTCTAGCATACTGATCGAACCTTTGTTCTCTTCAGGTAGGCTCGTCATCTTCTTCTTGAGCGCACTGACGTTGATCGAATCGCAGGCAATCTTTGCAAGCGACTGTACGAATTCATCGAAGTGCTTCTGCTCATTGACGGAGGGAAGGTGAAGGGCATTCAGGTGGTGTGCATCTCCTGGAGGAAGCGACCGGAACAGCGGCTCGCCCAGCATCGGAATGAACAGCGCATTTACTTCGCCGATCAGAATCTTGAATCGGTGGATTGGATCCAGGTTCTCTGGAAGATCGACAAACTTGGCTTCGAAGTCCCGAGCAAATCTTGCGGCGGAGATCCCCTGCTTGGTCGCGACTTGGTGAGCCTGCCAGTGTAGCTGCTCCTTGTATGGCATCTTGAAGAAGTCGCCTGCGTAAACATTCACAAGGTCGGTCTCGTGATTGATCTCGATATAAACACTCCATAGGCCTAGACACCGAAGTATGCCAGGCTCCACGTCGTACTTGCTGGGCTCGTCGTAGTATTTCTTCAGCACCGCTCGCTTGAAATTGATCGGAGTCAAGTATCGAACGCGCTCGCCCGTACCCCTTAGGCGAAAATCCTCATCACCAAAGCACTCCAACTCGATCAGGTTACCGTCATCATCTCGACCCAATGAAACTGTAGCCCATTTCTGCTCTGGCGCGGCTACCTTGCCGGAGTCAAAGGGGAGCGTTACGTCGCATCCACGCAGAATTGAGCATGCACCAAAGGAGGTGACCATTCGAGTAGCATCCGGAGTTACATGAACTTCGTACCGACCAATTCCGTTCTTGGGCGAAAGGATCTCACTATCAAACTCATTCTCAGGAATCACCACCTTGGTCGGTAAGAATCTTCTGTGGTCAAACTGCCGAAGAAGAGCGACGCTCTTTAGCATGAGCCAAAGGCGTAGATGATAGGTGCTGACGAGAACCCTTTTTGTGGGCTTTCCTTGGCCCGAAAGACCCTGAAATCTAACAACGACGATTTCCTCCCCACCGTCGTCGGTGTGGCGTAGCTCGGACAGGTCGGCGTTCGGATAGAGATTCCATGCGAGTACGAACTCGGTGGAAATCTCAAAGTGATTCGGATGCCCGCCGTGGTACTCACGCAGAAATGTGAATGGTTCCGCCTCGATACCAAACCGGGCAGCGGGTGTATCATAACGCCAAATCTTCCCAAAGTTGTCGTACCAGATACAATACTTCCCGAAACATGGGTCGGCAGGCCAATCATCGCGTTCGAGGTATTCGGTAAATGGAGCTGCTCCCATCGGCACTAACACGGACGTCCCGAAGAAGTCACCGTTCTCTCCCTTCTCCGAAATAGCGACAGTCAGCCACTCAGAGTCGCCGTAGTCGCTAACACCGGCGAAGTCTCGAAAGCGCAGGAATTCCAGGTCCTTGGTCGTCATTTTCTTACCTCTTGAAGCTCTTCTTGCATCACAACCCTGCCATGAACGCCCGTTGCAGCGCCGCTTCAAACGTTGCGTCCGACTCGTTGCACTGTGCAGCTAAGCGGTTTCGAGTCTTGAAAACGCCCCAAGTGAAGTCCGCGAAAGCGTCCTGAAGCTTGGGATCTGGCGTCGGAATCTCATATTGTATAAGTTTCTTCTGCGAGACGTTCAGCATTGAACCGCTGGTACCGGTTGCTAGTGTGGCGAACTTACTTCGGAAGAGCGGGTCTGCCATCAGGTACTTCAAGTATTCCTTCCTAAGCTGCTTGGGATTCGTCTCGATGGTCCAAAGCTTATCTGGCAGGAATAGGCCCTCCGTATTTTCTTCGACGATCGCCATGGCAGCGACAAGCTCCCGAGTGTTGGCTCGGCTGAAGATGAGGTCTCCCTTTTTGGGTCTGACCAAGGTCTCCTCGGCTGGCGGATCGTTCACAACCTTGTGCTCATGTGGAAGGAATCGACCACTCGTCACCGCGCTGATCTTCAGAACTGCCCATTCGTCCTTCGCGCGTTGGCGCTGTTCACCACCAACGCTTTTGCCTGCACGAATTTCCGTGATCATGTCTCCCAATCGAACCATTGGCCACCCCTTCGGATTTGTGACGGGGTCGCCGAACATGTCGAGGAACGTGGAGCGGATGAGGTCGTCGGTAAGGTTGAGGGCCTGCTGAGCTTTGCGGCGCAGCGTGTCCGCCTTGTCGAGGATCGCCGCAATCCGCCGCTGCTCCGTGAGGGGAGGGAGCGGGATTTGAAGTTTCTTCAGGTCATCAATTAGGATACCTTTTACTGTAGCACCTTTCCCCATACGTTCAAGATCCGCGCCCTTACTGATGATAAAGTGCAGTAGGTAACGAGGATACAGCTGTGGGCCAGCCACAAGCGCCTTCAGGTCCTGGTTTATCGCAACGTCCTTTGTTGCTATCGCCGCTCTCCCTAGGGCCATCCGCGTGGCGGTTATCACATGACCGGCTTCGATTACTTGGCTGGCGCTGTTTTGAAGACCTTCTTCGGTGATCGACTCTTGGACAGCGCTCAACTCCGAACCTTGAAGATCCTTTACCGTCGCCCAGGGGATGTTTCCGCCCCAGTATGCGGGGTTGTGTCGGGATGGCGTGCCGCCTCCCTTTATAGTGATAAGGTCGCCAAGCAGACTGACAGGGATTGAGGTACTCACTTCAGCATTCCCCCCAGCTCCTCGATGTCCGCCGCGATCTCTTCTTGCAACGCGCGGAGACGCCCGAGGATGACCTTGGGAGCGTCGTACTCAACGGCGACGTGATTGGACTCGCGGTAGCGGTTGATGGAAAGGTCGTAGCCTTCTTTGACGATGTCCGTCAGGGATACAGCGAAGCATTTGGACTTCCGGTCGGCGAAGTCTTTGTTGTTCTTCCGCTCGCGCCATTCCGCCCAGCGCGTGGCAACGTCGGGGATGTCGTTCTCCTTCACTTCCTGGCGCTTGTCGTCGAGCGAGAACCCGTCAGCCTCGACGTCGTAGAAGAAAACGTCCTCGGTCTTGCCGCCCCTGGTGAAGACCAGGATGGCTGTAGCGACGCCCGCATAGGGCTTGAACACGCCGCTGGGGAGGTTGACGACGGCTTCCAGCTGGTTCTCCTCCACCAGCATCCTGCGCACGGCGACATGGGCGGTTGAGCTGCCGAACTGGACGCCGTTGGGAACCACGACGGCGCAGCGCCCGCCGAGGCGAAGCATCTGAACCATGAGCGCAAGGAAGAGGAGTTCTGTCTTCGTGGTCTTCACCTTACGCTTGAGGCTCGGCAGGAGCGCCTGCTCGTCGAGGCTCCCCTTGAATGGTGGGTTCGCAAGGATGACATCGAAGGCATCCTTGACGAGTGCCGGGTGGCGATCGTCAAAGCTGGCGGCAAGCGTGTCCTGGTAGTGGATGTTGGGTTCGTCGAGGCCGTGAAGGAGGAGGTTCATGGCTGAGACGCGGAGCATCGTGGCGTCAAAGTCGAAGCCGTGGATTCCATCTGCGATCTGACGGCGTTGGTCTGCGGTGAGAAGGTCTCCGGTATAGGAGACGTCGGTACGACCGGTCTCGGGATCGACCTGTTCGATGCGTCCTGCCTCCGAGGTATGCTGGCGCATGATGTGGGCGATGGTGCGCACGAGGAAGCCCGCCGTGCCGCAGGCAGGGTCTGCGATGCGGTCGCCGGGTTGGGGCGCCACCATCTCGACCATCAGGTCAATAATGTGGCGGGGCGTGCGAAACTGGCCGTTGATGCCCGCCGTTGTGAGCTTGGCGAGGACGTGCTCGTAGATGTCGCCCTTCCAGTCATCGCTCGTCAGGTCGAGTTCGCTGATCATGTTGACCGCGCGGACCAGCAGGTCGGGCTTGGAGATGAGGAACTGGGCATCCTTGAAGAATTCACCGATGGACATCTTCAGGCAGACGCGGTGCATGTGGCCAAAGACCCCCTGCTCGGCCTTGATCCCCTTCTCCGGATCGGCAGGCCAACCCCGGAAGAGGTCGAGCATCTCCTGGCCACCAAGTTCCTTGAAGCGATGCCAGCGCAGATGCTGTTCGTCGGGACCGTAGAGAAGCTTGCCGCGCAGTTCGGCATCACCGAGGCGCTGGATCTTCTTCTCGGTGAGACTCTCGCGCATGTCCAGCAGCCGCAGGAAGATGAGGTAGCTGAGCTGCTCGATGACGGTGAGGGGGTTGGCGATGCCTCCCGCCCAAAAGGACGTCCATAGTGTATCGATTTTTGTTTTCATGGCACCAGTTATCATTGGTGTGGGCGGACCTCGGGGTTCTGGGGTTGGAATTTCTGAATAACGCTCAGCAGGTAGTCAACCTGCTGCGATTCGGTGAAGATGCCGTCCACCCCGTCCGAATGGAGGGAGGTGAAAGGGGCTTCGTAAAGCTCTTTCAGTTCGATCGCGCCGAAGCGGCGGATGTGGTTCTTCAGGAGGTCGAGAAACTGGATTTGACGGGCGGTGAGCATGGGGTAGCGCGTCACGAAGGCGACGAACTCGCGCTCCACTGCCTCGGCATCCAGGCCGATAATGCGACGGATCAGGAAGTCGAGGGGCGTCGTCAGATTCCCATAAAACTCCTGGAGTAAGGCGAGGTGGACGTTGGAGTCCTGCACGAGGATGAGTTTCTGGAGCGCATCGAGATCGGCCTGAGTCACCGGTTCGCCGCGCTTGATCCTCTTGAGCGTCGGACTTGTCTTTTCCAGATCGCGTAGGATGCGCTCGACACGCTGGCGGTAGGCAGCCTGATCCAGAGACGACATGGTCTTGAGCGTATAGTACGTGGACTCCGTCTCTGCGACGACTTCCGGAACGTCTATGATCTTGGGCGGGAGGCCGGGAGGCTCCGTAGAGCGCTGGCGGTAACGCATGATACCACGGAGCTGGAGGCGAAGGTCCTCAAGATCAGCACATGTTGCCGTAGTCCAGAACGGCGCGTCCGGTGTCTCGATCTTCTGGAGCCACTGTGCCTTGGCCTTCACCTGGGTTAGGTTACGAGGAAGTTGGAGGACCTGGTCGATCAGATCGTCGCGGAGATTGGTAAAGCTTGCGCTTTGACGCATCAGTTCAAGTTGCATGCGGGCGATGAGCAGGTCGAAGCGATAGGCATCAGCGTCGCTACCGATGTCGCGCCACTGCATGAGCCGGGCGATCTCGCTGCGGAGGACTCCCTTGGTCTGGGGATCGAACTGACGCAGGACGTCGGGGTTCCGAGTCACGAGTACGTGGCGCCAGCGTTCGCGCACGGGGACCGAGTGCTCGGGGAGATCCTGGATGTCTTTTTGAAGAAGATCGATGGCGATACCGAAGAAAGTCTCGTCGAACTTCTGAAGGGCCATCTCGGCAAGGTCGATGCGTGCCTCAAAGAGCTGCTCCAATACTGCCTTAGGCCGGACGTCGGGGCGTTCCTTGTAGTTGGTGACGTCGAAGCGTTCAAAATTTCCCCAGTGATCGAAGATGAGGAAGTCCTTCTTGTGGTTCCCTGGCCCGAAGAGATTGTGGCACAGGCGTGTGCCTCGACCGATCATCTGCCAAAATTTCACGAGCGAGAACACTGGTTTGGCGAAGACGAGGTTTACGACCTCCGGCACGTCGATGCCGGTGTCCAGCATGTCGACTGAGATTGCGATAGTCAGGTTCTTGGTCGAATCCTTGAACTCGTCGATGAGGGTTTCGGCTCGGGGGTCGTAGGTGTCGATCACCCGGCAGAAAGTGCCGCCATACTGGGGATATAGTTCGTGGAAGAGACTCTCCAGAAGGATGGCGTGCTGGTGATTGCGAGCGAAAATGATGGTCTTGCCCGGGCGGGAGCCGGATGCGTCACGGATTCCGCTCTCCATCAGGTTGCGGATGACCTGGCGATTCGTATCCTTGTTGAAGACTGCTCGGTCGAGGTCTCCTGGGGCGAAGTTGTAGAGCTGGGCCTGATCGTCCTGATCGAGAAGAATCTCCTGCTGCTCGGGCGTAAGCTGAGCCCAACGGATGCCTGATCGCAACAAACCGGTCGTGTGGATCTTGGGAACGAACGGGACGAGATTTCCCTCTTCGATAGCCTTTTCTAAGCTGTAGGAAAAGGTCGGATCGAGAGGTGGCCTATCGAAGAGCCGATAAGTGTCGCGGTGTACCATCTGGACAGGCGTTGCAGTAAGTCCTATTTGGATGGCATCGAAGTAGGTCAGGATGTTTCTGTAACGATTGTAGATGCTCCGGTGGCTCTCGTCGGCGATAATGAGGTCGAAGAAGCCGGGATCGAACGATTCATAGGCCTTGAGCATCGCCGGGTAGGTAGCCAGGTAGATGCGTGAGTTCCTATCCTCAGAAGTCTTTGCTGTAACGAAGGTACGAGGCTCTCCTGGCAGGAACTCCTTGAAGGCATTGTGCGCCTGCTTGCGCAGTTCCAACCGGTCGCAGAGGAAGAGTATCCTGACGGCGTGCCCGGCTCGGTTCAGGAGGTCACACAACGCCACAGCCACACGGGTCTTGCCGGTTCCCGTTGCCATGACAATCAAGCCCCGGCGTTTGCGTGCCGTTAGGTCGTCGGTGACGCGCTTGATAGCTTCGATCTGATAAAGCCGATCGATGATCCTCGGGTCGTGGGAAACTTGGTCGAGAGGCTTGGCGTGGCGGCGAGCGATGAGACTCTTTAGACTATCCGGCGCGTAGAATCCGAAGAGTCGGCGAGGAGTATCGCCCGCCGCATCGTTCCAGATCCAGATCTCGTATCCATTAGTGTAAAAGATGACAGGGCGAAAGCCGCCGTATTGCTTCTCCAGCGCATCCGCGTAGAGCTTTGCCTGCTGACGTCCCTTGGATGGCTCCTCGCTAGTTTTCTTTGCCTCGACCACGGCAAGGGGTTTGCCGTTCTCTGCATAAAGGACGTAGTCGCACTTGCCTTGCCCTGAGTTCGTAGGCTGCCCGTCGACCTCTATCTCTTGTCCGACTTCCTCCGTGCTAGAGCCATCAAGCCCGACGTGCCACCCAGCATCGAGCAAGAGCCGATCAATAAGCTGCTTCCGCGTCGTAGCCTCATTGAACTTCAACTCGTCCAAGTGGGCGGCACCCTGCTGCTGGAGGGCACGCAGCTCGGTTTCAGACTTGGCAGCAACTTCTGCTTCGGCCCGCGTCCGTTTCAGTTCGTCGAGGAGGCGAAGCGTTTCGGCTTCTTTCGTCTCTAGCTCACGCTGGAGCTTTTCGCGCTCCCGCTCCTGTTCTTGGGCATCGAGCTTTGCAAAGCCACTCGCAGCGGGAGGACGAAAGGGACTGATGTCGGACCGTTGACCTTGATCGTAAGACAAATGGAGCCATTCGGCAAGCTTGCGCGTTTCCTGTAGGAGGTTCAGGGCGTCGGCGGTAGTGACTGGTTTGCCGTGGGCGCCACGATTCCCAAAGCGTCTGATGAGGTGCAGGAGGTCGAGAATCTGCTTGGGGACGCGAGACTCAAAGGCGGGATAGCGGAGCAAGTCGAGGAAGTTGAGTTCGATGCGGGCGGGAAAGCCCATCAGCTCATAGACGATCAGGGTGAGGCGTTCGCCAAAGAGACGGAGCTTGACCATCGCACTGGCAGGATCAGGATGCGCGTACCTCTCGGCATAGCCAGCCAGATCGGCAAGCTCAGGGCGGAGGGTTCTCAGGAATTCAAAATTCTGCGAGGGCATCGAAAGCATCCTATCGTGCCCCCTGTAGGTCGAGATTCATGCCAGTCAATCCTCCACCCCATAACGCTTCAACCAATTCGTAAGTGTCTGATAGCTTGGAAGTCCGACCAGCTTTGCCGCCTGAGACTTGTTCCCATGGGTTTCATCCATGGCTCGCTCTAGGTAGTGCCGCGCGACTTGATCGATCAAGTCGTTTAGATTCAAGCCTTCTCCGAGCGGTCGCCCCAAAACGTCTCCGCTCGCTTTTACAGGTCCGCTGAGGATGGCTTCCCGGATGTCATCGACGGTGATCGTGGCTCCGAGGGACCAAACGATCGCCCTCTGGAGGATGTTGATCAGCTCGCGTACGTTTCCGGGATAGGAATGCTGAAGCAGAAGGTTCCTTGCGCCTGCGGAAAGTTTCTTATCCACATGACCCGGCTGACCCTTCGACTCCCGGTTGATCTGTTGAAGGTAATGATCGACCAGGAGAGAGAGATCGCGCCCTCGTTCCCGCAGTGCGGGAATCTTGAGAACCGCAACGGCGACGCGGTGGAACAGGTCCTCACGGAAACGACCTGCAAGCACGTCCTGGCTAAGGTCACGGTGTGTTGCGGCAATGAGGCGGAAATCGACCTTTTTGGGGCGACTGCTACCTACTTTAGTGACCTCATGCTCCTGAAGCACTCGGAGAAGACGGACTTGGGCGTGAAGAGGAAGCTCGCCGATCTCATCGAGGAAGAGGGTCCCTCCGTGGGCTTCCTCGACGTGGCCTGTGCGTGGCTGAGTCGCTCCAGTGAATGCGCCCTTCTCATGGCCAAATAATTCGGAGTCGACCAATTCCTCCGGGATGGCTCCGCAGTTGACCGCGATGAACTTGCCGTTCTTTCGCGCGGATGATTGGTGTATGGCCCGCGCGAAGAGTTCCTTCCCAGTCCCGGATTCGCCGAGGAGGAGGACAGGAAGTGTCCTTGAAGCCACACGCCGAGCCTTGAGAACCACCTTCTTCATCGCCTCGCTGTTGTGGAGGATCGCGTCAAACTCCGGCGCCTTGGGAGCAAGACCCAAATTCAGAGTGATGAGGTCGATGTCAGCCTGCTGAAGTCGGGTCGCTGTGAACTCAGCGGAGAGTTCAAAAGGGAAGTCAACCTCCCGGACCCCATGCGTAGCAGACGACTCGATGAGCGTCGCTGGATATGCAGTCTTGCCGACTAGCAGCCAGATGGACGCCATCGCAGGTGTCCCCGGCGAAAGGTGAAAGAAAAGATTAGGCCGCATCTTCTGGTCGCTGAGCACTGATCTGAGCGTGTCCTCGACAGCCGCGAAAATCTCTCGGTGCGCAGTTGGTGACGACAGGGTGCGGGGATGCAGAACAAGCTCGGCCTTCGACCTTGGCTTCAACCACTCAAGGTATCGCGCATTGTCCGGCTCTGGGTAGTTGCTGAGAAGATGCACGCTGCCAAAAGACCGCCAACGGACTGCCTGAGCGATAGGCCCAAGGTTCTGGCCGTCGTCAGCGGCGGCAGCGTTGAGGTCGGTTTTGCCTATCCATGCGAAGAGAGCGTCCATGGGTTCTAGATATAAGGTGACTTATGGGGGGCGCAAGGAGTCTTGTGGGAAATGTCAGAAGATTTGTGCCGCTAAGTCGTGGTTCAAGAAGATAATCGCGCCGATCTTGAGCGATCACAAATAACTGAAAATGGATGACTTGCGCTATTTTAGGCGCTTGCTTCTGCCGACCACTCGGTACACTTATGCCGGTGGTTTAGATTCTGCTCCTACATGAACAACAACGCGGCTTCCACTCACGCCCCGGCGTGCTAGTCCGTAAGCGTCAGTTGAGCCACGTTCCCGGCGGCCTTGCCATCGTCCGTGGCAGGGCGTAGCGTCTCCACGAGCCTCGAGCCCGCTTGGCCTGGGGAAGCACCGTTTCGCTCGCGTTGGTCTTTGCGGATGTTGACTGCTGTCGAATCCTCAGCCGATTTCGGCCGCATCCTCGGTTGCAGCCCGAGCCGCCATCCAGCGGTCCGGCAACCATTGAGCCAATTGGCTTTGCGGCGAGTCCGGCAGCTCTGTGAAGAGAGCCTGCAGGTAGCCCAGGGGGTTGGCGCCGGCCCGCGCGGCGCTCTCGA
>JAVJSW010000037.1:0-252421 GCA_040219255.1 Sumerlaeia bacterium
CTCCAGCAGAGCCCTATCCTCCGGCCGGCTGGTAAGTAGAAAAGCACGCTCGGCGCGGCCGAGCAAGCTCTTGCCTGCGGAGGGGAAAAAGTGTTACCGATGTCTCCGGTACAAAGTGTCACCCCTCTGCCCGGTCGTACATTGGTGGATTGCCGGTGTTTGGCGAGGGGGATGTTGGCCCGCCGATCGCGGATTGCCGCGCCGAAGAGACGGGTGGGCCCATCTCTGGTTCAAGCGGAAGGCTGGAAGCTTTAGCGGTGAAATCGAGCGAGTTCAGCGGAGGACGTCGGCGATGTCGATGACGTTGTCCTGGTTGCGGTCGTCGGAGAGCAGCAGGGGCCGGGTGCCGAGGATGACGGGGACGACGGAATCGGGATCGGGTGTGGAGGTGGGCGTCGGTGTCGGTGTGAGCGTCGGCGTGGGGGTAAGTGTCGGGGTCGGCGTGGGAGTGGGAGTGACGGTGGGTGTGGACGTGGGAGTCGGGGTCGGCGTTGGAGACGATGTGGGCGTTGGTGTGGGGGCGCCGAAGCTGGATTCGAAGGCGCCGCGATCGACGCCGCTGCTGAAGATGCGGGGGAAGCCGGGGCCGCGGGCGTCATGGAGGGGGGAGCTGGGGTCGGGAAAGGGGAGGAAGAATTGCTGGACGAGGGCGTTGTCGCCGCTGTTGACGGAGGCCCCGGTCTCAGTCAGGGCATGGGTGAGGAAGAGTCCGCCGTTGTCGGCGAGATTGTTGAAGACACCAGCCAGTGCGGGTGAGAATTCGGTACCGACGATGTCGCCGTTGAGGCCATTGGGGATCCCACTGCCGCCGCCGTTGCGGATGATGTTGGAGCCTAGGGAGGACATGGCACCCGAGAGTTCGCCGAGGTTGGGAATGCGGACCGCTGTGTTGGCGACGATGATGTTGTTTCCAAGACGCACCGTGTTGTTGAGTCCGTCGTTGGCGATGGCGCCGGCGAAGTCGAGGACGGCGTTGTTCATGATGGTGCAGTTGATGACGGTGAGGTCCACGTCCGAGGCCATGGCGATGGCTCCGCCGACTTCCGTCAGGTTCAGGCCGTTTCCGGAGAGGGTGGAGTTGGTGATGACGGCCTGGGATTCGTTGCCGAGGAAAATGGCGCCGCCCAGGGGATCGGTTGCGTTGCTGGTGGCGGCGTTGGCTTGAAAGAGGCAGCTTTGGATGTGGGCGCTGGTGCCATCGCGCAGGCCCAAGGCGCCGCCGAAGGTGGCGCGGCCGTTGGCGAAGCGCAGACCGAAGAGGCGCAGCTGGGAGAAAGCGCTCTGGTGCTCCATCAGGCCGCCGAGCAGCGGAGTTCCGGAGGCGGGCTCGAGGTTGAAGCCGCTCAGGGTGACGGGGCCGCCCTGGACCTTTCGGTCGATAATGATGCGGGCATTGTTGAGCGTCTCGAAGAACGTGGGAAGAGTCACCACGGTCACGGGATTGCGGATGATGACGGGCCTGTTTTCGAAATCGGTGATATCGACGGCGAGGATTGTGAATTGAAAATCCGGGTCTTCCGGAGAGTTTTCAAAGAGCGAGCGTATGACGTGCTGGCCAGTCAGCGGGCTGACGAGAGCATCGCCTGCGAAAAGCCTCTCAAGACGGCGCTGAAGTTCAAACGCGCCAATGTCTGGCGACGGATCGATATAGCGGTGAAAGCCGCGGGCGTCGCCGGCGCCGATGCTCTCGAATTCCGTGGTGTCGAGGTTCTGGAATCGGGCGGCGTCGAGGGCAGGCGAGCCGGGCTGGAGTGCGCAGGTGCGCACGAGACCGCCGTTGTCCGCGAGCGTGTCGATCATCGGGTCCAGGGGTGAGGAAACGGTGCCGGTCTGGTCCTGGGTGACCCCATCGGTGAAGACGCCGGTGTCGTCTGGGACGCCGATCAGGTTGCCGCCGTCGGAAGCGAAATCGGCGAGGCCGGAGACTTTGTCGAGGTCGGGTCGGCTGCCGGTGGACGTGTTGGCGGCGACAAGGGTATTGCCGAGGGTAACGCTGCCAGAGGGGGCGCCGAAAATCTGAATGGCGGCGCCGGTGTCGGCGAGCGAGTTATTCGCGGTAATGGTCGAGCAAAGGAAGGAAACGGTGCCGCCGCGAAGGGCGCAGGCCGCGGCGGTGAAGGCTTCGTTGGCGGCGAAGGTGGTGTTGAGGAAGGTGAGGGTGGAGTCGCTGTTCCACCAGATGGCGCCTCCCTCGCCGCTGGCTCTGTTGCCGGTGAAGGTGCAGCTCTCGAAGCGGGTTGGGCCAAGGCGGCCGAAGAGTTCGATGGCGCCGCCTTCGACCTCGGCGCGGTTGTCTTCGAATTCGCACCAGCGGAAAATGACTTGGCCCGATCCGGAGATGGTCGCCGCGCCGCCGCGAAGCGAAGAAAAGCCACGCTCCAGCCGGATCCCGTCGATCAGCAGCGTGCCACCGGGATCGTCGATGATCAACAGCTTGTCGATGCCGCTCCCGCGCAGGATGGTGCCTTCGAGGCTGCCGTTTCCGAGGATCTGGAGGGGCTTGTCGATCGTGATGGGACCTAGGCTGAACGAGATGAAGAACCTGCGTATGGACGGGTCGAAGGTGATGGTGTCGTTGGGCTGGGCTGCGGCGACGGCGTCGCGCAGGGAGACTCCGCCCACGGCCACGCCATCGTTCTCGTCAACCGAGGTGTTGACCACGAATTCGGCTGCGAGGCCGGGTATGGGGGCGAGAAGCAGGAGCAGGGCAAGGCGGGGGAGAAGGGCCCGCGGAGTGCAACGGGGGAGGGGCAATATCGGGGTCATGAAGGGGAGAATCCAGGTTCAAATTCGCCTCAACCGTCCCGTTGCAGATGGGAGCACCGCTGTCGGTACGGATGGACTTCGCATCGTGGATTCTTTCGCAATGCCGGGAGCTGTGTCAATTTGCATCCGGGGACGGAACCTTGGCGCTGGAACGTATGTTCGAGGCAGTGAAGCCGAGCCGCGCGGTGCGCCTACGGCTGGTTCAGTTCGTCGGCGACGTCGATCAGGTTGTCGTTGTTGGTGTCGGCTTCGAGGTCAGCGGGATCGACGCCGAGGATCATGTCGATGGTGGAACTGACGGTTTCCTGGCCGAAGTCGGCGAGAAGGGTCTGGGCGTTGTTCATTGAGAGGGTGATGGCGGTGGGATCGCCGGGGTCGCTGGAGAGGGGGCGGCCGGCGGCGTCTTTCCAGCCACCGAAGTTGAAGCGGCCGAATTTGCTTGGGGCGCGGACGGTGACGGAACTGCCGGTTGGATAGAGGCGATCAAAGGCTCCACGGGCGTCGCGGCGGTTGGCTTCGTCGTCGCGGCTGAGTTCGAAGTAGGGAAGGACGGCGGGGTTCTGGGTCACGATCTGGAGGCGTTGGTAGTTGGTCGGCGCGGGGGAATAGTCGTAGGAGAGGCGCAGGCGAAGGCGATCGATGTTCATGGTGGAGGCGGTGCCCGGATTGGCGCCGGCGGTAAAGGTTTTCGTGATGAGGATCTCGGCGTTTGCTCCGGGGCGGGAGTAGAGGAGGAGTTCTTCGCCTTGGAGATCGAGGAGTGTGCCGAGGAGGGATTGGCTGGCGGCGCTGAGGGTGGAGTCGCGCAGGCCGCGGTCGCCGGTGCCATCGTCGTTGAAGGGAACGTAGGTCGTTTCCCAGAAAAGGGGGCTGGTGGCGCGTTCGATGAAGTGGGTGAAGGCGTATTCCTTGCCTTGGTAACGCAGGCGCGAGCGGCCTTCGTGTTCGTACCGGATCGAGAGCTGGGCGTCGGGGCCGAGGGTGCCATTGATGGCGCTGGCTTCGAAGGCGCTGGTATCGGTGCCGAGGTTGACGATGCGGACGTTTTCGCGGGTGGCGGGAACCACGTTGCGTTCGACCAGATTGATGCGCAGCTCGCCGGTTTCGTTGAGAATCTCGAGTTCGGCAGGCGTCAGGAAGGTTTGTGCGATGGCGTTGCGTTCGAGAGAGCTGGACTGGAGGTCCGAGGTGATATCGGAGGCGACGTCGGCGAGGATGTCCTGGAAGACTGCGACGAGGTCTTCGATTTGGGCGCGGGTGAGCGTGGCGCCGGTGCCGGCTTCGGCGAGGTTGCGGAATTCGGTGAAGAGGTCCTCGAGGTTGAGTTCCGGTCCGTAGGGGCGGAGGATCCGGTATTCGTAGGATTTGACCAGATAGTAGTAGTATTTCCGGAGGCGCTCGAACTGGCGGGCTTCCATTTCTTGAAGATAGGCGACCGCCATGGGATCGGGGTTGGGGGCGGCTTCGGTCAGTTGCACGTTCATGGCATCGATGGCCATGATGGCTTTGATGATGCGTTCCGAGAGCCGGGCGACGAGTTGGGTGGTGTGGTTGAGTTCGGCGACGAATTTGGCTTTTCGGCGACTGAGGCTTTGGAGCCTTTGAGTCAGTTCCTGGAATTCTTTGTCGGAGGCGCGGATGCGCTGGAGTTCCGCCTGGACCTGGCTGTCGGTGACTTCGGTGTCTTTGAGGATGCCGCGAATGTCCTGGATTCCGCCGTAAAGATCGGCGACTTTGCCGCCGAAGTTCCCGAGGTAAGAGGCGGCGCTGCTGGCGTCTTCGATGCGGGAGAAGTCGAGTTTTTCCAGTTCTTCCCGCGTGTTTTCGGAGGACTCTTCGAGGATGCCCTCGGAGACTTTGCCGGCGATTTCCTGCACACCGCCCGCGGATGCGAGGGGGTCGTTGGGATCGACATTGGTGACGAGATCGAGGCCTTCGCCAACGAGGCCGAGCGCGGGTTGGCCGAGGGGGAAGACCTTGGCGACGGTGCCGAGGACGCGAAGGGCTTTTTTCCAGAACGGGACGCGGTTGGCTTCTTCGACGTTGGCTTCGGCGCGGGCGAGGAGCTTGACTTCGAGGTCTGCGAGATCGGCTTGTACCTGGGCGATTTCGGCAGTGATCTGGCGCGCTCGGGAGGTCAGCGCGGGGAGTGAGCGCTGGGCCTGATCGAAGTCGTCGCGGAGGGATTCCAGGTCCTCGCGAACGTTGTCTCGGGCTGTCTTGAGGGCTTGGTTGCGCTGCTCGACAGTTTCCGCGGCTTCCTGTAGCCAGTAGGCAACGTAGAGGATAGGGATGGCGCGTTCGATTTCGTTTTCGAAGGCTCGGTAGTTGGCTTCGAAGGAGAGCATGGGAACCCAGCCCGCCGGGTTGCCCTGGTAGTCGAGGCCGGAGTCGATGCGTTGGAGCAGGGCGTCGATTTCGCGCTGATACTGCTCGAGTTCGAGGCGGGGGACGGCGCTGGGGATGGCGTCGGCGGCGAGCATTTGGTCGAGGATCATCTCGTAGTCGGCGATCGAATCGCGCGCGCCGATCAGATTGCCTTCCTCGTAAGTCTGGCGGGCGTGCTGCATGACGGCGCCGAGGAGGAGGGGCTGAACCCACTCATAGATGGGCGCGGAATTGAAGTTTCCTGAGTCGGCTTGAGGCAGGGGCGGGAGGTCCTGGTAGGTTTCGACGGTGGAGAAGCCGCGCGATTCCCAGACGTTGAGTTTGTCAGTGCCAGAGACACCTTCGAGGACGAGGAAATAGGCGCGCCTGGGATTGCCGGCTTCGGTGCCGGTGTAGGGTCCGCCGGTGGCCTGGTCTCCGGGTTGGCCACCTGCGTTGTCGACGAGGCTGGTGAGATCGAGGGTGGAAGTGGTGGCGGCGCCTGACCCGCCTGAGCCGGCGGTTTGGGGCCGGCGGGGGAAGGAGGCGGGGCTGGGCCATTCGTTGTCGCTGAGGTTGAACGAATTCTTCCGAACACCGCTGGCATCAACCAGAGCGCGATTAATGGTGTCGGGGCTGCCGGTGATGACGATGCCGATGGTCCCGGTGCGAGCGGCCGAGGGAATGGGGAAATCGCTGCGGGTGTTGGAAGCGAGAGCGTCGTAGAGGTCGGTGGAGGCGACGGGCACGCTGCGCCGGCCGCCGGGGACGGGATCGCCGTCTTGGCCGGGAGCGCCGTCTTGGCCGCGGCCGCCTTGGGCGATGATGACAGGGCCGGTGGCGTCTGGGGCGGAGAGGCTTTCGACGTAGATTTCCACCGTGGGGGCGTCGTGGCCGGGGACGCCGTCGGTGGATTGGGGAATGCCAGAGCGATCCAGCGGGGTGATGTCGATGGCGGTGTCCGCGCCTTCGAAAACCAGTTCCTGGGCGTAGATGGCGAGGTTGGTTTGGGGCAGGGTGAGGGAGTCGGCAATGACGACTTTTTCTGCGTAGATGCGGAAGTCGCGCAGGTCTTCGTTGCCGTCGAAATCGAAGAGGCTGTTGGTTGAATTGTCCGCATCGATGCGAATGTGCTTTCCGGAAACGGTGACACTGCGCGTTTCGCGCATGAAATCATTGAACATTTCTTCCGGATTATTCGTTATGGTTACCGTGATGAAGTCTTCGTCGAAGGGATCGGGAATGCTGCTGGAGCCGAACACGACGGGCTCTTCTTCGGGCGGCAGCAAGGGCATCGGCTGGATTTGGAAGGAAGCGATGGCGCCGGTATTGGAGGCGAGTTGGACCTGGAAGGGAGCTTTATGGGTGGCCTCTGGCGAGTAGCGGAAGAGTCCGCTCTCGGGATCGTAGCTCGCCGAGTCGGCGTAAGGCTCCGCAATGATGAGCATGAATTCGGAACCGTCCGAGGGCACCGCGATGAACTCGAGCCGTTCGCCCTCCCAGATGGTTTCGTCCGGGATGGATTGCCTTGGGTCCGCGATCGGCTGGGGATCGATCACGTAATGTGGCAGTTCGGTAAAGGCGACATCGACGGCGAGGGGCAGGCCCTGTATGGGCCGGATGGCCACCGGATCCGGTTCGCGAAATCCAGGAATATCGGCGAAGACGATCGCCGTCCTTCCGGTTGTCTGGGGCTCGCCGGACTGGCCACTGGCGAACTGTTGGCTTTCGCCCTCGAAACTCCAGCGCGCGCCGCCTTGAGCGGCTTCTGGCGGGGAAATCGTGACTGTCACAGCGGCTGACGAGACCACAGGCAGAGCAGCGAATGCCGCGAAGTATGCGGCCAATGTAGAGTAGCGAGGCGCCTTGCGAGAGAACATGATCGGTCCAATATTGCCAGGATTTGACGAGGATAACATGAGGCAACATGGAAAGAACGGTTCGTCAAGTCGTTTGCGACAATTCATCTATGTTTGATGCTAAATAGGATAAGTCCGCGGTCCGAAACACGGAAGGCCATACAATCGAGGATCGAGCTTTTTCTTGAGGGAGATGTCTGGTAATCCTTGGGCAATTGGAGAGACGGGCATATTATGAGTTCGCCGAGGCGAGAGACTTTGGTTACGGGGTCGGGGCAAACAGCTCCATCATCTCCTCCGGCCGGTCGGTGGTGATGGCGTCCACGCCGAGGGCGGCGAGTTCGTGGGCGCGGAACGGGTCATTGACGGTGTAGACGGCGAGGCCGAGGCCGGCGTCGTGGATGGCTTGGACGGCTTCGGGGGTGAGGGGGCCTTTGTGGCTGAGGTCGAGGCCGTCGACACCGAGGGCGAGGGCCTCTTCGATGAGTTCGGCGATGGGAGGCTGGAGGACGCCGTTCTCGTCCTCTTTGAAACCGTGCAGGAAGAGCACGCGGTGGTCCGGCAGGGCGCGTTTGATGGCGCGGCAGGCGTCGGCCTGGAAGCTGATGAAGGTGATCTGCTCGGGTTTCTTGCCGGATTGGCGGACGACTTGGACGAGGCGGTCGGTGATTTCGGCGCCGGTCTTGATTTCGATGTAGAGGCGTTTGCCTTCGGGCACGGTGGAGAGGACGTGCTTGAGCAGGGGGATCGGTTCGCCGGCGAAGAGGGGGTTTTTCCAGGCGCCGGCTTCGAGTTCGCGCAGTTCCGCCAGGGTGGCGCCCGCGATGGTGCCGGGGGCGCCGGTGGTGCGTTTGAGTTCGGTGTCGTGAAAGCAGACGATGCGATTGTCGGCGGTGAGGGTGATATCGACCTCGGCGGCGTCGGCGTTTTGCTGCCAAGCGAGGCGGACGGCGGCGAGGGTGTTTTCCGGGGCGTCGTGGGAGGCGCCGCGGTGGGCGACGATCTCGGGGCGAGGCATGGCGGCGGGGTCCTCCGCAAGGGCGGGCTGAGGCGCCCCAGTTGTGACGATTAGAAGGGACAGCGGGGCGAAAATCAAGGAAAGGGAGCGGGAGCGGGAGCGACGAATCATGGGAAAGGTCCGGAAGGGGGAGGCTGGTTTGACTTCAATAGAAGTAGTGTAGCAGGGCCGGGGCGCAACACTGGAGCCGCCCGGATGGGCGGCTCGGCGGAGGGGCAATTTTCGATGTGGTGTGGGGGGCTACTCGCTTTGGAGCGCCGTCACGTCCGCCACGTCGATCAACCCGTCGGCCGTCAGGTCGACTGGCTGCGCGGTCGAAACGCCGGTCAGGTACATCAGGTAGTCGTCGAGCGATCCCGCCGGGGTGGCCGTCGGCGTCGCCGTGGGAGTCAGGCTGGGCGTCGGTGTGAGGCTGGGGGTCGGGGTCAGGGTGGGGCTGACGGTGGGGGTGATGGTCGGCGTGGGGGTCGCGGTCTGGGTCGGGGTGACACAGTTGTCGTCGAGGGTCTGGCCGGTGTTGACCTGACCCCGGGTGTGGGCGGCGGGGCCGGACCAGGTGAAGTCGGCGCCCTGGCCTCCGGGTCCGCCGGTCAGTTGCAGGGACATTCCCGCGACGTCATCATTCGTTTCCGCCACGCCGATATCCACCGACGTCATGCCGGAGGCGGGTCCGCTGCTGGCGGTCATTTGGCCCTCGTAACTGAGGAACTCGATGACTTCGTCGTTGGGTGCGACCAAGGCCACGCCGTCCGGTTCGCCATTTTGCAGGCCTTCGATGGGAACCCAGAGAAAGCCGTAGCAGTTCGGCCCGTTCGGCAGGGTTTCGGTCAGCGTCACGGCGCTGTAGATGGTGCCGCCGTTGCCATTGTAAGGCACCACCTGCCAGCCATCGAGGCTGAAGCCGGAGGGGCCGGCGATTTCGACGCCTTCGTCCGTGTCGCCGCCAACGTTGTCGTAATGGATTTCATTGATCCAGACAAAGCCATCGCCGCCCGGTCCGCCGGTGGCTGTGGGTGTGGGAGTGGGAGTCGGAGTGGGCGACGCGGTCGGGGTCAGCGTGGGCGTGGCCGTGTTGGTGGGCGTGGCGCCATCGCAGAGCGGAATGCCGTAAATGATATTGGCGTACTGGGGCCGATCGACAAAGGGGTTCCGGTTGTCCTGGAAACCGTAGATGTACTCCATGCGCTGACGCTCGAAGTCGTCGACGGGGTCCTGGCAATGCCATTCGAGGAGGGTGCTGAGGTATCCCATGGAGTTGTTGCCGGAGGGATTGCCGCTGTCGGTCAGGAACAGGTTCGGTTCGCCGCTGGTGCCTTCATAGCGGATGTCCATGTAGAACAGCGCGCGGGCCACGTCGCCCTTCACGGCGTCGCGGGGTTCGAAGATGTTGGGGTTGGCGTCGGTGTCGATCGTGTTGCCGAAAAAGCTGTCGGTGCCGGTTCCCACGACATTGTCGAAGGGGTAATTGCTGCGCCGGCTGTTGGCGTCGGCGTCGGTGGGCATCAGGGCGTGCATGTCGGAGCGCATGGGCGAGCGCTCGTCGAAATTGCCCTGGGGGAAGATGTGCTCGCGGTTCCAGATGCCCGAGCCCGGGTCGCCGTTGGCGTTGCCGCCCTGCGAGGACTTGCTCTCCGACCGGCCGGTGTAGAAGAGGATGACCCGGCTGCCGTTGTCAGGGTCTTCGCTGGCATCGCCGATGATGTCGTAGGCGGTGTCGTAGCTGCGCGCGTCATGATCGTCGATGATGGCGTGGAGCGAACTGCGGAGCGCCGAGGGTGAGGACTCGTTGACCGCGTCGTAGTATCCCGCCGGTTCGCCGGCTTGGGCCGAGGCCGCCAGGGCCAGGAGTGCGGCGCAAAGCCCATAGTTCTGCTTCTGATTTTTCAACACGTGGTGGTTCGCTCCTCATAGTTCAACCGCGTAAATAAGCGCGCCGCCCCCGTGCCGCGCAAGTCATTTGACGGATCAAACCGCTTTCTCATCCCGAAACGCTTTCCCGGCTACCGCCCTTGACGTCGAGGGCCCGGCGGTGCACAACCCCATATCGCGCTGGCGCCGCCGCGCCTTTTCCCCATCTTTTCCACGCAGCGAACTTATGACGAACCCAGCCAACGCCTCCCAGCCCGTCCGCGTCCGCTTCGCGCCGTCGCCCACCGGATTCCTCCATGTGGGGGGGGCGCGCACTGCGCTTTTCAACTGGCTGTATGCCAAGAAAACCGGCGGAACCTTCATCCTGCGCATCGAAGACACCGACGAAGCCCGCAGCACGGACGCCTCCACGGACCAGATCCTCGAGTCCATGAAGTGGCTTGGCCTGGACTGGGACGAGGGCCCGTTCTTTCAGAGCCAGCGCTGGGACATTTACGAAGAGCATCTGAAAAAGCTCCACGAAGGTGGCTGGATTTACCCAGCTTTTGAAACGGCTGAAGAATTGGAAGCCATGCGCAAGGCCGCCATGGATGCCAAAGAGAACCCGATCTACAACCGCGCCGCGCTCAAACTCTCGCCCGAGGAAGTGCAGGCCAAGATCGCCGCCGGCGAGAGCTATGTCTGGCGTTTCAAGTGCCCGGCGGGTAAGATCACGGTGCCCGAAACCCTGATGACCGGCGGCAGCGCCGGAAACGTTGTGGACAGCGAGGAACTCGGGGATTTCGTCGTGACCCGCGCGACAACGGGCGGGGGCTTTGGCAAGCCCCTCTACAACCTCGTTTGTGCCGTGGATGACGCCCTGATGGGCATTACCAACGTGATCCGCGGGGTCGAACACCTCTCCAACGCGCCGCGTCAAATGCTCTTGATGCAGGCCTGGGGTTACGACGTGCCCAGCTTCACTCACCTTCCGTTGATTATGAAGAACGGTAAGAAGATGAGCAAGCGCGATGGCGACGCGGATAAATTGTTCCCCGTCTCCGTCTCCGCCCGCCGCGACCTCGGTTACCTGCCCGAGGCAACCGTCAACTTCATCGCCCTGCTCGGCTGGAGCATGGACCGCGAGAACGACCTGCTCACGCGCGAGGATCTGATCGCGAACTTCTCGCTCGACGGCCTCAGTAAGGCCAACGCGAACTTCGACGAGGATAAGTACCTCTATATCAACGGTTGGTATATTCGCAATATGCCGCAGGCGGAAATCGCCGAGCGCGTTAAGCCGTTCCTTGAAAAGGAAGGCCTCGTCGCGCCGGAGCGTGGTAACGCCTGGCTCGCCAACATCATCGAGCTGGAGCGCGAGCGTTGCAAGCTCCTCTCCGAATTCCCCGAAGCCCTGCGCTACTTCTTCATCGCGCCCGCCACCTACGAGGAAAAGGGCGTGAAGAAGCTGTTCGAGAAGGACGGCGTGACCGAGTTGCTCGACCGCACGGCGGCAATTCTGGCGGAGACCCATCCTTTCGACGCCGAGCACCTGGAAGGCGCGCTGCGCGCCGTGGCCGAGGAGAAGGGCGTGGGCTTTGGCAAAGTGGCCCAGCCGATTCGCCTGGCTGTGACCGGCCGCATGGCCAGCCCGGGGCTTTTTGAAGTGCTGATCGCGCTGGGCAAGGACGAATGCCTGGCCCGCATCCGCACCGCCATCAGTCACATCCAATCCAGCGAGGGCGTTCCCGTTGCGTGATTTGCCGATTCTCCTTCTTCTACTCGGGCTCCTGGCCGCGCCGCTCGGCGCCTTCGCCCAGGACGACGCCCCCACGTCCGCGGTTATGACACGCGAGCTGTCGCCGCTGGCCGCGTCCTTCGACACCGACCGGGCTTGGGGATTCCTGGTCGAGCAGGTCGAAATGGGCCCCCGCGTGCCGGGCACCCCGGGCCACGACAAGATCCGCGTGATGATTGAGCGCGAGCTGACCGCCGCCGGTTTCTCGGTGGAAACGCACACGCCGGAGCCGGTGCGGCCGACGCTGCTGAACAAGGAAATCCCGGTCTACAACATCATCGGCCGCTGGAACACGGACCGCGCGGAGCGTCTTTTCTTCTCGGCCCATTACGACACGCGGCCGGTGAGCGATCAGGCGGACAAACCGCGCGACATCCTGACCCCGGTCCCGGGAGCCAACGACGGCGCCAGCGGTGTGGCGGTGCTGCTGGAAATGGCGCACGTGATCGCGAAACATCAGCCCGGGAATGTGGGCATATTCTTGGTCTTTCACGATGCGGAAGATCAAGGCGTGATGCCGCGCCAACGCACGACCCACCGCTTTCATGAGTACGCGCTGGGCTCCTCCGCGCTGGCGGAAGACTGGAAGGCCGAGGAGGTTTTCCAGGCGGGCGTGAATTTCGACATGGTGGCCGATGCGGACCTGAAGTTCTTTCCCGACCGCGAAAGCATCCGTTACGAGCCGGAACTGGTGGCGGAATTCTTCGGGATCGGCGAAGCCCTTTGGCCGGAGCATTTCAGCCAGGAAAAGGCGATCGGCATTATTGACGATCACTTGCCCTATTTGTATCGCGATCTGCCGGTTATCAACCTGATCGACTTCGACTTCAGTCCCTGGCATACCCCCGCCGACGACATCTCGGAGTGCTCTCCACGGAGTCTCTATATCTCTGGAACCACTGGACTTGAGCTAGTTTTCCAGAGGAACGAGCGCTAGAAAAAACGCCTTGCCGGTGCGGAATCCGCTCTGCTAACCCTCTCTTTACGCCAACGCTGCCCGAGGTCGCCCCACCACGCCCATGGAATCACCCGTTTCTGTCCCCGTATCCGAGGAAGTCTGGCTTCGAACGCTCGACCTCCTGCGGGAGTCCGTTTCCGAGCGGGACTTCGAAGCCTGGCTGTCGCCCGTTCGCTACGTGGGATTCGAGGAGGAGACGCGCCATCTGACGCTTTCCGTGGCCAATGCGTTTTACAAGCGCTGGGTCGACCGGAAATTCCTCGATCCGATCCGCGCCGCGGTGCAGGACACCGTCGGCTATGCCGTGTCGGTGGAACTGCTGATCGTGAACGAGGACAGCGACTTCGACCGAGGCGGCCGCGACGGGGATCTGTTCATGGCGAAGCCGCAGCCGGAAACGCCGTTTCCGCGCAATGGCCACAGCCGCTCTCCGGAAGCCCAAGTCCAGCCGGTGCAGACATCCGCGCCGAGCCGCGCTCCCCAGGCCGAGTCCCTGCCCGCCTGGAACCCGGCGTCCGAGCAGCAGAAAACTCCCCAGCCTTTTCCCCACCATGGCGAGCAGCGGCCCGAATCCTACGCCGATCTGAGCGTCGAGGACCGGCCCCGCCTCAATCAGCGCTATACCTTCTCCGAATTCGTCGTCGGAGAGAGCAACCGCTACGCCCATGCCGCCGCGCAGAGCGTCGCCGACGCCCACAGCCAGGCCTTCAACCCCCTGTTCCTCTACGGCTCGTCGGGCCTGGGCAAAACCCACCTGATGCAGGCCATCGGCCATGCCATCTGGGACAACGACCGCAGCAAGCGCGTGCTCTATGTCAGCAGCGAGCAGTTCACCAACAGCTTGGTGGAGAGCATTCTGAAGAAGCGCACCATCGACTTCCGCAATGAATTCCGAAAAGTCGATCTGTTGCTCCTCGACGACGTGCAGTTCCTGATGGGCAAGGAGCAGACGCAGCAGGAGGTTTTCCATACCTTCAACGCGCTGTTCGACGCCGGCAAGAAAATCGTCCTGACCAGCGACCGCCCGCCCAAGGAACTCGCCACGCTCGAGGAGCGGCTGCGCTCGCGCTTCGAATGGGGCGTCATCGCCGACATCCAGCCCCCGGACCTGGAAACGCGCATCGCGATCCTGCGGTCCAAGGCCCAGGCCATCCGCCTGCCCATCCCGAACGAAGCGCTGGCCTACATCGCCGAACGCATCAAGTCCAACATCCGCGAACTCGAAGGCGTCCTGAAACACATCCGGGTGCGCGCCGATCTGGACAAAACGGCCGTCACCATGGACATGTGCCGCGAAGTCATCAGCCACCTCAACGTCGGCGGCCCGGCGGAAAAGGTCTCCGTCGAAGACATCCAGAAGGCCGTCTGCGACTATTTCGATGTCTCGCTGGACGATCTGCTCGGCGGGCGCCGGACCAAGAAACTGACCACGCCCCGGCACATCGCGCTCTACCTGTGCCGCGAACTGACCGACCTCTCCTTCCCCGACCTCGCCCAGCGCTTCGGCGGCCGCGATCACACCACGATCATCTACGGCTACCGCAAAATCAAGAAGTGCATCGCCGAAGACGAAAAGCTCGGCTCCATCGTCGATCACCTGCAGAAGGTTTCGACGCGCGGGCGGGAGTGAGGGTTTTCCAGGCCATCAAGAAATCACCGCTGAGGCGCGGAGAGCGCTGAGATGTTTGGAGCTATTGAATTTAGCTATTGCCTTGGCATGGACTAGAGTTGAATCAAGAGACTGGGATTCGGTCGTCGGCTCTTCCACAATGTAACCAGCCGGCCCAGGGTTCTGACAATCTCTGTGCAAAGTCTGTCCTCCGTGCCCTCTGTGGTCTTGGCTCCTGAGGACCAATGTTTCCCCATCTCCCATCCCCCTTGTCCTTGAATTCCGACTCATCCGCTCCGCCTTGACACGAGGGCGTTCGGGGCTCAGCCTTTGGGGTAGCTACGGCCCCTCGCCTGAGGGGAACGAAAGGTCCCGCGCCGATGATTCTCGGTCTCGTTGACAAATCCGAATCCCCCGACGCCGCCAAAGCGCGCCAGGAAGCCATCTTCCGGTCGCTCAAGGTGCTGACGATGTTCGTGACGAACACGTGCAACGCCAAGTGCGAGACGTGTTTTTACTGGATGCACCTGAACGATCCGGACGTGGGGAACCTGCAACTGCCGGATTTGGAGAAGCTCTCCAAGACCATGCCCCAGTTCCCGCACCTGCTGGTCAGCGGCGGCGAACCGGTGATGCGCAAGGACCTGGCCGAGGTGGTGGGCGTGTTCGCCCGCAACAACGGGCTGGAAAGTCTGGACATGCCGACGAACGGGCTGCTGACCAAGAAGGTCGTCGAGACCATAGAGCAGGTTCTCGACGAGCATCCGCACCTGATGGTCACGGTGGGTCACAGCCTGGACGGTTTCAAGGAAACGCACGACCGGCTGCGGGGCGTGAAGGGCAATTTCGAGAAGCTGTTCCAGACGATGGAGGCGCTCTCGGAAATGCGCGCGCGGCGGGTGGAGAAGGCGAAGCTGGGTCAGGGACCGTACCCGAAGCTGCGGCTGCTGACGCTGACGTGCATCAATAACCAAAACATTCAGGAAATCGAAGAGCTGGCCGATTGGGTTTCGTCCACGAAAGACGTGGACGGCATGATGTTCGAGGCGCTGCGGGGCACGCCGAAGGACCCGGAGCTTCTGCCGCCGACGACCGAGCAGTTCGACCTGATGATTCGCAAGTCCATGGAAGTGAACGATCTGCTGATGCGGCGGCGGTTCCCCGAGCAGCGCACGGCGCGGCTGGCGTATATCCGCGGCGTGTACCGCATGCAGCGCGATCACATCACGAAGGGCAAGATTCCCTCGACGTGCCAAGCGGGGGTGAACCTGGCGGTGCTGGAGCCGGATGGCCGAGTGCGGCTGTGCGAGTTGCTAGACGAAGTGGGCGATCTGCGCCAGCACGATCTGGATTGGCGCAGCGTGTGGCTGTCGCCGAAGGCGGAGGCGCAGCGGCGCTGGATTCGCGATCAGCGCTGCTCCTGCACGCACTGCGTGAACCTGGGCCACAGCATCGACGCGTCGGCGAAGACGCGCTTGCAACGCAAAGTGGATCAGTGGGCGTTTTCCTGAGCGGCGGCTGGGGTTCACCCCAAAGGTGCGAGGGCACGGGGGGAAGTTTTTTTGCCGCGGATGGCGCGGATGGGCACAGATGCTGAGCGGTCATCGGGCGCGACGAGTTCGCCAACGGCCGCTTACGCCGCAGCCAGAAAGACGTGATCCATAACGCGGTCCGGCATCAGGCCAGCAGCGTCTTGGCCTGGCGGATGACGTCCATGAAGTCGGCGGGGGCGAAGGGCTTGGGCAGGAGAAGACAGCGCGGTTCCGCGTCCGCGAATTCGCGGTAGTCATTGAGGGAGAAGCCGCTCATCAGAACCACGACCGAGTTGCGGTGCTTGGCGAGCCAGTCCGCCGTGAACGCGCGGGTGGCGATGCCGACGATGGAAACGTCGAGCAGGATGATTTCCGGGACGGGGGCGCTTTCCAAGCGCGACAGGGCCTCCGCGCCATCGAAATGATGGGCTGTTTCGAACCCTCCGGTTCGCCGCAGAAGGCGGTCGACGTAGCGGCAGAGGGACTCCTCGTCTTCGATGATGCAGACGCGGAGGGGGCGGTAGGAGGATTCGTCCTCGGCGACGATGACGTGAGCGGTGGCGGGCCATTTATGGCGGTCCGCGAGTTCCAGGTGGATGGAACTCCGAAGGACCGATGCGCTGGCCAGACCGGCGCTGTAGGCCTGCGCCAGATCGCCGGCGTCCGCGTCGTCCCAATCGCGGGAGGATCGGAGGATGGGCATGGCGAGGAAACCGAGAATCACGGTGGCGCGATCGGCCTGCGCCGCCAGCGCTCTCGGCGGCTGGCCGGAAAGAAGTGGGCCCGGCGCGGCGGCCCAGGCGGCTACCGAGTCGTGTTCGATCTGGCGAAGCAGCGTGTCGTTCATCATGTCGTCATCCAAAGGTGTTGCAATGTTTTTCCGGGAAGCGGTGGAGAGCACCGTTTCGCGAAGGGAGAGTATCGCTCCGGGGGCGCTGGAGTGTCTACTTGCACCAAAATCGGAAAAATAGGGAGACTTTCCGATAGGAGTTAGCGCTTTACTAAAGTGAGCGATTTCAGGTTTCGGCGCCTGAAGGTGGCAGGGCTCATCGAGGCATGTGCGGACGAAGTGAACTTCCTGCGGTTTGGGTCACTTCGCGGAGCTTTGAAATTTCCTATCAAAGATCGTTTTGCGAGAAACTTCCTCAATATAATCCTTGGTGACGGCGCTTGGGCTGTCTCCATCGGCGAGCCGATGTTCCGCGGCGACGGCGCCACGCCCGTCCCGTTTTCCTGTCACTGGCCGCTCCGCACTTGCCCTCGCGGCGCCAGCGGAGGCTTTCTCGTCGCCAGCCGAGACCGAACGGAGCCCCGATCCTGTGAAAAAAGCCGTAACTTTCCTGACCCATGACATCTGGCGCATCCGCATGAGCGAGCAGCCGTTCAAGCGCCGGCTCTTGCTGCGGCCGCTGCGCATGCTGATTATGGCGGGCAAGGAATTCGGAACGGACAAGTGCGCGCTGCACGCTTCGGCGCTGACGTTCTACACGCTGCTGTCGATCGTGCCGGTGCTGGCGTTGGCCTTCGGCGTGGCCAAGGGCTTCGGGCTGCACGAAACACTTGAGAGCAAGGTGCGTGACGTCGCCAGCGGCAAGAACCTCGTCGAAGTCGATATGGCGCTGGCGGGGGCGGAAGCGCCCACCACGCCGGTCCTGACCGTGGCGGCGGGCGACTCGCTTGCTTCGCCGGCCATGGCGGGGGAGGGGGAGGCCACCCTTGGAGACCTGAGTCAGGGCCAGGCGGAGGTTGTCGACCAACTGATCAACTTCGCCTCCAACATGCTCGACAACGCCAAAGGCGGGGTCGTGGCCGGTCTCGGCGTGTTCATTCTGCTTTGGACGGTCATCAAGCTGCTCGGCCACATCGAGGGGTCCTTCAACACGATCTGGCACGTGCACACGGGGCGGAGCTGGGTGCGGAAATTCAGCGACTATCTTTCGGTGATGCTGGTTTCGCCGGTGCTGTTCCTGACTTCGACGAGTATCACCGCCTTCATCGCGAGCCAATTTCTGGCGGCGCTGGACCAGAGCACCTGGCTGGCGTTTCTCAGCGGCCCGGCGCGGGCGCTGCTGATCGCGGTGCCGTCGCTGCTCTATGGGCTCATGTTCGCGTTCGTCTACCTTTTCATTCCGAACACAAAGGTCAAGCCGCTGTCGGCGATTTTCGGCGGCCTTTGCGCGGGCGTTCTGTACCAACTGACGCAGTTCGCCTTCGTCAAATTCCAGGTCGGCATCTCGGGCGCCAACGCCATCTATGGCACCTTCGCGGCGCTGCCGTTGTTCCTCACGTGGCTGAACCTGAGCTGGATGATCGTGCTGCTGGGGGCGGAATTGGCTTACGCGCACCAATTCTCCGATCTCGAGGAAATCGAGGAGGCATCACGCCCCATCAGCCAGCGGGCCAAGCGCCTCGCCGCGCTATGTCTGGTGCGGGAATGCGTCGAGGACTTCGCCGCCGGCCAGCCCGCCTCCAGCGCCGAGGACCTCTGCGCCCGAGTCGGCATGCCTATCGGCGTCACCAGTGACATTCTGTCCGAACTGGTCGATTGCGGGCTTTTGTCGGAAGTGCTGCGCAAGGGCCAGGTCGAGGGCTATCAACCCGGAACGGACATCGGGAACCTGCGCGTGGCGGACGTCGTGCTGAAACTCGACGCCCACGGCCGAGAGGATTTCCAGATGGCCGAGACGGAAGAGCGCAAGCAGCTCGAGGAGATCATGGCGACCTTCCGCGAGAGCCTGGAGAAGTCGGAGAAGAACAAAGTCCTCAAGGACGGGCTGCGGGAACCGGGCGTGGCGTAGAGAGGAGGGGGAGCGCGGGAGCCCGTGGGGATTCTCGCGCGGCGTGGGTGGGTGGTGGCGCGAAAGAAAGTTTCTTGGAACAGCGGCGTTTTTTTTCTTGTCTTGGTGCCGTGGGGTCCGCATTCCTCGCCCTTGAATGCGCGACCGATGCCGGTCAGGCGCAGTCGAAAATCCCAATTCTCGCTCCCGTTCCCGCTGCAGACGCGAATCCACCCGATCCCGTAGGAGGCCCTTCCCAAATGTTTCGCTGCACCCCCTCTCACACCCCGTCTCACATCGCTGTTGTGACCCTCGTCCTCGCCCTCGGCGTCGGCCTTTTGGCCGGCTGCTCCGGCAAGCCCGAAAACTCTCCTGTCATCCGCCGTAAGTTCAAAGAATTCGACGTCGTGAAGGAAGAATCGAAAGCCGCCGAGCAGCAAATCGCTCAGATGTCGGTGGAGATTTCGATTCTCAAAGACCAGGTCGAAAACCTTCGCGCCCTCGTTCCCGACGCCCAGGGCAAAGTTTCCGCCGTCAGCCGCATCGAAAAGATCGAAGCCCGCCTCGCTGGCGTGGAGAATGACGCGGTGCGCTCCATCACCAGTACCTCGGCCCGCAACGCCGCCCCGGCCCCTGCGGAAGAGACCGTGCAAACCAGCACCCGCAATCCGCTGATCGACTCGCCGAAGACCGTGGAAGTCCCCGCCGTGCGTCGTGAGCGTGGCCTCGCCCGTCCCGAAAAGGCGGAAGAAAAGGAGAGCGCCCCCGCTCCCGCGACGCGCACCGCCCCCAGCGAGTCTTCCAAACCTTCGCAGACCGTTGCCCAGGCTTCGATCCGCACCTCCGCCGCCCCGGCCGCTCCGAAGAAGGCCGCCTCCCGGGGTTCTTACTACGAACTCAAACCGGGCGACACGCTCGAGTCGATCGCCAAGGCCAACGGCCTGACGGTGGACGCGATCAAGAAGGAAAATCGTCTGCCGAGCGGCGCCCGCCTCCTGGCCGGTCAGCGCCTCTACCTGCCCCCGCGGAATTGATCCGAAAGGCGGTGATTCTCATGCACAACACAGCCCTCGCCCCTCCCGCCGTGTCCCTCGCCACCCCCCGAACCTCTCGACGAAAAGGCCGCGATCCCATGCTCGCTCAATACCCGACCCTCTTCTCCGACATCAAGACCTCGTTCTCCGTAGCTTGGTCCTTCGCCGCCTGGCATGTCGGGGCCCGGTTGCCGGTCGAGTGGCGCTGGAACGCTTCGGCCCACTTCGAATGCGAGGAAGAGCCCGAACCGGCCTGACCGCGCCAGCCCTTCCGAAAAACGTTCGTCTGTGCAAAGAACCCCCGCCGGTCGATCCGGCGGGGGTTCTTCGATTCCAGACGCCTCACGGGCGGGCCGATTTCCTGGCACCGGGCTTGTTTTCCAATCTGTTAGAATTTGGTTTGAATCTTGCTTTTCAATAGAAGGTTTGCGTTCGCTGCGGCTTTTCGTCACCCGGGATACCCGGTGGCTTTCGAACCTCGGATCAGAGGTTTCTCTCTCCCATCCCCTCCAACGTGCGCCAAGGCATGATGGGGAGATGGCCGGAGTGAGTCCCGAACGGTCTCCTTTATCGCGGGGGCCGTGACGGCCAATCCCGAATGCCAACCGATTGCCAGCCAGCCCCGCGTCCCGATGGACCGGCGGGTGGCCGCGGGTCTTGAATTGTCGAGAAAGGAGCACGCTCGTGCTCAGCCATTGTTTGAAGAAGTCCCCCATCGCCTCCCCCAACCGGCTCTTGCTCGCGGCACTGCTCCTGGTCTGGGGGATTCGTTTTCTGACTCTGGGATTGTATCCGATTTTCGACACGACCGAAGCGAGATACGCCGAGATCCCGCGCGAGATGGTGTCTTCGGGCGACTGGATCACGCCCCAGCTCGACCCGGGTTTGCCCTTTTGGGGCAAACCTCCGCTGTCCTTCTGGATCACGGCGGTCTCGTTCCGCGTTTTCGGATTCTCCGAGTTCTCCGCCCGCCTGCCCCACCTGCTTGTTTCCCTCTTCGCCGTCTTGCTGGTGTACGTGACGGCGAAACGGCTTTTCGGAGGCAATGCCGGTTTGCTGGCGGCTTTGATTCTTTCGACCACCGGCCTGTTCTATGCCTTGTCGGCGGGTATCATGACCGATCCCACGCTGGCGACTTGTGTGACTTTGGCGATGTGCGGGTTCGTGCTCTCCCTGTTTGGCGAGGGAAGTGAGGGCGGACGAAGATTCTGGGGCTACCTGTTCTTCGCTGGCGCGGGTCTCGCCATGCTCGCGAAGGGCCCGGTGGGACTAGTGTTGATCGCTCTGCCGATCGGCTTGTGGCTGATCGCCGCGAAACAGTGGAAGCGGGCGGCGGTCTCGCTGCCGTGGCTCGGAGGGCCACTGCTTTTCCTCGCGATCGTGCTTCCCTGGTATTTGCTGGCGGAGGCCAAGACTCCCGGGTTCCTCGATTATTTCATTGTTGGAGAGCACTTCAAACGCTTCCTCGTTCCCGGTTGGGAAGGCGATATGTACGGCAACCCGCACGAGCATCCCCGGGGGACCATCTGGCTCTTCGGGGCGCTCTCGATTCTTCCCTGGGGGCTTTACCTCGCGCCCGCATTCTGGGGGCTCCGCCGCGAGCCCGGCGCCCTCCGGACTTTCGTTCGCGATCCGCTCCACCTGTTCTTTTTGCTCTGGTTCCTGTCGCCGCTGATCTTCTTCACCTTCTCCGGGAATATCATCCTCACCTATGTCTTGCCGGGGCTGTCGGGATTCGCGCTGCTTGGTCTGCGGATCGCCGGGCAGGCTTCGCGGGCGAGCGACTCCCGGCCCGCCACCACGACCCGATTCGTCCATCGGCCCGCGTTTCACTGGGCCCTGGCCGGCTTCACTCCTGTCATGTTCCTCTTCGCGGCGCTCGCTATTCTGCCGGCCCTGGGCGAACGAAAATCGCACAAGAGTCTGGTGGAAGCGCTGCCCTTTTTCGGGGCGCCCAGCGGAACCCCCCTGTACTACTTCGAAGACATGCCCTACTCCGCCGATCTCTATTCCGGCGGGAACGCCCACATGATTCCGGAGGACTCGGTCGAGGAATGGCTCCGCATCACCGGCGACGACATCCCCGATTTCATTGTTGTGGACGAAGACGATCTCGACAATCTGGACCGCGTCACGGGGCGAACCTACGTGGTGCTGATGCGCCACGATGAGGACTTGCTGGTCACCGAGGGGCTGCCGGCCGCCGTCGAGGGCGTGTCGTCCCGCGATCTCTAGGGGCGCGAGGCGAGGGCGGGGCCGGCTCGGCGCCGCGCGCGCGGGGCCCTTAGCGCCACCGCGCCCGCCAGAAGAGGGCGAAGCCGATCCCGCCGACTACCACATTGGGGACCATCAGGGCCGTGATCGCGATGAGCCAGCCGGTTCGCGTCGGACCACCCAGGCCCGAAGTGCCCACATTGCCGCCGAACAGCCATAGCGCATAGTAAACGGCCATGAGCACGAGCGCGATGAGGAAGCTCAACGACTTGGCCCGCGGGCGGATTTCCATCGCCAGCGGAATGGAAATCAGCACGAACGCGAGCGGCGCGAAAGCCAGCGAATAGCGGCGCAGGTACTCGTTGCGGGCGCTGAAGTATTCTCGCCAGGGCCGTCCGATGCGCCGGCCCGCTTTCGTATCCGCTTCCTTGTAAACCGGTTCGTCCGGCGGGGCCGCCAGGTACGCCTGCAACTGGCGGTAATCCATTTCCCGGGGCCGCACCTCGAGGCTGTTGCGCAGGTCCCGCGTGCCGCCCGTCAGGGTATGGCTCAACTCACGAAAACGCATGGTGGTGGCGGTCTGGCCGGGGGTAACGCCGAGCGGCAGCATCACACCTTCGCGCAGCGAGACTTTGAGCAACTGGGTTGCGGGATCGCCCTCGATGACGCCGCTCTCCGCGAAAATCATGAAGTCCTTCTGCTCGTCCTCCACCGTTTCGTCCTCCAGGAGGACCGCCGGTTGTACCCGCAGGCGCATGGAAACGCCGCGCATGCCGAGGGCCACGCCGGTTTCCGAAGTGGGGACTTGGCGTCGGTCCTCGAAGGTCAGGGCCAGCTCCGTGTCTTCGGTTCCGATGTCGGTGTAGATGCGGCCCGGTTCGAGCGTCGTCAGCAACTCGAAGCGGATCTGATAGCCGATCTGATCGATGCTGCCGACGGAACGGGGGATGAGCACCTGATTGACCCAGATGAGGGTGAAGCTGAGAACGGCGGCGCAGAAGACCGCCGGCCAGAAAAGGCGAACGACGGAAACGCCCGCGACGCGCACCGCCAGGATTTCGTTTTCCGTGGTCATGCGGCCCACGGCGATAATCGTTCCCAGAAGCACCGCCATGGGAACGGTGAGGCTCAGGAGGGTGAGAAAAACGATTCCGAGGAGGTGGGCGAGCATGCCGAGGCTGATGCCGGAGCGGAAGAGCAGTTCCGCCAGATCGGACAGGCGGACCAGGAGCAGGAGGCAGGTGAAGAACAGGCCGCTGATGATGATGGGGCCGAGCAATTCGCGAATCGTGTAGAGGTGGAGGGTCTTCATGGAGCGAGGAGGAACCGTGCCTTGAGGCGGAATGAACCGGCAAAGAGGGAAGAGCTAGCCGCGAGGTGCGGGGCGCGCCAAGCGAAAGAAAAGCCCCGCTCGCTTTTGGGGCCGAGCGGGGCGAAGAGGGGCGGCCGCCGGCCACCACCGGAGGCGGGTTCTAGAGTTCTTCCAGAGCTTTCTCGTCATGGCCGAAGACGGCGTGCTTGCCTTTGACGCAAATGGGTCGCTTGATGAGGTTGGGGTCCCTCATCATCAACTCGATGGCCCCTTTTTTCGTGGGCGGATCGTCCTTGAGGCCGTGATCGCGATAGGCGGCGGAGCGGGTGTTGAGGTACGCTTTGACGTTTTTCGCGTCGATGTGGGTCTCGAGAAGGGACCGCGGAGGCGGGTATTCGTCGAGGTCCCGCAGGTCCAGTTCGTGGCCGAGGCTCTCAAGTTTCTTGATCGCCTTCTTGCACGTCTGGCACCGCGGTTTGTGATACACCGTTACTTTAGCCATGAGTGCGACAGGGTACTCCTCGGGTGGGTCAATCTCTTCGGGTGAGTCAGTTTGGGGTCAGGTTAAATACCGTACCGTCCTGACGATAGCGTACCGTAAGACCAGAAGCGTCCGAAACGCAAGCGCCAAGTGCGCCGTATATTTCAAACTTTGCTTGACTTAGGCGCCATAGGCCAATGCCTATGTCATGCGGGTTCTTTTCTGTCCTAAAGTCCGTGCTCTTTCCGATTCGCTCCAAACAGTCCTAATCCCGCTTGCGAAGTGTTTTCTTTATTGGGTTTAGACTTCACTGTCTCATCGCCGCTCTTCTTTTCCCCTTGCATCCGGGAGCAAAGCTTCGCACCCCTTTCGCCGCCGGTCCGGCCACCGAAATGCGGCTCGCGGCGGGGACAGTTCCTTTCCTCCGCCCCGATCCCGGGTCTGTCCGTCCGGCTCGTTACCCGGCCGCTTGGCCCCGCCGTCACTTTCCAAACCACAGTTCGTCCCCTTATTATGTCCACCCTCGTCATCGTCGAGTCTCCCGCCAAAGCCAAGACCATCGAGAAATTCCTCGGGAAAGGCTACACGGTGCGCGCCAGCTTCGGCCACGTCCGCGACCTTCCCAGCAAAGCCGACGAAGTTCCCGCGTCCATCAAGGGCGAGAAGTGGGCCAACCTCGGCGTCAACGTGGAGAAGGACTTCGAGCCTGTCTACGTCATCCCCGGCGATAAGAAGAAGCGCATCGACGAGTTGAAGAAGCACCTCAAGGACGCCGACGAACTGCTGTTGGCGACTGACGAGGACCGCGAGGGCGAGAGCATTTCGTGGCACCTGCTGGAAGTCCTCAAACCCAAGGTGCCGGTCCGCCGCATCGTCTTCCACGAAATCACCAAGGAGGCCATCCAGCACGCCATCGCCAACGCCCGCGACGTCGATCTGGACCTTGTCCACGCCCAGGAAAGCCGGCGGATCGTCGACCGGCTTTACGGTTACAGCCTCTCGCCGGTGCTCTGGCGCAAGGTGCAGAAGGGCTTGAGCGCCGGGCGCGTGCAGAGCGTCGCCGTGCGCCTCATCGTCGAGCGCGAGGAAGAACGGCGCGTCTTCGTGCCCGCCAGTTATTGGGACCTGGAGGCCGGCTTCCGGTCGGCCACCGGAGAGTTCGCGGCCACGCTCTCGCGCCTCGGGAAGGACCGCATCGCTTCGGGCCGCGATTTCGAGCCGGAAACGGGCAAGCTCAAGAAGGGCGCCAGCGCTCGCCATCTTCAGGAGCAGGACGCTCTGCGCCTGACCGAAACGGTGCGGGCCAATCTGCCCTGGCGCGTTGGCAAGGTCGAAGAAAAGCCCGGCGTCCAGCGCCCCGCCCCCCCCTTTACGACGTCCACGCTGCAGCAGGAAGCCAACCGCAAACTCGGCTATGGCGCCAAGCGCACCATGCAGATCGCCCAGCGTCTTTATGAAGGTATCGACCTCGGCGGCGGCGAACGGGTCGGTCTGATCACCTACATGCGTACCGACAGCCAGAACCTGGCGGAGAAGGCTCTGGGCGAAGCGCAGCAGCAGATCAAGACCATGTACGGCGCCGAGTACGCCACCGGCCCCCGCCGCTATAAGACCAAGAGCCGCAGCGCCCAGGAAGCCCACGAAGCGATCCGCCCCACCGATCTCTCGCGCCGGCCCCAGGACATGGGCCAGTACCTCGACAAGGACGACGCCCGCCTTTACGAACTCATCTGGAAGCGCACCCTCGCCAGCCAGATGCCCGACGCCAAGGTCCTGCGCAAAACCGTGGAGATCACCGCCGATGGCGGCCCCGACGGCGAAGCCGCCTTCACCGCCACCGGAAAGACCATCACCTTCCCGGGCTACCTGCGCGCCTATGTCGAAGGCAGCGACGATCCCAACGCCGAACTCGGCGACAAGGAAACGATTCTTCCCGACCTGAAAGAAGGCCAGGAGATCCCCCGCGCCATGGGCGCCCCGAAGGACGCCACGGTGCTGAAGACCGTGGAAGCCAAGGGCCACACCACCAGCCCGCCGGCCCGCTTCACGGAAGCCAGCCTCGTCAAGAAGCTGGAGGAGGAAGGCGTCGGCCGCCCCAGCACCTATGCCTCGATCATCTCCACGATCCAGGACCGCGGCTACGTCTTCCGCCAGAGCAACGCCCTCGTGCCCACCTACACGGCCATGGCGGTGACGAACCTGTTGCGCGATCACTTCGGCGATTATGTCGATGTCAAGTTCACCGCCCGCATGGAGGAAGACCTGGATGAAGTGGCCAACGGCCATCGCGACTGGGTCGGGCAAGTGCGCGCCTTCTTCCTCGGTTCGGACCAGAACGGCGCCACCGATGGCCGAGCCGTCAATGGCGTCGGTCTGGAGGAAATGATCGGGCGGGAAATGGACGCCATCGGCCTGCCGGACGTTGTCATCGGCACCGATCCCGACTCCAATCAACGCCTCGTGGTCCGCATCGGGCGCTATGGGCCCTACATCGTACGAGGCGAAGGCGGCGAAGGTAACACCGCCGACGTGCCGGAGAAAGTCGCCCCCGCCGACTTCAGCGCCGAGCAAGCCCTCGAACTGCTCTCACAGAAAAAAGAAGGCCCCCGCGTCGTCGGCGAAGACCCGGAGACCGGCCTGGAAGTGCTGGTCATGACCGGCCGCTATGGGCCGTACGTGCAGCTTGGCGAGACGCCGGACGACAAGAAGGCCCCCAAGCCCAAGCGCGCCAGCCTGCCCAAGGACATGGCCGTCGACGAGGTGGAGTTGCCGCTGGCCCTCAAGCTGCTCTCCCTGCCGCGTACCCTCGGCACCCACCCGGACGACGGCGAGCCCGTGCTGGCGAACGAGGGCCGCTTTGGCCCCTACGTCCAGCACAACCGCGAGTTCCGCAGTCTGGAAGAAACCGATAACGTCCATACCGTCACCTACGAACGGGCGATGGAGCTTCTGAGCCAGCCCAAGAAAGGCCGCAAGGCTGCCAAAAAAGCCGCCTCGGCGCCCCTCAAAGTCCTCGGCCAAACCGCCGCCGGCGCCGATATCAAGCTCCTCGAAGGGCGCTACGGACCTTACGTCACCGATGGCCAGACCAACGCCACGATCCCCAAAGGCACCGACCCGGCGAACGTGACGCCCGAGCAGGCCAAAGAATGGCTCGCAGCCAAAGCCTCCAAGGGCCCTGCGAAGAAGAGCGCCAAGAAAGCCTCCGCGAAGAAAAGCTCGGCCAAGAAAAAGGGTGGCGCCTCGGACAGTTAACCACAGAGCGGCACAGAGTTTGGAGGTAAGACAGAGGTGTCTGAATTGGCCGCCTATGAATAGGGTAAATACGATAAATTGATATTTCATCAAGCTGAGTGTCTTTTTAAAAACACTCTCCTTCTCGATTGCATGACGCCCTACGCACAATATTTAGACTTGGCTAATTTTCTCTGAGTAACCTCTGTCCTCTGAGTCCTCTGTGGTTAAAAAGAAAGCCGGAGCGACACGCCCCAGCTTCCCTTGATATCTTGGTTCGTCGGCCTGATTCAGGCCCGCTGCACGGTCGAGTGCATAGTCGAATGCTCGCCGCGCTGGTAATTCTTCACAAAACTGGAGTGCATGCCGCCGGGCCCGCGGGACAGGGCGATGCGGCCCGTGCGCGACAGTTCCAGCAACCCATAGGGAGCCAGGATTTCCAGGAACGCCTCGATGGTGGTCTGTTGCCCCACCAGCTCGAGGGTCATGGTTTCCTGCGAGATGTCGATCGGGTGTGCCTGGAAGGCGGAGGCCAACTGGATCACTTCGACACGCCGTGCGGCCGGGACGGCGACCTTGACCAGGATGAGTTCGCGGTCGATGAATTCGCCCGAGCTGGTGAGGTCCTGGACTTTGATCACGTCCACCAGTTTGTTGAGTTGCTTGTGAATCTGTTCCACAACGCGGTCGTCGCCCTTCACCGCCAGGGTGATGCGGCTGATCGTCGGATCGTGGGTGGGGCCGACGGCGAGGCTGTGGATGTTGAAGCCGCGGGAAGCGAAAAGGCCGGAAATGCGGGCCAGGACACCGAAGTGGTTTTCCACCAGCACGCTGATGATGTGCGTGTGTTCCGTTTCGGGGCCAAGCCCGTTGAGAGTCGCCATGGGTCTGAAATCTCCTGTCGTAATGCGGGGGGCGAGGGGAATGCGCCGGGCGGGCGAGGGGCGTCGCGGCGGTCAGCCGGGCTTGGCCGCCTCCCAGTCCGAACGCAGGATGCTGTAGATCTTCATGTCTTGATATCGCGAGTCCTCTTTGGTGATCGCGACGCGCTGATGGCTGCGCAGGATGCCCTCGTAGGTCATCCCCGCTTTCTCCATAACGCGGGCGCTGCTGCGGTTGGCAACCATACAGAGACCCTCGATGCGGTTGAGTCCCATCGTTTCGAAACCGAAGCGGATGATGAGACGCACCGACTCGGTCGTGAACCCTTGGCCCCAGAAGGACTTATCGAGGGCGAAACCGATTTCGGCGCGGGCGTGGGGGCGGTTCCAGTTCAGGAAACCGGCGGTGCCGATCACCCGGCCGTCGGAGGAATTCTTGATGCACACGCCCCAGGGGCTCGGCTCTCCCGCGCGGTAACTTTCCGTCACACGGTGCAGGAACCGCTTCGCGTCCTCGATCGATTCGTGCTGGGGCCAACTGGTGTAGCGGGCCACGTTGATGTCCTGGCCGTAGGCGTAGACTGCCTCGGCGTCGGTCAACTGAAGGGGACGCAGGCAGACGCGTTCGCCTTCCAGGCAGGGAAGATCGGTGAAGAATTTATCGAGGTCGGGGGCGCTTTGGACGCTCATCGAGGGTCTCCGGGGGAGGTCTGGGTGGTAGGCATCAAAAACGCCGCTGGTGAGACAGCGGCGTGTTCGGAAAAGCCCTGAAGCGCGCGGATCGTGGCCGCCAACGCGGCCATCCAACCAGCCTCAGGGCCGTCGTACTCGTACCGTGTTTGTCAGCGCGTGAAAGAAAATCATGGAACTTTCCGGCAAAGAAGAAGTCAAGCTGACGCACGCAAGCTAGGCGGTTCAAGACCGGACCTGTCAAGCCGGAATGCGCGCCGGTCGATCGCCAGGCCCGTTCCGCGCCGCCCTATGACTCAAGAAGCCGCCTGCGCGTCCTTCAGGGCCATCTGCACCTTCGTCAGCAGGTCGTTGTAGTCGAAGGGCTTCACGATGTAGTACTGCGTTCCCATATCCAGGGCGCGGCGGATTTTCGACTTGTCGGATATGCCCGTCAGGAAAATCACCGGCACGTGATTCGTGGCGTCTCGGGCTTTCAGCTCCGCCATCACCTCGAACCCGTCCATCTGGGGCATCATCATGTCCAGAATGACCAGATCGGGCACCTCTTCTTCCGCCGACGCCAGAGCATCGGGGCCGTTGCTGGCGGTCCGCACGTCGTACTCGTCTTTGAGCGCCGTCTTCAGGATCAGGAGCACATCGTTCTCGTCGTCAACGGCCAGGATTTTGGGCTTCGCTTCAGTCATCGTCCGCGTCCTTGCAGGGTGGGAAAGGGATGGGATGGGGCCATGGTTCGATGAAACGCGGGGGGCGGTCCGGGTCAACGTGTTTTCGGGGCGCCTTCACCGCGATCCTTACAACCACAGAGTGCCGCAGGGGAGAGAGTTTGCACAGAGAGCAAATAAACGCGAACCGAAGTTTTCCTTTAAGCTCAGTAAATTCAACGTGTCATGTTTTGTCCATGGTGCCATGGCCCGCCCGTTTCGACTCTCCAGAATGAAAGAACGGGGCGGTTCTTGGTCATTCACGGAGTCTTCGGGGTTTTTTGTGCGAAAGAATTCGCCCGGATAGGCCATCGCCTCCCGCTGTCGCAGTGCATAACCCGCCTCGCACCAAATGCCTCTGTGCCTCCGGGTCTCCGTGGCGAGTTTCCGTGAGGGATCGAGGCGCCGTTCCCCTCATCCGGCGGGCGCGCCGTCGCAAGGGTCGCGGCGCGCCGTCGCGCAGCCGTCGCACTCGCCACATTTCTCTGAAGTGGGTTGAAAGGACACACTTTTTGCCCTCCTGAAAAAGGCTCTAAGTCAAGGTTTACCAGTCTTTTCGACCCCTCTCAAGGCGGCATTCGGGCCATGGCCTTTATCTTGCGGACTCACCGGTCAGCATCAGTTGGGAGGTAGAGTGTCCTATGAGCAAAGTAATCGGAATTGACCTTGGTACAACCAATAGCTGCGTGGCCGTCGTCGAGGGCGGGGATCCGATCGTGATCCAGAACAGCGAAGGGGCCCGCACCACGCCATCGGTGGTGGCTTTCACCAAAGACGACGAGCGCCTTGTGGGCCAGGTGGCCAAGCGCCAGGCCGTCACGAACCCGGAGAAGACCATCTTCTCCATCAAGAGGTTCATGGGCCGCAAACGGGCCGAGATGGAGAACGAAGTCAAACGCGTTCCCTATCACATCGTCGGCGCCGACAATGGCGACGCGGCCGTGGCCATCGGTGACAAGAAATACAGCCCGCCGGAAATCAGCGCCATGGTGCTTCAGAAGATGCGCCAGACCGCCGAAGACTACCTGGGCGAGAAGGTCGAAAAGGCGGTCATCACCGTGCCTGCCTACTTCAACGACAGCCAGCGTCAGGCCACCAAAGACGCCGGCCGCATCGCCGGTCTCGAAGTCCTGCGTATCATCAACGAACCCACCGCCGCGGCCCTGGCCTACGGTATGGACAAGAAGAAGGACCAGAAAATCGCGGTCTACGACCTCGGTGGCGGCACCTTCGACATTTCCATCCTCGAACTCGGCGACGGCGTTTTCGAAGTGAAGTCCACCAATGGCGACACGCACCTGGGCGGCGACAACTTCGACGAAGTCCTCATCGACTTCATGGCCGATCAGTTCAAGAAGGACAACAGCATCGACTTGCGCAACGACCGCATGGCCCTTCAACGGCTGAAGGAAGCGGCGGAAAAAGCCAAGATCGAGCTGTCGAGCGCTTCGAACACCAACATCAACCTGCCCTTCATCACCGCCGACGCCACCGGGCCCAAGCACCTGAACCTGGACCTGTCGCGCGCGAAGTTCGAGCAGCTGATCGACCACCTGGTCGAGCGCTCCCTCGAGCCCTGCCGTCAGGCCTTGAAGGACGCCGGGGCCACCCCGAGCGATATCGACGAGGTCATCCTGGTCGGCGGCTCGACCCGCATCCCGGTCGTGCAAAAAGCCGTCAAGGAACTCTTCCAGCGCGAGCCTAACCGCTCCGTCAACCCGGACGAAGTGGTCGCCATGGGCGCCGCCATCCAGGGCGCGGTCCTCAGCGGCGAAGTGAGCGACGTGCTGCTGCTCGACGTGACCCCGCTGACGCTGGGCATCGAGACGCTGGGCGGGGTGTGCACGCCTCTGATCGAGCGCAACACGACGATCCCGACCCGCAAGAGCGAGATCTTCAGCACCGCCAGCGACAGCCAGACGACGGTCACGGTTCATGTCCTGCAAGGTGAACGCACCGAAGCCCGATACAACAAGAGCCTCGGCAAGTTCAATCTCGACGGCATTCCGCCGGCCCCCCGTGGCGTGCCGCAGGTGGAAGTCGCCTTCGACATCGACGCCAACGGCATCCTGCACGTTTCGGCCAAGGATCTGGGCACCGGCAAAGAGCAGAAAATCCGCATCGAAGCCGGCAGCGGTCTCTCCGACGCCGAAATCGACAAGATGGTTCGGGACGCGGAAGCCCACGCGAGCGAAGACAAGGCCAAACGCGAGGAAATCTCCGCCCGCAACGAAGCCGACTCGCTGGCCTACGCCGCGGAAAAACTCATCCGCGACAACGGCGACAAGATCGACGCCGCGGACAAGAGCAAGATCGAGGAGAGCGTGCAGCGCCTCAAAGGCGTTCTCGCCAACCAGAGCGCCAGCGTGGACGCCATCACCTCGGCCAAGCAGGAACTCGAGCAGACCATGCAGACCGTCGGCCAGAAAATGTACGCCAACGTCGGCGCCAACGCCCAAGGCGGCCCGCAGGCGGGCGGCCCGGGCGCGGCACCAGGCGGTGGCTCGGCCTCCGGCTCCAGCCCTCACGACGACGATGTCGTGGATGCGGAGTTCGAAAAGGTTGACGAGGGCAAGTCCTAGGTCGTAATGCTAAAGCTCGCGTAGGTGCTCCCGCAGCGCCGGGAGTGCCTACGCCTATTCTTCGCCTTTGTGAGGGTGTAGGTCTATGGCCGAAAAATCCACGGTTCCCGAGTTCATCGCCGGAGGTGACGGCAAATACCTGACGATCCGGGTGCTGGCCCGCCGGGCCAAAGAACTCGGCCGGACGCGGCCTCTCGTTCCCCATCAGGACGACTACGATCCGGTCGAAGCGGCCAAGGACGAATTGATGGCTGGCAAGCTGATCATTCGCCACCGCAACCAGATCACCAACGAACTCGAGGATTTCGAAGCCGCCGACTGATCGGCGCGCCGACCCCCGCTTTCCTCTGATGCAACACCCGCCCCCCGCCAGTCACCGTGATTGGCGGGGGGCTTCTTCCGTTTGGCGTCCGCCTTGCGTTTCCACTTCAGCACGAACGAATTCCTGCGCGAAGTGGAGCCCGATATGAATTTTGAGAACAAGGTCATCCTGGTCAATGGCGCCGGTTCCGGGATCGGCGAAGCCGCGGCGCGGTTGCTGGCCCGCCTTGGCGCCCGCGTCGCCGTCGTCTCCCGGACCAAGGAGCAAATCGAAGCCGTCGCCGCCAGCATCCGCGACAGCGGAGGGGAAGCCATCGCCATCGCCGCCGACGTCAGCGACCCCGAAGCCATGCGGTCCGCCGTGGCCAAAACGGTCGAGGCTTTCGGCTCCCTCGGCGCCCTGTTCCACAACGCCGGGGTGAACGGCAAATGGGCGCCCCTCGAAGAACTGAGCCCAGAGGACTTCGAGAAGACGATCCGGATCAATCTGATGGGGACCTTCAACGCATGCCACGCGGCGCTGCCGGAAATCCGCAAGGGCGGCTCCGGGGCCGTGGTGATCACCAGTTCCATCAATGGCACGCGAACCTTTTCAAACGCCGGGGCCACGGCCTACAGCGCCTCGAAGGCGGGCCAGGTGGCCCTCATGAAGCAACTGGCGCTCGAATTCGCCCAGCACCGCATTCGCATCAACGCGATCCTGCCAGGGACCATCGACACCGACATCCAGAAGCGCACCGACAATAGCGAGCAGGAGCACCTGCCGCTCGTGCCCGATAACCTGGAGGGCCGGATTCCGCTGACCCAAGGCAAGCCTGGGCATCCAGATCAAGTCGCCGAACTGGTGGCGTTTCTCCTCTCGGATCACGCCAGCCACATCACCGGCACGGAAGTGTTTGTGGATGGAGGGCAGTCGTTGATTATCTGAGGGAGAACGCCCCCGAAGGTAGCTCAAATAAGCTCCTAGCCATGGGGGAGGGGGCAGGCTGCGGCTGGCTGGTCACGGGCAAGGACGCCCGTGGTTCCCTCTTACAGCCGCGTGCTGTCGATCAGGCGCACGCCGCCCACGCGGGCGGCGACCAGGACAAAGGTGTTTCCCCGTTCGACCAGATCGACGGGTTCGAAGGTGGTGGCGGAAACGATGTCGGCGTAATCGAATTCGACGCCTTCGCCGGCGCTGTTGATGGCGGAACGGACGGCTTGCAGAAGTTCGCCGCGATGGGCGATGCCCTGCTTTTTAAGGAGGAAGTGAACGCGCTTGAGGGCGCGGCTCAGGCACAGGGCCTTTTCCTTGTCGGCGTCGGTGAGCTGCTTGTTGCGGCTGGAGATGGCCAGGCCGCTGGCTTCGCGGACGGTGGGGACGCCGGTGATTTCGACCGGCAGGCTCAAGTCGCGCACCATGTGGCGGATCACGGTGAACTGCTGGGCGTCTTTGTAGCCGAAGACGGCGATGTCGGGCTGGCAGATGTTGAAGAGTTTGAGCACCACGGTGCAGACGCCGCGGAAATGACCGGGACGCGAAGCGCCTTCGAACTTCTCCGACAGGTAGGAGACGTTCACGGTGGTCAGGAAGCCGGGCGGATACATCTCTTCGTGGGCCGGGGCGAAGAAGGCGTCGACCTCCAGCTTGCGGGCCACGTCCTCGTCCTGTTCGCGGGTGCGGGGGTATTTTTCCAGATCGCCTTTGTCGTTGAACTGGAGGGCGTTGACGAAGCAGGAGAGGATCACTTTGTCGCCCAGACCGCGGGCGCGGGCGATGAGCCGGCCGTGTCCGCGATGGAGATTGCCCATGGTGGGAACGAGGACGACGGTGCGCCCCTCGCGCTTCCAGGCGCGGGCCTGCTCGCTCATCTGCTTGACGGACTCAATGATTTCCATATCCCGAGGTCATCGCCTTTCGCGGTGGGGGAGTGCGGTTTCGCCTGAAACGGGGGTATCCGTTGAACAGACCTAGGACAGAGCTTGGGCGGGTAAAAGGGCAAGCAAACTTTAGCGAACCTTCCCCGCGTTTTTCGGCGCTCCGTCGTAGGGCTTGCGTCAATGGATGACAGAGTGCTTCCTGGCGGGACGAAGGCCGCGCGTCCGGACGGTTCGCCGCGGTCTTTCATTTCCTTTGCCCTCAGTGTCTGGCAGCTTATGCACCTCAGAGCGCTTCACAACGCCATTGTTTTTCTCTCAACTTTTTTGGCTTCCCTTGTCACGCCCCTTCTGGCTTCCGCCCAGGACGCCGACGCGCCGGGAACTGTCGCGCCAAGGAGCGCGGCCGCCGAACCGATCATCTCGCGCATCGAAACCATCGTCAAGGAGGGCGGAATCCCCCAGATCGACGAACTCCGGCTGCCGCCCGACGGCGCCCTCACGATGGAGGACGACTTTTTGGCGATGTCGCCGCTTCTCGCCGGAGATGTAGTGACGACCGACGTGATCTTCGCCGATGTGGCCGATTCGGAACCTTACGCCCGCATGGCGCTGCCGGACCTGGTGGCGGTGGCGCTGCGCAATAACTTCGACCTGATCAACTCGCGGCGAAGCGTCCAGATCGCCCGCAGCTCGGAATTGAGCGCCCTGGCCAACTTCATCCCCTTCGTCGATCTCTTCGCCGACGCCCGCATTGCGGAAAGCCGGCGCGACAATATCCTGCGCGCCACGCGGCAAGGCACCACGACCCAGGATACGACGGTCGATTCGCAGGAAGCGGGCATCGAAATGCGCCAGAACTTCACCAGCGGCGGCGCCTTGACCTTCACCGGCGTGGAGCGCCGCGTCGGCACCCGCATCGACAGCGGCAATGGCACGTCGAGCGGTTCGGAATATATCGGCGACGCGGGCGTGAATTTCGTTCAGCCGCTGCTGCGCGGCGGGGGCTTCGAAGTCGGCACCGCGGACCTGCGCTCGGCGCGTCTGTCCGAGGCGAATCAGGAAATCAGCGACATGCTGACCCGGCGCGAGGTGGTGCTGTCGGTGGTTCGCGAGTACTTCGGCATCCTGCAGACCAAGCAGGCGCTGGAAGTGAGCCGCGACGCCATCCGCGAACGCTACAATTTCCTGGAGGAAACCCGCATCAAGTACGAAACGGGCCGCGTGGCGGAGTCGGAGATTCTTCGGGCGGAAATCCAGTTCCTGCAGGAAGTGGAGCAGGCCATCAATCGCCAACAGGCCCTGGCCGACGCCCGCGAGCGGCTGCTGATCCTGGTCGGGTTGCCGCTCGAGACGCCGATTTCCCTGATCGATGTGACGCCCATGCTGCGCGACCGGGGACGCTTTGAAATCCCCGGCACCCGCGAAGCCGTCGCCATGGCGCTCAACAACCGGATGGAACTGATCCAGGCCGATATCGGCATCGCGCAGAGCGAAATCAGCCAGACCCTCGCCCGTAACGACCGCCTGCCGCGCCTGGATTTCGACGCCAGTTTCGGCCGCAGCGACAACGACGACACGTTCCGCGACGCCAACCAGTTCGACGATCAGGACTGGGACGCGGGGCTGACGTTTCGCGTTCCGCTGCAGAACATCCAGCGGCGGGAAGCCCACCGCCGCGCCACCTTGCGCCTCGAGCAGGACTTGACGAACCGCCTGGAACTCGAGCGCCGGCTGACTCGCGAGGCCCTCACCGCCACCCGCGACGTGCTCTCCACGGAGGCTAACCTGACGATTCTGCGCAAGACCGTCGAGCAGGCCCGCCGAAGCCTGGAACTCATCAACGCGTCCTTCAAAGCCGGCTTTTCCACCATCACCGAGGTGCGGCTGACGCAGGACGATTTGTTCCAGGCGGAAACGCGTTACAACAACGCGCTGCTCAATTATCAGGTGGCCGTGGCGGAATTGTACGTGGCGCTGGGTTTGGCGCTTGAATGAGCGCGGGCGAGCCGTTTGCTTCAAATCTGATAAGACTGGTCCGTTCGGAGTGCCGCCCATGAAAAAAATCGTCGCCATCCTCAGTGTCACGATCCTGGCCGCCGCCAGCTATGGCGCCGTGCGAAGCGGGATCTTCCAGGCCTCGGCCCCGGAAGCCACCAGCGAAGGCATCCCCGCCGTCGCCGTGACAAAAGGTCCCTTCGAAGTCACCGTTCACAGTATCGGGGCGCTGCAAGCCGGGTCGTCGGCGATTCTCTCCTCGCCCTTCGATGGCAAGATCACACGGATGATCGCCGAGGGCACGTACGTCGAACCGGGCGAGCCGGTGATCTGGTTCGATACGACGGACGACCGGTTGCAGCTCGACGAGCAGGAAGCCCAGTTGGCCCTGGACAAGAAGGATCTGGAGCAGGCGGAGACGGAATTCGAGGCCCTGAAGAAACAGAACGCCTATCAGCTCGACATCGAACGGACGAAGGTGGAAATCGCCCGTCAGGCCCTGCGGGACGCCGAGCAGACCTACGAGGCGGAGAAGACGCTGTTCGAGCAGAATATCTCGCCGGAGGTGAAGTTCGAAGCTGCGCGCCTGGACCTGATGCAATCTCGCCTGAGCCTGCGCAACGCCCAGATCAACCTCGCGAAGGTCGAGGAGAACCTGGCGTCGAACCTGCGCAAGCAGGAGCAATCGGTCGAGCGGCAGCGCCTTGCCGTGGAGAAAACCGAACGCAAAGTCGAAGAGCGTCGCGAGCGCCTCGAATCGTCCGTCCTGACGGCGCAGACGCCGGGCGAAGTGAATTACATGACGATGTGGCGCGGCGGCCAGCGCAGCAAAATCGCCGAGGGCGATCAGGTCTGGGACGACCTGGCGCTGGCGGAAATCCCCGACACGCGCAAAATGCTGGCGAGTGTGCCGGTCAGCGAACTCGATGTGTCCAAAGTCGCCATCGGCCAGTCCACTCTGGTCGAATTGGAAGCCATGCCCGGCCAGATGTTCGAGGGCACCGTGGAGAGCAAGAGCATCCTGCCGGTGAACAATCCGAACTGGGGCTGGGAGCGGAGCGAGAACAGCCGCGAATACGAAGTTCTGGTGCGTCTCGCGACCGAGAATCCGGCCTTTCGACCCGGCATGACAGCCCGAGTCAAGATCGTCACCTACGCCGAGGAAGAGGCCCTGCAAGTGCCGCTGGAAGCCATCCAGGAAAAAGACGGTGCCCGCGGGGTTTATGTCGCCGGCGAGGGAGCGCCCAGATGGGAGCCCGTGACGGTGGCTCAGTCGAACGACAATTTCGGCGTCATCGCGGGCAATGTGAAGGCCGGCGATCCGGTGCTCCTGTTGCCGCCGGACGCGCCGGATGACTTGGCCGAAGAGCCCGTGACCGCGTTGCAGGAATCCGAGCCGGAAGGCCGTCCCACCTTCGCCGGACCCGACGGTGCGCCGTCTTGACGGCTGGCTTAGCCCCCGGACCAGCTCAGGGTCCAGCCATCGCTCCGGCCCGGCACGCGAAAGACGTGGGCTGTGCCGAGGTCGCCGAACATGAACGGAACGCCGCCGCGCGAGGCGATCTGGAAAACCGGCTCGAGCCGCTCGCCCGTCGCCGGGTTGCGGGGGTAGGCCGCCCCATTGGCCCAGGCAGGCCAGCCTCCGAGTTTGTCGCCCTTCCGGGCAAGCCAGCCGTTGTTCTCGAATTCGCCCATTTCTCGGAACGTGACCTCCACGCCGAGGTGATCGGTCAATTCCTCGATCATGGGGAAGTCGTCAAGGGCCTCCCAACCGGCGATCGCCTTGACCGGAAAGTTGCGCGAGCGGGGCGCCGGCTCCGCGGGAGCGAGACCGTCCGCCGCCACAACCCGCACGTGATGGGCGGGGGAGAACGCCTTCCACGCCTCGCCCCGCAAGGCCGCGTCGGCGTCGGGGGTGTAGAAGACCTGGAGCAGATGACCCTTCGCCACGGCGCCGCAGCCCCCCGGCAAGTCGTCGCCCAGGAGTTGCAGGAAGAGCGTCATCGGCCGTTCGCTGAGCGGACACACGGGCCACTCGACCCCCGGCCCCAGCAACGGCAAGCCGCCGAAGTGGCTGAGGCTCCCTCCGGCGGGGGAGAGGACGGGCGCCCAGGCCGGGCGGCGATGGGCGAGAAGCTTGGCGGGTGGGCTTGTCATGGCGGAACTGACTCACAGAAAAGGCTGGGCTGACAGCAGATGACCCAATCCCTGATCCGACTCGAAAACCTGCGCAAGGTCTATCGCACCGGCTCCATCTCCGTCGAAGCCCTCAAGGGCATCACGCTCGACATCCCGGTGAACGACTACATCGCCATCATGGGGCCATCAGGTTCGGGGAAGAGCACGCTGATGCACATCCTCGGCTGCCTGGATCGGCCCACCGATGGCATCTACGAATTGCGCGGCCAGCGCGTCGATCGGCTCGACGACGAGGAACTGTCGCGCACCCGCAACCGGGAAATCGGTTTCGTGTTCCAGAGCTTCAACCTGCTGCCCCACATGACCGTTCAGCACAACGTCGAACTGCCGATGATCTACGCCGGCGTCTCGGGCCGCGAGCGCGTCGACCGGGCCAAGGAAGCCATCGCGAAGGTCAGCCTGGAAGACCGCGCCAAGCACCGGCCCAACGAACTCTCCGGCGGCCAGCGCCAGCGCGTCGCCATCGCCCGCGCTCTCGTCAACGACCCGGCGATCATCCTCGCCGACGAGCCGACCGGGAACCTCGACACCAAGACGGGCGAGGAGATCATGATGCTTTTTCAGGACCTTTCCGACGCCGGCAACACCATCATCCTGGTGACCCACGAACCGGAAATCGCCGTCCACGCCAAACGCATCGTCCACGTCCGCGACGGCCTGATCGAGAAGATCGAAGACGTGGCCGACCGGGTGATCGCCGGGGTGGGGTGAGCCGAGCCGACCGCCACCAGGCGCATCTTCTCAGTCAGCACCCAGCATGTACCCCTACTCCACCCAAACGTCCCACATCCGGTCCACCTCGATGGGGTGGCTCTTGTAGCCCTTCAGGTTCGTCGTCTTGCCCTTCAGGCGCTTGGCGTGGTTGATGAAGACCGCCGGGGCGTCCTCCAGGACGATGTCTTCGGCCTGCGCATAGAGGGCGGCGCGGCGCTCCGGGTCCTGCTCGCCCTGGGCTTCTTCCATCAGGCGGCGGGCGTCGAGGTTCTTGTAGTTCGCGCGGTTCGTGTCCGACCCGAACAGATAGTAGATGAAGTTATCCGGATCCCCGGTGTCCGCCATCCAGCCCGACAGCGCCAGTTCGTGCACCGTCCGCTGGCGCACCGTTTCCAGGAACCCGCCGAAGTCCATTTGCTCGATGTCGATATCCAGGCCGATCTGGCGGTAATCTTCCTGAAGGCGCTCGGCCAGCCGCACGCCCGCCGTGTTGTAGGGCCGGTCCGCGTCGAAGCACAGCAGCTTGATCGTGGCGCCCTCGTGGCCCGAGGCCTTGACCAGCGCCCTCGCCTTCTCCAGGTCGTAGGTGTACTGGACGGCCTTTTCCTCCAGCGGCCGGTAGCCGATCATGCCCGGGGGCAGCGGCCCGTAGGACGGGATCGAGGTGCCCTCCAGCACGCCGTTGACGATGCTCTCGCGGTCGATGGCGTAATTCAGCGCCTGGCGCAGTTCCTTCGACTGGAGCGGCCCCTTCTCGACGTTGCAGATGACGTAGCCAAGGCTCGGGAAGGGCTGCTCGATGATTTCGATGTCCTTCAGCGCGGCGCGGTCGCCGATCGTTTCCGGCGACAACACCGGCACCAGATGCACCTCGCCGCGCTTCAGGCTGGCCATGCGCTGGTTGGCGTCTTTCTGCACGCGGAAGAAAATCGTGCGGCTCTTCGGCGTCGAGCGCCAATGGCTGTCGCGGGCGCGGAGTCTCACATAGGCGTCCTTTTTCCACTCCTCCAGCACGTAGGGACCGCTGCCCATCGGTTCGCTGATGATGCGGTCCGATCCCATGGCCTTGACGTGCGAGGGGCTGACGATCGAAGCGGCGGGAATCGCCAGGTTGAACAGCAGCGGAACGAATGGCCGGTGCAGCACAAACACCGCCGTGTATTCGTCCGGCGTCTCGATGTGGCTGAACCAGTCGCCCAGGATATCGTTCGTCCAGGCGATGGCGTAATGCTCCGGGTGTTCCGTATCGACGATGCGTTCGAAGGTGAACTTCACCGCTTCCGCGTTGACCGGCGAGCCATCGCTAAAGGTCGCGTCCTCGCGCAGTTTGAACGTGTAGCGCGTGCCGTCTTCGCTGATTTCATAGGACTCCACCAGCCCCGGCACCACGTTCAACTCCGTGTCGTCGAAATCGAAGAGGCGGTCGTAAATGTGGGCCACCACGGCCAGCGAATTGCCATCGGTGGGTTGGGGCGGGTCGAGCTTCTGGATGTCGGCGGGCATGGAGACGACCACCGGCTTGGTGCTCATTTTCGAGCCCCCGGCGGACGCCGAGCCCTCCGCCGGGGCGGTGCTGGTGGAGCCGGAATCGCCGCCTCCACAGGCCAGGAAGAGCGGCAATACGATCAAAAAGCTGCAAAAAGCGAAGAGTTTGCGCGCGATTTGCGTGCTAAGACGCGATTGGGGTTGTGCTGGGGACAGCGGCATACGTAGCCTCCGTGGCTCTCGTGGGTGTTAGGTTCAGATTTACAGGAATCCGCGCCCCGGGAAGCAACCCCAGACATGGACATTTTCCCGGCCTTTAGACCGCGCCGGGTTCCCCCAGCTACACAAAGGAAGGTGGTGAGACAAAACGCATGGGCAGTGTTATCAAGAAACGCCGGAAGAAAATCCGCAAGCACAAGTACAAGAAGTTGCGCAAGCGCATGAAGTTCAAGCGCTAACGGCTGCGCGCCACCCCTCGGCGCCGCCCCCCGCGTTCGATCTCAAGGCCCGCTGGTTCTTATGCCAGCGGGTTTTTTGTGTTGTTCTGAGAGGAGAGCGATGACGCCTCTCGAATTGACAATCAGCCAAATCCATGGCTAAAGGCGCCTATGGCGTACATTCTACGGTCAGGATTCTCATGCCGATCTGCACGTCCCAACCCCGTCATCGAGGCGACGACGCCAGCACCTCCACCGCCACCCTCCATTACTACGGCGGGGGTTGGGAGACGCTGGCCGATGTGGGCACCGATTTCACCCCACGCACCATCTATGTGACCCTCGGCGCCATGGACAGCCAGGTGGCCATGATGGTCAACCAGGGCGAAGACGACTGGGAAACCACCTATTACGTCCGCGATCACCTCGGCTCCGTCGTGGCGCTGGTGAACGAATCGGGCCAGATCGTCGAGAGCTACGAATACGCCCCCTATGGCGCGCCGGACGTCTATGATGGTACCGGGTCCGACATCGGCTCCGCCTCCGCCGCCGGCAACCGCATGCTCTACACCGGCCGCGAATGGGAACCCGCCCTGAGCTTCTATCACTACCGCTACCGCACCTACTCGCCCCTCGACCGGCGGTTCATGCAGGGCGACCCGATCGGGCTCGGCGGGGGATGGAATTTCTATGCGTATGTGGGTGGGAATCCGGTGATGAACGCGGATCCCAGTGGATTGATAATAATAGTTCCTCCTTTTGTGTATGAGAGTGCTATAAAGAAGTTTTCGAGGTTGTTTCGAAACAGATTACAGCCAGTTTACGAGGAAGTATCTACCTTGGATGCCCGAGGTGTTGAACAATTGTTATTTTGGTTGGCTTTGCGAAAGAATCCAAAGGCATATTGCAATGATACTTATTTGTCAAACATAGATGTCTTCAATCAAGACCTTGACGTGTTGTTGATCAACGAAGCCAATTGGCTAGAAGAATCCGGGGCCTTCTCGATAGATATAAAAGATGCATTCAAATCACTAACAGGGAGAAACTTTCTTCAGGGCACAGAAGGTGTGCTGGGTGGCGTATATCAACTTGGCGGTCCGCACGAATTTTATGCGACAGGCCGTGCTACTGCAAATGCAAACAGCGTAACTTTTGACTTGACCTATCATTTCATTGACAGAATAGACACAAATCGAGAAGCTGGTGATCTGAATGCTGCTATCTTTACTGCACGTGGCAGTGGAGGTTACACAGTTCATTATTACTGGACGGAATCGCGTACCTACGAATTAGGTTCGCTGAAATCACCTCCTCTCAGAAGCGATTTTGTGAGGGGGAATTCTCCTCAAAATGCTCCTTCTATCGATTTGCCTGCCTATCAGCCCTGGATGCCAATACCGTATTAGGGCCAAGATATGTTTCCGAATTCAGAAAACTTAATTTTCAAGGGTCTCTTGTTGTTAGCAGTTATTCTCTTTTTTTGCTTCATGTCCAGGGGTGGCTTTTTGCATAATAATAGTAAAAATAAGAATTTGGTTGATCAAGAATTTGAAATTCTACTTGAAGGTATGGTTGGGGAGGAGGTTGCTATTGTTGAACGGCGGACTGGTAGCAGAAGCGGTAATATCGAGTTGTGCGCCAAGATCAAGATCGACAAGACCTCCTTCGAAAAATTTATTTCACAATCTTTTTATGATGAAAAGGATGTTGTGCTTGTAGAATCGGGGAGTTTGGATGAGGCTCAGCAGAATGGCTTGTTTGGAAAGAGACTTGTGTACGATACCATCCCAAGAATGGAATGGTATAATCCGAAAATAGAAGATGGAGGGTATGTTGTCTTTGATTGGCAACATGACTATGGCGTCACCTTAGTCTTCAGTGCGGGCGATCATACATTATATGTAAATATTTGGGAGATGGATTGAGAACGGAAAATTACACTCGTTCTACAATTCACACCCCCTCCAGATGCCACCGCATGCGCTGGCTTTCCTGGCCGTCCACGACGATGGTCATCGCCAGGAGCCACAAATAGCTGAGAGCCATAAGGCCGACGAGGACGGCTCGGCAGAAGATCGGCTGGTGCACGGAGCCAGAGCACGAGGCTGCCGACGATGGCGAGGGGCAGCAGCACCGCGGGAAACAAACTCGGCCCGGGGACCGGGAAACGGCCACAGTTACCGCAGCCATGGGAGCGTGTTAGAGAGAATGGAGCCTCTTTGGCGTTTTGGTGGTGAAGATCGGACTCAAGAAAGGTCGCTCTTCTTCGGCTTCCACCGCTGCCACACCGCCCTCCCACCACACCCCGCCATCACCAAAAACACCCCTTCCAGATGCCACCGCATGCGCTGGCTTTCCTGACCGTCCACGAGGATGGTCATTGCCAGGAGCCAGAGATAACTGAGGGCCATGAGGCCGAGGACGGCTCGCCGGGGATCGGCCGGCGCGCGGAGCCACAGAACGAGACTGCCGCCACCCCGCGCCCCCGAATGCCTCACTTTCCAAGACTTACCCGCCCCGTTGTCGTTCTTGTCTGTTTGGTCTGATAAGTGTATTTTGTCTTTCTTGTTCCCGAAGCTCCCCATGAGGGGACAAACGGCGGGGGCTGTGGGAGGCTCATTCCTGTGACCGATCCCGAATCCCAGGAGTCCCCCTCGTCATGACCGTTTCGACCCCCGCCCCCACCCTGCCGTCCGGCGGCGCCGCGTGGCCCCGCCGTCGCGGACAGGGGCTAGAAGTCCTGCAAGTCCTGCAAATCCTGCAAGTCGTCGGGCGACGGAGGCTCCGCCGCCACTTGGCTGCGCAGCGTCTGGTAGAAGGAGAAGAGGCTGCTGTCGGCGTCTTCGCCGGCCAGTTCGATGGCTTCCCCGGCCACGATGAAGGGCGGGAATTTGGCCACGGCCTGGCCCTGGAACACCGGCAGCTCGACGTGGACGCCCAGGTCTTCCATGTGCTCCCACTTCGCGCCCAGGTTCTCCACCACCGTCTGGCCCAGGTAGGCGCCGACCAGCAGTTCCATTTCCTCTCCGGACTTGTCGCAGAGGTTTTCCCAATCCGATTCCAGCATCCGGTCCAGTTCGGCCAGGCTGCGAGGCGAGTAATCGAGTCCGGGCAGACCGAGTTCGCCGGCCACCCGGACGCATTCCTGGGCCATGGCCGGCATCGCCGCCATGAACGATTCCGGATCGGCCGCGGGCGCTTCCTCGTTGCCGTCGTAAATGAGGGAGCCATCGGTCGGGTCGAACTTGCGGATGCCGGGGCCCTGGATCGAATCCAGCCCTTCCTTCTGGGCCTGTTCGAACTTATCGTAGAAGAACGAAAGGGAGTCTTCCATGCCATTCACGAAACGCTTATGGACGCGATTCATGGGCAGGCTTTTCATCTCCTCGCCCTCCTGGCCCTTGAGGACGATGACGAAGCCGTAGTCCTGCTCGTAAACCCACTGGCCGCCGAGGTTGCGCACCATGGTTTCGCCGAGGTAGGCCCCCATGCCGAGGATCATCTGCTCGAGCATGGCGGGCGGTTTCTCGGGCCACATCTCGCTGATGATGCGGTCCAACTCGACCAGGCTTTCGCGGCTGTAATCCAGCTCGACGCCATTGAGCTTGCGCGTCACCGAGACGATGCTGTCGGCGGCGGCGGGAAAGGCGGCGATCTGCTCGCGGATTTGCTCGTCGGTCAGGGGTTGGGGGTCGTCCATCTTCAATCCTTCATCGATAGGGGCGGAGCGCCGGGGTTATTCTGTGTTCGAATCCTCAGCGGACTTCTTGCCAAAGAGCCCGCCGATGCTGTCCTTCACGTCTTTGGCGGCGTCTTTCACGCCTCCGATGGACTCCTTGGCCTGATCGAGCGTCGATTGAGCGCTGGATTTCATATCCGTCAGGCTGCCCTGCATGGCGCTCAGCGCGTCCGTGGGCAGAAGGCCCTGGCTTTCCATGCCGATCTGACCGGCCACCGTTTCGATCAACACTTCGGCCATTTCTTCGGCGGTCAGGATCCCGTCCTCGCCGCCCAGGTCGGTGATTTCAATGTCCTCGATCGGCACGTCGTAGGTTTTGCCGCCAAGGAACGGGATGGCGACGCGGGTGGTGCTGCCTTCCACGACGATTTTCTGCACGCGGAACCTGGCGGGTTCTTCGTTCGGGTCCACGGGCTTATTCGGGTCGGAAAGGCGCTGGGCGTTTTCCATCAGCTTCTGCAGGTTCGAACCGCCCTTCTTCTGTTCGAGGATGATGTCGGCGCCGCTGATTCGGATCAGGCGGATCGTCGGCACTTCGGTGCGCAGCGATTGCACATCGACCTCGGCGCGGATGGTGGCAAAGGCCATGGCGTGATCGCTTTCGAAGCCCTGCGGGTTCGGGATCACGATGTCGTTGAGCTGAACGGCTTCGTTTTGCAGTTCCAAGCTGGCGCCGCCGACCGTGGCGGGCACATCGAGGACGTAGGCGGTGCCTTTCTCGGCGCCCTTGCGCAACAGTTCGTCCTTCTGTGTGAAGAAGTAAATGCCGGCGGCCAGCGCCATGACGGCGAGGAGAAGGAGCGCGGCGGCTCCGACGATGAGTTTGCCGGCGATGCCGGCCCGCGGGTGTTTGCGAATCATGAGTGGAAAAACTCCGTGAAGTACGATCGAGGCGGACCCGCCGCGCGGGGTCTTGACTTGCCCCTCGCCCTTGCCGTCCGGAACGTCAAGGGGAGCATGGCTCATGCCCGCCGCCGCGCCACGTCCGAACCATCCGAGGAGAACCCCGATGGCTGTTCCGCCTTTCGAAGAACGCTCAAGAGAAGAGAAAAACGCCGCAATCATGAATGTCGTCGCCACCATGGTGGCCGACGGAATCGCCACGACGGAGGAGAAGGTCGTCCTGGACGCCGTCCGGCGCCGCGTCGGCATGTCCGAAGAAGAGCTGAACGAACTGCTCCGCGACCCGTCGCAAGTGCGCTTCCTCGTGCCCGCTTCGGAAAAGGAAAAGATTCAGCAACTGACCGACATCGTCTTCATGATCGTGGCGGATCAACGCGTCAAAGACGTCGAGGTCATGCTCGCCACCTCGGTCGCGATCAAGTTCGGCATCAGCCCATCCATCGTGCTCGACATGATCCGCCGCCTGCAACGCGCCCAATCGCTGTATACCGGCGAGGAAGAGTAGGCTCAGTAAACCGTCCACCCCGCGTTCTGCGCCGTTGGTTCCTGGGTCAGGAAATCGACTTCGAGCCGCGCTTCGTCGCCGCTCACGAAGCCGCCGGAGGAAATCCCCACAATGCCGTCCTGGACCGCGATGTCGAGGAAGGCGATGACGACTTCGCCGTCGGCGTGGAGCACGATCTGGAAGGTGTTGGCGTTGGATTGGCCGGCTTCGGCCACGGCCTGCCAGGTGATGGCGGCGCGCTGGCTGTCGACGGCGAGGTGGACGCGGCTCGGCGAGCCCGGCTCCAGGTCGTCGAAGAGGGCGGAAACGCGCCGCAAACGGAAGTGATCCTCCGGCGATTCGGTGCTGTCCTGGTCGCCATCGTCGAAGGTCAAGTAGCCGTTCGTGGCGACGAAAATTTCGCGGTTGATGTCCGCCCCGAAGGGAAACAGGAAACTGCCGTCGGCGCTGAGGAAGCGGCGGAAATCCCAGGAGTCGCCGCCGGAAAACTCGAAGGTCTCGGAGCCAACCGGTTCGGGCAAAGCGGTGATCGGTTCGATGGTGTAGGTGAACCCGCGTTCGGCCTCTTCGTCCGGGGTGAAGGTGATCTGGTGGAATGCGAGATCGAAGGGATCGTCCGGGGTGAATCGCTCGAAATAGCCAGTCGAGCCGGGCAGCGGGGCGTTGGCGGAACCGAAGGTGCGGGCCTGGGGCTGCCAGTCGGCGGGGCCATCGGTGTCGGCGGCGCCGGCCACCCGGCCCACGGAGTAGGACGGCAGCATCGCGACCGAGGCACCGCTCCAGGCCGATGCGTCGGCCGGCGTCACATTCGAACCGCCCCAACGCATGAAATCCACGGTGGCGCCCTCGTCGTCTTGCAGCAGCGCGGCGCCGGGAAAGGCCGGGAACCAGTCGATGAAAAAGCCCGTCTCGAGTTGGCCCGGGCCGGTGGCGAAATCGCGCTCGGTGATCGTCAGAAACCCATCGGCCGGAATCGTCGTGCCGGCGGGCAGGGTATAGGAGGGCTCTTCATTGTCGTTCAAGTCCCACATTCTCAGCACCCAATTGCCCACATCGACGGGCTGGCCGGTGCGGTTGGCCAGTTCGACCTGCGAGGGGTTGTTGGCGCTGACTTCGTTGATGACGATGGCGGGACCGGAGGTGGTGGTGGCTTCGAAGCAATCGCCCCCATCCGTGCCGGTGGCGAGGTTCCCCGCGAGGTCCGTGGCGCGGACAAAGAAGTGATAGGTGGTGGCTGGCTCGAGCCCCGAGACGGTCAGGGAATGGGCGGTGCCCGAGTCCGGGCTGCCCACGTTGCCCTGGAAGAGCGGACAAACGGTTCCGAATTGCAGGTTTGGCGTGGCGGTCTCGCTGGTGTCGAAGGTCACGGTGAAGAAGTTCTTTCCGGCTTCCGCGACCTGTACGTTCGAGATGGCGGGCGGAGCGCAATCGATGCCCGCGGTGGCGGTGGTTTCGACGGGCTCGGCGCCGCCCTCGTTCGAATAGGAGATGGTCAGGATGTCGCTGTCGGCGACTTGGAGCTGCGGGCCTTGCGGCGCCGCGCCGGTCAGCTCCAGCGTGCCCATGAAGCGGCCGGGGCTCGTCTCGGCCAGGGGCAGCTGGACACTGTTGGCGGGCGAGGTCTGAGCGATCACGGCGGCGCTGCCGGCGCCGGAGAGAGCGCTGTCGATCAGGGTGATCTGGACCGAACCCTCGCAATTGTAGACCTGCGCGTCCAGGCTCAGGAAGGCCCCCGCGGCGCCGGCGAATCGGAAATCCGCCACCAGCGGCAGGTGATCCGCCGTTCGGTCCGGCGTGGTGTCGTCGAAGTTCAACCCCAAGGCCTGCAAGACGGAGTTGGGCATGGTGAGGGTATTGAAGACGAAGCTGGTGGGGATCTCGACCGCGCTGTCGGTGTAGAAGAAGCGGTCGAGCCGGCTGGTGGGGTTGGAAGAGCTGCTGCGCCAGGTGTCCGTGTCGCCGGTGAAGGGATCGGCGGGCATCAGGTCCGTCAGGTCGCTGCCGTCCCAATCGCCCTTGATGTCGGGGCCAAAGGTCGTTTCGTCCTGAATGTCGCCGGTGACGAGCGTCGTGGCGGGGGAGAAGCTGCTGGGTCCGCCGACCAGATTGAAATCGCCCAGGGTCACCATCGGCGTGTTGGCCGGCAGATCGAGGAACCCGCCGGACGTGCGGGCGTCGCCGAACCAGGAGGCGATGGCGTCGGCGGCGCGCTGGCGGCGGGCCTGCTCGGTGCCGTCGGAATTGCAGCACTTCAGGTGGACGCCGCCGAGGTAGAGGTCCTGGGCGTAAATGCTGTCCGGCAGGTCCACGAGGGCGAGCGTGACGCCTCGGGTGTCGGACTCGGGGATGGTATCGGTGCGCCGCATGGTCAGGGGCCAGCGCGCCATGACGACGTTGTAGATGCCGCCGAATTCGCCGAAATGAACGGACCAGCTCGAGCCGTCGCCGTTGGGCAGGAGGCTGTTCAGCCGGGTCTGGAATTCCACGTCCTGGATGCCATCGACCACTTCCTGCATGACAATGATGTCGGGCTGGATGGACTGGAGGACGCGGGCGAAGGCATCGTCGGTGGCGGGTTCGGCGATGAAATTGCGCTCGGTGTTGTAGGACAGGACGCGCACGTCCGCCGGATCGGCCTTTCCATAGTCGCCGCTGGCGGGATCGAAGGCGGCGGCGGCCGTGGCAAGCGACAGTGTGAGGGCGAGAAGGGGGAAGCGCATGGGAGGCGGGATCCGGTCGGGAGGTGTCTCCGCTGGGCGAAGCGTTCAGTATGGCGATGAAGTAATGGTGAGCAAGCGGCTTTTCTTCTGGAGCGGGCGGAAAGCACCGGGAGAAAGCGCCGGGCCCGGACGCGTCTCCTTGACTCACCGAACTGGCAGGCGCCAGATGGAACACAAAATCAGAGGGATTTTTGAACCGGGCCGATCGGGCGCCGCAACCTCAAGGCGTCATCGGCACCAACACCTGGAAAGAACAGACCGTGAGAACCTTTCCCGATCACATCGCGGAAGTTCGAGAAGAAGAACGGGGCTTCGCCGCCTCGGTGCACCTCTTGAACCTGATTCCTTTCTGGGGGATTTTCTTCGCCGTCGGCGTCTGGCTCTACTTCAAGGAGCGAAGCCGGCCGGTGGTTTTCCACGCACAGCAGGCCATCCTCTTCCAGTCCGTTTTCCTGGCGGCCTCCTTCGTGTGGCTGCTGGGTGAAATGCTGCTGAAGATCGTGATGGTGTTGAACCCCGACCTGGCGCTTTTCCTTTCCAAGTCCAACTTCATCCTCTTGATCGTGTGCTACGGATTCTACGCGCTGTTGTGCGTGATCGGGACCTTTGGAACCTTGATGGGACGGTCATTCTTGTACCCGCTTATCGGGCGCCGCGTTCTGGAAGGCGCTCTGAGCAAACCGGTCGCTCGCGACTGAACCCATTCCCAAACCCAGCCGGAGGCTTGGTCGAACATGGCAACTTCCCCCACCGAATACGCCAAAAAAGGCATCAATGCGCTGATCGAGCGCATGCAGGAATACCTCGACCTGCGCTACGCGCAATTCAGCCGGGTCAACCCGCGGATCGAGGGCGTGTGGCCCGACCTCGCGTGGCAGTCCCTGCAGCAACTCCGCCAGACCTACGAAAACACCAAAGCCTGGGGGCCCAATCGGTTCTGCGTGGGCGCCATCCTCGTCTCCGACGATCTGGTGAAAATCCGCGACCTCTTCAGCGTGAACCACCAGAGTTCCATCATGGCGGAAGTCATCGAGCGCGACGACCCCAACGCCAAGGGCAAGGACGCCAGCGAAGTCAACGACATGCGCAGCCTCTACACGTCGCTCGAACCGTCCGTCTCCGGTGTCGTCTCCCTGATCCAGTTCTGCATGTGGTGGGATATGGAGGACGCGGTGGACCTGACGCGGTTCGATTTCAAGATGGAGTCGCTGGGCCGCCTGCGCCGGGGGCAACTGCCAGAGGGGGCCGCCGCCGAGTACCACCGCCGCATGCACCGCAGGGAAGAGGAACCCCATCCCACGGTCGAGGAAATCGTGAAACACGAGGTCGATCAAGTCCGCCGCATCGTGGAGCGATTCACCGAACGGCGTGCCAACGAACCGGGCTTCAAAATGATTATCGCGCGCCGCAAGTCCTCCGCCGCCGATCAACTCGACCGGTTGATCGGCATCATCGCCCGCGAGCAAGTGCTGCTGACGAATCTGGAAGCGGGCAAGGAGGTGGACGAAGGGCTCAAAGCCCAGTTCGCCAAGGCGCTTCAGGTGTCGGTGGACGCTCTGGATGCGAAAATGGAGCGGGACTACCTGCAGCGCATGGTGACCGATCACAAGCGGCAGTTGCGCTCGACCATGACCGATCAGGCGGGTGGCATCCCCTACAACTTCAAAGAGGCGCAGGCGGAGGTGATCCGCGACAAGTACAAGGTTCTGATGAAGCAATTGACGGGCGAGGACAGCCGCGAAAGTCAGGAAAAGTTGTCGCTCCAAAGTCCGAATTCAGACGTCTAAGTTTCGGTTCTTCCAAAAATCCCGGTGATTCCCCTTGCTTGTCCGGCGTCTTTCTTCTATTATCCAAACATGACAGAAGACCGCCCCGGAGTAAGCGACTCGCGCAAGAAATCACCGAGAGGAGGAAGACCGATGGAAAAATTGATCCTTCTGAATTGGCCCGGAGACGAACAACTCTCCGACCTCCTCCTCCAGATCCGCGCCTTCAAGGACGAAGGCGTGCAGACCTTGCTGCTCGACGTGTCGCACCTCAAGGCCCTGGGGCCGATGGCCGTGGGGCAACTGGCGCGGCTTTACCTGCGGTGCCAGAAGTTCGGGATTTCCTGCAAGGTCAAAGGCTTGACGCCGGAAATGCGCCGCGTCCTGCACATGGCCGGCCTCTCCGGACTTGTCGAAAAGGCCCTCTCCACCGGGCCGCTGCTCGAGGATTTTCTCCGTAAGCCCGTGCCGCAAAACGGCTGAGCCGCTCGCGGTTCTTCACCCTAGTGGGAAAAAAGGGCCAGAGGTTTCACGGTCAGAAAATAAAGGCGATCAGTGGGTTTCTGTTCAGGCTCAAGAAATTCAACAAGCCATGATTCGCCTCACGTGGTCCTTGTCCGTCCATTTTCTCCATCAAGCAAAGAAGATGGGGGTGATTGCAGGTCAGTCAGGGTATTTTCGGACTTATTGGCGAGAAAGAACTGGGCTCTCCCCGGCCGCCCGGACAGGCAACCCGATGCCGCCGCCTCGCCCGCGCCAAACGTCTCCGTGCTGAAAATTCTCGGGGGATCAAGCCGAACAGTTCGCTTCCCGAGTCCGATCAGGGCTGGGGATTTTTTTTCGCCACCTTGTGAATGGCCTCGAAGACGGTCGAGCGGACTTGATCGTCTTTGTCCTTGAGGAGCGTCAGCAGGGCCGGCAGGGCTCGCGAGGCGCTTTCTCCCATGGCCCCCAGGGAGCGCGCCGCGGCGGCCCGCACCTTGGGGTCCGGTTCTTTCAGCGCTTCGATCAGGTGGGAAACGGCGTTGCCATTCTCGTTTGGATCGATCATCGACATGGCGTAAGCCGCCGCACGCTTCATCGTGCCGGTTTCGCCTTTGAGCAGTTCATAGAGCGAGGTGGAATTTTCCGGTCTCCGCCTTGCTGCCGTCGGGTTGTTGGGCGATTCCGAGCCGGGCCTGCGGATGAGATCGGTGGCGGACGTGACGGTGCCTTCCAGGGAGCCGGAAACGGCCTTGAGCGCGACCAGGGCCTGCAAGCGGACGTTGGCCACCGAGTCGCGGACGGCCATCTTGACGGCGTCGACAGCTTTCCATTCGGGCACGTCGGAGACCGCCGGGCCAATGCGGCCGAGGGCGTAGACGGCGGCTTCGCGCACGTTGGCCTGTTGGCTCTTGAGCAGTTCGAGGATCACCGGCACGTCGTCTTTCGCTTCGGGGGTCAACCCTCCCAGCGCGTGGACGGCGGACTTGCGGATGTGCTCCACCTGCGAGTCATGGGCCAGGATGAGGGCGCGCAGGATCGCATCGCCCCGAGGCCCGATGGCGCGGATGGCGGTGGCGGCTTTCCATCGCACCAGGTTGTCCTCCGCCGCATCGCCGATGCGTTCGCAGAGGGGAAGAAGGGCGCCGCGCGCTTCGGGTCCGGCGTCGCCGAGTTGCTGGGCCGCGTTGCCTCGCGAGCGGGCATTCTCATGCCCGAGTTGATCGATCAGGGTGGCTATGTTCGCAGGGGTCGTCATCGAGGGCGGCCGAAATCCGGGAGGGAGGACAGTGGACAAGGGGGGGTCGTTTCCTAAGAGCGGGCAAGGGGGGAACAAGGTCAAGGCAACTCCGGAGGAGCGCGGCGAGGACGATTGCCATAAGACGATGTGCCGATGTGGTTCGGAATATCGTCGCGAATCATGAGATGCAGGAGTCGGGCCACATTCCGCTTCCCCGGGCAGGCGCCATCGTTTCGTGCTTCGGCTTGCGGCGCGGACCGTGCGAGGGGCAACGATGGGTTGGGAGCTTTCCCAAACTGTGCAAAGGATTACCCGTAACATGGATGAGTCGTTCTCCTCGTTCGAGGCCTCCCAGGCGCTGCCGCTGGGCCTGGGCATAGCGCTGCTGCTGTTCGGCTGGCTGCTTTATCGGCTCGTGATCGGCGCGGCGGGAGGGATTCTCGGCGGCGTGATCGGGCTCGGTTTCGGAGGCGCGCTGAATATGATCTTCCGCTTCGATCCGCCCTGGGACGCGGTCTGCTTTCTCGGAGGCATGGTGCTGGGGGCGCTGCTGGGCATCGCCGTGTTCCAGTTCCTCAACCGGCTGGCGTTCTTTCTCTTGGGGGCGGCGATCTGCGGCTGGGCCTTCACGGAACTCTACCCGCTCTTCGCGGAAGGGGGCGAGGAAGCGGCGCGGGGGTTGCTGTTCGCCGCGGGCATTCTCGTTTCGGCGATCGTGGGCGGCCTGCTCGCCATCTTCCTCACGAAATATGTCATCGCGCTGGCCAGTGTCGCCGCGGGCACACTGCTGGTGGGCGGGGCGCTCGACTGGCCCTACGACGGCCTGCTGGCGATTCCGATTTTCCTCATCGGGCTGGGGCTTCAATTGGCGATCGTTCGCCCCTGGAGCAAAAAGGACGACGACGGCGATTGACGCGCGGCCCTGGGAATTTGACTTGCCGCGCGTCCCTGCTCCCGACCCGATGACTGCCCCATGAGCCTCCCCGTTGCCGCCTCGTCCCCGTCGCTTCCCTCCGCCGCAGAGGCCCTGGCGTGGAGGACGCGCGTGCTCCGGTCAATGTGCGCCGGGGTGGTGCTTGGCCTGATGGGTCTTTTTCTCTGGGGCGGTACCTACGAGAGCCGGGCCGTTTACCTTTTCACCTTCGCCATGGGGGCCTTGAACCCGGTGTGGGGGCTTTATGGGCTGGCGCTTGTGGGGCCGCTGTACCTGGTGGACGCGGGCAAGACACACATGCTCGTCACGATAGACGTTCTGGTGCTGGGCGCCATTTTCGGCGAACTGCGCTCGATCGGCCAGGAGAGGCTCGAGAGCGTCCGGTGGGGTCTTTGGCCCCGGGCGGCGGTTGGGTTCTGGCTGCTGATTCTCGCCTCTTCGGTGGTGGGGATGTTGTTCGTGTTTCTCAGCGAGAACGAGATCGGCCGGCCCGACCGCGTTCTGCTGCATTCCAGCGCGGCGTTCTACGACTACGCGACCCAGACGGAGTGGCCGTTGCGGGCGTTGTACAATTTCGCGGCGGGGCTTGGGATCGCGGCGGTGGCGGCGCGGCGTGCGTCGCGCGGTCTGGCGATGCGGTTTCTCGGCTGCGCCGCCGCCGGTCTCTTGGTGGCCTGTTCGCTGAGCCTGATGAACTGGGGCGGTTTGCTGAGCATGCACGACCTGCATCGGACGAACTACGATCCGCTGCATCGGGGCCGGCTTCAGGGGACGGCGGGCCACGCGGGCTGGTTCGGCCAGTGGATCGTCATCGCCTGGCCGGGGATTTTGCTTTTGGCGCTGGCGCGGGGCCGGAAAGCGCTGATCGCCATGGCGGGGGCACTGACGCTGGTGGGGTTGTGCCTGATGTTGACGGCGGCGCGGGCGGCTTGGCTGGGCGTCGGCGCGGGTGTGCTCATGGGCGGGTTGTACTTGCTCAGGTCCCGCCCCGAACTCTCGAAGCTCCTGCTCTGGGGAGGCATCGGCGCCGCCGCGATCGGCCTCGCCGGTTTCGCGCTGGGGGGCGATGTGCTCGCCCGCCGCTTCGAGAACCTGCTGCGGGTCACCGACCGCGCCAACTATTACCTCAGCGGCCTCGTCTTCCTGCGCGAGCACCCGCTCGGGCTCGGGCTCGGGATGCACGCCCATTACTACAACGAGTGGTTCAATCCGTTCTTCCGTTACTTTCAGACCGATCATGTGACGAGCCACTCCCTCTATCTGCACCTTTTGATCGAGAACGGGCCCTTTGTGCTCGGGGCGTTCGTGTTCGGGTTGCTGTTCCTGGCTTTCGAGGTCCGGGCCGCCTGGCCGGAATGGGACCGTACGGAGCGGTGGGTCGTCGTTGTCCTCGCTATGGCCTTTGGCGGGATTCTGGTGGATGGCGTGGCGCAGTACATCTTCTACATCCGGCCTGTCGAGTTCACCTTCTGGGTTCTTTTCGGGCTGATTCTGGGCCTGAGCCGCAAGGCGCAGGCGGCATCCGCCCCGCTGCCGGCGCCGGCGGTTGGGGGAGGGCCGATGCTCCTCGCCGCGGCCGGACTGGTGGCGGTTCTGATGGCGTCGGTCAACATCCGCCGCCCCATCGAGGACCGGTTCCCGAGAGCCTGGGACGTGACCGTGGTGGAGGACCGGTTGGAGCTGAGCCGATGGACCGACGAGGTGTTCCGAATGCCCATAGATCCCGAAGCGCGGCGCATTCAGTTCAGCCTGCACCGCAAGGAATTTCCCACCCAAGTGACCATCGAGTGGCCCGACGGCGAGTCGGAGTCCTTTCCGATGGAGGCGGGCGCTTACGTCTGGCGCGAGCGGACGCTGGCTCCGGCGGAGAAAACCGGTCCCTTGGCCCCGCGCCGCTGGCTGACGATCCGGGTCTCCCAGACCTTCAGCCCGGCCCGTCTGCATCCCGGCGAGAGCGGCGACATCCGCGATCTGGGTGTGTACATCTTCGGGTTTCGCATCGAGTAAAATGGTGGATCGGCGGCCCGAGCCCAATTTGTTGATGGTCAGCTACTTCTGGCCCCCGGCGGCGACGGGGGTGCGGCGGGTGTTGTCGCTGGCGCGCTGGCTGCCCGAATTCGGCTGGTTTCCGGCGGTGCTGGCTTGCCGCCGCACGCGGGGCGAGGGCCAGGACGAGCGGCCCCTGCAGGACCCCGCCATCGGGGCGGTGCCGGTGGCACGGACCGAGTCCTGGGATCCTTACCGGCTGCTGGCGCGGCGGGAGGGGCCGATCCAGGACGGCACCTCGGCAGGCGCCTCCTCGCCGATTCGCGCGTCGTCGCTCCAAGCCCGGGCCATGGGGCTTTTGCGCCGCCATGTTTTCGTGCCCGACGACCGGATCGGGTGGAAGCGCTTTGCCTTCGCGGAGGGACAGCGGCTTCTGCGTTCCGGGCGGTTCCGGGCGATTTACTCCACGAATTATCCGCAAACGGCGCACGAGGTCGGCCGCTCCCTGGCGCGGTCGAGCGGCCTGCCCTGGCTGGCGGACTTTCGCGATGGCTGGACCCAGAACCCGGTCTTTTCCCGCTTCGGCAACCCGCTCGTTGCGGCCACGCAACATCTGTTGGAGCAGCGCACCGCCGAGGCCGCCACCGCGATCGTGACCGTTTCGCCTCCGATCACGCGCCATTTGCAGTCGCTCCGGCCGCCGGGCCTCTTGCCCGCGGAAACGATCTACAATGGGTTCGAGCCCGATTTGCTAGCCCCGGCCGGCGTGGCGCGCGAGCCCCTCCATCCCGGCAAGATGACGCTCCTCTACACGGGGACCTTTTTCGGGCCGCGCCGACCCGACGGTCTGCTGCGCGGTTTGGCCGAGGCTCTGCGGCGGGAGCCGGAGTTGCGCAGCGCGGTGGTGCTGAGGCTGCGGACCGTTCTCGATCAGCCGGCACGGGACCTGTTGAGGGAGCTGGACTTGAGCGAGGCGGTCGAGGTCTTGCCTCCGGTGCCGTTCCACGACATCGTGGCGGAGCAGCGGCGGGCGGACGGCTGCGTGCTTGTCCTGGAATCGGGCCCCGGCGCCGAGATCATGGTGAGCCAGAAGGTATTTGAGTACTTGGCGGCGCGGCGCCCGATTTTCGCCCTGGTGCCCCGGGGAGCGGCCCGGGAAGTGCTTGAGGAAACGGGGGGAGCGGCGATCGTGGATGCGGAGGCGGAGCCGGATGAGACCGGCGAGGCCCTGCGGGAGTTCCTCGGCCGGGTTCGCGGTGGTGAGTCTGTGGCGAGCGAAGAGCGGCTCGCCCGCTACGATCGGCGAAGACAGGCAAAACGGATGGCGGAAATCCTCGACAATCTGCCGGGGGCCGAATAAGTTGCTTGCTGAATTTGATGGGGGTTTGCGTAACTTGATGGGGGAATTGATCCCATGACCGCCAGGAATGAAGACAACCGCCGCCGCTACGAACGCCTCCCGATTCATTTGGAGGTCATCGCCGTGTTGCAGGGCGTGAAGTCGCGCTCGGGCGAATCGCTGACATCGCACGGCGTGGCGAAAGACCTTTCGCTGGGGGGGATGCGGATCGCCGTTTTCCGCGAGGCCAAGGACTGGTCCTGGCAGATCACCCGGGGCCATCGTTTCCTGCGCATTCAGACGCGCATCCCCGACTTGGGTTCGCCCTATGGCGAACGGGTCATCAACCTGCACGGGCGGATCGTGTGGACGAAGCTGAAGGAGGCGGACCCGGCCCGCAAGGTTTCCGCGGCGTGCGAGATGGGTGTCGAGTTCGAGCCCTTCGGTGGGATGGACGAGAAGACTTTCGAGTTCGCCTACGACGCGCTGGAAGCGGCGGGGGTGGAAACGCTTGAACGGTCGCGCGGGATCCAAGGCGTTCCCCTGCGATAATTTTCGATAAGAAAGCCTTTGCCCAAAGGCCTTCCCTGAATCAGAGTCCGAGACAGATCATGGCAGCCGCCGCGGCTTTGCGGGGGCGGATTCAAGACGAGGTGAGCTGATGGCCCAGAACAAGCCCACAGGCAATGAACCGTATTCGAACGCGAAGAAGGAGATGGAGAACCTGATTCGTCTCGAAGCCGCGGACTCTCTGGCGTTCGAGGGGAAGCTGCAAAAGCGCGAGGCCGCCAAGCGCCACCGCGGAAGTCGCAAGACCACGGAAGACCGGGGCAAGGAAGCACAGAATCACCTGGTGCGCCTGGGCGGGAATGAAGCCGCCGCCCGCATCGGTCAAGCTCCTGTGCCCTCGATGCCGGAAATGGACATTGAAGTCGCCACCGACATCGAACCGGCCGATTTCATCAAGTCCATGACGGAGAAGGCGGGCCTGGATTACGCCAACATCGGCGACTACGATCTGGAAAGCAAGTCCGCGGAAATCGCTCGGCAGCTCATCCCCTCCAGCATCGCCCGCGACCGCCGGCTCATTCCCCTCATCGAGGAGAAGAAGGACGGACGCCGCCGCAACGTCCTCTGGGTCGGCATCAGCGATCCTCTCGACATCACCATCATCGACGATTTGCGCCTCATGCTGCCCGAGCATGAACTCGAAGCGGTGGTGATCAACGAGGACGACATCGTGGACGCCATCGACCGCCACTACGGCGTGGGCGAGGAATCCCTCGACGATGTGATCAACAATCTCGACAAGGAAGACGAGACCGACGACGACATCCTCAAGAAGGACGACGGACAGGTCGAAATCGACGTCAACGAACTGGCGAACAACCCGCCGGTCATCAAGCTGGTGAACCTGCTTCTGGTGCAGGCGGTGCAGGAGCGCGCGAGCGACTTGCACATCGAGCCGTTCCAGGGCCAACTGCGGATCCGTTACCGGGTGGACGGTGTCTTGCGCGAGATCCCCAACCCGCCGAAATCCATGCAGGTCGGCATGATCAGCCGCCTCAAGGTCATGGCCGGCATGAATATCTCGGAATCGCGCGTTCCGCAGGACGGCCGCATCCGCCTTAACATCAGCGGCAAAGAAGTCGACATGCGCGTGGCGTCGCTTCCCACGGTTTACGGCGAGTCCATCGTGATGCGTGTGCTCGACAAGAGCACGATGATGATCGGCATCGAGCAGCTCGGTTTCCAGAAAGAGCAGCTCGAGGACGTGCTGCGGGAAGCCAAGAAGCCCAACGGCATGCTGCTCGTGACCGGTCCGACGGGTTCGGGCAAGACCACGACGCTCTATTCGATCCTCAATGAGATTTTCGACTCGGGCATGAAGTTCATCACCACGGAAGACCCGGTGGAGTACGAGTTGCCCGGAATCGTCCAGGTCAACATCAACACCAAGGTGGGTCTGACTTTCGCCGCCTGTCTGCGCGCGATTCTTCGACAGGACCCGGACGACATTCTGGTGGGTGAAATCCGCGACGTGGAAACGGCTTCGATTTCCATCCAGGCCGCTCTCACGGGCCACATGGTGTTCTCGACGCTGCACACCAACTCGGCCGCCGCGACGGTGACCCGTCTGGTGGACATGGGTATCGAGCCCTTCCTGCTGACCTCGACGCTCCGCGGCGTTATCGGCCAGCGCCTGATCCGAACGATCTGCCCCTCGTGCAAGGAACCCTATATCCCGACGGACGAAGAGCTGGCGGAGTTCACAGTGACCCGCGAAGAGGTGGAAGACATCACCTTCATGGTGGGCCGGGGCTGCGACGATTGCGGATTCTCGGGCTACAAGGGCCGTATCGGCATCTACGAGGTGCTGCTCGTCACCGAGGAAGTCAACGAACTGATCCTGCAGCGCGCCACCACCGACGAAATCCACGCTCTGGCCGTGCACCAGGGCATGCAGACGATGCGCAGCGACGGCTGGCTGAAAGTCTGCCTCGGCATCACGACGTTCGACGAGGTGTCGCGCCAGACGCCCCGGGAGAGCGAAGAGTCGGCGCGCGCGGAAATGGCCAGCGCCAAGCGCTCGCTCGCCCGCATCGACGAACTGCGCCGCCAGCGCGAAGCGGAAGACAACGCGCCAGCGGATTTCGACGAGGACGAATTCGGTCTGCCGGAAGTCAGCACGGAGGGGTCGGGAGGTGCCCCCCATCTCCTGCCAGAGAGCTGATGCGCCGTATATGGCGTCCCGTCTGTGGCGCCCCATCCGTGGCGCTTTCGGCACCGGAGCCGCCGAAGGGAATGGATCGACGCGATGCGATCAACGTCAAAATGTTGCACGACTGCATCGTTTTTCGCCTTTGTCTTCCATTCCCTTGTTGACGATCAAGTGCCTTGGCGGCTGTCATGCCCTCGTCTCCTGGAACAGGGTCTGACTTAGCGGAGTCGAAAGGGTCCCAACCGATGGCGCAAACTCTGGCCGAGAACCGCCCGCGCAACGTGGGCGAGTTGTTGCTGCTCGAAGGCCGTATCACCCAGGAGCAATACGAAGAAGCCGCGGATTTGTCGCTCCGCTCGGGCCATCGCCTCTATCACGTCCTCGCCCAGATGAAGGGCGTTTCGGAGGAGGATGTGTTCGAGGTCCTGAGGAAGCGGGCCGATTTTCCCTTAGTCGAGCTGGGAGCGAAAACCCGCCCCACGCACGAGGCCGCGATGCTGGTCTCCCGCGATCAGTGCCGCCGCTACGGCGCCGTTCCCCTGTACGTCGAAGGGGGTTATCTCATTCTGGCAATGGAAGATCCGACCGACATGAGGGCGGTTGGAGCGGTTGAATCCCTGGCCGTTTTCAGCGTCCGGCCCGTGCTCGCGCATCCGCGGGAAATCCGCGAAGCCATCGATCAGTTGCCCGAGGCGGAAGTCAAGCCTTCCAACAAGCGGGAAGTCAGCGGCCTCCTGGAGCGCGCCGTTCTGCTGCTGATCTGGGGCTTGCCGATTGCCGGCGGGTTCACGCTGCTGCTGACCAATGACGAGTTGAAGGCCACGTACCACGAACTCGATCTGGATACTTTCGAGCGCATTCTTTTTTTCACGCTGGGGTGGACCGGCTGGGCCATCGTCAGTTATTGGATCACGGATATCATTTTCGGCATCGGCCGAAAGAAGGATTGAAATCCGCAAAGGGCTTGAGCCGCAGGATGTCCGGCGCCATCGTCGGCAAGACTTCCCATCCGGCCGCTCCCTAACCTGGACAGCGGCCCGGCAGTCCGATTGCGTGACTTCACTCCGCTTACGTGAGCAAAGGGCTTAGGCGCCCGGCGCTCCGCGCAAGCCCTTAGGATTTCGCCGGTGATTCGTTCCCTGACCCGATACCTTCCGATTCTCTGTCTGCTGGCGGTGGCGGCGGTTTTTTCGCCGTCTGGCGCTTCGGCGCAAGAACCCGCCATGAGCCGTGAGGAACGCCTTCGCCTGCACGAGGAGCGCGTTCGCCGCATCATCGAAGAGCGTAAGAAGGAACGCGAGGCCGCCGAAGCCCGCCGCGAAGAGCAGCAGACCGGCGAGGGTGCCGGTGAGGAAGCCGCCGAGGAACCGCAGCAAACCCAGGACACGGTGCGCATCGGCACGGTGATCCTGTACGTGGCGTTCGAGAATAAGGACAGCGGCGAGCAGGAACTCGACACCATCGTTCGCGAAGGCGACCGCTTCCTTTCGGAAGTGCGGTTGCAGAACGAACTGGCGGTGCCCTTCGACCGGGTGCGGATCGCCCTGAGCTATGACAAGCGTTTCCTCAAGCCGGTCCGCGTATTCGACGATCAGATTCGTTCCGCCACCGATCGGGAGCCCCATTTCACCATCGATCCGCGCGAGTCGGTTCTGATCTACGACGCCAAACTGGCCCGGCCCCGCCTGGGCAAGGAAGTGCCGATTCTGCGTGTCGTCTGGGAGGCGATTCGCCCCACCGATTTCACCGACTTGCGCTTTGAATTCGCCAGCGACGACGACCTCGAAGACATTGAAAACGCCCGTTACCACACCGCCATTTATCGTGAAGGGCGCAACGTCCTGGGCGAAAGCTCGGACGAAATCGATGGCGTTCTGAGCGGATCGCTTTTGATTCTCAAGCCCTTCGACCCCAGCAAAATCAACGATGAACAAATCCTCCAGGGCAAGAAAGAGGAACTGCGCGACATCTATCTGGCCACTGTTGGCTCCGAAGATTACTACGTTGGCATGAAAGTCCTCGGCCCCGAGCGGACCCCAGCCGTCGGCGAAGAATTCGAAGTCGACATCGCTCTGGCCAACCCGCAGGGCGCCATCGTCGACAGCGTGCGGTTCTTCCTGCACTTCGACCCGGAGGTCCTGGAAGTCATCGACGAAGATCGCGGCAACTGGATCAAGACTGGTGTCAATGTGCACGACGGGCCATTCCGCGACGAGTTTCCCTTCGATTATCACAAGCGCAACGAAGTGGACAATCAACGGGGCCTGATCAATTACGGCATGGCCATCAGCCGCGCGCTGACCCTGCCGTCGGAGACCTTTGCCCGGGTGAAATTCCGCGCGAAGAAACCGGTCGAATCGACCCAGGTCGAGTTGATCGCTTCGCGCCCCGGCACCGGGCCGCTGACGACGGTCAAGATGTTCGGCTACGAACTGATGACTTTTCATCCGGCCCTGACGAAGCCGGTCTACGAGACGACGATCCTGGCGGAGCCTCTGGAGGTCGAGACCGTCCAGGAGGATTCGCCCCAGGAGCGGGAAATGCCCAACATCCCGGGCCTGTTCCTCGGCTACTAGTAGGCTTGCGCTCGGCGCTGCCGCGGCGGAAAAGGGCAGCATCATGAGACCCTCGCTCCCGTTTCCGCGCCTCCTGCTCTTTTTCCTCGGCTGCACGCTGCTCTCCAACGGGTGGGTCTTCGTGCTCACCTGTCACATCGTGGGGCACTGGTTCCTGCCGCTCGACGACGCTTTCATCTACGTTCAATATGCCGAGCGCATCGCGGATTTGCGGCCCTTTTCCTATCGCCCGGGCGGCGGCTTCTCCACCGGAGCCACCAGTCCCCTCTATCCGTTCCTGCTCGCTCCGTTCGCGCTTGTCCTCAGGCCAGAGGCGATGGTCTGGCCACTTCTGGCGTTCTCCGTACTTTGGAAAGTCCTGACGGCGTTGGGGGTTTACCGGGCCGCCTGGGCGATGACGCGCCAACCGGGGCCGGGCTTGGTGGCGGGGTTGATCGTTTGCTTTCACGGCGTCATTACTTTTGGAATGATGAATGGAATGGAGACCGGGCTGTTGGCGGCGTCGGCGGCGTGGTCGCTGGTGTTGGCGATGGAGGCTCTGCGGCGCCCGGAGCGGCCGCTATCGACCGGCCGTATGCTGGTGGTCGCGGCGGTCTTCGCGGTGCTGAGCCTGTGCCGGCCCGAGGCCGCCTTCGTCCCCGCTGCTCTTTTCGTCGCATCCTTCTTCCTCCGGGTGCCCAAGGGTTTCCGCGCCGCGATCGGGTTATCCCTGCTTCCCGGCGTGCTCTACGTCGCCCTGGTGGTCTTGATGTCGGGGCGCTTGGGGACATCGACATCGGCGGCGAAGCTCCTGACGGTGCATCCGTTTCAATCGCGCCTGGAGACACTGACGCACGCGGCGTATTCGCTGGATCGCATGGGGCGGCTGCGCATCGGAGGGTTGTTGGCTTTCCCGCCGTTCGCCATTCTGGGGGCTTTGCTCGCTCTGGTCGCGAACCGCCGGGCGCGGCCGGGGTGGCTGCCGCTGCTGTGGCTGGTGCCGCTGCTGGCGCCGTTCCTATCGGTGGATCCGATTCTGCATGATGGCCGGTACTTCGCCGGATGGTTGCCGATCCTGTTCTTGTTATGGACGGTGGGGGCGTGGACGTTGGTGGGATGGATCGGGCGGAAGTTCCGGAGGGCGGCGTGGCTGGTGCTGGCCGCGGCGGGTCTTCTCCCAGGGCTCATTTCCTTGCCGGCGAAGTCTCAGGAATTCAGCCATCTCGCCAATGAAATGGGGCGGATGCACAAGCCCGCCGCGGATTGGCTGCGCGAGAACGTGCGGCGGGGCGAGATCGTCGGCATCCACGACGCCGGGATTCTGGCGGCCTTGAGCGATCAATTGGTCGTGGACTTCAATGGTCTGGTGACGGCGGATCTGACGGGCCTGGCCGGCAGCGGGCCCGGCTCGTTGTGGGAGGGTCTGGAGCGCCGCCCTTTCGCCGAATATCCGCAATGGATCGCCAGCTTCCCGGCCTTTACCCATAGCGCCATGACCGCCCAGGCGATGACGGAATTCCCCCTGGAAGACAACATCTGGGGGGCCGGGACGCCGTTGGTGATTTGGAGCATGAAGCTGCCCTGGCTGACGCGCGCGATGGACCCTGCCGCTCCGCCGGCCGAGGCCTGGGAGTTGGTTGACTGGATCGATCACGGGGACCGCGAGAGCGAGGAGGCCCATGGATATAAGTCCTGGTTCCTCAGCCCTTGGCGGAAAACCGACCCGGCGCTTCTGCGCGAATTGCCTCTTTCTCCCGATTCGTCCTTTCGGATCATGGACGGGGGCCGGCGCAGTACGGATTTTGAGGAGTTTACCCTCGTCCGGAACCCGAACGCGGAGGCGCTTCTCGTGCTTCGTGTGTGGTCGGATGAGGAGGCGGCCCTCCTAATCGGATGGCCGGGCGGGTCGGCCGAGGTCCCGCTGGCCAAGGCGGCGGGGAGCTTTCAAGAGGTGGCCGTTCCCATTCCCGCGGGCGGAGGGGGGGCGGAGCTGCGTTTCAGGATTCAACCGGTGCGCGGTGAAATGCCCGTGCCCGAAGCCATGGAAGTCTATCACGGCTGGCTTTACCAGCCGGCCGGTTCGCTACCCGAGGCAACGAGCCGCCTGGCGGCGGCGGAAGCCGGAGCCAGCGAGCGTTTCCTTTTCGGGGAGCGAGGCTATTTGAAGTACCACGACGATTTCTATGGGTCCTGGCTGCCGCTCGACGAGCGGTTCGCGCTGATCTGGCACGAGGGCTGGGACTCGAATCTGAGCTACGGGAAGGCGAATCCCTACCGTTGGATTCTTGGAACGCGAGTGGGGTTGGGTTTACCGATTCGGGAGCTGACCGGCGAAGAGGTCGTCGTACGCCTGCATGGCCGGGCCATGGGCGACGCCGAAGGCGCCCTGCCCAATCGGGTTACTCCGGTGGTGGGAGGCGTGCGCCTCGATCCCGTGGACTTCGGGCCCGAATCCGAGCAGACTGTGACGCTGAGAATTCCAGCCGAACGCCTGCAACCGGGGATCAACCCGCTGGTCCTGGAATTCGAGAACAGTTACAGCGTCCAACTCCTCGATCCCGGTTCGAAGGACGATCGCCAGTTAGTGATGGCGGTCTTCGGCGTCCAGGTTTTCGGCGCGGGATTCCGGGAAGAGTAGAGCTTTCGGAGATCGGGCTTCCTCGCGCCGCGGGAAATCGTAGGATCAGCGGGGCGGTTCGGACGGAAGGGCCGGCCGAGGCGAATTCGCGCAAGGAAAAGCCCGGACCGCGAGGGTCCGGGCTCAAGTCTTCTGAGTCTGTTGGATTGGGCTACTTACGAACCGACGCGGGCAAGGGCGTCATCGACTTTGGGGCCGATGTCGAAAGCGTCCTTGGACGCCTGGTAGTCCATGCGTGCCATGTCCATGTCGCCCATGGCTTCGTAGACGCGGCCGCGCTCGTAGTAGCTGTGAGCGAGGGCTTCATCGTCGGGGGCGAGTTCGATGGCTTCGTTGAACTGGCCGGCGGCTTGCTCATACTCGCCCTGGACGCCGTAGACGACGCCGCGGTTGTGATAGGGCTCGTAGTAATTGGGCTCGATTTCGGTGGCCTCGCCGAAATCGGCGATGGCGTTTTCGTTGTTGCCGACGCGGAATTCCGCCAGGCCACGGTTGTTGTAGGCGTAGGCGTAATCGGCATCGATTTCGATGGCTTCATCGTAGGCCTGGATGGCGCCGATGTAGTCGCCCTGCTCGTGAAGGGCGATGCCCTTGTTGTTCAGGGCCAACTTGTTGTCCGGGTTGGCATCGAGGATCTGATTGAAGTTATCGGTCGCGGTGGCGAAGTCGTTGTCGCGGATGGCGGCGACGCCGCGCTCGTTCTGAACGCTGAGGCCAGAGACGCAGCCCATGGAGAGGAGCAGAGCGCTAGCCGTGGTGACAACCGCGAGGGGGCGGAAAAGAGAGTTCATCTTCATTGGTCGTCGTCTTTCGTGAGAGGCGAGTTCGTCGAGAGATTGGCGGCTAGAGGGTTATTCGACCGCTTCGATGACAGGAGGGGTGTCATTGTTGCCTTCGATCACGCTGATTTCTTCGCGATCCTGGTCGTCGTCCTCGTCGTCATCGCGGATACGCTCACGGTAGCCTTCGTCGTAGATCAGGTAGCCACCGGCGCCGAGTGCGGCGGCGCCGACAACGGCGCCCGCGGCGATCAGACCTGTGTTCGCACCGCCACCGGCCCACCAGGCACCGGCGATCTTGCGGTCGTCGGGGGTGAGTTGACCGGTCGACTGCTCGTTACCGGGAAGGCGGCCTTGGCCGGCGTCTTTCGGGACGACCTTATAGCCTTCGGCCATGTTGGCGTCCTTGACGACGATCATCCCGGCGCCGGGGGTCACGACGGCGAGTTGGTTGCCGGTCGTGGTGTTCTTGATAGCCATGGCGCCTTGCAGCACTTCCACCATCAGGTTGCCCAGGGGGTCGCTGGTGATGCCGGCGATCTGCGCTTTGTCGTTTTCCAAGGCGGTGACGACGAGGTCGTTGAAGGCGATTTTGCCCTTCAGGCCCTCTTCGGAAGCCACGGCGACGCTGCCTTCCTTGATCGCCACGGTGGACGCATCGGGGAAGGTGACGTTGGAATTCATGCCGACGAGAACGGCGTCGCCGTTGGCAAGGGAGACGGAGACGAGGGATTCGGCGGACTTGATAAAGTCGCCGGTTTCCACTTCATTGAGGGTGGAGACGCGGGCGGGAAGGGTCTTCTCTCCGCGCAGGATATTGTACGAACCCTCGGAGCGAGCCAAACCGGCCCGCTCGCCCGCGAAGGCGGGGGCAAGCAGCAGTGTTGCCAGGGAAACGCTGAGGAAAGCTTTGGCGTTACTCATGTTAGGTATTCCTTCTTGTTGAAAGGGTGAGGCCGATTTGGCATCGTCCAATCCCGGAGTAGTCAATTTAGTCCATATGCTGGCGCAACAGTGGGGAGTTAGGGGGGTCTGACGCAAGGTTTAATTCTGTCATGATTCCTGCGCAAACGCCTAGAGCGGTCTGAATTTACCCCAGTTTCCCGTTTAGCTTAAGCATGACGTGTTCCCGATACAACTCGCGGCGGAAATCGCAGAACCCGTCGTTTTTCGTCAAAGAGCCTGTTTTCAGGTACATAGACGCCTGACAACCCCCTTGGCAGAAATTGCGCCAGGCGCAGCTTCGGCACTCTTCGACGACGTATCGGCGCTGAAGCATTTGCTCGCGCAGCCGGCGGTTCTTCTCGCCGTGGTGTATCTCGTCCAGCGAGTTGTCGAAAATGTTCCCCGTCGTGAATTCCGGGCCCCGCAGCACCGGGCAGTTCCAGGCCTGGCCTTGCGAATCGACGAGGGTGGTTTCTCCCAGCGGACACCAGTGGCCGCCGTTGGGGTCGGCGTCGGGGACAAATCCGGGAAAGCCGGCCCGCACGGTGAGCTTGCGCTTCTGGCGGGGGAATTCCAGGAGGAGCCAGCGGATGACCGAGCGCAACTCCTCAGGGTCCGGTCCGATGACCTCCCAGTTGGCTTCCGCCGCCTTCATTTTGTTGAGGTTGACGAAGCGAAGCAGACGAACGCCGGCGTCCTCGGCGCGGTCGATCATGGCTTTCACCTGGTCGAGGAGGCAGCGGGTCAAGGTCGTGGAAATGATGACATCGGGCGCGCCGAGGGCGCCGAGCCGCTCGATCGCCGCCCAGGTTTTGGCGAAGCTGCCCTGGCCGCGGACGAAGTCGTGGATCTCGGCACTTGGACCGTCGAGGCTGACCTGGATTCGCACCGGCAGCTTGGCCAGCCGCTCCATCTGCTCGTCCTTGATCAGCATGGCGTTGGTCGTTACGGTGACGAAGCGGGTGCGTTGCAGGGCTTTTTCGATGATGTCGAGGATGTCTTTGCGCAGGAAGGGTTCGCCGCCGGTGATGTTGACGACGCATTCGCCGCGCAGGTCCATGTATTCGTCGAGGAGGCGAAAGACGTCGGTGGTTGAGAGCTTGGTTTTCGGCATGTTGCCCATGACGACGTAGCAGTGCTTGCATTGCAGGTTGCACTGATCGGTGACATAGATGCTGAAGTCCGGCATTTTGGGGGGCTTGGACTTGGCGGCGTCTTTGGGCAGGGGGGCGTTTTCGAGGAGGTTGGCGGCGTAGAGTTGGCGGAGGAAGCCCTTGAGGTCCTGGTGGATCTGCTGGGCGGTGGCGCCGGTGTATCGGCTGGCGAGTTCCTCGCAGAGGGCGCCGGCGGAGCGCGAGCCGTCGAGCGCCTGAGCCAGGCGCAATCCGGCTTCGTTGGTGACGGCCCAGCGGGCCTGCTCGGGATGGAGGAGGATGAGGGACTCGCCGGCACGGTCGACGATGAGATCGGGATAGACGCGGGGAGCCCAGTCGGGGCTATCCAACAGATTCGTTCCTGTTTCCAAAACGCTCATGGGTGCTGCCTGCTCTTTCGAAGGAACGCCTCAGGGGTCATCGGCGGCGGGGTTTGACGGCGGCTGCGGCGAAGGGTTTGGGCTGGGCCGGCAGGGAATTTCTTAGGCGAACGAGATTCCAATACCGCAGTGGATTTCGCGTCATCAGGGCGGAGAGGCCAACGCGCAGTTTCATCAGTTGCCGCCGGACCGGAGCCCCCACCAGCACGGCACCGATCAGCGGATCGGTCTGGGCGCCGCTGTAGCCGGGAAGGCGGGGGGGGTGGCTGATTTCGCGGCGCCCGAATGCCGTACCGACCCACGTGCAACCGTAGTGCCAGAGGGAGCGGGGCAGGGCGAGCAGACTTGTCATATAATCGAAGGCGAGCAGTGACGCGCGGTCCGCCGCCAGTTCGCCGTAGAGGCGCAGCAGACCGGCACAGGAGGTTTCTTCGCCGGTGCTCCACTGGGGCGCCTGTTCGGGCAGCGGAGCCGATGGGTGGCAATGGGCGTTCAGGAAGCGGAAGAAGGCCGCCAGAGAGACGGCGGCCTGATGGCGGGCGGCCAATTCCATGGCGCGCTCGGCCAATCGCGAGACGTCGCCGGGGGTGGCGGCGGGGCCGAGCAGCGGCGACGGCAGGGCGACGAAGAGCGCGGCGTCGCAGACGTCGCGCCAAATGCGGGCGCCGCCGTGTTGCTGGGCATGAATCGCCAGCATCAGAAGATGATGGGCCGGGTCGGGCTGAAGCACCTGCCAGTCCGCCGGATAGGACGGATGGGGCCGGGTGGCGGCGCAGATTTCTTCGCTGAAGGCGTTGGAGCCTTCGAGGAGATCGAGCGAAATGCCGTTTCGGCTGGCCCAGGAGTTCGCGGTGTAAAGCCAGCCGAGGGAGGCGAGGAGGTCCTGGACCCGTTCGGATTGCTCGGGCCGGATGATAAAATCGAAGTCGCTCATGAAGCGCAGCGCGGGCGAAGGGAAGTAGGGCGAGAGGGCGGCTCCCTTGACCAGAATGACGGGCCCCACGCCGTCTTTGTGGAATTCCTCGAGCAACTGCTGGAGAACGCGCTGGCGCTCGTAATACTGCGCGGCGGCCTGATAAAAGGAGAGGGGTTCTTTAAGTCCGCCGCCTTCCTGGACCATAACCTGTTCGGGTTCAAAGCCGAGATCGATGGCGTGATGGCGCAGGAGGGGCTCGAGGTGGTAGAGTGCGGGCAGGCGGGGGAGGGGTTCCCAGGTGGGCGAACGGACCATGGCCTGGGCCGATTCGGCCTGGGCGGGCGTAAGGTCGGGACGGGCCGTGAGCCCCACGAAGCGCATGAGGCGGTCGCGGGACGGTGCATCGAGATGTCCCAAACGCATGGAAAGTTCAGACCTCTTCAGAGTGTCGCGACCGGTCCGGCGCCGAGGACGGCGTCTTCCAGAACACGGGCCGATCGGTGGGGCGTACCCCCCGGGGTAAACCGCCAGAAGGAGCATTCCCGCAAACTCGCTGCCAGGTCTATGAAAACCCGACCCAAGGGGAGGGAAGGGGCGCTTTGGCTGGGGCGGCGGATCACGCTGGCGAGGCTGGTCAAGCCTTGCGAGGGCTTAAGCGTTTCCAGGGACGGGTTCGCTGGTCTCTCTGGCATGAGGTCGGTGCTCGAGTCGCCGGCGTGCTGAAAGAGGATCATGGCGCCCTCCTGCCGCGCCAGGCGGTCGATTTCGCCCAGAAGAGCCAGTGAGGGTTTGGCCGGCAGTTCCAGGTAGCCGAAGCCGAAGCGTTCGCCGGCGCGGCGGATTTCGACGCCGGGGAAGAGGCTGGGCTGGAATGGTCCGGCAAAGGGGGTGCTGAACCAGATGGTGAAAGGCTGCTCCTCGCCAGCGGCGTTTATGGGGGTCTGGCCAGCGCCCATCCGGTGGGAGAGCAGGACGATGCTTGCTCCCTGGAGGGACGCGGGCTCGGGCCAGACGCATTCCCAGCTTTGCCAGCCGGCTTTCGCGTCGGCCTGGGAGGGGTCGCGGTCGGGGCGTTTGAGGGAGCCGCTGCGGGGGAAGGGGTGGATGAGGCCCTCGCGCAGCGGGATGGCCAGTGTGTCTTCCGCGAGCAGAACCCAGCCAGCGCCGGAGTCGATGAGGCACCGGGTCAGGGTGGTCTTGCCGGCACCGCTGTCGCCGGTCAGGAGAAGGACGCGGCCGGTGGGTTCGTGGATGAGAGCGTTGCCATGGAGCAGGCACAAGCCGGGGCGGAGTTCGGCGAGGACCTGATGAAGGAGGATAAGGGAGGCGGCGACGCGGAAGGAGGATTTTCCGACGGTGAGGTGGAAGCGTTTACCTATGGCTGGATAGGAAATTTCGCACCGATTTCCACGCCAGTCGAGGAGGGCTTCGGGTTGGGGGAAGGGGTTGGGTGTGGGGAAGAGGTGGTAGACGCCTGCTAAAACAGAAAGAACGTCCTTGTCGCCGGTGAGGACGACAGGGACGCCAGCTGCAAGCAAATGAAAGTCTTCTGAGGCTGACTCGGGCGAACCGATTAGTAGAAGACCTCCGCTTCGGCGTCGCGGCCGAGGGTGCCGTCGCCCTCGTCGGGGGTGCCGGGACCGCGGCGCAGGGGGAAGCCACCGGTGCAGGCGTTTACTTCCATCGAGACATCTTCCATGCCTTCCATGGAGTGGGTCAAGATTTTGGGAGCTTCGTATTGCTCATTCGTATGGTTGGTCTTGTTTTCCATTGTTGTCTCCGTAGTTAGCGTATGGTGAGGCGTCGGGAATCAGCTTCTCGTTTTGCAGGTCTCGTAATGTGTCGCGCACATCCTGGGTGATTTTCTCGCGGCTCACGTCCGGGTAGGACTCCATCAGTGAGGTCACGATCCCATTTATGTCAACGCCTGAAGTGTGACACTGCCAGATAACGAATGCAACCCGGTTAAGCATATGGACGGTCCGGGTGCGCGCGTCATAGACGGCCACGGTGTTTCCTAAGCGTTGATAGTGCCAACGGCTCTGTTTTCCTGGCAACTCTCCTTGATGGGTGGGGTCTTGTTGAGTGGGGCCTTGATGGGTGGGGTTGAATTCCTGAGCGCTGGCCATTGAAGCGAGGTCCCGGAAATCCAGGTCGATTTCTTTTCCCAGCTAACTGGGAAAAGCTGTGGAACACTACTCCCAACTATCCCAGTCCGGTAAGGCCGCCGGACGGGGACCGTCAAGAGTTAAGTTCGCTGCTGGATCTCCGAAGATCGTGTACTCCTTGAGCGTTTCGTCGAAGAACGGCCATTGGGCGTGGAAGTCGATGCGCGCCTGCAAGAGCAGTTCGCCGATGGTTCGGGGCCGCACGGCGTCGCTCTGGCTCAGGAGGGACATGACGGCGATGGCGAACTGCTTCTGCTCGAAGTAGTAGTCGGCGCTGACGGGACAGATGTTTCCGATGGCGCCGTGGTCCGCCACGATGGTCCAGGCTTCCGCCATTGATCGTTTCGTGGCGTTCGGATAGGCGAAATTGCCGTTCAGACAGGTGAAAGTGGCGACGATGGGCCAGTTGTCTTCCGTGGCGATGAGTCCAGTCATGATGTCATCGGTGGTCACGATGCGCTCGCCGGTCCAGATGTCGTCGCTGCCGTGGCCCATGTAGAGTGCAAAGGCCGTGCCATCGGCGAAGGCGTTTTGGATCGCGGCGCGCGTCACGGGGTCGTTGTTGGGGGTCGAGGCGAGGAGGCCGACGTGGGCGCTGCCGTGGCCGGTGGGGGCCCAGTAGCTGTCCCACAGGGGCACGTCCTCCCAGTAGATGCTGAAGCCGTCGTTGTCGAAGTCGTCGTTGTCATCGGTGACCCAGAGAGCGGGGCGGTTGGCGTCGCGAAGGGTTTCGACAAGGGCGTCGAAACGGATCTGGCGGTCGACGAAGTTGGCGACTTCTTGCGGGGTCTTGGCGGGGATTCGGCCAAAGGAGGCGTCGGGCAGAAGGTCGCCGCCTTCGAAGAGGGTGTAGGGGTAGTCGAGAGGCACTTCGAGGAAGCCGAAGCTGTATTCGGGGCTGAGTTCGTTGAAGACCGGAATCTGAGGCGCGTCGAGAGGATCGAGTTCGCCGCGGGGGTCCGAGTTGCCGTGGGCGACGAGGAGGAAATCGGGGAGGGCGGCGTGGGAGGGAGAATGATCGAGAAGTGCGACGAGGGCTTCGCGCAGGGCCTCGGGGCTTTTCTGTCCGCCGTTGTAGGCGTCGTAGGCGGCCTGCGGGTCGAGTTCGATGGTGCCGGCGCCATAGTGGGCCACAAGGGGCGAGAGCGCCGCGGCGAATTCGTCGGGCCGGACGTAGATGCGCTCGAGCCTGAATTCGGCGATGGGCGGGACCGGCATGGCCTTGGCCACCGTGATGACGGGCGGTGTGGTGATCGCGTCGAGGCGCGTGACGAAGAACGTGGTGTGGGAGCTGGGGGCGTCGAATTCGACCGCGGCGGCGGCGCCCGCGTCATAGGTGAAGACGGGCGGGTTGGCGACGACTTGGGGAAGCTGCGGGTTGGTGATGTCGACCACCAGAACTGCGCCGGATGTCGTGGCGGGATCGAAGCCGCCGACGGTGACTCGGCGCGGGCCGGAATCGGCGGGCAGATCGACGAGGCACTGGTTATCGGGATCGAGGCGGAAGTAGCCGGTGTAGGTCAAATCGTACCAATTCAGGTTCTGGGCCGACGTGCCCGACGGCCTCGGCGTTACGATATGGCGGACCTCGATGGTGTCGCCGGAAGGCAGCGAGGGCAGGAAAATCGAGTCCGTGAGGACATGAACGGTCTTGCCTTCCCATTCGTCGGTTTTTGTGTCCACGCCCTGGATGCGGAGTTTGGCGCCGTGATCGAAAGCGGAGTCATTGATGTTATAGCCGTGGAGTTCGGCGGAAATCGTGAGCGCGGTCGTGGTCAGTTCGTCGTGGATCGGAATGTTGTAGGGGCGGTTGCCGCCGGTGTTGCGCCAGAAGAAGAAGCGGTCGAGCGGGGCGGTCTGGGCGGCCCACTCGAAATAGAGGTCGTACTCGTGGCGGCGGGTGATGGTGTGTTCGGCTTCCGTGGCGAGGGGCGCCAGGGACTCGAAGGCCGGGCGGATGGTGGCCTGGGTGGTGGGCGAGTCGCCGACGCTGGCGAAGAGCGCGTCCGTGTCGGCGTCATCGGTGTATCGAAAAGGGGCGGTGACGAGCAGATCGTTCCCATCGGTCCCCAGCGGCGGCACGATGACTGCGTGGTGATCGAGAAGGACCTGCGTGGCGGAGGACGGGTCCGCACCGAGCAGGCTGAGGGGCACGCGATAGATGGCCGGTTCGTTCCGGTAGGCGATGCGATAGTCGCCCGGGGGCGAGGGAATGGGCGCTGCCTTGGTGGCGCGGGGGCGCGCCGGAAGCGCGGTGACGGTCTCGCCATTGAGGAAGGTACGCCGCACGACTCGGTGCAGGACCTCTTCCTCGGCCAAGTCGATCGTTGCCAGTCCTTTGGTGGTGGAAGCGGGGCCGCTGACGGTGATGAGCAGCTCTGTACCGGGGGCGGTTTCGCTCGCCCAGGCGGTGGGATCGACGGTGACTTGAAGGCCTTCGGCGGGGCCAACGGCGACGGGGGCGAGCGTGACGCCGGTCTGGGCGTCGAGTGGCTGACCGGAGACAGTGGCGACGGCGACTTTCCAGTCGGCCGGATCGAACTGACCGAGGCCGGGGACGGCCAAGTACGTCGACTGGGTAAGGAAAGCGGAGTTGGACAGAGCGCGGGGAGCGAGGGCTTCCGCGCCGAAATCCGCCACGAGGGGCGAAGCGGGGCTCAGGCTCAGTTCACGCCCGAGAGCCTCGGGCGGCAACGTGCCGCCATTGCGGGGGCTAAAACGGAGCGTGGCATGGAAACCGGACGGGGACGCCTTATTCGGCGCCACCGCGGATTCCAGGGTGAATCCGGCAAGGACGGATGTGGACGCGAAGACAGTGAGCGCGAGGAGGGTAAGAATAAAGGCGGTGGTGAGGCGATTCATATATGGCAGGTCTCTGGTGATGGGCAGGGGTCTGTATTAAGGCCTATGGGCATCAGCCGCGAGTTTCTTGCGGGATGAGGGCAATTCCTCGCGAGCAAAATCGGGGGCAGTTTGTGGAATCTTAGTAAAGCGGCGGAAAATTGCCCACTAAAAGAACGAGCGGAATTGTCCGTGAAGGCGGCGTGGGGCGCCTTACATCAGGCGGAAGCGGCACCGCAGCAGCGTGGTCACGGCTTCGATAAAATCGCGCCAGCCGATTTTTTTGCCCTCTTCGAAGGTGCGGGCGAAAAAGGTCACCGGCACCTCGTGGATGCGATAGCCGCTGAGCAGGAGTTTGGCGGTGACTTCGGGGCAGAACTCGAAGCGTTCGCACTTGAGCGGGATGCCTTTGATGACCTCCGCGCGGAAGGCCTTATAGGCGGTGGCTTCGTCGGTGATGACCTGACCGAAGAGAATGGCGACGAAGAAGGCGAGAAGTTTGTTGGCGACGTAATTGGGCAGGCGCATGCCGGTTGGGGTGCGGCCGAGGAAGCGGGAGCCGTAGGTGACTTCCGTGCGGCCATCGACAATGGGGGCGATGATCTCCGGGATTTCCGCCGGGTCGTATTCCAGGTCGGCGTCCTGGACGAGAATGATGTCGCCGGTGGCGATTTTGAGGCCGGTGCGGATCGCCCGGCCTTTGCCGTGGTTGCGTTTGTGGAGCGCGATTTTGGAGTCCGGGCGGCCGTGCTCGTTGTCGCGGAGCCATTCGCGAGTGCCGTCCTTGGAGAAATCGTCGACCAGGATCAGCTCGCGTTCCAGCCCCAGCGGGGCCAAATCCACGGCGCGCACCTTCTCGAGGACCCGGGGCAGCAGCTCGATCTCGTTGTAGATCGGAATGATCAGGGACAACTTGCGGGGCTTGAAATCGGGGGAAGGCACGGGGCGCGGCATGGTCAGGCTCTCAGGCTCGGCGTGGCGAGCAGTGTGGCTCAGTTATAGACCGGCGCAAGGGGGGAAAAGCTTGGGGTTTGGGACACGGAGGGCACGGAGGATGGAGATTCACGGAGGTGGATCAGTTCCTCTTGGGGGGGCTCCGTTCCGATTCCTATCCGCGCCAATCCGTGACCCATCCTCGGCGGGCAGCCACCATTCCGATCAAACGCCGGTCAGTTCACGTTCTTCGCGTTTGGCGGCGGCGACTTCCTGGACGTGGAGGGCGTTGAGGGCGTTGACGTAGGCCTTGGCGCTCGCGAGCACGACGTCGGTAGAGACGCCGCGGCCTTTGACTTTGCGGCCGCCTTCACGCTGAATCGTGACGGTGACGCGGCCCAGGGCGTCTTTGCCGCCGGTCACGGCGTCGAGGTGGAAGTTGACCAGCTTGACGTTTTCATCGGTGAGCTTGTCGATGGCCTTGAAGGTGGCGTCGACGGGGCCGTCGCCGAGGGCTGCTTCGCAGACGCGCTTGTCGCCGAACTTCAGGCAGACGCTCGCGGTGGCGATGTCGTCGGTGCCGCTCATGGCCTGCAGGTGCACCAGCACCCACTGGCTCGACGCGCCCTTGTAGAGCACTTCGTCCACCAAGGCGATCAGGTCGTCTTCATAGACGTCCTTCTTTTTGTCGCAGACTTCCTTGAATCGCTCGAAGGCGGCCTTGTATTCGTCGTCGGACAGATCGTAGCCGAGGGCTTCGACGCGTTTTTTGAAGGCGTGGCTGCCGCTGTGCTTACCCATGACGAGGCCCTCGCCGGTCCAGCCGACGCTCTGGGGCGTCATGATTTCGTAGGTCGAGGCGTGCTTCAGCATGCCGTCCTGGTGGATGCCGGCTTCGTGGGCGAAGGCGTTGGCGCCGACGATGGCCTTGTTGGCCTGGACGCGCTGGCCGGTGGTGTCGCTGACGAGGCGGCTGGTGCGGGTGATTTCTTCGGAGACGATGCGCGTGTCCAGGCCGCCGAAGAAGTCTTTGCGGACGCGGAAGTTCATGACCACTTCCTCCAGGCTCGCGTTGCCGGCGCGTTCGCCCAGGCCATTGATGGTGCATTCGATCTGGCGGGCGCCGTTTTTCACGGCGGCCAGCGAATTCGCCACCGCCAGGCCCAGATCGTTGTGGCAGTGGACGCTGATGACGGCGTCTCTGACGTTGGGGCAGTTGTCCATCAGGTACTTGATCTGGGCGCCGAACTGCTCGGGCTGGGTATAGCCGACGGTGTCGGGGATGTTGACGGTGGTGGCTCCGGCGGCGATGACGGCTTGGGTGATTTCCACCATGAAGGGCCATTCGGTGCGGCCGGCGTCTTCCAGGCTGAACTCCACATCCTCGCAATAGGACTTGGCGCGCTTGACCATTTCGACGGCGATTTCCAGCACTTCGGGCGGGCTCTTGCGCAGCTTGTGCTCCATGTGGACGGGGCTGGTGGCGATGAAGGTGTGGATGCGGGGGCGCTTGGCGGCCCGCACCGCTTCCCAGCAGCGATCGATATCGGCGGGCCGGGCGCGGGCCAAGCCGGCGATGATGGGGGCGTTTTCCAATTGGCCGGTGGTTTCGGCGATGCGGCGGACACTCTCGAAATCGCCGGGCGAGCTGATGGGGAAGCCGGCCTCGATCACATCGACGCCCAGGCGGGCGAGCTGGCGGGCGACCTCCAGCTTTTCGCGCAAGTTCATCGAGCAGCCGGGGGCTTGCTCGCCATCGCGTAAGGTGGTGTCGAAAATGATCACGCGGTCGATGGCCGCATTGGGGTGTCCGTTGGTGGTCGTCATGGGAAAACTCCTGCGTTCGTGCAGCGGGGGGGAGAGAGTATAATCTCGTCGGCTGGGGTTGCAGCGCCAGGAGCGGGCCAAGAGGCGGGTCCGGGAGGCGATGCCGATTCGGGGGGCCGGATTCGTTTTCTGGTCAGAGAGTTCGAAAACGGGAGTTTACCGCCCCGCTCCGCGCCGGACAGGCGGGCGGAGCGAGGCTAGCGAAGTCGCAGGGCGAGGGGGAGGTTTCGAAGCCGCGATGGAGTGGCGTGTGCCGCTGTGGTCGTCGAGTGGATCATAACGCGCCGGTCCCGGGGTTGGCGACTCTCCCGATAAAGTCGGATAAAATGAAAAGCGCCCCCGGCAAGCCATCGATCTGGCTTTGGCCGGGGGCGCTGGAAGCTTGCGCGGTACCACCCCGAATTCGCTCCCGATGGGGAGCCTTCGTTACCTCTTCTGACGGGAGAGGGCCAATCCGTCTGGTTCTACTTGCCCGGTGGGGCTTTGGGGCCAGAGGCTCGGAGGTCAGTTCGGGCGGCCGGGGGCGGAACCCTTCCAGCCAAAGGGGTTCCTCTCTGTCGCTCTCCCGGGCGCCGCCGTACTCGTCCTCGTCGTCGCCGTTTACGTGGGGCCGGTTGCATCGGACCGTGGCGGTCCAAAACCGTATGTCGAGCGTAAGGAAGAACCAGCGGGGGGCGCTCTGTCAAGAGCCGATCCAGAGGCCAACGCATTTCTCGCGATAAAATTTGATGGGTGGTCGTTGTGAGAAAGGAATCACCACAGAGTCACCGAGGACACCGAGGAAGAGTTTCCTCAGAGTCAGTGACACGATCGCACGTTACGTAGAAAGAGACTTGAAAGAAGGCGATATCTTCTCATCCTGAATAAAATCTCGGTGCCCTCTGTGGCTCTGTGGTGAATTACCAGCTCCCCCGCCACGCCCCCGAATTGCCTTGCCGTCGGGGCCATTTCGCGCCGTCAGATGGGCCTGCTATGCGTTCTGTGTTCGTCGTTGCCCACCACGAAATCCGCCTGTTGGCCCGCGATGTGAAGGCCCTGCTGCTGCTGTTTGTGCTGCCGATCGCGTTGATCGTGATCGCGATTTTCGCGCTCGGGTCGCTCTATGGCGGCGGGATGACGGAAACGCGGGTGCTCTTGGTGGATGAGGACGGCTCGGCCTTGTCGCGGCAGATTGCCGTGGACTTGGGGACTTATCCGCAGCTCCTGATCGAGACCTCCGATCCGTTCCTGAATGATTCCGCCACTACCCAGCCCATGACCCGCGAGCGGGCCCAGGCCATCCTCGATTCGGGCGACCGCTTCGCCGCCATCGTTATCCCGGGAGGGTTTGGCGAGGCGGTGACGACCGGGGCCGCGGCGCGGATTCAGATCCTGCGCAATCCCGCCCAGACCGCCGGGCCCGCCATTGCCTTCGGAATTCTCCAGGGCATCGCCACGCGGCTCTCGGCCGACGTAATTGCCCGAGGCGTCACCAGCGCCCAGCTCCAGCCCGCGGGCGCCGCGCCGGCCCCGCCGGGCCAGGCCGAGCGCATGCTGGCCGATGTGCAGCGCGCCACCGCCGAGGCCTGGGAGAATCCGCCGGTCGTCGTCGAGCAAACTGATGTCGTCGAAGTCACCAACGGCGAGATCGATCCGCTGAAGCAGAACGTGCCGGGTTACGCGGTGATGTTTTCGCTGTTCACGGCTCTGCTGTGCGGCGAGAGCCTGCTTCGTGACCGCGACACGGGGGCGTACCGCCGGCTGCTCTGCGCGCCGCTCAGCAAGGGGGCTCTGCTGCTGGGCAAGCTCCTCGCCGCGTTTTGCGTCGCGGTGATTCAGCTCATCGTCTTTTTCAGCTTCGGTCACTTCGTGTTCGGGATGGAGCTGGGCAATTCGGCCGCCGCGCTGGTGCTGATGTGCGCGGTGCTGGCGCTGACCACGACGAGCCTGGGGATTTTCCTGGCCGCGGTGGTCAAGACGCAGAACCAGCTTTTCAGCCTCACCAGCTTTCTCATCCTCGTCATGTCGGCGGTGGGGGGGTGCTGGTGGCCGCTGGAAATCACGCCGCCCTTCATGCAGAAACTGGCCTACTTCACCACGCTGAACGCCTGGGCGATGTCCGGGTTCAAGGACGTGCTCTGGTACGGCCGCGGGGTTGCGGCGCTGGGACCGGAGATCGCGGCCCTGCTGGCGATTTCCGCGGTGGCGTTTGGGGTGGGTTGGTGGCGGTTTCGGTTCGAGTAGGGGAGGCTTGGTACAGCGTGCCGCTCGATCCGCGCTGGTTGGGCGCGGCTCAGGGGCAGTCCTTTCGGTTCATGACCGCGCCGCTCCAGATGCGCTTGGCACGAGGAACGCGGCACGCTGGACGATCGACTTCCTATTCCTAATACAGCATCCACTCTCCAGCGCGGGCCGGGCCGCCGCCAGAGGTGGCGAAGGCGGGGCCGTAGTTGGCGGTGAAGCCTTGGGTTTCGACTTCGATGAGGAAGTAACCGCGGGTTTCGCCGTCGGCGATGGGGAGCGGGTCGGTGATTTCGTAGTTGGCGCCCTTGCTGGGCGAGCCCAGGGACGGGACGATGGTGGTGTTGACGCGGTCGCCGGCGACCCAGCCGTTGCCAGCGGCGCTGGGGACGGCGCGGTGGATGTAGAAGCCGATGGTGCCGACTTCCGCGCCGGTTTCCCAGGCGATGCGTACCGGTTCGCCGGGGTTGGTGGCGGAGGCGGTGAAGGAGATGAGATCGACCCAGAGGGGTTCGCCGGCGTTGGCGGCGCCGAGGCTGGGGCCGTCGGAGTTGATGCCGCTGGTGTTCTCCCAATCGGTGGCGGTGTCGGTGTCGGTGGAGGAGACGTCGCGGGCGAGGCTGTGCTGGGCGGCTTTGGCGGCGGCGCCAGACTGGGCGCCGGTGATGTCGCCGCCGAAGAAGGTGCCATAGGGCACGGCGCGGGAAATCTGGCCGGAGAAGCTGCCGCTGCGGTCTTGCCAATCGAGGTAGTCCATGCCCTTGCCGAGGTCGTCGAGGAGGGCGAGGGAGCCGCTGCGATCCTGCTCCCACGGGATGTTGAAGCCAACGAAGAGATCGGGCGAGAGGGTTCCCATGGCGGGCGGGCTGGCGCCGCCTTCGTCAGAGAGGACGAGGTAATCGCTGGCGCCGATCAGGGTGCCGCTGGGGAAGACGTACTCGGCCTGGAGGCCGGCGCTGTCGCGGAAGACGAGGGTCCATCCGCCGAGGTCAACGGCCGAGGGCACCGGGTTGTAGAGTTCGACGAAGTCGATGGAGCCGGTGAAGATCTCGTTGATGCGAACGGCGGGATGGAACGGCAGGATCGTCATCGCGGTGATGGTCTGGGTGTTGGGGAAGGCGTCGAAGGGGTTCGCGGGGTCGGGATTCTCCGGCAGCATGTTGGGGCTGGCGTAGCCGGCGTCGCTGGAGGTCACGGCGGCGAAGCGCATGAGCGAGAGGTCCGGCGAGCCATGCGAGAGGAGCGGGAGCTGGGTGAGGAAGGCGTCCGGGCCCTGGATGGTGGCGCCCTGACCGGCGGGGAAGGAGCCGTAGCTGCTGCCGTAGCTCATGACGATGTCTTCGCGGTAGGCGAAGTTGGTGAAGCTGCCGCCGATGCCGCCGGGCAGGTCGCTGCTGCCCAGCGCGTAGCCGAAGCCGACGCCGGGGGCGGTGATGCCAGCGATCAGGTCGATGGCGATGCCGGCGCCCTGGAGCGAACCGGAGAGCACGAAGGCGGCGTTGCTGATGTCGCCGCGCAGACCGTCGGCGAAATCGTTGAGCTGGTTTCGAATGTCGACGGCGCCTTGGCTCGAACCGGCGTTGGTATCGACGTAGAGGAAGGAGCCGTTGTCGATGTTGGTTTCCGACCCGCCGAACATGTCGCCGCGGACGGCTATGTAAAGGACGTTGTCGCGCAGCAGGCCGCGCATTTCGGTGAGCGAGCCATCGCCGCCGAAGTCGGCGCCGCTGGCCCCGGGGACGCCCACGAACCCACCGTCAACCGGTGAGCTGGCTAGGAGCACGCCGTCGGAGATGACGGTGTCGAAGGCGCCATCGGCAAAGATGGGCGGGCGCTGGGGCAGCGGGTCGTAGCCCGTCAAGCCGATGGCGCTGGTGGCTTCGCTGAGGATGCCGGTGAGGTTGGGGCCGGTGGCGGCCTGAACTCGGATCTTGGCGTTGGGGGCGTTGGTGTTGACGATGATGGCGCCGCTTTCGATGGCGTCGAATTGCAGGTAGCTGGACACGGGCCGGGTCACGGTGAAGGGTCCGGACGCAGGGGCGTCGATGTCCGCGACGGTGAGCTGGTCGCCGCCGAGGTCGAGGATAATGCGGGCCGACTGGGCGAGGTTATCCTGGAAGAGGCCTTCGATGGTGAGGGAATTGGGTTGGTTGAGGGTCACCGTGGGCGGGTCGCTTTGGGTGGCCGGGGGCGTGGGCGACGTCACGACGACGGACGGGCCGGGGGTGTTGGCGTCGACGTCGACGAAGGCGATGACTTCGTTGGGTGGAGACGCCATGGAGGTGAGTTCGGCCACCGCGCGGATGGTATGGTTGCCGGTGCCATAGCCGCGCCAGAGGAAGCGGAATTCTTCGAAATCGTCGCCGAGGTTCTGGTCGTTCTGGACCAGGACGCCGAGGGGCGGGAGCAAGCTTGCATTGTAGGGTTGGGCCGAAATGGGGGAGCTGTCGTCGACCTGGAGCGTCAGCGAATAATCGGCTGGGAAATCGATGGTTCCCATGCCGCTCGAGCGGCGGACGCGGACGACGAGGTCGTTGGGATAAGCGGGATCGTTGATGAGCGAAGGAAGTGGCTGGAAATCGACCGAGCCGTCGCTGGGATCGGCGTCATAGCCGAGGAAGACTTCGGGCGAGGGCACGTCGGCGTCGATGCCGTCAAAGCGGGTGATGCTGTAGTTGCCGGTTTCTTCGAAGGCCACCACGGTGAGTTCATAGGTGCCGGTGGTGAGGCCGCTGAGGACCTGGCGCCACTGGGTGCGGTCGTGCTGGCGGGATTTGTTGTCGCCATTGAGCAGGGCGAAGATATCGCCGTCGGTGGCCGCCGGGGGCACATTGGTCAGGATGTGGACGGAATTGGCGGTTTCGTGGGTATCGACCACGACCTCATAGGACGAGGTCAGGATGTCGCCACTGCCGGTTTGAGTAGGGAAGGCGAGCGTGGCGGTGGGAGGCAGGCGGTCGAGGTAAATGACTTTGCGTTGCAAGTCGTAGAGGCTGGGGGTGTTGGCCGGGCGTTGGCGGAAGGCGATGGTTTCCAGGTAATGGTAGCCTTCCGAGAGGCCCGTCGCATCGATGGAGATGGTATAGCTGCGGGGACCGCCGATGGCGCCCGAGACGTTGGGGAAGCCGTCGAAGCCATTGAACTCGCCCCCGGCGGTGACGCCCGGGGTGCCGTCGATATCCAGGCCATAGTTCAGCTTCACCAGGGCGCCGTCGTTGACCGCGTCGTGAACGTTGACGGTGTCGAGTTGGACTTCGATGGTGTTGCTGGAAACGATGTCGAGGGTGGTGAGGCGGCGTGTGCCTTCGGGGCGGCCGTCGTCGGGGTCGGGGCCGAGGGTGCCGCTGGCGTTGGTGATGGTGAGTGTGGAATCGGGAACCGCCGGGCCATAGACCACGAAGCCGCGGCCGTGGAAGTTGCCGTCGGTGCTGTTGCGGGGCACGCGCAGGCCGATGCGTCCATCGACCGCCACCGTATAGGTCTGCGGAATGTCATTGAAGACGTTGAGGACTGGATCGGCGGCGAAGCCGGTCAGTTCCACCAGCACGGTGCCGGGGGCGAAGCCGGTGTCGATGCCGCGCTCGTCGTAACCCGAATCGCCCCGGTCGTTGATGCCGACGATGCAGGAGTCAAGGCGCTCGTAGATATAGAGATCGCTATCGATGAAGCGCGTGTACTGGCTATTCTTCGCGTACACATCGTTGATTCCGACGAGATTGGTGATGACGCCGGAGCCGAAGTTGCCGAGGGCGTCGCCGCGTCCGTCCTTGGGGAAATCGCGTCCGCCGCCGAATTCTTTGGCGTTGTAATAAACGACTGGGAAGCCGGCTCGGGTCAGGATGAAAGCGTGGGGCAGGTTGCCGTAGCCGTTGAATTGGCCGGGGCCGAATTCGTCGTGGCTGCCGGCGAACATCACGCCCCGGGTGCCATCGTTGGGGTTGCCGTCCACAGCGTCGTAGGTGTCGTGCTCGAGGAGGTGCATGTCGCCGAAGCCGCCGGCGTTGAAGACTTCGTCCATAGCGAAGAAGAGGGGGAAGTCGAGGACGTCGCGGTTTCCGAAGCCGTCTTTGCGGGTGTAGGCGGAGAGAACGGAGAAATCGCCGGTGAAGGCTTCGCCGAAGCTGAAGGGCGTGAAGGGCGATCCGGTGATTTGATCGCGGCCGAGATTATAGACGGCGCCATCGTAGAAGTCGTTCCAGAACCAGGTTGGGACGTGCTTCACGGCGTCGAGGCGGAAACCGTCGACGCCGTAGAGTTCGCTCATCCACTGCACATAGCGGAGCAGGAGGCCGACGGAGTTTTCGGCGACCGGGTCGCCGGCCAGGGGATCGGCAAGATTGAAGGGATGACGGCCCCATTCCTGGGGAAGACCCTGGTCTGGGTAGAACTGGCGGTTGGATTCGCGGGGGGTTTCGCGGGGGATGTTGTTGCCGAAGCCGGGGACCGGGTGGCGGATGAACTGGTAATTCTTGCTCTGGTTGATGTCGATCAGGCCCGCCAGGCGGCCCTCCAAATCGCCGCCGGAGAAGGCGCTGTGAAAATCGCCGTCGGGATCGTCGACCGGATCGCCGGCCGCGGTGCTCAGGTAGGTGACGAAGCCGGGATAGCCACCGTTGATTTCGAAGTTGAAGGAGGAGCCATCGCGGAAACCGTTGTGGTTCAGCACCGTGTCGATGGTCAGCGACACCCCCGCGCGGTCCGTCTCCTCGGCGAAGTGGCGGAAGCCGGACTCGGTGCCGTACAGGGTGCGGTCGTTTGGCGAGCCGAGGTTGAATCGGTCGAAGACGTCATAGCCGACGGAGAACCCGCCCGAGTCGGCTTTGCTTGGCGGCGGCACCCAGAGGACATCGTAGCCGGCCATGAAGACGTCGGGCATGCGGCGCTCGATGGTCTGCCAGGAGCCCTCGAAGTATTGCAGAATAACATCGCCGGCGGTTGCCGTGGCGGTGGTGAGGCCAAGGGCGAGGACGGCGAGGGGAAGGGTCAGTGAGGGACGGGTGTCAATTATTTTACCGGGGGACCGGCGGCCAAATCGGAGGGGTGGCATCGGGGTTCTCCTGAATTTTAGGCGGGATAGGCGAAGCATTCCAAACCCGTTATGTATAGGTCAATGTCAGCGCTTCGACAAGGGGAAGTTCAGAGGGATCGAATCTTTTTGCGAGACAGCTTTTATTTTGAGATCATAGCACTTAGGGTTCGCGAGCGGATGATGACACTTTAGCGGGCGGGGCGGAAACGCAAAAACCCGTTGCGCTTGGGAGATAAGCGGGATAACTGTTGTCCATATTAGGAGTCGACGCCACCCGCGCCACCTCCCTCCACATTGCGCGAAAGGTCTTTGTCGCTCATGACCCGCACTCGAGTTCTCGATGCCAACGAGGCGGTGGCTCGCGTGGCCTATGCCGCCAGCGAAGTCATCGCCATCTATCCGATCACGCCCTCCTCTTCGATGGGCGAACATGCCGACGCCTGGGGCGCGGCGAGTCAGCCGAATCTGTGGGGCGCCGTTCCGCAGGTGGTGGAGATGGAGAGCGAAACCGGCGCCGCCGGAGCCGTTCACGGGGCGCTGCAGACCGGCGCCCTGACGACGACGTTCACGGCGAGCCAGGGTCTGCTGCTGATGATTCCGAACATGTACAAGATCGCGGGTGAGTTGACGCCCTTTGTGATGCACGTCGCCGCCCGCAGTGTGGCGACGCATGCGCTGTCGATCTTTGGCGATCACAGCGACGTGATGGCGGCGCGGCAGACCGGCTTCGCGCAGCTTTGCTCGGCTTCGGTGCAGGAAGCGCAGGACTTCGCCGCCATCGCCCATGCGGCGACGCTGGCGGCGCGGTTGCCGTTTCTGCATTTCTTCGATGGGTTCCGCACGAGCCATGAACTGGCGACCATCGAGGAGTTGAGCGAGGACGCGATGCGGCGCCTGATCGATCCGCGCCACATCCAAGCCCACCGCCGCCGGGGCATGACCCCCGACCGGCCGGATATTCGCGGAACGGCTCAGAACCCGGACGTGTTCTTCCAGAGCCGGGAAGCGGCCAACCCCTACTATATCGCCTGCCCTCTGATCGTGCAGGGCATGATGGACGCATTCGCCCAGATCGCCGGGCGTCAGTATCACCTGTTCGACTATGTCGGCGCGCCTGACGCGGACCGCGTGATCGTGATGATGGGTTCGGCCTGCACGGCGACCGAAGAAACGATCGGGCGCCTGCGCTCGGAGGGCGAGAAAGTGGGCCTTCTCAAGGTGCGCCTGTTCCGTCCCTTCAGCACCGCCGACTTCCTGGACGCTTTGCCGCGCACCGTGAAGTCCATCGCCGTGCTCGACCGCACCAAGGAACCGGGCGCGGTGGGCGAACCGCTGTTCCAGGATGTGGCTTCGACCCTGATGGAGGCCTTCGGCCATGGTGTTTCGCCCTTCGAGACGATGCCCCGGGTCATTCGCGGCCGCTACGGGTTGTCCTCCAAAGAATTCACTCCCGCCATGGCCAAGGCCGTTTATGACGAGTTAGCCAGCAAACACCCGCTGGGCCAGTTCACCGTGGGCATCACCGACGATGTGACGCACATGAGCCTGGCGGTGGACCCGGCCTTCTGCACCGAAGCGGACGATACCTACCGCGCGGTGTTTTTTGGGCTGGGCAGCGACGGCACCGTGGGGGCGACGAAGAACACGATCAAGATTCTCGGCAACGAACGCGGTGGCCACTCGCAGGGCTTCTTTGTTTACGACTCGAAGAAATCGGGTTCGATGACGACGTCGCACCTGCGTTTCAGTCACGAGCCGATCAACAGCAGTTATCTGATCAGCGAAGCCAACTTTGTCTCGTGCAGCCAATGGCCCTTCGTCGAGCGCGTCGATATCCTCGACTGCGCGGCGCCGGGCGCGGTGGTGCTGCTGAACTCGCATTACGGGCCAGAGCACGTGTGGGACGAACTGCCCGCGCCGGTGCAACAGCACATCGTGGAAAAGAAGCTGCGGCTGTTCACCGTGGATGCCTTTCACATCGCCAAGGAACTGGGCCTGGGCCGGAAGATCAACACGGTGATGCAGGCCGCGTTCTTCGCCGCCACCAAGGTCTTGCCGCTGGAAAAGGCGGTGCCGGCGATGAAGGCGTTGATCGCGAAGAGCTATGGCAAGCTGGGGCCGGCAGTGGTGGAGAAGAATTGCGCCGCGGTGGACCAGGCGCTGGAGGGCGTGGCGGAAGTCGCGGTTCCGGATCACGCCACGTCGGCGCGGCCGATGGCGCCGCCGGTATCCGCCGGCGCGCCGGAATTCGTGCGCGATGTGTTGGGCATGATCATCGCCGGCCGGGGCGACAGCCTGCCGGTGAGCGCCCTGCCGGCCGACGGCAATTTCCCCTGCGGAACGACGCAGTACGAAAAGCGCAACATCGCCCAGGAACTGCCGGTGCTCGACCCGGCGCTCTGCATCCAATGCGGCAAGTGCGTCATGGCCTGTCCCCACGCGGCGATCCGGGCCAAGCTCTACGACGCCGCGGAAGTTCCCGCCGCGCCGGAGACCTTCAAGACCGCGCCGTCGAAGTGGCCGGAACGAAAGGAAGCGACCTTCGCCCTGCAAGTGGCTCCGGAGGACTGCACCGGTTGCCAGCTCTGCGCCGAAGTCTGTCCCGCCAAAGACCGCCAGAACCCGGAGCACAAAGCCCTGGTGATGGTGGCGGCGGAGGACGACCTGAAGGAACGGGAGAAGGTCAATTGGGAGTACTTCCTGAGTCTGCCGCAGGCCAATCGGGGCGCCTTGAACCAAACCCGGGTCAAGGACGTGCAGCTCCTCGAGCCGCTCTTTGAATTTTCCGGCGCGTGCTCGGGCTGTGGCGAAACCCCTTACCTGCGGACGCTGACCCAACTCTTCGGTGACCGCATGATGGTGGCGAACGCGACCGGCTGCTCGTCGATCTTTGGCGGGAACCTGCCGACGACGCCTTGGCGGGCGAACGCCGAGGGGCGCGGTCCCGCCTGGGCGAATTCGCTCTTCGAGGACAATGCCGAGTTCGGCCTCGGAATGCGGGTGGCGCTGGATCAGCGCATCTTGGCGGCGATCGAACTTCTCAAGAAACTGCAAGACCGCGTGGGGGCCGAATTGGCCGGCGAGATCGTGAACGCGGAGCAGGCGACGGACGCGGACATCGCGGCCCAGCGGCAGCGCGTGGTGGAACTGCGCCGCCGCCTGGCGGATTTCGATGAGCCCGCGGCGCGGGAGCTGGACTCACTGGCGGACTCGCTTGTCCGCAAGTCGGTCTGGATCGTCGGCGGCGACGGCTGGGCCTACGACATCGGTTTCGGGGGTCTGGACCACGTCCTGGCATCCGGGCGGAACGTGAACGTGCTGGTGCTCGATACGGAGGTGTACTCCAACACCGGCGGTCAGTCCTCAAAAGCCACGCCCCGGGGCGCGGTGGCCAAGTTCGCCGCCAGTGGCAAACCCGCCGCCAAGAAAGACCTGGCGCTGCAAGTGATGAGCTATGGCACGATCTACGTCGCCCGCATCAGCATGGGGGCCAACGACGCCCACACGTTGCGCGTCTTGCAGGAAGCGGAGTCCTACAACGGTCCCTCGCTGGTGCTGGCGTACGCGCACTGCATCGCCCACGGCATGGATTTGTGTCATGGCTTCGATCAGCAGAAAGCGGCTGTCGCCACGGGCCACTGGCCGCTGCTGCGCTTCGACCCGCGTCTGGCGGAGCAGGGCAAGAACCCGCTACAGCTCGACTCCAAGGCGCCGAAGATGGCCCTGCGGGAGTACACGGAGAAAGAAGGGCGGTATCAGATTCTGGCGCGGCGCAACCCGGAGCGCTCCTCGGCGTTGCTGGACGCGGCGGAGAAAGACATCGCCGAGCGCTGGCGCCTGTACCATCATCTGGCGTCCCTGGAACCGGGCGAGACACTGATCTAAAGCCAGAAACGACAAGGACTCAGGGAGAATGTCCGCCCGCCCATTGGGCGAGCGGGAGGGATGAGAATCTTGACTTTGGGAAAAACATGACAAGTTTTGTCCAGATTGTCGTTTTCCCTTGAGTCCGACATTTTTCATCCGATATATCAGCGCCGACCCAAGAGAATGAAAGGGATCAGAGAACAATGGCTGACACGGCAGGAAACGCGGGAACTGTGGACGATAAAGGGGCGGGTTCGCACGACAGACTCAATTTGCGCGAAGAGTTTCCTCTTCCCAAGGCGGGTGAGTGGCGGGCCCTCGCCGAGCGCGATTTGAACGGCGCCGACTTTGACAAGAAGCTTGTCTGGAGGCCCACCGACAAGGTGGCGATTCCTCCGATGGTGACCGCCGAGGAGACGAAGGGGAACCGCCTGCCGGACGGCGCGCCGGGCTCCGCTCCCTTCCTGCGCGGCACTCGCAAACCCGATGCCGGAGCGGCCGACTGGCTGATCCATCAGGAAGTGGACGAGGCGACGCCGGAAGAGGCGAACGCGACGATCCAGGACGGGCTCGCCCGCGGGCTCGGTTCGGTTTCTTTGATTCTCGACAAAGCGGCGCGCCAGGGCTTGGAAACAGACCTGAGCGATGTGAGCGACATGATCGGCCGGGGCGGATGTACGCTCAGTTCGATCAATGGCCTGCGGATTGCGCTGGCGGATGTGGATCTGGGCCATGTGCCGATGATCCTGCACGGCGGCCAGGCGGCGCTGCCGGTTCTGGCCCTGTGGCTCGCACTGGCGGAAGAACGGGACGTGGCGTGGCATCGGCTGCGCGGCGGCCTGGATTTCGATCCGCTGGCGGCGCTGGCGGAATTCGGCGAGTTGCGCGCGCCACTGGACCTGTACTGGCGCATCGGCGCCGACCTGGTGAAGTTCTGCCGCGACAACGCCCACGGTATCCGGCCCTTGCGGGTTTCCAGCGCTCCCTATCATAACGCTGGCGCTTCGGCGTCTCAGGAACTGGCGGCCGCGCTGGCGGCCGGGGCGGAGTGGCTGCGGAACCTGGATGCCCAGGGCATCGCTCCCGCGGAAACGGCCAAGGCGATTACCTTTAGCTTCCCGGTGGGTTCGAGCCTGTTCCTGGAAGCGGGCAAGCTGCGGGCCGCCCGCTCTCTCTGGGCCAAGATCGTCCGCGCGTTCGGCGTGGAGGATGAAGACGCCCAGCGCATGGTCCTCTACGCGCGGACCAGTTCGTTCAACAAGACGACTTACGATCCTTACAACAACATGGTGCGGACGGCGCTGGAAGCTTTCGCCGGCGCTGCCGCCGGGTGCGATGCGCTGACCGTGACGCGTTTCGACGAGACGGTGCGGCCAGCGTCTGAGTTCAGCCGCCGCGTGGCCCGCAACCAGCAGCTCTTGCTGAAGCACGAGGCGTTCATGACGAAGGTTTCAGACCCGATGGGCGGGAGCTACGCCCTGGAAGCGCTGACCGATTCGCTGGGACGGGAAGCCTGGGAGTTGCTGCAGGGCATCGAGCGCGAGGGCGGCCTGGGGGCGGCCCTGATCGAGGGCAACGTGCAGAAGCAAATCGCCGCCACCGCCGAGCGCCGCTTCGCTCGCCTGGGCGCGCGCCGTGACTCGATCGTGGGCGTGACCAATTACGCGAACCCGAAGGAAGAGCTGCCGAAGGCCCCGCCGGAAGCGCCGCGGGAGGAGTATCTGGCCGAGCGCTACCGCCGCATTCAGCGCCTGAAGTCGATGCGCAAGAACAGCGAGGTGCGACGCAAGTTGCTGGAACTGACCTCGGCGGGCAACGAACCGGATCGCAATCTCGTCGCTCTGGCGGTGGACGCGGCCCAGGAAGGAGCAACGCTGGGAGAGATGGCGACGGCGATTTTCCAGAGCCGCTGGACCGAGTCGCCGGCCGTGGCGACTCCCATGTATCTGGAACGGATCGACCGTGATTTCGAGGCGCTGCGCCGCAAGGCCGACAAGGTTCGCGCGGAAACGGGTTCTCTGCCCCAGGTCTTCCTGGTTCCGATGGGGCCGACGGTGATGCGGCGCGCGCGGGTCGGTTTCAGCCACGGGTTCTTCGCCGCGGGCGGGTTCGAAACGGTGGAACCGGAACCCTTTGAAACGCCAGAGGCCGCCGCGGAGGCCGCCGCCGCCAGTGGCGCCAAGGTTGCGGTGCTGTGCAGCGACGACGAGTCCTACGCGAAGATCGCGAAGCCCTTCGCCGCAGCGTTCCGGGCCAAGGTGCCGGACGCCTGCGTCATCGTCGCCGGGTATCCGGCGGACGCGGTCGAGGGCCTGAAAGCCGATGGGGTGGATGACTTCATCCATCTGCGGGCCAACACGCTGGAAATGCTCCGCGGGCTGCAAGTCCGTCTGGGAATCGCCTAACCCTTCGAGAGAACGCCAAAAGAGGTCGTCCAATGTCTGTCAATCTTGCTGAAGTCCCTTATGGGTTCGACGAATTCCAAGCCGGAAAAGACGCGAAGTACGCCGGCGCTCCGGCCAGCAGCTTCTGGGAAACGCCGGAGCAGATCACGGTGAAGCCCCATTACTCCGCCATGGATCTAGAGGGGATGGAGCACCTGGGCTACGTGGCCGGTATGGCGCCGTTCCTGCGCGGGCCCTACGCCACGATGTACGCGCTGCGTCCGTGGACGGTGCGCCAGTACGCCGGGTTCTCCACCGCCGAGGAATCCAACGCCTTTTATCGCCGCAACCTGGCGGCGGGCCAGCGGGGCCTGTCTGTCGCGTTCGATCTGGCGACGCACCGCGGCTACGACAGCGACAATCCGCGCGTGCGCGGCGATGTCGGCAAAGCCGGTGTGGCCATCGATTCGATCATGGATATGCGGGTGCTCTTCGATCAGATCCCCCTGGATCGCATTTCCGTCTCCATGACCATGAACGGCGCGGTGATTCCGATCATGGCGCTCTACATCGTGGCCGCCGAGGAGCAGGGCGTTCCGATGGAGAAGCTGACCGGCACCATCCAGAACGACATCCTCAAGGAGTTCATGGTCCGCAACACCTACATCTATCCGCCGATTCCGAGCATGCGGATCATTTCGGACATCTTCGCGTTCACTTCGACGAAGATGCCCAAGTTCAACTCGATCTCGATTTCCGGTTATCACATGCAGGAAGCGGGCGCCACGGCGGACCTGGAAGTGGCCTACACGCTGGCCGACGGCCTGGAGTACATCCGCGCCGGGATCAAGGCTGGGCTGTCGGTGGACGATTTCGCGCCGCGCTTCAGCTTCTTCTGGGCGATCGGCATGAACGCTTTCATGGAAGTGGCCAAGATGCGCGCCGCGCGCGTGCTCTGGGCCAAGCTGGTCAAGCAGTTCAACCCCAAGAGCGCCAAGAGCATGGCTCTGCGCACGCACAGCCAGACGAGCGGCTGGTCGCTGACCGAGCAGGATCCGTTCAACAACGTGGGCCGCACGGCCATTGAGGCCCTCGCCGCGGCGCTGGGCCATACGCAGTCGCTGCACACGAACTCGCTGGACGAGGCGCTGGCGCTGCCGACCGATTTCAGCGCGCGCATCGCCCGCAACACGCAGCTTCTGCTGCAGGAAGAGGCGGAAATCTGCCGGCTGGTCGACCCGCTGGGAGGCTCCTTCTACGTCGAGAGCCTGAGCGACGGAATCATGAAGAAGGCCTGGGCGTTGATGAACGAGGTCGAGGAACTGGGCGGCATGGCGAAGGCCATCGAAACCGGCGTTCCGAAGATGCGCATCGAGGAAGCGGCGACCCGCAAGCAGGCCCGCATCGACTCGGGCCGCGACGTGATTGTCGGCGTGAACAAGTACCGGCCGCTGCGTCCCGATCCGATCGAAGTGCTCGAAGTGGACAACTCGGCGGTGCGGGAAGCCCAGGTCAAGCGGCTGGAAGCGCTTCGCGCCGAGCGCGACGAAACGGCGGTGCGGCAAGCGCTGGAAGCGATCACCAAAGGGGCCGAGGGCAACGCCAACCTGCTCGAACTGGCCGTGGTGGCGGTTCGGCACAAGGCCACTTTGGGTGAGATCTCCGACGCCATGGAGAAGGTTTTCGGTCGCTACCAGCCCCAAATCCATCGTATCACGGGTGTGTACAAGAGCGAGGCGCACGACATGGATCTGCTGAAGGAAGACATCGCGCTCACGGAGCGGTTCCTCGAATTGGAAGGCCGGCGGCCGCGGCTGCTCGTCGCCAAGCTGGGCCAGGACGGTCACGACCGCGGCGCCAAGGTGATCGCCACCGCGTTCGCCGATTTGGGCTTCGACGTGGACATCGGCCCGCTGTTCCAGACGCCGGAGGAAGTCGCCCGGCAAGCCATCGAGAACGATGTCCACGTGGTGGGCGTGTCGTCTCTGGCGGCGGGGCACAAGACGCTGATTCCGGCGTTGGTGCAGGAACTGGAGAAGCAGGGCCGCGACGACATCCTGGTGGTTTGCGGCGGCGTGATCCCGCCCCAGGACTACGAGGCGCTCTATCAGTCCGGCTGCTCGGCGATCTTCGGTCCCGGGACGGTCATTCCGGAGGCGGCGAACAAGATCCTCGCCATGCTGTTTGACTTGATCGGACATCCGATGCCGACCACCAGCACGAGTTGAGAGCCGCGAAGTTCGCCCGCCAACCCCCACTGAAACCCAAGCTCCGAATCCCAAGCACCGAAACCGAAGTTCTGGAATCCTCATGTGCGCCTCCTCGACAGACCAACCCGGCACCACGCCCCGCGTCCTACCGGCCGCCGTGGCGCCACAAGGTCCGGCGTTGCGGCGGCGGGGCGTCCGGCGGGTTCTCGAGGCGAAGGACTACATCGACGGCATTCGGTGCTGTGACCGGGGCATTCTGGGGCGGGCCTTTTCCTTGATGGAGAGTCACGTACCGGCCCACCGGGTGGTGGCGTCGGAGGTTCTCAACGGCATTCTTTCGCGCACGGGGAACGCGGTGCGGCTCGGCATCAGCGGCGTTCCCGGGGCGGGCAAGAGCACGCTGATCGAGGCGCTGGGGATGAAGCTCACCGGCAAGGGGCATAAGGTCGCGGTGCTGGCGGTCGATCCGTCGAGTGCCATCAGCGGCGGCAGCATCCTGGGCGACAAGACGCGCATGGAGAAGCTGGCGTTGCATGAGTCGGCGATGGTTCGTCCCAGCGCGGCGGGCCGGCTGTTGGGCGGGGTGGCTCGCGGGACGCGCGAGAGCGTCCTGGTTTGCGAAGCGGCCGGCTACGACGTGGTCATTGTGGAAACAGTGGGCGTGGGGCAGTCGGAAAGCGCCGTGGCCAGCATGGTGGACTTTTTCCTTCTGCTGATGCTGACCGGCGGGGGCGACGAGCTTCAGGGCATCAAGCGGGGCGTGCTGGAGTTGGCGGATGGCATCGCGATCAACAAGGCGGATGGCGAGAACGCCCGCCGCGCCCAGGTCGCCTGCACGGAGCTACGTTCCGCGCTTCGGCTACTTCGGCCCAGCGACGGGGCGCACTGGGCGCCCAAGGTTCTGCCTTGCTCGGCGGTGACCGGTGTGGGTCTGGACGATCTGTGGCAAATGGTACGCGACTACGAAGCCGTGATGAAAGAAACGGGCCGGCGGTCGGAAAAACGGCGACTCCAGGCCGCGCAGTGGATGACCCAGGCGACGGAAGCGCTCGTTCTCGAACGCTTTTTCGCCCAGGACGCCGTACGCCAGGAGCGCGAGGCGCTGCGCCATGCCGTGGAGGAGGGCCAAATGGCGCCTCTGGCGGCGGCGGAGCGCCTGGCGGCCCTGGCCCAACATAGTACATCTTCCGAAAAGAAAGGAACGAGGGAATCATGATTCAGGCCAAAGCGATCAATCATTTGGGCATCGCTGTCACTTCTCTGGACGACCAGCGCGAGTACTACGAGAAGGTGCTCGGAGCGCAATTCGAGGGAATCGAAGAGGTCCCGACGCAGAAGGTCCGCGTGGCCTTCTATCGCGTGGGGGATGTGAAGCTGGAATTGCTGGAGCCGACGGCGGACGACAGCCCGATCGCCAAATTCATCGAGAAGAAGGGTCCGGGGTTGCATCACATCGCCTACACAGTGGATGATATCCAGGCACGTTTGGACGAGCTGAAGAACGGCGGCGTGAAGTTGATCGACGAGACGCCGCGGCCGGGCGCGCATGACACGCGAATCGCCTTCCTTCATCCGAAATCGAGCGCCGGGGTTCTCACCGAATTGTGCGAGCCGAAAGCTCACTAAGCCCACCGAAACAGAACTTTTTCTCTCCGGAACTTCACGAGGAGTCCCAACCGTGACTCAGGATAAACAAAAGAAAAGCGCTCACGCGACGATGGCGCAGCGCTTGGGCGAGTTGCGAGACCGCGAAGCCCACATTCATCTCGGCGGCGGCAAAGACCGCATCGAAAAGCAGCACAAGGCCGGCAAGCTGAGCGCTCGCGAGCGCATCTCTTCGCTGACCGACGAAGGCTCCTTCCAGGAATCCTATGCCTTCGCCAAGCACCGCTGCACCGCCTTCGGCCTGGCCGATAAGGAATTTCCCGCCGACGGCGTCGTCACCGGCAGCGCCACCGTACAGGGGCGCCAGGTGTACCTCGCCAGCCAGGACTTCACCGTCGCCGGCGGCGCCCTGGGCCAAATCCACGGCACCAAGATCGTGGAGATGATGCAGGGGTCGCTCAAGACCGGCAGCCCCTTCGTCTTCATCAACGACAGCGGCGGCGCCCGGATCCAGGAAGGCATCGACAGCCTGACGGCCTACGCGGAGGTGTTCTATCACAACACGCTGCTGTCGGGCGTAGTGCCCCAGATTTCGCTCATCCTCGGTCCCTGCGCCGGCGGCGCGGCGTACAGCCCGGCGCTGACCGATTTCATCATTCAATCGCGTTCGGCGCAGATTTTCATCACCGGACCCTCGGTCATCAAGCAGGTGACCGGAGCGGACGTGAGCCCGACGGAGCTGGGCGGTCCGGATGTGCAGATGCGCAAAGCCGGCAACATTCACTTCATCGCCGAGGACGACCATCACGCGATCCAACTCTGCCAGCGGTTGCTCAGCTTCCTGCCGAGCAACAACGTGGAGGACGCGCCCTACGTTTCGTTCCCCGAGTCGATTTCGCTCGTGCCGGAGCTGAACGACAGCGTGCCGGTCGAGCCCAAGCAGGGCTACGACATCCACCGGGTCATCGATCTGATTGTGGACAACGGCGATTTCCTCGAGGTGCAAACGCATTTCGCCGCGAACGCGGTGGTGGGCTTCGGGCGCATCAAGGGGCAAACGATCGGCCTTGTGGCGAATCAGCCTTCGGTCACGGCCGGTGTGCTCGACATCGACAGCTCGGACAAGATCGCCCGCTTCGTGCGTTTCTGCAACGCGTTCAATATTCCGCTGGTGACGCTGGTGGACGTGCCCGGGTTCCTGCCGGGGCTCCAGCAGGAGCACGGCGGTATCATCCGTCACGGCGCGAAGGTTTTGTTCGCGTACTCGGCGGCGACGGTGCCGAAGATCACGATCGTTTTGCGCAAAGCGTACGGCGGGGCCTATGTGGCGATGTGCTGCAAGGGGCTCGGCGCGGACAAGGTGGCGTGTTGGCCGACGGCGGAGATCGCGGTGATGGGCGCCGAGGGCGCCGTGGCCGTGGTGTTCCGCAAGGAGCTGGACGCTGCGGAAGACAAAGCGGCCAAGCGCCAGGAGTTGATCACCGAATACCGCGAGACGTTCTCGTCGCCGTACATGGCGGCGGGACGGATGATGGTGGACGCGATCATCGAGCCGGCGGAAACGCGCCAGTATATCGCGCAATCGTTGGCGTTGCTGCGCAACAAGCGCGACTTGCGGCCCGAAAAGAAACACGGCTTGATGCCGCTGTAACGTCGGCCCATTTCCTGGAGGTCCTTCATGCCATCCCTTCTTTCTTCGACTTTCGATCTGCTCGCGCAGGCGCCCACGACAGCGCCGGCGGTGGCGGAGCCGGTGTCGAATTTCGCCCAGGCCGCCGAACTGGCGGTCATCGGAATGGGCCTAGTGGTCACAATGTTGGCCATCATGGCTCTGCTGATGTCTCTGGCGGGGGCTTGGGCCCGCAAAGCCTTCCCCGCCGATTCGAACGCGCCGGTGGCGAAGGCGCCCGCCGCCTCGCCGGGTCCGATCGCGAAGTCGCCGGTTCCGAGCCCATCGGCACCCCCGGCGGCCAAGGACGATCAGATCGCGCCGGAGATTGTGGCGGTCATCACCGCCGCGGTCGCGGCCACGGTGCAGCGGTCCTTCCGCATCCGTTCCATTACGCCTCAGACAACCCAATCGCCCGCGTGGATCCTGCAAGGCCGCAGCCGCCTGCTGAGTTCCCATAAACTGAGAAAAGGCTCACGATGAAACTGCGCATTACGGTTCAAGGAAAAGTTTACGACGTCGACGTCGAAGTCTTGGAAGGTGGCGGTCCGGCCGCCGCCGGTGGGGGAGCGCCCCTTCCTCTGCCAGCGGCACCTGTCGCTCCTTCCGCGGTGCCTGCGGGGGCTTCAACTCCCCCCGCGGGTGCCACTCCGCCCGCCCCCGCCGCCGCGGGAGCCAACAGTGTCCCCTCGCCGATCGCCGGCTCGATCTTCAAGGTCAAGGTCAACGAGGGCGATGAGATCAACGAAGGCGATGAGATTTTCGTTCTCGAAGCGATGAAGATGGAAATGCCCGTCTACTCGCCCCGCAGCGGCACGGCGAAGTCCGTTCTGGTGCGGCCCGGCGACGCGGTGGCCCCTGGGCAAAGTCTGATGGAGTTCGAGTAAACGGGCCACCACGCCACCCTGTGCTATTGCTCTGTACTGTCTTGCGGTAAGAACGGAAATTCAGCCCCATGTTGCAATCCCTCTTGGATTTTCTCCATAGCTCCGGCTTTGGGCAGGTGACCTACGGCAACGTGATCATGATCGCCATCGGCGGCTTGTTCATCTTCCTGGCCATCAAGAAGGGCTTCGAGCCCCTCCTGCTCGTTCCCATCGGTTTCGGGATGCTGATCGGCAACATCCCCTACGATGCGAGCAAACTGAGCCTGAGCGTTTACGACGGTCCCGTGAACGAGGACAAAATCACCTACGTCACGGCCGCCGAGCCCGTGACGATCGCGGGCGAAACTTACGGCCCATTCACCCCATTGCTTGATGTCAAGCCAGCGGACAAACTGGTCGATCAGGGCAAGGTCCTGATGACGTACGATGGGGAAAAGCTGCGCTATCCCAACAGCGCCATCACGACGATTCCGTCGACGTACCATCTCGAGAAGGGTGGCCATACCGTCTTCGTGGCCGAAATTAGCGATGATTCGCGCTATCCGATCGTGATCGAGCCCGAGCGGCAAAACATCTTCAACGCCAGCGTGCTCTGGATTTTGTTCCGGGGGATCGAGTGGGGATTTTTCCCCCCATTGATTTTCCTGGGTGTGGGAGCGCTCATCGATTTCGGTCCGCTGCTTTCCAATCCCAAGACTCTGCTGTTGGGCGCGGCGGCCCAGTTCGGCATCTTCGGGGCGCTGTTTCTGGCGGTCATGATGGGCTTCGATATGAAGGAAGCGGCCTCCATCGGGATCATCGGCGGCGCCGACGGACCGACCGCGATCTTCACCTGCACCATGCTGGCGCCTCATCTCCTGGGGGCGGTGGCGCTGGCGGCGTACAGTTACATGGCGATGGTTCCGATCATTCAGCCGCCGATCATGAAGCTCCTCACCACGAAGGCCGAGCGGAAAATCCGCATGGAGGCTCCCAAGCATGTGCCGCGCATCGTGCGCATCATGTTCCCGGTGCTTGGGTTCCTGCTGACGGCTTTCATCGCCAATGGGGCGCTGCCACTCCTGGGCATGCTGTTTTTCGGCAACCTGCTGCGCGAAAGCATGGTGACCGAACGGCTTTCGAAAACCGCCTCGAACGCCATGATCGACATTGTGACGATCCTGCTGGGCGTGACGGTGGGCGCGAAGACGCAGGCGAGCAATTTCCTGACCGTTGAGACGCTCGGGATTTTCGTCCTCGGCATCGTGGCCTTCGCCATCGCGACGGCTACCGGGGTGCTGGCGGCGAAGCTGATGAACGCGGTGTGCAAGGAGCAGATCAATCCTCTGATCGGCGCCGCGGGCGTGTCCGCCGTGCCGATGTCAGCCCGAGTGGTGCACCGTGTGGCTCAGGAAGAGGACCCGCAAAACTTCCTCCTGATGCACGCGATGGGTCCGAACGTGGCGGGCGTGATCGGTTCGGCGCTGGCGGCCGGGGTACTGCTCTCCACGCTGTCCTGATCGCCGATTGTCATAAAAACCCTTTGGTTGCCGCCCGGAAGTCGTGAGACATTCGGGCGGCATTCTTTTTCTTCCGGAGTTTTTCCATGCCTGTTCGTTTCGTTCCCATGCTCGCCGCTTCCGTCTTTTCGCTCTTGGCCACGGTGGGCGGGGCCTTTCCCAATCCCATCGAACCCACGCGCTCGGACGCGTTTTCCGAACTCGACGCCGTTATGGAATCTGGCATCGCGGATGGCCTCTACCCGGGCGGCGTGTTGGTCGTCGGAACGCCGGGGGAGATACTGTGGGCCCAGCCTTACGGCCGCGTTTCCTGGGAAGACGACGCCGCCACCGTGACGCTCGATACGATTTACGACCTGGCGTCGGTGTCCAAGGTCGTCGGTACGGCCACCGGTGCCTGGCTGATGCTGGGCGAGGACGAACTTTCTCTGTCCGATCCCGTGGAGGAGCACATCGCCGGCTTCGGCACGGAAGGCAAAGAGACCGTCACGATCAAGGAACTGATGACGCACACCTCGGGATTGAAGGCCTACGACAGCCGTGACCGGGTGGAGGCGTTGCGCCGCCCCGGTGAAACCCATGCGGACGCTTTGATTCGGGCCTACGCGGCGCTGCCGGCGTCCTATACCCCGCGCGAGAGTTACACATACAGTTGTCTGAATTTCCAGACGCTCGCCCGCATCGTCGAGAACGCGGCGGGCAAGCGGCTGGAGACGTTGCTGGTGGAGCGCGTCTTCGGGCCGATGGGGATGAACGACACGCGGTATCTGCTTTCGGCGGAGCAGTTGGCCCGCACCGCCCCGACGCACCGTGACGCGGCGGGCAAACCGGTCAGTGGGACGATCCACGACCCCTTGGCCAGCTACCACGGCGCCGAGGCCCATTGCCCGGGAAACGCAGGGCTCTTCGGCACCGCCCCGGACCTCGCGAAGTATTGCGCCATGGTCTTGCAGGACGGGGCCTGGGAGGGCGGTCAACTCATCCCGGCGGAGGTGATGCGGGAAGCGAAGCGGTCTCAGATCGGCTCGGAACTTGGCGAGGAGCGCGGCCTTGGCTGGGACGTTTTCGAGTCGAGGAAGTGGGTGACGCCACTTAACTCCGAGGAGGGTGAACGCGTGATCGGGCACCTGGGCTATACCGGAACGATGCTCTGGCTGGACCAGAGGACGGGGACGTATTTCGTGATGCTGACGAACCGGACGTTGCCGAGGGAACGGCGGGCGGGCGATCAGGCACCGAGCATCAACGCGGTGCGCGGCGAGGTCTGTCAGGTGGTGCTGCGAGGGTTGACGGAGTACGAGGGGCAATTCTTCGGGGGCGAGGAGAAGACGGCGGGCGGAGGGCTTTGAAAATACGGCGATTTCCGCGTTTTGAGATAATGCGGAGAGTCGGCGTGGGGTTTGGGGGACGGGGCCTATTCCGTTCCTGATCGCGAGGTTTGGACGATCCGAAACCACTTGCGAAGGGGCCCGGGGCTTTCTATCGTCGATTCCATTTTGCGAACCTGTTTCGCGGCGGTGGCGCAAGTGGCTGCCCGAAACGAATCTCCTGCAATTTCTGAATCATGTCCGACTCGACAGATCCGCCGTCCGATCGCACACAACTTCCCCACGCGCCTGGCGATCCGGAGATGTCTTACGATTTCGACCGGACGTTGCTCTATCACGATGAGCACCCGCTCCGCCGGCCCGAGCCCGCCAACCCGATTTTCTATTCCGACTGGCAAACGCTGACGCAGGTTTCGTTGAGGGAGACGACGAGCGAAAAGAGCGCGGAGCTTCTCGTTCAGCGCTACGATCTGATTCGCATGCTGGGCCGGGGCGGCGTCGGCGAAGTCTGGGAAGCGCGCCAGGGATCGCTTCAGCGCTCGGTGGCGGTGAAGCGGCTGGCCAAGGAAGTGCGCGATCATCTGGGCAGTTCCTCCGTGTCCGGCTCCTATGAAACGCTATTCCATCAGGAGGCGCTGACGGCGGCTCAGCTCGACCACCCCAACATCGTGCCGGTGTACGATCTCGTGCCCGATGGCAACGGCATGCCTCAATTGGCGATGAAGCTGGTGCGGGGCCGAAGCTGGAAGGAACTGATCGAGGAGGACCGGCACCAGAGCATCACGGAGATCCTGACGCGCCATCTGCCGATTCTGGTGGATGTGGCGCAGGCGGTGGCGTTCGCCCATTCCCGCGGCATTGTGCATCGCGACCTGAAACCGACGCAGGTGATGGTCGGGGATTTCGGCGAAGTGTACCTGATGGATTGGGGTTTGTCGCTGGTTTACGATCCGGAACGGCTGGGCGCCTCGCGCCAACTGGTGGACGAGCGTTACCTGCCAACCCCCGAAACGGCCAGCAGCCCCGCCGGCACGGCGGCGTTCATGGCGCCGGAGCAGACCTTGCCGACCGCCGAGCAGATCGGTCCCTGGACGGATATCTTCCTGTTGGGGGCGACGCTCTATTATCTTCTGACCGGTCAGCCGCCGCACACCGGCGCGACGTACTCCGAGTCCTTCCAGAAAGCGATCCGCTGCGATATACCGCACCCGTCCAAGGCCTGCCCGGACCGGCGGATTCCTGACGCCCTTTCGGCGATCTGCATGCGCGCGCTGGCGAAGCTGCCGCCCGATCGTTACGCCAGCACGCGCCAATTCCTCGATGAGCTGCGCGATTACCTGACGGGTTCGCGGAACCACCGCGAGTCGGAGGCCATCGCCGCCGCGGTGGAGGCCGAGACCGCTTCGAAAGCGCTGCCGGAGTACCGCGACCTGGTGCGCAGCCTTTCCCAGCTGGACAACTCGCGGGCCTTGTGGCCGGAAAATCCGCGCATTCCGGCGCTGCGCGAAGTGCTGCTGACCGCCTACGCCCGGGCGGCCCTGCGAAACAAGGACCTCAAGCTGGCGCAAGTGCAGGCGGAGCAATTGGCTCCGGGGCCGGAGCGGCGCGCCCTGCTGGAGGACATCGAGGGCCTGGAGCGCAAGGAGCGGGTTCACGCGTTCCAGCGGCGTTTCGCCCTCGCCACCGCGGCGGCGATGCTGGGGGCTCTTTTCCTGGTGACGCTGCTGGCGATCGACCGGGCCCAGGACGCGTCGCACGCGCGCCGCGTGGCGGAGGATGCGAATCGCGTGGCCCTGGAGGCCAACCGGGCTGAGCAGGCGGCCCGCGCCGAAGCGCTGGAGCGCGCGGCGGCGGCGGAGTACGGCCTTTACCTGACCAATGTGCAATTCGCCCAGCTTTGTCTGCGGGATGGGCGCGTCGCGGCGGCCCGAGAATATCTGAGCCAGTCCCCGCCGGCCCTGCGCAATTGGGAGTGGGGCTTCCTGATGCAGAGCACGGAGGCGGCCCTGGGCACGCTGACGGGCCACACGCGCAAGGTCAACACCGCTCAATTCGGTCTCCGCACGGGCCGTCTCCTGACCTCCTCACGCGATCATCAGGCGATCCTTTGGGACCCGATCCGCGGCGAGGTGCTGCACCGGCTCGCGGGGCACGGAGAAAACGTCGAGTACGCCAGCTTCGATTCCCTGGAAGAGCGAGTCCTGACCGTTTCCGACGATCAGACGGCCCGCCTTTGGGATGCCCGGTCGGGCGAGCTTCTGCACCTTCTCAAGGGGCATACCGGCAATGTGGCCTTCGGGGCGTTCTCGCCCGCCGGCGACCGGGTGGTCACCGCCAGCATCGACAACACGGCGCGCGTCTGGGACGCGGAGACGGGGGCTGAACTCCATGTTCTTCGCGGGCACGAAAAATCCGTGGTCCACGCCGTCTTCGACGCCACCGGGGCGCGGGTCGTGACGTCCTCGTCGGATGGCACGGCGCGTCTCTGGGATGCGGTGTCGGGCGCCGAACTGGTGGCTTTTCGCGGCCACGGCGATGGCCTGAGCATGGCGGCGGTGGGTCCGGACGGGCGCCTTCTGGCGACGGCTTCACTCGATCACACGGCGCGGCTGTGGAATCTGGAAACGGGCGAGGCGCTTCGGACCTTCGCCGGTCACAGTGGCGTTGTGCTGACGGTGGATTTCAACACCGACGGCAGCCGTCTTCTGACCGCTAGCATGGATCACACGGCCCGGGTCTGGGAAACCGCCACGGGCCAGGAGAGTCTGCTCCTGGAAGGCCATCAGGCGGGCGTCAAACGCGCAACCTTCAGCCCCGACAGCGCAACCATCGCGACCGCTAGCATGGACAATCGGGCCCTGGTGTGGAATGCCAAGACCGGCCGGCAGGTGAACGAACTCTCTGGCCACAGCGACTGGGTTTACTGGGCCACCCACAGCCCCGACGGCTCCATGGTGGCCACCGCGTCGAAGGACGGCACGGTCGGTCTGTGGAGAGCCACGCTGGGCGGTCCGACGACGCGCCTGACGAGCCATGCCGGCACGGTGACGGACGCGGACTTCAGCCCCGACGGCAGACTCCTTGCCACCTCGTCGAACGATTCCACTCTTTGTCTCTGGAACCTGGAAGAGGGCCGGCTGGAGCGGCGTCTGCAAGGCCATCAGTGGGGGATCGTCTGCGCCGAATTCAGCCCCGGCGGCACACGCCTCGTCTCCGCCTCCTTTGACGAAACCGCCCGGCTCTGGGATTTGACCGGGGAGTCGGCGCCGGTCATTCTCGCCGGTCACCACGGCACGGTCGTGGACGCGCATTTCTCCGCCGACGGTTCGTTGCTGGGCACGGCGTCCGAGGATGGGGTGCTGCGGCTTTGGGACGGCAAGACCGGGGAGCCACGGGCTGTGCTGGAGGGCCACGATGGCGCCCTGACGGAGTTCGAGTTCTCGCCCGGCAATCAGTTCGTCGTCAGTACCTCCACCGATGGTACGGCTCGGGTCTGGTCCGTTTCCGGCGAGCCGGAGCCGCTGGCCGTGCTGCGTCACGATTCGGCAGTGCGGGCCGCCCATTTCGCCGCGAAGGGCGGAAGCCTCATCACCGGAACGGCGTCGGGCCAGTTGCATTTCTGGGATCCACGCACGGGCGAGCGCCACAAGCGCCTGAGCATCAGCGCCGAGCCCATCAGTTGTCTCCACGTGTCGCCGGCCGGCGACCGCGTTCTGGCCTGCTCGGAAGGTGGCCGCTCCTGGCTTCTGGCGGTGCCCCAGGGCGACATCGTGCAGGAGTTCACCGGCCACGGTGCGGCGATTACCGCCGCCGCCTTCAGCCCCGACGGGTCGCGAATCGTCACCGGATCGCGCGATCAGACGGCCAAGGTCTGGGATGCCCGGACGGGGCGCGAGCTGCTGACGCTGGCCGGTCACGGGCGGGAAGTGGTGGCCGTTCAGTTCTCCCCCGACGGCCAGACCATCGTGACGGCCTCGGCGGACAATACGGCCTGTCTGTGGCACGCCGCTCCCTGGCAAGGTCCGAAGACCGACGGCCCGATGACCCACGCCCCCGTTCTGCTGGCGAGCGCCGGTGCCGGCGGTCTGGCCGCCTTCGGATCGACCGAAGCGCCCGCGGAAGAAGCGGAGCGCAGCCTGTTCGTTTCCGCCTTTGGCGAGCTGGTGGCCGGCGCCCACGGCCCGCTGACACTGGACGAGCAACTGGCGGTTCCGGCGGGGGCGCCGTTGCGGATCGTGGCCCTGGTGCCCAGTCACCTGCGCGACAAGACGCTCTCCATCGCCGGCAGCCATCCCGACCTGGGCGACTGGGAGGCCAACAAGGTCCCGATGGACTTTCTCCATACCGGACCCTACGGCGATCTGTTCGAAAAGCGCACCACCTTTCAGCCGCCCCTGACCTTCAAAATGACCCTCGGTCATCAGGGGGAAGGCTGGACCGGCACGGGCGAATGGGCCGGACCGCCGGACCGGGTCCTGCCCCATCCGGACGCACTCCTGTTCCGTGCACCGGATGGCGAGTATCTCCTGATTTGCCAGTTCGGAACGCCGCCCGACGGCAAGATGAAGCTCCACGATGTGCCCCCCACCTGGATGACGAATCAGCACCAGCGCCCCGGCCATGCCCTGCCGGTGAAGACGGAGGTGCAAAACATCCTGGGGGAACTGCTGGCGCGCCTGGAAGAAGCGGAAGCGATGGAACCGGAGCAGGGCCGGCAGGTTCTCGAAAGCGCTCTGGAAGAATTCGAGCTGCGCATGCAAGGCATCAGCCCCGAGCATCGCGTCCTCAAAGACATCGTTCGGCCCGGCTGGCGCCTCCTCACCATGCCCGAGCAGGAAGACTTGCTCAACGGCGGAGACACCATCACCCTGATGGCGATCCTGAGCGAGCCCTCCACCGACAAGAAAATCCACGCCGCCGGCAACACCGAGTCCCTGGGCAGTTGGATCCCGAACCAACAAGCCTTCACTTATGAGGGGACAGTGGGCGAGGGGGCACATCTCTGGACTTTGGAGGTGCCGTTCGAGCCGATGGAGTTCAAACTGACCCACGGCCAGGCGGGCGATGGCTGGATCGGAACGCAGGAATGGGCCGGAGAACCGAACCGGCGGGTCCCCAGCGCCTCCTCCCTCATCTACGTCACGCCGGAAGGGGACTACCGAATGGTTTGCCTCTTTGGCGAACTCGACGAAGCCACCGGCGCCGTGCCCTGAGAACTTCAGGAATTCAATAAGCCAAGCAGAATTTCTTTAAGTTTTATTCAAGTTGCTTCGCACTCGGTTTGGATCGGGTGCGCTCCAAACCTTGAGTATCTCGTGAATTTTCAGTTGCCTATTTGTAATGCGAGGGTAATTTCAGAGGCGTCCAAGAAAGACATCCTTCGGAATAGAGGGAAATGTTCTTGGTACGTACAAGAAAATTTTTTGAAGTGAGGACCCCCTCCCATGCGGAAATCATTCGCTCTTCTTCTCTCGGCGCTCGCTCTGACCGCCGGGACCGGCTTTGCCCAGACGGTCGGCATCGAAACCTTCGAAAACCTGACCTCGCTGGACCCGGACCCCGCTCCCGTCACCGGCAGTTCGACCGTGACGGACGCGGAATTCAGTGACGACCAGGGTTCGTCGGACTTCGGCCCGCCCCAGGTGACCCTGATCAACGACGACGGCACCGATTATCCCAACGCTGCCGACAACCAATATCTGCAATGGAACGGCAGCACGGACCAGTACCTCGCCCTGATCCACACCGGCGCCGGGTTCCCCAACACCGCCGACACGATCAACGTCGCCTTCGCCCTGCGCGTGGATACGCTGGAAGCCACCGCGGCGAACAACACCCTCGACATCACCTTCGTGGCCGGTGGCGGGACCTTCAGCAACCTCTTCGGCCTGGCCGTCGATGCGGGCACCTTCCGCATGGCCAGCGGCAATGCCTGGGGCGCCGCCAACGTTCTGTCCACCACCGCTTTCGGCGACGCCGGCAGCACCGGCGCCTGGGACGATGGGGAATGGCGCGTGATCATCTGCAGCGTCACCCCGAAGACCGACGGCACGGGCGAGGCGCGCTTCCGCGCCTTTGCCCTCAGCACCGGCGCCGAGGAATTCGACGTCTCCTTCTCCGGCGCCACCAACACCAACGCCGCCACGGCGGGCCTTGGCCAGTTCAGCTTCGGCGCCAGCCTCGCCGATCCCTCCGGCGCCGCGACGGCCGTGTCTCTCGATACGCTGGCGATCTACGAAAGCACCCTCACCCCCGAGGCCCTGCTGGCCGCCGTGAAGGCGGACTTCGGCCTGCCGGCCAACGCCAATGTGGATAGCTGGGACCTGTACTAAATCCACCGCGCCGCGAGCCCGATTCGCGGCCCAACGGATATAGCCCAAGGCGGAGCCAGGGAGGACATCGCGTCCTTCGGCTCCGCCTTTGTCATTTTGCCGCGGCCAGTTTGAGAATTCGCTGCCCTGTCGTCTGTCGTCGTGGCGCGCCACTCCTCATCAGAGCCCAGGCGGGTTCACTGCGACCCGATGCTACTCTTGATATCGTTCAGCGGGATTTCCAGCTTTTCGATCTTGTCGTAAAGATTCCGGCGGCTCATGCCGGCTTGGCGGGCGGCTTCCGAGACGCTGCCGTTGAACTGGCGCAGGAGCGCCTCCAGGTACTCGCGCTCGAAGCTATCGCGGGCGGTTTTGAAATCGGGGACTTCTTCGACCATGGCCTGGGCCGAGAGGGAGAGTTTGGTGACCACGGTGGAGCTGCTGCCGCGGCGGCTGGCGCCGAATTCTTCCGGCAGCATCTCCGTCGTGATGATGTCGGTGTCCGAGAGCACCACCAGCCGTTCGATGAGGTTGCGCAGTTCACGGACGTTGCCGCGCCATGAGGCTTTGCGGAGGCAGTCGGTGAGGGGTTCGGAGAAGCGGAGTCCGGGGCGGTTGTACTTGAGGGCGAGGTGCCGCAGGAATTGTTCGGCGATGATGGGGATGTCTTCGCGGCGCTCGCGCAGGGGGGGCATCTGGATCGTGATGACGTTCAGGCGGTAGTAGAGATCTTCGCGGAAGGTGCCGTCGTTGATGGCGGCGCGCAGGTCGCGGTTGGTGGCGGAGACGACGCGCAGATCCACGGGGATGTGGGCGACGCCGCCGACGCGGGTGATTTCGCGCTCTTGAAGGACGCGCAGCAGTTTGGCCTGCATCGCTAGGGGAAGCTCACCCATTTCATCCAGGAACAGGGTGCCTCCATCGGCCAGTTCGATCAGGCCGATCTTCGTGCGGTCGGCTCCGGTAAAGGCTCCGCGTTCGTGGCCGAAAAGTTCGCTCTCCAGCAGGTTTTCCGGGATCGAGGCGCAATTGATGGCGACGAAGCGCCCCTTCTTGCGGGGGCTCAGATCGTGGATGGCCCGGGCGGCGAGTTCCTTTCCGGTGCCCGACTCGCCAGTGACGAGAACGGGGCTGTCGGAGGGGGCGACTTTCTTGAGCATCTCGCGGGCTTTGTCCATGGCGGGCGAGACGCCCATCAGGCGGCGCTCTTCCTTCAGGGAAGCGGCCGCTGGCTGGGGACCCCGATTGTAGGCTTCGGACAGGGCCGAGTTCATTTCCTTGAGCCGCTTGTGCTCGAAGGCCCGCGCGATGGTCAGAAGCATCTCGTCGGTCTTGAAGGGCTTGGTGATGTAATCCAGCGCCCCCAGCTTGACGCACTCGATGGCGCCGGCGATGGTGCCATAGGCGGTCATCATGATGACTTCGCAGGGCAGGCCCATCTCGCGAATGCGGGCCAGGACGTCGCGGCCGTTCATCTCGGCCATGCGGATGTCGGAGAGGACGACGTCCGTCGGGGTGGCTTCCAGGGCCTTGAGAGCGGCTTCCGGCGACGTGAAGGCCGTCACCGAATAGCCTTCCATGGTCAGGACTTTGGTCAGGATCTTCCCCATGTTCTCTTCATCGTCGAGAACGAGGATAGTGCCGCGAAAGGGTCGTTGGTCCTGGGGTCGGGTCATGGGTCGGTGGGAAGATTCGGCGCCGGTTTCGATCTCTCAGGCGTTGGAGGCCTTTTCGATGTGGCTGGCGATCCGGCTGGCGAGCTGCGCCGGCAGGAGGCCGAGTTCTTCGTAAAGCTCCGTTTGCTTGCCATGGTCCACGAATCGGTCCGGGATGCCAAAGGGAACGGCGCGCCGGGGCGAATCGTTCTCCAGGAGGCTCTCGTTGACCGCGGACCCGAATCCGCCTGTCACGGCATTGTCTTCCACTGTGAAGATGTAGTCGTGATCTTTCGCCACCTGCAACAACAATTGCGTGTCGAGGGGTTTGACAAAGCGCGCGTTGACGACGGTGACCTTGTGGCCGAGGCGCTTCTCGAGGATCGCGGCCACCTCGAGGAAATCGCGCACCGTCTTGCCAATGCCGACGAGGGCGATGCGCTTGCCCTGTTGCAAGATCTCGCCCTTGCCGATGGGGAGGGGTCTGGCGGGGGCGCCAGTATCGACGCCGAGGCCGCTGCCACGAGGATAGCGGACGGCGATGGGCCCCTTCTTTTCGGCCTGGTAGGCCACTCCGGTCGCCACCATGTCGCGCAGTTCCGCCTCGTCCTTGGGCGCCATGATGACCATGTTCGGGATGATGCGCAGGTAACTCAGGTCGAAGGTGCCGTGGTGCGTCGGGCCGTCCGCTCCCACCAGACCTCCGCGATCCAAGACGAAGAACACCGGCAGATCTTGCAGGGCCACGTCGTGGATGACTTGGTCGAAGGCCCGCTGGAGGAACGTGGAGTAAATCGCGCAGACCGGTTTCATGCCCTCTGTGGCCATGCCCGCCGCCATGGTCACGGCGTTTTCCTCGGCGATACCGACGTCGAAGTAGCGGTCCGGGTGGACCTTGGCGAAGACATCGAGGCCGGTGCCGGAGTCCATCGCCGCCGTGATCCCGACAATGCTGCGGTCGCTGTTGGCGATTTCCGCCAGACACGTTCCGAAAACCTTGGTGAACGGAGGCGGACCCGAGGATTTCTTCATTTCGCCAGTCTCGATCTTCATGTCGGCGGCGGCGTGGTACTTGATCGGATCCTTCTCGGCGAAGCTGTAGCCTTTGCCCTTCTGCGTGATGACGTGCAGGCAAATGGGACCGTCGAGGTCCTTGATGTGCTCGAGCGTCTCCACCAGCGAGCGCATGTTGTGGCCGTCGATGGGACCGATGTATCGGAAGCCCATCTCCTCGAAGAACATGCCGGGAACGATCAGGTTCTTGATGCTTTCTTCGAACCGGTGGGCGTAATCGACGAAGGTGCGGCCGCTGTGCTTCTTGATGAAGCTGCCGATTTCGCGCCGCGCCCGGGTGTAGAGCGGATGCGTCACGGTCTTGCGGAAGACTTTGTGGCCGACCCAGACGTTTTCGCTGATCGACATTTCGTTGTCGTTGAAGACCATCAGCATCTTGGTCTTGCGAAGGCCCGCGTTGTTGAGGGCCTCGTAGGCCATGCCGCCGGTCATGGCACCGTCGCCGATGACGGCGGCCACGCGGAAGTCTTCCTCTTTCAGGTCGCGAGCCGTCGCGATGCCCAGCGCCGCGGAGAGCGACGTGCTGGCGTGCCCCGCGCCAAAGCAGTCGTACTCGCTCTCCTTGCGCTTCAGGAAGCCGGAGAGGCCGTTGTATTGGCGGATGGTTTCGAAGCGCTCGTTGCGGCCTGTGAGAATCTTCCAGGCGTAGGCCTGGTGACCCACATCCCAGACCACTTTGTCCTTGGGCAAATCGTACTGGTGCATGAGGGCGATGGTGAGGTCCACCGCGCCCAGGGGAGCGCCAAAGTGGCCGCCGACGCGGGCGATCACCTCGATGATGCGGGCCCGCACCTCGCCGGCCAGTTGCTCAAGCTCCGCGATCGAAAGTTTTCGCACATCCCCGGGCGATTGGATACGAGGCAGCAGCGCGTCTCCAGAGCGGAGCGAGGCCTCGCCGTGGGCCGCCGTCGTGGCGGGGGCTTCCGGCTGGGGAGCGGGAGTGTGGAGCAGGCGGGCCATCTCCTCGGCGTGGGTGTGAGACATGGAGATCGAGGTATCCTTAGCGTATGACGAGTCGGTCAAAACCCGGAAGGGGAGAAGCTGAGGCGCAAAATGCGGGCCGCGCTCAGCTCTCTTCCGCGCTGGGGGAAAATTCTTCCTTGGTGAGGGCGCCGCCCGGCTCTTCCCGGACGAGCCGTACCCGGCGCTCGAGACTCTCGAGCTTGCCGAGGCATTCCTGCCCCAGCTTGCGTCCTTCTTCGTAGAGGGCGATGGATTTTTCCAGGCTCGCCTCGCCGCTTTCGAGCTTGGCGACGATGGCTTCGAGGCGCTCGAGCGATTTTTCGAAGGGTTGATCTGTCTTTTCTGACACTCGGAAAGTCGCTTTAGGAAGGTTGGATCGGGGGAAGAGCGGGGTCCGTGGCGAGAAATCGGCGGTACCCTGAAATCCAGAGCTATGCGGGCAAGAGGAGCGCAGGTCAAGGCGAAGGCGTTGTCATCGCCGATCCGAAATCCTGTTCCGCTTGCAACGGTCTCAAACCCGTGATTCATTCCTTCAATAGGCGATTGAAACCCGTTTGACATTGTCCGCATTGCAAGTCCCGGTGTTTTATGCCACATCCATGACGAAGGGTGCGCTTGAGCCATGATGCCACTTCTGAAACCCCTTTCCTCTTCCCGCAGGCGCTTTGCATACTCGCTAAGCCTCCAGGCGGCGATCTTCTTGCTTCTCCCGTTCCTCGCTTTGGCACAGGAAAGCCCCACCACTCAACCAACGGATGACGGCATGATTACCATCCACTACCACCGTTTCGACGGCGATTACGAACGCGTCAGTCTCTGGACCTGGGACGGGCGCGATCAGCAAACGCCCGAGCAGGCGGAAGTCTTCCCCGCCGGAACGGACGATTTCGGCCCTTACTTCCACGTCGATCCCAGCCAGTATGGCGACGACGATGGCCCCGGCGACCGCATCGGATTCATCCCCCGCCTGCGCCAGGACTGGAATGAGAAGGACGGGACGGATCGGTTCTGGACTCCCCGTTTGGGCAGGGAAATCTGGCTCATCGGCAATAACTCGAAGTTGTTCACCGAGCGTCCCGAGACCAGCCCGAAGGTGGCCCGCGCCTACCTCGACGGCGCGCAGGAAATCGTCGCCGTGCTCTCCCACCCGATGGATCGCGACCGTGTCACCGTTGAGAACTTCAAAGTCGAGCAGGTGATCGGGTCGCCGTCCGACGCGGCGGCCGGGCTCTCCAGCTCGAAGAATATCGAGATCACGGAAGTCGTGCCGGGCGGATACGCCAACGGGCAGGTCGAGCAGGTCATCATCCGCACCGCCGAGGAACTCCAGTACCCGGGCCCGACTTATCATGTCAGCGCCAAGGAATACCGCGCCGGCGCCGTTTCGCCCCGCGCCCTGCTGGACGATCCGACTCGCTATCACACCGCCAAGCCGATGGGCGCCATCTATACCCCAGAGGCCACGACGTTCCGCCTTTTCTCTCCCAAAGCCACGGAAGCCACCGTGATCCTTTTCGATGAACCGGTGGGCGAGCAGGGCCGCCAGGAAATTCCCATGACGAGCGTGGGCAAGGGCGTCTGGGAGGCCACCGTGGAGGGCGACCTGGAAGGCCGCCACTATCGCGTCAGCGCGGAAACCATCTATGGCACCGAGCCCCTGGAAGTGAACGATCCCTACGCCACCAACACGGTCGGTCTCGACGGCAACGCGCGCATCACGGACCTGCGGGCCCTCGATCCGGAAGGCTTCCGTCCGGTTCAGCATCCCTTCACCGGCCGCCCAACGGACGCCGTCATCTGGGAAATCCACATCCGCGACTTCACCATCGCGGAGAATTCCGGCGTGGACGCCGACAAACGAGGCAAGTACCTGGGCTTCGTGCAGCCCGGAACGACCCATCCCGACGATCCGTCGATCTCCACCGGCCTCGATCACCTCAAGGAGTTGGGCATCACCCATGTCCAAATCCTGCCACCCCAGGATTACGACAACCGCGAAGACGATCCCGATTACAACTGGGGCTACATGACCAGCTTTTTCAATTCGCCGGAAGGCAGCTACTCGAGCGATTTCCGCACCGCGTCCCGCGTCCACGAGTTCAAGAAGATGGTTCAGGAACTGCACAAATCCGACATCGGCGTCGTCATCGACGTGGTGTACAATCACACCGCGCCGACGGCGACCTTCGAGGCTGTATGCCCCGGGTATTACCACCGCATGAAGGCCGACGGCTCGATGTGGAACGGCTCGGGAACGGGTAACGAGTTCCGCAGCGAAGCCCCCATGGGCCGCCAGTTCATCGTGGACTCCCTCAAGTTCTGGGTCGAGGAGTACGGCGTGGACGGCTTCCGTTTCGACCTGATGGGTCTGATCGATCTGGAGACGCTCAAGCAGGCCAAAGCCGAGCTGGAAGAAATGTATCCCCACATCCTGTTCTATGGCGAGCCTTGGGCCGCCGCCGGCCAGGATGGCGTCGGCATCAAGAAGATCACCTACAAGAACGTCGTGACCGGCACCGGCATCGGCGCCTTCAACGATCACTTCCGCGACGCCCTCAAGGGCTCGACGGAAGGCCGCGATGGAGGCTTCGTCCAGAACGGCTCGCGCCGCGACGCCGTGAAGGTCGGCATCATGGGCGGCATCGACGATTGGGCCAGCGACCCGATCCAGACGATCAACTACGCCACCTGCCACGACAACCTGGTGCTGTGGGACAAGCTGGAAATCTCCAGCGACGCGGCCGAAGAAACCCGCAAGAAGATGCAGATGCTGACCGGCGGGATCCTGGGCGTGTCGCAGGGCGTCATGTTCCTGCACGCGGGCCACGAAATGTGCCGCACCAAGTTCGGCGATCACAACAGCTACAGCAGCGGCGACGAAATCAATCAGGTCGATTGGGACCTGAAAAAGAAGAACAAGGACGTGGTGGATTACCACACGGGCATCATCGCCCTGCGCCGGGCCCACCCCATCTTCCGCCTCGACAGTGCCGAAGAAGTCCGCAGCCGCCTGACCTTCCTTGAGGAAGAATTGCCCCATCACAACGCCATCGTGTTCACCCTGGATGCGGAGGAGTTGGAAGGCGAGAGCTGGAATGGAGCCGCGGTCTTCATCAACCCGACCACGGAGACGCTGACGTTCGAGAACCCGCTGGTGGAAGGCGCCATGGTTTACGTTCACGGAACCCAAGCCAGCGCCGAGCCGCTGCGCGCGCTGGACAGCCCAGTCATCGAAGTTCCCGCTCACACGATGGCGGTCATCGCGACGGAGTAAATTCCGGACCCGGCCTGGTTTCATGGCCGCCGGTTCCAACAGTCTTGAGGCCCCCCGCTCGCCCGGGGGGGCTTTTTCTTAGCCTTTCCGGCAGATCGCTCCAATCCCGCCATCAGCCTCGTATTGACTCGCTCGACGCATGGACTCCAGCGTGGTGCGGCACCCTCGGTTCCGCCAGGAATTGAAGAATCGCGGGTCGCCAAGGGAGCGTCATACAGCTTCCGCCCCCGCCCTCGCTAGAAACGCCCACCCGCCCATGCCGATCCATCCCACCGCCTCCATTCACCCCTCCGCTCAGATCGCCGACGACGCCGAGATCGGCGCCAACGTCATTGTCAAGGAGGAGTGCGTGATCGGTCCCGGATGCGAGATCATGGCCGGGGCCGTGATCGGCCCGAGAACGCGCATGGGAGCCGGCAACCGGGTGCATTACTATGCCGTCATCGGCCATGAACCGCAGTTCATCGGCTTCGATCCCTCGACCCCAAGCGGGACGCGCATCGGCGACCGCAACGAATTCCGCGAGCACTCCTTCATCCACCGCGGCCTGAAACCGGGCCAGGACACGGTGATCGGCAACGAGTGCTACATCATGGGCCACGGCCACATCGCCCACGATTGCATCATCGGCAACAACGTCGTCATCGCCAGCTTCTGCGCCGTGGCCGGTCATGTGGAAGTCGGCGACCGGGCCTTTCTGTCGGGCAACGTGGCGATTCATCAATTCGCCCGCATTGGCCGCATGGCGATGGTGGGCGGCATGACGGGTGTGAGCCAGGACATCCCGCCGTTCTGTATCGCGAAGGAGTCGCTGGCGCGCATCTACGGCTTGAACGTGGTAGGTCTGCGGCGTGGCGGCGTGGATCAGGCGGCGCGCAAGGGATTGCAGCGCGCATTCCGGGCTTGTCTGCGCACGAGCCACTCGCCCGCCAAGGGCGCCGCCGCCTTTCGCGCCGAATGGGGGGGCGAGCCGCTGCCCGGGGTCGTCGAGGAATTCCTGACCTTCTGCGAGACGAAATCCAAACGCGGCATCACGTCGGCCGTTCGCGAAACGGCGGGAGCGAGCGACGAGTGACCACCGCCTCGGCGGAGTCGCCGCCGCGCGCCGCCGCCCAGCCTTCGCCGCAATCATCCGATCTCATCTCGGTGGTCGTCGTGTTTTGGAACGGCCGCGATCAGGTCGCCCCGTTCTTCTCCGCCATCGAAGCGGCCAAGAAAACCCTCCCTTATCCGCTGGAAGTCATCGCCGTGGATAACGCCTCGGAGGATGGAACCGCCGCCGCCATCGCCAGACAGGCCCCGTGGACGGCGCTCGTGGAGAACGCCGGCAACGAGGGCTTCGCGGGGGGGTGCAATCGGGGACTGGAAGCGGCGCGGGGCCAGTGGCTCCTCTTGCTCAATCCCGATTGCGAAGCCAACGCCGAAGCTCTCGCGGGCATGGTGGACTACCTGAAGTCCCATCCGAGCGCCGGAGCCGTGGGCCCCCTGCTGCTGCACGAGGACGGCCTGCCGCAGCACAGCGCCCATCGCGAGCCGTCCTGGCAGTCTTACTGGGCAACCCATTCCCTGGCCAGCCCGTGGATCGAGACCCTGGGCAAGCGGCTGTGGAAACTGGGCCTGCGCCGCCGCCAGCCCCGGGCCGTGGGATGGCTGATGGGGGCCTGCCTGATGGTCCGGCGGGAATGCCGCGAGCGGGTCGGTGACCTGCATGAGGCGTATTTCATGTACAGCGAAGACGCCGATTGGTGCCACCGGATCCGGGACGCGGGCTGGCGGACGGTTTTCCTGCCCGGGTTGACGTTGCCGCACGGCGGGGGAGTTTCCGCCAAGAAGCGGCGCGAATTCACCTTCCGGCGCCTTTACCGAAGCCTGATCCTTTACAGTCGGCGCCATCATTCGGCGGGGCAGAACCTCGCGCTGCGGATCTCCATCGCGCTGGATTTATGGCTGCGGCTGCCGATCTATCGGGCCCAGGGCGATCTCGACCGCCTCGCCAGCACCCGCGCCGTTCTGGCGATGGTGCGGGCGAACGATCCGGAGTTGGCCCTGGAAGCGGAAGCGCCTCGGCCCGCCAAGAAACCGAAGCGCAAGCGATGAGCGGCGGCCCGCTAACCATCGCCGCGAATTTTCTGCACGCCCCGCGCGAGTTGACGGGCACCGGCTATTACGCCCTGCATCTGGCCCGGGCGCTGCTGCGGTTGCCGCAACAGGCCCGCATCGTCGCTTTCTGCACCGCCGAGAACGTGGAGTCCTTCGCCATTCCGGAGGCCCCGCCGGAGCGGTATCGGCGGATCGTCTGGGGCCGGAGCCGGGGCAACTTGATGCTGCGGCGCGCGGAGGAATGGCTGGGGCTCCACCGGGCCGTGCGGCGTCTGCCGGCGGAATGGCGGCCAGATGTCTTCTTCGGTCCGTCCAATTTCCTGCCTCCTTTCTCGCCGGGCGTGCCCTGCGTCGTGGCGATCCACGACATGACGTTTCACCGCCATCCAAAAATCCTGCCGCCGGTGAAGCGCGCTTACTGGCACGCCTGGACCTGGCGCACCGCCCGCGCCGCCGATGCGGTCCTGACGGTCAGCGAGTCCGCCAAGGCCGACATCGTCCATTACCTCGGACTTCCCTCGGACCGCATCACCGTGACGCTCAATGGCGTGGCGGAGCGCTTTCGCATCGGCGAGGACGAAGCGGGCCGGCCCACGCGCCAGGCGGCTCTGCGGGCGGCCTTTCCCACCTTGCCCGGCCGCTACATTTCCTTCGTCGGGACCTTGGCGCCGCACAAGAATGTGCCGCTCCTGATCGAGGCTCTGGCCCAGGCTCGGCGCAAGCCGGGTTGCGGTGAGATGGCGCTGGCCCTCGCGGGCAAGCGCGGCGCGGGCTACGACGCCATCGCCCAGGCCATCGGGCGCCACGGCCTGGGAAAGGCCGTGCTGGAGCTTGGCTACATGAGCGACGCGCACCTTCCGGCGTTCATGGAGGGAGCCGCCGCCCATGTGCTCCCCTCCATCGCGGAAGGTTTCGGCCTGCCCATCGCCGAGGCGATGGCCTGCGGAACGCCCGTGGTTACCGCAAGCCGGGGCGCCACGGCGGAGGTCGGTGGCGAGGCCGCTGTCCTGGCGGATCCGGAGGACGCGGGAGCGTGGGCCGAGGCGCTTGCGAGAATGTGGACGGACCCGGAGGAGCGGACTCGGAGGCGAGGGGCGTGTCTGGCGCGAAGCCGGTGTTTTTCCTGGGAGGAAGCGGCGGTTCGGACGCTGGAGGTTTTCGAGCGAGTCAAATTAAAGGCGGATTTGTAAAACATGGCTTGAAACCTGGATAAGAAAATGCTTGCAAGAGACCGCAATTAGTTGCACTCCCCTCCCCATCATTTCCGCGCTCCTCATTGAACTGTTGACTATTTGGCTTCGATCAGGGTAGCGTGCAACGACACATCCAAACGGAGGCATCCGTCCCTTATTATGCCGTCTCTTTCCCTTTCGCCCCACGCGAGGTCCAAAGTCCTTGCCGCAGTGCTGCTTTGCCTGACCGTTCCCTTTGCCGGTTTCGCCTCTTCGCAGTGGATCACCAAGGGTGTTCTCAACGTGCCCAGCTATCAATACTCGTTCCTGGCGGCGACCCCGGATGGCGACTTGCTGGCCGCGACGTTCAACGGAACGAACGAGCCGGCGCAGGCTCCCATGCTCCTCATCAAGGACCCGACGGGCGTCAATCCCCAGGTGGAAGTCATCACCTCGGTCCTCTTCGATGGCCAGCGCGGCTATTCCGGTGTGGCCTGCATGCCCGACGGCAGCTTCTTCGTCGCGGGGGACACGGGGGACGAAGGCACCAGTTTCATCAAGAAGTTCCGCAAGAACGGCACGCTGGACACGTCCTTCGGCAACAATGGCGAAGTCCGCCCCGGCCGCCGCGCCCTTGGCGTCGATGTCATGGGCGAGTACCTGCTGGTGGCGCTCAATTGGGGCAAGGTGGGTGTGATCCGCGCAAACGACGGCGCCATTCTCGGTGGCCTGCCGGACCCGGAGGCGGGCTTCTTCCTCCGCGATATCTCCATCGACCCGGGGACCCTGGATATCTTCGGCGTGGCCGAAGGCGACGTTTACCTCTGGGAGGGCGGTTCGCCCTGGAATCCGACGAGCTACCGCCGCCGCATGCTCTCCCAGTCCGAGGGCAGCCTGCGCTCTGGCGAGGGCATCTCCATCGATCCGCTTTCCAAGTCCGCCCTCACCACGCCCATTCCCGGCAACGTCCTGGCCAGCGTTTCCCCCGATGGCGTCATCACCCGCAGCACGGTGAATACGGCCCAGGAAGATTCGGAACTGACCGATTCCTCGCTCTCCTTCGATGGCCGGACGCTCTTCGTTTCCGACCTGAAGAAGCGCCGCATCCACGTCATGGAGCGTGAAGGAGCCGGCGCCGCCGGCAATGAACTGCGCCAGATTGCCCAGGCGCCCCGCAGCGCCGCCGCCGCCGAAGCTCCCCAGACCACCTATAAGACCCAGACCAAGTGGTATCGCTCCTACCTGGGCATCGTGGAAGCGGCCCGCCGGTACAACAAGCCGATGCTGGTGTACTTCCGCTCCGGCACCTTCCCCGAGTGCCTCGAGTTCGAGCGCAGCACCCTCCTCACACCCCAGTTCGACGCCGCCGTGCAAAACCGCGTCGTCTGCGTCTTCGAGGACGTCAGCAAAGACCCCCTGATCGCCTATCGCCTCGGCGTGTTCCGCGTGCCTCACGTCACGGTGTTCAATTCCGCGGGCGATCCGGTCGCCCGGTTCACCCGCGAGATCAGCACGCCTGAGCTGATCGGCGCGATCCAGTCGGTGAATTAAGCTCGCCCGCTTTCCGAGCATCACGCAAGCCGAGGAGCCGCCCCCGCACCGGAGGCGGCTTTCGCGTGCCGAGGGCCTTCGCGGTGGACCGCGATAATCATTGACTGCGAAGAGTTGCATCTCTACAGTTGCTCCGAATTTCACATACTCCGGGAGTCCGATTCGATGCGAGTCAAAGCCTTCACACTGATCGAATTGCTGATCGTTGTCGCCATCATCGCCATTTTGGCGGCGATCGCCGTGCCCAACTTCCTGGAGGCTCAGGTCCGTTCCAAAGTATCGCGCACGAAAGCGGACATGCGCAGCATCGCCACCGCCCTCGAGAGCTACCGAGTGGATTCGAACAAGTACCCCCCCTTCGACCTCGATCCGCAAAGCTTCAGCGTGCCCAGTAACGGCAACCCGGCTGCGCCAGCCCCCGGGAACACGTCCACCGCCGATCCCTGCTTGCGTTCCGGCGGGGGCTTGACAACTCCCATTTCCTACATGACCTCCATCCCGGCGGACCCCTTTGGGGATGCGCTTCCCGACGACCTTTTCACCTTCGGTGGTGCGGCGACGGTTGCCGAAGCTTATTACTACAACACGAAGGACTGGTTCGATTGCCGGAATTTCGCCTGGACGATTTACACGGACGATCCGTCGGAAACGCCGACGAATCCCGCTCAGTGGGTCTTGCAGAGCAAGGGGCCGGACAAGTGGTTCGCTCCGCCAAACAGCGTGGCCGCCGGTACCGGCGTCGCGCATGTGGACCGCGCGGTTTATTACCAGTACGACGCCACGAACGGCACGGTGAGCATCGGTAACATCGTCCGGGTCGGGCCGTAACGGGGGAAGGGCTCGTCTCCGGGTTTGGCCTTCTTCTCCGCGGCCCCAATGTGGAGTTGACGGAGGGGGCTCGCTTCGGGTGACTGCTGAGCAGGAGCCCGCGCCATGAGTTCGACGGACCGCGTTTTTCCGCCGCCGCTCTTTCCGCCTCCGCTGCCGCGCCCCGTGGTGCATGGCCTGCGGCGGCGGATCTTGCTGTTGGTGCTGCTGTTGACCACGCTGCCGGCGGCGGTGGCGCTGGTAGTGTTCTGGATCAGTGCCGCGGGGGCGGTGCGATGGCGGGCGACGGACGAGGCCCGCAGCATCGCCGAGCAGATGTCGGTGACGCTGGAAACGTCGATCCAGCGCCGGATGAACAGTTTGCGCCGGCTGGCCCAATCACCGGAATTGCTGACCTTGTCGACCCCGGTTTTGCAGGGTCAGAAGAGCGCCTCGACGCTGCTGCCGCTGCCCGATCACGTCTTGACCCTGACGAGTGAGGTTTGCGGGGAAGGCGGGCGGATTTTTCTGCTGGGAGCCAGCGGCAACCCCCTCGCCGAAATCCGCGGGGGCCGACTGGCGCCGCCGCCCGCGGCGGTCAGCCTGCAATACTACAACGCTTTCCCGCACATTCCGGCCGGGGATCGGGACACCTTCATCGCCGCGCTGCCCATCGAACGGTCCACGCCGGTCTTGTTCATCGGCGTGGCGTTGCGGGGAGGCCGGGCGCCGGAGGGCAGTTTCCTCGCCGCGCTGCTGCCGACGCAGCCGTTCCTCGACGAAGCGGAACGATTCTCGTCGCCGGTGGCGTCGCAGCCCATGATCCTCGTGTCGCGGTCACGAGGCGTCGTTTACAATACATGGAACGACGGAGGTCTGAGCCAACGCATCAGCGAGATTCGCGAAGAGCTGTTCGCCGGACCGCCCGCCGGCCAGATCGCTCCCATGACCTATCGCCGGCACAAGGTCGTTTTGGCCTTTAGCCGCACCCGTTCGCTGCAAAGTCTCGCCGATCCCTCGATGCTGCCGATCGAGTGGGCGATCGTGCAGCCGGTGGATTTGGACGAAGTGCTGGAACCGCTGACGACTGGCCTTTGGACCACGGCCTTCGCGGGAATCGCGGCGGTGCTGATGGCCTCGGTGCTGGCTTCGTGGCTGTCGAATCGGCTGGTGCGCCCCATCCGCGTCTTGTCCCAGGGCATGCAGCGTTTCGCTCTGGGGGAACTCGACTACCGGGTTCGACTGCGCACGGGCGACGAAATCGAGGCGCTGGCCGAGTCGGCGAACCAGATGGCGGATTCGCTCGAGAAAAGTTATCACGAACTCGGCGCCCGCCTGCTCGAACTCGACGAGCAGAAACGCCAACTCGAACTCGTCCACTCGATCAGCCACTCCATCAATCGCGAGCTGAACCTGTCGGTGCTCTTCGACCGCATCGTGGACGAGATCCTTTCGCAGGTGCCCTCGGACCGGCTTTGGCTGGCGCTGGCGGACGAATCGACGGGTCAGCTCCGGGTGGCCTTCCGCTATCCCAAGCGCCTGGGTCCGTGGACCGAGGGGACGGTTCTGGACCGGGAGCGTTCGCTGACGGCGCGCGCACTGGCCCAGCGCACGCTGGCGATCAGCTCACTCCTGGAGGAGGACGAGGCGCGGCAGGAGGCGGAGGAGCTTCTGCCGGAGCAACTCCACAGTCTTTGCGTCGTGCCTTTGATTTCCAGCGATGGGGTCGTGGGAGCGATGTTGCTGGCGAGCAACGAGGACTCGCACTACAGCTCGAACGAGGCGGCGTTCCTGCGCCAGTTGGCGGAGACGCTGGCACTGGCGATTCATCAATGCCGGCTCTACGAACGCATCAGCCACTTCGCCACTGAATTGGAAGGCACGGTGCAGCGCCGCACGGAGGAACTGCGCGAAGCGCAGGAACGGCTGGTGGAGTCGGAGAAGTTGGCGGCGGCGGGGGCGCTGGCGGCGAATGTGGCGCACGAAATCAACAACCCGCTCTCCATCATCAAGAACTACCTGCGGCTTGCCTCCGGGCAATTGGGTAAGCAGGCGAAAGCTTCCGCCAACCCCGACGGCACCGTGGAAAACATCCGCCGGAGTCTGGGCGTGGTGGAGGAAGAAATCGACCGCATCGCCCGCATCGTGGCGCAGCTGCGGCTTGTGGGGGCGATGCCCAAGTCCGAGTCGGCGCCCGTGGCGGAGCTGGTCGACGTGCCGGAGGAAGCCCGGGCACTGCTGGGCTTGCTGGATCATTCCCTCAAGTCCAAGTCCATCGACGTGGCTGTCGAGGAAGACGTTGGGGTTTCGGCCATCTGGACGGTGCGGGACTATCTGAGGCAGATTCTGCTGAACCTTCTGCGCAATGCCATCGACGCCATCGAGGCGGCGCAGCGCCCCAGCGGCGAGATCGTCGTCCGCATCCGCCACGCCCGGGGATCGCAACAGGGCATCATGCTCGAGGTGGAGGACGACGGCTGCGGCATCGATGGGTCCAAGCGGGGCCGCATCTTCGATCCGTTCTTCACGACGAAGGCGGAGGGCAAAGGGACGGGGCTTGGCTTGTCGGTCTCCTACGGGCTCGCCCGGCGCATGGGCGGGGCGCTGTCGGTGGAAAGCGAAGTCGGCGTCGGCTCCGTGTTCCGGCTCACGCTGCCCCTGGGCGAACGTCCCAAAACTCCCGAGCCGCCGGAGCACTCAACGGGGGTTCGCCGTGTCGGAGGCCGCATCATCATTGGCTAAACCGGGGAGGCGGAGCGAGCCGCGAAGAATCAGGTCGGTGCCGTTGGCGGGGCCTTCGAGCGACCAGTCGCGCGCCCCTCCGTCGTCCTGGCCATCGGGCCCGCGGCTCCAGACGCGCCAAGCCTGAGGGCTCTCTCGCTCGTAAATGTAGGGGTCCGATCCCCCAGGCGAAAAGACGTCCGCCACGGGAAAGCCGATCCCGGTGTCGAGCAACCGGTCCAGGCTGGCGGGTGGCTCGCCGTGTTCGTCGGCATAGCTCTTCACCCATTCCGACACGGTCTCCAGGCGTGTCCTCGTGCCCTCGATGAGTCTCAAGTCCTCGCGGAGCCATTTCGCTCGCAATCGCGGCAGCTTCATCAGGGCGAGAATCGCCTGTGGCGGCGCTGCGACCGCACCCCTGGCCTGGACGTCGCCCTCGCTGTCCATGGTCAGGGTCAAGGTCCCCGTCCCCATCGCGTCGCCGCCCGCGCTCCGCCAGGCTTCATCGGGGCGGCGGCGGTCGAGACTGCGGCCGGCGAGAGCCAGGGCGGCCCGGTAGGCTCTCGCCGTGTCCCATGTCATGTGGATCGTGATCGGCGCGCCGTTCGCCTCGGCGGTCTGGACGCGGGTCGCTTCGAAGAGTTGGCCTGCTTTCTCGGAGTCGTTTCCGATGACGAAGTGGGTGCCGTCTTGCCGCCAGGTCAACAGGCGGGATGTCGCCGCGTCGCTGGACCAGAGGGTGGCGGCCATGCCCGTTTCGCTCGTTGCGGTCTGGGCGCCCCGCAGCAAAGCGAATTCTTCCCAGAGCGCAGCGAGGAGGGCCGGGTCGCCGCTGGGTGTGGCGGCCGCCCACAGGAACGGGGAGGAGGCGGATTCTTCGCCCGGAGCCAGCGCGAGGGTTAGAGGACCCTCGATCAGGGGCAGTAGCATTTCACGAACGGAAAACCCTGCCGACCGATCGAGCGCCCTCAGGGAATTCTCGAGCGCCAGGCGGTCTCGCCGGAACTGCGTTTCAAAGAGCGCTTCCGCCCAAAGATCGTAGAGGGAAGTGAAGTCGGGGGTGGAAAGCGTGACGGTCAGCAGCGAACCGCTGGAAAGTGCGGGAGGATGGCCGCCGCCCACCTCCGCCTCGAGGCCCGGAAAAGGGAAAGGCGACGACTCCTTGGCCGGATCGTTGGGCGAGAGCGCGAAGGCGAACCGCAGGCCGTCCTCCGTCCAGTCCGCGCTGCCGGCGAGCGATTTCCAGCCCGCGGCCGCATCCGCCCGGGCGCTCAGCCGCGGCAGGGAGAGCGAGGGAGAGAGTTCTTGCCAAAGATCGTCGAGAGCCACGACGAACTGAATGGGAGCCTTCGGTTCGGCGTCGCGCAACGCCGCAGCCAGCGCGGGGGTGCGGGTCCCGCGGCTGCCGTGGCCCTGCATCAATTCGCCGAATTCGCCCCAGGCATTGGCTGTGGCGACGAAGTCTTCGGCGAGAAAATAGAAGTAGGTGCCGAAGGCGTCTCGTTCGTCGACCTTGGCGAGTTCTTGCGGGCCTGAACCGCGGGTCGCTCCGATCGCCGTCGTGTCGCCGATGCGCCGCTCGGGCAACCTCTTGGGCCACAGATCGTCGACGAGCGTCTGAGTGTCGGCGTGAAAGAGCAGGGCGTAGAACAGGGCGCGTTCGGCGGAGAAGCTGGCGAGCAGAGGCGAGCGGGCTTCTCGGCTGAGGGGCTGATCCAATCCCCACTGGCGCTCCTCGGGGAACGATTCGGCGCTGGGGAAGGCGCCGTGGAGAACATCCCAAAGCGCGGCTGGATCGCGCACCAGGAGAGCGCAGGACGCATCGCGCGGCAGGAGGGAAGCGCGCGTCCACAACTCGTCCTCGCGCCAATCCGGGGGCGGGTCTTGCGCGGCGATTTGCGGGCCCGATGCGAAGCTCGCCGCCAGCAAGGCGGCCATCACCCGGGCGTACCATTTTCCGTCATTTGGCATGGAGGTCGGGCGGAGTCCTTGGAGAAAGGGCGTTCTGGCCTTGTACCGGCGCGCGGCGGTGCGTTCCACTCGGCGGCGCGCACCCCACAACGCCACTCTTTCTGGAGAATCCTTCGTGACGCAAGAAAACCCGCCCGGGCAAAACGCAGACATCGCAGCTTCCGCTTTCCGCTCGGGATTCGTGGCCCTGCTCGGCCATCCCAACGCCGGCAAGTCCACCCTGCTCAACGCCCTTGTCGGGTATAAGTTGGCCGCCGTCAGCGGCTTGCCCCAAACCACCCGCGACCGCATCAACGGCATCGTCTCGCGAGCCGACATGCAGGTGGTCTTTGTCGACTTGCCCGGCCTCATCGATCCCAACGACCGCCTCAACGAGACCCTGCGCTGGCGCGTTCTGGAAACGCTCAACGACGTCGATGTGGTGGTCCATCTGGTCGACGTCAGTGAAGAGAAGCCCGTCAGCGACGACATGGCCGCGATCCTGGGGGACGTCAAACGCCCGATGATCTTCGCCGCGAACAAGGTGGACCTGAAGACTTCGGAGTTTCATCTGGCCTCGTTCATGGGGGAACTGCCGGGCCCCGGCCCGGGCGGCTACAGCGCCTCGCTCGTGCTTTCGGCCGCTCAGGAAGCAGGCCTGCCGGAGCTTCTCGAAGCCATCCGGCCCCATCTGATCGAGGGTCCGCCGCTCTACGATACCGATCACCTGACGGATCGGACCATGCGGTTCCTGGTCTCGGAGATCGTCCGCGAGAAAGTCTATCACTATACGCACCAGGAAATTCCCTACGCCACCGCCGTGACCATCGACGAGTTCATCGAACGCAAGAAGGCCAAGTGGTATATCGGGGCGACGATCCATGTGGAACGCGACAGCCAAAAAGGCATCGTGATCGGCAAGAAGGGCGACCTGCTGAAGCGCATCAGCCGCACCGCGCGCCAGGACTGCGAGAAGCTCTGTGGCTCGCCGATTTTCCTGGAACTGTTCGTGAAGGTGACGCCGAACTGGCGCAAAAACGACGCGCGGCTGAAGGAATTCGGGTATGATCCGCCGAAGCGGCGAAAGGAATAGCAGGCGGCTATTCCTCTTCTTTCGTCCTCCGGTCCTTGTCTTCCGTGGGTGGAAGCAAAGCGCGGAGATCTTCGTCAAGGAAGTCGGACTTGTAGGCGCCTTGAATAATCTAAGAAAGTGATAATGGAGGCATGGGAGCCTCGTGGATGGTTGCGAACCCTTGTTCGATCAGGCGGTCCAGGATTTCGGGTGTCAGGGCTCGGGCATGGCGGTAGTCCACCACGGACGCTTGGCGGATAAAGGGATGACAACCCGGGTTCAAAGTACACGAAGTATCCTGTGCAGTCCGGCGCCGGGTCACCACGCAAGGCAACAGCATCAGGTGTTCGGGATGGTCCTTCGGCGATGTAATCACGAGGTAGAGGTGAGACTTGCTGCCGGGCCGCAGGACATCGGCGATCAACACGCAATCGCCCACCGCGTATTGGCGGGCCACTACTCAGGGTCCTCGGCCACGCGGGAAATCAGCCCATCGGTCCTCTGAAGTGAAAGCAGTTCTTCGATTTCCTCATCGTCGAATCCCTGGACTTCCAGAATCGCGCGCATGGATATGGGACGGGACGAGGAGCCGGGGTCCTGCCACTCGGGGAATGTGTGGGTGAGATCGCTGAGGACGAATGGGTCTTCGACCGGCCCGAACTTCTCAACGATTTCCTCCACGATTCGCTGATCGGCGCGGGACAAGGTCGTCGCCGGGGTGGACTTCAGAATCGCCATCGTCTGCGAGTTCTCGATGTGATCGAGCCAATAGGCGCCCACACCGGACGCGAGCGGCTCGTCCACCTTCATCAGGTCGTAAACCTTCGAGAGTACCGGGCCCCAGCGCATGGAATAGGGCCGGTCGCCCGTGATGGGGCTGCCATAACGGCCAATCGCCAGCCGATCCGCCAAATACATCAACTTGAGCAAGTGAATCCGGGACAACGGCCCGCCTGCCGCCTGCAAGAAGCGGGCGGCGAGTTGCGTGGCCTTTTTCTCGTTGAAACTCCACTCGAGCATTGCTCACCGCCGGGCGAAAACTAGGCGAATGTTGACACAGGCCAGTCCTGTCATCAAGGGAAAACAAGAAGCCCCGCCAACACTGGCAGGGCGCTTGACGAGAATAATGCTGTAAAAAAAGAAGTGGTGGCGAGGGGGAGACTCGAACTCCCGACCTACGGGTTATGAGTCCGTCGCTCTAACCACCTGAGCTACCTCGCCACACGGACGGATTGCGCCAGGGACGTGTGCCTGACGCAATCCTAAGTTTTGGTAGCGGGAGCAGGATTCGAACCTACGACCTTCGGGTTATGAGCCCGACGAGCTACCAGCTGCTCCATCCCGCGACAAGGACCCGCGTTCAAAGGTCTGAAAACCCTGAATTTGAGCCCTGAATATGTTTGGTAGCGGGGGCAGGATTCGAACCTACGACCTTCGGGTTATGAGCCCGACGAGCTACCAGCTGCTCCACCCCGCGACACGCGCCGCCGCAACCCTTTGTCGCGAGCGGACAAGGAGTGTGCTTAAAGCCACGCCCCCTGTCAAGCCCCCTTCCACGTTTTTTTTCCTTCCCGCCGAGACCCCCTTTCCTCTTCCATAACCCCACTCCCCGGGAAAGGCCGACCATGACCGCCGAAAAACCGCTTCGCATCTTTCACATCAACATGCACCACAAGTGGGGCGGCCAGCCGAACCGCATCCTGACCACCGCCTTGGGCCTGCGAGCGCGCGGCCACCACGTCTGCGTGTCCGGCCCGAAGGGCGCCATGCTGGTCGAGCGCGCCGGCGCACAGGGACTTGCCGCCTTCGACGATCTGGAGCTTCACCGTGGATTCCGCCCCGCCAGCATGTGGCGCGACATCAAGGCTCTGGAAGCGCACTTTCGCGCCGAGAAGTACGATGTGATCGACACCCACGGCAGCCAGGACACTTGGGCCAGCGCGTTCGCACTGCGGCGCCTCGCGGCGGGCGAACGGCCCGCCTTCGTCCGCACCCGGCACAACATCTTCCCCGTGGCGAAGCATCCGCTCAATCGCTGGCTCTACCGTCAGATCGACCACGTCGTGACGATCAGCCCCCAGGTCATCCCGCTGATGGAAGGCCTGCTCCCGGCCGAGGCCTTCACCGCCATCTACAGCGCCCCGGACCCGAAGCGCTTCGACGTGGGCGATTGCCGCGCGGCGGTGCGGGAGGAATTGGACGTCGCCGCGGACGCGGAAATCGTGGGGGTTGTGGCTCGCCTGGCGCCGGAGAAAGGCCACCGGGTGCTGCTGGACGCGGCGCCGGCGATCTTGGAGGCGCGGCCTCAGGTGCGCTTCATTTTCGTTGGCACGGGCCGCAGCCGCCCCGCCATCGAGGAGCAGGCCGCCGCCCTGGGCATCGCGGACCGGGTGATTCTGACGGGCTTTCGCGAGGACGTGCCTCGGCTCCTCCAGGCCTTCGATCTATTCGTCCTGCCGCCGATCAGCGGCGAGTCGCTGGGCACGTCGATTCTGGAGGCGTTCCTGATGGAGCGGCCGGTCGTCGCGACGGATGTGGGCGGCGTGCGCGAATCGGTGCGCGACGGCGAGACGGGGCGGCTCGTCCCGGCGGAGAACCCGGCGGCGCTGGCGGAGGCGATCCTGGACCAGCTCTCGCACCCCAATCGCGCCAAGGACTGGGCGCGGGCGGGAAAGGCCCTGGTGGAAGCGGAGTTCACCCCGGAAATGATCGGCCGCAAGACCGAGGACGTGTACCGCCGGGTTCTGGCGGCGCGGAGGTGAGGGGGAGAAGAGGAATTCGAAACCGCGAGATGGACGCTGAGGGACGCGGAAGCGTTCGTAGTCGCGCCTTCAGGCGGAAAAGGTCCGAAGATAGAGAGCTTGATCCGCGGGACGAATGCGCTTCACGGCGTCATCTCCGCCGCGATCTTATCCCACGCTTCGCCGTTCAACTCCTCGCTTGTGCCCCAGACCAGGGTGCCGTCGGGGGCGTACCGCATTTGGGCGCCGAGCGTGGCGGCGATGGTTTCCACCACTTGCGAGCCTTTGCTGCCCGGCTTGAAGATCGAGAGGCGCTGGCCCGCGATTCCCGGCAGGACGCGCACGGGGAGGCCGAGTTGCTTGAATGTGACTTTCAGAACCTGCTCGGCCGGTGCGTGATTGAAGACGAGCTTGACCTCGCGGTCTTGCGCATCCCGGGGCATTCCGGCAATCCAGAAATCGCTGTCGCCGATGGCCACCCGGGCGTCGGGGTGCTCGGTGCCGACGGATAAAACCCGGACTTCGATCCCCTCCGTCCCTGGCAGTTCGAGAGAGACGCTCTCTCCCTCGCGGAGCACGCGGTTGTCGTTTTCGCCCACTTGAACGGCCACGGCCTCTTGATCCGCGAGGCGCTGGAAAGCGCCGGCTCCGAGCAGGAAGCGGAAGGCGTCTTCGCCCGAACCCGTCTCGATCTTGTCCGGGGGATACAGGAAGTAGGCGCCATCGGGGCGGCGGGCGACTTCGACGCGGGTTTGCTCGCTTTCCTCGATGCTGCGCCGGATCGCATCGAGCGCCTTGGTGAGGGGGCTGTCGGGTTCGTAAACAGAAACCCTCGCATCCGCGAGCGAAGGATGAAGTTCGATCGGCGTTTCCGCCTGATTCTTCATGACTTGCAGAACGATGGGCACGCGAGCGTCGCTGAAGATCGCTTTGACGCGGGGTTCTTCGCCAGGGCCTGGCCAAGGCGGAATCGGGCCGTGGTCGAAGCTGCGGAAGCTGGCATCGGGAATGTCCGGCGTCGGCTCCTGCCGTTGCTCCGTGTCCGCCGAGTGGCCGTCAAGTTCCCGTTCCGCTTTGCGGCGCTCGATTTCAGCGCGTACTCGCTCCCGGTGCTTACCGATCCTTTCCTCCCGAACTACGTTGGTCTCTTGCGGGTCAACTTGGGGAGCAGATGATTCGGTGGCCGGGGCTTCGGAGGCCATGCCCTCACTCGCCAAAACAGTCACAGCAAGCACCCCCATCAGCAGGGTGGCACGAAGAAAGAAACGCATGGCTTGCACCTTTGGTCTGTTGAGTTGCAGATGCTGCTGAGCACAATACCGGCCGCCGCTTTGCCGCAACCTGGAATCGCTCCAAATGCTTGATCGCCTCCATTCCATCGCCATCACGAATCGCCACCTCTGTGGCGGGATGGAGCCGATGCTGGTCCGCGCGGAAGCCATCGCAGGGGCAGGCGTGGGGGCGATCATGCTGCGCGAGAAGGACCTGACGCCGCGCGAGTTGTTCGCGGTTGCGCGGTCCCTGGCCGTGATTTGCCAAAAAGGGGGGACGATGCTGATCGTCAACGGGTCGGTGGAAGTCGCGCTCGCCGCCGGGGTCGAAGGGGTGCAATTGGGCTTTGACGCTTTGCCAGCGGACGCCGCGCGGCGCGTCGCGGGGGGCAGGCTCCTGATCGGCGTTTCGGCCCACAGCCTCGTGGACGTCCAGCAAGCCCACGCCGGCGGCGCCGATTACGCGACGATTTCGCCGGTCTTTCCGCCCAGTTCGAAGGCCGCCTCGGGGCCCGCGATGGGCGTCGAAAGGCTGCACGCCATCGCCCGCGAGAGCCCCCTGCCGCTGGTGGCCCTCGGCGGGATTGAGGCCGCCAACGCCCGCGCCTGCATTGAGGCTGGAGCCTGTGGCGTCGCGGCGATCGGTGCGTATTGGTCCGCCGCCGATCCCGCCGCCGCCGCCCGCGCGATGGTAGAGGCGGTGCGCCGTGGCTGACCTACCCGCCGGCACCACGCCGCTTGGACGCCTGACCCGGTCGATGCTGTTCTCCCGCATCCGCGAGTCCCCGCCGGTCTTCGTCTGCCAGGAGCACCGCGCCGTCCTCCTCGCCGCCTGGGCCGCCGAGCGCCAGGGGCTCTTCGGCGAGGGCGCGGCGCCCTTCCTGGTGCGCCTCGACGCCCATCCCGACATGGGCGAGCGCCCGCGACATTGGGCCCACGAGCGCTCCCTCGCGACGACCTTCGAATCGACCTTCGAACTGATCGAGCAGCAACGCCCGGACGACGGCGGCTGGGTCGTCACGGCGATGCAGTGGGGCCTGTGCGCGGGCGTGGCGACGTTCTTCGTGCACGATTACCACCGCATGCCGCTCGACAACGCGCCCTACGACGACCACCTCGGCGCGGCGCATCCGCTGTGGACGTTCGGGTCCTTTCGCGAGGCCCTCGATCGGGGGTTCGCCAGGGGCCGTGGGCGGCGGCTGGCGTGGGAGCTGGGGCTCGATCCGGAGACGGGCGCGTTTGCCGGGCAGGGGCCGCCGCTCTGGGTCGATATCGATTTGGATTTCGCGACGCACCGCCGGGACGACGGCTCGCCTTTGGCCTGGACGGCGGAGGATTGGGAACGGGAGTTGGGCGGCGCGGTGGGAGCACTGCTGGATGGGCTGCTGCGGCGGGCGCGGCTGGTGACCATCGCCACGGAGCCGGAGTTCTGCGGCGGGATGGCGGGATGCGGCGCGGTGGCGCGGGAGCTGGGGCGGCGGTTTGAGGTGGTGGGGGCGATTTGATTCTAGCAGCAGATGACGCAGATGAAAATAGATGGGGTGGATGGCGGGAGAGGAGGGGCTTCGATCAGAGAAAAGGAAATTTATTAAAAAATACTTTTCGAGGCACACCGTTGAACCTCAATTAATTATTATTTAATCATCAGATTCAGCAACCACACTCCACCGCCCGCCACCTCAAATCTGTGCCTATCCGTGTTCATCCGTGGCTAAAAATTGGAGTCCCCACCACTGCGTCTCCGCTCCTCGACAGCTTCCGCCAGTTCCTCCACGCTCACCACTCGGAATTCGAGGTCTTCCGCCGTGGGGATTTCTTCCGCCGCGGCGCCCGTCAGGTTACGCAGCCGCACGGCGTCGCGCCGCGTGGCCCAGCGGAAACCCTTCTCGCGCAGCACCTGCAAGTCCCGCGCGCCCCGCCACCACCACAGCCCCGCCATCACCGCCACCGCCAGCAGCACCACCGGCGCCTCGCCGCTGCTCAGGTTCAGCACGTCGAACACACCGCCGATCATCAGCCCCAGCAGCACGAACGCCACCACGGCGCCCGCCAGCACAACGCCGACGCCGACAAACAGGTTCGGGGGTTTGGGGTGATCGGGTGGGGGCATCAGTCCGTCGCTTTCCCAGGAATTGCAAATCTCGTCTACGTCTCGCGCCTTGACATCGTACGCCCTCCCGGCGGCTTGCTCGCAAGCATGAGCCTGTCCGCCTCCGACGCCGTTGTCACGCCCGATCCCGCCGCGAACCTTCGCGCTAAAGCGGTTCGTGGGCTCAAGGCGGCTTCGCTGGGCCAGGCGGGCAAGACCATTGTGGACATGCTGGCCCAGTTGGCGCTCATCCGCCTTCTGGCGCCCGAGCACTTCGGCGTGTTCGCCTTCGCCCAGGCCCTCACCGGCTTCATCAGTTGCTTTACCGATGTCGCCGGGACGAAATTCATCGTCCGCGAGGGCGACCGCCTCGACCGGCGCGGTGTCTCCACGGTGTTTTGGATCGAGCTGGGCCTGGGCCTCGTGGTCGGCGCGGTGTGGCTGGCGGCCTGCATTCCGCTGCTGGCGGCCTTTGGCAAACCCGAACAAGTGCCCTTCGCCCAGGTCCTCGCGCTCTGGATCATCGCCGAGCGGGTCATTCTGCCCCGTGCGCTGCTCGATCGCGGGCTGCAGTTCGGCAAGACCAACCTCGCGCTCTTCGTCGGTGTCGTCGTGGGAGCCATCGCCGCCATCACCGCGGCGGCGTTCGGCGCCGGGCCCTGGAGCTTTATCGTCAATCTGCTGGTGCGCACCTTCGTGGCGGCGGCGGGCATGTGGATCATCACGCGGTGGCATCCTCTCGGGGCCATTGACTGGGGCACGGTGCGGGCGCTCTTTCGCTTTGGCGGGCCGCTGATGCTGACCACGGCGCTGACCTTTGCCTATACCAACCTCGACTACATCATCGTCGGCCAGGTGGCGGGGTATTCCGCCGTCGGGTTTTACTACGCCGCGTACCGCTATCCGCACTATCTGCACCAATTCAACATCATCATCGCGTCGGTTCTCTTCCCCAGCTTCGCCCGCGCCAAGGATGACGCCCAGCTCGCGCGCGGTCTGCGGCTCGTGACGCGATACGCGTCGGTGCTGGCGATGGCGCCGGTGCTGGCGATGTGGACCGAGGGCGAGACCATTCTGCGGCTGCTCCTGGGTGAGAAATGGCTCCCGGCGCTTTTCCCGTTCCAGTGCTTCACCACCCTGGCGGCGGCGCGGCTCGCCTTTATCCACTGGGGCCAGGTCTATGTCGCCAAAGGCCACACCCACACCCTGATGTGGGTCAGCGTGATCAACACCCCTCTCATCCTCGGAGCCGCCTGGGCCGGCGTCACCTGGTGGGGCATCGAAGGCGCCGCCCTCGGCGTGACCCTCGTGGGCGTGGTGACGTTGGCGATTTGCTGCGGGGTCCTGGTGCCGAGGGTCCTGCCCGGCTTCCGCTACGGCGAAGCCCTGCGCCCAGTGCTCCTGGCGGGGGCGGGGGCGCTGGCGGTGTGGCTGCTGGGCGAGTGGATTTGGGCCGAAGGGTGGCTGGGGTTTGTGGGGGCGGTGGGGGTGTATATCGCGATTCTCGTTTTGACTTGCAGAGCGGAATTTGCTTCAGTGATACGAAAGTAGGCATTCAGAGCGGGTTCTTGAAAGGCGAATAACATGGTTGGCTTTTGGGATGATAGTGGCGTCTGGACCGTAGAAGTTCAGCTGCCAACCTGGAGAGGATTTCAAGGTTTTGAGTGTGGTAGCATGGAATTTCACTTGATGTGGGATGGCCGTGAAGAAATCCCTCCTCAGCCGTACGAAATTGAGCAGGCCGAATGGATCATCAAGCACGAAAGGGAATTGCATGACGCGTTTGTGAACTATATGTTCAAAGAGTATCCGGCCATTCGACACGATGTGCAGGAAACAACCGACATCAGTCAGGAGGAAATGGATCGAGTTTTGCCTCTAATTGATAGCATTACTGAACTTAAAGCTCTTATATTGCCGTGTCATTTTACCATTTGTGCCATTGAGGGCGAGAGCGTTCCCATGATTGGAATTGGCGGCGACTGCACTTGGGAGATGGAGCATGGATTTGGAGTCATCATGAAAGGCTTAGAGCCACTAAAATATGGGCACGAGGATATTTCGTTTACTTGGTATGATTTTGAAGATTTCATGAAGTAGAGAGGGGGTCCTGCGATTTCAATGACAACAGTGCACCCGTACTTTATCTCCACGGATAAGGTCTCAGATATTATCCAATCCCCATCCGTGTAAATCCGTGGCCAACACCTCACTCCACCGTCACACTTTTCGCCAGATTCCGCGGCTTATCCACCTCCAGGCCCTTCATATCCGCGACGTAGTACGCCAGAAGTTGCAGCGGCACCACCGTCAGCAGAGGCATCACCGGCGCCATCACTTGCGGCACGGTGATGACGTGGTCGGCGATGGTGTCGAGTTCCGTGTTGCCTTCCGTGGTGACGGCGATCACGTGGCCTTTGCGGGCTTTGATCTGTTGGATGTTGTTCATCACCTTGTCATAGATGCGGTCGCGGGGGGCGATCACGACGACGGGCATTTCTTCGTCGATGAGGGCGATGGGGCCGTGTTTCATTTCCGCGGCGGGGTAGCCCTCGGCGTGGATATAGCTGATTTCCTTCATCTTGAGGGCGCCTTCGAGCGCTACCGGGAAGTTGAACCCGCGCCCCAGGTACAGGAAGTTGCGCGTGGATCGCGCCACCACATCGCGCGCGATGGTCTGGATTTGTTCGAGGCGCTCTTTCGCCAGCATCTGGTCGATCAGGCGGGGCACGGCCTGCATGGCGTCGATCAGGTCCTCGGCCATGAAGCTCGACATGTCGCGGGCGCGACCGATGTGGATCGTCAGCAGCATCAGCGCCACCACCTGGGCCGTGAAGGCCTTGGTGCTGGCGACGCCGATTTCGATGCCGGCGTGGGTGTAGAGGCCGCTGTGGACTTCGCGGGCGATGGTGGAATTGACCACGTTACAGATGCCGAAGGTCCGGGCGCCCTTGCGCTTCAGCTCACGCAGCGCCGCGAGCGTGTCCGCCGTCTCGCCCGACTGGCTGATGAAAATCGCCAAGTCGTCGCCGGGGCGCACGATGGGGTTGCGATAGCGCAGTTCGCTCGCGTACTCGACCTCGACGGGGATGCGCAGCAGGTCCTCAATGATGTACTTGCCGATCAGGCTGGCGTGCCAGGATGTGCCGCAGGCCACGATGATGATGCGCTTGAGGCTGCGCATTTCGTCGACGGTCAGGCGAGCGCCGCCCAGGTGGACGTCGTTGCCTTCCGGCCGGATGCGGCCGCGCATGGTCATGCTCAGCGCCTGGGGCTGGTCGAAGATTTCCTTGAGCATATAGTGCGGGAAATCGCCCAGTTCGATGCTCTCCAGCTTTTGATCGAGCGCCTCGACTTTGGGCGAAATCGGCGTCTTGTCCAGCGTGTACACGCGGTAACCATCGCGGCGGGCGCAGACCACCTCGCCGTCGTTCATGTACATGACCTGATTGGTGCGGCCGATGATGGCGGGGGTGTCGCTGGCGAAGACGGTGAAGCCATCGCCGATGCCCATGACGAGCGGCGATCCCATGCGCGCGGCGACGATGGTGTCGGGTTCGCGGCTGCTGACGACGAGAATGCCGAAGGTGCCGCGTAACTCTTTGGCGGCCAGACGAACGGCCTCCGTCAGGTCGTCCTCGTAAAGCTTCGAAATCAGGTGGGCGATGACTTCCGTGTCGGTTTCGCTGCGGAACTCGACGCCCTCGCTCTCCAGAACGGCGCGCAAGATCTCGTAATTCTCGACGATGCCGTTGTGGATCACGGCGATTTCGTTGCTGCCGTCCAGGTGGGGGTGGGCGTTCTTCACCGTGACTCCGCCATTGGTGGCCCAGCGCGTGTGGGCGATGCCGACGGAGCCCCGGCGTGGCATGGATTCGCAGGATTCGACCTCCAGGTTATGGACTTCGCCGACGGCTTTGCAGCTGCTCAGTTGGTGATCGTGCACGATGGCCATGCCGGCGCTGTCGTAGCCCCGGTATTCGAGCCGCTTAAGCCCAGAGATGAGAAAGTTCCAGGTATCTTCGATGCCGATGCATCCCACAATTCCGCACATATTCCGCCACGTCCTCTTGCGATAGCTGGCGGTCCGAAGACCGCCGCGTTTCCACGTTGGCGGTAAGTGGAACCCGGACGGGGCCGCATTGGCAAGATGATCGAAAAAGTGAGAATGGTTGCGGTCCGGCGGGGGAGAGGAAGCGCTTGATTGAAATCGGTTGCGTCACGATGGATTTTTGAGGTCGTCTATTTAGCATTTCATCAAAGGAAAATACCATGGTTTTTTCGCCCTCTCTCACGTTGACTTGCCTGTTTATGACCGGATTGCTCTTTGCACAATCCATCAGTCTTCCGGGAGAAGATCAGGATCGAGATGGAGAAATGGACCCCGGAGAATCCAATCCAGCGGCGGCGGATTCTCGCCCTGCTGTAAATGCAACGGATAGTGACGGGGATGGTTTGCCAGACTACTATGAAGTCAGCTTTTCCATGAATGATGAATACCTCTACGGACTCGATCCTTATGATAAGGACACGGACGACGACGGCATCTCCGATTTCGACGAACTGGCATCCAGTAGGTACTATCGTGCGGGTCGTGAAGACCCGAGTGACCTCGCCCTGACAGCCCACAATTACTGGCGTACGTACATACAACTTGACCCGCTCGATCCCGATTCGGATGACGATGGCGTTCCCGATGGAACGGAAATTGGAGTGGTCAGTCCTATACCCGATGGGCCGGAAATCGTAACGCCAGAGGGTGAAGTGATCACAATCAAGGGAACAGACACCACCGCCCGCTATGTGTTCAGTTTTCAACTGCGGAATCTTCCGAGCTATGAGGGTGATGAACCGGACCGTTTCATAAACCAAAAGCGATTTAACTTTCGTGCGGATGCCGATCCCGGCTATGGGGAAGGGCATTATTTCACAAACCCGGGCAAGTATGACAGTAATCATGACGGTTTTTACGATGGCTTAGAGGACTACAACCAACTGCCTCTCGAGGATCTCGCTAAGCTTGAAGACGAAAACTACTACAATGCCCCGACCAATTACAATGGTGCCTATGATGTCAGCGATCAGAATGGCGAGATCCTTGAAACCGACCCTATGATGGGGCTTCACGAGGTGGACTGGAGTTGGGAGACAAATACTAAGTTGACTCCTGGAGGCGGGTTTTTCGTCGGGCATCCACAGGATGACAATCTTGGACCAGACGCAGAGGTCGTCGTTCAATTTTACTATCTTGGCGGCCCCAGTTTTTCCGGTGACATCAAGTTGTCAATTGAAGACAGGTTTGCGAGAGTCGAGCCTTCCATACTGGAAGATGTTTCTATGGGAAAGAGGTTTCTTATTACGATTTCCCAGAAGAGAAAGATATTTAAGCCGGGAGAGGAGCATGAGCCCTCCGCACCACTGAAATTTGATTACATTCCCGATTCGCAGGCACAGAGCATGATGATGCTCGACAAGACCCTTTTTCCAAGAGAGCAATATCCTCCAGAGAAGGTAAGAGAGGAACTCCCAGCGGTCAAAATTTGTATCAGTTCGGTGTTCAAGGTTGTTGGCCGCAGCGGTGTTGGCCGGCAACCGTTGATTTTTGATGCTCCAACCGCAAGCCGGTACATCAATCGTTTTCTGTATGGGGAATCTTTGGAGGTGGGCAGCGGCTCTGTTTTCAACATCGAAGGCGAGGATCAGCTTAGAACCTCAGGCTTTACCGTGAATGAGATTTTGAGTGAATGTTTCATTGAGATAGATAACTCATGTGTGGTTTCAGGCTTGCCGGGAGAAGCCTCAATCGCGCCACGGAGGTCCGAGAGAATCGAAGATTTGCTGGAAGTGCGGGTACCAGAGAGCGTTCCGTCGCTCGCCAGACACTCTCAATCCATCCAAGTTCTTCGACGAAAGCTAGCAATTTATTTTTCGGAAAGATTTCAGCAAAGAGGTCCTGTGCTATTGGCGATGGGCTTTGTAACAGATTATGATGTTGAAGATTCATCGGGTCTCTTGCATTATTTGGGAAAGTCCATTGATTGCTGGCAATGCGTTCCGCCAGGCCCAGTTTACTCGCCAGACGAGATCCTTGGCTTTGGCACAAATTTAAACTCAGTGAGATTTTCTGATTCAGGGCTACAGAATTCCGGAATGCCAGCCCCAACTGCGTTTGTGATCAATGACAGCGCCTTGGGTGAGAAGAGCGACATGTCTAAATACCGAAGAATACTGAATGATCTCTACAAGGAGACTGGAGTACCCTTCGACGAGTTGACAGGACCTGAAAGGAGATTGATTAGCGCTCGGGCCCTCGAAAAATACAAAGAAGAAGATGGTCAATTTCAGCTTGTAGGCCGAGACGATAGTGATGTAATCCGCGGTGCAATCCGCACAATAGCCCATGAAATCATACACTGTTTGCGAGTTACTTGTGAAGTGCCATACACTGGCGGTGGTATAGTTACATCAGAAACACATTCAAATTCTTTGGACAATCTCATGTTTCCATTCGGAGACAAGGGTGACATCGAATTGACTCCCAGCGAGCGGTTGCAGGCGAATCTGTTTGCCCGAAGAGTGATGGAGAGCAACCGAGGATTCTATAGTCAGGATAATCAGTTTATCTTCTACAACGATAACCACCAAGAAGTGCAAATTTGGGTACATGACGCTTCGAAAGGGGAAGATTGAAGCTGAATCTTACTGCAAGAACACCCCCGGCTGGAACAGCGCCAGATACCCATGAAAAGGCACCGCCACGATCAGCGCCGCGTCGATGCGGTCGAGGGCGCCGCCGTGGGCGCCGAGGGCTCGGCCGCTGTCTTTGACGCCGGCGTCACGTTTGAGGAAGGACTCGGACAGGTCACCGAGTTGGGCGAGGCCGCTGAACAGAATCGCCACCGCGGCGAGCTCCAGCGCACCCGTGCCGTGGAACAGCTCCGGCAGGCAAATCATGAAAATCAGCGGTGGCAATAAAGCTCCAGACAGCCCCCCGATGCTGCCTTCCCAGGTCTTGCCGGGGCTCAGCGTCGGGAAAATCTTGTTCTTGCCGAACTTCTTGCCGAAGATCATCGCCGCCGAATCGGTGCAGAAGATGATCGTCAGCATCATCAGGAGCCACATGCGGGCCTCGAAACCGGCTGTGAAGAGAAACGCCAGCGATGCCAGTGGCAGCCCGACGTAAATGGCGGCGCCGAGGGTGGAGGCCACGTCGCGCCAGGCGCCCTCGATGCCGCCCACCTTCATTCGCGCCACGAACGCCGCCGGGGTCACGACGCCCAGGAACAGCGGCACCAGATCGTAGCGCCCGAAAAAGCCCAGAAGCAGCAGGATCACGACGCTGACCGAGGCGATGCGCCGCAGTACCCGCGAGCCGCGCTGCTTGGCCATGCCGCTCAATTCATTGACGGAAATCATCCCCAGGAGGCCGATCAAGACGACGGGAAGGAACCGCATCGGCGCCCAGAAAAAGCCCAACGCCAGAATGGCAAGGAGCGGAATGGCGATCGCGATGCGGTTTTTCATGGTCAGGGGAGGCTTTCGTGCAGGTTTGACATTGGAGCGAGCAACGAGCGTTCCCAACCTGCCCCGCCGGGGGCAATTGGAAGGCGGAGGGCGTCAATCCACAACTTCCAGAACCAGGCTCGTCACATCGTCGGTGAGGGCCAGCGATCCGCCGCCGTTTCCGTTGGTGGGCAGGATCGAGCTGATAGCCCGCACGATCTCCGGGGCGCTGCTTTGTCCGGCCTGCCGGAATATGCGGTGTGTGTCCCCGAGGTAGCTTTCCGCCTCCGGCCTCATCAGACCGTTGGTGCAGATCAGCACCCGGTCGCCGGGTTCGAGGGCGACCGTTACCTCGGAGAAGGCGGCGTCGGCGAAGGCGCCGAGCGGCGGGCCGCTTGCCTGGATGCGCTCGCATTCTCCCCCCGCGGCGCGGTAGATCGTTGGCGCCGGAAGTCCGCCGCCGATGACCGTCAGTTGGCGCTGGTCCGGCGCGTAGCGCAGGTACGTCCCCAACGCGATGTCCCATTCCGACAGGATCGAGCACAGATGCGAGTTGATTCGCGCCATCGCCAGCAGCGCGTTCGTCATCGCCGGGAGTTGCGTCTGCAGCAGCGTCTTGAGCCGGAAGGTGTAAAGCGACGGCACCACGCCCGAGCCGGGGAAGTCCGCCACGATGATGCCCAGTGAACCATCGGCCAGCGAGACCACATCCCAGTAATCGCCACAGAGCGTTTCGCAGGGCTTCCAGACGGCGGCCAAGCGGATGCCGTAGGCGTCGGGCAAATCGGCGAGGCGTTCGGGCCCCGGGACCAGCGATTCCTGCATGCGGCGCGCCGCCTCCAGATCGCGGCGGATGCGCTCGTTCTGGCGTTGCGATTCGATCTGCAACGCCCGAAGCCGGGTGTGCGTTTCGATTCGAGCCAGAAGCACGTCCAGATCGATGGGCTTGGTCACGTAATCGTTGGCCCCGGCTCTCAGGCCCGCCACCACGTCCTGGCTGTCGCTGCGGGCGGTGACCATGATGACCGGCAGGTCGTGGGTTTTCGGGTCGGCGCGCAGGCGCTGGCAGACCTCCAGGCCGCTCATCCCCGGCATCATCACGTCCAGCAGCACCATATCGGGAGGCGTGCGAGCGATCAATTCCAGCGCCACCGGGCCGTTTTCCGCCTCGGTCACGATGTAGCCCTGGTCCTCCAGGTCTTGCAGCAACAACTCGCGGTTGAACTCGTTGTCGTCCACCACGAGGATCTGACTCTTGCGATGCTTGCCGTCCGTCATATCAGCCTTGCCGTCCTGGGGGCCGCGGGGCAGGGTTCGCCCCGCTGGCCGATGCGAAGAGGTTGGCGAATCTTTTCACCGGGGCCCGGCCAGGGGCCAACACTTTATGGATGCTCAGACCGCTTTGCAACGATATGTCCTCTCCGGGGGCATGATGATGGTCTTTCTGGTGCCGCTGGCGCTGATGACCGTCGCCTTCGCGGTCCAGGCATTCGTCAATATCCGGCGCTCGCGCATTTGCCCGAAGGGCTACGCCGCCAAAGCCGCCCGCCTCGCCGCCAAAGCATCGCCGGACGGCCCCGCGCTGATCGGACGGCTCGCCGGAGACGGCCACGCCCTGGGGCGCGTCCTGGGGCGGACGCTGGCCCGCGTGGGCAAGGAACGCACCCCGGCCCCCTCGCTGACCGAGGAAATCCTTCGCGAGGAAATCACCGACGAGTGCGAAGCCCTCCTGGAAAAGAACAGCCAGCTTGGCGTGGTCTACACCGTGGCGCCGCTCATGGGGCTTCTGGGCACCGTGTTCGGCATGATCAGCACCTTCCGCGAATTCACCGCCGCCACCGATCCGAGCGTCAAGGAACTGAGCGCCGGGATCAACGTGGCCCTGATCACGACCGCCTGGGGGCTGGCCATCGCCATCCCGGCGTTCCTCTTTCTGGCTCTGATTCAGCGCCGCATCGCCGCCTACGAACGGCTTCACCTGCCCGCCGAAGCCTCCGCCTCCCTCGATGCCATCGCGTCCGCCCTCGCTGACCCGGCCGAGGCCGAGAGCGAACCTCTGGAAGAAGCGAGCTGAGCCCATGCTGCACCGCCGGCCCACGCGTCCCCGCCGCGGCCGCTCGCGCGCCTTCGCGGGCGATCTGAATCTGACACCGCTCATCGACATTCTCTTCAATCTGATATTTTTCTTTATCCTCGCCACGGAGATTCAGGACCGCGAGCGGTTCCGCGACATCGCCTTGCCCCCCTCCTCGTCCGCCTCGGCGGAAAAACCCTACGAGGACGAACCGCCGCCCGAGGTGGCTCTCGACCGGGACGGGCAGATCTACTTCGACGGCGAAGCGCTCTCCGACAGCGAGTTCATCGACCGGATGACACAGTTCGTTCGCGACCGCAAGGTGGACGAAATCATCCTGTCGAGCGACGCCGGTCTCAATTGGGGCCGAATCGTGGAAGTGACCGACCTTTGCCAGCAGGCGGGTGTGCGAGAGGTGATTTCGCGCCTGCGGAGGGCCCAAAACTAGGCAGAGTCGCGGTTTGTCGAGAGATTGTCTTCGGTCTTCATGGATTTCGCGCCAAATCCGGACGGCGCGTCGAAAAAGGCACGGCTCTTGATGCTCCCGACCATCGACGATGACCCTGTTCGATCTCCCGGGTTGGGCTCATCGGTCTCGTGATAGAGGCGGGCGTGGCGCGATTGGGATGGAATCGGGGGTTGACGCGCCCCGCCCGGTCTCTTTATAGAACGCAACCCTTCGGCGCGGACCCGCGGCGAAGAGTGTCATGTGGGCGCATAGCTCAGCGGTAGAGCAGGTGGCTTTTAACCACTTGGTCCTAGGTTCGAGTCCTAGTGCGCCCACCACCCTATCAACGCTTTTCAACCCGGCGCCGACTCACGCTTGCAGTCCGCGCCGGTTTTTTGTTTCATCGGCCCCAATCCGCGCATCTTGCCGCTCTCACAGGCCAGCCTTCATGACTCTGCCGCCCCGCCACCGCATTCTCGCCATCGACGACACCGAAGACACCCTCGAACTGATCCGCCTCACGCTTCAGGACGACTACGACGTGCTCAGCCTGGCCGATCCGATGAACGCCTACGAGTACGTCGATCTCTTCGAGCCCGATCTGCTGATTCTGGATATCATGATGCCGCGCGTGTCGGGCTTTCAGATTCTGGAAATGATTCAGCAAGGCTCGCGCCCCCGCGAGCTGCCCGTCATTCTGCTGTCCGCCAAGACCGCGTCGTCCGACATCAAGCACGGCTATCAGCTCGGCGCGAGCCTCTACCTGACCAAACCGTTCCAGCCCGAGCGGCTGCGCAAGAACGTGCGGCTTCAGTTTGAATTCCACCCGCCCACCAGCGAACCGCACACGCAGGACCTGGCCGCGATTCTCAAGCACATCCGGCAGAAGACCGGCTACCGCCAGGGCGGGGTGCAATTGGCCAGCGCGGTGCTGCCGGACCACGATTTCGGCGGGTCTTCCGCCGCGGGTTAGCCCTCGTTCGTCAGCCGCCCCAGCAACTCCAAAGGGATGCGAACGATGCGGTTCGACCGATCGAAGAACGCGTGCTTCGTCATTCCGGTCGCCGCCAGTTCCTGGCGCGCGTCGCAGTACAATTCATAACGGAACGTCAGCCGGGTGCGGGTGATTTCCTCCACAATGCTGCGCACGCGCACTTCATCGTCGTAGTAAAGAGGGCGTTTGAAATCGCAGGAGGCGTGAAGGACCGGGATGCGGAAGCCCGCCTCCTCCATCTCGCGATACGAGAGCCCCCGCGCCCGCAGGCCTTCGACCCGGCCGATCTCCATGTAGACAAAATAATTGCCGTGATACACCACGCCCATCTGATCCGTGTCGCGGTAAACGACACGGTGCCGATGGTCATGATGCGGAGACCCAGGTGTCACAAGTTCAAGCCGCCGGCTCAGGTTCCGGAAATGTCGGAGGCGATTTGGTTTTGAGTGGACTGATCGACCACCTCGCCGACCACCATCGAATCGCGGAAGCGATTCAGGTCCAGGTGCATCAGCGACCACTTGTCGTGGGTGTGGTGGGCCACGACCGGGCCCAGGTCGTCGACTCCCCAGTAAATCGCGTCCCATTCGCGGCCGGCGCCGAAGGTGATGCGCAGCTTGCGCCCGCGCAGGAGTTTCTTCGGCTCCTCATCCACGCTGTCTTCGATCGAGGTGACCGGTTTTTGAAAGAAGCCGGAGTGGCCCGTGGTGGCGCCGGCTCGGGGCTGCGGGATGAAGGCGCAGTAGTCGAACATGTCGAGGTGGAAAATCACCTCGTCGCGATCCCAGGTCATGCGACGTTGCAGGCGAAGCATGAACTCGGCAGGCAATTGGCCGAGTTTTTTCACGTCGTAGGAAGCGAGGGCGACGCCCTGCGGTTTCACCGAGCCGTCGGCCAGCAGCAGGTACACCACCTCGTATTCCTTGTCCGGCCGGCTGTCCTTGAAAACGCCGATGTGATCGTCTTCGAACCGCAGAATCGTGCCGACGGGGAAGGTGCCGTCTGAACCCAGTCGCGTCCGCGACGTGTCCAGGTCTTCCGGCGCCGGATGGGCACCGGCCTTGGTAGGGGCGCCTCCCAGCTTGGGCACCGTGGTGGAAGAAGGCGGCGCGGCGGAGGGGGGCTTGGGGATGGCGTGCCCCAGGGGAGGCGTCGCTGGGTCCGCCTCGGCTCTTTGCGTGCCCTGGACGCGGGGTTTGTAGTCCAGCTTCTTCTTCTTCAGCACCGAGTCCGCGAGTTTGCTCAGGTAATCTCTCTCGTCCGGGGACGGGGGACCTTCGCCCCCTCCCATATCGTCCGGCGCGGCATGCTTCCAATTCATGTGTGTGACAGCCTTGATGGGCATTATCAATCCTCCGGCTAAGGCTAGCCGACAGTATTGCCAATGAGTTAGGGGCACGTTGGGCAGACTGTCAACCGATAGGAGTCGGTTAGTGTTCAGTCTTAGAATAAAAGAACCGAATTGGTCCGAGGGGTCAGGGAACGGGGACGGTGGTGGCGGCTTCTGCCAGTTTGCGGGCCGCGAGGGCGTCCTTCAGGGTGATCTGGCCGTCGCCGTCCAGATCGAGCCCGTCGTAGTTCTCGACATCGGCCGAGTCGAGCGCTTGCGAACCCGCCACCAGGCCGGTCAGTACGTCGCCGTCGGTGGAGTCGACGATCTCGTCGCCGTTCACGTCGCCGAGGCCGGGCTTGACCGCGTCGTCGGTAACCGCCGCCAGGCCGAGCTTCACCGCCTCGTAGGCGTCGAGATAGCCGTCGCCATCGGAGTCGGCGAGGCTGTCGTTCGGATCGATCGAAGCGGGCAGGCCGTCGCTGTCGGCGTCGACGAAGGAAGCGGGGGAGTTTTCGTCGAGGGGATCGCTGCCGAGGAGGAGGACTTCGACGCCGTCCGGGATGCCGTCGCCGTCTGTGTCGGCGTTACGCGGGTCCGTTTCCAGACCCACGTCGTAGGCGAAGTTGAAGGCGATGCCGGGGGCGCGGCTGCCGTTGAGTTCGTCGAGGTCGGCGAGGCCGTCGCCGTCGCTGTCGTAGAGGGCGCCATTGGTCGAACCGGCGGCGGGAATGCGGACCGCGGGCTCGACGCCGTCGGCGACGCCGTCGCCATCGAGGTCCGCCGCGCCGAGGAGGCCCTGCACCGCGGAGGCGAAGACGACGTTGGGGTAATCGTCTTCCGTGAAGCCGATGAGCCGTGACAGGTCGCTGTTGTCCTGGAACAGGAGCGCCGGGTTGCGGGACAATTCGCGCCCGCGATCGTTTTCCGCGGCAAAGATGCTGACGATGCCGGCGGGCGAAATGGTCGTCCGGAAGGTCGCGTCGAAGAGCTGGAACGACGTCGGTTGGTCGTCGATGACAGCGGGGTTCGAACCGTCGATTCCGGCGAAGGCGAACACATGGTGGATGGCTTCGCCGCTGGGGCCGAAGTCCGGCATGGCGGACGCTGGCGGGATGGCTTCCGGGGCTGGAATGCCGTTGGCCGTCGGCGCGGTAACGGCTTCGACAGAGAGGAGTTCGAGTTGGTTTGGGTCGTAGAGCATCCGCAGATCGTAACCGGTCAGGGGCAGCGTGGTGGCGCTGGTGTCGACCGCGAGGCGGACGGTGAAGCTCGTCTCCGGATTGGCCACAAGGGTAGCGTCCGATCCCGGGGCGAAATCCAGGGAAACGGGGACTTGGCCCAAGGCCACTCCACAAGTGAGGGAAAACGCCGTGAGGCAGGGAAGAGCGATAGATTTGAGCGTCATGACCGAACTCGAGACCACGGGTGAACTAAAGATGGGCGACATTCGTACCAGCCTTTCGCGCGGTCAAGGTAAGTTCGCCGTGGTCGTGCCGGCCTGGCGATTCTTTGACCACAGCGAACGAAGAGGGGGGAGTTCATTGTTGATTCACCGAAGCTCTTGGTCTCTTCGTGGGACAGAACTCGGCTCTTCCCAGTCGTCCCGGCGTCGAATCGCTCTCCGCTCTGGCAGCACGCAACCTCACTCGCACCAAGCGTTTCCCCGCCTCCGTTTCATCGTGCTGGATTTTCTTGAAGGATCAAGGGACCTCCGTGCCGCGGGAAAGGACGCGATAGATGACCAGACCATCCTTATCCCTGCGTTCGCCGGGCGGGTCGGACATGGTGCTCAGGCCGAAAATCGGCCCCGCGACCTTTTCCAGGGCGGGGTGTCTGTCCAATGTTCGATGGCGGGTGACGATGTAGTCCGCGCCCGTGTGCTCCGCCAGCCAGGCCACGTACCAGGCGGGCAGGCGGTAGTAATCGCGATCGAGCAGGGCGCCCTGGTAATCGTGCAGAAACCATTCGCACATCGCCGGGTGCTCGCGCGGCTCGGGTATGCCTCGCACCTGGGCATAGAGTTCCAGCCAGGTTGCCCATTCCCGTTGTTTGAAGGGAAAGGTTTTGAAGAGGAACACGGCGGAGCGCTCGGACCAGATATGCCAGCTCTGGTTCGCTTCGCCCGGCGGTGTCAGAAAGAGGGCGTCCGGGGGCGTGTTGTCCTTGGCCCAAGCGGCCGCGCGCTCCAGTTCGCCGGTCGCGTAGGGCCAGACCTGATAGCGATCCGCCAGGTCCGCGTGCTCGCTCGTCAGCCAGTTCCATCGGTGAGCCTCCTGGACTCGTTCCTGGGGGAAAGGTGCCGCCAGCAGCACCGCAACGAGCAGCACCCCCAGCCCCGCGCCCAGGTAGGGCCACGCCGCCCGCCGGCCCAAAGCCGCGAGCCTCCGTCCGATCCAGAAGGTCCAGGGGCTCTTCCATTGCGTGATGGCGGCCAGGACAATCACCCCCGCCACCGCCGCCCGGTGATCCGAGTAGTCGTTGCTCAGCAGCGGCGCGGCGGCGAAGCCGGCGGCGCCGACCCAGACCGGCCGGGTCCCCCGCGCCAGGGCGGGAATCGCCGCGTAGAGGGCCTCCAGAAGGAAGACGAGGGCGAGAAGGCCTTCCCATTTTTCACCGCCGATCACGCCAACGAGAAAGGCCACGCCCCGGAACCATGGGACGGCCTCGCCCGCCTTCAGCAACTGGAGCAGGTGGAACGTGGCGATCAGGAAAACCGTGGCTCGGAAGATATTGTTCAGGCGGAACGGCTGAATCGCCACGACCGCCGCAACGGGCACCACATGGATCAGAAAGCTGGCTAGGACGAACCATGCCAGAAGCAACGCCACGAGCGGCACGAGAGGGCGTTCCGGGTCGTCCGGCCGGATCGCCCGGACCCGCGCCCAGAAAAAGAGCAGCATGGCCAGCGTTTCCCAATAATCGCCCGCGCTCATCATCAACGGGATCATGTGGTGCGGATGGCGCAACCAGCCCAGGAGGTGAATCCGCTCGGCGGCCGTGTAGAGTTCCGGGCCCGCGACTAAGTCGGCCAGGAGCAAAGCCTGGACGCCGCAGATGGCACCCACCGGGGCGGCAAAGAGCAGGGCTCGCCGGGCCGCCTTGGCCGGCTGGTGGAGGGTAAATTGCCACGCCACCAGAACCGGCAGCGCCAGCAAAGCCGGCGCCGCCTGGAACAGGCTCAACGCCGCCATCGCCAGCCCCGCCACCAACGGGCGTCCTCGCAGCAGCAGGCCGATGGCGAACAGCACCCCCAGATAGCCGTACATCCGAGGCAAGGTCGAGCGCTCGATCAGGAAGGTGGTGCCGAGGTCGCCATATTCGCCCGCGGAAACGAGAAACAGCAGCCAGACCGCTATGAGTCCCACCCGCCCGCCGAGACCCCGCACGATGGCCCAACAGGCCGCCACGAAAGCCATCAGATAGGCGAGGTACTGCACGAACAACGTGATCGCGATGGAACCGGTCAGGCGGTGGAGGTGAACCTCGAAGGCCAGGAAAATCCCGCGCGCCGTGTACGCCGCCTCGCCGCCGAAATACCAGTCCCGCTGGAACAGGCTCGGATCGAGCTTCGCCATCAGCATGGGCACTTGCGACAAATGATCGGTCCGGTAGGCGCCGTAGCCCAGGTTAAGGAGAATGAAGGTGACGGCACTGAACCAGAGCGCGATCAGCCGGGCCGGAGGAAGAGGGAAGGGGGAAGGGCGATCCATTTTGTCCGAGAGGACCAGGCCAAGCCGGGCGGTCCAATTTCAAAACAAGAGTTTGGATGCCTTGTCTTGGGGTCAACGCCGACCTTGCCGCGCACGGCGGGAGCCGCGCGTCAGGAGTCCCGCGGCGGATTGATCGATGCCCCGCGCAAATAGGCCGGCGCCGCGCCGGCGGGATCTTCGAAGAAGCCGGCCCGGGCCCGGGCGAGGCCCAACAAGGCGACGCTTTCCGGGGCGCACTGGCGCCGGTCCGCCGGGGCCAGGCGAATGTTTATCCCCGCGCCCAGCCAGGTTTCCCGGTACTGCAACGCCCCCTCGCCGGTGATCGCCGCAGGGCCTTCCGGCCACCGCGCCAGCGCGTCCTCCGGCGAAGCGCAGAAGTCGCCGCAGAGGCGTTCCAGCCCCCCCTTCGTCCGGCGAAAGAACGCGCCGTAGACTTCCCCCCGGCGGGCGTTCAACAGCGGCACCACCACGGTTCCTTCCGCCTCCGGGCAGGCCCGGTGGGCCAAGGCCTCCAGCGTGGAAACCAGCACCAGCCTCGGCCGCCCCGGTTCGCAGAAAGCCTTGGCCAGCGTCAGCCCAACACGCACGCCGGTGAAAGTCCCCGGCCCGGCGCTCGCCGCCACCACGTCCACGTCCTCGATCGTCAGCCCCGATTCGGCGAGCAGCGTCTCCACGGCGGGCAGGATCATGCGGCTGTGGGCGCGGGCACTGGTGATCGTTTGCGCCCCCAGGAAGCGCTCGGCGTCCGCCTCGCGCGCGTCCAGCAGCGCCACGCCGCCGGCCGGGCTGCACGTTTCCAGAGCCAGAACGATCACGCCGGGGCTCCCTGGCTCAGACGCACAATGCGCGTCTCGCCGCCGGAGGGGCGCTCGATGGCGATCCAGGTCGTGCGCTCGGCGGGCAGTTCGGCGGGAAAAAGATTCGCCCACTCCACCAGAAGAACCCCGCGGCGGTTCTCGGCGCTTTCCGGAAAGCCGGTCGATTCCAGATCGGCGCCGCCCTCGAGGCGGTAGAAATCCCAGTGCTGAAAGGGCAGGCGGCTTTCCGTGTACTCGCGGCAAAGGGTGTAGGTGGGGCTGGCGATGGGGCCGGAAACGCCCAGGCCCCGGGCGAAGCCGCCGGCGAAACAGGTCTTGCCCGCACCCAGCGGCCCCACCAGCGCGAACACATCGCCGGGCTTGGCCCGCCGCGCCAGATCGCCCGCCAGCGCCCGCATCGCCGCCGGCGTTTCGATCCGCAGCTCGCCCGGCTTGGGCTTTGGAGCCGCCGCCATGGGCCAGAATTCCCGGGGTTCGAGGCGCTGTGTTTCCTCGTCGATTTCGAGTCCCTCCGGCGTCAGGGTCCACTGCTCCTGCCAAAGGCCAGGGAAAAACGTCGCCCCCGACGCCATCGCTTCCGACAAGGGATGCACCACGAAGGGGCGCTCGCGGATGCGAGGGTGGGGGAGCGCCAGCGCTTCCGAGGCGCTCGTTTGCTCGCCGAACAGCAGCAAATCCAAGTCGATATTTCTCGGTCCCCAGCGCCGCACGACCTTCTTGCCGAGCCGTTCCTCGAGGCGCTGCAGCGCCGCCAGCAGTTCGGCGCTGGTTCCCTCCCAGGTGCCCAGCACCACCGCGTTCAGAAACGGGTCCTGGTCTGGATCGCCCCACGGTTCGCTCTCGTAGAGCGAGGAGGTCGCGATCAGGTGGAAGGCCGGCAGCCGCAGCAGGCCCAGGAGGGCCTCGAAAGCGTTTTTCTCCCGATCCCCGAGATTCGTCCCGAGGCCGATGGCGACTGGTGTTCCTGCGGTTGAGAAAGGCAAGCCGGTTGTCCGAGTAGAAAATCCATCCCGCCGAAAGCGGACAGAGAGTGTGCGTCAAAGCCCGCCCCGGCGCAAGCCCCGCAAACGGAGCCCCGCAACCGGCCGTTTCCGCCGCGTTGCGGCGAGAGGATCGTCAAACGGCGAACTCTTCGACTTTGTTCATATAGCGCTTGGGATAGAGCACGTGGATGCTGGCGTGGCCATCTTCGTACTTTTCTTCCAGCACCTCGCCGTCGCGGTGGAGGGCGGTGATGAGGTCGAAGCGCGTCGTGGGGATTTTCAGGTGCAGGTCGGCCATCGTGCTGGCGATCAGGCGGGCCAGTGCCACGCGCAGTTCGTCGAGCCCCTGGCCCCGGCCCACGGCCGCGCGGATGGTCAGATCGGCCAGTCCTTCGAAGCGCCGGAAGTCCTCCTCGTCCGCCACCAGATCGGCCTTGTTCAACACCAGCAGCGTTGGCTTGTCCTTTGCCCCCAGCTCCGCCAGGACCTCGGTCGTGACCTGGAAGTGATCCAGGGCTTGCGGGTGACTGGCGTCGAGGACGTGGACGAGGTAGTCGGCGTATTTGGCTTCCTCGAGGGTGGACTTGAAGGCTTCGACCAGATTGTGCGGCAGTTTACGGATAAACCCGACCGTATCGGTCAGCAGCATGGAGGGCCCGCCGGGCAATTCGAGGCGCCGCGTGGTCGGGTCCAGGGTGGCGAAGAGCTTGTCCTCCTGCAACACGCCGGCGTCGGTCAGGGCGTTGAGGAGCGTGGACTTACCCGCGTTCGTGTAGCCCACGATGGCGGCCAGGGGAAGGCCGTCGCGGCGGCGGCCCTTGCGGACCGTTTCGCGGTGGCTCTGGACGTGTTTGAGTTCCCGCTTGGTGGCGGCGATTTTGTCGCGCACGAGCCGGCGGTCGATTTCGATCTGCGCTTCGCCGGCGCCGCCAACGAATCCGCCGCCGCCTCGCTGGCGTTCGAGGTGCGTCCAGGCGCGTTTCAGGCGAGGCAGGGAGTATTCCATGATCGCCAGATCGACTTGCAGGCGCGATTCCTTGGTCGTGGCTCGGGCGCCGAAGATGTCGAGAATCACCTGGCGCCGGTCGATACAGGCCACGTTGTCCACCAGTTTCTCCCAGTTGCGCTGCTGCGATGGCGAGAGTTCGCAGTCGAAAATCACGACTTCGGCCTCATGCGCTTCGAGCCGCGTCTTGATCTCTTCGGCTTTGCCGCTGCCGATGAAGAACTTGGGGTGGATGGTGGCGACGTTGACGACTTCCGAACCGATCACCTCCAGCCCCTGCGTGCCGACGAGACTGACGAGTTCGTCGAGGTGCTCTTGCGCCACCTGGGGCGTTATCTCCTGGGTGCGAACGCCTATCAAATAGGCGCGCTCCTGGTATTTTCTCTGATCGTCTAAAAACTCGGCCAAGCGGCGGCGTCCTCCATCGGGGGAAATCTGGTGGAAAGACCCTGCAAGACCCGGGCCGGAAAAGACAATGGAAAGTGGGGGTGTGGCGGTCAGCATGGCGGGCGCCCTCCTGAGGCGTGACGTTGGAGGGAGCCTCTCACAACCCCCGCCGTTTGTCCCCTCATGTGGAGCTTCGGGAACAAGAAAGACAAAATACACTTGTCAGACTAAACAGACAAGAGGAGATTAGGGGCGGGTAAGTCGTGTAATGGGTGTGGTTCGGAGGTGCGGAGTATGGGACTTCACCGCAGAGACGCGGAGCACGCTGAGGTTGGGGCTTTGGGGTGCTGGGCGTGGGGTGGGTGGGGCGCGGGTTTTCTGTTTTTAACGCAAAGCAGCGAAGGGGCGAAGGGTGCGTAGAGAAAGGTGAAATCCGCTCAGGCCAGCGAACTCAAGTACCACCGCGCCAGGAAGCACGCCCCCGCATGCACGATCAAGAGCGCGCCCGCTGCGAAGGTGAGCGGGTGGAGTCTCCGGACACCGAGCGTGTACAAGAGCAAGAGCGCCGACCCCGTGATGCCGAAAGGAATGAGGCCCTCAACAGCGAAGTCAAAGAACACGCCGCTCAAGACCGCGAGCACGATGAGCGGAATGTTGAGAGCGATGGCGATGGCGAAGATTTGGTCTTTGGGCACCGGTGACTCCTTGCGGCCTAAGCACTAGTTTCCTTTTGCAACCTCGTAGTCATGCCTCGTGATCCGCCATTTGCCGCTCTCGTCGAGCGTGTAACGATAGGAAATGTAGTCTCGAGGTTCCAGGAATCCACTATCACCAAGCTCCTGGATCGAGTGAGGCAAACGATCCATCTCGAGAGCGAATTGATTGATCGCGATCACAAGGCCCATCCGGTCGTAAGGCCATCGCAAATCTGGATCATTGAAGGCGCTCGACATACCCGGTCTTTGTGAGAACTCGAGATGCCCTTCACGCTGTTGCGTCAGCTCCTCGATTAACACACGCCGTTCTTCATCGCTTTCGGTATAATATCGATAGCGAGTCAGGGAAAGATGAAGCCCTATTATGAGGAAACAAGAACCTGCAAATAACAGGAATCCGGCGATCAGAATTTTCCTTTTGCAGCCCATGGCTTGCTCTGATTCCCTTTCTCGATAGTCTCGTGAGCGTGGTCTTTCTGCCAGCTCAATTCATCCTTGCTCGCGATAAGAACGCTCTGCCAACCCCAATCCCGCCACCTCCGCGAATCTCCTCCCTCCCCATCCTCCGTGTCCCCAACCCTTGCCGCCGCCCCCGCGCCTTTAATCCTTGCCATCGGACCCGGCTTTCCAGCCAATGCGCGGTGTGACGGGCGAAAGGATAGCCGATGACTTTTCTCAATTTTTGGGGCGAACGGCGCTGATGGACTCCGATTCTCTCAACAGCCAACTGGAACATTTGTACTCGAGCGCGGAAGCCGCCACCTACGAGGGCCTGGTGGACGAGGCCATTCGCCGGTGCGAGACGGCGATGACGCTGCTGGATCAGAATTACGAGGAGGAGCTGTCCTTTACCCACTCGGATTTTCTGATGGTGGCCGGCCATGCGTGCTGGAAGGACGGCGACAACGAGGGCGCGTTCCGCTATTACCGCCAGGCCTACTCGATGGAGATGGGCCGCACGGACGCTCTGGTGGCGATGGGGGTGGCGCTGTTTTATCTGTGCCGCTTTTCCGCCGCGGCGCATTATCTCGAGTTGGCCAGCGTCGAGGAGCCCGACAGCGGCGAGGTCTGGTATTTCCTGGGCATTCTGGCGCTGAGGGCCGGCGATGTGCAGAAGGCCGATTTCCATTTCGAGCGGGCCGAGGAGCTGGAGCCGGAGCGCCAGCGCCCCGTTTTCCTGCCGGTCGAGCGCATCAGCGCCATCCTGGAGGAGATGTACTCGCGTTATCCCGAGGACATTCGCCGCGCCATGGAGAACGTGCCGATTATCCTGGAGGATCGGCCCAGCGAGGCGATGCTGTTTTCCGACAATCCGCCGCTGGACCCGTTGATGCTGGGCATTTTCGAGGGCACGCCGTTGCCCGAGCGGGCCGATAACGACTTGGCCGCGGGCCTGACCCGCATCGTCCTGTTCCTGGAAAACATCGCCCTGGTGGCGCCGGACGAGGAGAAGCTGATCGAGGAGCTGGATATCACGCTGAAGCACGAGATCGGCCACTTCCTCGGCCTGGACGAGGACGATCTGCTGGCCCGCGGGTTGGATTGATCGGCGGCGGGGCCGAATGCCTGGCGCGCGCTCAGGTCTTCATCCCTCGGGCTCCCCCCTCATTGCCCGAATCAGATCGGCGGCGTCATGCAGGGTGTCGTCGTTCGAGTCGAGATACGGCTCGATCTCCACCGTCGGCACGCAGCCACAGGTCACCACTTCGGCGATGCAGCGGCGGACGACGCCCCAAGTGGGGACTTCGGGAAAGTTCGGCTTGGCGAAATCGCTTGGCGATGGGCCCGGGGTCTCGGAACCATCCATGTTCGGCGTGACAACGCCGTTGTATGTATAGCTATACAATGGCTGGGCATCCAGATGCAGCGTTTCTGTGGTGTAGCCATCCAGCTTGAAATGCACGTCCATCGGACCGACCGGAGCGTCTTCTCCGAAATAGGCAGAGGAAGGATCTTGTGGCTCCGGAATATCTCCCCAACGAAGAAAGAAATCCGCGAAGGGGCCATCGGTTATGGCCGATTTGAAGATATGAGTATCCACTTTCCGTGTGACCAAATTGTTCCCCGGCAGGTACTCTATTGTAATCGTGACCGAACGGTGAAAAAGGTCCGGAATCCATTCCAGGTTAGGGTACATTGAAGGGACATGGCGGCTATCCGAAAAACTCATGTCGAACTCTATAAACAGATAGTCATCGGTTTCCTCCGGGAGAACGTCGCTTCGATCTGTCCCAAACGGCCGCAACTCCACCTCGCTCCCCTTCACGGGGGCGAGCCAGGCAAGACGGCTGCTGCCGAAGGCATAACTTTCCGCCCCAAGGTATCCGGTAATGCAGTGTCCTTCTCCGGAGAATTCTGGAGAAAAAACCTTGAACGCGAGTGGAGTGCCCGCTGGTGCCCCAACTAGGCCATTAAATCCAATAAAGGCATCGCTCAAATACGGCTCTTCTCCGTCTACATAAACACAACTTATATCCTCTGGTCCAAATACAATTTGTCTATTCTGCATTCCGACACGCCCCTCCACATCATAGAACGGACTGATTATAAAATTCGTCTCCGATGTGATGATGCCAAAAGCGTCCCATGGAAGAAGCGCCAGGCCACCGGCGAGCGCGAGGCCAATCCGGCTTGTCTTGCTGATTTTCATTCTACGATGGTCCATTCTCGTTACCCTTCCACTTCGACCGAAGCGGCGGCGTGCCTGCCCGTCTCACTCGTTCCTGAGCGACGCCATATCGATGCAGAAGCGGTACTTCACGTCGGACTTCAGCAGCCGGTCGTAGGCTTCGTTGACTTTCTGAATCGGGATGACTTCCACGTCGGCGGTGATGTTGTGCGCGCCGCAGAAGTCGAGCATTTCCTGGGTCTGGGGAATGCCGCCGGTGTTCGAACCGGACAGGTTGCGGTTGCCGAACAGGAGGCTGAAGGCCGACAGCGAGAGGGGCTCGGGCGGCGCGCCGACGAGTGTCATGTTGCCATCGACCTTGACCAGGTTCAGGTAGGCGTCGATGTCGTGCTTCGCCGCCACGGTATCGAGGATGAAGTCGAAGGTGCCCGCGTGCTTTTTCATCTGGTTGGCGTCGGTGGAAATGACGACTTCGTCGGCGCCCAGGCGCAGGGCGTCGCCCTTTTTGGACTCGGTGCGGCTGAAAACGGCGACGTGGGCGCCAAAGGCGCGGGCGAATTTGACCGCCATGTGGCCCAGACCGCCCAGGCCCACGACGCCCACTTTCATTCCCGCCCCCACATTGAACCGCCGCAGCGGCGAATAGGTGGTGATTCCCGCGCAGAGCAGCGGCGCCGCCCCCGCCAGATCCAGGTTCGCGGGCAGGCGCAGCGCGAAGTGCTCGTGCACGACGATGCTTTCCGAATACCCGCCAAAGGTCATCGGCGCCGTGCCATGGCGGTCGGCGGAGCCAAAGGTCATGGTGGCGTCGGGGCAGAAGTTCTCGCGCCCCGCCTTGCACATCGGACACGACAGGTCCGACCCCACGAAACAGCCGACGGCGACCAGATCGCCGGTTTTGTGCTTCGTCACCTCGGGCCCCACCTTGGCCACCCGGCCCACGATTTCGTGGCCCGGAACGGCGGGATACATGGCGGGGATGGCATCGCTCCATTCGTTGCGGACAAAGTGCAGGTCCGAGTGGCAGATGCCGCAGTACAGGATTTCGATCTGCACATCGTGGCCTTGGGGGTCGCGGCGATCGATGGCGTCGAGGGCGAGGGGGGACGTGGCGCTGGCGGCGGAGTAGGCTTTGGCTTTGTACATGGGGCGGTGGCTCCTGAAGGTCGAGGGCGAATGTGCCCACAGCCGGGCGAAGAGATCAAGTGCGGATCGCTGGGCGGGAACCCGATGGCGCGCGGCGTGGGGCGGGGGAGAGGGGCGTGGGGCGATGAGTTCAGGCCACTTACGCCCGGGGGTGATTTTCGTCTTTACTTTGCCAGAGAAACGCTTTTTCTTCGTCTGAGAGAGAGACGAACGTTTCCGGACGGTGGTGGCATCGATGTGGTTTTCCCTGCAAATCTCCCGTGGCCTCTCCTCTCGCTTGCTGCGCGACCTCGCTCCGCTGGTGCGCCCCCCGGAAAGCGCTCTGTACTGCGTCGATGCGGTGAACGCCTTCGATCCCTACGCCTTTGTCCAGGCGGCGCGGCTGTGGAAGGCGGACCCGGACGAGGTCCTGGGCCGGGTGTGGATCACGCGCACGTTCACCATTCATCAACTCTGTGCCGTGGCCGAGGACATGGTGCCGGCGCTTTTCGCCGAGGGGGCGGGCCCGCCGCCGGCCTTTGTGCTGCTGGGGCTGGACCATCTTTTTCGCGAGGAGTCGTTGCCCGAACGCGAGCGCGCCCTGGTGCTGAATCGGGTGCTGGCGGCGCTGGAGGGCCTGCCGGCGGAGGCGGAGCTGCTGATGACCTATGAGCCGCCGCCGACGCACGAGCCGTTCTGGCTGCCGTTGCGCGCGTTCGGCGGGGTGCGGGGGAGGGTTCGTCTCTTGTCGAACGAGGAACTTTGTCTGGAAATTGAGGAGACGCCCGATGGGACGCACCGTACCGACTTTCAACATGTGGCTGCAAGAGGAGGAGGACTCCTGGCGTGCCTTTCGGCGAGCCTTGCGCGCGGAGCATAAGGGGGCCTTCGACCGCATTTTCACCCGCGCGCGGCGCCACAGCGCCGAATCCGCCGCCGCCGCCCGCGCCGTGCCGTTCGAGGCGCTGGTGTTCGCCGTGCTGCTGGAAATGGAGCTGGAACTCAAAGAACTGCGCGCGGAGCTGGAAGCCGCGCGGAAAGGCACCCCTGAACCATGAACGCGCAAGGCTGGCTTTTCGATCTCTACGCCCGCGGGCGTCAGATGGTGCTCTGGTTTGTGCTGGCCGATGGCGGGCGCCTGCGCCTGACCGATCCCTTCGCCCCGGCGGTGTACCTCAGCGGCGCCGAGGCGGACGTGGCGGCCTGCGCCGCGCTCCTGGAACGCCACGGCGACGCGGAGGCGGACGGCTGGACCGAGCGGCGCGATTTCTGGAGCGGCTCCATGCAGCCGGTTTTCGCCGTGCGGCCCCTCGAACTCGACACCTGGCGGTTTCGCCTGCCCGAGTACGCCCACGAATTTCCGCTCCTGGAATGGTACAACGCCGATCTGCTGCCCGAGCAGCTGTATTGCTACGAGCGCGAACTGTTTCCCCTGATGCGCTGTGAGGTGGATTATGAGGGGACGGAGCTGAGGCGTCTCACCTCGCGCGACGACCGCTGGGCCATCGAATACGAACTGCCGCCGCTGCGCACCGCCGAGCTGTCGGGCGAGGGGCGGCTCCAGGGCAAGCGCTCCGTGCTGCGGTCGCTGACCATGGAGTGCGACGGCCGCGCCGTGACCTGGGACGAACCGGCCACGATTCTCGAAGCGTTTCAGGCGGCTCTGGACGATGCGGACCCGGACGTTTTGATGACGGCCCAGGGCGATGCGTTCTTGATTCCATTGCTCTTATCGATGGCGCGGCGAATGCGTTTCGATCTGCGGCTGGGGCGTGAATCGGCCGCCGAGGAGCGCCCCATCCGCACGGAAGGGCGGACGTATTTTTCCTATGGCCGGGTGCTCTATCAGGCGCCCGAGCACCAGCTTCTGGGCCGCTGGCATCTGGACCGGGCGAACAGTTTCGCCATCGCGCACAACGGCCTCGACGGGTTGGCGGAAACGGTGCGGCTCAGCCGAATCCCGCCGCAACGCGCGGCCCGGCGCTCCATCGGCACCGGCATCACATCGATCCAATTGGACATGGCCTATCGCGAGGGCTACCTGATTCCGTGGAAGAAGACGCAGCCCGAGGCGTGGAAGTCGGCGCGCCAGCTGCTCACCTCGGACCGGGGCGGCTTGGTGTACGCGCCCGATCCGGGGTTTCATGAAAACGTGGTGGAATTGGATTATATGTCCATGTACCCGAGCATTATGGCGTGGCGCAATGTGTCGCCGGAAACGGTGAATTGCGATTGCTGCTCGAACCGGACTGTGCCGGAAATCGGCTACACGATCTGCGAGCGGCGGGCCGGTTTGGTTTCCCGTTCTCTCGCCCCCATTATCGAAAAGCGCCAAGGATTCAAGAAACTGCGGAAGGCGGCGAAAGAAAATGGTGATAAAGAGACTTATGATCGCTATCACGCACGCCAGGACGCCCTGAAATGGATGTTGGTTTGCTGTTTTGGCTACCTGGGTTATCGCAACGCCCGATTCGGCCGCATCGAAGCCCACGAAGCCGTCTCCGCCTATTCCCGCGAGGGGCTCCTGGTGGCGCGGGAGGTGGCGGAAGCCCACGGCTGGAGCGTCCTGCATGCCAACGTGGATTCGGTGTGGCTGAAAAAACCGGGCTTTCGCGACGAGGAAATCCCTTCGCTCTGCGATGCCATCAATGAAGCGAGCGGCCTGACGATTTCGCTGGAGGGCATTTATAAATGGGTGGTCTTTTTGCCATCCCGCCAGGTCCAGGACCGCCCCGTGCCGACCCGCTATTTCGGGGCGTTTCGCCATGGCGAACTGAAATATCGTGGCATCGAATGCCGGCGGGGGGATTTGCCGATGTTTGTGAAAAAAGCGCAATTGGAGCTGCTGCATCGTCTCGCCGAGGCGGAAGACGAAAAAGACTATATCGCGATGTGTGAAGAGTTGAACGATCAAATCGACGAATGGGAGCAGCAATTGTGGCGCCGGGAAATTCCGCAGGAGGACCTCGTGATGCAGCAATCGCTCTCTCAGGACCCGGAAGAATATCGCGGCAATGGGCTTCAGGCGCTCGCCGCGCGGCAGTCGATGGCGGCGGGGCTGAATCTGCATGCCGGCGAATCGCTGCGCTACCTGATCACCTCGGCGGGCGACCCGGATCGGTCGCGGCGGGTGCGGCTGGAGCCCCTGTGGGATTTCGATACGACGTACGATCCGGCGGCCTACGTGAAGCTGCTGCGTCGGGCGATGAACACGCTGCTGTGGCCCACCGGCCATCAGCGCGACGAACACGCCATCCGGCCCCCCGGCGCGCCGCCGCCCGCCCCGCCCCGGCGCAAACGCCCGGGCCATCGCCAACTCGATTTGCTGGAAGGATTCGCGGCGCTATGATTCTGATGGGGACGTCGGGTTTTTCCTACGAGGATTGGCGCGGGCCGTTTTATCCGGCGGGCCTCGGCAAGAACCGCATGCTCGACGCCTATGCGGAGGTCTTTCCGGCGGTGGAAATCAACGCCACCTACTACCGCACGCCGGGCCAGCGCACCGCCGAGGGGCTGGTCGAGCGCGCCGCCGGGCGCCTACGCTTCGCCATCAAAGCCCCCGGCGACCTGACGCACAAACGGCGGCTGGACGCGGAAACGCTCGTGCCCTACCGGCGCTTTCTCGAGCCCTTTCGCCAGGCCGAATGTCTCGACGCGATCCTGTTTCAGTTCCCGAACGCCCTGCGCAATTCGGCGCCGTCGCGGGAGTTTCTCCGGCATGTGCATCAGGAATTCGGCGATTTGCCGCTCGCTTTCGAATTCCGTCACGAATCCTGGGACCACGACGATGTGGACGATCAGTTGCGGACGTGGGCGGTGTCGCGGGTGGGGGTGGATCAACCGGACCTGCCGGGTCTCTCGCGGTCGCGGCGTTTCGTGCGGACGGCGCCGCTGGCCTACGTGCGATTCCACGGGCGCAACGCCGCGGACTGGTACGGTCCGGATTCGGGGATGAATCGGTACACGTACACTTACAATCAGGAGGAACTCTTCGAAACCGCCGCGCCGATCAAGGCCATGGCCGAGAAGGCGCAATCGACCTTCGTCTTCTTCAACAACCATCCAGAAGGCGGCGCCCCGCAAAACGCGCTGTTGCTCGGCCAACTCCTCGGTCTGCCGAGACGCCACAGCGAGCAGACGGACTTGTTCGGATAGTGGCTCAAAAAGGTGACACGGGCGTCTGAGCCCGTGCCGAAGACTCTGTGTAAGCCAAGACTTTTCAGTGATCGAGGAAGCGTGGCAGGTCATGGGCGGGACGCCCATGGTACATAGGTCAGTACTCCACAACCTCGGTGCCCTCGGGGAACTTGGTCTCGAACTTGTCTTCCGGAATGTCGGCGTTGAATTCGACTTCCTTGAGGTTCACCGTCACGACGTCTTCTTCTTCTTCGAGGACGAGGACCATCGGCTCCAACTCGGCCGTGTCGAAGGTGATGGTGATCTTGGAGTAGCCGAGCGTGCGGTCGAGATCGCGGGAGACGAAATCGACGATCAGCAGGTTTTCCTCGGCCGGCTGGATCGGCGCCAGCTTGACGTCGAACAGTTCGAGGATGCGTTCGGTCTGAACGCCAAAGCCCACCAGCATCTGGTTGATGGGGGCGCCGTCGCCGCTTTCCAGGGTGTACTTTTCGACCTGCTTGAGTTCCGGCGTGTAGGTGGTGAGGTCGTTGCCGAGCATGTAGAAACTCATCCGCGTCGGCTCATAGTAGTCGCAGCGGAACTTGCTGGGCTTCTTGTACCAGAACTCGCCGTTGCTGTGGATTTCGTCGAGGAACATCGTGTTGATGCGGGTTTGCTCGAACACGCCGTGGAGCGTGGTGACGTCCTTGTTTTTTTCTTCGATTTTGCGCAGGAAAGTTTCCGCCTGCTCGCGCAACTCCTGGGGCGTGACGACCTTGGGGGTGGTGGCGGCGGCGGGAGTGGCCGGGGCGGATTCCTGAGCCCAGGCGGCTCCTCCGGCGAAAAGGGCCAAGGAGAGTGCGAAGGCGGCAGCGATATGTTTCAATGAGGTAGTCATTTCTGGTTCGGTCCTTTAGCGGAAAAGGGCGGGATCGCGATTAAGGAGGCGACCTTGACGCCAATCTGGGAGATCAGACGAGACGGCGGCAAGGTTTGTTCCCGTCAATTTTGAGCGCCAAGTTCGTCATTGCGGTTGCCTCGCCCCGGGCCGCCTGTGTCCCGTTACGGCCATGAACGCGCCCGCCGCCGCTCCGTCTGAACGCCATGAACTCGACCTCTCGCCCCTGGGTTTGGATTGGCGCGGGCTCTTGCCATTCGCTCTGGCGGTGGCGGTTTTTTCGGCGCTGGCAGGGCGTTATTGGTACGTGGTGATGGACGATCCCTACATCACCTTCCGGTACGCGCGCAACGTGCTGGCGGGCGACGGATGGGCCTTCAATCCGGGCCAGCCGCTCGAGGGCTACTCGAACTTCTTGTGGCTTGTGCTGTCGATGGTGCCCATCGCCATGGGGATCGAGCCCCTCGGTGCCATGCGGGTGGCGGGGATCGGGTTCGCCGTGGGGCTGTTGGCGTGGCTGTGCTTTGCGCCGAGGGGCTGGGGACGGTATCGGCTGGCGGCGCCGTTGCTGGCGTCGTGCTATCCGTTCGCGGTGTGGGCCATCGGGGGATTGGAAACGCCGATGTACGCGCTGTTGGCCTTCGCGGCGGTGGTCTTCACGAATCGCACGGTGCATGGGCCGGGGCGGGGGAGCACGGCGGCGCTGGCGGCGAGTTTGCTCGCGGTGGCGCTCTCGCGGCCCGAAGGCGCTATGGTGCTGGCTTTGCCGCTGGTGGCGCTGGTTTGCGCGCGAGGCGGGGCGAGGCGCCATCTGCTGGCGGCTATTGCGGTTTTCGCCGCCGGGTTTGCGGTCTACACGCTATGGCGGCTCGCGACCTTTGGCACGATGATCCCCAACACGGTTTCCGCCAAGGTCGGCGGGTCGCCGGTGCGGTCGGCGGTGGCGGGGATCAAGTACACGGCGGCCTATTTTCTGGCTCCGCCGCTGGTTTTGTTGGGCTTGGCGGTGTGGGGTGCCTGGAAAGACCGCAGTCATCGCCCCCTCTTTTTGATCGGCGGAACCTGGGTGGGACTACAGATTCTTTTCACCATTCTGGTCGGAGGAGACTGGATGCCCGGCATGCGGTTTCTGGTACCGATGCTGCCGGTGCTGTGTGTTCTGGCGGCGATTGGGTTGTATCGCCTGCCGCGGTGGGCGTGGGTGGCGGTGCCGGCGGTCTTGATTCTGGCGGCGCCGATTCACGCCCGGTTCGAGGCGATTCAGGGCTGGCGTCCGCTCGAGTGGGCGCGGCGCAACGCCTGGGACCCGGATGTGCCGGGGCGGCGGGCGCTGATTATCGAGCAACCGCTGCGCATGGGCCGCGACATCGCCGCGATCGTTCCAACCGGCGAGACCATCGCGCTGACCGAGGCGGGGGCCGTGCCCTGGGTGGCGGACCGGCCGGTGATCGACATGTTGGGGCTGGTGGACGCGGAGATCGCGCAGGTCGGCGGCGCGCTGCACGAGGCTTTCGACGCACAGAGTGTCTTGCGCCGCGAACCGGACTGGATTCTGCTGGGGGTGGTGGAGCCGGAACCGGGGACGATGACAGGCGTTTGGCCGCCGGACCAGCAAATCCTGCTAGCGCCGGGCTTTCAAAGCGCTTACGCAGAGGCCCGGCGCTGGCCGAGGGGGTTTCCCCTTGGCCTCAATCAACAACCCGGCGCCATGGTGCTTTTCGAACGGACAAAGGAAACGACGACGCGATGACTTCCCCCCAATTGACTCCGGTGTTTGCTGGAACCGCTTTTACAAACGATGGCGCGAGCCGTGAAGTGGCTCTCGATCTGGCCACGCCGAGCTGCCTGCGGCTGCGTGTGTCGCGCGGAGCCAGTCTCGGGACCGATGTGTCTTATGCCATCGCGAAAGCCGAGTTCCCCAAGGTGGATGCCCAGGTCACGGAGGAAGACGGCCTGACCACGATCAAGACTGGCGCCCTGACCGTTACGCTGCGCGACGAGTCGTTCTCGCTCCAGGTCAAGGACCAGTACGGTTTCGTGCGCTACGAGACGGCGGAGAAGGCGCTTTTCCACACGGAGGGCGAACCGCGCAAGGCGAACGAGGACCCGGACCATCTCGGCGGCCTGGGCCTGCGGCGCCTGATGCCGGCGGCGGAACGGGTCTATGGCCTGGCGGAAACGGGCGAGTCGCTCGATAAGGCCGGCCGGCGCTACGCGCTTTGGAACACCGACGACCCGGTGCACCGCCCCGATCAGCACTTCTATTGCCAGATCCCGTTTTCGATCCACCTGACCCCCGACGCCAACCCGCCCCACGCGGCGTTTCTGGACAACCCGGGATTCACGGTGCTGGATTTCGGCTATGAGAAGGAAGGCGAAGCCATCTGGCGCGCGGGCACTGGCGATCTGGTGCTGTGGCTGCTGTTCGAAGACTCGCCCAAGGAACTGCTGCGCGCCTGGACGGACCTGACAGGCCGCATCAACCGCCCGCCGATGTGGGCGCTGGGCTATCATCAGTGCCGCTGGTCCTACAATCCGGACGAGCGTTTCCGCGAACTGGCCCGCGAATTCCGCACGCGCAAGATCCCCTGCGACTGCCTCTACTTCGACATCGATTACATGTATGGCTTCCGGGTGTTCACCTGGGACCCGGTGCAGTTCAGCCAGCCCTACAAGCTCCTCGCCGAGTTGAAAGACCAGGGTTTCCACACCGTGGCCATCGTCGATCCGGGCGTGAAAATCGACCCGGATTATCAGGTCTACAAGGACTTCCTCGAACGTGATGGCTTCTTCCTGACCCGCACCGGCGAGACCGAGCCCTACGTCGGCGAAGTCTGGCCCGGCGAGGTTCACTTTCCCGACTTCACCAACCCGGAGGTCCGCCGGCGCTGGGGCGCGTATCAGGGCACCACGCTCCTGGACCCGGGTGTCGATGGCATCTGGAATGACATGAACGAGCCCTCGTGCTGGAACGACCCGCGCAAAACGCTGCCGCTCGATGCCACGCACCACGATTTCGGCGTTGGCCGCAGCCACGAAGAAATCCACCAGATCTACGGCATGGCCATGGCCCAGGCCTCCTGCGAAGGCATCGAGGCGGAGCGGCCCGACGCGCGGCCCTTCGTCATCACCCGGTCGGGCTGGGCGGGTGTGCAGCGCTACGCCATGCTCTGGACCGGCGACAACGTTTCGCAGTGGTATTCGATGCCCCTGGACGTGATGACGAACCTGAGCATGGGCATGACGGGGATTCCCTTTACCGGCTGCGACATCGGCGGTTTCGGCAACGACGCGGACCGCGAGATGTTCGCTCGCTGGATGGAGTGGGGCGTGTTCCAGCCGTTCTGCCGCGCCCACAGCGCCATGGGGACGCGCGATCAGGAGCCCTGGGCGTTCGGTCCGGGGGTCGAGCGCATCGCCCGCAAGATGATCGAAATCCGCATGCGGCTCCTGCCCGCCATCTATACCGCCTTCGTCGAGGCCAGCGAAACCGGCGCGCCCATCAACCGGCCCCTGGTTTACGAGTTCCCCGAAGACGCCACCCTTCACCGGATCGGCGATCAGTGGATGCTGGGGAGCGACCTTCTCGTGGCGCCGGTGCTGACGCCGGGGGCCGAGCGCCGGCCGGTGTATCTGCCCGCGGGCGAGTGGGTCGATTTCTGGAATGGCGAACGGCACCACGGCGCCCGCTGGATCCTGGCCGAGGCCGCCATCGGCCACGTGCCCGTTTATGTCCGCGCCGGAGCCGTGGTCCCCATGGCCCCGGTGCGCCAGCACACCGGCGAACCCTGTCCGGAAACGTACCTGGACATCTATCCGGGGGCGAAGCTGTCGGGCCGGCTGGTCGAGGACGACGGCGCCACCCGCGCCTACGAGCGCGGAGAGGAAGCCCGGTACGCCTTCACAGGCGAGGAAACTGCGGAAGCCCTCCGCCTGACCATCCCCGCACCGCAGGGACCCTATCGGTCCGGGCGCGAGCTTTGGGTGTTCCGCCTCCATCGCCAGGACCGCCCGGTGGCCGGCGTCACCGCCAACGGAGAAAACGTTGCGTTTTCCGCCGAAGGCCCCAGCATCCGTTGGACCGTGCCGGACACGCGGGAAGTTCTCGCCATCGAAGTCCGCTACGGCGCCTAAGCCCCTTTTCGGGGGCGAAATCGTCCTCGGAAAGACCGCTTGCCCATGAAACCCAGCGACCTGCGCCTGCTACTCGGCGTTTCCAGTTCCATCGCGGCCTACCGGGCGCTCGACCTGGCAAGCTTGATTGTCAAGGAAGGCGGCCAGGTGCGGGTCGTCCTGACGCCGAACACGGTGAATCTGGTCAGCGCCGCCGCGTTCGAAGCCATCACCGGCCGTCCCGCCATCGTGTCGTTGTGGGGCAGCGGCCACGAGGGGCAGATGGATCACCTGGGGGCGACGAAGTGGGCGAACGCCTTCGCCGTCGCTCCGGCCACGGCGGCCACCATCGGGCGGCTGGCGCACGGGCTGGCGGATGACGCTCTGTCCACCTTCGCGGTGGCGTGGCCGGGGGCGCTGGTGATCGCCCCGGCGATGAACCCGGCGATGTACGGCAACCCGGCGGTGCAGGAGAACCTGCGAACGCTCAGCGACCGCGGCCACGTCCTGATCGAACCGGGGGAGGGGCGGCTGGCCTGCGGAGACATCGGCCCCGGGCGGCTCGCGCCGGTCGAGTCGATTCTCGAAACCATCTTGAATCAGGCCAGCCCCACGTCGTCGCCGCTGGCGGGGCGCCGGATCCTGATTACAAGCGGCCCGACCCGCGAATTCGCCGACCCGGCGCGTTGTATCACAAATCCCTCCACGGGCAAGATGGGCGTGGCGCTGGCGCGGGAGGCGCACAGGCTGAAGGCCCGCGTCACCCTTGTCTCCGGACCCTCCGATTTGCCCCTGCCCGACGGCCTGCGCAAAGTGGTCCGCGTCACCACCGCCGAGGAAATGCGCGATGCCGTCCTGGCGAACATGGAAGAGGCGGAGATTCTGATCTTCGCGGCGGCGGTGTGCGACTGGAAGCCGGCCACTTCGTCCATGACGAAAGCCAAGAAGGAGGGCGCGGAACCGGAGATGGCGCTGCGCCTGGTGCGCACGCCGGATGTGGCCATGGCGGCCAACGAAGCGCGCCGCCCCGGCCAGTACTTCGTCGGCTTCGCCGCCGAGAGCCATGACCTGGTGAAGCACGCCCGGGAGAAAATGGAACGCAAGGGCTTCGACTTTGTCGTCGCCAACCCGATCAACGAGGAAGGCTCCGGTTTCGGTTCGGAGACGAACCGGGCGGTACTGGTCGACGCGCGCAACGAGGAAGACGTGCCGATGACTACCAAGGGCGAATTGGCGGCGGTGATTTTGCGCCGGGTCGCCGCCGCCCTCTCCGTCGCCGCAACCGGGCAAGGTTGACACCTCCCTCCGCAGTTCGGGTAAGAGTAAGCCACTAACTATCCTTACGTCTCAAGAGGACAACCCGGCCCATGAAAATCAAAGGTATCAGTGTCGTTTTCTTCTACGTCCGCGATCCCGACCGCTCGAAAGCCTTCTACTCCGACGCCCTCGGCCTCGGAAAGCCCTTCCTCGATGCGGGCGGTTGGGTGGAGTGGGAACTCAAGGGCGCCAACTTCGCGGTCTTCAAGGGCGGCAGCATCCAGACGGAAGGCTCCTCGCCGGAGCGCTCCACAACGCGGTTTTCCTTTGAGGTGGATGACATCCAGGCCACCTACGAGGAACTGTTCAAGAAAGGGTTGCACGTCCTCTCCGAGCCCCAAGAGGGCGAAGGGTTTCACTACGTGGATTTGCGTGACCCCGATAACAACCTCGTGCGCTTTATCCAGTTGACCACAAAAAAAGGCGCCTAAACATAGCCATTCGCGCCCGCCGCCTTTTGGTGGCGTGGGCGGAAAATTCCGGGTCTTTTCCACCTCCCTCGCATGAGTTCTCGCTGGAACATCTACCACGGTGTGGTTCACGTCCACACAGAAGCCAGCGGGGGAGAGCCCCTAGAGGCGATCATCGAGCACGCCAAAGACGCGGGCCTCGATTTCGTCGTCATCACCGATCATAATACCCGCCACTGCGACGCCCCCGTCGATGCCTGGCACGATGGCGTGCTGATCCTCTGCGGCGAGGAAGTGATCTGTCACGACGGCCATATGCTGGCTTTCGAAACCCGCGAAGATATCGGCCAGCAGCCCAGCGCCGAAATCGCCATCGAGGAAATCCGCCGCCAGGTCGGCGTCGTCGCCGGCTGCCATTATCAGCTCGACATCCCCCACAGGCCCCACCGCATTCCCCGCCCCCTCTCGATGAGCGACGTGGACATCGTGGAAATCTGGTCATTCACCGACGAGTTCCTGACCCGCGTCCACCCCAGCAAGGTGTTGCAGTATCAGGCCCGCCCCGACCGCGTCATCGTCGGGCCGCCGCGGCCTGTGGTGAAGCGATGGGATATCGAACTGGAAAAGCGCCCGGTCTCCGCGATCGGGTCCCTCAACGCCCATAATCGCAAGGAGCCACTGCTCGATTGGAAGGAATTCGTGCCCTTCGAATATTCCTTCCATACGATTCGCACGGCGGTCATCACGCCGCGGCTGCCGAAATCCTTCCCCCGCGCCCGCGACCTCGTCTGGCAGGCGCTTCGCCGTGGCAACGCCTTCATCTACAATCGCGCGATCAGCCCCGTCCCCAGCTTTTCCTTCCGCTTCGAAGGTCCGGAAAACGAAGGGTGCCAAATGGGCGAAACCTCCCAATTCGTCGCCAACGGACGCATGCACATCAGCATCCCTCAACCCGCCGAGATTGTGCTGCGCCACAACTCCCTGCCCGCTTTCTGGACCACCGCTCAGGATCTTTCCTTTCCCGCTCTCGGCCCCGGCGTGTACCGGGTCGAGGTCTGGCTCGAAGGACGCCTTTGGATTCTCTCGAACGCCATTCGACTGATGGCGACCGAGGAAGTGCGCCAACCCACCGTTTCCGATTTCACCTGAATTCCCGTCGCCCCTCACCAATACGCGGTATCAGGCGCGCAGGTGCTTTCCGCTTGCGGCGCGGGCGACGGAGCACCCACGTTTTCGCGGCAGCGCGCCGCGCCCCCAAAGCCGGGGGCCGCGCCACACATTGATTTCGACGAGGTAGTGCTTCATGCCGGCAACGACGACCCTTAAGGGCAACCCCTTCAAGCTGGAAGGTACGGAAGTCAAGGCGGGCGATACCGCCCCCAATTTCTCCGCCCATGTCAGCCTGGTGGAGAAGAAAAGCCTGAGCGATTTCGCCGGCAAGACCACCGTCATTCTGGCCGTTCCCAGCCTCGACACCCCCGTCTGCGATCTGATGGCCAAGCGCTTCAGCGAAGAAGCCGGCAAGCTGGGCGGCAGCATCAACGTCATCACCATCTCCTGCGACCTGCCCACCGCCCAGAAGCGCTGGTGTGGCGCCGCGTCCATCGACAATCTGGTCTGCATGTCCGATTACAAGGACCACGAATTCGGCGCCGCCTACGGGACCTTCATCCCCGACCTGGCGGTTCTTTCGCGCGCCGTCTTCGTCGTCGATGGGGCGGGCAAGCTGATCCACGTCGAGTACGTGCCGGAAATCGCCGATCATCCGAACTACGACGCCGCCCTGGCCGCCGCCAAGGCTTGACCCGGGGCCCCTCAGGGGGCACTCTCGCCGCCTTTCCCATCTTCGAATCCTTGGAGTTCCAACGCGTTGACCATGACCACCGATGCCCCCGCCGAGACGAAACAAACCGCTGAAGCGAAAGCCGCCGCGCCCAAGGGCCGCCTCGCTGGCAAAGTCTGCCTCATCACCGGATCGAGCCGCGGACTCGGCCGCGCCATCGCCCACGCCTACGCCGCGGAAGGGGCCAAGGTGGCGATCTGTGGCCGCGACCGCGAGAGCCTGATGGGCGTGGTGAAGGAAGTCCAAAGCCTGGGCGCCGACTGCCTCGCCGTAAAGCTCGACCTGGCCGACCGCGAAGACGCCGTCAAACTGGTCGATCAGGTGCAGCGCGCCTTCGGCCGCATCGACGTCCTGGTCAACAACGCCGGCATCCTCGGCCCCCGCAAGACCATCGCCGATTTCCCGGACGCGGACTGGAACAAGGTCATCGAGACGAACCTGAACAGCGTGTTCTGGGTCACCAAGGAAGCGCTCGGCAAGATGATCCCCCAGAACTCCGGGTCGATCATCAACGTCAGCAGCGGCGTCGGCCGCACCGCCCGCGCCAAGTGGGGCGCCTACGCCGTCAGCAAGTTCGCCGTCGAGGGCCTGACCCAGGTGCTCGCCGACGAAGTCAAAGACTACAAGGTGCGCGTCAACAGCGTGAACCCGGGCAAGCTCCGCACCAAGATGCGCGCGGAAGCCTATCCCGGCGAAGACCCCGCCACCCTGCCCAGCCCCGCCGACGCCACGAACGTCTTTGTGTACCTGGCCAGCGACGCCAGCAAGGGTGTCTCCGGCGATCAGTTCGAGGCCAAAGACTGGATGGGCCGCGCGGACTTCTAAGTCCTCTGCCCTCAGTGCGCAACTCAATGAAAAGGGCGCTGGCGATTTGGCCAGCGCCCTTTTTCGATGCGTTGGCGGGTTGGCCTTTGGGTTGCATTGGAGAGGGGAAAATCGACCTCGAACCATGCAGGCTGTAAGGGAACGACACACATGACCACCGAGACGCAGCAGACCGAAACACATGAGTTTCAGGCGGAAATCCGCCAACTTCTCGACATCGTCATCCACTCGCTTTACACGAACCGCGAGATCTTCGTGCGCGAGCTCATCTCCAACTCCGCCGACGCGCTGGAGAAGGTGCGCTATCAGCAGCTCACCCATCCGGATATGCCGGACAAGGACGCGCCCCTCGAGATCAAAATCGCTCTCGATCAGGACGCTCGCACCTTTACGATCACCGACACCGGCGTCGGCATGACGCGCGAGGAGCTGGGCGAGAACCTGGGCACCATCGCGCGCTCCGGCACCAAGGCCTTCATGTCGCAGCTCGCCGAAGCCGCGAAGAAGGATGTGAACCTGATCGGCCAATTCGGCGTCGGGTTCTACAGCTCCTTCATGGCCGCCGACAAAGTCACCGTCCGCACCCGCAGCTTCCACCCCGACGCCACCGGCTGGCGCTGGGAGAGCGAGGGCAAGGGCAGCTATGTGGTGGCGGAGGACGCCGAGGCACCGCGCGGAACCTCGATCACGCTGCACCTGCGCGAGGACGCCGCCGAATTCGCCGAAGCGGACACGGTGAAAGACGTCATCCGCCGCTTCAGCGCCTTCGTGCCCTTCCCGGTTCTCGTTGGCGACGAGCGCGTGAACACCGTCCAGGCCATCTGGAAACGGTCGAAGGGCGAGCTGAGCGAGGACGACTACAAAGAATTCTATCAGTTCCACGCCAACACCGGCGAGGACCCGTACTATACGCTGCACTTCACCGCCGACGTGCCGTTGGAAATCAACGCGCTGCTCTATGTGCCGCAGGACACGCTCGAGCGCATGGGCTTTGGACAGACCAAGCCGGGCGTCGATTTGTACTGCCGCAACGTGATGATTATGAAGAGCCCGGAGGACCTGCTGCCCGAGTGGATGCGGTTCGTGAAGGGCGTCATCGAGAGCGAGGACCTGCCGCTCAACATCAGCCGCGAAACCCTCCAGGACAACGGCTTGGTCAAGCGCCTGCGCAAGGTGATCGTCGGCAAATTCCTCCGCTTCCTGGGCGAGCAGGCGGACAACGACGCCGAGAAGTACAAGACTTTCTATGACAAGTTCGGCATGTTCCTGCACGAAGGCGTCCGGGGCGATTTCGCCCACCGCGACGACCTGGCGAAGCTGCTTCGCTTCGAATCCAGCAAGTCCGAACCGGGCGTCCGCACGAGTCTGACGGAGTACCTGAGCCGCATGAAGGACGGACAGGAGCGCATCTATTTCCTGACCGGTCCTTCGCGCGAGGCGATCGAGAACGGCCCCTATTTCGAGGCCTTCCGCGAACGCGACGTCGAGGTGCTCTACACCCGCGACGCTTACGAAGACTACACCCTGTCGCAACTGGCGGCCTTCGAAGAGAAGCCACTGATCAGCGGCGACAGCGACGACCTTCAACTGCCCGGCGACGCCCCGGAACGTGGCGGTGAGGCCCTGAGCGACGAGCAGGCGGGCGAGCTGTGCGGCTGGATCAAGGAACTGCTCGGCGAGCAAGTGCGCGACGTGAAGGTTTCCAAGCGCCTCGTCGAAAGCCCCGCCGCCGCCACCAGCGCTGGCTTTGGCATGACCAACGCCATGCAGAAGCTGATGGCGACGCTCAACCGCGACAAGGCCATGGGCGGCATGCCAATGATGGTGCACCTGGAAATCAACCCGCGGCACAGCCTGGTGCGGCGCATCGCGTCGCTGAAGGGCGAGAACGAGGGGCTGGCGAAGGATCTGGCCCACGCGCTCTACGATACGGCGATGCTGGCCGCGGGACTGGTCAGCGAACCGCAAGAGATGGTCAAGCGGCTCAACGGCCTTCTGGAAAAGGCGGCCGGGGTCGAGAAGAGCCGCATCATTATGTAAACATTTGGGTTGCGCGCCGGGGGCGAAGGGCGGTGCAAGGGCGGACTTCCTCGCGCCCGCCGTTCCGGACTCATGCATTCCTGGTTTCACAGCGAACCCGCCAAAATCATCCGCACGACCCTGATATTGGGGGCGGCTTATCTTCTGTTTGGAATCAGGTCCCAAACGGAAGACGCCAATTCCTATTTGGTGGCCATCGAAACAGGTAAACTCCTCTGGAACCCGCATCACATTCTCTATAACCCGTTGATGCGAGCGTTCTGGTTGGCCGCCACGTTTTTTTTGGAAAGCGTCCGGTCTTACCATGTGGTTTACGTGGTGAACGCTTTCATCAGCGGATTGGCGGTCACGGGATTCCTGTATTGCTGCAACGCGCTGCGTGGGAATCGCGTTACGAGCTTCATCGTGACACTCTTATTCGCCTTTTCTCCCGCCTGGGTTCGTTATGTCACGGTGGCGGAGGTTTATCACGCGGCGATCTGCTGCGTAATCTGGGGAATATACTTTTGGATTCGGGCGCGCGATGATTTTGCCTCGGTCCGAATGTGGTTTCTAAGCGGTGCCTTGATCGGTTTGGGAGGTCTCTTTCACCAAACCGTCGTGCTGGCGGGTCTGGGGCTGATGGTGGCAACGCTCCTGACTTGGCGTCGGGACAGCTACGATTGGCGTATGGTGGTCGCCTTCGCCGCCGGAGGGATTGTGGTCGCGGGCGGGGGCAGCATCCTGGGCGCCATCGCTTCCGGGCATTATCCTCCCGTCTCGATTTGGGAGTGGCTGACGGCCATGGGCCGGTCGAATGCCGCGTGGGGGCGGATCGAGCACTTCTCCGGCGATTGGCCTTCGATTTTCCTCGGCACGGTTTATCAGACGATCTGGGCTTTTCCTTTCAAGAACAGCCTCCTTCGGTTCCTCTTTCTCGTGCCTTTCGCCGTATTGATTGCAATTGGCATTTGGAAGGATCGCGAGAATCGGACGCTGCATATCGGCTTGAGTGTTTGGTGCCTGATGGCGTTGGTTTTCGCCTGGTGGTGGGTGCCGTGGAATCGGGAATTCGTGCTGCTGCCGATGGTTGCGATTCTCTTGTCGGCGGGCGCGTCGCTTGGGTTGCTGGAACAGCAAATCGAGATAACATCCATCCGGTGGATCGTTGCCGTTTCATTGGGATTGTTGGTACTCCTGGCGTTTCCATTCCTGATCTGGAAAGAGTGGCGCCCAAACACCGAATGGACCACCAAAGGTCTGACGCACTTGGGTACGACTCTGGCCGCCACGGAGGGCGAAGAAGACCACTTCCTGATCGCCGACTACGCCGCCTACGATGTGCTTTATCTTTATTATCCAGACGACGTTCCAGAGATGGAATGGAGTACCATCCTGACCGAAGAAGGTGCCGCCCGTGTCACCGACGCCATCCGCCAAGGTCGCATCGTCATCGTCGATGCGTACGCCCTCGGTGCTCCATTCAACGCCCTCCGGGACCCTAAGCACATTGGCGGCATGGACCCGCAAGTCCGCGCCACGCGGCGATTGCTCGCGGCCTTGTCCGCGGGCCGCGATCTTCCCACCGGCCAACATCCGGTTGCGGAACCCGTCGAGGTCATGGAGAAATTACGGGCCTATCGCTTTGCACCGGGCGGCCCATCGGCCCCCGCGCCACAGGTTTACGAACGCCTCCACGGCGACCTGTCCGCGTTGCCGCAGACGGCTGCCCACGCCGATTATCTGTTGGATCTGGCACAAGAATCAAGGACCACCGAATGAGACGTCACCGAATGAAGTTCCAGAGCTCAGTCCTCGCCAACGTGTGCAATGGGTTGATGTGTATGATTTGCTTGGCTGTGCTCGTGCCTGTCGGTTCCGCCGCCCCGGCCGAGCCGATCCTGGCCGACGACACTGCCGCCACGATGACCGCTCCACTCGCCCCGCGCGGCGCCGGTATCCTGATGTATCACGGTCTGGATGAAGAGTTCAACTTCGTCGCCGAGAGCTTTCGCGTCCAGATGCAGTACTTGGCCGACAATGGCTTCGAAACGATCACCTTCGCCCACCTCCAGTCCTGGATCGAGACCGGCTCGCCCGCGCTGCCGAAGAAGCCGATCATCCTGACCTACGACGACAATTACATCACGATCTGGGACTTGGCCTATCCGGAAATGAAGAAGCACGGCTTCTTCGGCTATAACTTCGCCCACACCATGTACGTGGGCGTCGTCACAAGCTATGACCACGCCGATTGGGCCGAGTGCATGATTATGGAGAACGACGGCGTTGTCTTCACCGAGAGCCACACCATCAGCCACGTTCACCTGACGCTTCTCTCGGACATGGCCAAGACGAACGAAATCCTGAACAGCAAGCGCGCCATCGCCGAGAACATGCAGGGCAAAGTTTCGACGACGCTGTCCTATCCCTACGGCGCATACGACCAGCGAACCATCGAGATCACGCGCGACTCGGGCTATGACAACGCCGTCTCCACCGTTCCCGGCATAACCACACGCGACTCCGGCGTCTTCGAATTGCCGCGTTTCGCGGTGAACCCGAACTGGGTCGGCGAAGGCACCGCGCTGAACAACGGCTTTCTGCGGGCGGTGAACGAGGTGGAGCGCCAGAGTGTGCGCTGGATCAACGTCGAGGATGAGGCCGCGGTGGGCGGTGCCTACCAGGTCGCCGACCCCGGCGAAGCGCCCCTCAACGCGTTGTGGACCGTGGATTTGCCAGAGGCGACAACGTACACCCTGGAAATGCACTGGCCCGCCGGAGCCGCCACCGCCACCGACGCGCCGGTCGGCGTGTTCCTGGATGGCGAATGGCTGACCACCCCGGTGGATCAGTCCACCAGCGGTGGCGCCTGGATCGCGGTCGGGACCTACGATTTTCCGACGACGCGAGCGATGATCAACCTGAGCAACGCGGCGAACGGCTCAGTGGCCGCTGACGCGATTCGGCTCCAGGTGGCGGTTGACCCCGAACCGTATGGCGGGTGGATTGTGCACTGATCGCGGAATCGCCGCCGAGAAGGACATCGTCAATCGATCATGAAGTTTCACGTACTCGTTCATCTGAAGCCCGACGTCTTGGACGTGCAAGGTCAAGCCATCCGGGAAGCAGTCGTCGGCGCCGGCCACGGCGGGATTTCCGCCGTGCGCGTGGGCAAATCGTTTTACCTGGACGTGGCCGCCGATTCGGATGCGGAAGGTCGCGCCGAGGTGGCTCGCCTGTGCCAGGAAACGCTCTCGAACCCGCTGCTGGAGACCTTTGAAATCGAGCAGGTGACGGCATGAGCGCGGTCGCGACGGATCGGGTGAAGTTCGCCGTGGTGGTGTTTCCCGGGTCGAATTGCGACCGGGATTGTCTGAACGCGGTCAAGGGCCCGCTGGGCCAGCATGTCCAGGCGGTCTGGCACCGCGACGCCGTGCCGGACGATGTGGACTGTATCATCGTGCCGGGCGGGTTTTCCTATGGCGACGCGCTGCGGGCGGGGGCGCTGGCGGCTTTGTCTCCGGTGATGGAAAGCGTGCGCCGCGCCGCCGATGACGGGAAGCTGGTCCTGGGCGTTTGCAATGGCTTTCAGGTGCTGCTCGAGAGCGGGCTGCTGCCGGGCGCGCTGATGAAAAACACAGGCCTGCGCTTCGTCTGCCGGGACGTCTTCCTGCGCGTGGACAACTGGATGTCGCCGTTCACGCTGGACTACGGGCCGAACCAGGTCATCCGCGTCCCCGTGGCCCATGGCTACGGCAATTACTACGCGCCCCAGGCGGACCTGGACGCGTTGGAGGAGCGCGGCGGGGTCGTGTTCCGCTATTGCGACGAGCACGGCAACCTCGACTCCGGCGCCAACCCGAACGGTTCGCTGAACGCCATCGCCGGCATCACGAACGAACGCGGCAACGTACTCGGCATGATGCCCCACCCGGAACGGGCCTGCGAAGGCATTCTCGGGAGCCGCGACGGCCTCAAGCTGTTCGAGAGCATGGTGAAGCGGGTTGTAGCCCTGAGGGGTTAGAGCGGCTGGCCCCATGCCCCACATCGTCCACGTTTACAAAGATTACTGGCCGCCGATTCTCGGCGGGATCGAGCGCACCGTGCATTGGATGGCGACGGGTCTGGTGCGGCGTGGGTACGAGGTGACGGTGCTGGTGAATTCGCGCGAACGGGCGGCGCGCGAGCGTGAGCTGGACGGCGTTCGGATCGTCGAGGTGGGGGAGTGGCGGCGGTTCGCTTCGGCGCCGTTGTCGCCCGGATTCCCGGCGGCGATGCGGCGGCTGAAGGCGGATGTGTGGCATTTCCACGTGCCGAATCCGACGGGGGATGTGTCGTATTTGCTGACGCAGCCGGCGGGGCGGGTCGTGGCGACCTATCACAGCGACATTGTGCGTCAGAAGTGGGCACTGTGGGCCTATGGGCCGGTGCTGCGGCGGTTCCTGGCGCGGTGCGACGTGGTGATGCCAACATCGCCGCGGCTGATCGACAGCTCGCCGTTCCTGCGGGCGGTGCGCGAGAAGTGCGAAGTCGTGCCGTTGGCAATGCCGCTGGACAAGTACGAGCGCACCGGCGCGAGCGGCCTCCGCGCCCGAGAGGTCAAGGCCCGCTACAAGGGCTTCCCGCTCCTGGTGTTCCTGGGGAAGTTACGCTATTACAAAGGTCTGCAATTCCTCGTGAGCGCCATGCGGAGCGTCCCCCACGCCCACGCGCTCATTATCGGCGAGGGACCGGAGGGGCCGAACCTGGAGGTCCTGGCGCGGGAGCTGGGCGTGGCGGACCGGGTGCATTTCCTGGGCGAGTTGGACGACGACGACGTGGTGGCGCATTTGCAGGCGGCGGACGTGTTCGTACTGCCGAGTCATTTGAACTCCGAGGCTTATGGGCTTTCTCAGATTGAGGCGATGGCTTGCGGGTTGCCGGTGGTGAGTTGCGATTTGCCGACCGGTGTGCCCTTCGTGAATCGGCACGGAGAGACCGGTCTGGTGGTTCCTCCCGGGGACGACGGGGCGCTGGCGGAGGCGATTTCGAGGCTGCTGTCTGACGAGCGACTGCGTTTTGCCATGGGCGAGGCGGCCTATCGGCGGGCCCGGGAAGTGTTCTCGGTGGAGGCCATGATGGAAAATTTGGTGAGGATTTACGTTTGAAAACATTAATCGTCTCAAATTGCGACAATTTGCCTCGTATTTTTTCAACTTAAGTTTTCGTGGTAGAAATCGATCATTTTTTGAATGTCCTCGTGACAGGCTGTGCAGCTCAGCCCGGCTGTCGTTCGAAGGCCAATGTCCTCCACCGTGGGTTCTTGATTTTGAGCGACTTGACTCTGGATGCAGCGCAGCACGACCTCCCGTGGGATGCCGTGACACACACAAATTAATTCACAAGTTTTAGATTGCATCGAACAATTCCTGATGGTTGTTGCGGACAAAGAAGCTTGGATTGACGTCAGAGGCGCCGACCCGAGAGGATTTTGCTATGGAGGCCAGAATACTGACCTTGCGAGACAAGCCGGACGTTCTTGATCCCAGTTGCGGGGAGCCGGAGATGACAGGCCATTCCCATTTGGTTCTCGTGGTGGACGACGACGGTCCCTTTCTCGGGCTGATGTGCCGGTTCCTCGAACGCCTCGATTATGAAGTCCTCCAGGCCGCGACGCTTGAGGAGGCGGTGGAGATCGCGAAAGAATTCGCCCCCGAGATCGCCTTCGTCAACGGTCACCTTCCGGATGGGGAGGGAATTCATCTGATTCGTCCGCTGCAGGAGGCGGACCCGGACGTGGTCGTGCTGATGACGTCGGCCAATCGGAGCCTGCAATTCGTTCTGGCGGCGATGCGCGAAGGGGCCTCGGATTTCCTGTCGAAACCCCTGGAGTTCGATACGCTCGAAGAGAAGCTGAAGGAACACCTCGCAAAGCGCAAGGCCCGCATCGAAAGCCGCAACTATCAGAAGCTGCTGGAGGAGGCGGTGGCCACGCGGACGATGGAACTGGGCGAGGCGCTCGACAAACTCTCCCGCGTGAACGACCAGATGTCGGCCTCCTATGCGGAAGCGCTGGAATTGCTGCATCGCGCGGCGGCCTATCGCGACGACGACACCGGCCACCATGTGAGCCGCATTCGGCTCTTCACGCGGGAATTGGCGTTGGCGCACGGGCTCGGCGCGGAGCAGGCCGAACTGATCGCCCAGGCCAGCGCGATGCACGATATCGGCAAGATTGGCATTCCGGACCAGATTCTTCTCAAGCCCGGCAAGCTGACCCCCGACGAATGGGAGGTCATGAAAGCCCACACGACCATCGGCGCGAACATCATCGGCGGCAAGAAGACGCCGTTGCTGGACATGTGCCGCGAGATCGCCCTGACGCATCACGAGAAATGGAACGGCGGCGGTTATCCGGCGGGCCTGGCGGGCGAGGCGATTCCGCTGGCGGGGCGGCTGGTGGCGATCGTCGATGTGTTCGACGCGCTGACCCACGCCCGGGTTTACAAACCCGCTTTTTCGACGGAGAAAGCGATTCAGATCATCGAGGAGTCGCGAGGCAGCCATTTCGACCCGCGGATCGTGGAGTGCTTTTTGCCACTGATCCCCCGGCTGAAAGAAATGGAAGCCTCCTTCGACGAGGAAATCTCCGCCGAGGTGCTGTCGCTCCACGCCCGGCGGCAGAAGCACGCCGCCGGGGAAGGCATCTGACAGCTTGACCTTACCCCGGGAATGCTGAGGATCGGGCCGGTCGTTTGTCTTCCGCCCGGGGTTCCGTACGCCCCGGAGGCATGCCCCGGCTCTGCCGGTTCTGGATGTTCCAGGAATTCAGACGCTCACACGCGGGTTCGAATCCCGCACAAGGCTCAGGTCCTTGCCTACCGGCTCCATCGGCTGGTTGCGGGGGACCGGCTTTTCCTGGCGCGGCGAGGCGCCGTCGATCCTTCGGGATGGACGGTCCTTGGCCGGCCGCTCGCGGGCGCGGCGCCCGGGGGCCGAAGGGCTACGGACGATCGGTTGGCAGCCAACGGGGCCACGCGCCCCCGAAGCCCCCCGCCGCATCCTCCCGCCGCTTCCGCCTTCGAGGCGAACGTCACGGGTTTTGGAAGGGACCGGTTCTCCGCAACCGCCACCGGACCGATTCCGCGTCAGGAAGCGCGACACGATGCTGTCTTTCATCAAGGCTCCGGAAGGTTATCAGACCGTCCTTTACCGCAACGGATCGCCGGTGCGGCTCCTCGTCGCGCGGCCTAAGCCCTACTTGGTCTGGGGAACCGGGTTCACCCGCGTCTGCTGCCCGCTGACGGATCCGGTGATCAACGCGTCGCAGCCGACGGTTTCGCCCTTGATGGACAAGGATTGGGTGCGCGGCCATCTGGACGACATTTTGGTCGAACCGGGCGAGCGCGTTCTTGTCTGGCTTGAAGGCCGTCTGGTGCGGGTTCTGACGGCGGGCCGCTGGGGTATCTGGAAGACGCCATCGCCGATTCGGCTCGACCGCCTGACGCTCGACGATCCGCAGTACGCCCCCGGCGACGCCAAGGCGGTCGCCGCTCTTCGCTCGTGGCCGGCGGCCTCCAACGTGCTGGAATTCGTGAACCTGGGCGTGGGCCAGCAGGGGCTCGTCTACGTGGGCGGGGAATTGCTGCGGACGCTCGGCCCCGGGATTCACGCCTTCTGGCGGCAAGGCATCGATTACGACGTCCTGATCGAGGACCTGCGGCTGAAGACGCTGACGCTGACGGGCCAGGAACTGATGACGCAGGACCGCGTGACGCTGCGGATGAACTTCGATGTGGCCTATCGCGTCACCGATCCCCAGAGGGCTGTCCTCGAAGCGGAAGCCCCCGCCAAATTGCTCTATACCCGCGCGCAATTGCTGCTGCGGGAAGGCGTTGGGGGGCGGACGCTGGACCAATTGCTCGAGGAGCGCGACTCCCTCGCCAAGGAAGTCGAGGCGGGCCTTCAACCCTTCGCCGAAAAGTTCGGCATGGGGGTGGAATTCGCCGGTCTACGGGATGTGATCCTGCCCGGCGACATGCGCGAAATCCTCAACCAGGTCGTCCGCGCCCGCAAGGAAGCGGAAGCCAATGTGATCCGGCGCCGCGAGGAAACCGCCTCGACCCGCAGTCTTCTGAACACCGCCAAAGTCATCGACGAGAACCCGACGATGTTGCGGCTCAAAGAGTTGGAGGCCTTGCAGGAAATCGTCGGCAAGATCGAGACGCTCAACGTGTACGATGGATTGCAGGGCTTGCTGGGCGGCGTTCGCCTGCGGGATTTGCCGCCGGGGGAGAAGGCGAAGTCGGGCGAGTAGCCGCCCCCATCGCTACTCCTCCCTTGGAATCACCTTCTCGTGGGGGTCGATGGCGGGGGAGCCGGTGGCTTTGTCCAGCGCCTCCAGCATCTGCGCGTCGGTGATGTGCTCCAGACGCTCGGCGGTGCCGTGGACGTGGTCGGGGCGGATGCCCGCTTCCTGGACGAGGTAGCCCTCCCAGAGGCGGTGGCGGCGGATCATCCGGGCGGCGTAGTGTTCGCCGCGCTCGGTCAGGCTGATCATGCCGCTCTGGCGATGGATGCGGCGTTTGTGGCGCATTTTGCGAAGCGCCAGCGCGAACGCCACCCGCCCCAACAGGCCCGTCGCCAGGACACCGCGGATTTGTGCTTCTTCCACTTCGGCGCGATGATGGTCGGCCTTTTCGCCGGCGCGCCAGAGCAGGCCCAGGATATCTTCGCGAGTCACCGTGACGGCGAGGCTGAGGCGCCGCCAGGCCTGCGGGATGAGGCCCCGCTGCGGCGCCAGGAGCACGGTGGCCCCGAACAGCAAGCCCGCCATGGTGGCCATGGAACCGGCCGTGTTGGCTTCGTCCGCCAACCCGAACCACCCGGGCACGATCAGCGCCGCCCCATGACCCAGGACCGCGCAGAGCGCCGCCACCACGAGGCTGAGCGCGATCATGACGCTGAGCCGATTCGTCAGCAGGCGGGCGCACGCCCCCGGCACCACCAGCATGGCGATCACCAGGATCGACCCGACGCTGTTGAACGCCGCCACCGTCGTCGCGGCCACGATCATCATCAGCAGATAGTGCATCAGGGTGGCGTTGATGCCTTGCGTGTTGGCCATTTCGGGATCGAAGGCGCTGATGGTCAGTTCCTTGAACAGCGCCACGACGAAGATCAGGTTCACCAGCAGCATCACGGCCCCGGCCACGGCGGCGCGGGGGATGACCGTTTCGCCGATCTGGTAGCTGTCCAGGTAGGTCAACTCGAGCGCTCCGTAGAGGACGCAGTCGGGGTCCAGGTCCGTGTCGTGGGCCGCTACGCGGATCAGGATCAGGCCGATGGCGAAGAGCGCGGTGAAGGTCACGCCCATGGCGGCGTCGGCCTCCACCCCACCCCAGCGCTCGATGGCGGAAATCAGGAACGTCGTCACCAGACCGACGAGCACCGCGCCCAGAAGCATCGCCAGCGATGTCCGGGTTCCGGTCAGCAGGAAGGCCACCGCCAGACCGGGGAGAACGGCGTGGCTGAGGGCGTCGCCCATCATGGACATCTTGCGCAAAATCAACCAGTTACCAGCCAGCGCGCAGGCCATCGCGGCGATTCCGCCAGTGATGACGATCCAGGTGTCGAAAATCGTCCAGGTCATGTCTGCACCATTCCCTTGAGCGGGTGCGGGCTGGGCGGAACGACGCTGCCGCGGTCCGCCAGCATCGTCTCCAGCCGCGCGATCAAGTCCGGTTCGAGCACATGCTCGATCGTGTCCGCGCCGGTGTCCACGTGGCTGGGCGCTACGTCGGCGTGGGCGATCAGGTACATCTCCCACAGGCGGTGGGTGCGCACGGCGTGAACGGCGGTGTAATAACCCAGGCGCGTCAGGGCGTAGCCGCCGCCCTTGTGGCGGATCAGGCCCTGGCGGATGTGGCGGGCCAGGGCGCGCTGCAGTTCGGCGCGGGTCCAGGAGCGTTCGGCCAGCAGGTCCTCGAAAGAGGCGGCCGTTTCCTTAGGGTCGTGGTGCTCGCGCTCGGCGAGTTCGTAGAGACCCCGCAGCAGGTGCTGGCTCGTGACTTTTCGCCGCAGCATGAGGCCCGCTCGCGAGCGATGCACGACGCCCCGGCGCGTGCCGAGCAGGAGGCTCAGGACGAACAGCAGCGTCGCCACCAGAACGATGATCGCTCCGGCGGGAAAGGCGCCCATGAGGGCGCTCGCCGCCGAGCCGAAGAGACCGCTCAGGGCGCCGATGGTGCTCGAAATCGCCGCCATCCATCGCAAATCGTCGGTCCAGAATCGCGCCGCCGACGGAGGAATCACCAGCAGCGCGACCATCATGATGAGGCCCACGGCCTGGAGCCCGATCACCGTCACTAGCACCACCAGGGCCATCAGCGTGGCGTCCAGCAGGCCCGTCGGCCAGCCCTGTGTCCGGCCGAATTCCGCGTCGAAGCAGAGCAGGCCGAACTCCTTGAAGAGCGCGGCGCAGATGGCCGCCGCCACCGCCGCGAAAATCGCGATCAGCAGCGCGTCGCTCAACAGCATTGAGGCCGTCTTGCCGTAGATGAAGGACTTGAGGCCCGCCGCTTCGCCCGCGCCGAGGCGCTGGGCCACGCCAAGCAGGACGATGCCGAAGCCGAAGAACGTGCTGAGTACGATAGCCAGGGCGACATCTTCTTTCAGCCGCGCGGTCTTGCGGATCAGTGTCACGGCGGCGGTGCCGAGGATGCCGCTGATGGCCGCGCCCAGCAGCAGACCGCCCAGATGCTTGCCCGATCCGCCCGCCAGCGCCATGACCACGAAGGCCGCGCAAATCCCCGGCAGCATGGCGTGGCTGATCGCGTCGGAAAGCAGGGCGCGCTTGCGCAGCAGCAGGAACGTCCCCACCAGGCCGGACGCGAGCCCCAGCAGCATCGTGCCGATGACCACGACGCGCGTGTTGTAATCCTGGAACGTCAAGACCCGCACGAAATCGCTGGCGAAGGTGGACTCGGCCATCGCCGCCACCGGGACGAGCGGCAGCAGCGCCAGCGCCAACCACGACAGTTCCCGCCTTCCGCCGCTAGTTCGACGAAATCGCATGGGACGCCTCGCTCAGCAGGGTCAACCGGCCGCCATAGGTTTTCTTCAGGTTTTCTTCGGTGAAGACGTGCTTCGTGGGGCCATGCGCCACCACGCGCATGTTCAGCAGAATCACCGAGTCGAAGTACTGGCGCACCGTCTGGAGGTCGTGGTGGACGACGATCACGGTGCGGCCATTGGCCTTCAATTCCTTGAGAAGTTGGATGATGGCCTTCTCCGTCGCGGCGTCCACGCCGGCGAACGGTTCGTCCATGAAATACAATTCGGCGTCCTGGGCCAGGGCCCGGGCCAGGAAGACGCGCTGCTGCTGGCCACCGGAGAGCTGGCTGATCTGGCGGTCGGCGAAATCGCCCATGCCGACCTTTTCCAGGGCTTCACGGGCGCGGTCCTTGAACTTTCGCCCCACGGGCCGGAACCAACCCACCTCGCGGTACAACCCCATGCAAACCACATCCAGCGCCGACACGGGAAAGTCCCAGTCCACCGACTCGCGCTGGGGCACATAGCCGACCATCTGGCGATTCTTTTCGTAGGGCTTGCCAAAGACGTGGACGGTGCCGCTGGCCCGCGGGACGAGGCCCATGGCCGCTTTCAGCAGCGTGGACTTACCCGCGCCGTTGGGCCCGATCAGGCCTACCAACTGTCCCTTGTGAATGTCCAGGTCCACATCCCACAGCACCGGCTTGCGATGGTAGGCGACCGTCATGTCGTGAATGGACAGCGGGGCGTCGGGCGAGTGCTCGGTGCCGAAATCCGCTTTGTTCGCTATGGGTTTGTCGAGAAACACGGTGCGGTTTTCCTATTCGGGTCCGTTCTGGCTCAGTTGTCCCTGCATGCCCCGTACCGGAGCTTCTCCGCCCAGCGCCCGCGCGATCAGGGTCGCATTGTTGTCGATCATGCCGACGTAGGTGCCTTCGTAGGTGCCTTCCTTGCCCATGGCGTCGCTGAAGAGCGAACCGCCGATGCGCACGTCGTGGCCTTTGGCGCGGGCGCCTTCGATCAGGGCGCGGACGTTCTTGTCGGCGATGGTGCTCTCCACGAACACGGCCGGGATTTGCCGCTCGACCAGCAGGTCCACCAGCCGGTTGATGTCTTGCAGGCTCGCCTCGCTTTCCGTCGAAAGGCCCTGGATGCCCATGACCTCCAGGTCGTAGGCGCGCCCCATGTAGTTGAAGGCGTCGTGGGCCGTGACCAGGACGCGCTGGCCTTGCGGGATGCTGGCGATGGCGGTGCGGGTGTAGTCGTCCAGGGCCTGGAGGGTTTCGCGGTAGGTCTGCGCGTTGGCCGCATAGGTCTCGGCGCCCGCCGGGTCGAACTCGCTGAGAGCTTTTTCCACCGCGCCGGTCGCCAGCAGCCAGCCCTGCACGTCCATCCAGACGTGAGGGTCGGGATGGGCGTCATCGCCCTCGCCGAGGCCGATCACATAGTCCTCGTCGAGCATTTCGGTTACCGCATAGACCGGCTTCTGGCGCCCCGTGCGCATCAGCGCGTCGGTCAGGCGCCCTTCAAGAAGCAGGCCATTGTAGAAAATGATGTCGGCATCGAGGAGCTTGGCCAGGTCGCCGCGGGTCGGCGTGTAGAGGTGCGGGTCCGACCCGGCGCCGATCAGCACGGACACGTTGGCGCGGTCTCCTGCGATGTTCTTCACGATGTCGCCGATCATTCCGACGGTGGCGACGGCGCGGTAGGGCACGGCGAGCTCGCCGTCCGGGGCGGTGCTTTGTTGGCTGCCGGGAGGTGATTCGGACGAACCGCACCCGGCCCCGAAAGCGGCCAGGACGAGACAAATCCACAAGAAGGGCAAGGGTTGGGGGAGGCTTCGAAGCATCCGGAGTTCTCCAACGGAAAAGATGGGCGGGTGGTTGGAACCGTCCGCCAGACAGCGCGATTTGTAACCTAAGCTAAAGCTGTTAGGTCAAGGTGATTTTTGTAGCTAAGGCTTTCAAGCCGGATCAGGCGGGTAGGATTTTGGCCACCGCCACCAGCAGTCCGACCGAGACCAAGCCCCCTCCCGCAGCCATCAGGAAGCGTCGCGAGAGCGATGCCGGAATCCACAGCGCGCAGGCCGCCGCGAATGTGGACAGTATCGGAAACAGCGAGCCGGCGATGATGTTTGGGTTTGATTCGGGCCAACTTGCCATGCCCGTAAGCGACGATGAGGTGAACACCGAAACAATGATCACCATTGGCAACGCGTAAGTGAAGGCAGACCTTGGGACGTCGCGAGACAGAAGGAACGCCAGCCCCCAGGCGGCGGATGTACCAAGCATCATAAAGGAAATCCATCCTTCACGGGTGCCGAGAAGACTGGCGATCAACTGGCCAACTTTCGTCAAAATGACAAGGATCGACAAGAAACCCACCATGCGCCAAAGGCTCGCCCGCAAGAGGAGTTGACGCTCCAACTTGCCTGCGGTCGGTGTCTCTTCCTTCAGCAGACCCTCTGCCTCCCGGGGCAGGTATGACTCGAGTAGAACCGGCATCCTCACCGAGAACCACATTCCCAGACCCGTCTTCACTGCCAGAAAGGCCCAAAAGAAAGGAACCGCGTTCTCGAAGTCATCGAACGTGTGAAAGTTCATTTCCAGGAGCAAAGTGATCGGGAAGCCGCTCGTCAGCACCGTAAGCAAGACCATCGGAGGGGCTGCCCGGGAAAAGGACCTTGTGATGAGCAACGCGGCCATCCAAAGCGTGACGTTGTAATAGAGGTGAATACCGCCTTCTGCGCCGAGGATGAGGGGAATGGAGAGAATTTCTTCCGTGAATCTGGAACTCGGTCTCTCTACCAGGAGCAGTGTAGATGTCGCGACGACCGGCAAAGTCAGCGCGAGCATCGTTAGAACCGACTGGCCGATCCGCCATCGCGCTCGGAAATAGGGCCAAGCCCCCGCTGTGGTCGGTGCGAGATCGGCCAAGGTCCGCTGAAACGAGGAACTGAACCAGATTAGCCCTGCGGCAAATGCGGCAAGAACGGGTGGAGCGAAGACATAGGCGAACCAGGAGAGCCGGAACAGCCATGTAGATCGCCTCGAAGGGAGCCATCCGCCTGGCAATAGAAGCACCAACAGCATGGCCGTGATCAGGAACAGCCCCAGCCCTCCCGCCAGCCACTGCACCCCGCGCCCCCAGTGGCGTGGCCGGGCGAGGCGGCGCCATTCGCGGGCGGCGAACTCGTCCGGGGCGAGCCATGTGGCGAATCGGCGCCGCGGCGTCAAAGCTGTGTCGTTTCGCCCCGGTTGTGCCGGTTCGTCGCGCTCTGGGGTGGGTGCATTGGCGGCGGTCATCGCGGCGGGGGGGCTTTGCGTGGTGGTTTCGTCGAAGTCTCGCCTTTGGATTAAGGCTTGCTGAGGACGTGGGGTGATTGTCAGTTAGGGCATCCTGCGATGCCGGACAGGTGAAAAGGAAAAAATTGTGTCGATGAATCAACCGCCGAATCCCCATGGCCAAAATCCCGGGCCCCCGAATCCTTCCTATCCTCCGCAGGGAGCGCAGGGGCCGACGCCTCCGCCCCAGGGCCCGCAACGGCCTCCGGCGCCCTATGGCCCGATGCCTGGCGGTCCGCCGCCGCAGCAGCGCCCCGGCGGTTTCGCCCCGCCCCCATACGCCCAGCCGGGCGGCCGGCCTCCCTATCCGCCTCAGGCGCCGGGCGGGCGCAAACTCAAGCGTTCGCCCGTTCCCCTCATCATCGGCCTCGTGGTCCTGATGGTCTTCGTCGTGGGATCGCTCGTGGCGTTTGTGGGCGCGCTCTCCGCCACCGGCGGCGGTGCGGGCGGCGGCTTTTCCTTTGGCGACAAGATCGCCGTTCTCGATGTGGAAGGCCCCATCGGCGAAGGTCCCGCCTATTTCGCCGACAGCAAGACCCTGAAAAACCAGGTTCTGCGCTGGGCGGAAAACGATAGCGTCAAGGGTCTCGTGGTCCGTCTCAACACCCCCGGCGGAGCCGTGGCCCCGACGGAAGAAGTCTACGACGCCATCGTGGAGTTCGGCAAAACCGGCAAACCGGTCTACGCCAGCATGGGCAGCGTCGCCGCCAGCGGGGGCTATTACCTCGCCATGGCGGCGGACCCCGGCCAGGTACACACCAACGGCGGCACCATCACGGGGTCGGTGGGCGTGATCCTGAACCTGATGGGTTATCAGGCTTTGATGGATAAGATCGGTTTGGAATCGCGCGTCATCAAGAGCGGCGAATTCAAGGACATCGGCAACGGCGCCCGCGACCTGACGGAAGCCGAGCGCGAGCTTCTCGATACCATGGTGGACGACGTGTACGAGCAGTTCCTCGAGGTCGTCATGGAAGACCGTTACCAGGCGGTCCACGATCTGCTGACCAAGGCCGCCGGCCCCGGCGGCGACCCGGTGGAGGAAGCGGACGTGGAAGCCTACCTGCGCACGTACTGCGACGGCCGCATCTTCAGCGGACGTCAGGCGGTGGAACTCGGCATGGCCGACAGCGTTTCGACGTTCGACGAAGCTCTCGACGCGATGCGCAAGCAACTGGGCATGGACAAGAACTCGCCCATCGTCCGCGCGCCGGTGCGGCCCCAGGGCCTCTTCGGTTCGATCAAGCAGCAGGTCAACACGATGCAGCAGGAACTGCCCGGCGGCGCGCCGCTCGGCCTCGAATACCGCATGGTGCTGGTCAAGTAAGAACCCTCCGGGCCCACGTCCCGGCAAGAAAGTCTGGAACACAGCCATGGCCTTATCCCATCGCGCGCGGCGCGTGGAAGAACTCATCAAGGACACCGTGTCCGAAATCATCCAGCGCGACCTCAAGGATCCGCGCCTGCCCATGATTTTCTCCGTTACCCGGGTGCGCGTCACGCCGGACTTGCAGCAGGCCCGCGTGCTCTTCAGCCAGCTTCCCGATGACGATGAAGCGGTCGAAGAAACCTACGAGCTGCTTGAGAGCGCCCGCGGATACATCCGGCGGGAGTTGGGCCACCGCATCACGTTGCGTTACGTTCCGGAACTCGAATTCTCCTTCGATCCTTCGGTGCGCGAAACGCAACGCATCAGCCAATTGATCTCCGAGTCGGAAAAGAACGTTCCGGACTCGGGAGACGAGCCGAACCCTTCGCGTCTCGACTAGGCACGCCGCCGCGTTCTCGGCAGGCCCCCTAAGAAAAAGTCCAACTTCGCGGCGCACGGTCCAGTCAGGATCGTGCGCTTTTCTCTTTAAGTGCTGAAAAAACGAATGTTAGGTTCTTGGATCAGCTCCTTCTTCGCTTCTGGCATAACGTTTGAGTCTTCTTCCCGTCGGAAGTGGCGAAGCGCCATCCGGCATTTCGCCCCCTACCTTTCTCGAACACGCTAACAATCGAGATACAAATACCTTTTCCTAACTCAGAAGGAGTATGGATATGAATCACAAGAAATACATCGCCACCCTGTCCGCCTTTACGTTCCTCGTCAGCGCCTCCGCGATGCCGGCCATCGCCCAGGACACCCGCCCCGGTTCCTCCCAGTCCATCCAGGAACGCAGCGAAGTGTCCCCCGGCTGGGAACGCGACCTCGGTCAGGCGAACCAGCAGTCCAATGCGAAGCGTGTCGAAACCTACGATCAACTTGACCGCCGCCTGACCAAACTGCGCAGCGACGCCATCGAACTTCTGCGCCAAGCCCGCACCGAGGAAGACAACGACGACCTCGAAGACCGCATCGAAAAGGTGCGCGAGGAATTCGAAGACATCAAGGAATTGGTTCGCGAGATGGATGGCATCCAGGCCACCGGCATCCGTGACGCCCGCGCCCAGAACGGCCAGACCCGCTATGGCATCCGCACCAAGGCCGATGGCTCCTCGGAAATCGTGGAAGAAGGCTCCTACGATTACGATGGCGGCTATGGCGAGACCGTGCAGCCGAACAGTGCCAAGACACGCGATGACTTGACGGTCGGCGGCGAGCGCCGCGAGGGCAACCAGGACGGCGCCGGCGTGACGAGCGACCGCCGCGTCAGCGACACCGCCGTCGCCAATCCCGGCGATTCCCAGACCTCAGGCCAGCGCGGTACCCAGGCCAGCCAGCGCGGCGGCCAGGGCCAGCAAGAGGCGCTCTACCTCTACGTCGTGGATTTGGGCGAAAGTTTCGACCGGGCACTTGAGCGGAACCGAAACCAAGACGGCTCGCAAGCCACCGGTCGGCAGGGCCAAGCCGATCGCAACCGCGATCAGGCCCGCAACGCCCAGAACCGCGATTACGAGACCTCAGAGCGAGAGTTCACTCAGCAATTCGACCGCTTCCAGAGCCGGTTGCGTCAGGACCGCACGATGGCCCAGAACAACCAGGGCGATTGGAATCAGGGCCGCACCACTCAGCGCGACCAGCAGGACCGCTCGCAGTGGAACCGCAGCCAGGCCTCCGCTCAGCAGGGTGATGTCCAGCAGGTCTACAACGAAACCACCGAAATCCTGAAAGAAATCCGCCAGTCGGTGATGGAGATCGCCAGCACGACCGGTCTGGCCGAAGGGACCAACCCGGTCGGGCAGTACGGGGGCGACGTCAATCGCGGTTCCACTCCGGGTGTCCAGACGGATGGCATGAATCAGCGGGAGCCCGGCATGCGGGACCGCAACAATCCCGGCACCATGGATCGCAACCTGCGCACCCAGCCCGGCTCCCCGGCGGACCGTGGCATGGGTAACACGCCAATGGGTGATCGCACCCTGGGCACGGAAGATCGGAACGACCAGGGCATCTGGCAGCGCGACGATCAGACCCGCAGCGGCCAGCGCGAACAGGACCAGCGAGATTTGGGTCAGCGTGACCAGGGCCAGTGGAACCCGGACCAGAACGATCAGGCTTCCGTCGACAAGAGCCAGAAGCTCCAGCAGAAGTTCGACAAGCTGGATCAGAGCATCCGCGAACTGGAAAACGCTGTCATCAGCGGGTTGCGCGATGACGTTCGCGCTGGCGCCGCGCAGAACAACGAGAAGAGCGACGCCGTGCAGCAGATCAGCACCGACTTCATCCAGGCCCGGGAAATCAGCGGCATCATCGAAGCCACCGTCGTCAGCATGGCCCAGGCCAAGGGGACGATGAAGGACATCCGCAGTGGCGTGAACCAGATGGAGAACGATCTGAATTCGCTGAATCGCGACCAGCAGGGCCTCGATCCGGTCGTTCGGGCCTCTGACCCGCAGCAGCGCAACCGCGACATCCTCGTGAACGAGGACAACGAAATGGTTGCCTACGGCGAGCCCACCGGCCAGACCGGTCGTCAGGACAACGGGAATCGTCAGGGCCAGATGAACCGCACCGGTGAAAACACCGGTCAGACGGATCGGCGCGCCGGTGAGACCGGCCAGGACAGTTCAAGTCTCGACCGCCAGTTCAACCGCCTCGCCCGCCTGATTTACGGCGCGACCAGCGACTACTACGCGGCCATTGGCGAGCAGAACCCCATCGAGCGTCCCCGCTTCGTCAGCATGGGCGGCGGTACTGCGGGCGAGCGCACGCTCCGCACGGTGCAGTAAGACCCCTGGCGCTGATGCGCTGAGGCGCTAGCCAGAGAAAGCCACAGACGCCGAAGGGGCGCCCGCGGAGCAGATGCGCCGCGGGCGCTTTCTTCGTTTCAGGGCTGATACGGATTGGCGGGGGAGTAGAAGGGATTGGCGGTGCCATCGATCGTCAGGCGCACCGGCGTCTTGGGGCTCGTCATGGTGTTGAAATCGAAGGTATCGCCCGGCACCAGCTTCGTGCGCAGCACGTTGCGATAGATCAACGGCTGATTGGGCTGCACTTGAGTGGCGGTCGTCTGGTCGTCCTCGATCAGAACATAGGCTGCCCGGCCGGCGGAACTGTCTTGGGCGTCCACGTGGCCGATACCCTGGCTGTCGATGAAGATGGAGGTTTGCTCGTTCACGCCGACGCCGGCGATGCGGCCGGTGCGGCCGTCCTGGCGAAGCTGGGCCATGAAACCCATCAGGCGCCCGAGCCGATCGCGTTGCTCGAAATGGGTGTCGGTAATGACGCTGTCAAGAATCGGCGCGTCGAGGAAGCGGCCCGAGATGGCCATCGTCTCGTCGTAGGGATTGGCGGCGGCGATTTCCGCCGTGGCGCTGTCCACGTTGTCGGGGTCGTAGATGAACTCGCCGAGGATTGCCAGACCGGCCGAGGTGCCGCCGATCACGGCGCCGCGCTCGAAGGCTTCCTGCATGGCGGATTGAAGCTTGGTGCCTTCCCAGGCGTTCAGGTAGGTGCTCTGATCGCCGCCGGCGAACCAGATCAGTTCGGCGCTGCGAACGACCCATTGCACGTAATCGCTGTTGGCTTCGGCCGGCTCGCGGATGCGAAGGGTTTCGACGGAATTGGGCTTCAATTCATCGCTGCGCATCTCGAAGAGGTAGTCGTTGTAGCCATCGGTGCCGCTGGTGCGCAACACGACCACGTCGCCGCCGTTGGCGACTTTGAGGGCGCGGTCGCGGAAGGCCTGCTCCACTTCCGTGCTGCCGCCCATCAGCAGCAATGCGGGACCGTCCTGAGGCACCACGCGGGCATCCGAGGGATCGCCGGTCAGCCAGATGCGGAAATCGCGATCCGTGGGCGGAGTCTCGGGCCGCGGACCGAAGTCCGGCGGTTCGCTCTCCAGGGGGGCACCGTAAACCATGAAGCCGGTGAACGAGGCGCCAAACGTGGCGGGCCCGCCCATGAAGGCGGCGATCAGCAGCGTCAGGCTGAGTTGAGAAAGTACCAGCGTTCGATTGAAAGTCACGGTTCGGAAATCCTTTGGAAGCATCGAAGATCTTCTGTCGATGCGCTCTCGCGCACCCAGAGTCGCTTCCGGGAGTACGGCCCGCGAAGGGATTATTCAAGTGATAAAGTGAATGGCTAAAGGGATTTTTGCGGCCCTCTGGAAATCGCTTCCCGCGCCGCCTCGGTCACTTGGAGCGGCTCGAGCGTCCGCAGGCAACGCAGGTTCTCCTCCGCCGCCAGGGGGCAAACCGTCTTCCAGCACGGGACGCAGGGAAGGTGCTCTTGCTGGATTATGGGCCCCGCCGCCACCGGCCAGGGCCGGTTGCGATGGCCGTCCGACGCGCCGAAGATCGAAACCACCGGCACCCCTAGCAACCCCGCCAGGTGGGTCGGCCCGGTGTCGCCGCCGAGGAACAGCCCGCAGATGGAAATCAGCACCGCCAGCTCGCGGACGCTTGTGCGGGGCGCCACGATGGGCGCGATCTCCAGCGCCCTCAAGCGCTCCGCCACAGCGTCTCGCAAGGCTTCCTCGCCCGGGCCCCACAGAATCACCGGAGCGAACGCGCCGCCCTCGCAGATCGGCGCGGCGGCCTCGGCGAAGTTCTCCGGTGGCCAGCGCTTGCTCGACCACCCGGCTCCCGGATTCAGCGCCAGCAGCGGCGTCGCGCCGTCCCAGCCCTCGGCTTTCAGCTTCTCGCCGATGGCGCGCCGCTCTTCATCCAGAATGCCGAGCCGTCCCGCCGCCGCCATGTCGGGTTCGATGCCCAGCCCGCGCAGCAGCGACAGGTTGCGCTCGACCACATGGCGGGCCGATGCGGGCGGGGAGACTTTTCGATTCGTGAAGAGTTTGTTGATTTCGCGGCCGTCCTTGTCGCCATAGCCGACGCGGACGCGGGCGCCGCTGGCCCAGGCCACCAGCCCGGACTTCGACAGGCCCTGCAAATCCACCGCCGCGTCCCAGCCGTCGGCCTTCACGGTGCGGAAGTAGGGCTGGATTTCGGATCGGAAGAGTCTGCGGAAGTCCTTCTTCCAACGCTTCTTTGGGATCACGTAAACCTTGTCCAGGTCCGGGTGGTGCTGGAGCAGGGGGGCGCTCAGTTCTTCCACGATCCAGCCAAGTCGCGCCTCAGGCAGGGCTTTCCGCAGCGCGGCGAGCACCGGCAGCGCATGGATCACATCGCCGATGGCCGAGAGACGGACAATCAGGACAGAGCGCAGGGTCTTGGGATCGATGGGTTTGGGCACGGACAGGGCCTTCTAGGGAGCGAGAAATTGAGCCCGCGAGAGGCAAGAGTAGAGATCGAAGGCGGCGGCTTCCGATTCGACCCAGACGCGCTTTTCCGCGAGACGGGGCGAGCCGAGCGGACTCCGCGATGCGACCTCCAACGACTCGCGCAGGAGCGCGCGAGAATCCGTCAGCGGCTGGCTCGCCTGTCCGAAGCGATCGTAAACGCTCAAGTGAGGATAGAGCCGGCGGATCAGCCGAAGCAAGCGCCCAAAATCCTTCGGTCCGTCTTCTTCGACTTGCAGCGGGATGTGGCTCAGATCGCAGGAATCGCCCCGCAACCGGAACACGACCCGCTCGCCCAGGAGGGAGAAATCCATCAGCCACTCGGTAGTCGCCGCCTGCGTTTCGCGCGTGACGTGCATGCCGCCGCCGAGGCTCTCTGGAGTCCGGCGTTCGGCCACTTCCCGAGCCGAGACGGCTCCAGCCACGAGGCAGAGAAACCCATCCGCCTCGATGCGCACTGGCTGGCGGTCCTTGGCTTTGAGCACCAACGTGTTGTGATGCAACTCCAGGGAATCCAGCGGATGGGGCGAGAATCCGAGCAACTCCTCCGCCTCGATCAGGAACAGCGGCGCGGATACCAACCGGCCCCAGGCCACCCAGCGCTGGGCTTCGCGGCGGTCGCCGAACCGGAAGAGCAGCCGGGGCGCCGGAGCCATGAGGCGCTGCCGGGCTTCGAAGGGATCGAGGGCGAAGCCTTTGGCGTAGGCGGCGACGTGCTCTTCCCTCGGCGGATGGAGCAGAACGCCCTGCGCCACGAACCACTCGCGGTCGCTCCGGCCGGTGGCGGGAACGGTTACGGGCCGGAGTGCCCGGGCGGCGTCATCGAGGGGATCGGTCATGCGGGGCGGGCGGCGCGTTGGCGCTCACTTCTGCGGCAGCGTCATCACGTGCATCGTCTCGAACTGGCCGCCGATGCTACAGTTATTCACCAGCGTTCCCGTCAAATCGTAACCCGCCTTGTGGAAAATGCGCATGATGCCGACCTGGGTGGCGCGGGCGATGGTGTAGTAGCAGCGCGTGCCGAACTTCTCGGCGGCATCGCGCTCCAACGTCCGCAGCAGCCAATAGGCCAGGCCCTTGCCGCGTTCGCTGGGCAGCACGGCGAAATCTGTCATTTCGCTGTTATGAAGCTCCGGCGACGTTTCCGCCGACGCCGCGCCGACCAGCTTGCCGTCGCCGTTGCGGATCAGGCGGTAGATGATGTGGCTCTTGGCGGTTTCCCTAAGGTATTCCGGATCGTCGATGGGAAAGGGGTAGGTGGCGAAGACGGTGCCGTAGAGGACGGCGAGGTCTTCCGCGTCGGCATCGGTGAAGAGGCTGGTCGTGTAGTCGGCGGGCAGGGGCTTCGGTTCGCCGCCGCGTCCGCCGGTGCGGGCCGTGTCGAGGAGGGCGCGCTGCTCCGCCTCGTGTTGCCATTGGCAGCGGAAATCGGTGAGGAATTGGGCCAGGATGTGCGCGTCTTCCTCGCCATGGAAGAACCCGGGGATGGTGGCTTCCTTGACGAAGCCGTTGGCGAGGAACGGTTCGGCCTCGCTGGCGCGGGCTTTGACCCAGATCTTGCCGTACTCGTTGCGCGCAGCCACCTGCTTGAGGGCGGCAAGCAACGCCGCAACGTCTGGTCCGGCGTAATCGAGCAGCTGGATGCGCCGGTTGATAGGGCTCAGGATCATCTCGGCGCGAAAGGCACCGGGCCGTTCCAGGGGGACTGTCACACCGTAGACGCTGGCGGCGGAGTCGGTGGTCCCGTCGGGCAGGACGACAGAAGCGGTCTGGGTCATTGGGGGCGGGGCCTTTCGAAAGGGTTCTGGCGGGTCCGTGTTTTCCTTGATCCGATGGCGGACCCGGGGTGAGATTGCTACCGGAAGCCAGCAGGACCATCCCCCTCCATCGAATCGAGCGAACTATGTGGCGAATACTGATCGTGGACGATGAAGACGACGTTCGGATGATTATCCGCACGACGCTTCAAGGCGAGTACGAATGCCTGGAAGCCCACGATGGCCTCGATGCGCTCGAGAAGCTCGCGCGCTATGAGCCCGATTTCGTGCTGATGGACGTGATGATGCCCCTGTTGGACGGCTTCGAGGCTTGTCACGCCATCCGCAAAAATCCCAAGTACACCCACCTGCCGGTGATGTTCCTCACCGCGCTCGGCAGCCGCGACGACATGAAGAAGGGCTATGGCGCCGGAGCCAACCTTTATCTGACCAAACCGTTCGAGCCTTCGCGCCTGAAGAAAAACATCGACGTCTTTTTTCAGACCACCCCGCCCCAGAAGCGCCTCAAGCGCTACACCCTGAAGCAAATCCAGGAATTCGAGAAAAACAAGACGGCCGGCGAAGCCCCCGGCGCCGAGGCCTTCGAGGAACAGCGCGATTCCCCCGTACCGCGCGCCGCCGCGCCCGAATCGCCCGCCCCGCCGGCCCGGGCCCTGCCCCGCGCCATGGTGGTGGACGATGACCCGGATATCCTGGAACTGATCGGGCACTGCCTGGCCGGCGTGGCCGAAGTCGTCACCGCCAGCGATGGTCTGCAGGCCATCGAAAATCTGGTGAAGTACCAGCCCGACCTTCTGATCATCGACATCATGCTGCCGAAAATGAGCGGCTTCCAGCTCTGCCAGTCCCTGAGGCAGAACCGCAGTTTCGCCCGCCTGCCGATCATCATTTGCTCGGCCAAGAGCGCCGAACGCGACATGCGCATGGCCCAGCGCATGGGGGCCAACGCCTACCTCGCCAAGCCCTTCGCCCCGGAGGAACTGACCCGCAAAGTTCGCGCGGTTCAGGAGCTTCCCGATTTCCGCATCCGTCCCAAGACCTATACCATCGAACGCATCAACCAGATGGAGGGCAAAGACCAGGACGCCTTTGCCATGGATGACGAGGTCAAATCGATCGATCAGAGCAAGCGCGAGATCGATCAGTTCCTGAAGAAGGAAGGCAGCAAGAAGGGCACCGAGCGCGACGAACCCGAATCGCCGCCGGATGAGCCGAGCCGCAAGCGGCGCCTCTTCGGTTTCGGCAAGAAGTGACCGCGGCTCCGCGCCCGCCGCTCGCCACGCGCCTGGGCGATGGCGGCCGCGCGGTGCTCGATTGGTTTTTTCCGCCCGTCTGCGCGTGCTGCCATTTTCCGGTTCGCGCGCCCGATGGCCCGGGCCTGACGGACATTCTCTGCCGAGCCTGCCGCCGCGATATCCGCGTTGTCGAGGCTCCCCCCTGCGGCCAGTGCCAGCTCGGCGCCGATGCCTCCCTGCCGGAATGCGAGCGCTGCAAAGCCCTGCCCGCCAGCTTCGACAGCGCCACCAGCGCTTTTCCCTACGCCGGGGTCGTGGGCCAGATCATCCGCAACATGAAGTACCGACACGGCCCGCATCTCGCTTCGCCGCTGGCGCGGCTGACGGTCGCGGCGAACGGATCGGCGATCCAAAGGCTCCTCGGCGAGGAACGGGCCGAAGCCATCGTCCCCGTTCCCATGGCGCCCCTCCGGCGGCTGCGGCGCGGTTTCAATCAGGCGGAAGTCCTCGCCGCGGAATTGGGCGCGATCCTGCATTTGCCAGTGCTGGCCGACGCCATGACGCGCCAGCGCACACCGCCCCAGGCCCGCAAGTCCGGCCCGGAAGCCCGCCTCGCCAACGTCTCGGGCGCCTTTCGCGTGATCGATCCGATGGCGGTGGCGGAAAAACGGCTGATCCTTCTGGATGACGTGATGACTACGGGAGCGACGGCCGCGTGCTGCGCCGGGGCGTTGAAGGACGCAGGCGCCGAAGCCGTCCACATCCTGACCGTCACCCGCGCCGGAGCGGGCGCCCTCACCCGGCTGCCGGACCCGCAGATGACGTTGCGGGATGAGCGCATGTCCTGATATCCTGTGGCTGCTTGAGTAGAATGAAATATCACCACCGAGCCACAGAGGACACAGAGCTCTATCTTTCCGGAACTTCTCGATCAGCCACGGAAATGTTTGCTATGATTTGATTCGTTGCCCATACTATTCAGTGGCTCAAGCCTCAGAACAAGAGAAGGACGCCCCCCAATACTCTACCCTCGGTGTCCTCTGTGGCTCGGTGGTGATTTTAATAAGTCATCTGTACTTGCTCTATTCTTCGACCGTTGGCCGCACCACCGCCTTCGTCGCCTCGTACAACTCCTCGTATTTGCTGACCGTGCCGCGCCAGGAGAAGTCCTGGCGCATGGCGTTTTCGCGCAGTTTGAGCCAGGTTTTTTCCGGGCCGCGATAGCGCTGCAGCGCTTCGTCGCAGGCGAGGGCGAGGGCTTGCTCGTGATAGCGCTCGAACAGAAAGCCAGTGCCCGAGCCATCGGCGATGGTTTCGTCGTCGGCGTGGACGACCGAGTCCGCCAGGCCGCCCGTGGCGCGCACGATGGGAATCGTGCCGTAGCGCATGGCGTAGAGTTGCGTCAGGCCACTGGGCTCGTAGCGCGAGGGGACCATGAAAAAGTCCGATCCTGCCTGGATCAGATGGGCCAGCTCTTCGTTGTAGGTGATCTTTGCACTGAAACGGTCCGGATATTTCTCCTGGGCCTTGCGGAAGAAGTCTTCGATTTCTGCGTCGCCGGTGCCTAGCAGCACCACGCGGAAGCCCATCGTCATCAGCGCCGGGAGGGCCTTCGCCACGATGTCGAAGCCCTTGGCCGTGACCAGCCGCGAAACCATGCCGATGATCGGTTTGCCGTCGTCTTCCATGTTGAAGGCTTCCAGGAGCGCCTGGCGGCTTTCTTCTTTGCCCTGAATGTCCTCGGCGGTATAGGGAACTGGCAAGAGCGGGTCGGTGGCCGGATTCCAGACCGTGTCGTCGATGCCGTTGAGGATGCCGTGCAGGTCGGCGGCGCGCTCCTGCAAGACGCCTTGCATGCCGGAGCCGTACTCTTCGGTCTGGATTTCCTTGGCGTAAGTGGGCGAGACGGTGCTGATTTTATCGGCGAAGACGAGCCCGCATTTGAGCGTGCTGACTTTGCCGTAGTATTCCGCCCCGTGGTCGCTGAACAGGGTTCCGGGCAACCCGGTCTTGAACAGGACGTCGGGCGTGAAGAGGCCCTGGTAGGCGAGGTTGTGAATGGTGAACAGGGTTCGGATGGATTGATAAAATTCCATCTGGGCCATCAACGGATGATGCTTGATCAGGGGCGCGATGAGGCCCGACTGCCAGTCGTTCAAGTGAATGACGTCCGGCTTCCAATCCAGGCCCTTTAGGGTCCAAAGACTGGCGACACAGAAGAAAGCGAAGCGCTCGCCGTTGTCCGGATAGTCGCGGTTGTTCTCGCCGTAGAGGCCCGGGCGGTCGAAGAACTCGTCCTGGTGGACGAAATAGACGGGGACTTCGACGTCGCAGGGATAGCTGCATCGCATCACCGAGCCGATAAAGCGGCGCCCGCCGTACTCGACCACCATTTCGGGCAGCAGGGGCAAGAGGCGCCACCTCCACTGATCGATGGATTGGTAGAGGGGGATGATGAGGCGGACGTCATGGCCCGCTTCGGCCAGGGCCTGGGGCAGCGCGCCCGCCACATCGGCCAGACCGCCGGTCTTGGCGAAGGGGCTGGCTTCGGAGGCGACAAAGAGAATACGCACGAGTTTAGGGAATCCTTAGCAAGAGCAGTCGGGGCGGGAGCCCAGGTGAACCATCGCAAAAGCCATGGCGGCCATCGCCGCCGTCTCCGCCCTCAGAATCGCCGGCCCCAAATTCACGGCCAGCGCCTCCTCCTCCAGCAGTCGCGCTTCGTCGTCTGTCCAGCCGCCTTCCGGTCCCACAAAGAAGATACAGGAACGGCCCGCCAGCGAATCCGGCAATCGCTCCATGGATAGCGTCTGCGCCGAACGCTCCAAGAGGGCAACCGGGATCAGTCCCAGCCGCTTGCAATTTTCCAACATTGTCTTGACGGGCGCGGGGGGCACGATTTCGGGCAGCCAGAGCCGCTCGCATTGCTTCAGGCTCTCGCGCGCCAGGCCCTGCCAGCGCCCCAGCCGCGCCGGGAGCTTCTTCTCCGGAATCGAAACAACGCTCCGCTCCGCTTCCACCGGCCAGAAGTACGAGGCGCCCAGCTCGATCGAGCGCGGGATCAGTTCCTCGAACACCCCCATCGGCAGCAGCGACGGTGCGAGTCCGAAGCGAACGGCCGGCGGGGCTTCCGTCACGCCGTTGCCGGGCAGTTCCACCACTGCCTCTCTCTTCTCCACGCGGGCGAGAACTCCTTTGCGCAGCGCGCCCCGCCCGTTGACGACCGCGACCGGTTGGCCTTCGGCGGCGCGGCGCACACGGGTCAGGTGATGGCTTTCTTCCTCATTGAGAGTGATCGTCGCGGCGCCGTCCGGCAGCGGGCCGTCGTAAAAAACGCGGTAGGTGCGCATAGGGCTCAGGTCAATTCGAGGTCGTACCAGGCGGTGATTTTCCGTCCCCACTTGGCGGAGGCGGCCTCGGCGGCGGCGAGGCCGGTCCCGGCTTCGCGCCCCAAAAACAAGGCGCACAGGTTCGAGGGCCAGGTGGAGAGGCTTTGGCGCAGGCACACATCACCGACGCCCGCGCACCGGGCCAGGGCGGCGGCGGCCTTCGGCGCGTCCTCGGCGGTCAGGGTCCAGCAGGCCAACCCCGTCCCCCGCCAGCCCAGCCGCGCCAGCACCGGCCGCAGAGCCAGGCGCCGGGCGCGCTTCGCCACGATGTTTTCCATCACGCCCCGGCGCGCGCGGTCCGGCGACAGGTCCGTTCGCGCCGCCACCGCCGCCCACGGGTCCTCGCCCGCAGGCAGCGCCAAAGGGGCTGCCAGCTCCTTCCAGATCGCTTGGTGGTCTTCGGTGAAATCGGGATCTTCCGGCGGCTGGCCCTCGACGCTCATCGAGCGATCCTGGGCCGCCGCCAGCAGATTCTCCCCCTCAGGCAGCGTCAGGTCCGGCAGGAAGCCCGCCTTGAACCATTGCACCGACCGGACTTCGGTGCCGTCGAAGCCTTGCGCCTCTTCCGGTTCCGAGAGCCACAGGCGCGATGCCAAGTGCCTGCCGCCGCTCGCTCCCCGCCATCGCAGCGCCCCGTCGGGAGGTGGGGGAGCGGCGGAAGCTGCCAGACGTTCCAGACAAAACGGATAAACCGGATTGGGTTCGAGCCAAAGCCCATCGATCAGGCCTTCGTCGAGGAGCACCGAGTAGGCCGCTTCCAGTTCGCCCCGCGACAGACCGAGCCCCTCGGCCAAATCGTCCCATGGCGAATCGGTTACCGGAAACGCCACCTGGGCCGACCGCAAAAGCCTGAGGCAATGGGGGTTGTCTGTCAGCAGGGGGTGGATCATCAGAGCTTGGTGCCTTCCGCATATCCCTTGGCGAGACCATGGCCGAAGTAGCAATACAATTCCCCTCGCCCGGGCACTGGGTCGTCGGTGGGGAAACGGATGCCCAGGCAGGCGGCTTTGTGGACTTTCAGGTCCGAGGCGTCGCCGGTCAGGGCCTCCATGGCCATCTGGCCCAGGAGGGGCTGATGGCCGACAGCGATGACGACCGGGTCTTCGACTTTGACGCGGCGGTTGCGGATTTCGCTGAGCAGCGCCCGCAGCGAGCCATCGAAATCGAGCGCGTCGGTGATGGCGATTTCGGCCCGCTGGTTCAGAAGATCGGGGATGATTTCGGCGGTTTGCAGGGCCCGCTTGCGGGGGCTGGAGAAGAGCAGGTGGGGCGCCAACTGAAAGCGCGACAGCAGGCGCACGATGCTGCTGGCGCGGTCGCGTCCGTCCTGAGTCAAGGCGCGGTCCGCATCCGGTTCGCCGTCCTCAGCGATTCCGTGGCGCATCAGAATTAAGATCATAGCGGGGATTTCCTTTCGAGATCGGTTGTTGCCATGTGAAACACCGACCATGCCAGGAGGGTCGGAAACAAGAAAAGCCCCCCTCGTCTCGGGAGACGAGGGGGGCACTGTTACGGGGTCTGCCGGAGCCGGAGCTTAGTGCTTGCCGGTCAGGACGCTGAAGATATCGCGGACCTTCTCGCCCAGGTTCTTCGCGGCGTCTTTGCCGGCGGCGAACGGGTTGGTCAGGCCGCCGTGCTCATGCTTCAGGGCCGCCTGCGCCGCCGCGAGGCGGGCGATCGGCACGCGGAAGGGCGAGCAGGACACGTAGTTCAGGCCGACGCGGTGGAAGAAGACCACCGAGTCGGGGTCGCCGCCGTGTTCGCCACAGATGCCCAGCTTGAAGTCGTGCTTCTTGGCGCGGGCGGAAATCGCCGCCATACGAACCAACTGGCCGACGCCTTCCTGGTCGATGCTGGCGAACGGATCGTTCTCCAGAATCTTGTTCTCCAGGTAATTGGGCAGGAACGAGCCGATATCGTCGCGGCTGAAGCCGAACGTCGTCTGCGTCAAGTCGTTCGTACCGAAGGAGAAGAACTCCGCTTCCTCGGCGATGTGACCGGCCGTCACGCAGGCGCGGGGCAGCTCGATCATCGTGCCGATCTGGTACTCGAACTCGACGTCCATCTCGGCCATGACCAGCTTGGCCATGCGCTGAATGTGCTTCTTCTGGTTTTTGAGTTCGTTGACGTGACCGACGAGGGGGACCATGACCTCGGGGATGATGGTCTTGCCCTTCTTGGTGATGTTGGCGGCCGCCTCAAAGATGGCGCGGGCCTGCATCTCGGTGATTTCCGGCATCGAGTTGCCCAGACGGCAGCCGCGGTGGCCGAGCATCGGGTTGTTCTCATGCAGGGCGTGGATGCGCTTGGACAGTTCCTTGACGGAGATGCCCATTTGATCGGCCACTTCCTTCTTGGCTTCCTCAGAGGCGTCTTCCGGGGGCAGGAACTCGTGCAGCGGCGGATCGAGCAGACGGATCGTGACCTGGAATCCGGCCATGGCTTCGAAGAGTTCCTCGAAGTCCTTGCGCTGAAGCGGCAGCAGCTTGGCCAGCGCTTCCTGGCGGCCTTCGTGCGTGTCCGTCAGGATCAGCTTGCGGATGGCCGGGATGCGGTCTTCCTCGAAGAACATGTGCTCGGTGCGGCAGAGGCCGATGCCTTCGGCACCGAGACGGCGGGCGCGGGAAGCATCCTCGCCGGTGTCCGAGTTCGTGCGGACCTTGAGAACGCGCTTCTTGTCCGCGAGGGACATGAGGGTCTTGTAGTTCTCGTTGGCGTCAGGATTGGCTTCCAGCGTCTTCAGCTTGCCTTCGTAGATCGTGCCCTTCGTGCCGTTGAGGGTCACGAAGTCGCCTTCCTTGAAGGTCTTGTCGCCGATGGTCATGGTGCGCTCGGCGTAATTGATCCGCATTTCGGAGGCGCCGACGATGCAGCACTTGCCCCAGCCACGGGCCACGAGGGCCGCGTGGGAGGTCATGCCGCCACGGCTGGTCAGGATGCCCGAGGCCGCCTTCATACCGGCCACGTCTTCCGGGCTCGTTTCGATACGGGCCAGGATGATCGGGTCGCCGCCAGAGGCCTGCTCTTCGGCGCGGGTGGGGCTGAAGACCAGCTTGCCCACGGCGCCGCCGGGACCGGCCGGCAGGCCTTCCGTCAGCGGCTTGTGGTTTTTCTCTTCCACCGGGTCGATCATCGGCAGAAGCAGTTCGTTGAGCTGCGAGGGCTTGACGCGCATGATCGCCGTTTCTTCGTCGATCAGGCCTTCCTTGAGCATTTCCACCGCCATGCGGACGGCGGAGACGCCGTTGCGCTTGCCGACGCGGGTCTGCAACATCCAGAGGACGCCGTTCTCGATGGTGAACTCGACGTCCTGCATGTCCTTGTAGTGCTTTTCAAGGCGCACGCGGATGGCGTCCAGCTCGGCGTAAACGGCCGGGTTGGCTTCTTCCAGGGACTCGATGCCCAGCTTGCGGTGCTCATCGGTGATGTCGGCGCTGCGCAGCGGGTTCGGGGTACGGATACCGGCCACCACGTCTTCGCCCTGGGCGTCGACCAGCCACTCGCCGTAGAAGGCGTTCTCGCCGGTGGAGGGGTTGCGGCTGAAGGCCACGCCAGTGGCGGACTTCTCGCCCATGTTGCCGAAGACCATGGCCTGGACGTTGACAGCGGTGCCCCACTTGGCAGGGATGCCTTCGAGGCGGCGGTAATCCTGGGCGCGCTTGCCCATCCAGGAGGCGAACACGGCGTTGATGCCGCCCTTCAGCTGGGCCCACTCGTCATCGGGGAATTCGGTGCCAAGGACTTCTTTGACCTTCGCCTTGTACTGCGCGACGATGTCCTTGAGGTCCTCGGTGGTGAGGTCCTTGTCGAACTTGATGCCGCGCTGCTCTTTCTTCGCGTCGAGGATGTGCTCGAGCTGGGTGCGGATGCCCTTGTCTTCCTCGGGCTCGATGCCGGCGGCTTTCTCCATCACCACATCGCTGTACATGGTGATCAGGCGGCGGTAGGCGTCATAGGCGAAGCGCTCGTTGCCGGTCTGCTGGATGAGAGCCGGCAGGGTTTTCGAGGTGAGACCGATGTTGAGCACCGTTTCCATCATGCCGGGCATGGACTGGCGGGCGCCGGAACGGACCGAGAGGAGGAGGGGATTGCTGGTGCTGCCGAACTCGCGGCCCATAACCGCTTCGACCCGCTTGAGGGCGCCCTTGATCTGATCGTCGAGGGCAGGCGGGTACTGGCGCCCGTGGTCGTAATAGTACGTGCAGATATCCGTGGGGATCGTGAAGCCAGCGGGGACGGGGATGCCCAAACTACACATTTCGGCGAGGTTCGCACCCTTGCCGCCGAGCGTGTTTTTCATGGAGCCGTCGCCGTCCGCCTCGCTGCCCCCAAAGAAGTAAACCATCTTGTCAGAACCCATTCGTTCCTCCTGGTCGAATACTGTGCCGGAACCCGGCAGAGATGATGGAATCGGCCCGCTTCATCACACTTTTTCACAAGTGAAGCGGACCGCTGTGTGCCAAAATTTGATGACTGCGCAAAAGGAATGCACCGCTTTGCGAGCGCATTCAAGGCCCATGCGCAAAGCGCTAGACTGTGCAACGGCGGGCCCGCGCGACGTCAACCCTTCTTGGAAGGGATGACACTTCTCTAACGGATTTGGAGCGGAAAGAATTTTATCGCCCTTCCGCCTCCGCGCTCGCAAGTCCTCTTTGGCGCGCCCTTTCCGATTGCGGAGCATCGCCGACCCGCGCGAAGTGGAACACTGGCTGGCACAGGACTTTCTTTCACCCTGGGCATGTCCCCGGGGGAGAGGCTTTCCGATTCCCGAACACCCGGCCGAAACGGTAACTCGATAAGGTTCCTCATTCGTGAAATCAAACGATGCCCCAGTCGCGCCGCCGGAGCTTGCCGGCTACTCGATCGTCCGGCTCGCCGGAACGGGAGGAATGGGCTACGTCTACGAAGCCCGTCAGGAATCCCTCGACCGCCGCGTCGCGATCAAAATGATTCGCTGCGACCGGCTGGGGAAAAACCGCCTCGCTTTGGAGGCTTTGCTCTCCGAGGCGAAAGCCCTCGCCCGCGCCAGCGCCCACCCCAACGTCGCCCAGATTCACGACATCGTCCGCGACGCCCACGGCCGCTCCTGCATCGTCATGGAGTATCTGGAGGGATTGACGGTGGACGTGATGATGCGCCACCGGCACGAATTCACCCTCAAGGAAAGCGTGCGCATCGCGCGCGACGTGGCCCGCGCCGTGGCGTACACGCACGCCAAAGGCATCGTCCATCGCGATATCAAGCCGGCCAATGTCATGCTCCGGAGCGACGGCCTGGTGAAGCTGCTCGATTTTGGCGTCGCGAGGCCGGTGGATCAACTTCGCGATTCGGAGGAGATCGCCGGCACGTTGCTCTTCATGGCGCCGGAGATGGCTAGGGGCGAGACCTCGGGCGATTTCGCCAGCGATATTTTCTCCCTTAGCGTGCTGCTTTTCGCCATGGCTACCAAGCGCCTGCCTTTTGTGAAGCCCATGGATTACGACCTGGTGGGGCCGCCGCGGGCGCTCAATACGGAAATCCCGGAAAGGCTCGAAAGCACGCTTCTGCGCGGATTGGACCCCGAGCCTCGGCGCCGCATCGCCACCGCGGAAAAGCTGGCGGACGAACTCGACCTCTTCCTGGATCAATACAACTCGGCGGACACGCTGCTGCTCTGCGTCGAGGACAGCGCCGAGGAGGCTTGTCTTCCCAATTTCGCCGGCATCGAGCGGGTCAAGCTGTCCGAAGCGCTTGGGATCTCCGTGGACCCGGCGATGTTCGCGCAAGTGGGTGAAACGGAATATCAACCGCTCGGTGGCCCTCGCGCCGCCCATCCTTCGCTTTAGGACTCTGATCCTCCATGAAGTGGCCTTGACCCCATGGGGGGGGTGGTCTGCTTGAATCCCGCACGGATTCTTGCCGGAAGGACGGATTCATGGCGGGACCCTACCGCGCGCTGGCACTTCTCGACCGCGACGGCACCCTGATCGAAGAACGGCATTACCTGAGCGACCCTACCGAGGTGGTCCTGCTGCCCCGGGCGGCGCGGGCGATTCGCTTGCTCCACGAGCAAGGCATCGCGGCCGTCGTTTGCACAAACCAGTCGGGCGTCGCCCGAGGCTATTTCAGTGAAGCCGACGTCGAAGCGGTTCATCGCCGGATGGAAGAACTCCTGGCGGGCGAAGGGGCGCGGCTGGACGCGATTCTTACCTGCCCGGCCCATGAAGATGCCGTGGAAGCCCGCTTCCGGGAAGGGCTCGACCGGCGCAAGCCGGCTCCCGGAATGGCGCGCGAGGCCCAGGCGTTGCTTGGCCTGGAGGACGCCCCCGTCTTTGCCATCGGCGACAAGCTCATCGACGGGGAATTCGGCCGCGCGGCGGGGGGTGAGGGCCTGCTTGTCCGCACCGGCCACGGCGCCCGCCTCACCGCCTCTGAGATCGGCGGCTGGCCGGTCTTTGCCGACGTGTACGATGCCGTGAGCGCGGTCGTGAACGCCCTCATCTTGAAGACCTTTCCCGAGGATGCCGTCCTGGCGCGCAAGCTCAGGACGCCGGGCCAGCTCAGGGGAGTCGCCGAGGGCCTGCGGAGCGCGGGCAAGACCTCGGTTCTCGCCAACGGCTGCTTCGATATCCTCCACGGCGGTCACATCAGCTTTCTGGAAAGCGCGAAGGATCAAGCCGATGCGCTGATTCTGGCGGTGAACTCGAACGCTTCGATCGGACGGCTCAAGGGGGAGGGCCGGCCACTGCTTGCGGAACCGGAGCGGCTCCAACTGCTCGCGGCGCTCGAAGCGGTCGATTACCTGACCGTGTTCCATCCCGATTCGGCGGACGAAGCGTTGGAAGAAATCCTCCCTGATTTTCACGCCAAAGGAACGGATTATCGCAGCGATAACGTTCCCGAACTCAGGACTTCGCGGCGATTGGGCATCGGCACCATCATCGCGGGGGCGCCCAAGGAGAACAGTACCCGCGACGTCATTGAAGTCGTGGCCGAGCGAAGCCGGGCCGGCGTCCTCTAGGACAAGGGCCGCACCATTGCATATTCGACTGGATCTTTCATGCCTACAGTAGATCAACCGACCGCCTGGACCAGAAAGCCCTGCACGAAGGTCGTGGCCACCGTCGGACCCGCCTGCTCCAGCGCCCAGATGCTGGCCCGCCTTGTCCTGGCCGGGGCCAGCGTGTTCCGCCTCAACTTCTCGCATGGCGACCACGAAGACAAAGCGGAGGTCATTGCACGCATTCGCCAGGTGGCGAAAGACATCGGCCGCCCCTTGGGCATCCTGGCGGACCTCTCCGGTCCGAAATTGCGCATGGGCCTGATTCCGGGCGGCGAGGTCGTCCTCCAGCCCGAGCAAGTCATCTGTCTCTCCTCTGAAGCCAAAGACAACGAGGCCGAACCCTACCGGGTGAACGTGGAAAATTTCCACGCGTTGATGCACGAAGGCATGCAGGTGCTCCTGGATGACGGCATGGTGAAGCTGGAGATCGAGCGGATCGAGGGAGCGAACGTTTACTGCAAGGTCCTCAACCACACGGAGTGTGTGCTCAAGTCGCGCAAGGGCGTGAACCTGCCGGGCGCTTACCTGCCTATTCCCGCTCTGACCGAGAAGGACCGGGCGGACTTGAAGTTCGCCCTCGAGCAGAACGTCGACATGATCGCCCTCAGCTTCGTCCGCAATCCCAAGGACCTGGACGACGCCCGCGAGGCGATGCGGGGTTTCGGCAAGATGCTGCCCCTGATCGCCAAGATCGAAAAATCGGAAGCAGTCGATGAACTCGAGGCCATCATCGACCGTTGCGACGGCGCCATGGTGGCGCGCGGAGACCTCGGCGTGGAAATTCCCATCCACATGGTCCCCAAGATCCAGCGCCGCATCATCGCCATGTGCAACAAGGTCGCCAAGCCGGTCATCACAGCGACCCAGATGCTCAACAGCATGATCGAGAACCCGGTGCCGACGCGGGCCGAGGTGACCGACATCTACAACGCCATCCTCGACGGAACGGACGCGGTGATGCTCTCGGGCGAGACCGCGACGGGCAGCTATCCGCTGCAATGCGTGGAAGTGATGCACGCGGTGGCGCGTCAGGCCGAGGAGGACCTGCTCGCCAATCGCGACCGCGCCGTGGCCGCGACCGAGCACTCGACCAACATCCCCATCGCCGACGCGGTCAGCCTGGCGGCGGTCAATATCGCCCGCACGATCAAGGCCGACGTTATCATCTGTCCGACGTTCTCTGGCACGACGGCGCGGCGCATTTCGAGCTTCCGCCCCCCCTGCCGGGTCATCGCGACCTCGACCGAGGAACCGACCGTCGACTTCCTGAGCCTGTCCTGGGGCGTCCACCCGCGCATCATGGATCAGTTGTGGGGCACCGTGATGGAACTGGGCGAGAGCGACGCCATTCTCCACGCCTCGGTCCGGTGCGCCAAGCGCGCCGGTCTGGTGCGTCCCGGGATGCTGGCGGTGATCGTGGCCGGATTGCCGCTCCAGGTGGCGGGCAAGACCAACTTCCTGCGCGTCATGGAAATCGATTGAGCCGCCAAGGCGCGCCCGTCGCCGCGGCCATTCTGGCGGCGGGGGAGTCCCGGCGCATGGGCCGGCCGAAGCCGTTCCTGCCGCTGGGCGACAGTTCGTTTCTGGAGACGATCCTCTCGCGCCTCGGCGAGGCGGGCCTCGATCACTGTATCGTCATCGCAAATCCTGAACAGGCAGAGCTGTACGCGAACCGGGAACTGGCTGGCGCCCGGGTGATCTACAACCCGGCGGTGCAGCTCGGACAGTTCGAGTCCATGCGCCTCGCGGTGCGCCACGCGCCCCCCCATTGCCAGTGGCTGCTCCTGACGCCGGTGGACATTCCGGCGATTTCCGCCGCGAGTTACCGCGTCGTCGCCGAGGCGTGCCAGTCCGCCCCGGCGGATGCCATCGCGGTTGCCGCGTTCCGGGGAGAGTGGGGCCATCCCTTGGCCCTGCCGCGCGGTCTTTTTCGGACATTCCTCGATTGGGACGGCCCCATGGGGGCGCGCGGTTTTCTGGAGCGCCACGCCTCGCGGGTGTCGCCGGTCGAGACGGGGGACCGGGCGATCCTGCGGGACGCGGACACGCCGGAGGAATATGACCGGCTCGTGAGGAATTTTCCGACTCCTTGCTTGCCGCCAGAAACGGACTTGTCCTAGAGGATATCTCCGTTGGCAGGCGGTTGACCCCGCCGAGCGGGACGCGCCCGCACCACGTTACGCTTCGAGAAAGGTTTGGACCGCTCATGCAGACTCCGGAAGAACTGCTGAAACAGCTCGCCGACCTCATTCAAGAGAAGGATGAGGTGATCGAGGAGCAGATGCGCCAGATCCTGGACCTTGAAGACCGGGCGGCGGTGATGGAAGAAGAACTCAAGCGGCTGCGCCAGCAGGCCGGCAAATGAGTGGATTGACAGGTTGGCGTCGATTGGTTCGCCGGAAGGATAGCATGAGCGGGAATCGGTTTTTCACGGGTGGCCTTCTGTTGGCCGCTCTCATCGCGTTTTTAGGGGCCGGTTGCGGCAAGAAGAAGCTGGAACCGGACATCGATTTTTCCATCAATGTGATGCCCGTGCCGCAATGGTGGCCGCGGGAGGACAAGGACTGGCCGGAAATCCCCGCCGCCCGCGAAGCCCAGCAGCAAGTCTGGGCCGAACGCGGCACCCCCGATTACTTCCGCATCGTCTACACCGCCGACCGGCGCATCGTGCGCCAGCCCGAGCTGGGCACCGGCCGCATGGCCGGCAAGAAGGATCAGGTCGAGCTGGAGTGGATTTACTTCGAGGACGGCGAAGTCATCTCCTTCGCCGGACCGAAGGTCAAGGAGCGCGACATCGACGACCAGCTCCGCACCGTCTGCAAGTACGGCGACCCCAGCGAAATCAAGACATGGCCCGAAGTTGGCGTCGAACGCAGCAGCTTCACCTACTACGACCACGGAAAGACCTTCTATTTCGTGGACGGCGCGCTGACGGACACTTACGAGTTCAAGCCGATGGCGGGCTTTGGCCCCGAGTTCTAAAGTTCGCCGGCCCTGGCTGCCCCCCTCAACTCTCCCCCTCACCTCCCGATTTTCTCTCAAAGATTGGATTCGCCCCATGACCGAATCGACCACCGGCACGTTGACAAACCCATTGCATGCAAATTTGTGCGATATTCTTTTCACGGAAGAGGAAATCGCGCGGCGCACCTCGGAATTGGGGCTCCAGATTTCCAAGGACTATGAGGGCAAGAACCTGGTGCTCGTGGGCATTTTGCGCGGCGCCTTGATTTTTCTGTCCGATCTGTCCCGTTCCATCACCGTGCCTCATTCCTGGGACATGGTGGGGGCTTCCTCGTACCACGGCGGCACCGGGTCTTCGGGCCGGGTGCAGATCACCAAGGATGTGGAAGTGGATCTGCGCGACAAGCACGTCCTGGTGGTGGAGGACATTTACGATTCGGGGCGGACGCTGTCGGCGATCTGCGATTTGCTGATGGTGCACCGGCCGCTGTCGGTCAAGGTTTGCACGCTGCTTTACAAGGAGAAGCCGGAACGGGCGGCGAAGACGCCGATCGATTACTTCGGCTTCCGGATCAAGGACAAGTTCGTGGTGGGCTACGGCCTGGATTACGAGGAAATGTACCGAAATCTGAGGATGATCGGCGTTCTGGACCCGAGCATCTACAGCTAATCGAACTTTTCCCGAACATCGGGCACTTTTCCGTTGATCTGGGCGGAGGTGTTTGGCTTAGTTCGGCGCCCTTCGCGCGTGGTAAGTTGTGGGCACGCGCAGGAAAGTGGCAGGCCCGACGACCTGGTCCAGCTTTCCCTTCTCTGGTTTTTTCTAAGGAGTCGTCCAATGAATCCCGTTATTCAGGAAGTTGAAGCTTCCCAGCTTAAGCAAGATATTCCGTTCTTTCGCCCCGGTGACACGGTCCGCGTGATGGTTCGGATTGTGGAAGGCAACAAGGAGCGCGTGCAGCCCTTCGAGGGTGTCGTGATCCGCCGCAAAGGCAGTGGCATCCGCGAGACCTTCACGGTCCGCCGCGTGTCTTTCAACGTCGGCATGGAGCGCATTTTCCCGCTCCACAGTCCGCGCATCGAATCGATCAAGGTTCTCACCCGCAGCAAGGTGCGCCGCGCCAAGCTGTATTACCTGCGCAGCCGCCGCGGCAAGAGCGCCCGTCTTGAAGAGCGCCGTATCGGAGCCGACAAGCTGGCCCGCGAAGCCTCGGTCAAGCAGACCAAGATCGAAAACCAGATCGCGCTGGCCAAGGCCAGCGAGTCCGCCACCGCTTCCCAAGCCCCCTCGGAAGAACCCTCCTCCCAAGGCGCTGAGTAGTTCCTGGCGAAGAGGGATCGGGTCCGCCCGGTTCCTCTTTCCTCTCTTTGCCCCGGAGCCCGCGCTTCGGGGCTTTTTTCGCTTTTTATCCCATACCTTCTTTGGAAAGTGCAACCCATGCGCCACACCATCCGTCCCCTCGATCTGAAGCTGCGCCATCCCTTCGGCATCTCCCGCGGAACCTCCACCGAAGTTCCCGTCTTCCTGCTTGAACTGGAGGGCGGTGGCCTGGGCGAAGGCTCGGCGGTGCGTTACAAAGGCGAGAATATCGAGGAGTCGCGAGCCAAGGCGTCTCAACTGGCGGAAAGCCTGAGCGAGCAGGAACTCTTCGACCTTCAGCATGTGATGCGGCGAGCGAAGGACATGACGCCAAAGAACAGCGCGGCCCGTACCGCCTTCGATCTGGCCATCCACGACCGCATCGGCAAGCAACTCGGCATCCCGCTCTACAAGCTGTTCGGCCTGCCGCCCGCCCGTGGCGCGGCCTCCTCGATCACCATCGGTCTGGACACGGACGAGAAGATGGCGGAGAAGGCGCGTGAGCAGGCGCACGTGCCGATCCTGAAGGTGAAGCTGGGGCGTGACGACGCGGACCGCGACATCGCGACGCTCAAGGCCGTTCGCGAGGCGGCGCCGAACGTGAAGAATCTGTCGGTGGACGCCAACGCCGGCTGGTCGCTGGACACGGCGATCCAGTGCGCCAAGGCCTTCGCCGACATGGGCGTGAGCTTCCTTGAGCAGCCCCTCGCCATCGGCAACCTAGAGGAACTCGGCAAGTTGAAGCGGCAGAGCCCGCTGCCGATCATCGCCGACGAAGACGCGCAGGATTCGGCGTCGCTGCCGGCGCTGCTGGGCAAAGTCGACGGTATCAACATTAAGCTGATGAAGTGCGGCGGGCTCTGGGACGCGCGGAAAATGATCGCCTTCGCCGAAGCGGTGGGCTGGCGGATCATGCTGGGCTGCATGATCGAAACGGGCGTGGGGATCGCGGCGGCGTCGCACCTGGCCGGGGCGGCGGAGGTTTATGACCTGGACTCGGAGCTGTTGATCGCAAACAATCCGATCGCTCCGAGCGTCTTGAATAGCGACGGTCTGCTGACCACGCCGGATGGCCCGGGCCTGGGGGTTGGCATCGCGGGATAGGGGCGTCGCGGCGTTTCCGTTGACACGCCCGGCGCGGCGTTCCTAGCGTTCCCCGCTCTAAGTCGGCCAAGGTTTTTTCGGCCTCGGCCATGGGTAGTGGCCGCGTGCCCCGCTCATCTCAAGCTAACACGTTGGATTTCAAGACTTTGGATTTTTCTTTCATTCTCGCACAAGCCGCTGCCGCTCCTTCCGGAGCGGGTGGGGGCGATTTCGCACAGATGCTCTTCTTCCTCGCCATGATGGGTGTGCTGGGCTATTTTATGCTCTACCGCCCGATGCAGAAGGAAAAAAAGCAGCGCCAGGAACTGATCGAGAGCCTTGGCAAAGGCGACAAGGTGGTGACGGCGGGTGGCATTCACGGCGTGATTGTGGAAACCGGCAAGAAAGACACGGCGGTGGTCGAGATCGCGAAGAACACGCGCATCACGATCAACAAGGGGTCCCTGTCGGTGGTAAATCCGAAGGGCGCTGGCGGCTCGAAGCCGGATGCCAAGGATAAGGACAGCTCGAAGGATCACACCAAGGAGCCTGCCGAGGACTCCAAACCGGCGTCCGGCGCCAAGAAGAAAGCAGCGGCGAGCTAACGCCGCCCGGAGCCCATGACGGAGATGCCTTCCCCCAAACCGCACCGCGCTTCATCCCGCCGCAGCCGCGCCACTTCCGGTCGCGGCGCGAGCACGGGCGCGCGGCCTGGCGGGGAGCCGGCCTATCGCAAACTCAGTTTTCAGGACATCAAGAGCGACGGGGAGGTCCTGGCCCTGATCGAAGGGGCGGATCGCTCGTTGGCCGCCATGGGATTCACCGATCACGGCCTGCGGCACATCGCGCGGGTCGCCACCCGGGCGATGAAAATCGGCAAGGACTTGGACCTGACGCCGGACGAGCTGCGCCTGACAGGGATTTCCGCTTATCTGCATGACATCGGCAACGCGGTGCATCGCGTCGGCCACGCGCAATCGAGTGCCATCATGGCGTTTACGCTGTTGCGCGAGCGAGGCATGGACCCGGCTGACATCGCAATCGTCATGGGGGCCATCGGCAACCACGACGAAGGCGTCGGCGAACCGGTGAACAACCCCGGCGCGGCGCTTATTCTAGCGGATAAGAGCGATGTGCTGCGCAGCCGGGTTCGCAGCGAACGGCCGCTGGTGACGCGCGACATCCACGACCGGGTGAACTTCGCGGCGACGGACTCGCGCATCGACGTCAACAGCGAGGACCGGCTCATCACGCTTCGGCTCGAGATCGATACGAACGTGTCGCCGGTGATGGATTATTTCGAGATTTTCCTGGGCCGCATGTCGATGTGCCGGCGGGCCGCGAACTTTCTCAACTGCGATTTCCGTCTCGTGATCAACGGGACCACACTTTTGTAAAAAGACCACGATGGCTGGAACGATGCCATTGGCTTTCACCATGGAACAAAGGGACGAACGATGAACAAGGTTCTCAACGGGCGATTGATTTTTGTCCTGATCGTCACGGCACTGTCGCTCTGGATGGTGTACCCGACATTCAATTACTTCATGTTTGTCCGGGGCATGAGCGAGACGCCGACGGACGCGGAGCTGGAGCAGCAGCGCGAGTTGCTCGATGGCGCCCGCACCATCAACCTCGGTCTGGACTTGCGCGGCGGCGTCGACTTCCTCATCGCCGTCGATACGGACGCGCTGATGGAGGAGAACCTTCAGAACGCGGCCGATCTGCTTCGCAACGATCTGGCTTCGGATGAAGTGGACGCCTCTCTCTCGGTGGACCGGGAAGCCCGCACGATCACCATCGAGTTGGCCGATGCGACCCGCGACCGTAACTTCGCCATGGGGATTCTGGAGGAGCGCGAAGGCACCTTCAACGTCGTCGAGAATTTCGGCGAAACCGGCCGGGCGGTCGTTCGCCTGGCGGAGGAGCGTTCCCAATCGGACCTGAACGACGCGGTGGACGCCTCGCTGGAGACGATCAAGCGGCGCGTGGACGAGTACGGCCTGACCCAGCCGGAAGTGGTGAAGCAAGGCCGCGACCGCATTCGTGTCAAGATCCCCGGTGAAACCGATCCGGAACGCATTCGCGAAAACCTTCTCAAAGAAGCGCAGCTCGAGTTCCGTCTGCTGCACCCCCAGCACGATCAACTGATCAGTGAGTTCGTCGATCCCGATGGCACGGTGAGGGATGAGTACCTGACCCAGGTGGAAGTCGAGGGCATCGGCGGCAACACGATGAAGACCACGCTGGTGGACTTTGTGCCGGGTGTGCCCCCGGGCTATGAGCTGTTCCTCGGCAAAGACACCCGGACGGACTCGCAGTCGGGTGAAAAGATCGTGACGGAGAACCTGGGCTATCTGCTCAAGGCCCGGCCCGAACTGACCGGCAAGAACCTTCGTCAAGCCTCCGCCATTACGGACCCCAACGATCTTCAGGATCCGATCAAAGTCTCGATCGCCTTCGACGCGGAAGGCGCGGACAAGTTTTTCGAGACGACGCAGGATCATCAGGGCGAGCGCTTCGCCATCGTTCTCGACGATTTGGTGTTCAGCGCCCCGCGGATCAACGAGCCGATCCCGAACGGCCGGGCGGAAATCAGTGGCGGCTTCAGCCAGCAGGACGCGCGCGACCTCGCGCTGGTGCTGAAAGCGGGCGCCCTGCCGGCCCCGCTCAAGGTCATCAACCAGCAGGCGGTCGGCGCCAGCCTGGGCGCGGATTCGGTACGCGATTCGGGCCGGGCGCTGCTGATCGGCGCGGTGGCCCTTGTATTCTTATTGATCGCGATTTATCGCGTGGCCGGTGTCATGGCCGTTCTCGCCATGCTGCTGAACGTGCTGCTGATTCTGGCCATTTTGTCGATGGCCGATGCCACGCTGACCCTGTCCGGGATCGGCGGTATCCTGCTGACGATGGGCATGGCGGTGGACGCGAACGTTCTGATTTACGAGCGTCTGCGCGAGGAACTGGAGGATGGCAAACCGATGCGGGCCGCCATCAACGCGGCCTTCGGCAAAGCCTTCTCGGTGATCCTCGACTCGAATATCACCACGCTGCTTCCCGCTCTCGTGCTGATCCTCTTCGAAGTCGTCGAAGGCTCGGTGAAGGGATTCTGGACGGCGCTGGCGATCGGTCTGATCGTGAACCTTTACACTGGCCTTACGGTGACCCGCGCGCTGGTGGACGGCTATGTCGCCAAGACGAAGAAGTTCAATGTGGGCCGGTGGCGTCCCTTCGCGAAGGCGAACTACGATTTCATGGGCTGGCGTAAACTCGGCTATCCGATTTCCGGCGCTCTGCTCCTGATTTCGGTGATTTACGTCGGTCTACATGGAAACAGCATTCTGGGCGTCGATTTCACCGGCGGCGTGGTGGCGACGGTCCGATACACCAGTGAAGAGGTCACTCGCGGTGGCTTGGAGGAAAGCCTCGATCAGGAATTCGACGACGTGCGCGTGGTGCGTGTCTTGAACGAGAACCTCTATCAAGTGACGGTGCCGATAACTGACAATCCAGACACGGGCGAACTGTACGCCACGGAAGAGATTGCTTCGATCATCGGTGCGCAGCTGAGCGACACGTACGGAGACTCGGTTTCCATCGCGTCCACGGAAGAGGTAGAGGCGCTGCTGGGCAGCGAATTCACCATGACTGCGATTTTCACGATCCTGGTGGCATCGCTGGTGATTCTCGGCTACATCGCGTTCCGCTTCCGCCCGATCTTCGGCCTGGGTGCCGTGGCGGCCCTGCTGCACGACTTGATCATCACGCTGGGTCTATTCATCGTGTTTTCGGACCTGGGCTTCGCCGGCAGCATCACTTTGGATATCGTCAGCGCGTTGCTGATCATCCTGGGTTACTCAGTGAACGACACGATCGTGGTCTTCGACCGCATTCGTGAGACCATGGGCGAGACCTATGGCAAGCGTATGGGTGAGATCATCAACATCGCGATCAACGCCACGCTCTCGCGCACCGTGTTCACCTCGGGCACGACGTTGCTGACAGTGCTGGCGATGCTGATCTTCGGCGGCGTCGGGTTGAAGGACTTCTCGCTGGTGCTGCTGATCGGCATCCTGGCTGGTACCTACTCCTCGATCTTCGTGGCTTCGGCCTTGGTGTACACTTACATCACGAAGAAGGAAAAGAAAGAGGGTCTGGTGAAGGCCCATGGTACGACAAAGACCGTGAAGGTCGGCGCGTAAAGAGCCCGCCGCCTTTCGATTCAGTCCAAATCGCGCCTTGCCCCCGCTTTGGTGGCGGGCGCTTGTTTTTTCTCGCTTCGCGCGAATGCAGCTTACCGTATAGGAACGGAATATCATGTCTGACATGAAAATGTACTACGAGAAGGACGCAGACATGAGCGTCCTGCAGGGCAAGACCATCGCCGTCATCGGCTATGGCAGCCAGGGCCACGCGCAGAGCCAAAACATGCGCGACCATGGTCTGAAGGTCATCATCGGCCAGCGCCCCGGCAAGACCTTCGATAAGGCCAAGGCCGACGGTTTCGAGGTCTATTCCGCCGCGGAAGCCGCCGCCAAGGCCGACATCATCCAGATCACCCTGCCCGACCACACGCAGGGCGACGTGTATAAGGCCGACATCGAACCGAATCTTTCCGCAGGCAAGGCCCTGGTGTTCAGTCACGGCTTCAACATCCACTTCGACGCCATCAAGCCCCCGGCCAACGTGGACGTGTATATGGTCGCGCCGAAGGGCCCGGGCCACCTGGTCCGCAGTGTGTACACGGAAGGCGGCGGCGTGCCCTGCCTGATCGCCATTCACCAGGACGCCACCGGCGAGGCCCGCGCCCGCGCGCTGGCCCACGCCTGCGGCGTCGGCGGTGGCCGCGCCGGCATTATCGAAACGACGTTCAAGGAAGAGACCGAGACGGACCTTTTCGGAGAGCAGACGATCCTGTGCGGCGGCACGAGCGAAATGATCAAGGCCGCTTTCGACACCCTCGTCGAGGCTGGCTACGCGCCGGAAATGGCGTACTTCGAGTGCCTTCATGAGCTGAAGCTGATCGTGGACCTGATCTACAAGCACGGCATCACGGGCATGCGCTACTCGATCAGCGACACGGCGGAATACGGCGACTACACGCGGGGCCCGCGCCTGGTGACGGCGGAAACGCGCAAGGAACTGAAGAAGATCCTGAGCGAAATCCAGAGCGGCGAATTCGCCCGCGAATGGCTCGCCGAAAACAAGAACGGCCGCGGCAATTTCGAGCGTATGCGCAAGGAAAACGCCGAGCACCTCAGCGAAGACGTGGGCAAGAAACTGCGCGGCATGATGGGCTGGCTGAACACCGGCGGTCCGAAACTCTAGGCCACGCTAGCCGTACAACTTCTCAATCTCGACCCGCACAGCCTCGACCGCATCGAAGGGCGCTTCTCCACCGCGTGAGAAGCGCCCTTCGATTTGGTAAGCCATCGCTTCCAGCGGGCAGCCGAAGTAGCCACCCTGCATCACGCCGACGCCGTAGGCGTGGAAGAAGGGGGTCAGGCCCATGATTTCGTACTGAACGACATGGATCAGTTCGTGAAAATGCAGACCCTCATCGCGCTCGCGGTGGGGACGGATGAAGTATGTCTCGCCAAAGGTGATGGCGCTGAACTGGTCCGGAAAGCGGCGGATGACGGGCGTGTTGCGGGGAAAAGGCAGGACTGGCAAGTCATCGGTGATGACGGCGTAGGAGCGCTCCAGGAGGTCCTGCGGAAAGTAGCGATCAAGCCTTGGGAATTCAAAGGAGGCGACACTGCGGGCTTCGGACTTATGCTTGGCGACGCTGCGCGCCGCCCAACCGGCCACGATGGGTACGAGTGGGCGCAGGGCCCATGGCATGAGAGGTGGATTCAAAGCGCCGCGATCAGTTCCGGCGCGTTCTTTTGGACTTCATCGAGTTTCTCCACATCCTTTGCGCCGCCCTGGGCGAAGTCCGGCTTGCCGCCACCCTTGCCACCGAGAGGTTGGAGGATGGCATTGATGGCTTTCCCGGCGGGGTATTTCCGCTGGGCATCTTTCCCAACGGCGATGGCGACGCCGATCTTACCATCGGTCTCCGCCAGGATCACCGCGATGCCGTCGGCACCGATTTTCTCTTGCAGGTTCGATGCCAAGGTGCGGATTTCGTTGCCCGCCATGCCGTCCATGCGAGCCACCGCCACTCGGGCGCCGTCGATGGATTTGGCCTGCTCGGCCACGGATCCCAGGTTCGACGCCGCCCCCTTTTGGCGCTCTTTGGCCAGGTCTTTCTGCAACTGTTTCACCTGAGCGGAGAGCGTTTCGACGCGCTCGACCAGGCCCGATCCCTTGGCCGCGAGACTCGATTGCAGCGGCTGGACAATGTCGTACTGATCGGCGATTTCCTGCTGCACGGCGGCTTCGCCGGTTACCGCTTCGATACGGCGCACGCCCGAGGCCACGCTGCCTTCGCTGACGATGCGGAACCGGCCGGCGCGGGCGGTGCTGGGCAGATGGGTGCCACCACAGAACTCGATGCTGGGATTGGCTTCGCCGTTACCCATGGTGACGACGCGGACACTGGGGCCGTACTTCTCGCCGAAGACGGCGATGGCGCCCTTCTTCTTCGCTTCCTCCAGTGGAAGTACCTCGGTGCTGACGCGCAAGTCCTCAAGGATCAGGCGGTTGACTTCCGCCTGGACCTTGCGCAGGACGTCGGACGGGATGGCTTCCGGCTGGGTGAAATCGAAGCGCAGGTAGTCGGGCCCACAGTAGGAACCGGCCTGCGTCACATGGTCGCCGACGAACTTCTTCAGCGCCGCCTGCAGCAAGTGGGTCGTCGAGTGATTCCGCGCCACGGACAGGCGCCGCAGGCGATCGACCTTCGCCATGATGGCATCACCGGCCGAAATCGTGCCGCTTTCCATGCGGCCAAAGTGGGCAAAGACGCCCTCCGATTTCTGCGTGTCGGACACGTCGAAAACGCTGCCCTGGGCCGTTTCGATCACGCCGGTGTCGCCCACCTGGCCGCCGGATTCAGCGTAGAATGGCGTACGGTCCAGGACGATCAAGCCTTCCTGGCCTTCCGCGAGCGACGGTACCGGCTTGCCGTCGGCGATGAGGGTGATCACTTTGGCCTGCTCGGGCTCGAGGTCGTGGGCGTAGCCGACGAATTCCGTGGGGCCCTTCTCGCGGGCGAGTTTCTGCACTGCTTCCATGGAGACGTTCAGTTCGGCGCCGCGCCAGGACTTCTTGCCGCGTTCCTTCTGCTCTTGCAGGGCGCGCTTGTAGCCCTCGCGGTCCACCGAGATGCCGGCGTCGCCGGCGATTTCCACCGTCAGATCGACGGGGAAGCCGAAGGTGTCGTAGAGTTCAAAGGCTTCGGCGCCCTCGATGGTCTTGCTGGGGCGCTTGCGCGCTTCGTCCAGAACCTTGTCGAGGAGCTTCATGCCGCGGTTGCGCACGCGCAGGAAGGCTTCTTCCTCGCGGGTCAGGGTTCGCCGAATGAAGTCGGCCTGGGCTTTCAGCTCGGGGTAAACATCGCCGAAGGTCTCGATCACAGGATCGACCAGCCCACCCATAAAGGCCGCGTCCTGGCCCAGCAGCGACGCGAAGCGCAGGGCCCGGCGTTGAATGCGCCGCAAAACGTAGCCGCGGCCTTCGTTGCTCGGAATCATCTTTTCGGCGTAGCAGAAGCACAGCGCGCGGACGTGGTCGGCGATGGCGTTCACGCCGAGGCGGGTGCGGACGACGTCTTCCGACGGGTTCGGTTCGTCGATCAGTTTGACGTAGTTTGCGCCGATGGCCTGGCTGGTGGCGGTGACAATGGGCCAGAGCAGGTCTGTCTCGTAGGGTGTCGCCGCCTGGCCGCGGAGCCACATCATGGCGGTGGTCATGCGTTCGAGGCCGGCGCCCGTGTCGATGCCGCGGTTTTTCAGGATGGGGCGGCTGCCGTCGCGCTGCTGGTCAAACTGAGGGAAGACCATGTTCCAGATTTCCAGGAACAGATCGCCTTCCTCGTCGATGCGGCGGGCGAGGGTTGCGTAGTAGTCGTCGCTTTTGGCGAGGGCGTCCTGGATTTCCTTCAGTTCGGCTTCGCTGCCCATGAAGAAGCAGAGTTCCGAGCAGGGACCGCAGGCGCCGGTGTCGCCCGCCGGACCCCAGAAGTTCTGCTTCGCATCGAGCCGCACCGGCGTATAGCAGCAGTCCGTTTCTTCCTTCCAAAGGCCTTCCGCTTCATCGTCGTCCTCGAAGATGGTCGGGAAGAGGCGTTCCTTGGGCAGGCCCATGCGATCGGTGACAAAGGTCCAGGCCCAGCGGATGGCTTCGCGCTTGAAATAATCGCCGAAGCTGAAGTTGCCGAGCATTTCGAAGAACGTGTGGTGGCGGAGCGTCTTGCCGACGTTTTCCAGGTCCGAGCCTTTGCCGCCGGCGCGCAGGCATTTTTGCACGGTCGTGGCGCGGGTGTAGGGCAGGGGGTCGATCTGGCCGTCGTAGAAGCGCTTGAACTGGACCATGCCTGCGCTGGTGAAGAGCATCGTCGGGTCGTCGGGCGGGATCAGGGGCGACGACGACACTATGGTGTGCGGATGGGTGGGGATGCTCTTGAAGTAGTCCAGGTAGGCTTGGCGTAGTTCGTTGCCGGAGGAAAAGCTCATGGCGCGCGTCTCAGACGTTTCGGGTTGGAAATCGAGGCCGGGAGCGTTCCCGGCGGGGGAGGGGTTTGTCGCCTTGGCGGGGGCGGCATCGCAAGAGCAAAGGAGGCGGGGGGCAATCGGATGGCGGCTATCCACTTAACTGACACACATCGGACCGGTCCAAAAAATTTTACGACTTGCCGTTTTGCTCGTCTTTTCAGAATTAGACCGGTAAAAGCTGGACGCTCACGATCAGCCTGATCCCAAAGACTCCCGAAAGGTTTTCCAATCATGTCTTTTCCCAACAAAGACTTCCTGACGCGGCGCGTGGCGCCGTTGGCGTTGCTGATGACGCCGCTGCTGGCGATGCCGGCTTTTGCCCAGGACGAGGTCCCAACGCTCGACACCGGTGACACGGCCTGGATGCTGATTTCCTGCGCCCTGGTGCTACTGATGGTGCCCGGCCTGGCGCTGTTCTACGGCGGCATGGTGCGCCGCAAGAACGTGCTGAGCAGCATGATGCACAGCTTTGTGTCGCTCGGCGTCTCCACGATCCACTGGGTCGTCGTCGGGTACTCACTGGCCTTCGGGTCGAGCATCGGCGGTCTGTTCGGCAATCCGATGGACAAGTTCCTCCTGATCGGTATCACGCCGGACACGCTGGCGGGCAGCTATCCCGAACTCGTTTTCGTCATGTTCCAGGGCATGTTCGCCATCATCACCCCAGCGCTGATCAGCGGTGCCCTGGCGGAACGCGTGAAGCTGCGCAGCTACATCGTGTTCATTCTGCTGTGGAACACGTTTGTGTATTGCCCGCTGGCCCACTGGGTCTGGGGTGGCGGTTGGCTCACGGGCGACGCGCTGGATTTCGCCGGTGGCACGGTCGTTCACCTGTCGTCGGGTATCTCGGCATTGATGCTGGCGTTGCTGCTGGGCAAGCGCCTGACCTATCCCTCGCGCGAGTTCATCCCGCATAACCTGACGATGACGCTGCTGGGCGCGGGTCTGCTGTGGTTTGGCTGGTTCGGCTTCAACGCGGGCAGCGCGTTGGCGGCCAGCTCGAGCGCCGGTCTGGCCTTGGCGACGACCCATGTGGCGGCGGCGGCGGGCATTATCGGCTGGCTTTTTGCCGAGCGTCTCCACGCAGGCCACGCGTCCGCCCTAGGCGCGGCCTCCGGCCTGGTTGCGGGCTTGGTGGGAGTGACCCCGGCGGCGGGCTTTGTCGAGCCCTGGGCCGCCATGATTATCGGCGTCACCACCGGCGCGTTCTGCTACGGCGGCGTGCTGCTCAAGGGCAAGCTGGGCTACGACGACTCGCTGGATGCCTTCGGTGTCCACGGCATCGGCGGCGCCTGGGGCGCCATCGCCACAGGCATTTTCGCCACCGTCGGCGCCAGCAGCCTGATCCACACGCAAGAAGGCGGCATCAGCGGCGTGGCCCAATTCACGCACCAGATCGTTGGCGTGGCGGCGGCGGGTGCCTTCGCGGCGGTCGTCACGGTGATCCTCTACTTCGCCATCAAAGCCGTGATGGGCTTCCGGGTGGACGAAAACGCCGAAATGGCCGGCCTGGACCAAAGCGAACACGGCGAAGTGGGTTATACGCTGTAAAGCCTGCGGAACCAGGATTCCACAAGAACGAAAGGCCGCGCGGAGCAGATGTTCCGCGCGGCCTTTTTTCTGTGTAGCACGGCGCGTCCCGCCCGTGCCCCGCGGCGATTTGTGATGAGATGTGGCTGGATGTCTTCGGCCTTTGAGAGCCGCGCTCCAATAGTGGAAAACCGGCGCGGGAGGAGGCTGGCCAGTCACGGGCGGGACGCCCGTGGTACCTTCTTACTGGAAGCTCTTCACCACTTCCTTCGCGAAGCCCGAGCAGGACACCAGGGTGGCGCCTTCCATTTGGCGTTCGAGGTCATAGGTGACGTGCTTGTTGCCGATGGCGGATTCGATGCCGCTGATGACCAGGTTCGCGGCGTCGTCCCAGCCCAGGTGCTCGAGCATCATGACGGCGCTCAGCGTCAGCGAGCAGGGGTTGACCATGTCCTTGCCGGCGTATTTCGGCGCGGTGCCGTGGGTGGCTTCGAATACGGCGTAGGGCGCGCCGATGTTGGCGCCGGGGGCGAGGCCGAGGCCGCCGACCTGGGCCGCGCAGGCGTCGCTGAGGTAGTCGCCGTTCAGGTTCATGGTCGCGATGACGCTGTATTCCGACGGGCGAAGGAGAAGCTGTTGGAACATGGCGTCGCAGATGCGGTCGTTGACGACGATTTTGCCTTCCGGAGCCTTGCCGCCGTGGTCGTTCCAGACTTCGTCCTCGGTGACGATGGAGTCGCGGAACTCTTCCTTGGCGACTTCGTAGCCCCATTCCTTGAAGGCGCCTTCCGTGAACTTCATGATGTTGCCCTTATGGACCAGGGTCACCATCGGCTTTTTCTTGTCGATGGCGTACTGGATCGCCATGCGGACCAGGCGCTTGCTGCCTTGGATGGAGATCGGTTTGATGCCGATGCCGCTGTCGTGGTTCACTTCCTTGCCGAACTCGTCCTTGAGGAAAGCGATCATTTTCTTGGCGTCATCGGTGCCTTCCTTGAACTCAATGCCTTTGTAGATGTCTTCCGTGTTTTCGCGGAAGATGACGACGTCGAGGTCCTGGGGCGCCTTGACGGGGGCGGGGACGCCCTGGAACCAGCGCACCGGCCGCACGCAGGCGTAGAGGTCGAGGATCTGGCGCAGGGCGACGTTCAGGCTGCGGATGCCGCCGCCGACGGGGGTGGTCAGGGGGCCCTTGATGGCGACAATGTAGTCCTTGATGGCCTTCAGCGTGTCTTGCGGCAGGTATTCGCCGTACTTCTCGAGGGCCGAATCGCCCGCGTAGATGTCGAACCAGACGATCTTTTTCTTGCCGCCAAAGGCTTTCTCGACCGCGCCGTCGATCATGATCTGGGTGGCGTTCGTGATGTCCGGACCAATGCCGTCGCCAACGATGCGGGGGATGATCGGATGATCGGGAACGTTCAGGCTGCCATCGCTGTTGACGGTGATGGCGGTGCCTTCCGTGGGCGGAGTGAGTTTGTCGTATTGTGCCATGGTGAGAGCCTCGTGTATAGGAAAGCGCGGTTTGAAGGCGCGAAGGATTTCGATCGTCCTTAAGGGCAGGTAAGCTCGGCAGTCTGGCCCCCACGGGTCAAGGCGGAAGGAAGACGCAGCCATGGCGCGAACGTTCAAGAGGCGGATGATTAAGGCGGTGAAGGTAATCCTGGGCCTGCTGATCCTGGCTGTGGTGGAGCTTGGAATCCTGTGGGGCATCATCGACCCCAGGGAAATCCGCGACGCGGCGCACAACAAAGTGGCGGGAGCCACGGGCAGCGTGAAGTCGGCCCTGGCGGTGGATTCGAGCGTCAGTCCCGCGGCGGCCCAGCGGGCGGCGCTGTGCCGCGAGAACCTGAAACGGATCGAATCGGCCAAGCGCGCCATCCACAGCCGCGGCGGCTTCGCCACGGGGGCCGTTTCCTGGACCGAGGTGGAGGCGCATTTCGGCGGAGCATTGCAGGTGCCGCGCTGTCCCGGCGGGGGAGAGTATTACCTCGGCACCATGGAGCAAATGGCCCGGTGCTCCATCGGCGGCAACGGCACGCCAGATCGTGGGGACGATCACCTGGTGATTGGTTTCTAAGAGCAAAGAATTGAAAATAATGAAGTTATGACGTATGGCATGAGCCTTGTGACTTTGTCTCCAGACGATTGAACGCACCGCCCTCCTTAACCCAGGGCGGGGGAGACATGACATGAATACGAAAAATGGAATCAAACCGATTGGCATCCTGGCGCTGGCGGCCCTTTTCGCCACGCCACTGGCGGGACAGGATTTTCCCGGGACGGAGCGACAGGGCGATTACTCGGTCACCGGCGAGCACGACCGCACGAACTTGACCGGCATGGAGAATGTGGGGACGGGCCGGGATGTCGGCGATCCCGACCCGGCGGGCGAGTACGCCGCGCCCGGCGACCTGACGGTGACGGCCCCCGGATCGGGCCAGTCAGCCCGCATTCGGAACTTCTACTTCACGGAAGTCGATATTCCGCCGTCCGGCGATTTGACGGATGCGCGGGCGGAGCTGATGATCGACTTGCGGTCTCTTGTGGGGAAAAACGAAGCGGCCACGCGAGCTTTCTTCCGGCCGGATTTTTTCGACACGCGGGCGGTTCCCCTCGTTAAGGCGACCGTCGAGAATCCCGTTGCTGTGGACAATGAAGAAAACACTTATGAAGCCACCGCCGAAGTCGATCTCTTCGGGCGGCGAACGGATGTTCCGGTGCGCTTCGAAGTTCTCGATCGCGACCCGCTTCGCGTGCGGGCAAACGTTCGAATGCGACGGACGGATTTCAACGCGGCGGGGGCGATGCCGGCTCGCGAATCGGCGGATGAAGAAGGCCGAGATCGTGCGTCGGAAGAAACCCAGAGCCAACGAGCGGAGCCTTCCCAAATCTTGGCTTATGGGGTCTCTGGCACGACGCGCCCGGGTGCCGAGGAATCGGCTGGCGACATGACCACACCGGCCCCGCGCCAAGACCCTGCGCCGCCTCAGCCTTCGGAAGGCGTGCCGGACTATAATCTCCCGGGAGCTGTCGTCTATGAAGACGCGGATGAGAATCTTGGGACCTACGCATCGCCCAAGACCTATAAGAAAAACCTGCAAGACGACCGGGGGAAGTTTGGGGTGCGAAGGACATTGGCAAAGCGGGAAAAAGTGAACGACAATCCGTTGAACGATGTCGATTCACAACTACAAGAATTGAACGAAACGGATGATCTGCCGCTGGCCTCTGCCGGAAACAAGAGCATTTCGACAAGCCATAATATCAACACGTCCGAAGGATCGATGAGCGCCGACACGATGCTCTTCAAAGAGACTTCGAATACATATTCGAACGCGCTGGCGGAATCGCGGGAAGTGGACAATGTGCAGCGGCGGGAAGATCCGCTGACGAGCGATCGCGAAGGCTTCCCGCGCGGGTCCTCGGATAACTTCACCAGCCTCGAAGACTACTACGCTTCGATTCGCTCCAGCGACGAGCCGGTGGATTTGACGATGGAGGCGGCCGTGGTGGAGGAAGACAAGCTCGTGAATTATTACGAGGACCTCTATTATCAGCGGCTCCGGAATTTCGAGGCGATCCCCGAAAGTCAGGAAACGCCTCACGGTCCCGACGTTCACGAGCCGGATCCCTACGACTATGTCTATCCGATCGGCACGTACCCGAATTACGGCGGATACTATTCCGGCTATCCGAGTTACGTCGGAACTCAAGCCTACTATGGAGGCGGCTACTACGCGAGTCCCACCTACGGATATTACTCGCCGGGGTACTATGGCAACTACGGTTATGCGTACAGGAATCCCTACGGAATCCGGACCACGGGGCGCTACGCCGATAACTACTATTACCATGGCGCCTATGGGGAGGGGCGAGTGGACCTCAACCCGGGGCCGGTGGAGCCGAGCAGCCGGGGTGAAATGGAGGCGGCCGGCGCGGAGTACAATCCAGGCGGTGAAATCGAACTGTATCCGTAGGCTCTGCCTGCGTCAAGCCGGCGTCGGCTTACGGGCTGCGCGCCGGCATCGGTCGCTACAATAGCGGACCTTTTCCCAATCGCGCGCCCATTTCTTACGCCAGGCGAAGGGCCGCCCGCAATGGACGCAGATTTTCTCCGGCATATTGAGTTTCTTGTGAGCCATGGTGCCTTTCCGCCGTTCGAGGTCTCGCTCGGCGATAGAGATCAAGTTCGGCGCCAACGGTTCGGCGGAACCTCCACTCTGCCGAGGGCTGGACGCCGAGAATTCGGCGCGAAACGCGGGCCGGACACCAGCTTCTCCCGGCGGGAAGCCGTTGCTGCCGCATCCGCCTGGCCGGAACGGCATCTGCGTAGGGCATCCCGCCATCTGGCAGGAAACGCCCCGGAGGACTCGTGTCGCAGATTTTCCATCCCAAGCATGACGGCATGCTGCGCGCCGTGTTCCTCGCCGTTCCCGTGGGGCTGGCGGGTGTGGCGGCGCTCTTGTATTTCTGGAACCAGCCGGACCACATCCGCGAAGTCGGAAAGGCCCACGTGCAGCCCGTGCCCTTCAGCCATCAGCACCATGTCTCGGGTCTTGGGATCGATTGCCGGTATTGCCATACCTCGGTCGAGGAGTCGCCTTTCGCCGGCATTCCGCCGACGCACACTTGCATGAGCTGCCACTCGCAGATTTGGGCCGACAGCGAGATGCTCGAGCCGGTGCGGGCCAGCTATTTCGAGAACCGCCCCATTGCCTGGAAACGCGTCCACGACCTGCCGGACTTCGTTCAGTTCAAGCACAACGTCCACGTCAACGCGGGCGTCAGTTGCATCGAATGCCACGGCGAGGTCTCGGAAATGCCCCTCGTCTGGCAGGAAGAGCGGCTGTCCATGGGCTGGTGCCTGGATTGCCACAGGGAGCCCGGTGGCCGCGTCGGGCCCGAGCGCTATGTGGTGCCGAAGAATCTGACGGTTCGCCTGGAGGAAGGCCCGGACGCCGAGCGCGAGACCTGGAAATCCATCGGCGATTACCCCGTCGCGACGGTCGCCGCGGAATTCGAGAACTACGAACTCATCAACCGCATCCACAGCGACGACGCCGAGTCCACCGACGGGCGGTTGTTCCAACTGACCAACTGCTCGATCTGCCACTATTAGGAAGGACCGAGGGCTCCGTGCAACCTCGCCGCGACAATCCCAAGCCCGAACCGGTCTGGCGCAGCCTGGAAGAGCTGTACGGCGACGAGCGGCTGCGCGAAGTGACGGAGCAGGAGTTCCCCCGGTTCGCCGAGCTGTGGCCCGATGGCGCCAGCCGGCGCCAGTTCCTTAAGGTCATGGGCGCGGGGCTGGCGATGATGGGGCTGGCGGCCTGCCATCCGCCTCGCGAGGCCGAAGACATCGTGCCCTACGTCGAGATGCCGGAGAACGTGGTGCCGGGAAACCCGCTTCACTTCGCGTCGGCGCTGCGCGATCGGGGCTTCGCCATGCCGATCGTCGCGGAAAGCCACGAAGGCCGGCCCACCAAGATCGAGGGCAACGCCGACCACCCCCTGACGCGCGGCGGCACCACGCCGCAGATGCAGGCCTCCATCCTGACGCTTTACGATCCAGATCGCTCGCGCGAGGTCACGCATGGCGGCCGGTTGGTGAACCCCCTAGCTTTTCAGTCCGCGATGCGCCAGCTCGGCGAAGCGAGCCGCAAGCGCGGCGGCCGGGGGCTGCACATTCTGACGGAGGTGGTGACTTCGCCGACCTTGGCGCGCCAGATCGAGTCGTTCCTCAGCGAACGCCCCGAGGCCCAGTGGCATGTCTGGGAGCCGCGAAACCGCGACAACGCCCTCCGGGGAGCGATGCAGACTTTCGGGCGGCATCTGGAACCCCACTATGACATCTCTCGGGCGAGGGCCGTGGTTTGTCTGGACGCGGACCTCTTTGGCGAAGGCCCCGCCGCCCTCCGCCACGTTCGCGATTACGCCCTCGCGCGGCGCGAGGCCTTCGAGAAGCGCGACCGGCCCCTGCCCCAGGTCTTCGCCGCCGAACCCACGCCGACGCTGACGGGCGCGAAGGCCGCGCGTCGCGTTGCCGCCGGGCCACGCGAAGTCGAGCGTTTGGCGTTCGCCCTGGCGGGGCGCCTCGACCTTGAAGTGAGCGCACCAAGAGAAGACCTGCCGCGCGATCAGGAGGCGTTGCTGCGGGCCGCCTCCGCCGCGCTCCAGGCCGCCGGGCCGCAAGGCCTTGTGGTGGCGGGGGAGAGCCAGCCCCCGGCCATCCACGCCTTGGCTCACGCGCTCAATGAACGCCTCGGCGCCTTTGGCGAAACCGTTCGCTTCACCGAACCCATCGAAGCCCATCCGGTCGATCATGGCGAAAGCCTGCGGGTTCTGGCGGAAGCGCTGCACGCGGGCGAGGTCGATCAGTTGGTGATCCTCGGCGCCAATCCGGTGGCCTGCGGACCGGCCGATCTGGAACTGGCGGCGGCGATCAAGAAGGCCAACGTCAGCATCCACCACGGTCTTTTTCTCGACGAAACGGCACGGCTCTGCGATTGGCACATTCCGGCCACGCACGAGCTGGAAGAATGGAGCGACGTCCGCGCCGCCGATGGCACGGCGTCCATCATCCAGCCGCTCATCGCGCCGCTCTGGGGCGCCCTCAGCGCCCACGAACTGTTGCGTTGGCTTTCGTCGCCACCGCTGGACCAGCAGGCCACCTCCGCGCTGGACCTCGTGCGGGAAACGTGGGCCGAGGCGGCGGGCGAGGGCGACTTCCGCACCTTCTGGCGCACCAGCCTCCACGATGGTTACATCCGCGGCTCCGAAGCGCCCTCCATTCAGCCGCCCCGCATCGACCGGCGGGCTTTGCGGGAACTGGCTCCGCCCCGTCCCGACGCCGCCTCGCTGACCCTGCTCTTCCGCCCCGACCCGTCGCTGGGCGATGGGCGGTGGGCGAACAACGCGTGGCTTCAGGAACTGCCCAAGCCTTTCACCAAGCTGACTTGGGGCAACGCCGCCCTCATCAGCCCCCACCTCGCCCTCCAGATGGGGATCAAGGACGGCGATGAAATCCTGATCCGCGCCGGCGACGGCGAAATCACCCAACCGGTCTTCACCCTCCCCGGCCAGGCGGCGCACTGCGTCACGCTTTGGACCGGCCACGGGCGCCAAGCCGCGGGGCGCGTGGCCGAGGACATTGGCTGGGCCGTCGAACCCCTACGCACCGCCGCCGATTGGCACGCCCTTGCCGGGGTCACGCTCCGCCGCACGCAGAAGCACATCGAGCTCGCCACGACGCAGAACCACTTTCTGATGGAGGACCGCCATTTGGTGCGCTCCGTCTCGGCTGAGCACCCAAGCGCCCACATCTCGCACGGTGTCCATGGCGGGAACCTTCTGCCGAAAATGCTGACGGACGACCCGGACAGCTACCAGTGGGCCATGACCATCGACCTGGAGGCCTGCGTCGGCTGCAACGCCTGTGTGGTGGCCTGTCAGGCGGAGAACAACATCCCCACGGTGGGGCGGCGCGAAGTGCTCCGCGGGCGCGAAATGCACTGGATCCGCATCGACCGCTACTGGAAGGGCGACGAGTCCAACCCGAAGATGTATTTCCAGCCGGTGCCCTGCATGCACTGCGAAAAAGCGCCCTGCGAAATCGTCTGTCCCGTGGCGGCCACGACCCACAGCTATGAGGGTCTGAACGAGATGACCTACAACCGCTGCGTGGGGACGCGCTACTGCTCGAACAACTGCCCGTATAAGGTCCGGCGGTTCAACTTTCTGGACTACACCGGCGGCGCCGCGCCGAGCGAACAGCTTCAGCGTAACCCCAGCGTCACCGTCCGCATGCGCGGCGTGATGGAGAAATGCACCTACTGTGTCCAGCGTATCAACCGCGCCCGCAATGACGCGCAAATGGACGGGCGCCGCATCCGCGATGGCGAACTGAAGACCGCCTGTCAGGCCTCCTGCCCCGCCGAAGCCATCACCTTCGGCGACCTCCACACCGAGGGCAGCGCCGTCCGCCGCCAGAAAGAAAGCCCGCGCAACTACGGCATTCTCGAGCACCTGAACACCCAGCCCCGGACGACTTACCTGGCCGTAGTGGACGCGGACGAAGGGGGATCGAAGCATTGAGCGCGCCCCTCTTCGACAAGAAACTCGACGACGCCGGCATCAGCGAGCAGGTCGCCCATCCGCCGCTCCATGGCGGTTTCCCGCGCCATTGGATTATCGGCTTCGGGATCAGCTTTCTGCTGCTGATGCTGTTCCTGATGGCGGTGACGTGGCTGCTGGCGCGTGGCGTCGGCATCTGGGGCATCAACATTCCGGTGGCCTGGGGTTTCGCGATCATCAACTTCGTGTGGTGGATTGGAATCGGCCACGCAGGCACGTTCATTTCGGCGATTCTGCTTCTTTGCCAGCAGGACTGGCGGACTTCGATCAATCGCTTCGCCGAGGCCATGACGCTCTTCGCCGTGGCCTGCGCCGGGGTTTTCCCGCTGCTACACCTGGGCCGGCCGTGGTTTTTCTACTGGTTGCTGCCCTACCCGAGCACCACCACGCTCTGGCCCCAATTCCGCAGCCCCCTTGTCTGGGACGTTTTCGCCGTCAGCACTTACGGCACGGTTTCGCTGCTGTTCTGGTATCTGGGGCTGCTGCCGGATCTGGCGACGATGCGCGACCGGGCGAAGCACCTCTGGGCCAAGCGCGCCTATGGCCTGGCGGCGCTGGGCTGGCGCGGCGCGTCGAGCCATTGGCGGCGCCAGAAAGCGGCCTACATCATCCTCGCCGGGCTGGCGGCGCCGCTCGTCATTTCCGTTCACAGCATCGTCGGCCTCGACTTCGCCATCAGCCAGGTTCCCGGCTGGCACTCCACCATTTTTCCGCCCTACTTCGTGGCGGGGGCGATTTTCAGCGGTTTCGCCATGGTGCTGACCATCGTGATTCCGGTGCGGAAACTCTATCGGCTGCACGGAATGATTACGGCGCGGCACCTGGACTTGATGGCGAAGGTCATGCTCCTGACGGGTCTGATCGTGGCCTACGGCTACCTGATCGAGGGCTTCATGGCGTGGTACAGCGGCGAAACGGCCGAGCGTACCATGATGTTGAACCGCCTCGCCGGGGCCTACGCTCCCGCCTATTGGGCGCTGATTGCCTGCAACGTCGTCGCCGCCCAGACTCTGTGGTTCAAGGCCGTCCGCACCCGGCCGGTGGTCCTGTTTGTCGTCAGTCTGTTCATCAACGTCGGCATGTGGCTCGAACGCTATATCATCGTCGTCACCAGCCTCTATCAGGATTACCTGCCGTCGTCCTGGGGCGAATACCACGGGAACTTCTGGGACTGGGCGACGTTCCTTGGGACGATCGGGTTGTTCTTTGCTCTGTTGTATTTGTTCATGCGGTTCCTGCCGATGATTTCCATGAGTGAAATGCGCGAGCTGGTCCACCACCGGCCCGGCGGAAAGAGCGAGCGATGAGCGAACGCCGCGCCTCCAGCCTCTACGCCCTCGCGGCCGAGTTCGCCTCGCCGGGCGCCTTGATCGAAGGCACCCGTGCCATGGCTGGCCTGGGTCTTCGCCGCATGGAAGCCTACACGCCCACCGAGATCGAAGGCCTCGACGATGTCCTGCCCGAGGCCAGCGACCACCGCGTCGGCTGGATCGCCTTCGGCGGGGGAGTGGCCGGCGCCGTCATCGGTTTTGGCTTCCAGATGTGGGTCAACATGATGGCCTATCCGATGAACGTCGGCGGGCGGCCGTTCTTCAGTTGGCCCGCGTTCCTTCCCGTCACCTTCGAGATGGCGGTGCTTTGCGCATCGCTGTCGGCGTTCCTGGCGTTCTTCGTCCTCTGCCGCTTGCCCCGGCTCAACCATCCCTTCTTCGAGTCCGCGCTGGCCGAGCGCGCCAGCCAGGACCGCTATATCCTGCTGGTCGAGGCGGACGATCCGCGTTTCAAGGCAACAGAAGTGGGCGACGGTCTCCGCGAGGCGGGCGCGCTGTCCGTCGAGGAGGTGCGGGTATGAGGAGCCTCCGCTGGAATCTGGTGCTGCTCGCCCTCGCGACGGCCGTGTGCGCCTGCAACAACATGACGGATCAGGAACGGGTCGAAGCGTACGAACCCAGCCCCGTCTTCGCCAACCGGCAGTCGGCCCGGCCCGCCATCCCGGGGACCGTGGCTCGGGGGCAGTTGAACATCGACGTGGCCTTCTACACCGGCTTTCGCCCGGGCGTTTCGCCCGGGATGCGCACCGCTGCCCAACGCGTCGATCCCGAGGGGGACAACCCGGCGGGGCCGTTGGCGACCTACGACCGCAGTCTCTATGTCGACCACATTCCTACGACGGTTACGCTCGGGCTCGTCCTGCGGGGTCAGGAACGCTACAACATTTTCTGCGCCCCCTGTCACGGCCCCGCCGGCCATGGCGATGGGATGATCGTCCAGCGCGGCTTCTCGCCCCCCGCCTCGTTTCACATCGAGCGTCTGCGCGAAGATCCCGACGGCCGCCTCTTCGATGTCATCACAAACGGCTATGGAAACATGTACAGCTACGCCAGCCGCGTTCCCCCCGCGGATCGCTGGGCCATCGTGGCTTATGTGCGGGCGCTGCAAACCAGCCAGAGCGTATCCGCCGAAGCATTGCCCCGGGACGTCCGCGCCAAACTCGCCGACGCCTCGGGCGGCGGAGAGGAGGCCGGATCGTGACGCGGACTCAGCGGCGAATGTTCGGTCTCGGTCTGGCCGCGGCAGTCATTGGCGGGCTCGCCTCGGCTGCCGGGTGGCTGATGGATCCGGCCAGCTTCTTTCCCGCCTACCTGACAGCGTGGCTGGTGGGGCTGGGCTTTGGGCTCGGCGGCTTGACGCTGCGCCTCGTGGACGAATCCCTTTTCGCCCATTGGGGCCACCCGATACGCCCGATGCTGAACGCCTCGAGCGCCACCTTGCCGGTGCTGGCGGTGGCGTTTGTGCCGATGGTGCTGTGGCCCGACGGGTTCTTCGCCTGGTCGCGGCCCGAGATTGTGGCCGAGAGCGACCTCCTCCAGAAAAAAATCCACTACTTGAACGACCTCTTCTTCTTCGCGCGGGCCGCCGGGTATTTTGTGCTCTGGGTGGTCTTGGCGCTGCTGGTCGGCGGCCGCATGCGGCGGCGGGGATCGAAGACCCTCGGCGCCTTCGGCCTCATCGCGGTGCTGCTCAGCGGAACCTTCGCCGCCGTGGACTGGACCATGTCCATCGAACCCGAGTGGTTCTCCACCGGCTTTCCGCTCCTTTTCCTGACCGGCTGCTGCCTCCAGGCCTTCGCGCTGACGATGCTGACCCTCGGGCCCGGCCGCCCACTCGACAAGGAAACCCGCAACAGCCTCGGCAAGCTCCTCCTCACGCTCGTGATGCTTTGGACGTATCTGCAACTGACGCATTACATCATCATCTGGAGCGGCAACATCTCGACCGATGCCTTCTGGTATCAGAAGCGTTCGACCGGCGGCTGGCAGTGGCTCGCGCTCGCGATGCTGGTATTCGCTTCGATCCTGCCGTTCCTGGCGCTGCTGAGCCGCTTCGGCCGGCAAAGCGCCCGCGTGCTTCCCGCCGTGGCGGCTTTGGTGCTGGCGATGCGAGCTGTGGAGGTCAGCTGGATCGTGGTGCCCGCGTTCGACGGCGATGTGCTGCCCGTCGTCGCGATCGCCGCGGCTGGCCTTCTAGCGATTTGCGGGTTGCAATGCGCGGCTTTTGCGTGGGACTTGGGAAGAACCGGCAGCACCCGCGCAAAGGAGGCGGACCATGGCTGAACGACATCGCGGCGGCGGCTACGAACGGAAAGACGTCCCGATGCGCCCGCTGGTGCTCTTCGTCATCGTCTTCTCGTTGGTTCTGGGTGCGATCCTGGGAGGGTTCGTGCTGCTGAATCGCACCGCGTTCGACTACGACATGGAAAGGGCCGTCGGCGGGCCCGTCGATTACCCGCCGGAACCTCGGCTCCAGCCCGCGCAAACCCAGGAGCTGGAAATCTATCTCGACCGCCAGCGCGACCTCCTCTACGGCGAGCCCCGCTGGATGGACGCCTCGGCCAACCGGGCCACCATTCCCATTACCGAGGCCATGGTGTTGGTGGCGCGCCAGTATAGTACCACCGAAACGTTCCGTCTGGAGACGGCCCCATGAGACCCCACTCATTGATTTTGCTGGCGCTCCTGTTGGCCTCCTTCGCCGCTCCAGGCTTTACCCAGGACGTACCGGACGGTCCCGAAGCGCAGGTGCTGAAGGAAGCGGCCTACGAGCAGAACCTCGGCGCCAGCTTGCCAGAACGCACCACCTTCATCGACCACGAAGGGCAACTCGTCCAATTGCCCGCCCTGATCGGCGACCGCCCCGCCATTGTGGTCCTTGGTTACTACGAATGCCCGATGCTGTGCTCATTGGTGCATGATGGACTCTTGAACGCGATCCGTCCTATGGAGATGGAAGCAGGGCGCGATTACAGCCTCATCTCCGTCAGCATTTCGCCCGAGGAAGACGCCACCCTGGCCGCGCGTCAGCGCCAGACCTTCGTGCAGCGCTATGGCCGGGGCGACGGCTCGGCGATTCACTTCCTCACCGGCTCGCGTCAGTCCATCAGCCGCCTCGCCAGCACCGCCGGGTTCCGCTTCGCCCGCGATCCGCGAACGGGCCTTTACTCGCACGCGGCCGGGTTCTTCGTGGTGACGCCGGACGAGACGATTTCGCGCTATTTCCTGGGGTTGGAGTATGACAGCGTCGAGCTGGAGCAAGCCCTCCTGACTGCCCAGGAGGGCGAAACTGGCGGTTTGGTCGAGGCGATCCTGCTTCGGTGCTTCCACTACGACCCGCGCCAGGGCAAATACGGCGGCCTCGTGATGGCGGGCCTGAGGGGCGGCGCGGTTCTGACCTTGCTGGCGTTGGGGATTACCATGGTCCTCGTCAGCCGCCGCCGCCGGGCGTCGCACGCCTCGTCTGCCGCGAAGGAGGCGTCCGCCACGCGATGAACGAATTCCGCCTCTTTCCCGAAGACGCCTCGACCATGGCCGGCGAGATCGACGCCGTCTATTTCGCCATGATCGGTTTCAGCGCGTTTTTCACCGTGCTGATTGTCGCGGCCATCACCTTCTTCGCCATCCGCTACCGCCGGGGCTCGAAGGCCTCGCGCGCGAACCGCGTCAACAGCAGCGTCTTTGTCGAAGTGACCTGGATTCTCCTGCCCGCGACGGCGCTCTTCGCGATCTTCTTCTGGGCCTGCGCCGTCTTTCTCGATGTCAACCGCATGCCCGAGGACGCGCTGCCGGTTTACGTGGTGGGCAAGCAGTGGATGTGGAAGTTCCAGCATCCCTCCGGCGCCCGCGAAATCAACGATCTGCATGTGCCCGCGGGGCGGCCCGTGGTGCTGACGATGACCAGCCAGGACGTGATCCACAGCCTCTATTTCCCCGCGTTTCGCGTGAAACAGGACGTCCTTCCAGCGCGCTACACGCGGCTCTGGTTCGAGGCCGACGTGCCCGGCGAATACCACCTGCTCTGCGCGGAATACTGCGGCACCAGCCACTCGCGCATGGGCGGCCGCATCATCGTCCTCGAGCCCGAGGAGTACAGCCGCTGGGCCGAGCTGCAAGCAGCGGATGAGACCCTGGCGGCGCGGGGCTTAGCCCTCTTCAACCAGCACGGCTGCGCCGGTTGCCACGGCACAAACGCCAACTACAACGCCCCGCGTCTCGAGGGCCTCTTTGGCCGCGAAGTGACCCTGCAGGATGGAGACTCCATCGTGGCCGACATGGGTTACATTCGGGACTCGATCCTGCTGCCCAAGAAAAACGTCGTCGCGGGTTACAAGCCCATCATGCCTTCCTTTGAAGGCCAACTCAGCGAGGAGGACATTTTCGCGTTGATTGCCTGGATTCGTTCGACTTCCGCAGAAACCGAGGAGGTCGCCGCACCGTGACAACCGCCCATCCGCAAGCCGGAGCCCACGGCCCGCCAGGCCCCGCCGAATCCAATTATCTGACGGATGGTACGGGCCTGAAATCCTGGCTGTTCACCACGGATCATAAACGGATCGCCATTCTCTATCTGTTTTCCATCACGTTTTTCTTTTTCCTCGGCGGCATCGCCGCTCTCATGATCCGTCTCGAGCTGCTGACGCCCATCGGCGATTTGATGGAAAGCGACACCTACAACCGCATGTTCACCATACATGGGGTCATCATGGTCTGGTTCTTTCTCGTTCCTTCGATACCTACGGTGATGGGGAACTTTCTCGTTCCACTGATGCTCGGGGCGAAGGACCTGGCCTTTCCAAAGCTCAACCTGGCCAGTTGGTGGGTCTTTATGATCGGCGGCCTGCTCACTTTCTTCGTCATTCTGCTGGGCGGAGTCGATACCGGTTGGACCTTCTACACGCCGTTCAGCAGCACCTACGCGAACAGCGCGGTGACTCTGATGGCGACCGCGATTTTCATCGCGGGGTTCTCTTCTATATTTACAGGAATAAACTTTATTGTCTCCATCCATAAACTGCGGGCGCCGGGAATGACGTGGTTCAAGATGCCACTCTTCTTGTGGGCTATCTATGCCACATCGCTCATCATCGTTCTGGCTACCCCGGTGCTATCGATCGCCTTGCTGCTCATCGCCGTGGAACGGGTTTTCGGGATCGGTGTTTTCGACCCGGCGCTGGGTGGCGACCCGTTGCTCTATCAGCATCTTTTCTGGTTCTATTCCCACCCTGCGGTCTACATCATGATCCTTCCAGGCTTGGGAGTCGTCAGCGAACTCATCGCCTGCTTCTCGCGCAAACCGATCTTCGGCTACAAGGCCGTGGCCTTTGCCAGTATGGGGATTGCGCTGGTGGGCTTCCTGGTCTGGGGGCACCACATGTTCGTCTCGGGCCAGAGCGTGTACGCCAGCCAAGTCTTCGCCTTTCTCAGCATCCTCGTCGCCATTCCCTCCGCCATCAAAATTTTCAATTGGACCGCCACCCTTTACAAAGGCTCCATCGGATTCGAGACGCCGATGCTCTATGCCTTGGGCTTTATCGGCCTCTTTCTGTTTGGCGGACTCACCGGTCTTTTTCTCGCCACCATCGCCATCGACGTACACGTCCACGATACTTATTTTATCATCGGCCATTTCCATTACATCATGGTTGGCGGCATGGTGACCGCCTATATGGGGGCGATTCATTTCTGGTGGCCAAAGGCGACCGGGAAGCTCTATCCGGAATGGGCCGGTAAGATTTCCGCACTGACGATTTTCCTGGGCTTCAACCTCACGTTCTTTCCTCATTTCGTCGTCGGCTATCTGGGGATGCCGAGACGCTATCACGAATATCCGCCGGAGTTCCAGATTTTCAACGTCCTTTCCACAGCTGGGTCGACGATTCTTGCTGTCGGTTATCTCTTTCCTCTGGTTTATCTGGCTTGGGCCTATAAATTCGGCAAACCGGCGCCTTCCAATCCCTGGCATGCCACCGGCCTTGAATGGCAAACGCCATCACCTCCACCCAAGCACAACTTCCATGAAATCCCCGTCGTAACGGAAAAACCCTATGCCTATACGGCTCCGGAGGAGGAGGACAAATCATGAGCGCCGCCACTCCGGCCAGCCAACGCTCCCTCGCCGAACACTTCGTCGAAGTGCGCCAACAGGAAGAAGCCCGCACCATCGGCATGTGGGTTTACCTGGGGACCGAAATCCTGCTCTTCGGCGGCATCTTCGGCGCCTGGGCCGTCTATCGATATCAACATGGTGAAGCATGGCGTGAAGCTGCCCACCACATGGATTTGTGGCTCGGCGCCATCAATACGGCGGTTCTCCTCTTGAGCAGCCTCACCATGGCGCTGGCGGTTCATGCGGCGCACGCTTTGCAAAAAAAGTGGACGCTCCTCTTCGTCCTCGCAACCGTAAGTCTAGGGACGCTATTTCTCGGAATAAAGGCCTACGAGTACATGCAGGAAATCCATCATGGCCTCGCTCCCTTCGCCGCGCCGATCCCTGTGCGGCAAGCCTTTACCCCTGCCACCGAACTCTACATGAACCTCTATTTTGCCGCCACTGGACTGCACGCCTTCCACTTGATTTCGGCAATCGCTTTGTTGGGAGGTTTCATCCTGTGGATATTGAAGTCAGGACTTTCCGCCGATCGCGCAGCCACCTTGGAAATCCTCGGTCTGTTCTGGCACCTGGTCGATGTGGTTTGGATCATTCTTTATCCCATGCTTTATTTGACGAGATAGATTCGAGGCGTCCATGGCTCATCAGGAATTCCATCCCTTTCTCAAAAGCTACCTCAAGACCGGCGCCGCTCTCTTCGTTCTTTTGGGAGCAACCGTCGGGGCCTCCTTCCTGCCCCTGGGCGGTTTCGCGTTGCCCGTCGCCGCCGCCATCGCGTTCGTCAAAGTGTACATCGTCATGTGGGTCTTCATGCACGTCCGCAAGGAGTCGAAACTCGTCTGGGTCTTTTCCGCCGGGGCCTTTCTTTGGCTCGCCGTCCTGTTCGTGCTGACCATGGCGGACTATGTGACGCGGGCCGAAATCCCGAAAGACGAATGGAAAACCGACAGCCATGCCGCCGAGAAGGCCCTGCAGTAAGTTCAATCCGCTCAGCCCATCCGCCCCCGTAGATGGCGCGCGCGCCGCCGCGTCACGGTTTCGCTGTGCCCACCCTTCAGGCGCAGTTCCAATCCCCCTTCCTCCTTCGCCGAATAGGCTTCGATGGCGCCCAGGTTCACGATCGCCTGGCGGCTGACGCGAAAAAACGTGCCGGCCGGCACCCGCTCCTCTAACTCCTGCAACGACAATCCGCAGGTCAGGCTTTCTCCATCGTCGCGGATGACGAACACGACGCCTTCCTCGATGCGCGCGCAAACGACGCGCGCCGCCGGGACGAACTCCATCTCCAATCCGTTTTCGCAGGCGATGCGGCAAGCCTCGCCCTCCGGCCGGGTCTCCCCGCCGCGCGGCATGAGGGTCCGCCGGGCGCGGTCCAGCGCCTTGCCCAGCCGCTCCGAGCTGTACGGCTTCAGCAGATAATCCACCGCCTCCAACTCGAACGCCCGCACCGCGTGCTCGTCATAGGCGGTCGAGAAGATCACCGCTGGCGGATCGTCCAGCGCCTGCAAGACGCGAAACCCGTCGATGTCGGGCATGTTGATATCGAGCAGCACCACGTCGGGCTGCGTTTTCTCGATCAACGTCAGCGCCTCACGGCCGTTCGCCGCTTCGCCCAGCAATTCCGTACCGCCCGTCTTCTCCAGAAGGCGGCGCAGGCGCTCGCGGGCCAACGGTTCGTCGTCCACCAGAACCACTCTCAGAACGATCTGGGCGCTCATGGGCGCACCCCCGCTTTGGGCCTGGGAAAGGCTCCCCCCGCCGCCGCCGTCGTGGCTGCCACGCGGGGCATGTCCGGGGGCTCCATCACGCATGGAACACGCATCCGGGCCCAGCCCGCCGGGATGTGCGGAGCAATCCGGATTTCCAGGCTCGCTTCGGCGCCAAAGAGCAGCCGCAGCCGCGTCGCGATGTTCTGCACCGCGTGTCCGGGCGGACTCTCCGCCGGTTCCATCGTGTCCCAATCCAGCCGATGAAACGCACAGGACGGCGCGTTGACAATCTCCAACTCCAGGTGCTCGCCCGCCAGCACCGCGGCCAGCCGCACTTCGTATTGGCGTTCGCTGCGCCCCACCCCGTGGCGGAACGCGTTTTCGATGAGCGGCTGAATGCTCATGCTGGCCAGCCGGCAGGTCATCGCTTCTCCGTCCACATCAAAGCTCAGGCGGGTGCGCCGGCCATGGCGCAGCAACTCCAACTGCGCGTAGGAATTGGCGATGCTCAGCTCCTGATCCAGCGTCGCCGTCATCGGCTGATCGCGCATCAGGGCGGGCCGCATCGCCGTCGCCAACAACTCCACGGCCCGCTCCGCGTCATCGGGCCGGGTCGGGATCAGCGCCGCGATCGTGTTCAGGGCGTTGAAGAAAAAGTGGGGGTTGATCTGGGCCCGCAGGGCAATCATCCGCGCTTCCTCGGCCAGCCGTTCCTGACGCCGCTCGCGCGCGTCCGCCGTGCGGCCGTAACGGGAACCCAATTCCCCCAGCGCGATGCAGAACCCGGTCGGCCCAAAGGCCAACCCCCAGACCACATGGCGGCTGTAATCGGCCAGGTTCGCCGCCGTTTGCGCCGGCCCGATCAGCACCAGCGACGGCAGCACGAGGCACAGCCAGAACACGCCGATCCCAACCGCCTGGGCGAAGACGAAATTGAGAAGGAGGAACCATCCCTGGGGCTCCATCCCCAGCGGATAGAATCGGGTCCGCCACGGAATGACGCTCAGGAACCCGATCGCCAGCGCGAACAGCAGCGATATGGAAAACTGAAACAGCATCATCTCGCCCCGCGCCAGCACCGACACCGTGATCCCGTAGCAGAGCCCGAAGGCCAGCGAGATCGTCAGTCGCGTCTGGTCCGACCACGCCCGCAGCAGACTGCACTTCGCCGCGTGCCCCAGGGCCAATTGGCGGCGCCCCAGCATCCCCGTCAATTCGCGCATGTTGTCGGTAAAAGACCGTTCCACGATGTACCCCTCCTGTTCGAATGCAGAAGGCCGATCTTGGACGAAGCACTCCACTCTGGCAAGAGCCCGCCATCCGAACGGTCGCCACAGCATGCTGAACGGTCCGGGGCCGGGCCTCAAGCTCCATTCGGGCCGCTCACCGCCCCCGCGCGCCCGTTCGATTCGCTCCCGGCCAACCGGCGTCCGCTCGCCGGCCAGCCTCTTTTCAAACGAAACCTCCTCTGCTTTATCTCGTCCTGTCGCGGCGCACCACATCCGCCGCTGCAACACTCGACCCGGAGGAATCTCCCATGAACGCCAAGTCCACCCTCGTCACCCTCGGAGCCCTCGTCCTCTTCGGCGCCGCCACCTACGGAATCGTCAGCGAACCCGTCAAACCCGCCACGCAGGACACACAAGCCGCCGCGCAAGCGAACGATGAAATCGCCGAACGCACCTCCGCCGCGCAGGCCGCCATGGCCCGTATCGACCAAACCGCCAACTGGCCCGCCGATCCCAAGCAACTCGTCCTTCAGTTCTGGGAAGCCGCCAGCCGCAAGGACTTCGACGCCATGGTGACCATGTGCCCCGGCGCCAAGGCCGGCGATTTCGAGCCCTACTACGGCAAGTGGGTTCCCAAACCCGCCACCGCCGTCGGCGATCCCGAACCGCACCCCACCGAACCCGGCATCTTACTCTATCCCGCCAAGGTCCCCTTCCCTGGCTTCCCGAACAAAACCATCAAGCTCGCCGTCGTCCCCGGCCCCAACAACCGCCCCATCATCGATGGCCGCTACTCGATCTGGTGGTAACCCTTCAACCCCTCTCCTCAGCCCAACACGGAGCACCCCCATGACCAAGCGCGCCTTCACCCTCATCGAACTCCTCATCGTCGTGGCCATCATCGCCATTCTCGCCGCAATCGCGACGGTCAATCTCCAGAACGCCCAGGTCCGCGGCAAACTCGCCCGCGCCCACAGCGACATCCGGACACTCCACGGAGCCATGGCCGCCTACCGCACCGACCACGGAGCCTACCCGCCCGCCGCCATCGCGGACCTCACCCTCTTCGAACCGCTCACGGTCCTCACCAGCCCCGTCGCCTACCTGACTTCCATCCCCCGCGATCCCTTCGGGCCCGCCAGCTACGACTTCAACCCCACCGGGTTCCAATACTGGGGCTACAACTACAAGGACGCTGCCACCACCAGCGATGGCCTGCCCGGAGAAACCTACGGCTATATCTGGGATGAACTGCCCAATGTCGCTTACATGATTCACTCGGCGGGCCCCAATCAAATCTGGGACGTCACCCCCTATGTCGAGTATGACGCAACAAACGGATTGGTCAGCGTCGGCGACATCGCTCGCTTTGAGCCTGAATAAAAGGCGAGGTCGGATCGATCGTCACCGAGTTTGCTTGACAGCTTCAACAATCCCCGTTTGCCTTCCCCCGTCCAATTGGATCGCAAACGACTTCCGGAGGTCTCAGGCGTGCCCTTTCCCCCCCACCACCACTCCTTGCGGCTACTTTTCTTTTTCATCATATTTATTGGCTTTGTAAAAGCGGCCCCCGCTCAGTTCACCGCGCCTCCCCCCGAAGACCTCATCTTCTATCAAATCTTCCTCGACCGCTTCGCCAATGGCGATCCCAGCAACGATAACGCCAACCCCCGCCATCAGTCCAACCCGTCTAGCCCCTTCAGCTTTCACGGCGGCGATCTCGAGGGCATCCGCCAAAAAATCCCCTACATCCGCGGCATGGGCTTCAACGCCATCTGGATCACGCCCCATGTGGAGAACGTTTCCGACTACCATGGCTATGGCGCCTGGGACTTCACCAACGTCGATCCCAATTTCGGGACCCTGGCGAAGATGCAGCAACTCGTCGACGAAGCCAACGCCGCCGGAATCGCCGTCTATTACGACATGGTCGCCGGCCACATGGGCAACCTGATCACATCGAGCGACGACGGCTATCCCAATTTCCTCCCGCCGCCAAACGAGTACCCACTACGCTGGCGCAATCCATTCCGGACTTTCCCTCCGCCCTTCGACTCCCTGGATCACTTCCACGCCCACGGCCACATTCAGAACTTCAATTTCCCCGAGCAGGAACTGGGCGAGCTTTCCGGCCTCGACGACCTGAAGACCGACACGCAGTACGTGCGCGACGAAATGCTGAAAATCTGGGAGTTCTGGGTGCGCAACACCGGCGTGAGCGGCTTCCGCGTCGATACCGTCAAGCACGTCGACATCGGCTTCTGGGAGGACTTCCTGCCCCGCCTGCGCGCCGTCGCCCAGGACGAAGGCCGCGACAATTTCTACATGTTCGGCGAAGTCTTCGCCGGCGACGACAACGTCATGCGCAACTACGTCGGAACCCTCACCACCGATGTCTACAAGTTCGATTCGACCATCGACTTTCCTTACTACTTCGCCGCCCGCGATGTCTTTGGCCGTGCCGATGTGGGCACCGATCGCTTCGCCAATCGGCTGGAGAATCGCCCGAATATCTATCCGGGTCATCATCTGGTGACGCCCAACTTCTTCGACAACCACGATGTGCCCCGCTTCCTCGCCGAGGCACTCAACGTACCCGGCACCGGTCTCGCCGAGCAGCACCGGCGCCTCGACCAAGCCCTGGTCGCGCTCTTCGTCTCGCCCGGCCCGCCCATCGTCTATTACGGCACCGAGCAGGCCTTCAACGGCGGCAACGACCCCAACAACCGGGAAGATATGTTCGACGGGTTGTTCGAGCAGGGCCCGTCTCTGGGCGACAATTTCGACGAATCGGCCCCGCACTATCGCCTGATCAAGCGCCTCGGGCAGTTGCGCGCCGAGCGCCCGTCCCTCCGCCGCGGCGATACCCTGATCTACCAGCGCAGTTTCACCCAACCCGGCGTCCTCGCCATCGCGCGGCGGTTTCAGGGCGAAGAGGTCCTCGCCGTTCTGAACACTGCCACATCCGAGAAGTTCACCGATCCCTACACGACCTCCTGGGCCGAGGGTCAGGAAATCGTCAACCTCTTGAATTCCAACGAACGGGCGACTGTCGGCGCCGGCGGTGCGCTGCCCCAGCGGACCCTCGGTCCGCAAGCCGCCGAGGTCTGGCTCCGCGCCGAGGATTTGCCGCCCGTCGTGCCCGAAGTCGTCGGCATCACGCCCGCCGACGGCAGTGTGAACGTGGGCCTGCAATCCCAGATCGCGATCGAGTTCAGCGTTCCTATGAACCGCGAACCCTCCTTGCTCGCCGTAACGCTCGAACCCGTCTCCGCCTTCACGCCGGTGTGGAATCAGGAGTCCACGGAACTGACCCTTACCCCCATCGAGCCTCTACTGCCCCGCACCACCTACGCCCTTACGGTTTCCACCGACGCCGTTTCCACCGGCGGATCACCCATCCTCTTTCCTGTCGCGGCGCGCTTCACAACGGGCCGGGACGTGGCCAATTTCCCCGCCCTGCCGCCGTCCTATCCCACGATGGGACCCACCGCCAATCCGCCCACCGCCGATGGCGACGGCGGCGATTGGTTCGGCGGTGCCGCCCCGCCAAGCCTCGTTCCCGACTCGGGTCTCGTCACCGCCGAGGGCGTCTTCGTCTGGCGCGATGCGACCGGCGACGACGACGGCCCGGGCACCTACGTCTATCCTACCAACGAGGCCTTCAGCGGCATGGAAGCCGACATCGAGGAAGTCCGCGTCGCCTTCGACCATGACTTCCTCTACCTCTACCTGCGGCCAGTGGGCGTGAATCCGGACGCGAATTTCTTCACAGCCTATTTTGGCTTTGCACTGGACTATCAGGCCGAAGGGTTGAAGAGCAGTCTTGGCGTCAACCAGTCAAATCTCGCCACCGGCATCGCCGAACTGCTGGTTCATCCCGACGCCGCCCCAGATGCGGAAGTCACCGTCACCGGGCCCATCGGCATCGTGGCTGCCACGCCGGATGGCCAGGAAATCGACGCGGTGGAGGGCTTCGGCCTGAACGAAGACACCGGCGAAGTCGAGATCGTCCTCTCCCGGTCGGCCCTTGGCTGGCCCGGCCGGCTGCGCGCTTTTCCGCTAAACCTGATCGTCTATACTGGCCTTGAAGTCTTTGGTGGCATGCGGGAAATCGAGGAGTTCGAAGGCAACTTCACCCCCGGCGGCGGCAGTTCGTCCACCTTCGATCCCGACGTCTTCGACCTCGCCGGAGGCACCCGTCAGGCTCAGCTTGCGGACCTCGGCGATTACAGCGACGACCTGCCAGCCATTGTTCTGCGCAGCATCATCCCGCTCGTGCTCGACGATGGTGACGAGACCGTCTCGTCCATATGGATGTTTTACTGAGCGGCCCGGCGCCGGCATTCGGTCAGGCGCGCCAGCGCTTCCCGGTCGTTCGGGTTGAGAGCGAGAGCCGCCTCGAAATGCGGAATAGCCTCGGCGAACAGCCGCAGGTCCATCAGCACCACGCCCTTGTTGAAGTGGCAGTCGGCGTTCTTGGGATCGAGGACGAGCGCCGCATCGTAAATCGCCAGCGCTTCCTTGGGCCGATTGTCTTTCACCAGCGCGTTGGCCAGGTTCACGTGCGCGGGCAGAGAGCCCGGGTCTCGCGCGATGGCTTCGCGATAGTAGCCGATGGCCTCGCCGTGGCGTCCCCGCTCCATCGCCACCAGCCCCATTTCCATCCACGGCGCCGCGCCGCCGGGCGCCAGCTCCGCCGCCTCGCGCCACTGCTCCAGGGCCTTGTCCACGCGGCCGGATTGGGCCAGCGCCTTGCCGTAATTGACGCGCAGCAGCGGGTCCTCCGGCAGGCTCGGCAGCGCCGCCTCGAATTCCGCCGCCGCGTCCGCCGGGCGGTCGAGCTTCAGCAGCGCCGCGCCTTTGTTCAGCCGTGCCTCGACCCGCCGGGGCTCGATGCGAAAGGACTCTTCGAAGGACGCCAACGATTCCTCAACCCGCCCCGCTTCCATCAGCGCCGTCCCCAGGTTGTAATTCGCCAGCGCGTCGTCCGGCCGCACGGCGACGGCTCGTTCGTAGTATTCGACCGCTTCCTCGTGGCGGCCCTGGCGTGCCATTTCCAGCCCCATGTTGTTCAGCGGCATCCAGGACTCGGGGTTCTTCTCCAGCGTGTCCGCCCACAATGTCTCCAGATTCGTGTACACGTGGGCGCGTTTCCAACTGACCACGGCGAGCAGCGCCGCGATCAGGAAGCCCGTCAGGAAGGCCTGTTGCCGGGGTACGAAACGCAGCAGCAGCGCCGCCGCCAAAACGAACAACGCGAGGCTGGCGTGGTACTGGAAATGATCCGCCACAAAGGAAAACACGAACGGATAAACGTCCACGAATCCGAGCGCCGGAACCAGCGTTCCGCCGAACATCAGCACCGCCACCAGCGGCCCCCGTCCCCAAGCGGTCCGCTTCCACCACAGCAGCGCGATCAATGCCGCCGCCGCCAGGGGGAAGAGCCATTGCAAAGGGCTCGCCGGGTCCAACTCCCAGCGAGGGTAGATAAAGCTCAGCGGCGCCGGCCAGACGATCTTGCCCAGGTAAAACCAGGGCGCCCGCCCCGCGATCAGGAACCGGTCCGCCACCGAAAAGTCGAAGTCCGCGCCCTCGGCCCCCACGTGCACCTTCTCCATCCAGATCGTGATCGCCGCCAGCCCCACGCCCAGCGCGAGCGCCGGCAGCGCCAACGCCCAATCCCGCCCCGCGGCGCGGCCCCGCCTCCAATAGACCAGCAGCAACAGCGCCGCCGGAAGCGAGCACGCCACGGTCTTGCTGAAAAGCGCCGCCAGATACAGCGCCAGGAACCCAGCGTAGCGTCCCGGTGAAAACTCCCGCTCTTCCCGCCCGCCCAGGCCAAAGAGCGGCAACGCCACCCAACCCGCCAGCAGGTAGAAAAACAGCGAGAGCACGTTCTTGCGCTCCGTGATCCAGGCCACCGACTCGACCGCCACCGGATGCGCCAGGAACAACGCCGCCGCCAGCAGCGCCCCCGCCACCCGCAGGCGCCTCAGCACCAGCCAGAGCAAGAACGCGTTCGCCCCGTGCAGCAGCGCGTTCACCACGCGAAAGCCCACCGGGCTGCCATTGAAGAGGCGCCATTCCACCCAAAATGTCGTGTGGACCATGGGGTAATACTGCGGCGTTGCCCCGATTTCGAACCAGATTTGCCCCAGCCCGCCGAGGCTCCGCAGCGTCATGTTCTGCGACACGTAATCGTCGTCGTCCCAGAGGAAATCCCCGCCGAGACTGGGCCAATAAATCATCAACGCCAGCAGCAGAAAGGCCCCCAGCACCCAAGCCCCCATCGGCCCCGGCAGAGCGGCGCCCGAGCCATCGGCCTCAGCCGGTCGGTTCTTGGGTGAGCGAGTCCGGGGTGCCATGGGAACCTCGTTCAGGGAATGAAACCGGAGCCTATCGGGACGGCGGAGCGGGACAATCCGAAAAGGGGGTGGGTGACTCTCAGGCAAGAATGACCACAGAGTTCACAGAGGACAGAGTTTTCACAGAGGTTGAGCGAATGCGTTTGGAATTAGCCGACATTGTGTCTGCAACTGCATTGAGATCAATGTAATAGGATCTGGGCCTGTGTTCTTTTATATTTTCTGCATGGGAAAGTGGGCCAAGTTGTCTCGTATTCTGGTATAGTAACAGAATACCTTGGGCGAAGAGCTCGTGTGATTTTGTCTCGGGTGATCAAGGAGGTACTTGCATCCTCGCTTTTCATTAACTCAAGTAATCACAATTATCTCCGCGACCTCTGTGGCTCTGTGGTGAATAATCCATGGATCGCCAGCCCCGTCCGGCGTTGCATCCTGCGCGCTTTTCCCACAGAATCCGCCCCCTCGAATCCTACCCCTCCCCGAGAGCCACCTCCGCCCGTGAACCCATCCCGCCTACAGCTTCGTTTCGTCATCGGCCGCGCCGGTTCGGGTAAGACGGCGTATGTGCTGGACCGGGTGCGGCGATTGGCGGCGGAAGACCCGGATGGGCCGCCGCTGATTGTGCTGGTGCCGGAGCAGGCGACGTTCCTGACGGAGCAGGCGTTGCTTCAGGGCGGCGGGGGAGATCCCCTCGGGGCGACGATCCGCGCGCGCGTTTTCAGCTTCGAGCGCCTCGCCTCCTTCCTCTTTGCCCAAGTGCCGGTCTCGCCGCTGCCTCGCCTGAACGATGCGCACCGGTCCGCCCTGATGGCCAGCATCGTGGCGCGGCTGCGGCGGGCGAGCGACAAGGACCGGGGGCGCCTTGTCTTTGCCCGCGGGGTCGAGGAGCCGCTGATGCGCATGGTGTCGGAAATGAAGGAGCAGCGCATCGCTCCCCACGAACTGGAAGTCATCGCCCGCCGTCTGCGCGAGGCGGGCAATGGCGCCGTGGCGGCGAAGCTGGAGCAACTGGCGGCCGTGGCCGAGGTCTATCAAGAGGCGATCCGCGACCGGTTCCAGGACCCGGAGGAATCGCTGAGCCAATTGCGCCACCTGATCCGGCGCGGGACGGTGTTACAGGGCGCGCGGCTTTTCGTCGATGGCTTCACGCACTTTACGCCGGTCGATCTGGAGGTTCTGCGGGGCTTGATTTCGCGCTGTACCGAGTCCGAAATCGCCCTCACGATGCCGCCGGAAGTCTTCGCCAAAATCCAGCAGGGCGGCGCGCCGAACGTTCATTCGCCCTTTTTCCCCATCGAGGAAATCGCCCAGCGGCTCCTTGCCATCGCGGCGGAGGAAAGCGTGCCTGTGGGCGAGCCGGTCGTGCTGCCGGAGAGCGGCCAGCACACCCGGTTCCGCGATGTGTCGCTCGGCCTGGTCGAGGCCGGGTTTCTGGCCGCCGGGCGGCGGCCAGAACCGCCGGGGCGCGATCCAGAGCCGGCGCTGCGCTTTCGCGTGGCGCGCAACCCGGACGATGAAACGCGGCTGGCGGCGGAGCAGCTTCTCGAATGGCGCGAGGCCGGGTGGAACTGGCGCGATATGGCCATCGTCGCCCGCGACCTGGGCGATTACGCGCAATCGCTGGAGCAGCGCCTCAAGAGCCTGCGCATCCCGTACTTTCTCGATCGCAACGAACCCCTGGAAACGCATCCGCTAATCCAGGGCCCATTGGCCGCGCTGGAGGCTGTGCAGAATGGATGGCGCAGCGAAGACGTGATGGCCTTCGCCAAGAGCGGTCTGCCCCGCGGCCCCGGCACCGACGCCGATCAGGTGGCGCGGCTTGAGGAATTCGCCGAAGCCTATCCGCGCCGCCGCGAGGACTGGCTGCAGCCCGACGATTGGGAGCAGCCGGGCGTTCGGTCGCCCTTCGAAGACGCCCTCGACCACGCCCGCTGGGCCCGCGCCGAGGACATCGAGACCGCCCGCCGCGCTATCGCCGATCCGCTCAAGCGCCTGGGAATCCGCCTGCGCAACGATTCCCAGGAACGCCAGATCGCCCTCCCCGCTTACGTCGGCGCGCTGATCGATTTGATCCGGGAGTTCTATCCGGACGGCCAATGGGAGGAAGAATCGCCGCACGACCAGGCCGTTCTGCGGGAGGTCGGCCAGCTCCTGAACAGCCTGATCGAGGCGGCGGGCGATGAACTGTTTCGATGGGAGACGGCGCTCGATTTGCTCCGCGAAACGCTGGGGAAAATCACTTTGCCGCGCATTCCCCCGGTGCTGAATCAGGTCACGGTGGGTTCGGCGGATCGATCGCGCTTTCCCGAATTGCGGGGCGTCGTCGTGATCGGGCTGGCGGAAGGCACCTTCCCCCAGCCCGGCACGAACGCCACGCTGCTGAGCGACCGCGACCGCGATGAAATCAACCGCCTGTCGGATTCGATCCAGTTCCGCCCCAGCACCAAGAAGGCGTTCCAAAACGAAGGCCACTTCGCTTATCGGGCCCTGACCCGGGCGGGCGAGCGCTTGACGCTGGTGCGGCCCTGCAATGGCGCCGATGGCGAGCCCATCCCGGCGTCGCCCTACTGGGCCGATTTGATGTCGCTGTTTCGCCTCGGACCGGAAGCCGAGGAGCATGCCGCCGAGGACCTGTCCTGGGGCCGGGCCCAACGCTCCCGCGAAGCCGCCGCCGTTCTTTGCCGCGACGTCTTCAAGACCCGCGAGCGCGGCATCGTGCCGCCGCCGATGGAGCAACTCGACTTCCTGGACGGCCTGATGGGCGAGGACCGGCGCGAGTTTGAAACGGTGCTGGAAAGCGCCAGCGCGCGCAATGAGGCGCGACTCGACCCGGCCCTCGCCCGCGCGTTTCTGCAAGGCGGCCTCAGCACTAGCGTCTCCGCGCTGGAAGCCTTCGCCAAATGCCCGTTCCAGTACTTCATGCGATCCATGATCCGGCCCGAGGTGGCGCCGTCGGCCAACCTCTCGCGCGCCGACGTGGGCAATCTGGCCCATGCGGGGCTGAAGCAATTGATCGATGACCTGCGCGAGCAAGACCGCGATTTCGCCGCCCTGGAGGAGGGCGAAATCGAAGGCGCCGTCCGCGCGTCCTACGCCAAGCCGGTCGAGCGCATGCGCGGCTCGGGCCTGTTTTCCACCGCCACCGGCGAAGCCATCGCCACCCTGATTCGCCGCCAGGTCGAGGACGCCGTGCGCTTCGCCGCCGCTGCCGACCGCCAATTGAACGTGCGGACGCTCGCCGCAGAGACCGGCTTCGGGCGCGCCGACGGTCTGGAGTCGGTGGATTTGGACGTGACGCTGCCCGATGGCGAGGTCGTCCCGGTGCGGCTGCGCGGCCAGATCGACCGGATCGACCGCGCCGAGGGGCCGGACGGCCAGGGCTGGCTTTTCGTCATCGACTACAAGCTCAGCCAGCGCCAGCAGAACTGGGCGGAAGCCAGCGTCGGCGCCTCGCTGCAACTGCCGGTGTACCTGCTCGTCCTCGCCCGCAACCGCGAGCGGTTGACCGCCGAGGGGGGCGGGACGCCGCGCCTCGGCGGGGCGCTCTACCAGCCCATCGTCAGCCGCGAAAAAGACAATCGCGGCTACCGGGGAATCCTGGCGGCGGGGGCCCTTGGGTCGCTGGATTTCTTCGGCTCGGACATCAAGATCGTAACGCCTGGCAGTTGGCAGAAGGCGAACGAGAAGACGCCGTCTCAGGGGGATTCCCTCGGCGACCGCCAATTCGAGGCCCTTCTTCCAAAGGCCGCCGAGCGGATCCACAGCCACGTTCGCCGCATCGCGGAGGGTGAAATCGAGGTCCGGCCGCAATTCCACAAGAACGCCACGCCTTGCGGCTATTGCGCTTACAACGCCGCGTGCCGCCTCGATTACTCGATGAACGAGCGCCGGAACCTGCCCGGCCTGAAACGCAACCAGGCCATCGACACCTGGCTCGGGCCGCCTCAGGGCGGGGGAGAAGCGGCCGGGGCGTAGAGCCGGTAAGTCCCAAAATCCGCGATCGGTTCCAGGCCCGCCGGAACGGCCACTCCTTGGCGTATTAGAACGCGACTCTTCGCGGCAGCGCCCTCAGCCTCGGGCTGCACACGCTCCGGAGCTGGCGTGTAGAACTGAAGCATCCAGAACTCCACCGAATGACCGCCGTCGGCGATGCCGAGGGCCTCGCCCTCGGGCTGCACGAAGCGGGCGAAGTCTTCGTCCTCCCGCATCGCCTCGCACAGCGCCCGCACCTCCGGATCGACCAGATGCGCGTGGCTCGTGCCCCATCGCGCCCACAGCAGCGACGAACCCGCCAGAAACGCCAGCCAGAGTGCCACCGCCAGCCGCAGCGGCCGGCTCCCGCGCTCCCACAGCACCGCCCCCACGCCCCCCGCGAAGGGCAGCAGCAGCATCAGGTAGAACGCGGTGTAGCGCGCCCGGTTGTTCGAGCCGAGGCCGCTGAGCGCCGTGACGCTCATCGCCACCAGCCCCACGGCGCCCACGGCTATGGCCGCCGGCAGGACCCGCCGCCGTGCCTCGCTGCTCAACAACCCCAGCAGCACTCCAAACCCCGCCCAGGGCAGCCACGCGCCATGGTCGCGGAGGAGGGCTTCGGGATAAGCGAAGAACTTCCGCAGGGGGGAACTCATGTCGTAGTACAGATTCATCGACGTGTTCAGCTCGGAACCAGTGGCGAAGAACGCGACCGGTGATCCGAGGTTTCTCCAGTTGGAGCCGAGCCAGGCCAGCGGAAAGGCTGCCAGCAAAACGGCTCCTCCCAGAAAGCACGCCGCCGAGGCAAACTTTCGGAGGCGAACTGAACGGATGGCCTCGAACAGAAGGAAGGGCCCCAGGACCATTCCGGCGAACCAGCCTTCGTAGCGAAAGGACTCTGCAAGACCAAGGAAGAGCGCCGCTCGCAGGTACGCCTTGGCCTTGCGTTTCCGGTCCTCGCACCAGAGTCCGGTCAGCGCCTGATCGAAGCTCGCCAGCAGCAAAGGAAAAAAAATCGCTTCGGCCAGCGGATTCATGGACGCGTGCAGCACGATGAAGTGCGTCCCCGCCAGCAGCCCCGCCACCACGCCCGCCGCGTTCGACGACCAGAGCCTTCGGCTTAGGCGCGCGCTGAGCCAAACCGTCGCCGCCGCTCCCGCCAGGCTCGTGATCGTGATGGCCGCGGCTACCGACCCCAGAACCCACCGCAGCGCCCCCAGCACCGCGAACTGGCCCGTCAGCCAGACGTGGTCGTGGGGCGCGAAGAAGGGGTCCAGGCTCCAGGTCAGCGCGTAGGCCGCCCGGGCGTACTCGTCGCCGCCGAGGAAGAACCCGTTCTGCCAGCGATACAATCCCGCGAAGACCGCCAAGACACCCAGCACCCCCGCCAGCCCAACGCGCCATGGGCCCTCCGGCGGCTCCGCGCGCGCCTCGCCTTTCCGCGCCAAAGCCACGGCGATCGCGCCCAGAATGACGGCGGCGATGAATAAGGGCAGGCGGTTGCTCATAGAGTCTTCCTCAGCGGGGGCGGAGCGCGAGGAGCCATTCCTCGCGCCGGGCTCGCGGGCGTCAAGGCGGCAAGGGGACGGATTTTCTCTTTCCCCATGCGGGCCTTTTCGCCGCATAACAGCCCCAACCCCCAATGAGAGACCCCATCGGAGCCGCCGCGCCATGTATTTGCACAAACTGGAAAAAGACGAAAAGACCACCTTCCTGGCCTTTGCCGAGCACCTTGCCGAAATCGACGACCAATCCGTCGATGCCAGGGAACGCTACCTGATCCGCTACATGTGCAGCGAAATGGGCCTGGACCCGGACGAAGCGCTGGAAGCCAAACCGGCCTACGACCGCGATCGGCTCCTCAAGGTCTTCCACCGCCCGGAAGCGCGCCGCGTCCTGGTTCTCGAGGGCGTCGGCATCGCCTTCTCCAACGGCGCCATGGATGAGGAGCAGCGCAAGGAACTGACGTCTCTGGCGGAAGCCTTCCAACTCTGCGAGAAGTTCGTCGCGAAGGCGGAAGCGGTCGTTCAGAAGCAACTCGAAGTCATGAAGGAATTCGATGAACTGATCGGCTGAGGCGGGTAAAAAAGCGAAGCGGGCACCATCCCACCATGGCACCCGCCTCACTCGTCTCGCTCACGGATCCCTTGCCAGAAATCCGTGGCCCTCTCCTGATGGGAGGACTTAGTGCAGGTAAGGCCCGCCATCGGCGATCTTGCCGGGAGCCGGGTTACCTGGCAGGTCCAGAACAAAGACCCGCATATTTCCCTGACCAGTAAGGTCGGTCGAAAGATTGTTGTTCGTCACATTAACCGTCTGGCCCGTCACCGCGTCGATGTAGGTCCCATTCGGGATGCCGGAGAACGAAGCGCCGCCGGAAATGCTGACGAGAGCGAAGCTGTCCACGCCATCTTTGGTGAAACGGCGCTTGTAGGCGAGCCCGCCGGACACACCGTCGGTGCTGTACTGGCCCTTTTGCAAGGCCGGAATCGCGCGCCGGATCCGGTTGAGCGATTGAAGATGCTGAGCCAGCGGGTGGGAAAGCGTTTGAGCGACATTTCCCGTAGCGCTTGAAACAATCCCGAAGTCCGACACGTTGACGGTGCCTTCGATGTGATCGCCGAAGTACGCGCGGCCGGTGGTGGAGAGCGGGCAGTTCGGGCCGCAGTCGGCGCGGGCGCCGGCCTGGAACTGGATTTCCGAACCGTAGTACAGGCAAGGAATGCCGCGGAAGGTCCACATCAGGCTCATGTTCTCGGCCCAATCGCCCTGGCTGCCGCTATAGCGCGTATCCGAGTCCGGGCCGTAATCGTGGCTGTCCACATAGGTCACGTTCCAGGTGGCGTCGTTGTAGAAATGGTCGCCGTGGCGGGTGTTGAAGGCGCTCCAGGCGTTCTGGAAGTTCCAGTGCATCGGGAAGTCGATCACCGCCATGCCGGAGGAGCGGGAGTAATCCGGTGCGTGGTAATCGTTCCCCCACAGATAGTGGTTGTCGCTCGTCGGTTGGTTGTTCACGCCGATGTTGTTCTCGTAGTTGTAGCCTTCCAGTGCGGCCACTTCGTCGTCCTGGCTGAAGAGCTGGCGCTCCTGCCACGTGTAGAAGGGGGTCGAGAGGGGAGCGACGTTCTTGTTCCAGATTTCGTGCACCCGGGTGGCCACTTCGCCGAACATGTAGAAGTCTTCGCCGCCGCGGGCCTTGAAAGCCGGGACAAAGTGCCGGTTGAACATGACGCGGCTGATGTGTTTCACGGTGTCGATGCGGAAGCTGTCCACGCCCATGTCGATGAACCGGTTATAGACGTCGATCAGGTACTGCTGGGTCTGGGCGTTCTCGGTGTTGAAGTCCACGAGGTCCGCGAAACTGCCGACCTGGGCCGTGTAGTCTTCCCAGTTCTTCAGCCAATCGTTGTGGTAGTATGGTGTGGGGAAGAGTTGGTTCTGCACGCGATCCAGGTAATCGTCGCCAAAGGCTTCCTGAAGCCCGACGGCGCCGAAGTTGCCCGAGTGGTTCAGCACGATATCCAGGCAGATCTTCATGTCGCGGGCGTGGATTTCGTCGATCAGGCGTTGGAAGGTGTAGCCGTCCGATTCGAGCCGCGGGTCGATCTTAGTGAAGTCGTAGCCGTGGTAGCCGTGGAAGTCGTAGCAGCTGCGGTTTTCCACTACCGGCGTGATCCAGATGGCTGTAAAGCCGAGAGCCTTGATGTAGTCGAGTTTCTCGACCAAGCCTTTGAAATCGCCGCGCCAGGCGGGATCGCTGGTCGGATTGCCGGCCTGCTCGTCGCACTCGCTGTAGTAGTTGTTTTCCGTATCGCCGTCGAAGAAGCGGGTCGTCATCAGGAAGTAGATGGTTTCCTCGCGGAAGTCGCCGGTCGTAGTGACCACTTCGCCGATGAAGTAGCGGAAGCTCTGCTCACGCTCGTTGCCCTCGGCGTCCACCGCCAGCGTGCGGATGTTCAGGTCCGTGCCCTGGCCGATGTCGGTGGCCATGATGGTCTGGCCGGTGTATAGCGGCGAGCTGATCGTCGGCTGGCTGCCGTCCGTGGTGTAGAATACCACCGGGGCCGGGTCTTCATTGTCCGTGACGGACAACCCCACCGCGCGGTCCGTCGAGTACGTGCCGGGCGCCGGGTCGGCGGTTACTGTCGGCGCGATCAGGTCCGGGCCATCCACCAAATTGGCGATGACTTGCTTGGAAGCGCTGTCGAAGACGATGTTGTAGGTGCTCAGGTCCTGCGTCAGGACGTCCTGCTGCGGGTAGTTCTCGGTCCAATCGCCGAAGCGGTCGATCTTGAAGCGCGGCGAGGGGTCCTCGCCATTGAACGTCACGGTGATTTCCCAGGTGTTGGGCGCTGTTTCCGTCAGAGGCGTCGCGCCCCAGCTATTGGTCGTGCCGCGATAGAACCACTCGTCGCCCGGTCCGGGAGTCGGCGTGGGAGTAGGAGTCGGTGTGGCCGTCGGGGTTGGCGTCGGCGTCGGAGTGGGAATCGGGGTCGCGCCCCGTTCAACGGCCACCTGCCAGTCCTGGCCGCCGTTGTTGTCCCAACTCGAGCCGTTCGTGAACACGAAATCCAGGGTCGTGGCGTTGCTTGGCACCGTAACCGTCAGGC
>JAVJSW010000038.1:0-15223 GCA_040219255.1 Sumerlaeia bacterium
CTCCAGCAGAGCCCTATCCTCCGGCCGGCTGGTAAGTAGAAAAGCACGCTCGGCGCGGCCGAGCAAGCTCTTGCCTGCGGAGGGGAAAAAGTGTTACCGATGTCTCCGGTACAAAGTGTCACCCCTCTGCCCGGTCGTACAAATCGTTCCCGTCGGCATCGTCCCCTCAGTCAATCACGAGGTGCAGAAGCTTGACTCGTCGTGCACATAGCCATTACTGGCAATTACCCTGGTAAACTGCTTATTTTCAATGATTGACAGAGTGTCATTCGGCTGACACAGGATCACAGTTACATACCCATTACATACCGTCAGCCCAAAACGGGATGTATCTCCGATCCCGATTTGAGTTGCTTCCCGTATCCGCTCTCCTCACCAGCCCCGCGTCCAATGCCTCCTTGATAATCCGCGAAGCCATAGGATAATTGGATTTATCAATGTTGAGCCGCTCGCGCAAACTCTCGTTGGACATCTTATCGGAAGCGAGCCACTTCAGACAAGCGTGTTGGTAACAAGCCCGAACGCGGTCCCCCTTATCCATTTCGGCAAGGCTTCGAGGCGAAAGCAGGGTCACTCGCGTGTGGTTCGGTGTCACCTGGAAATTCGGGGGAGGCAACTGATACAATTCGATGGCGGTAATTACCTTATCAATTCCCGTGCCTCGCTCCTCAATGATGTTCATTCTCCGCATCATTCCGGCCAACGCCTCATTCCTTGACCTCGGCGGTTCATCCATAAAACGAAGCACATCTATCAATGGCTGACCAGGATTTGTGATCTCCATACGATCCGTAAATAGCTCAATCATTGGCCCCGTACCTTCCAGAGAAAAATCCTGATGCACAAGGGCGTTCGGAACCAACTCTCGAATGGCCTCCCCAGGATACACCGGAACTTCTCTTCGAAATGCCTGCCCGATTTCTTCATTGGCGGGGAGACGGGCATGGATATAGCCTATCAGTCCTTCGAATCCAACCGCATAGCCTTTTGTTGCCTCCTGCTCCCTTAGTGTCCGAATCCGATCCCGCCCTTCGTACTCGATGACCCGCACACTCTTCCTCTTCAGTTTTTGAAAGTCACCGAGTCGATAGGCAAACAGAATCGCCCCCAGGTTGGTAATCTGGAACTCATCCTCCCCAATTCTTATAATAATACCTTCCTTTGCCAATTGCCCCAAGATGCCAGAGCGGCCATCAGGCATTGGGAGCCTCAGAAGTCGGAAGCATTCCGGATAGTCTATCAACTCGAGCACTCGCTGCCCAGTCAGGCCCTGTAGCGCTATCCCGTCCTCGAAGCGCATTGTCGAAAATCGGCCCCAGAGAACTCTTTCCTTTTCAGGAAAATCCTTGAGTTTGCGGGTATAGCTGCCTATTCGAATGTGTTCCTCCGACTTGAATCTGACGGGACTACCGGGCGCGGGAAAGACTTCGAGGACAACGATTCGTTTACCGGTTTCCAGACTAAATTCATGAATATTAAAATCGACCTGGGGGTGCAGATTCTTGTGCAGCCAGTTCTCAAGCTCTTCGCCTCCAACCAATTGGCTTCGGGGACGAAAAGCTGTTCCAACCACGCGTGAAGTTCCGTCCTCAACACCCCAGACTATCCAGGCGCGCTCCCGATTCAGCAAAGCGGCACTGTTGGATAAAGTCGATATGTTTTCACCGATTTTCTGAGGGTTCTCGTTCCCTACTTTGTACTCCACCCACTCCGTCTCCTTGGGAAGAGCCCGGAGTTCTTCAAGCAGCCTCGTCAGTTGGTCATCGTTCATTGTTTTTCACCACGTCGTTCCCTGTAAACGATGCCAGTTCGCAACGGAGAGCAAGCAAATAGTGGCCATTTCTCCTTATATTATACCAGCCCATTTGGAGATAAAGATCGAGGTCAAAGAAGGTAACGTGAATCTTCAGCGGGGGGATGCTACACCCATCTTTCGGCCAAAGATCATCGACTTCGCAACGAGAAATCAGGGCCAGAGCCGACTGCGGCGTGAAGCCTGCCAGCCCCACCCTACCTCAGCCATCCGTCGCAAGCAAACGGACGCGCGATGCACTGACCACGTTTCCCCGTCGATCGCCATTCGCGGCCTCGATAACAAAGGATGGCGACTGGGATTCGTAGAAGTGCAACCCAGCCAGAAACAAAGCCAAGGCGCTCTTGCGGTTGAGCCGAACGACGTTCCTTTCGGCTGAGAAATCAAAATGCCACGGTGCTGTCAGAGAAACGTAAGTGGCGTGCAGACAGGTGTAGAGCAGCCCAAACCGGCTCGCATCCAACCATTTCGGAGCTTGTGCGAGACGCTCGGCGAATCCCTGATCGAGCAACCAGAAATCCGGGTGGTCATTCAAGTCTTTCTGGCTGCCAGCAAGGTGCTCATAGTCTGTGCAGGTCAGAATATAGGGCATGGAAATCAAAACGGGTTCGTCCCTCCCTTCCGCATACACATAGCCGGACCGATACTCTGCGGCTTCGCCGTTTTCGCACAAACTGACGAACTCAATCAGGACAAAGGGCATGCTCGCTCGCCTGCATCCGATCTGCACCTCATCCTCCTCGTTCGAGATAATAAGCCTAAGGTCTTTGAGGTCAGCCACATCGAACAACCGATGCTGCAGGCAATCCATTGCCATTTCGTGCGGGAAGAGATACATCGGCGAACCTCTCTGTGGTAAGCTTCGGGCCTTGACGCTCATCTCATCTCCAAGCCCGCCCCCCCACACCGTTAAAACCCACAGGTTTAACCGCACTTTGTCACGCGCCAACTTCGCCCGCCTGCCCTAGCCTCCTCTCCATTCCCCGGAAGAGGAGCGCCCTTCCATGCCTTACGCCGCCGCCAACCACCCCCATCCGCGTGAAGGCCAGCCGTCAATCCACCACCCGCCGCGCGAAGACAAACGACTTGGCCGCGCGCTCGGAATAGTTCTCGTCGTCCGGGTTCAGGCTGTTGATCTGCACGCCCTGGTCGATCGACTCGATGAACTGACCATCGCCCAGCGCCATGCCCGTGTGGCTGATCGTGCCCAGCCGGCCCATGAAAAAGAGCGTGTCGCCCCGGCGGATGCCTTCCGGCGCCCAGAACGTCGCCACCAGATCGCCCACCAGCGATTGCTGGTCGGCGTCGCGCGGCAGGCGGATGCCCGCCGCGGCGTAACTGCTCTGCACCAAGCCGCTGCAATCCACGCCTTCCTGCGTCGTGCCCCCCCAGACGTACGGCGTCCCCAGCTTGCCCTTGGCCGCCGCCACCGCCACCTCCACGTCGTCTTCCATGCGGCTCACATCCGAGAACGCGAGCAGGTCCGACAACTCCTGTCCATCCTTCGCGAGCACGGCGTGGCCTCGCGTCGGCGTCACCAGGAACTCCACGGTGCGGTCGTTCAGCGTGCTCTTCAGCGGAAACAGACTGCCCGCTGGCAGGCGAAGCTGCCCCTGGCCATCCCGGATGTCCTGGCGCAGACGCACCCGCGTGGCCTTCGGGTCGTTCCATTCCAGGAACGTCTCCCGATCCATCGCTTCCACTTCGTCCGCATCGACCCAGCCCAGGTAGCCATCCATGCCATGCACATAATAATGCCCATCGGCCTCGCGCAAAATCCACACGCTGTCGCCCAGGCGCGCCTCCGTCACTGTCTCGCGGGGCTTCACCGGTTTCGAATACAGGAACGCGTTCGTGGTCGAGATCACCCCAAAGGCCTCGTCCATCGGCACATCCGGCAGCAGCGTCACGCCGCCGGTCGTCACCGGATCGAAACCCAGCGCGCCCAGGATGGCGGCAAAGGTGTTCACATGCTTCGGATATTCGGCGTAACCGGTCAGCGCCACGCCCCCCTCGCCATCCGCGGTGGCTTCCACATCGAAAGCGAAAAACCGCAAGTCCTCGATGAACGTGCGCTGGAAATGATCCAGATAAGCCGGCAGGCGTTCGGAATCGCCCTGGAGCGAAGGCTCCATCCGCGAAGCGGCGCGCTCCATCCGCCGCTCATACCAGCTCTTGCCCGAGTCGTCCTGCCCGACGACCTCGCCCCGGCGGATTTCCGCCGCGGGCGTGGGGGTGACCGCTGGGCGCGACTCCTGGGCGGTCGCCACCGTCCCCGGGATCAGGGCCAGCAGCAAGAAAGAGGAAAGGCGGGAAAACATGAGAAACGGACTCCGTGCAAACGATTGCAAACAGTCACGTCCACCTTCTCATCGGGAGTCAAGGAAGCTTGAGATGACCCTCGTCCGAGTCGCGCCGGGCCGAACTTTCGGCGGGAGGGCAGGAATCTTCGGCGTCCGTCCCCGGCAGCACCGCCCCCGCAACCGCCTCCAGCGCCTGCCCCGGATGGCAGCCGTAAAGCCCGGACGCGTACACCGCGTTCAGCTCCACCACCGCCCAGCCCCGCAGCGGAATGAACCCCACGTCCAGCACGCACGCGGGCGGCAGAAGATCACGCGTTTCATCCACCACGTCCGCCGCGAACAGCGACGCGTCCGTATAGCGCGACAGCGGCGTCTCGTTCATCCCGGCGACCTTGCCGTCGCGCGCATAGATCGAACCCGTCAGAATCTGACCCTCCCGCACGAAAAACCGGAACTCCCACTCCCACCGCACAATCTCCGAAATCAGCACCGGCCCATCCCCATCGAGCCGCCCCTCTGCCGGCAGTTCGCCCCCGTCCAGGTAAATCCTCGATTCGAACGCCCTCGACTCCGCCGGCTTTCCAAAGAACGGACGCGACAGATGACGCGCTTCCTCCAGCGAAAGCATCAGCACCAGGCGCCGCACGCAAGTCCACGGCGCCACCATCAGGTAGTCCGGCCGCGGAGCCGCCAGCCGCTTGCCCAATTGCTCCGCCAACGCCTCGCAGAACAGCGGATCCCCATACATCGCCAACCTCCGCCCCGGCTCCGGAACCGCATCGCCCAGGCGCCACGACTTCAATCGGCGGGTGCTCCAACCGTCCTGCATGGCAGCCTTCCACAGGCGCAGGCTGTCAGGCGATACGCGGGGCGAGAGAAGCAGAAGTGGTGGTTTCAGAGTGTTATAGGACAAAAAAGACAAATGCCATCTAAATAGGTTGAGAAAGGGCTGGCGTCACCACATCGGGCTGTGCAACCTTCTTCTCCGATGGGAGACGATCCCACTCCGAATAACTGTAGAGGAAAAAGTCATGCCAAGTCGTGCCTTCCCTGTCCTGACCGCCGAAGAGGCCGCTCAATTCATCGAAAATGGCAATGTCGTCGGCACCAGCGGTTTCACCGCCGCCGGTGCTTGCAAAGTCGTTCTCAAAGCCGTGGCTGCCCGGGCGAAGGCTGCCCACACCGCCGGCGATCCTTTTCAGATCAAGCTTCTCACCGGCGCTTCCACCGGCCCCAGCCTCGATGGCGCCCTCGCCGAGGCCAACGCGATCTCCTTCCGAACCCCCTATCAGAGCGACGGGTCCCTGCGCCGCAAGATCAACGATGGCTCGATCTCGTTCTACGACACCCACCTCTCCCACATTCCCCAATACGTCGAGTACGGCTTCCTCGGCAACATCGACGTCGCCGTCGTGGAAGCCGTCTCCGTCAGCCCGGAAGGCTTCGTCTACCTCACCACCTCTGTCGGCGCCTCGCCCACCTACCTCAAGCACGCCGACAAAGTCATCATCGAACTCAACCGCTACCATGACCCCCGCCTGCGGGAAATCCACGACATCTACACCCCGGCGCCCCCGCCGAACCGCGCGCCCCTGCCCCTCCAGCACGCTCTCGACCGCATCGGCACACCCTATTGCATGGTGGACCCGGCCAAGATCGTCGGCGTGGTGGAAACCAATCTGCCGGACGAAGCCGGCGGTTTCCGCGAGCCCGACGACGCCTGTAAGGCCATCGGTCAGCACGTGGCCGATTTCCTGGCGGATGAAATGAAAGCCGGGCGCATCCCCAAGAGCATGCTCCCCGTCCAGGCCGGTGTCGGAAACGTCGCCAACGCCGTCATGGCCACCCTCGGTTCGGACCATCGCATCCCCGCCTTCCCCATGTTCACCGAAGTTGTCATGGACAGCATGATCGACCTGATCGCGGCGGGCAGAGTGACCGGCGCCTCGACTGCCGCGCTCACGCTCTCCCCGGAAAAACTTCAGGAAGTCTACGCCAACTTCAATCGTTTCGAGCGCAGCCTCGTCCTGCGTCCCCAGGCCGTCTCCAACAACCCCGAAGCGGTCCGCCGCCTCGGCGTCATCAGCATGAACACCGCCCTCGAAGTCGACATCTACGGCCACGTCAACAGCACCAACGTCTGCGGATCGCGCATGATGAACGGCATCGGCGGTTCCGGCGACTTCACCCGGAACGCCTACATCTCGATCTTCATGACGCCTTCCATCGCGAAGAACGGCGCCATCAGCGCCATCGTCCCCTTCGCCAGCCACGTCGACCACAACGAGCACAGCGTCCAAGTCGTCGTCACCGAGCACGGCCTGGCGGACCTGCGCGCCAAACCCCCCAAGGAACGCGCCCGCCTCATCATCGACAACTGCGCCGACCCGTCCTATCGCCCGCTGCTCAACGAATACCTGCAAAGCTCAGCCATGGGCCACATGCCCCACAACCTCGCCCGGGCCTTCGAATTCCACACCCGATTCCTCGAAACCGGCAGCATGATGCCCAAGTAAGGCACTCAACCTCAGCCAACCCTCGCAGGCGACTGCGAGGGGATTCGCTCTTGGAGGCTGCCTTCGCGGCCGGGAAGCCAGGCTACTCCTGCCCCCGGTCCCTCGCGGTCTGGAGTTTTTCCTTTAAGGCCTCGCGGTTTTCCTTCCGCAGCATGCTGGACCCGCCGTAGTTGCTGTCCGGAATCGCCCCCTGAACTTCCTGGAGCCGGGAATTGGCACGGCGCGGCTCGGTCTGGCTATTGTTGGGCGCGGCCGCCGCGGGATCGTCGATGACATCCATTTTGAAATTCCGCAGCCCCTCACCGACCAGCACAATAACCCACATCCCGAGGATCACCACCACGGTCGAGAAACAGGCCGCGAAGACCTGACGGAAGCCGTCTTTGATGCTTGGGCGTTCGCCGCTCATGGATGCGCTGCTCATGGGGACGTTGGTTCCTTCTGGCGCAAGGTAAGGTTTCATTAGCCGAACCTCGGACGGTTCACAAGGGGAAGGCGACTCGGACGACTATGGCCACGTTTCTTGAGACTGCCTACTTCTAATATTTTGCTGTCTATTCAACTCCTCGATTCTCGCCTTTTGTTCCTGGCGGCGCTCCTCTGGGGTCATCACGCGCGGCGTGGGCGTAGGATTCGCCTTGAGGTACTCCTGGGCCTGGACGGCTTTCGTGGACTCCTGCTCGCCTTGCTCCTGGGCGATGCCTCCGAGGTCCATGAAAGCGAACACGATCAGCACAATCAGCACCAATCCGACAGCCCCCATGATGAGGAAATTCTTGGAGTCGGACGACTCTTCTTCCGATTCTGGATACATGGAAAACTCTCCGGATTTCGACTGTTGGTTGGTCATGCATCCTGGAGATCAAGCCGTTCCCGGGGCAAATCGATTTCTCGTTTTCCGCAATCAAACTTACTCCGCGTCCACAATCAAATACCGCGGCTTGTGGTAGTCGCTGCCCACAACCGCCGTGGCGATGGGGGTCATGCCTTCACGCTCCACCACGCCGTTCATCGCGACGTGGGTGTGGCCGCTGACGACCCAGCGCACTTTGCTGTACCGGGCCACGTCCTCGCCCATCGTGAAATGGCCGAAGAAGGGATTGCCCAGGGTCCAGAAATCGTCCTCGGGGCGGCGGTCCATCTGGTTGTCGAAGATCGGAACATGGGTCACGACCAAGATCGCCTTCACGTCCGGGTCGGCTTCGAGAACGTCGAGCTGTTTGCGCAAGCGCTCGCGGCAGGCGGCGGCGAATTCCTGATCCGACTGGGGCCAATCGACGCAGCGCGCGTCCATGGCGAAGCGCGGCTTCATGGCCAGGATTTGCTCGTCCGTCAGGCCCCGCTCCGGGTCGCGGGCGCTGTAATCGTACCAGGCCATGCTGCCAGCGATGCCGACTTTCTGCCCGTCGCGGTCTTCGAGGAGGAAGGGCTCGTCGCCATCGAGCCAGAAGTAGCCTTCGCCCCGGGTGACGCGGGGCAGGATTTTGGTGAACAGCGGGGCGCTCGACTCGTTCTGGCTGATCCAGACGTCGTGATTGCCGGCCAGCACCAGCACCGGGACGCCAAGGCGGTGGAATTCCGCGAGGCACTCGGCGAAAATAAACGACGGATTCCCGATATCGCCCGCCAGCACCACCGCGTCCGGCGAGTCGCGGTCCATGGCGGCGATCATGCGCCGCACCGGTTCGCGCCCGGTAACTTCCATGTGAAGGTCGGATGCTACGAGGAAACGCATGAGGGCGGGCAATGCTCCGGACAAAAAGAAGGGTCGAGTCCGCGCGGCGGCGGGCTCTCGTTTGGCCTCTTCGCCCGAACGCGCGCAATGTCAAAAGCGCCATCGCCCCAGAACGTTGAACCACAGAGCGGTTGCAATCCTCCACGGCGCCGATCAAAGCGAAGGCGGCCACGGCATGGATGCGGCCGGGGAAGGCGGCCATCCAGATTTCATAAGCTGCCTCCCACCCCATTCGGCGAAGGTCCACGAACGAACCGATACCCACCGCTTCCAGTTCGGCAGCGCATTTCGGGCCGCTGTTGCGCGCTTTTTCCAGGGGCGTCATGCGGGCGGGCCTCCAAACGAGAGATGCGAAACTTTAGCGAATACCGACCCGCTTTGTCAAGACCCAATCGACGGAATCTGGCAAAGTCGTCCGGGCTTCCCGATTGCCCGCCGAGGGGCCGGAAGGCAAGGTGGGAGCTGAGCGTCCGCCCCACGGCGGCGGGGCGGCCTTTGAGCCCGCCCTGGGCCGATTTCGTTTCGCGAGAGGAGCACGCGAGGTGCCTGAAGAGAGACGAATTCCGAGGCGTTGGACCAAGCCGCTTTGCCTTTGTTGCGCCATGCTCTTCCTTATCAAGAGCGGCGAGGCGGCCCTTATCCATGTTCCCGCCGACGTGGCGAGTATTCAGGAAGCCGTGGATTTGGCGGTGGAGGGGGACGAGGTGATTGTGGCCGAGGGCACATATTTCGAGAATGTGAAGTTACGAGGGCGAAACATTATATTAAGGAGCGAAAGCCCGGATAGTTGGGATTGCGTGCGAAAAACGGTTATAGATGGAGGAGGGTTGGGAACCGTCGTAACGTTCGATGGGGGGGAGGAGCCGGACTGCATATTGGAGGGCTTCACGATCACGGGCGGTACCGGCACTCTGGTCCGGAGTGTGTCAACGGTGGTAGTGGGAGGAGGTGTTTGGGGTAGAAAAGATATCGAGTCAAGCTCTACAAGGGCGACATTACGTAAATGCGTAATAAGAGATAATGAAGTTATTGCCCCACCGGGCAGCAAGAATATATTTACATATGGAGCAGGGATATACTCATTTGCAGGAAAGATTGAAGGCAATATAATAGTAGATAACAAGTCGTTTGGTTTGATTTTTGGCGTTGTAGATGAGGAAATTGTATACAATGCGGGCTTTGGCGGCGGAGTGGCATACTGTCACGGCTTGATTATCAGAAACATAATAAAAAATAATTGGGCGTCAGATTCCGGTGGTGGATTGTATGAATGCCGACGCGAGATTGCTTACAATAGAATAGAAGGGAATCGTGCGTATCGCGGAGCAGGAGTGATGGATGGCAGAGAATCTGCTGTCATTGGGAATGAAATTGTTGGCAATCGCTCGGACACCATAGGTGGCGGAATATACATAAACTACAATGTGGTGTACAATAACGTGATCTATGATAATTATGCGCTATTGGGTGGCGGCGCCGTGAGTTGCCGCGGGAAATTCTGGAATAACACGGTGTATGGAAACGTGGGTTTTGGTGTAAATGATTTTGCTTGGGGGAGCATGAAAAACTGCATTATATGGGGAAACACGAACAGTGGGACGGGAGAGATCCAGAATGTATCGGCGCTTGGGCTAGAGCCAACGGCGTGCATCATAGAACTGTGGGATGGGGGTGGAGTGGGAGTTGTGGCAAATAATCCATTGTTTCAGGATCCCGCGAATGGAAATTTTGAGCTGCAACCCGGTTCGCCCGCCATAGACGCCGGGACGACAACGACTCTTGACCGAGACTTCGAAGGAAATCCCCGCCCCGTCCGGTCCGTCTTCTTCGAAGACCGAGGCGATGGTTCCGCCTTCGACATCGGCGCCTACGAGTTTCAAGAAATCGTGGAACCGCCACACGGGCTCATGGCCCGGTAGCGCCCTCGGAGCCATTGCCCGCTTTGGCGGCGCGCGGGATGCCTAGACCCCCGCCAGCAACCCGTCCGGCGTTTGCTTCTCGAGGTTGTGGGCCTCGGCCACGCCGGGGTGCACCACGCGGCCGCCGATGATGTTGAGGCCCTTGAGGAAGTAGGGGTCGAGTTGCAGAATCGCCAGCCCCTGATCCGCCAGGCGGAACAGGTAGGGCGCCGTGGCGTTTGTCAGGGCGAAGGTGCTGGTGCGGGCCACGGCGCCGGGCATGTTCGTGACGCAGTAATGGATGATGCCTTCCTCCTCGAAAACCGGGTTGCTGTGCGAGGTCGGGCGCGAGGACTCGAAGCAGCCGCCCTGGTCGATGGCCACGTCCACCAGCACGGCGCCGCGGTTCATGATGCCGAGATATTCCTTGCGAACGACCCAGGGCGCCCGGGCGCCGGTCAGATACACGCTGCCGATGACGACGTCGGCGCGGCGGAGTTGGTCCTGGATGTTGTGGTCGTTGGCATAGAGGGTCGAGACGTTGGCCGGCATCACATCGTCGAGGTACCGCAGGCGGTCCAGATCGACGTCCATCATGGTGACGCGCGCGCCGAGGCCGGCGGCCATTTTGGCGGCGTTCGTGCCCACCACGCCGCCGCCGATGACGACGACGCGGGCGCTCTTGACCCCCGGCACGCCGCCCATCAGGGTGCCGCGGCCGCCGTGGGGGCTCTCCAGATATTTGGCGCCCTGCTGCACAGAGAGCCGGCCGGCGATTTCGCTCATCGGCGTCAGCAGCGGATGGCGCCGCAGCCGGTCCTCGACCGTTTCATAGGCGATGCAGGTCGCGCCGCTTGCGATCATGGCCTTGGTCAGAGGCTCGCTGCTGGCGAAGTGGAAGTAGGTGAAGAGCGTTTGGCCTTCGCGGATGTGCTCCCATTCCTGAGCCATCGGCTCCTTGACCTTCGCGATCAGGTCGCCCTCGGCCCAGACCTCGGCGGCTGTGTCCAGCACTGTCGCGCCCACGGTGCGATAATCTTCATCGCTCAGGCCGACGCCGCCGCCGGCGCCGCTTTGCACGAACACCTGATGACCGCGTTTGGTCAGCTCCCGAACGCCGCTCGGCACCACGGCCACGCGAAATTCCTGATCCTTGACTTCTTTCGGCACACCAATTTTCATGGCCCATGGCCTCCATATCGGGAGAGAGTGACTCTAGCCGCGCGCACGGGGCCGTGCCCCCTTGGCTTCAGAGCGGTCTAAAACTCGTTGCTAGCAATCGTCTGCATGCCGGGGCAACAGGCATTTGTCATAGGGGCGAGCCGCGCGCGCCGCCGATAGCCGGGACCTGCAGGGCGCCAGGGCGGCCGCTGAGGGGGGTGGTGAAGGTGTGAGTCATGGCGAGGCGCTCCTGTGCTGTGGCATCAGACAGGAGGAGCGTCTCACAGCCCCGGCCGTTTGTCCCTTCTTGTGGCACTTGTGGAGCAAAATAGACAAGATTCACTTATCGGACTAAACCGACAAGAACACCAACGGAGCAGGTAAGCCGAGGGATGGGAGGACTTTGAAACCGCGAGATGGACGCGGAGGAGGTGGTTCGTAGTTCCGCGTTTACGCGGAATGCGCCGAAACCCGCCGGGTCCTCGGCCACAGAGTCCTAGGGCGGCGGGACTCTAAAGCCCCCCCTCCCCTCTTGACGGCGCCGCCGCCTTTGCCTTCCATTTCCTTTGTCCAGATTCTTCCGAGACCGAATCTGAGGGGCCGCAGGGGCGGTCTGGCTTTCCGGCGGTTCCGGGGGGCGCTTCGCTGGGTATTATGGCCGGTTCTTCCGCGAACAATCCCGAGTCCGTCCCCGGGCGCGAGCCCGCGTTGCGCGAAATCCAGGCCGCGCAGCAGCGCCTCGCCGCAGCCCTCGCGCGCCTTCAGTCGGACCTCGGCGGCGATGCGCCCGCTCTGGACGAAGACCCCGCCGCTTCCGCCGCGGGCGAAGGCCACGGCCGCCTTTTCGAACTGACCAGCGACCTTCTCGCCGTTGTCGAGGCCTCGGGCTCGCTCCTGCGCGTCAATGGCGCCTGGACCGCGACGCTTGGGTTCGAGAGCCGCCAGCTCCTCGAATGGCCCCTGGCCGAGGTGATCTATCCCGACGACCGCGACCGCGCCCGGCGCCTGATGGTGCGCGTGGCGGAAAGCACCGAGCCCCAGCGCGCGGAACTGCGGTTCCGGCGCCGCAGCGGCGGCTGGCGATGGATGTCGTGCGTGGTGGCGCCCGATCATCACGAGGGCGTGTTCTACCTGGCGGCTCACGATGTGACGCGGCTGAAGGAAACGGAGCGTTCGCTGCGCGAGAGCGAGGGCGCCATCCGCGGGCTGTACGAAATCATCGCCGACCGCGATCTGGATCGGTCGCTGTGCAATCTGTTGTCCTTTGGCACGCATCACTTTGGTCTGATGATCGGTGTGATCGCGCGGATCGAGGGGCCGAATTGGCGCGTGGTGGAAATCTGTCCGCCGGACGAGATGTCGCTGACCCGGGGCGAGGCCTATCCGGTGGAGGAAACGTTCTGCCGCGATGTGCTGCGCGGGGGCGAAGTGCTCGCCCTGCCGTCCGTCGGCGAGTCCGCCCACGCCACCCACCGGGCGTTTCAGGCGCGCCGCGTGGAAGCCTATCTGGGTCTGCCGCTCCAGGTCGATGGCCGGGCCTGGGGAACGCTGTCGTTTATCGACTTGATGCCGCGCAAGGAGCCCTTTCGCGAGACGGACTTGGACCTGCTGCGGCTGATGGGACAATGGGTCGAGGCGGTGCTGGAAAACCGCGCCGCCCGCGACCGCGCCGAGTCGCTGCGCGAGCGCATCCAGCAGGCCCAGCGCCTGGACAGTCTCGCCGTGATGGCCAGCCGTATCGCCCACGATTTCAACAACCTGCTGATGGGAATCCTGGGCCACGCGGACATGATGCGGATGGGGTTGCCACCGGACTCGCCGTACCTGCGCAGTGTCGATCAGATCAAATCCAGCGCCCAGCGCGCCACCGACCTGACGCGCCAGTTGGCGGCCTATTCGGGGCGGGGGCATTTCCGCCTGGAACCGTTGGATTTGAACGGGTTGCTGCGCCAGTTGGAACCCAACCTGCGCGCCATCCGGGGCGCCGGGGACGCCCTGCGCATCCAGCCCAGCACTAACCTGCCGCCTGTCACGGCCGACAACGCGCTCCTCAGCCAGATCGTCGCCAACCTCGTCACCAACGCCGTCGATGGCATCGCCAACACCCCCGGCGCCGAGATCGTGGTGCGCGCCTCGCTCTGTCCCGAGCCCCCGCGCGAGGACGATGGTTTCTTGATTTCGGAAGACCTGGCCGATGGGCCTTTTGTCTGTCTGGAGGTGCGCGATACCGGCGAGGGCATGGACGAAGCCACCCTGGGCCGCGTGTTCGATCCCTTCTTCACGACCCGCGCCGAGGCCCGGGGCTTCGGCTTGGCGGCCACGCTGGGCATCGTCCGCAGCCATCGCGGCGCCGTCTCCGTCACCAGCTCGCCCGGCGCCGGCTGCACCGTGCGGCTGATGCTGCCGGCCGCCACGCGCCAGACCAACGACGCCGACGAATCCACCGCCAGCGGCTGGCGCCCCAAGGGCTGCGTCCTGGTCATCGACGACGAAGCGGTGGTGCGCGATTACGTGCGCCATGTGCTCGAACGGCTCGGCGTCGAGGTGCTGGAAGCCAACCGGGGCGAGGCCGGGCTCGACCTCTTCGCCCCCCGCGCCGCCGAGGTGGGCGCCGTGCTCCTGGACATGACCATGCCCGGCATGGACGGCGCGGCCGTCCTGCGCCGCCTGCGAGCCCTCCGCCCCGACGTCCCCGTCATCGTCTCGAGCGGCTACGACGCTTCCATCGCCGAAGACCGCTTCACCGGCGAAAACCCCACCGGCTTCCTCCAGAAGCCGTACGACGCGCGGCAGTTGCTGAAGGCGTTGAGGCGGGGGATGGGTGCTTGAAACCACTTTATCCGGTGCGGATCAGGTAAGCCAGGTGGCGTCCGTACAGGACGCCGACAGAGATTTCTCAATATGGATAACCAAAGTGAATAGTGGCTGATGCAAGTGCACGAGGTGAGAAAATGGAAAGCAACGAAATCAACACAAGTGGGAATGGGACACCAGATGTTCTAGAAATTGGCGAGGCTATGCGCTTGCTGAAATGGAAGGTTGTTCTGGAAGTACCACTGAATTCCAATGACGATTACTTGCTATTCGTGAATCTTTGCTCTCGCTTTGGAGACATAGTGGTTGTCTTTGAAAGTCAGGAAATCCTGATTGTCCAGATTGCGGGTAAACTTAGCGGTGACGTGCGCGAATTGTGTGTGCAATTCATTGGCTTTGCAGGAGAGCTGCATGAAATATGGGGTGTAAAGTTAATACAAGGACGATCAAGGAATGAATCCAAGTACAGATAGCATGCGGCAAGCTGGTAATCGTTTAGGAGAGTATACGTATGAAAACGTTTGCGACTATCGCTTTGGTGGCTTTTTGCTCAAGGTGGTGCATCGCCGCCGGCTTCCACTACCTCCTGGAAGGCCACGCCGACCCCTCCGCTCCCGTCATCGAACGGCGGGGGCGGGGGACGGCGAGCGGTGAGGTGTTGCATCCGGCGGGGTTGATTCTGCCGGCGGACCGGCTGTTTCGCGAGTTCGTGTTGGATGCGGAGACGCTTCAGGTCGGGTACGCCGACTTCGTCTCGCCAGCCGTCGGCCTCAGCATGGAGCTGCCGACGTTCGATCTGGGTCCGGACCCGTGGGGCGACGCCGATGTACTCGCCCATGCCACCCAGGCCGTCGCCATCGGCGTCGCCCCACGGGTCCGGACCCAGATCGAACGTCGGCAGCTCCATGCTGAGGCCGACGGCTGGCGAGACGAAGTCGGCGTACCCGACCTGAAGCGTCTCCGCATCCAACACGAACTCGCGA
>JAVJSW010000039.1:0-189119 GCA_040219255.1 Sumerlaeia bacterium
CCGCACGCTGCCCAGGTGATCGGTCACGAAGCGGTAATACGCCCCGCCCTTCACCATCCAGTCCGGCACATGCCCCCGGCCGCCATAGACAAAATACGCGACGCTGCCGCCCGCGTCCTGCCACGCCACCGGGTTGATGAACTCTTTGTACAGGAAGCGGTCATTGACAACGCCATTTTCTTCGCGGGCCAGGTGGGCGGGAGGGAAAATCATCGCTGACGTGCGCGGGTGGGGGGAGGCCGTTTGTGCGGGCAACGACTGAATTCTCCGTTCTTCGTTCGGCCAGGTGGTCGAAGTTGGATGGTAAGGGACATGGATGGGAGAGCTTGTTCATTCTGGTAGAAAAGAAATTTGGGTAGTAAAGGGCGAATGGAAATGTTATTCGAGGATGATGCGGCTCCGCATTCGATGACACTCCATGGAGAGTGTTCGCGGGGTATTTTTGCAGTTTGCCTTTCGCTGTTGACTTCCGCTTCGTCGTCGGCAACCTTTTTCGATTATCCTTCGTGTCAGTCATTCTGGCATCGTTCACCCCGATCGACGAAAGCCCACCGACATGATCACCAACGCGCAAAACGCCTCCGAGAGGGGGCGTTTGTGTCGTTCCCTTATTGCCGCAACGCTCGCTCTTAGCGTGGCCGGTTTCTGTCAGGGAGCGACATTCACCGCGGGAGTTTTGTCGTTTGACGATTCTCCCGGCGGATCGATCACGGAGACCGGCGGTGGAAATGCCACCATCGCGGGGCCCGTGCTGATCAACGGATTCATTCGGGCCACGGGAGCCATCACGGTTTCGGACGGAACGGTTACGGTTCCCAGTTTCACCATTCCCGCCATGGCGGTGACGCTTTTCCTGGGCTCGTACTCGATCGATGCGGCCAGCGGCGCGTTGACTCCGGCTCCTGGTGCGAGCGCGTTGGTCAGCAACGTTTCGACGTTTCCCTGCGGTGGAACGATTCGCGCGGACGATCTGCTGCTGGACTACCGCTCGTCGCGGCCGGAATTGGCGAACACGGCGTTTCGCAATATCTCGCTGAGCGCCAACGGGCTGGGGTCCGATGGAGCCCAGTTCTACACGACCGCGAGCGAGTGCGCCGCGCCGGACGGGGACAGCATGGTCTTCGAGATCGGCTCTGTCAGCTCGACGACCGGCTTCATCGATTACCGGGATCTCCGATCCGCAAGGGCTTCCATAGGTCTGTTGAAGGTGGGAGGGGCGCGTCTTCTTTCCTCGGGAGTGGTGAATATCTCGGGCTTTAACTTTGGCTTCTATGCCGATACCGACTCGATCGATTTCGCGCCGCCGACAACTTTCCTGGCCAGCGGGGGGTTCCTGGCCGGTGGCCGGGTCAGCCTGGGGGGAGATGTTTCCGGTCTGGAACTGGACAATTTTATGGTTCCGACCTCGGGGCCGATCACCGCGACCGGCGGCTACATAATGACCGAGGGAATGGTGAGCAGGTTCTTCGATGTGACGTTCAATGCCTCATCGGTTTCTCTGGGCACATTGTCAATCTACCCGGGCGGCGACATTGCATCCGCAACGGCAGAGAATTTCCAGATTACGGGAAGTCGAACTAATCCGGTGGTTTCCTCGCCTGGGGGCAACCTCGACGTCCGAGGCGTTCGTTTCCTCTTTCAGACCGCCACCATGGGCGCCCAAGGGTTCGAGGCCAGCAACGCCACCATCGAGAACACCAGCAGGTTTGACGAGACCTTCCTCGCCGTCCGCCTGACCAGGTTTGGAATGAGTGCGAGTTCATTGTTTTACTTCGCCACTCTTCCTTATCGCATCAACTCGGTCACCGCGCGCCAACCCGAGGGCTTGACCTTCAACGGCTTTCTCGACGCTCCGACCAACTTGTTCGGAATCGGTCTTCCCGGCTCCTTCGATGCCTACGGAGACCAGGTTCGCCTGACCGAGATTGAATTCTGCTCGAACGGCGACGGCACGCGCATTAAGCGATCCATGTTCGCACTTCCCCAATTCTGCTTCACCTACGAACTGGGTCCGCCAGAGGTCATGACGAGCTTTGCGGAAGTCACCATCCCGGGAGTCACGGGGTTCGGCGCGGGCCTGCGCATCTTCGAGGGCATGCTGGACCGGATCACGGTCAGCCTCCGCAATCTGGAAATCCCCATTGGGACAACGGGTACGAAGCTTCAGGATTTGATCGCGACGGTCGAGAATCTGGCCCGCGTCGAGCGTGAGTATATCATCACAGAGACGGTCAATTCGCCGGGCAATCCGCCCGTGCTGCAAAGGCGCACGGTGAGGGGTGTGCCACCGGTTCGGTTCATCGGCGACGTCAGCATCACGGGCGGACCCCGGATTCTGGGCAAGGCACTGGCGAGAGGGGATGGCGCGGTGATTCTCGACGATACGCAGATGAACGTCGACGGTAAGGTCACCGTTGTGATCTTCGAAGTGGGCGGCGCCTACATCCGCGTCGTCTGGTCGGGACAAAGCCGTGGCACGGCCTTTGGCGGGTTCATGGTGTATTACAGCATTCTGCGCGGCAATATCGATGGATTCATCGGGTTCGATGAAGATTTCTCGGTTTGTGCGGGGCTTGCGCTCCAGGTCCCCGATCAGATTCCGATCATCGGCGGAATCAAGCTCGGTTCGGCGAACGTCTGCATCGGCGCCCCGCCATTCACCATCGCCGGCACCGTGAAGATCACGATTATTCCACGGATCTGTCTCGGCTTTCTCGGATGCACGCCAGAGGTGGCGATCCGCGTCGGATTCAAGATCGATGAGAACGGCGATTTCGAACTCGACCGAAAGGCCCGGGGCGAGCGGTTCGCCGAGTGGGAAGTTCCCTACTTCCGCGGCTATCCTGTTTACGCCCCATCCACCGACGGCGATCCGAAATCGAAGGGCGAGTTCGTCGGAAACATGGTCTTCTTCACCAACTTCCACCAGACGGACAAAGCCTACCGCAGCGAGGGCGCCTTCAAGGCGGGCCCCGCCAAGACGGAAACCACCCAGCTCTTCGTCAACAGTGGCGCGCCGGTTATCATCCGGCTGACCTATGAAAACGCGGACGGCAACCCGGACTTTTCCCTCATGGCGCCCGACGACCAGGTTTATTCAAGCGCCTACGGGCTGGCCGACATTCCCGCCGTGCCGGTGGAAGGCCAAGCCGTTCCCAGCGTTGTCTTTGTGGCGAATCCCGCTTCGCGCGACGCCTCCTTCATGGTCCCCGAACCGCTTGAGGGCATCTACACGGTCGATGTCCTGAACCCGGAAACCCTGGGCCAGTACGCCGTCGAAGTCCTGAGCGAAATCCCGCCCCCCGTGTTCGAGTTCGGATTCAACTTCTACGCCACCGACTACATCTATGCCGAGTGGACCGACGAAGACCCGGACACCAACGCCAACCGCATTCGCATCTTTATCGACACCGACAGCGAGGGCGCCAACGGCCTGCTCGTCGGCGAGACCGGCGGCGGCCGTCCCTACGGCAACATTCCCGATTACGAAAACAGAGTGCGCGTCGACTCAGCCGACGTGCATCTCGCGGCGGGCTACTATTGGCTCTATGCAATTGTCGAAGATGGATACAACCCGCCGCTGGTGGTTTATGCTCGCTCCGCGATTTTCATCCCCGACGTCGAGGCCCCGCCGGCCGTGATGAACTTGAATGCCGTCTGCCTCAATGGAACGGCGATCGTCACCTGGGAGCCGGTGGATGATCCCACGGTGGTTTCCTACAAAGTCGAGTGGACCGATCGGCCCGAGTCCGGCCTCTACACCTACGGCACCTCGGTGGCCGCGGATCAGTCGGCGGCCTTCATCGAGGGCCTCAGGGTCGGAGGACGCTACAAGTTCACCGTGACCGCCGTTCGCTACGCCGAGATGTCATCCGCCCGCTCCGCTCAGAAGCGCGAGGTGCTCGCCAACGCCGTCGAGAAAGCCCTCGCGGCGAAAGACATCGGAACGAACAACCGTCACAAGCGGACCGCATTCGCTTCCACCTTTATCGAGAGTGCGGCCAAGACCAAGGGCATTCAGTTGACCAAGGCGGAGGCGCTTTCCCTGGCGCAACAGACGGCGGAATTGTCATCGCCCATGATGCGCGAGTTGAACCGGGCGGCGACACCAGGGGCGAAGGCGGATCCCCCGGGCTTCCTCTCCGACATCAAGCAAACGGTGGAATTCGACTATGCCGACAGCTACCGGGCCCAAAGCGATACGCTCATGGTCACGGCAGTCCCGGGTCAGGGTCCGCCTGTTTTTGTGAAAGAGCCTGTGACCAGCGTCTTCGAGGGCGACCTGTATTCCTTCGAGGCACTGGCCGAGAGTGCCCGGGGCTCCCAGGTCACGTACTCCAAAGTCTCGGGTCCCGAGGGACTTACCGTGTCCCCCGCCGGACTGGTCAGTTGGCAAACGGCACCGGGCGACGCCGAGATCTACGAAGTGGAGATTGCGGCCACGGACTCGTCGGGAATCGAGGGGCGTCAATTCTGGCGTGTCTCTGTCAGCCAATTGAGGCCCAACGCGGGGATTCGGATCCTGCCCCCGCAGAGCCTTGAGGTTGTCCCCGGAGAAACGTTTACCTACCAACCACAGGTCGAGGGCTTATTCCGGGTCCCGGGGCTTGAGGACCAGGAATTCATCAATTTCCAGGTCATCAGCAGTGTGCTGGGCTTGCGGTTTGACAGCGACACGGGGCTGACCAGTTGGCCGACCACGATGGACGACGTTGGCAGCCACCGCATGATCGTGCTCGTCAGCCAGCGCATCGGCGATCAGAGGATCGAGGCCCGGCAGGAAATCGAGGTCAACGTCGAGAGCGTGTCGGACGTTCCCGTGCGTATCGACGAATTGAACGTTCCGGGGAATTGGTGGCTCTTGCAGTAGGCTCGCCGCCATCTCATCGGCAAGACGACACTCCCATTGGTTGGCGCGGCGTGCGCCGAGCGGCCCCGGAATGACGGGCGCCGTTAGCGATCGGCCTCGCCGTCGGCGGGGGTCAGGAGCCAGTTCTGGCGCTCGATCAGGGCGAGGCCGCGGCTTTTGGCGCGCGAGTCGCCCAGGGCCCAGAAGACGCCCCAGCGCGGCGCGAGGCGCTCGAAGCCTTCCTTCTCCAGCGCGCCCGCCCAGTCGTCGTTGAGAACGCTGAAGTAGAGCGTGGCCTGCTGCTCAGTCTGGATTTGTTTGAGCGACTGGGCGAGCCGGGCGGCGGATTCGATGGGGGCATAGAAATCGACGGCGTGGAGTTCGGCTTCGCCGGAGCGCCCGGTGTCGCGCCGCAGGACGGCGTAGGCGTCGCAGGGGCTCTCCTCCTGGGCCAGGTAAACCAGGAAATCCTCGGCCGCGGGGCCGCGGAAGAGCCAGTTGCGTTCGGGGCCGGTGCGCTGGCGAAAGATGCGCTTTTCTCGGATCAGCACCTGATTCTGGGGCTCGAGGATTTCCGGCAGCGCCTCGGTGAGGGCCATGTCGTAGGGCTGGGCGGGGAGGGCGTCCTCGAGGCGCTGGGTTTTCTTCGCCAGGAAGCGCTTGGTCTGGCGGGCGGCGCGCTCGGCCACCCGAGCGGGATAGCGGAGCCGATGGAAGTTGCCGGCCCATTGGAAGCGCTCCTGCTGGAGGATCCAGGCGAGGGCGATGCCGGGCCCGGCGGAGAGCAGCAGATCGGTGTGCAGCAGGTAGTGATGGAGCAAGGCGGCGATGGCTTCGCGCGACTCCTCGCGGCTTTCGCGGCCGGGTGTGGCGATCACATCGTGCAGCACATGGGCGCGGAGGTACTCGCCGTCGACATACATCTGGGTCGGGCGGGCGGCGGCGAAGGCTTCGACGCGGCCGTCCCGGACGGCGACCTGCGGGGTGCTGAGGAAATGGCTGGGGGCCTGGGGGGAATAGGAGCGTTCCCAAAACTCGGGCCGGATCGGAACGCGGGCCTCATCGAAGAGGGCTTCGATGGCGGCGTCGTGTTCCTCCGTGGCATCGGCCACCAAAACCGGTCCGCGCGTGGAGGTCGGGGTCACGCTCTCACCTTAGCGGCTCTGGACGAGCGTCTCTTGCTTCGTGACGGAGTAGACGGCAAGGCCCTTGCGGGTGCGGATCAGGAAGGAGGATTTGTCGTCGAGGACGAGGATTTCGCGGATCGGGTCCTCCAGGTTGATCGTGCCCATGCGCACGTTGCGCGCCGAGGCGCCATCGACGTTGAGCCGGTAGACGTCGATGCGCTTGTCGGATTCGAGGAGGTAGACGTTGTCTTCGCCGAGGAGGATGACCTCCTTGATCGCCAGGTTCTCATCGGTGATGATCAGTTCATCGACGAGCTTGAGATCGTAAGAGGTGGTGGTGACGCCGGAGTCGTCGCCGCGCTGAGCCTCCGCCCCCGAAGCCAACAGGTGCAGGGAAGCCAGCAGGGCCGCCAGCGCAACGCATCCCCCAAGCAGCGCCCGGGCGGAAGTCAGATGACGGAAGGGAGCGGAAGAAGACCGATTCATGGCGAAAGTCGGGGACCTCGGGATCGAATTACCGAGCAGGCACTCGGGCATGCAAGTTGATCCCCAAGGTGGGAACGGGCGCGGGAGGTGTCAACGAGGTTGTCGGTGAAGGGCCATCTCAAGATCAGGGGTACGGAGCAACTCCCAAACAAAGCGCTAATCTTCAATCCAGCCGAGCCCGTGATTCTTTATCTGGTTCTCGATGACTAGGGCGGAGACTTCGAACTCTCCGGCCAGTTCGTCCACGTTATCGCGGTAAATGACCCGGCCGGGCAGCCGCCTGCCGATTTCCTCCGCCGGAGCGAGGAACTCCGCCGCGAAGGCCCGGCTGAGTTTTTGCCGATCCGTTCTTTCTTTCGTCACGAGTGTCGAGCGGGACTCGGCGAGCCGCAAACTCTCGCACAAGATCCGGGCGAGCGCGAACTTCGCGGTTTCCGGGCGTCTTGTCAGGAGAACCGATGAGACGGCGGAGCCGACTGCTGAGCAGTTTCGGGAAACCAAGCCATCGATCCGAGGAATAGCGTCCAACAGCCCAAGTTCCTCAGGATTCACGAACTCCCTCAGAAGAGCCTCGGAAACGGCCGCTCCTTCCAAGTTTAGTTGCGAGCGCACACACTTGGCCAGTTCATAACCCCGCTCCCAAGCTAAGGGCGACGCTTCCAACCCGTTGAGCCGCAACCGCAGCTTTTCAAGACTGCTGTTCTCATTGCGCCCGATTTCTATCGTTTTCATCGCCGAAGCGATCGCCTCGGCTTTTTCGATGAGCCCATGAGTATCCGCCGCGGGAAAAAACTCCTCCAGCAATTCGGGTCCCACTAAGGACGCGGCCTTCAGAATCTGGTCTTCCAGTTCCTCCTCCATGGAGAAGGGCTCCAATCCGAGCGCCGCGGCCGCTTGACAGAAGATGCGTTCTTCGTCTTCGAGTTCAAGGATAGCCTTCCACTCCGCCTGAAGCGGGGAATTGCGAATTCCTTTCTCTTCCAGCCGGCCCACGACCCGATTCAGGAAGTTGCTCAGTTCCAGCTCCACCCGGTCGCGGGGAACGACAGACTCGCCGTGTGCAAGAAAATCCACCCGAGCCGCATCATGATGGTAGGGAAACCAAGCCAGACGCACCGACTCACCCTCGGGAACGAACCGCAGCTTGGGCAGGGCGAAGCCCTCGGCGCCAAATCGAAGATCCTGTTTTCGCTCCGCCGTGCGGGACGTGCCGTAAAGCAAGTGAAACCAATTGAAGGCAACCCACTCCGCCAGGGGATAGAGCGGGCCGTAAACCTGATTCTTGACGGTGTTGAAGTCGTGATCGTAGTAACGTGAAACGACCGACTCTTCGCCTTCATGACCGGCTTCGATGCGTAACGACGCCCAGGTGGCACTGAGTTCAGAACCCTTCGCCCTCTTCGGGTCTTCCCATTCTGTATGGATCGAGAATCGAGTCACTTCAGTTCCTCGGGCGCTTCGAATTCTTCCAACGGCCAACCCTTGTATCCGCCATTCCCCCGGTTCACAAGACGTGCTTCGTAAAAGATCCCGGATTTCTTGAGCCAGACGTTCCGGGGGAAATCGTCGTCCCAGACTTGGCCGATCTGTCCGTTTGCCACGGCTTCCCTCAACCAAGCTGTCAAGAGGTCCTGCTTATTCGCGAAGCTCGGATCGCACAAGGACGCTGTTGCCCGGGGAGCGGGCGGTCCCGCAAAGGACGGATGCCGTTTGTGCTCCGGGCTGCCATGGTAGTGGACTTTCTCGGCCAACTCCTTCAGCGCCTCCTCGTCAAGCTTGGGAGACATAAAGACGCGCGCCAGGGGTCTCTTTCGCTTCGGCGCCTTCATGCTCGATCATGCTCCTGTCTTGGGCGTGGGATACGTGACTTCGTCGGTTTCATGTCACACCGAGCCGATGGAATCGTCAAACGGTATCGCCGATCCCTCACCGCCCACCCACCCCCGGCAAATCCGGCAGCAACCGGTGCAGTTCCGCATCGTGGCGCGGCGCCGGGCCGGAGCGGCGGAACATGGGCCGCACCGCCAGGTCCAACGCGGCTCCCGCGGTGGAATGCGCCTTCATGCCCTTTGTCGTCCAGGCGCGGCGGTGGATCGCGTCCGGGCCACGGCGGCGGATGACTTGGCCAATGGCCGCGTAGGTCCGCCCCGCCGTCAGCACCGCCGCCCGGCACCACAGCGGCAGGTAGCGCATCCCCTGCTCGGCGCTGGCGTAGTAATCCCCTGCCAGGTCGAGCAAGTCCTGCAAGCCCGCGAACACCGCCGCCTGGACGCACGTGTCGTCGCGGCGAACGGCGGCTTCGATGGTTTCCGGCGCCACCCGCGTGGCCGGGATGTAGATGCGGCCCCGTTCGTAATCCTCCGCCACATCGCGGCAGATGTTCGTGATCTGCATCCCGATGCCCAGGTCCACCGCGAAGGGGCGCGCCTCAGGTTCGGGAACGCCGGCGACGTCGCAGATCATCAGGCCCACCGTGCTGGCGACGCGGTAGCAGTAAAGCAGCAGCTCGGCATCGTCCGCGACGCGCACGGTTCCGAGATCGGACTCGCAGCCGAGGACCAGCTCGCGCGGCAGGCGCGGGTCGATGGAACGCGCACCGGCCAATTCCAGAAACGCCGCCACAAGCGGTTGTTCGCTCACCCCCGCGTCCAGATCCGCCCGCAGCCCGGCCAGCGCTTCGCGCGCCTCGGCCTCCGATTCCGCCTCGTCCACCAGGTCGTCCACGTACCGGCAGAACGCGTACAGCACGGCGAAGTCGCGCCGCCGATCGCGCGGGATCAGCCGCGCCGCCCAGTTGAAGGTCTTGCTGTGGTGGGCCAGGACCGCCTCGGCCGAGGCGCTGCCATCGAGTGCCGGGGCGGTCCTCATGACGCCAGCGGCGGCGCCGGCACCGGGCAATCGCGGCGCGGCGTCAGGTCGCCATCCAGGATGCGTTCGACCACCTTGGCGCTCGACAAGACCCCCGGCATGCCCGCCCCCGGATGTGTTCCGGCGCCGACAAAGTACAGATCGCCGATGTCTTCGCTTTGGTTGTGAAAGCGGAAGTAGGCCGACTGGGTCAGGACCGGCTGGATACTGAAGCCGGTGCCGTGGTGCGTCAGCAGGTTGTCGCGGAAGTATTCCGGCGTGACGTGGAACTCCGTGGTCAGGTTCTCGCGCAGCCCCGGCACCACCTCTTCGTCCAGGAACTCCAGGATCCGGTCGCGCAGCTTCGGACCTTCCACGGCCCAGTCGATAGCGGCGCCGTTCTTCAGGTTCGGCACGGGGCACAGGACGTAGAAGCACTCGTGCCCGGGCGGGGCCATGCTCGGATCGGTGCGGGTCGGCGCGTGCAGGTAAAGACTGAAATCCTCCGCGATGTCCGGCTTGTCGAAGATATCGTCGATCAGCGGAATGTACCGGTCCGCCAGCAAAATCGTGTGATGCGCCAAATCCGGCCAGGTCTTCTTCGCCCCGAAGTACATCACGAACAGCCCCATGCTGTACCTCAGCTTTTCGACCCGCCGGTCGGTCCATTTGCGGCGGTGCTGTGCGGGCAGCAGGTTGCGGTACACCGCCGGCGCGTCGGCGTTGCAGACCACGATGTCCGCGGCCAGCTCCTCTCCCCCGGCGAGTCGCGCGCCGCGGGCTTTGCCGTCGCGGACAAGGATTTCCTCGACCGTCGATTCGAGCCGCACCGCGATGCCTTCTTCCTCCATCAGCCGGCCGAAGGCTCGCACAATCGCCCCCGTGCCCCCCATCGCGTACCACACGCCGTAGTCCATCTCAAGCGTCTGGATCAGCGAGTAGATGCTCGTCGTGGTCGCGGGATTTCCGCCCACCAGGAGCGGCTGGAAACTGAAGACGCGGCGCAGGTAATCGTTTTTCAGGTACTTACAGGCGCGGCGGTAAACGCTCAGGTAGCTCTCCAGCCCCACCATGCGAGGGGTCAGGCCCAGCATCGTCCCCAGTTTGTTGAAGGGCTGATCGCCGAGTTGCAGATATCCGATCTCGTAAATCTTGCGGGTGTGGGCCATAAAGCGCCGGTAACCCGCGACGTCCGAGGGCTCGAACCTGGCGATTTCCGCCTCCATGTCGGCCATCGTGCCGCCGTATTCAAAGGTCCGGCCGTCGGCGAAACGGATGCGGTACCAGGGCTTGCAGGGCACGAATTCCACGTAGTCCTCGCGCTTCTTGCCAAAGAGCGCGAACAGTTCGTCGAACAGGTAGGGCGCCGTCACCACGGTGGGCCCGGCGTCGAAGGTAAACCCATCGCGCTCAAAGACATAGGCTCGGCCGCCGAGTTTGTCCAGCCGGTCCAGCAGGGTCACGTCGTGGCCCTTGGCGCGCAGGCGAAGCGCGGCCGCGATGCCTCCGAATCCGGCTCCGATGACGAGGGCTTTCGAGGGCATGGTGGCGAGGTCCTGGAGGAGGGGAATGTTTCCGCCGCTCAGGAGCGGCCGGTCCGGCTTTAGGCAACGGACGTGCCGCCCGGAGCGATCCGCCAGCCGCACACTGGAAAGGAGCGTTGCGGGGAACAAGGGGGAAGGCGCTTCAGGACCACTGCCCCGGCCGGACTATAAAAAAAACGGACTCCCCGTGGCACCGTCCGAAGAGCGGCCGCCGCGGGGAGTCCTGTGGAGGGGGGCTTTGGAGGGAGAAGCGGGCTTGCCTTAGAACTTCGTCCAGTCGGCCACGTTGGAGGTATCCACGCCCGGGCGCGAGCGGGTCGCGTTGACCGGACCGTGGAAGGTCGACTTGCCGGAGAGGTCGATGTCTTCCAGGAAGTAGTGGCGCGCATCGAGGCTGCCGCTGATGGGCTGAGGGTCGACGACGCTGTAGGTGGCACCGAAGAGTCCGCCCTCGGCCGGGATCAGGCTCTTGTTGATCTGCTCGCCGACCTGGTAGGTCTTCGTTCCCTGCACCGCGCGATACACGTTGAAGCCCAGGTTGTCGGTCTCGGTCTCTGTGGACCAGGAGACCGTGACGAACTCGCCGAAATCAGGGAACGTCGCGTCGAAGGAAGCGAGGTCCACGGCGAGCACGCTGTCCTGCGCCGCGGCGAAGTCCAGGCTCTCGTCCGTTTGGCCTTCGACCAGCACCGTGAACTCGGTGGTGGTCTGGGCGGGGGTCAGCGAATAGCCGACGGGAAGCGTCGAAACGTTGATCGCAACGCGGTAGCTGCCGGGGAACAGCGGATCGAATTGATAGTTGCCGTTGCCGTCAGTCGTCGTGACTTCCGTCAGTGTGTCGTCCGCCGTGTCGAAAATGCCGTCGAGGCCGGCTTCCGTCACGGTCAGTTCGACGCCCGCGATGCCCGACTCGGAAAGCGGGTCGAAGATGCCATCCAGGTTTGAGTCGTCCCAGACCAAGTTGCCCAGCAGCGCCGGGTTGAAGACGTCGATCGACGAGATGCTCTGATCGAAGTCGAGGTTGTAGTGGAAGCTCGAACCTGAGCCGTCATAGATCAGGTTGAGGATCGAGATGTTTTTCGCCGCCACCGTCGCCTGGACCGTGATGTTCGAGGTGGCGGTGCCGCCGTACTTACCCGTGCCCAGACAGGAAAGATAGTCGGGGCTCAGCGGGTTGTTGTCCCAGTTACAGCCGTTCGCGTAGAACGAATCAACCGTCGCCGGCTGCCCCGTCGGAAAGGCCGAATAGGTCACGTTTGTCGTGATGTACCGGAAGTTGGTCGGCGGGAAGTTGGACCAGGTGGTGAGCTGCTCGTAGCCCTGGGTGGCTGTCGTCGAATCGAGAACGAAGTCCCAGGTGAATTCCTCACCAACAAAAACGGCGGCGGGGCCGGTGAAAGCCACCACGTCGTTGCGGTTTTGGGATTGCAAGCCCTCGACCATGAGTTCCCGCGGCGTCGGGGTCGAAACCAGCGCGAATTCATCGGAAACGGCGGTGATGTGGAACTCGCGAGTCTGGAAGATCTTGTTGCCCTGAACAGTCTTCGGCCGGGCGTCGGCGTCGCGGACCACAGCCACGTTCCAGTAGAAGTCGCGCGACGAGAGAGGCGCGATTTCGTCGATCGTGTACTGGAAGGTCACGCCCGTATCCAGATCGATGTAAATGTTCGCCGTATCCCACACGAAGGTGCCGACCACGTTGGTGGCCGTTACGGCCGCATCGGTGTTCGCGACGCGCACACCCACCGGAAAGACGTTCGGGCCGACCGTCACGTCGTTGTGGTCGAGCCCGATAATGTTCCAGGTGATCGGTGTAATGGTCAGGTTCGCCGAGGCGGCCTGGGGAGCGAAGGCGGCGGCAACAAGGCAGCCAATGGGTAAAAATTTAAGGAAGTTTTTCACACGTCCTCTCCTTTGGTATCGTCGATAGGTGGCCCGGGAACGAAAGCGGTTCGGCGGGCGTTACTCTCACAGTTAATGGGAGGTATGGGTACGGACCAGACCTCAGTCAAGCGGGAATGAAACATGCTTCTTTTATAATCTTGCATAGAATTTGTTCAAGTTTTCTCATTATGATCTCATCCGCTCAGCCCGGGCTCCCCGCCCTCAGGACGCATACCGTTGACGAATCCGCTCTTGCGGCCCGTCCCCCGGCGCTCGCCGTTTCGACCGGTCCAGGGCGCGCCCGGCTCGTGGCGCTGGCGTGATCGAAATCTCCGATTTCCGCCTTGTGACGGGCTGGGTGTCAGAAGCGGTTGCTTTTCTGACACCCAGCCCGTTAACTTTTTTTGCGATCTCTTCTTTCGCGCCCTCAGGAGCCCCATGCCCCCCGCCACCGTCTCACCCCTTCGCGAAGCTGCCCGCGCCGTCAAACGCGCCCACCTGGAAGGGCGCCTGCGCCGCGCCACCGGCCAGCAGGTCAAAGCCGCCAACGCGGACCTGAACTGGCGCGAATTCTGGCATGGCCGCAGCGAACTGCGGTCGCGCCCCCGCCTGATGCAGATCGGCACCAATTGGACCTGCAACCTGAAGTGCAATTTCTGCCGCCTCACCCTCGACTCGACCCAGGCCTGGCTGAAGGCGAAGCCGCCCCGCGAGCTGGAAATCAGCCCCCGCGTTCTCGAAGAAGTCATGGGCCTCATGCCCTATCCGGAAATGATGACGCTGACGCCGCTCGGCGAACCGCTTCTCTACTCGAAGTTCGGCCGCATGCTCGAACGCCACGCCGAACTGGGCAGCGACAACCTGGCGATGACCAGCAATCTGAACCTGGTCAACGAAGACCGCGCCCGCATGATCGTCGAAGGCGGCCTCAGCCATGTCTTCGTCAGCGTCGATTCCTCCGACCCGGACATTTACGCCTCGATGCGGGTCCGCGGCACGCTCGACAAGGTGGAGGCCGGCCTCGACAACATCAACACGTGGAAGAGCCGGCTCGGAAACGAGAACCCCTCCATGACGCTCGCCTCCACATTCATGGAGCGCAACGTGCGCCAGATGCCCGATCTCGTGGACTTCGCTCTCAAGCACAAGTTCGAAGTCTTCAGCATCCAATTGATGGAGACGGAGAACGAGGAGCTGGAGGGCGAATTCCTGGGCCATCATATCGAACTGGCCAAGGAGATGGTTCTCAAGACGCTCAAGCGCGCCGAGGGCACGGGCCTGCGCGTGCGGGTCCATCTGGCGCTGCGGAACCTGCTGACGGCCCACCTGTCGCTGCCGGAATGGCGCCGCATCACCGCCCACACGGAAGGCGCCGCCGGCGAGGACGTGGCGGGCAGCCACGAACCATTGAATCATGCCGAAGGCCAGAACGACGACATCGGCAAGCTCTCGACCCACGGCAAAAAGCTGATCGATAAGTGCCATTATCCGTGGTACTTCCTGGTCATCGACACGGATGGCGATTGCCGGCCCTGCTGCTGGACCGGGATGTCCTTCGGGAACCTGAACGACAAGGGGTTCGACGCCATCTGGAACGGTGAAGGCGCCCAGGGCATGCGCCGCGATTTCCTGAACGATCACATCCCGAAAGTCTGTCAGGGGAAACACTGCCGGGTTGACCTGGATCATTCCGGCACGATGGAATAAACAGGCCCCCCGCCCGTAGAGACAGGCGACCGCCACTCTGCCGCCGGGCTCCGAGCTATGTTCAAACCCACCGCCAGACGAACCGTGGAACGGGGAGGCCCGAAGAGGGTCGTTCCCACGGAGGACGCGCCCCTGCGCGAGCGGGTCGGTCACATCATTTTCACCCACGACACGCGCCTGGCGCGCCTGTTCGACGTGGTGCTGCTGTGGGCCATTCTGGGCAGCATCCTGGCCGTGATTCTCGAAAGCGTGCCCGGCTTGCGCCAGCGCCACGGAATGCTGCTGCTGACCATCGAGTGGTTCTTCACGGCCCTGTTCAGCGTCGAGTACGGCCTGCGTCTGTGGACCGCCCGCCGGCGGCTTCGCTATGCGAGAAGTTTTTTCGGCATCGTGGACCTCCTATCGATTCTGCCGACTTACCTGAGCCTGCTCTTTCCGGGCGCCCAGTCACTCCTCGTGATCCGGTCGCTGCGTCTCTTGCGCGTGTTCCGCATTCTCAAGCTCGGGCGCTTCTTCTCCGAGTCCCGCGTCCTGATGGAGGCGCTTCGCACCAGCCGGCCGAAAATCACCGTCTTCCTCATGTCCGTGCTCACCGTCGTTCTGATCATGGGCGCGGCGATGTACTTCATCGAAGGCCCGGAGAACGGGTTCACCAGCATCCCCCTCTCGATGTATTGGGCGATCGTAACGCTGACCACCGTGGGGTACGGCGATATTTCGCCGCAAACGCCATGGGGCCAGGCGCTTTCGTCTCTGGTGATGCTGATCGGGTACGCCATCATCGCCATCCCGACGGGGATCGTGAGCGTGGAATTGGCCCGCGCCGACGAAACCGACACCCGCATGGGAGGCATCCCCGTGGCGCGCATCCACCGCCACGCCAAGCACGTCCGCCGGCTGCGGCGGCGCCATCGGCACATCGGCCGTTAGGGTCAGGACGCGGCGGTCGCATCGGCGGCTTCCTCCGGCGGCACGGAAACCTGAGACGGACTCAATTCCAGGATCATCCCCCATCGGCTGCGCGTTTTGATCAGGTTGACCAGTTCCCGGTTGCCGGTGCGTTCGCCGATCACCCGGCGGTGGTAGTTCATCTGCTGCTGCTCGACGATCACATTGCCCCAGACATCGACCATCAGGTCGATGTAGCGGACGACCTCGCCGGCGCGGCGTGCCAGCGCCAGCAAGAGCGCGTAAGGGATCGGCGTGAGTTCGTACCGCACGCCATCGAAGAGGAAGGTACCGGCCTGGCCCGGCGGAAACTCCAGGCGAACCTGGGGCCGGGGGGCCGGATGCCGCGAAGCGGGGTCCGGTGCCGCGACCGCTCCCGGGGCGGCACCTCGGGAGGTGGCGGCCTGTGGCGCGGGCCGGCGGAACGCGATGGCTTCGAGGCGGTGGGCGAGATCGCAGAACTGATCGGAGAGCGCCACCGGGCCCTGAACCGCCGCGGTGAATTCCACCGCGGCCGAGGCCAGCCACGCCCCGTGCGACGCCGTGCCGAAGAGACGCCCCATCGGCAACGCGTGCAGCCGTTCGATGTCGGCGGGATCTTCGCCGGTGAGTAAATCGTCCAGAATCAACGCGCGGCGCGCCGCCCGGTGATGAACGAAGGGCGCCCCGCCCTCGGCCTCGAAGAGTTCGCCCAGGGCCCGCGACAGCCCGTCGGCTTGGTGCAGGCGCTCGCGCAGGCTGGTGGGCCAGACATCGGCGCGGCGCTCGGCGGCTTCGACGCGCGGCGGCCCGTTGCCCCATTCCTCGGCCAGGGAGATGAGGAACAAACAGGCCACCGGTGTGCTGGGCCGGTTCGCCCGCTCCAGCCATCCGGCCCAGCGCGTCGCCGTCTGGGGACAAATGCCGGTCAGCGCCAGCGCCTCGCCCAGCGCCGTCAAGCGATAGGGCCCGCCCTGGCGGTCGAGACGCCAGAAGCCGAGCCGCAGACCGCCTTCGAGGTCCTCTCGCAATTGGGCGTCCAGATTCCCCGGAACCCGCGCCCGCCCGCCAAAGGTGCCGCGGAGAAAACCATAGGCGTCGGCGAAGGAAAGCGCCGTCCGTTCGAACATCAGTTCGGCGAGGGCGTTGACGAATGGCAGGTCCGCCAGCGGCGAGCGTTCCGGCTCGGGCTGGGAGAGGATGACGCCGCGCCAGAGGCTGGTGGCTTGCAGATCGTCGCGGGCCAACAGGATCGACCGGCCGAAGGGCGGCGCGCCTTTGCCCAGGCGGCCGGCGCGGCCGCCCTGATTCGTCAACCGCGCCCGGGCGATGGGGGCCAGCACCGTCGATCCCGTCAGCGGGTCCGTGGTGGGCATGGTGGCGCTGCTGACGACCGTGGCGGCGCGCAGGTTGACGCCTTCGCTGAGGGTGGGCGTGGCGGCCAGGAATGGGATCTCCCCCGCCTGAAAGGCGCGTTCGACCAGGTCGCGGTAGGGGGCTTCGAGGTCGGAGGTGTGAAACGCCACGCCGGATTCGAGGAGCGTCTGAAACCGGTCGCGGGCCCAGCCGCCGGGCAGTCCCGCCAGTTCGGCAAGGGCGCCCTCGGCGGGGGGAAAAGCGTTGGCCGAGGCGGCGTTCTGGGCGAGGCGCAGCGCCTCGGGCCGCGAGGAGCAGAAGGCCAGCAGCGGCCCCGCCTTGAGCGCCACTTCCACGAGGGCTTCCAGCGTGGCCTCCGCGTCGCTTGTGACCTTCATGTCGGCGCGCGGCGGGATCAGGTCCTCCTCGGTGCCTTCCGCGCCGGACTCGGCGTCGCGCCAGAAGAAATCCCCCGAGTCCAGGTTCAAGACCCCCTCGCGCAGGGGCACGGGGCGTTGGTGGAAACTGAACAGCCGCACGCCCAGCCAGTCCGCCAGGCCCTCCGGATCGCCGAGAACGGCGGAGAAGGCGAGAAGCTGAGGGCGCGTCTTCGCCAGGCTCCAGCGCGTCAGGAACAGATCGATGGCGCCGCCGCGCTCGCGGTCGGCGAGGAGCTGCACCTCGTCCGCCGCGATCAGACCGAGGCTGCTGAAGAGCGACGGGCGGCGCGCGATAAAGGCGAGCGCCTTCTCGTAAACCGCCACGATCCAATGGATTTCGCCGCGCAGAATGGCGCCGTCGTCTTCGCGCCGCTCGCGCGTCGTGACGGCTACGCGGATGCCACAGGGGGCATAGCGGCGGGTGAACTCGCGGGCTTTTTGCTCGGCCAGCGCCCGGGTCGGCACCAGGTAGAGCACGGAGCGGGCGCGGGCGATGGCCCCGAGGGCGGCCAACTCCGCCACCAGGGTTTTGCCGCTGCCGGTGGGTGCGTGCAGCAGCAGGTCCTCGGGCCGCGAACCGGCCTGGGGCAGTGCGGCGGTTTGCTCCAGGACCGCTTGCTGAAGCGGCGTGAGCGCAGGTTCGGACGCGCCGAAATCGGCCTCCAGCGCGGCGATCATGGCGGGGCCGAGGCCTCGCGGGGCCAAGTCCCGGAAAGTCATCGTCATGGTGAGAAGGTCTCCCAAAGAAGCGTGAACTTGGTTGCCAAAGTCTGATTGGGAGAGTAGAGGAGAAGGGAAAGCAAAGCAAGGGGTATTTTCGCCGAATTTTCGCCTGAGATTTCGCTTTCCCTTGGCCTGCCCCTTGCGCTACCTCTCGCGCGTGACTCGCGAACCGGAAGGAACGGAATGGCCATGGCGAAGGACAGACGACGAGGCGGAGCTTGCGGGGGCATGCTGATCGTGGCGCTTGTGGCCTTTGGCTTCGGCTTGCTGACGGGGGTGGTGCTGACCGGCAATCCCGAGGCTACCCGATTCTGGGACGAGGCCTCGGACGCGGCGGCGGAGACCGGCGAGGCCGGCGAATCGGCGCCCGATGACGCCGTCGTGCTCGACGACAGTGGCGTGCGCGACCGGGTGGACGTGGCGGTGGTGGCGGGGCGCGACGCCTGGAACCGGCTGCGCGATTTCGTGGAGAGCGAAAGCGGCGAGGCTTTGAAAGCCAAAGCGGACGCGCTCTTCGCGTCCCTGGAAGATGCGACCGACGGCGGCGGCGAGAAGGCGGCGCAGCAACTGGAAGCGGCCCTCGAACGCGGACGCGAATTGCTGGGCGATCTGGCCGATCAACCAGAATTGCGCGACCGGCTGGAGGAGTCGCTGGACCGGCTAAAGGACGAGGCTTTGCGGCTGCGCGCCTCGGACGCGGCGGAGCCAGACGCCGAGGAGCTTGCCGCGCCCGAACCGACCCACGCGGACCCGCACTACGAACCGGAAGAGGACACCGCCCCATGAGCGCCAACCCCAACAAATCCAATCGCCCAGCCCCTCCCCGGCCGGAAGATATCCCCGCCTCCGTGATCTGGGGCCGGCGGGTTCTGCTGGTGGGCGTCGCGCTGCTGCTGCTGACGTTCGGCTGGCTCTACATTTTCGGCGAAGGGGTCGGCGAATCGCTGCGCCGGCTCCTGTTCTGGTCCGGCGTAGCGGGCGGTTTCGTGCTGATCGCGGTGGGGTCGGGGTTGAGTTTCTGGGTGCTGGTTGGTTCCAGGAACAAGACTTAACTGTTTAGCACGGGCGTCTCGCCCGTGGCCGGCCAGCTTATTCCCACGCTCAGAACTCTTGTGACCAGTTCAAACTTTCAGCAGACAAGGCCGAAAGTTGGCTCTTTGAGGAAAAGCGCGCGGGTCATGGGCGGGACGGCCATGGTACCTTACGTCGGCCGATAGACCTTCCCCGGCGCCTGCTTCACGAGGCCCTTCAACTCCAGCGTTAACAAGGCCGTGGCGAGTTGACCGAGGCTGAGGGTGGCGTCGGCGGTGAGGCTGGCGACGAGGGCGTCGTAGGGCTGTTCGCTGTGGCGGATGGTGGAGAGGACGCGGGCTTCCGCCGGGGAGAGGCCGGGGGGCGGGGCGTCGTCGGCGGGGGGCGGGGCGAGGGGAGCGGCGGCTTCTCGCTGGCGTTTGAGGTCGGCCAGTTCGCGAGTCAGGTAAAGCTCCAGGTCCTGGACCACATCGAGGGCGCAGGTGCAGACGAGGGCGCCGTCGCGCAGGAGCTGGTTCGAGCCGCGGCTGTTCGCGCGGGAGACGTCACCGGGGACGGCGAAGACTTCGCGGCCTTCGTCGAGGGCGGCGCGGGCGGTGACGAGGGCGCCGCTTTTTTCGGAGGCTTCGACGACGACGACGGCGGAGCTGAGGCCGGCGATGAGGTGGTTGCGGGCGGGAAAGTGGTGACGAAGCGGCTTGGTCAGAGGCGGATAGGCGGAGACGAGGGCGCATTCCGCAGCGATGCGGTCTCGCAGGGGGCCGTTGCCTTGCGGGTAGTCTTGCTCGAGGCCGCAGCCCGCCACGCCCAGGGTGCGGCCTCCGGCGTCGAGGGCGGCCTGGTGGGCGGCGGAGTCGATGCCGAGGGCGCAGCCGCTGACGATGGTGAAAATGGGGGACAGATCGCGGGCGAGGGTCTTGGCGGTTTGCTGGGCGTAGGCGGTGGCGGCGCGGGGTCCGACGAGGGCGATGGCGAGGCGGTCCTCGGGCAGGAGCTGCCCCCGGACGAAGAGGGCCGGCGGGGGCTGGGCGATCTGGCGGAGGCTGTGGGGGAATTCGTCGTCGCCGGGTTCGAGGAGGCGCATGGCGGACTGGGCGAAGGCTTCTTCCTGGGCGCGGATTCGGGCGCGGTCACCTTGGGTTTCGCGAAGGCGGCGCAGGGCGTCGTCGCGCAGGTTGGCGACACGCTGGAGGTCGGCGTCGGTGGCGCCGAGGATGGCTTCGGGGGCGCCGTACTCGGCGAGAAGACGGTCGAGTTTGGGCCGGGGCAGGGCCGCATCCAGCAAAACGAACCACGCCCGCAGCCGGTCGGAGGACACGGGCGCGGGCGTGGGCGTTTCGTCTTCAAAGGTGAGGGGCAGTTCGGCGGGGCCGGGCCCGTCGGGTCGCATGGTTATCCAAAGACCGCGTACTGCACGGTGGACCGTGCGACGGCGCTGGGCGATTGGAGGATTATGAGGGCGTTTTCGTCGGTGAAGACGGTGTAGTTGGCGAAGGCCGGGCTCTTGGTTTGATTGATGAGGAAGTTGTTGGCGAAGTTGCGGGGGTCTTTTTCGCGGAAGTAATAGAAGGCGTAGACGCGAACGGGACCGTTGTCGGTGCGGAGGGTGGCGGCGCGATAGGCTTTCGCTTCGTTGAGGAAGGTTTCGCCGTTCTTGCCGAAGAGATCGAGCGGGGCGAAGGGACGGGCGGCGGCCTGCTGGGTGGTGTTCAGTTCGCTGAGTTGGATGTCGGGTGGCATCGTGGTCAGGCGTTCTTCCATGAATTTGTCGACGGTGCTGTAGGGACCGCCGAGGCCGATGCCGCGCTTGAAATCGAGGTAGGCGCCGAAGGGTTCGCCGACGGCTTTTTGCTCGCGGACCCAGTCCCAGGCGCTTTCCGGGGTGAGGAAAATGATACCGAGAATGACGGCGAGGACCACCGCCAGCTTGAAGTAGATCGACCGCAGGCCGCGACCCAGCATGGCCGTGAAGCGGTTTACGGCCTTCTTCATGTTGTAGTTGAATTCGTTGATGTTTTCCAGGCGCTCGCGTTCGTCACGCAGGTGGGTGACGGTGTCGTCGAGGAGCATGTAGGCCTCGTGCCACTCGATTTCGACCTTCTTGGCGTCGGAGGGCGACATCTTGCGCAGGTGGCGCAGGGTAATCGAGCGGTTGACGAGTTCGATCATGTTCTGGGCGACTTTTTTTTCCGACTTCACGGCGGCCAGGAAACTGTCGTGGAGCATGGCGATGCGGGCCTTGGTATCCATGAAAGCTTGCTCGGTATCGGGGGTGACCGCCGATCCCGATTCGTCCTTAACGGCGGCCGAAAACATGTCGAGGTAATTTTTCCAGGCCTCGATCAATTCGGCGCAGTCGGCGTAGCGGCGTTCCACAATGGGGTCTTTCATGGGTTGTGAGCCTCTGTGTCTGTTGGTTTTGCCGAGCCATGGGGATGACGCGGCGGGGGGACTCCATGCCTGCCATAGAGACGCAAAGGGCCCGGCGTGGCAAGCACCATCCGGGCCCGGTCTGGGGTGGGTTTTCGGTGGGCGGCCGGTGGGCCGCGAGCCAGGGGTTAGCCGATCAGTTCCACCATCTTGAACATCGGCATGAACATGGAAATCACGATCCAGCCGATGATGAGGCCCAGGCCCACGATCAGCAGCGGTTCGATGATGGATGTCAAAGCGGCGACGGCCGCGTTGACCTGATCCTCGTAGAAGTCGGCGATCTTGCCGAGCATCGTTTCCAAGGCACCGGTGCGCTCGCCCACGTCGATCATGCGGGTCACCATGGGGGGGAAAATGCCCGAGTCGACGAGTGGCTTGGTGAGCGATTCGCCGTTCTGGATGCTGGTGCGGGTGTTCAGGACGGCCTTCTCGATGGCCATGTTGCCGGAGGTTTTGGCCGTGATTTCCAGCGCGTAAAGGATGTTCACGCCGGATCGGATCAGAGTCGAAAGGGTCCGGGTGAATTTGGCGATGGAGGACTTGAGAATGATCGGCCCGAAGATCGGGAGCCTGAGGAAGATCTTGTCCGTGTTGTACCTTCCGGATTTCGTCTTGCGGTACTGAATGAACGTCACCACCGCCGCGATGATGATCAGGAGCAGCAGCCACCATCGCTTCTTCAGGAAATCCGAAAAGGCCAGGGTGACTCGTGTCGGGAAAGGCAGATCACCGCCCAGGTCGGCGAAAATGTCGGCGAAGACGGGCACGACGAAGATCATCAGGCCGACGGTGATGACGGTGGCGAAGAAGGTCACCACGGCCGGATAGACCAGGGCCGACTTCACTTTGCGCTGAAGCTGGGAAATGCGCTCCAGGTAAACGGCGACCTGCTCGAGGATCGAGTCGAGCATACCGGAGGCTTCTCCGGCGCGGATCATGGAGATGTAGAAGACGCTGAACGTTCCGGCGTGTTTCACCATGGCTTCGGTCAGCGATTCGCCGCCTTCGACGTCGCGCTCGACCTGGCGGACGACATTGCGCAGGCTGATGCGCTCGGTCTGATCGGCCAGAATGTCGAGCACTTCGATCAGGGGAAGACCGGCGCGGATCATGACCGCCATCTGCTGAGAGAAGACCACCAGGTCGTCCACCTTGGTCCGGCCCTTCTTGCCCTTCTGCTTGGCGGACTTTTTCGAAGCACCGCCGGTTTTGATCTCGGTCGGCATCAGGCCCTTGTCGCGCAGCATGCGCGCGACAGTGTTTTGATCGGTTGCTTCGGCCGTTCCGCTGACGACTCGGCCGTCGGCGGATCGGGCTACGTATTGGTAAACCGGCATGGTTGGGATCGATTCTCCCTAAAATCTAGTTTCCAAGGAAAAGGGTCCTGTCAAAAGATCACTCCCGGGTCAAGCAAAGGAACCGCTGCGAAGAGAGCCTTTCGCTTTCTTCGCCGCGGCCCATGCTAGCTCTCGGCAGCGTAGATTTCGTCGGCGATGGTGCAGCCGAGAACTTCCTCGATGGGCGCCACGCCCTGCACCACCTTGGCCACACCGGCCATGCGCAGCGACCGCATGCCTTCCTCGATGGCTATTTTCTTGAGGATATTGACCGGCGTCGCGTTCGTGATGGCGTCCTTCAGACGCTCGTTCACGCTCATGATCTCATAGAGACCGACGCGGCCTTTGTTGCCCGAACCGCGGCAGGTGTCGCAGCCCGCCCCCTTGGCGAATTGAGTTCCGGGTTCGAGACCCAGTTCCTGAAGCAACGCCGGATCGGGGTCGTAGAGAGACTTGCAGTTCTTGCAGACGCGCCGGCTGAGGCGCTGGGCCTCCACCAGGATGAGCGACGCGCTGATCAGGAAGGGCTCGACGCCCATGTTGGCGAGACGCTGGGGCGTGGAGGGCGCGTCGTTGGTATGGATCGTGGAAAGCACAAGGTGGCCGGTGAGGGCGGCTTTGACGGCGATGCCGCCCGTTTCCAGATCGCGAATTTCGCCGATCATGATGATGTCCGGGTCCTGGCGCAGGAAGCTCTTGAGACCCGCGGCGAAGGTCAGGCCGATCTTCGGATGGGCGGGAACCTGATTGATTCCTTTCAGGTTGTATTCGACCGGGTCCTCGATCGTGGAAATGTTCTTGGTCGGGTCGTTGATCGTCGAAAGAGCCGAGTAAAGCGTTGTCGACTTGCCCGAACCGGTCGGGCCGGTAATGAGCGCCATGCCCCACGGGCTGCGAATGGCGGCTTCGAGCTTGTTCATCTCGTCGGGATCGAAACCCAGATCGCCCAGATCGAGCATCAGGTTTCCGCCGTCGAGAATACGGATCACGATCTTTTCGCCGTGGATCATGGGGCAGGTGGAAACACGGAAGTCGATGGGCCGGCCATTGGCGCGGATGCGGAAGCGGCCATCCTGGGGCAGGCGGCGCTCGGCGATGTCGAGTCCCGAGATGATCTTCGTGCGGGCGATGATGGCGTTCTGGAATTTCTTTGGCGGCGGGCTGAATTCGTAAAGCACGCCGTCGATGCGGTAGCGAAGCCGAATGGTTTTTTCGTAGGGTTCGATATGAATGTCGGAGGCGCCGAGCTTGATGGCTTCCGCCACGATGTTGTTGACCAGTTGGATAACGGGAGCGTCGTTGGCCTCGGCCTCGTCCCCGTCGGCGCCTTCTTCCTCCGGGTCGGCGAATTCCAGGCTGGTTTCCGCCTCCAGTTCCTCGCGCATCGAGCGGATGTCTTCGTCGGAGATTTCCTTCAACATCTCATCGAACTGAGAGCCGGCGGCGTCCTGCGGATAGTAGCGGTTGATGGCCTCGACGATGTCGCTCTCGAAGGAAATCACCGGGGTGATCTCGCTGTTGGTCAGCAGCTTGAGTTCATCGAGGAGGTAGATGTTCGACGGGTCCGAGAGGGCGATCACCAGCGTCGTGACCTTGTTGTTCACTGTCTTGTCCACGGGGACGATCTTGTACTTGCGGACCAGGTGCGAGGGAATGGACTCGAGCACCATGCGGTCGATGTCGTAGTGCGAGAGGGTGATGAAGGGAACGTTGAGCTGCTTGCCGAGGGCGGCGGCCATTTCCCATTCCGTCGCGATCCCTTCGTCCACCAGGATCCGGCCAAGACTGCTTCCCGACTCGGTCTGCCTCTGAAGAGCGGTTTCGAGATCGGTGGAGCTGATGACGCCGTCCTTGACGAGCATCTCTCCGAGTTTGCGTTCCATGGCCGTTGCCATCGGTGGAGCCTCCCATAATTACTAAACCGCGCCGAATCGACGCGCAATCAGCGGGCATCGTGGTCTCGGCCCGAGCGAGCCGATTTCCAGGACATTTTTCCCTCAAGGACTTTTCTGTCGCGCATGAAACAAGTCAACGGGAAAGGAATTCCAGGGCCATCCTCCGGCCCCCGCCAGGCGGCCCGGACGTTCTCTCGCCAACTGATTTTCCAGCCTTGACGTCGCCATCCTTTGCGGCATCCTGCGCCGCGCCCGAGGGCGTTTTTTCGAAAGGATTTCTCCACTCCGAAATGGCTCTGACTCCCGAACCCCGCAAAGTGAAGCTCGGACTCGTCCAGATGGCGTGCAGCGACGACCCCGCCGCCAACACCGACAAGTGCCTCGCCCTCATCGAAAAAGCCGCGGAGCTTGGGGCGGACATCGTCTGCACCCAGGAGCTGTTCCGCTCGCCCTACCCCTGCCAGGAAGAAGAGCACGCCGTCTTCGACCTCGCCGAACCCCTGCCGGGCCCCACCACGGACCGCCTCTCGGCCCTCGCCCGCGAGCACGGCATCGTCATCGTCAGCAGCCACTTCGAGCGCCGCGCCGCCGGCGTCTATCACAACACGGCCTGCGTGTTCGACGCCGACGGCACCCTTCTGGGCAAGTACCGCAAGATGCACATCCCGGACGATCCGCATTATTACGAGAAGTTCTACTTCACGCCCGGCGAATCGAAGACGGAAAACCCGGAGGAAGGCGGCTTCCGCACCTTCGACACGGCATTCGGCCGCGTCGGCGTGCTGGTCTGCTGGGATCAATGGTACCCCGAGGCCGCCCGCCTGACAGCCCTGCGCGGCGCCGAAGTCCTCTTCTACCCCACCGCCATCGGCTGGCTGCTGGACGAAAAGGAAGAGTACGGCGAGCGCCAGCACAGCGCCTGGGAAACCGTCCAGCGCGGCCACGCCGTCGCCAATGGCTGCTACGTCTGCGCCGTCAACCGCGTCGGCATCGAAGGCACCATCCAGTTCTGGGGCCAAAGCTTCGTCGCCGACCCGCAAGGCATTATCCTGCACCGCACCGACCGCGAGGACGAAGAAATCGCCATCGTGGAAATCGACCGCAAGTTCAGCGAAGTCGTCCGCCAACATTGGCCCTTCCTCCGTGACCGGCGCATCGACGCCTACGGAGAGTTGACGCGGCGGTTCATTGATAGGTAAGCTTTGGGTGCTGTGAGGTGCGGGCCATGAACCGATTGCAAGCCATCCTGATCCTGATTTCCCACCAGTCGGCGGGCGACCCCCTGTTTTGCCGGGCAAAGCTCGAGGGGCTCCTCTTTTTCGCCGAGCACCATCACCGTTCGCTTCATGGCGAGACTTTGACAGGTGAGGACTTTCTCGCTGGTGATCGCGGCCCGGTTTGCCGAACTCTCGAGCAGAAACTTGACGCGTTGCTCGCAAGCCAGGAACTGACAGCTTCAGTGACGAACTTCCACGAGATGACTGTCACGCGATTCGATGCCCCCGAAGCCTCCGCCCGGCGCGCGGAAGCACTCCTCGAAGAGCGGGCGAAAAAAACCATCTCGCGGATCGTCGCCTCCTATGCCGGAGACGACGCCAAGACCATCAATCACTTCGCTCAGCAGTTTCCCCCGTGGGAAGCGACGGCGTTCGGAGAAGCTATTCCGTGGCCGTCTGACCGTTTGGTTCCGGGCGAATTGCCTGACCACATGAAGCATGAGCTTGAGGAGCTTGCCAAAGCTCAGCAATGATCGCTCACGTTGAAACCATGCAGTTTGTCCGCGATGCCAAGCGCATTACGGACAAAGGCCACGCCCAGCGTCTCGCCTCGGCGAAATTCGATATCATCGCGAACGTCAAGTCCGGCACATGGACCCGCTTTGCCCGGGCGACCGAGAGCGAAGGAATCTGGTGTACCACCCTTGAGGAACCATTGGGATTGGCCCCACCCCTCTACCTCTTCTACTCCGTCTCCAGCCAGACGATCACCTTTCATCGGGCGCTGCTCGGCACCACATAACACGAAGCCAATCAAATATGTCCCTCACATCCCCCCAAACCCCCGCCGCCCTCGGCTACCGCATGCCCGCCGAATGGAAACCCCATCGCGGGACGTGGCTGTCCTGGTCCGCCAACACTGGCCTTTCCGGCGCCCCGGCGCCCACAGAGAGTTGACTCGGCCGGCCATTGAAGAGTACACTTCGACCCCTGAGAGGTGCGGGCCATGAACCGATTGCAAGCCATCCTGATCCAACTCATCCATCTTTCCGCCGAAGATGCCTCGTTCTGTCACGCGAAACTCCAGGGGGTTCTGTTCCTTGCGGAGTTCGATTGGCATCAGAAGACCGCCGCTTCGTTCACCGGCGAAACATTCGTCGCCTTGGAGCAAGGGCCCATCTGCCCCGCCGCGGAAAGCGCACTGTCCAGCCTTCTGGCGGATGGTTCCGTCTCCGCCGCCGAGCGCCATTTCAATCAGTTGAGGGCGAAATCCTACGCCGCCTCGAAGTCCGCTGTCGATCGCACCCGGCAGTCGCTCTCGGATGCCGAGCGCGAGCATCTCAAATCGGTGATCTCCCCGTTCTCGAACTGGGATGCCAAGAACCTCCTGCGGCTGGCGCAGCAGTATCCCGGCTGGGAGGAAGCGGCTTACGGCGAGTCCGTTCCGCTGCCGGAGGGACGGTTGGTTCGCCCCGAGCACATTCCGCAGTTCATGCAGGAAGCCATACACGAAAGCGGCGTTGTCCAATAAATGAGAGCGGCGGTCGAAACGATGCCGTTCGTTCGCGATGCCGAAAGCATCGTCCGGGCAGGCTATGGCAAGTACCTTCAAAGTGCCACCTTCTCCGTCCGCTACTCCGTTGAAAAGGGCGATTGGCAAAATCATGCCCGGCCCACCGCCGAATCAGATATCTGGTGTACGGTCTGGAAAGCCGATTTCCTCTCGATCCCACCCCTCTACCTCTTCTACTCCGTCTCCAGCCAGACGATCACCTTTCATCGGGCGCTGCTCGGCACCACATAACACGAAGCCAATCAACTATGTCCTTATCCTCCCCCCAAACCCCCGCCGCCCTCGGCTATCGCATGCCCGCCGAATGGGAGCCCCATCGCGGGACGTGGCTGTCCTGGCCGCACAAGGCCGACTCCTGGCCCGGCAAGTTCGAGACGATTCCGCCCGTCTACGCGGAAATCGTCCGCGCCCTCGCCCATCACGAGGAAGTCCACATCAACGTGGTTTCCGACGCCATGCAGCGCCAGGCCGAGGCCATCCTGCGCGACAGCGGCGCCCTCCTGCCGACGGTCTTTTTCCATCTCAACCCGACCGATGACGCTTGGGCCCGCGATCATGGGCCGATCTTTGTCGTGAAGGACGAGGCGCCGGGGCGGAGGTCGCTGGCGGTGACGGACTGGAACTTCAACTCCTGGGGCGGTAAATACCCGCCCTTCGACCAGGACAACAAAGTCCCCGGCCGCATCGCCCGCGCCTTCGACTACCCGCACTTCGCGCCGGGCATTGTCCTGGAAGGCGGCAGCATCGACGTCAACGGCGCGGGCACGGTGCTGACGACGGAGCAGTGCCTCCTGAACGAAAACCGCAACCCGCACCTCAGCCGCGAGCAAATCGAGCGGTACCTCAAGGACTACCTCGGCCTGCGCCACGTCATCTGGCTTGGCGACGGCATCGTCGGCGACGACACGGACGGCCACATCGACGACCTGAGCCGCTTCGTCGGCCCCCGCACCGTCGTCACCGTGGTGGAGGACAACCCGGCGGACGAGAACTACGACCTGCTGCAACACAACCTGGGCCGCCTGAAAACCGCCACCGATCAGGACGGCCATCCGCTGAACGTGATCCAGCTCCCGATGCCCGCCCCGGTCTACTGCGAGGGCCATCGCCTGCCCGCCAGCTATGCCAACTTCTACATCGCCAATGGTGTGGTCCTGATGCCGAGCTACCGCTGCGATCAGGACGCGGTGGCGCAGAGCATCCTGCAAAGCTGCTTCCCCGACCGGACCGTGGTGGGCATCGATTGCACCGATTTGGTTTGGGGTCTGGGGGCGATCCACTGTATTTCCCAGCAGCACCCCGCCGAGGTCTTGCACTAGGCGGAAAGTTCCTTTCCCCGGCCCGCCCCCCTCATGACCCCGCCCGACGAACTCGAATTCCCCGCCGAGTATTCCGACCCCTCCGCCACCATGTCGGAGGACGTGACGCGGTCGCTGCATTTCCAGCGCGGTTCCGTGCCGCCCAGGAAAGCTCCCGGGTCGATGGGCGCCCGCCCGGCGGCGGAGAGCCTGTCGCGCACCGTCTGGAAGGTCCTGAAACCGGGCGATTCGGCCCCTGGCGGCCCGGCCTCCTTGTCGAGCGGCCCCGGCTACGAAATGCTCCACAACGTCGGCAAGGGCGGCTACGGCGAGGTTTGGGAAGCGCGCCAATTGTCCCTCGGCCGGCCCGTCGCCATCAAGCGACTGCGCCGCGACCTGAAGGCGGACCCGGAAACGAGCACCGGCAACCTGGCGGACGCTCTGGCCCAGTTCCGCGCCGAAGCGATCATCGCCGCCCTGGCCGAGCACCCCAACGTGGTCCCGGTCCACGACCTGGGCGAGGACGAGTCCGGCGCCCCCATGATGGCCATGAAGCTGGTCCGCGGCCGCAGTTGGCACGTGGCGATTTTCGAGGACGGGCGCGACATGGACTGGCCCGATTTCCTCGCCCGTCACATGGCCGTTTTGCGCGATGTGTGTTACGCTGTCGGCTTCGCCCATTCCCGCGGCATCGTCCATCGCGACCTGAAAGCGGGGCAGGTCATGCTCGGCGAATTCGGAGAAGTGCAATTGATGGACTGGGGGCTGGCCATCTGGTTCGGCGACGAAGCCGAAGGGCTGGAAGGTCCCGCCCTGGAAGAGGACGTGCGCGAGCTGTGCCGCGAACTGCTGCCAACACCCTCCAGCGCCCAAAGCCCCGCCGGCACGCCCGCCGTGATGGCGCCGGAGCAAACCCGCTTCACGGCCGAAGGCGTCGGGCCCCACACCGACGTGTTCTTGCTCGGGGGCATCCTCTACTATATTCTCACGGGAACCTATCCGCATAACGGAAAAACGGTAAAGGAAACGTGGCGCATGGCGGTGCTGGGCGAGGTCGAGCGCCCGGAAGACCGCGCCCCCGGCCGCCCCATTCCGCCGGAACTGGCCGATCTTTGCATGGCCGCCATGGCGAAATGCCCAGAGGAACGCCTGCCCGGCGCTCGTGAATTCGCCCGCCGGCTCGAGGCCTATCTCTCCGGCGCGACCCGCCGCCGCGAGTCCGCTCAATTGGCCCAGGAAGCGACCCTGGAGTTGGAACGCGGCAGCCAATCCTACGCCGAACTGTCGAAGATCGAGGACCTGATCGGGCGGGCGCGGCGGCTTTGGGCGGACAACCCGGCGCTCGAACCGCTGGCCCAGAAACTCAGCCTCCGGTTCGGTCATACAGCCTTGCTTTCCGGCGACTTGCGCCTGGCGCTGTACCACGCCGAGAGCCTCGCCCCGACCGTTGAGCGCGACGAACTCCTCGCCGACATCACCGCCGAACAGCAGCGCCGCTCCAAGCAGGCCAAGGCCCGCCGGGTCCTGACCGGTGCGGTGGTGGCTCTGTCGCTCCTGGTGGCGGGGGGCGGGGTTTTCGCGGGGGTCTGGATGCGCCAAGGGCAGGCGGAACGGCTGCGTCTGCAAGACGAGCGCATCACGCTCCTGGAAGACAACGAAGCCCGCGACCGCCAGTTGCGTATCCTCTACGAAATCAGCGATCTGGCCCGGGGCGCGGACTCGCCCGAGCAGTTCCTGCGGGCGGCGGCGCGCGAAATGGCCTCGCCCTGGCGCAGCCGTGGCGGATCGGTGCGCATCGCGTGGGACGGCCGGGAGTACTTCTCCACCGACTACCGGCCCGATCCCTCGCCCTTGCGGACGCCCATCGCGGGCCTTGGCGGAGGGGAGGGCATCCTGGAAGTGAGCGCGGAAGGTCTCACGGACGCGGACCGCGAGTTGGCCGAGGGGCTCGCCCGGGTCATCGGCGAGGGCCTGGAGCGGCGGGCATCCGTGCGCGCCATGGCGGCGATGGAGCAGGCCCAAGCCAACCGCACGGATTTCGAGGCGGTCCTGACGGACTTGACCCGCATGGGGGGCGAGGCGCAATCGCCGGCGCAGCTCGCCGAAGAAGCCCTCGCCGCCGTGCCGGGTCTGCTTCAGTACCCCACGGTCGCCGTCGCCCGGATAAGCCTCGATGGCCGGGTTTTCGAGGGCGTAGGCTGGACCGAACCCGCCCTGGCGAAAAGCTTCCCGCTGCGGCTCGGCGGCGTCGAAATCGGCTCGCTGGAAGTCGGCTATCGGGAGTTCCGGCCCATCGAAGCGAACGGTCCGTTCCTGGCTGAGGAAGTGGCCCGGCTTCAGGCTCTGGCGGATTTGACCGCCCTGGCCGCGGCGCGCTGGATCGATGCCCCGCAGGACGAATGATCGCCCATGCTGACCTCTGACTACGATTACGATTTGCCCGAGGAGCTGATCGCTCCGCACCCCGCGCCGGAGCGCGACGCGTCGCGGCTGATGGTTGTGCCGCGCGAGGGCGAAGGCCTGGACGGCGTGGCGCACCGCGTGTTTCGGGATATCGAGGGTTACCTGCGGCCGGGGGACCTGCTGGTGATGAACGACAGCCGGGTGATGCCGGCGCGGATTTTCGGCCAGCGCCTGCCTGGTCGAGGGGCGTGCGAGGCGCTGCTGCTGGAGCCCCTGCCGCCCGGCGAGGGCGGCGGCGCGCGGTGGCTGGCGATGATGCGGCCGGGGCGCAAGCTGAAGCCCGGCACTGAAATCGAGTTCGCCCCGGGCTTCACCGCCACCGTGCAAGACATCGCCCCCGGCGGCGAGCGCGTCCTGGCCTTTGCGCCGGAGGTGGACGTGCAGGCTCAATTGGAAGCCATCGGGCACATGCCGCTGCCGCCGTACATCCTGGCGCGGCGGGCGGATCACGCCGACGTGCCGGAGGACCGCGAACGGTACCAGACGGTGTACGCGAAGGACGTGGGGTCGGTGGCGGCGCCGACGGCCGGGCTGCATTTCACCGAGGCCCTGCTGGGGCGCCTTGCCGCCAAGGGGGTCGAGCAGGCGCGGGTGACGCTGCATGTGGGGGCCGGGACGTTCCAGGGCATCGCCACGGACAGCGTGGAAGACCACGCCATGCACAGCGAGCACTATCACGTCGGCGAGGAAACCGCCGCCGCCGTCAACCGCGCCAAAGCGGAAGGGCGCCGCGTCATCGCCGTCGGCACCACCAGCGTCCGCACGCTGGAAAGCGCGGTGGGCGAGGACGGGCTGCTGCGGGCGGAGCGGCGCGCGACGAAGCTGATGATCGTGCCGGGCTACCGGTTTCGGATCGTGGATGGGTTGATTACCAATTTCCACCTGCCGCGTTCGACGCTGCTCTGCCTGGTGTCGGCGTTGATCGGGCGGGAACGGTTGCTGGCGCTGTACGAGGAGGCGATCCGCGAACGGTATCGGTTCTATTCGTACGGGGACGCGATGGCGATTCTGCCGGACCGTTGATGTTCTTAACGCAGAGCAGCAGAGGGGCAAAGGAGCAAAGGGTGCGGCGTGGGGGTTCAACGGGTTCTTTGGGGGGAGGCTGGGGCGTTGCCCGCGCCATGGGGCAGAGGACGCTGAGGCTTCAGGGGAGACTTGCGGTTCATGGGCGGGCGGTTCCTTCCGGGTCACGCGTGATGGTGGAAGGGTTACACAGGCCGGTCGGTTTGTCCCCTCATGTGGAGCTTCGAAGACAAGATAGACAAGATACACTTGTGGAACTAAAGGGACTAAAGGCGCTTAGGGGCGGGTAAGTCGAGGGAGGTGAGGGGGTTGGGGGCGACGGAGGGCGGGCGGGGGAAGGGAATTCACCGCAGAGGCGCAGGGGACGCGGAGGATGGGGGCAGAGGAGTTTGGAACCGCTGATGGACGCGGAGAGGGACGCGGATTGGGGGTGGGGATGGCTTCCTTAACATTGAGGCGCAAAGGGGTGATGAGGGGTGGCTGGCGGCCTTTTCCGCCTGAAGGCGTAACTACGAGCGGCGCCACCCGGGGTTGACTCGCCGCTCTCCGGGGGATGACAGTGCCGCCATCACCGCCCGGAAAGGCCCCCTCTCCGATGTCCGATTTTCCCGCTGAGCCGCTGCTGCTCGATCCCGCGTTTTCGCCCCGTCCTTGGGGCGGAACCAAGCTGAAGGAGAAGTTTGGCAAGACGCCGCCCGCTGGCCTGGGGCCGATCGGGGAGAGTTGGGAGTTGTCGGATCATCCGAACGGGCGGTCGCGGGTGCTGGGGGGGGCGTTCGCGGGGCGCGAGTTTGGTGAGGTGCTGCGGGCGTTTCCCCGGGAAATGATCGGCCGCGAGGCGGCGCCGGAGCGCTATCCGTTGCTGGTGAAGCTGATCGATGCGGCGGAGGATCTGTCGATCCAGGTGCATCCACAGGACGCCACCGCCCCCGCGGGCGAGCGCGGCAAGACGGAGTGTTGGTATGTGATGGATTGCGAGCCGGGGACGGAAGTCGTTTTCGGGCTGGAGATGGAGGTGGCGCCGGAGGACGTGCTGCGGGGGGCGGAGGATGGTTCGCTGGCGGAGCATGTGCGGCGTTTCCGAATTCAACCGGGCTCGTTCCTCTTTGTCCGCGCGGGCACGGTGCATGGCATTCTGGGCGGCACGGTGATTTGCGAGGTTCAGCAGTCGAGCGACACGACGTATCGCCTGTGGGATTGGAACCGCGAGCCGAAGCGGGAGCTGCATGTGGAGGAGGCGCTGAAGGTGGTGGACTGGAACGCGTGCGGTTCGCTGCCGACGAGGGCTCCGGAGCTGGGAACGGCGGCGGGCGAGGGGATCGTGATGGCCGATTGCGAGTTTTTCCGCGTGCGGGTACTCGACGTGCCGGCGGGGGGCGAGGCCGAATTGCCCGCCGATGTGGTGGACAGCGGATTGATTCTGTTTGGGTTGCAGGGCGCCACGGAGCTGCGCTGGGCCGAGGGCCGGGCGGAGTTATTGCGCGGCGCGACGGCGTTCGTGCCGGCGGTCTGCGGGCGGGGCGTGCGCCTGGGCAATGGGCAGGGCGAGGCGGTGCGGGTGCTGTTGGCGGAAAGCCGTGAGCTTTAAGTCCGACTCGGCCATTGCGGACTTGCACCCGGGCGCGCGAGCATTGATTCATAACAGGACTTTCGCCCCGAGTACCCTCCGATGCCCGACGTTCAAGCGCTTAAAACCGCCGGACCCTACGAACTTGCCGAATGCCTCGGTTTCAATGGCGTCGTGGCGACCTACAAAGGCACCCACAGAGACGTGGGCCAGCCCGCCTGCGTCGTGGTCATGGCGGAGGACAGTCTGTCCTACAAGGATCTGTGGGGCCGATTCGAGCACGAGTTCTCGGCTTTTCTTTCGGGCCGGGCGACGCGCCTTTGCCGCCCGACGCATCACGGCCACGACAAGGGTCTCTATTGGGCGACTTACGAGTGGATGAAGGGTCATCACTTGGGGCTCGACGTGCGGGACTACGGCTTGCCGTCGCCGGGGCGGGCCTTCGAGGTGGGTTCCCAGGTGCTCGAAGCCCTGGGCGTGATGCACGAGAAGGGCATCCCCCATCGCTACCTGACGCCGGTGTCGATTTTCCTGAACGATCTTGGCCAGGTAAAGTTGCTGCACGCGGCGTGGGGCGGCCTTCTGCTTGGGGTTCACGACGGTCCGGCGAATCCGGCCTTTATCAGTTCGCTGCCGTTCCTCTCGCCCGAGGTGGCCTTTGGCGGGGATGGCGAGTTGAGTTCGGACATCTATTCTCTGGGGGCGATTCTCTATTTTCTGCTGACGGGGGCGCCGGTTCATTGGTCCAGCGACCCGAACGATCTGCTGCAAATCATGCAAACGACGCCGGTGGATCTGGGTCCCCTGAATGACGTGCTGCCGCCCGATGGAGTCTTGTTGCTGGAGGACTTGCTGCAGCCCGATCCGGCGGACCGGCCGCTGAACCTGGAGGCGCTGTCGGAGCGCATGACTTTCCTGGCCAATCTGCTCTTCGAGCGGGAAACGCACAGCCGCGCCGACGTCGCCATCGGCCAGGAAGAAATCGGCAAGTCGAGCCGAGGGTTCGCGGACCTCGGCGACCCGGGCTTTCCCGACTTTGGCGATGATGAGCCGACGGTGATCCAGAGTCAGCAGCAGGAGCCGCCCTCGCCAGCGCGAGCGCCCAAGGCCGCGACGGCCCCACCGGTGCCTCCCGCCGCCCCGGTACCAACCGCGCCCCCGCAGCAACCGGCCCCGGCCTGGAACGGTCCGCCCCCGACGCCCGCCGCACAGCCGACGCCGGCGGCGGCTCCCGCTCCCCAAGGGCCGGTTCCACAGCAAGCGCCAGCCGCGCCGCCAGCCCCTCCGCGCCCACAGGCCGCCACCGCGTCGCCGAACGCCAGGGGGGGCAAACCGGCCAAGGCGAAAGGCAAGTTCGACAAGGGCCGCCTGGCGATCCTGATCGGTGGCGCCGTCTTTGTGTTGCTGCTTTTGCTTGGCGGACTGGTGGGCCTGATGGCGCTCTTCAGCGGCGGCGCCTCCGAGGAAACGGATACGGCGGGCACATCTTCAGGCACCGCCTCGGGGCAGACGGCTGGGGGACGAACGGCTGGCGGGCAGGCGGCGGCCGGGGACAATCCGCTTCTGGACCCGACGGTGGACAAAGCGGAGCTGGAGCATCTGCGCCGTTATGTGGAGTCGGTGGAGCTGATGGAGCGGCTGAGCGAGTACAGCTTCCAGTATGCCCAGAAGTACGGGGTGTGGGCTGCCACTCCGGACGAGTTGAAGGATTTGGGGGCGGAAAAGGTGGAGGACGGCTGGGGCACGCGGCTCGACTTGCGCGACGATTTCGTCGTTTCCGCCGGCCCGGACCGGCGATGGGACACGAAGGACGATCTGTGGTTCGATGGCACGGCGCTGATGGTCGATGGCTGGCGCCCGCCTCAACTCCCGAGCGTGGTTCCGGAAGTGGCCGAACTGGAAGCACGCCTCGATCGGCAGCTCGAGCGCCTGCGCGAGAAGCGCCGGGCCCTCAACAACTGACCGCCTCCGTTACGTCTTGACCGACGGTTGGCCCGCGCCGCGGTTCATGCGGTCCCGTATCGCCAGGGCGATGACTTCGCCGTGGAGCCGCGAGTTCTCGATGAAGACGTGGCCGCTGATGTTGCCCGCCAGAATGGTCCCCGCGATGTAGAGGCCCGGCACGTTGCTCTCCAGCGTTTCCGGGTCGTGTTCGGGCACATGGGTTATGGGATCGAGTTTGATCCCGAGGCTTTGCAGAAAGGCCGCGGGGGGATTGTAGCCGGTCTCGCAGATCACGAAATCGTTGGGCACAACGAGGCTGTCGCCGGTGGCGTTCTCGCGCAGCGTCACCGCGTCCCAGGCGATTTTCTCCACCACCGTATCCATGTAGGCGCGGATCTCGCCCTTCTTGACGCGATTGTCGATGTCGGGCTTGAGCCAGTATTTCACGCCGGGGGCGCTGAATTCCGGCCGGCGGTACGATATCGACACTTCCACCCCGGCGCGCCACAGGGCGAGGCAGTTCTCGATCGCCGAGTTCCGGCCTCCGACCACCAGCACCTTCGACCCGACGTAGTCGTGAGGTTCCTTGAAGTGGTACACCACCTTGCTCAGGTGCTCGCCGGGGACGCCGAGGTAACGCGGGTTGTCATAGGCGCCGACCGCCACCGTGACGGTACGGGAGGAAAAGACCGCCTCCTCGCCGGAGCGCTTCCTGGCATGAACGGTGAAGGTGCCATCCTCGTGGCGCTCAAGGCTTGTGGCTTCCGTGTAGGTGCGCACGTCGAGGCCGCGATCCTTGGCGAAGCGAGCCAGATAGAAACAGTACTCCTGGCGGGTGGGACGTTCGTTCACGGTGTTGAGGGGGTAGCTGTTGATCTCGACGTTTTCGCGGGTCGAGTGGAAGCTCATGAAGGTGGGGTACTGGGCGATGTGGGAGGCGATGGGGCCTTTCTCGAGGACGAGAACGCGCAGGCCGACGGATTGGAGGTGATCAGCGACGGAAAGGCCGGCCGGGCCGGCGCCGAGGATGATGCCATCGTAGAGGGAGGAAAGGGTCATAATGTGGCGCCGGACACGGGAAAGTGGGCTCGCCGCGGGCCGGGAAGGGAAAGTTGCTGGGATTGTGCCGCGAAACCCGCATGGCGGCGGCAAATTTGGTGGGAGCAAACTCCTTGCCGCGCCGCTCTTCTTTGACATAGTGGGAGGCGATGTCTGGCGCAACGCGGAATACGCCGCCGCGCCGATCCACCCCACCTATGGACGAGCACGCGTGATGATGAGGATTGATCGACTCCACGAGCGGCCCCGGAGCAGGGCCGCCGGCTTGCTTCTGTTGGCCGGCGCTTTGGCCCTCACCTGGCCCGCCCCGGCCCAGCAAGTCGTCGGCGAAGCCACGAACGACCCGGAGGCGGACACCGTCCGCGCCCTCTCCGGAACTTGGAACGCCTCTGGCAGCAAAAGCCGCGCTTCCGGCCTGAGCCCCTTTGGCGAAGCCCTGGCTCTTGACGGAACGGAGGGCTCCTACCAATGGACCCTGCCCCTTTCCGCCGCTGGAGACTACGCCCTCCAGATGACCTGGCCCATCGAGGCGAACGCCGCGAACCTCACCGTAGCGGTGGCTGGCGGGGGCGTCGACGAAACCCTCGACACCACGCTCGCTCCTTCGGCCGCCGATGTGTGGCAGCCCCTGGGATCGTTCTCCTTCAGCGAGGGCGGGGACATCGTGGTGACACTGTCCACAACGGCCGCCACGGGACCGGCCGACGAGTCGCTGCCCATGATGGTCATGGCCGATTCCGTCCGCCTAGTGCCGGGCTCCGGCGCCCCCGCGGCGGCCTCGCCCTTCGAGGGATCGGGAGCCAGCGAGAGTCCCTTCGCCGGTTCCGCCCCAACCAACGATAGCCCCTTTGAAGTGACGGGCGGGCCGGCGGAAAGCCCGTTCCAAGCGAACGCCCCGGCTTCGGGCGGCGCCTCGCCCTTCGAAAGCGTAGATCGGTCGCCGCCGGCGAACCCGTCGCCCTTCGAGAGCGGCCAGCCCGCGGCGGCTTCCCCCTTCGATTCGGCCGGCTCGCCGGGCCGCCCCGGTTCGATCTTCGAAGAGCCGGAAACTTTCGCCGAGCCCGCGGGTGCGAATGAGTCGCCCTTCACGGCGAGCCCCTTCGATTCAGCGCCCCCGGCCTCTGGTTCTCCCTTCGGCGGGAGCGAGGAAGAGCAATTCGACATCGATCCCTTCGCGGCGGCGGGCACGCCGGAAACCGATCCGTTCGCCGACCGCAGCAGCAATCCGTTCGCGGAAGAGGGGAGCGGGAATTTCTTCGAAGCCAACGAAAGCCCGGCCATCGATCCGTTCGCCGAGGAACGCGCCGCCGTGGCGGACATATCGGCAATGGGCGAAGAGGAGGTCGACGCGCCCTCCGAGCCGCCCCACGGTTTCACCCCGACGGTGCAGGCCTCGCGGCTGCTCGACGGCGGCGCCGCGTCGAATTTCCTGGGCCGCGACAACGCCCCCGCCCGAGCGGTGAACCTCTACGAAGACAGCATGGCCGACAGCGGCGTCAGCGTGGCCCCGCCAGCCCCGAAGTCCAACATCTTCTTCTATTCCGACCTGGAAGACGTGAAGAAGCAGGCCCGCGAGCAGGATCGCCCGGTGCTGCTGCTGTTCTCGACGACCGGTCCCCGGATGGAGAAATTCGAGACTGGCGTGCTGACCGACGAGGAAGTGAGCAAGACGATCCGTCAATTTATGCCGGCAAAGCTCGACATTCGTGTGGAAAGCGAAATCGCCCGCCAATACAATGTGCCTCGTGCGCCGTATATCGTGATTCTCTCGCATCAGGGATTCACGCTGGGACACGTGGCACGTTTGGATCACCCGGCTCTGTTGACCCGGGATCTGAAGGAATTCTTGAACTGACCGGCCCCCATTCGAACCGGCAGGCTCTCCGCGGCCGGCGCGGAGCCTTCCCACCATCAGGAGACAGTAACCATGTCTGGCCATAGTAAATGGCACTCCATTAAGCACAAGAAGGCCGCCATCGACGCGAAGCGCGGCAAGGTCTTCACGAAAGTCATCAAGGAGCTGCAGATCGCCTCGCGTCTGGGCGGCAGCGACCCCGACAGCAACCCCCGTCTGCGCACCGCCATCCAGGCCGCCAAAGACGTCAACATGCCCAAGGACACGATGGAGCGGGCCATCAAGAAGGGCGCCGGTGAACTGGAAGGCAACGCCTTCGAGGAAATCACCTACGAAGGCTACGCCCCCGGCGCCGTCGCCGTGATGGTCATGGTGACCACCGACAACCGCAATCGCGCGGCGGCGGAAGTCCGCCACATCTTCAACAAGTACGGCGGCAGCATGGGCCAGAGCGGCTCGGTGGCCTATATGTTCGAACGCAAAGGCATCATCGAGGCCGAAGACGACAGCGACGACGCTGTGATGGAAGCGGCTATCGAAGCCGGGGCCGAGGATGTGCGCAGCGATGACGGCTATCACGAAATCGTGACCGAGCCGGACACGGTGCAGGAATGCCGTGAAGCCCTCGAATCGGCCGGTGTCAAAGTCACTTCCTCCAGCGTCCAGATGGTGGCCTCCACCAAGGTCGAGGTCGGCCCCGGGGAAGCCCTGAAGCTGGCCAAATTCCTGGGCATCCTGGAAGACAACGACGACGTCGACGACGTGTACACGAACCACACGTATTCGGAAGAAGCGCAGGCGGTGCTGGAGGAGTCGTAACTCCTGCCGCCTCAAAGTTCAGCCGTAAGCGAAAAACAGGAAGCCGCCCGACTCGTCCCGGGCGGCTTTTTGTCTTTGGAGGGCGGCACACCGTGCGATCCTAGACCCGCTTCTTCTTGTTCCGTCCATAGTCGGCGAAGATGAACGACCCAAGGCTGTCGAGGCTGGCATAATAGGCCCGGCCTTTGTTCGCGCGGGTCATTTTGTCCACGAAGTCTTGCAGGTACGGGTCCGTGGTGATCATGAAGGTCGTGATGCTGATGCCTTTGCGGCGGAGTTGAATGGCTTCGTTGATCGTCTGGTTCACGATCTTGGGATCGAGGCCGAAGGGGTTCTTGTAGATCTCCCCCGCCTCCGTGATGGCGCTCGGTTTGCCGTCGGTGATCATGAAGACTTGGCGATTGGCGGCTTTGCGGCGCATAAGTAGCCGCTGGGCCAGTTGCAGACCGGCCTTGGTGTTCGTGTGATAGGGCCCGACCTTGATCTGGTTCAGGTCGCCGAGGGGCACTTCCTCCGCGTCGTCGCCGAAAAGAATCACGTCGATGGTGTCTTTTGGGTACTTCTGCTGGATGTACTCGACGAGCGACATGGCGACCTTTTTGGCGGGCGTGATGCGGTCTTCGCCGTAGAGGATCATCGAGTGACTGACGTCGATGGCGATGCAGGTGGCCGTGCTGGTCAGGTGCTCGGTCTGATAGGCTTCCAGGTCTTCCTCGGCCATGGAGAAGCCATCGAAGCCCGTGCGGCGGAGTGCGTTGCCGATGCTGGCGGTGAAGTCGATATCGTTCACCGCGTCGCCGAATTCAAAGGGCCGGGTCTCGGGCTGGCGCTCGCCGCCGGTGCCAGTGAAGTTTGTCGCGTGGCCGCCCATGTCGCCTTTGGCCAGGTTATGGAAGATTTCCTCGAAGGCCTGTTTCTGGATGCGGATGTCCGTGCGTTTGGTCGATTCCATCTGCCCGGTCATGGGGTTTTCGGCCAGTAACTCTTGTTCTTCCAGGTAATCGCGGAATTCCTCGAAGGACATGCCGGTGGCCCGCTCTAGATCGTTGTAGTCCCAGAGGCGTTCCATGTGGTCGAGGGCGCGTTGGACATCGCCGGAGGTTTTGTTGAGCAGTTCGAGGAAGAGCTTGGTCAGTTTCTGCAGGTTGATTTCCCGCAGTGTGTCCTGGCTGAAGTGTTCGTAGATGAAGTCCATGGGGGGGCGGGGAGGGTCCTCTCGCGGGGGCGGTCCCGATGGGCCACCCGGTCAGTTCGCCGATGCCTCCTGCAAACCGAGTTCCAATTCCTCCATGCGGTCACGAAGAGCGGTGGCTTTGTCGGGATCGCGGTCGGCATGGGCGTCGATGGCGCGGTCGAAGTACTCGCGGGCCAGGGCCGGGCGCTCGGTGACGGCGTAGAGTTCGCCGAGGTGTTCGTAGATTTCCGGGTCCGGCAGGCTCATCTTCTCCGCCTTCTTCAGGTACTTTTCGGCTTCCTCGAATTCACCCTGCTTGAAGTAGATCCATCCCACCGTATCCAGGATGAAACCGGCCCGGGGGTTGATTTCCAGGGCCTCGAGAGCCAGCTTCTCGGCCCGGTTGAGATTCTCCGAGCGGTTGGCGTACAGGTACGACAGGTTGTTCTTCACGGTGGCTTGGAAGGGCTTGGTGGCGTCGTCCTTTTCGAGGAGGGCGATGAGGCGGTCGTAGAGCTTTTCCGCTTCCTGAAGATTGTCCATTTCGCCGTTGAGCATGGCGACCTGGAAGAGCAGATCGGGGTCGTCCGGATTCTCGGAGAGGAGGGGCCTCAGCACGCCGAGGGCTCGCCGGTAATCGCCCTGGGCGGTGTAGACGGAGGCCCGCAGCATCTTGACGCCCTCGGGGTCTTCGGGGCCGAAGTCGCGGACGGCCTGATTGAGTTCTTCGGTCACTTCCGCGTCCATGCCCGCGTCGATCAGCGTGGCGATCAGGTCCTCGCGGAAGCCTAGATTCTCCGGCTGCATTTCGACCAGCGTGCGCATCGGCGGCAGGGCCAGTTCGGGCTCGCCGGATTCCTTGTAGAGATTGGCCAGGGCGAGGTTGTAGAACACGCGCGTCTGATCCGTCACGTCGTCGCGCACCTGGAGGAGCGTTTCCTGGGCGATTTCCTTCTCGTTCAGATGCAGATAAACCTGGGCTAGCAGGTTGCGGATCTGGATGTTCGCCGGGACGAGTTCGAGGGCCTTCTCGTAGCCCCAGCGGGCGCGGCGCCATTCGCCGAATTCGCTCGTCAGGTCGCCGTAGCTCTTGAAGAACAAGAGCTTGTCCTCGACCAGGCGCCCGGCGTTTTTTTCCAGGCGGTCGAGGGATTCGGGCTCTTCGAGTTCCAGGTACATTTGTGCGAGGCTGAGGTTCGCGGCGGTGTTGCCGGGGTTCACGGCGAGGAGCTGTTCGAGGACGCCGGAGGCTTCCCGGGTGCGGTCGCGGCGGCGGTAGAAATCGCCGAGGAGCGCGAGGATGCGTTCGTTCGCCGGGGAGAAATCGAGGGCCCGCTTGAGGAGCCGTTCCGCCTCGAAGTCGTCCTCCATGCGTTCCGCCAGGGCCGCCAACGCTAACGTCGTGTCCGGGTCCTGGGGGCTGAGGATCAGGGCTTTCTTGAGGAGCTGCTCGGCGCGCTCCATGTCGCCCTGATTCATGAAAATCAGACCGATGTCGCGGTAGATGCCGGGATCTTCCGGGCCCGACTCAATCACGCGGTCGAAGTAGAGACGGGCGGCGTCGAGGTTGCCTTGCTGCAATTCGATGCGAGCCATCGAGAGCAGGCTTTCCAGGTGCTCCGGGTCGACCTCGAGCATGTGCTTTCGGTGGGCGATGAGGCCCTCCAGGTCGTTCTGGCGCAGGAGGAAATCGGCGTAGAGGTCCTGGACGCGCATGTCCAGGGGGTTTGCGGCGACGATGTCGCGGTAGGCTTCGTAGACGGCGCCGGTGCCGCCGCGCTTGGTGAGGATGTCCTCCCAGCGCAGGCGAAGCGCTTCCGCGCGGGGCTCGAGAACGAGGCCCTTTTCGTAGAGTTTGAGGGCGTCGTCGGTGCGGTTCATGCCTTCCAGGCGGCGTCCCATCTCGACCAGCCGGCCGATGAGAGAGGACCGGTAGCGGATCAGTTGGCTGTAGCGGTCGAGGGATTTGGTCATGTCGCCGGTCAGCGCGGTGGCCTCGGCGGACCACAGAAGGGCCTGCAAATTGCGCCGGTCCTCCGCCAGGATTCGGTCCGTCAGCTCGATGGTGTTTTCCAGTTCATTGAAAGAGTAGGCGATGCGGGCCATGGCTTCGAGGGCTTCCACGTTGCCGGGCTTGGAGTCCAGCACCTGCTCGTACCATTCGCGGGCGCGGTCGAAGCGCTCGCGGAAGGTGAAGACTTGACCCAGGATGAGCTTCGCTTCCCAGGAGTCGGGATGAGTGGCGAGGATTTCTTCGGCCATGCGCTGGGCGCGGGGTAAGTCTTGCTGGGACAGGGCGGCGCGGGCGGCGCGGACCTTGAGCCAAAGGTTTTCCGGGTCACGCTCGACGGCGTCCAGGTAATGCTTCAGCGCCCGGCTCTGGTAGCCGGTGTGCGACAGCAGGGCGGCTTTGACGTACTCGCTGGCGGCGGTGCCGGCGTCGGTGTAGCGTGTGTCGATGTCGGCCGCGTCTCCGCCTTCGATCACCGTTTCCGGCACGATCTGCTCGGCGCTGCCGGGCAGGAACAGGAAGTTGTCCTCGAGCAAAGCGTCGGAGGTCAGTGTCTGGGTGGTCGGTTCGGGGCCCTGGGTTTTCGCTTCGAGCAGTTGGAGGAGTGCCTTGGGTGCTTCCTCCTCGAGTTCGGACGCGGTCATCGCGCGCCAATCGGCGGTCTCCGGCTTGGTGTCGGAGGCCGTGGTAGAGGTGTCGTCAGGGGAGGTTGGGGGGGCGGGTTTGGCGGCGTCCCGCGATTCCGCTTTGGCGAGCATCGCCGGGGCGTCTTGTGTGTCGCCGGGCGCCGGAGCGTCCGCCGCCGGTGTGGCGGAGGGCTCGTTCTTCGCGTGCTTGGCTTTGGGCAGAGTATTGGCGCACGCCAGCAAGAGCAGGAGTGGCAGGAATCCCGCGCTAAAGAGAACAACGTACGACTTCGGACGTACGATGGATGACTGACTCATCGAGATTTACCTCGTTTCGTGCGGCCCTTCAGGCAGGCCGGCCGGAACTGCGTTGTCCCTGGGGTAAGCGAAAGGGACGCCACGCGCTAGGAAAAGACGAGAAAAAACGAAACGGGCCGTGATTTTTCTCAGCGGAAGGGCGAAAAAACCTCCGACCTTGACCCTTGCGTTCTTTCCGGGTTCATAACGGCGCATCCATTTCGCCACTCCCAGAGGGCCGATCCATGATTCGAATCTCCCCCGCCGCGGCGCTCCTGGCCGCCCTGACGGCGCCCCCGGCGGGCCTCCTCGCCGACACCGCGGCCACCACCGAACCCCTGACCATCGAGGACTCTTCCCCCATGACATCTCCCGTTTTCGGACCGCAAGAGGATGGCGACTTCGTCCCCGATTGGGCCAAGGACGCCGTCTGGTATCAGATTTTTCCCGAACGCTTCCGCAACGGCGATCCCTCGAACGATCCGATGCTGGCGGACATCGGCGGCGCCTGGCCCGACGAGCCGGACAAACCCTGGGCGATTCATCCCTGGACCAGCGACTGGTACAAGCTCCAACCCTGGGAGGAAGCCACCGGCGGCGGCATGTGGTACAACATCCAGCGCCGGCGCTACGGAGGCGACCTGCAAGGCATCCTGGACAAACTCGATTACCTGGAAGAGTTGGGCGTCAACGCGATCTACCTGAACCCGATCTTCATGGCGCCATCCATGCACAAGTACGATGGCGCGACCTATCATCACGTCGATCCGACCTTCGGCCCCGATCCTGAAGGCGACCGCGCGCTGATGGCCCAGGAAACGCCCCACGACCCGAGCACCTGGGTCTGGACCGAGGCGGACAAGCTGGCGCTGAAGCTGATCGAAGAACTGCACGCCCGCGGCATCCGCGTCATCTTCGATGGCGTGTTCAACCACATGGGCATCAACAGTTGGGCCTTTCAGGACGTGAAGAAAAACCAGCGGGAGTCGCCCTACGCCGATTGGTTCACGGTGAAATCCTGGGACGACCCGGAGGCCGGGACAATCTTCGACTACGAGGGCTGGTTCGGCGTCAGCACGCTGCCGGAATTGCGCGAGGACGAAAACGGAATCGTGGCCGGGCCAAAAGACTACATCTTTCACGCGACCCGGCGCTGGATGGACCCCGACGGCGACGGTGACCCGAGCGACGGCATCGACGGCTGGCGTCTGGATGTGGCGTTCTGCGTCGCCCATCCGTTCTGGAAGGACTGGCGCAAGCACGTCAAATCCATCAACCCAGATGCCTACCTGACGGCGGAAGTCATCGACCCGATTCCGGTTCTGAGGGCCTACCTGGAGGGCGACGAGTTCGACGCGGTGATGAATTACAACTTCGCCTTCACCTGCGCGGAGTTTTTCTACGAAACCTCGCACGCCATCGGGCCGAAGGAGTTCGACCGCAAGCTCGAGGACCTGCGCGGCGCCTTCCATCCGAACGTGGCGTACGTGCAGCAGAACCTGATGGACAGCCACGATACGAACCGGGTGGGTTCCCACATCGTGAACCGCGGCCTGGGGCACTATCGGGAGTGGGGCGATTACTTCGGCAAGTCCAAGGCCGAGAACCCCGCCTACGACACGCGCAAACCGAACGCCTACGAGAAACAAATTCAGGCACTCGTCGCGATCATGAAGTTTACCTACGTGGGCGCGCCGATGATTTACTATGGTGGCGAGGTCGGGATGTGGGGCGCCAACGATCCCTGCTCGCGCAAGCCGATGATCTGGGACGACATGACTTACGATCCGGAGACGCACAACCCGGATCAGACGATGAAGGACAGCCCGGACTCGGTGGAGCAGGACAAGGAGCTACTGGCCCACTACCGCCGGCTGATCGCCATCCGCAACGCCCATCCGGCGCTGCGGCGCGGCAGCTATCGGACGGTTCTCGCGGATAACGACGCGAACGTTTTCGCCTTTGTGCGGGAGCTGGATGACGAACGTATCTACGTCGTGCTGAACAACAGCGACGGCGAGCAGGATGTGGCTCTGCCGGTGGAAGACACGGGCGCCTACACGGACCTGCTGGCGGCGGAGGAAGTGGCGTTTGGAACCGATACGGGGGTTCTGGACCTGCACCTGGAGGGCAAGTCGGGGCGGATTCTCAAGGCGGCGCGCTGAGCGGGTGCTCTTAGCGCCGAACCAGGACGAAGCCGCGGCGGCCGTGCTCGAAGGGGGCGCAACGATTGGCCAAAGTGACCATCGGCGGCCAGACGTCCCCAGCGGGGGCGGCGGCGTCGAGGGCGTTGGCCTCGAGCAGCATCCATGCGTTGATCCCCGAGGCGGTCAGATCGACACCGAAGTAATCGGCGATGGCCAGGCCCATGTCTTCGCCCATCTGGCGATAGTCGTCCGGGGTGTTCGGAATGCCCGGGTCCGGGCCGATCTGATACACGCCCTCCAGGGTAATCGCCATGATGTCGTTCCAGGTGGAATCGAGCGAGTAGCGATCATGCATCATGCTCTCGACGTACACGCGGCCCGAGAGTGAACTGAAGTGATCGCTGCCGTCGTCCACGTAGGCGTTGCGGTTGCGGATGGCCGTGACCCAGGCGTCTTCGAGGGCGCGGACCTCCGGGATGACACCGGTGCCATTGATGTTGTAGTTGGCATTGTGGACGAAGTGGTAGGGCGGTTCGTTGCCGTGGGTGGCGTGGAGGTTGAGGAGCAGCTCGATGGGGTTGGCACCGGGGCTGCCGGAAGTGCCCATGAATTCCTCGATTTTTTCGATCATGAACTCGTTTTCCGGGATGCCCGGATTGTAGGGCGAGGCCCATTGGACCTCGAGATTGATGCTGTCGGCGTTCGTGCGGTAGTTACCGCGCTCGATCCCGTCGGGGTTGGCGACGGGAACGATGTCGAAAATGAGTTCGTCGAGGATCAGTTCGGCTTCCGTCGAACCGGAGAGGAGGAAATCGATGAGGCCCTCGGTGGTGAAGTGGGCGGTGTTTTCCGAGGGGTGGACGGCGCTGTGGATCCAGACGCGTTTCTTGCCCGCGTTGGACACGCCCGGGTCGGTGATTTCGAAGAGGTAGAGTTTGTTGCCGAGCGTCGTGGTCTGGGTCGAAGTCGTCACCGTCACATAGGGATGGGTTTCCACGGAGGCTTTGAAGGCTTCGTATTCGGGCAGCGTGTAGGGATAATACTTGGCGATGCGGAAGGAGGAAATCCCCGCGGGCACTGTGACGGTGAAGTTGAAGGGTCCCTGGAGTCCGGGGATGCGTTCGTAGGTGGCGCCGCCGTCGAGGCTCCAGACCGGGGTGATGTAGTCGCCGGGGAACTGGGAGCCGGTGATGTCGAAATTGAAGGTCTCGGCGACGGCGGGGTTCAGGTCCGCGACCTCGACATGCCACCAGGCGCGGAAGCTCGACGAGTTGTCGTTGTCGAAGGCGACGCTCAAATCCACGTCCCACTCGTCGGTTCCGGCGGGCAGAACGGACCAGGTGCCGACACGCATCTGGAGCCCTGGGCTGGTGACGATGGTGGGATCGGCCTGGAGATTGGCGAAAGCGAGAACGAAAACAGCCACGAGAGCGGCGCGAACGGTGAGAACCATTGGGAATCCTCTGGATGGGGCAGGATGCCAAACGTTTGCCCACAGATAGTTTCTGTGGCAATCGCGAAATTGCCCTTAAATTCAGCAGCCAACTTAGAAGGTTCCAAGTTGGCTGCCGTCAGGTTTTTGTTCCGGAAGCTTGGGAGAGGCTACACCAGTTTGGCCCACTGGATGCGGTCGATGCGGTAAACGGCCGATTGATCGCGGGTTCGGCAGTGGGCGTAGAGGCGTTCGCGCTCCAGGCTCTTGGGCAGGATGACTTCCTCCACCTCGTCCTGACTCACTTTCAGGTAGCGAATGGTGACTTCGTGCTCGTTCTCGATGGCGAAATCGAGCATATCGCGCACGTCGTCCATTTCCTCCGCCGGGTTCGGGCCCGAGAAGGTGAAGCGGGAGGCCGTGGTGCCGGCGCCGACGCTGCTGGTGACGAGGGTGGTGAGTTTTTCTTTGTATTCGGTCTGCACGGATTCGACGCGCCGTTCGGTGGCGGCGGAGAGGGCCTTGCGCCAGGTGCTGAGGAGGGGCTCGGCGTGGTCGTTGATGGCGGCGAAGGCGCGGGGGTCGGCCTTCATGCGCTCGAGGAGGGGGCTGAGGCGTTCGTCGGCGACGCTGTGGCCCTTGTCGTCGACGGCGGCCTCCATGGTGAAGCGCAGGGCCGCCACGAGGCGGACCATGTCTTCCTTGGGCAGCGACAGGTTGATGGTGTCTTCGCCGCGAACGGTGACGTGTTCGTTTTCCAGGCGCGGCATGAAGCCGATTTTCTGCAGTTCGCGCGACAGGCGCTTGACGTCCGTGTCGGGGCTGAGGATCACGACGCCACCGGGCAACACCGCTTTGATGTTGGGCTGGAGCTTCTTGCTGGACTTGACCTGCGAGAGGACCATTTCGTCGTCGATGACGATGTAGCCGCCGGCGTGGCCCATGTTCACTTCGCCGTGCTTCTCGGCGCATTCTTCCACCAGCATGCGCAGCGATTCGGGCACCGGGGTGCGGCTGTGCTCGGTGAGGAATTCGAGGATTTCCCCGCCCGTCAGACCACGATCCAGGCCGTCGCGGATGCTGTGCTTGTTCATGGCCAGGATGGACGCCACGTCGATGCTCTTGACGTGGGCCATTTCGTTGAGGCGGGCGAAGGTGGGCAGCGCCAGGTCCGGGGGCACGATGACTTCGTGGGTGGGCTGGAGGATGAAGGATTCGACGTCGAACTTGAGGGGCAGGACTTCGTTGACGTGCTCGGGGCGGAAGACTTCGGGCCAGCGCTCGAGGGGCCGGGAGAAGACGAAGCGCCCGAGGTCGGTGAAGCGGAAGGTGAATTCGAGTTGCTTCTGCTTGCGGGGGCGGCCGCGGCTGCCGCCGCGGGCCTTCATCGTCTTGCCGTCGCCCAGGCGCAATCCGAGCAGCTCTGCGTCTTTGTCTTCGAGGAGGCCGATGCCCAGCAGGCCCAGCCAATGCAGGCATTCGCCCATGATCGATTCGATCACCAATTCGTTGCTGCGGGAGTGCTTGTCGTACTGGAGGGGGTCGTTGCGGTGCGGGATGTCCTGGCGGATGCGGGGCAGGACTTCTTCAAAGAAGCCCTTGTCGAGCAGCCAGCGGTCCTGGGGCATGTCGAAGAGGGCTTCCAGAACGATCTTGCGGAAGGGCACGATGGGGAGAAGGCCGGTCGGGCGGGGATCGATATGGAGGGTGTTGCCTTCGGCGTATTCCTCGTTCCAGGCGTTGGTGGTGAGCCACCAGGTGATCATGTCCTGATAGGCGCCCTGGCTGTCCTCGATCCATTTGTAGAAGGAGTCGGCGACTTTGTAGGTTTCGCCGGTGGAGACGAGGAGTTTTTTCTCGATGAGGAAGAGCGAGAGGAATTCGGCGTATTTGAGGGTTTTGTAGCGGCTGAGCTGGGGCATGACCTTTTTCAGGTCGTTCTTGCCGATGCCGCCGGTGGCCAATACGCGCACGGGCCAGCGATCCACGAAGAGGCAGAACACGACGATGTCGCGCAGGAGCGTGGTGGAGTTGTCGAGGATGACGCCGGGCTTCTGCTCTTTCTCGACGACGGAGACGCTGTCGAGTTCGGCGAAGGTGCGTTCGTCGGGCTGGAAGTGATTGGTAAGCACGTACATGATGTCGCGCGGGATCATCAGGCGGTTGTTGTACTTGTTGGCTCCGGGCACGACGGTGAAGACGAGGCCGCTGGTGTTGAGAAGCCACTGGATGGCATCGCCTCGGGAATGGTCGTAGCGGCGCTGGATGTTGAGTTCGAGCAGGTCGCGGTAGACGGCGATGCCTTTGCGTTCCTGAAGGGACTGGAAGACGGACTTGGGCCCTTCGGCGAGGCGATCCAGGTAGCGGCGCAGGAACTTGGGATCGAGCAGGGCCGTGCGGATGATGTGGATCAGGTAGTTTTTGTTGGCCGATTCGGGCTGGAGGCGCAGACCCTGGGTGGCGATGTGCTTGAGTTCGTTGTTCGACAGTTCCTTGAGGAAGTGGCCCAGGTAGCCTTCCCAGTAAGAAGGAAGCTCGACGTAGCGGAGAAAGGGCTCGGGGATCCCGACGAGGTCGAGGGGGTCGCTGAGGCCGGGGACGCGATCGGTGAAGACGAGGCCGCGATGGGCGAGGCTGGCGACAGCCTTCTCCATGCGGGCCCGGTCGCCGTCGAAGAAGCGCTGGCAGGTTTCGCCGGCTTCGAGATCGCCGCCGTGGATCGTGAGGAAATTGATCAGGTCTTTTTCGGCGGGTGTGATGTCGCGGGTGGCGGTGTCCCAGGCGTTGCGGTTTTGCATGCGCTGGTAGAGGTTGCCGATCAGAAGTTCGCGCTGATCCTCCTCATTTGCGGTCTCGGAGACGTCGACGGGGGCAATGTCCCAGTGATCCTCCAGGTGCTGGAGGCTTTCGATGCTCTGGGTTTTGAGGATACTTTTCAGTTTCATTTCGGGTCTTCGGCATTCGGCGGGACGCCCACCGTCCGTTGGGGGACCGGTGGGCGAGTATCGGTGAGAGGTTTCGCCAGGAGGCCTAGGGGCTATCCTTTCCGCGGGCTCGCGGACGAGGCGTTTTCCATCGCGTCCGCAAATTCGTAGTAGTATTCGTAACCTTGCTCGGTGAGGAACTTGTGGCGTTCATCGGCGAATTCCTGCTCGACCGTGTTGTGACTCACGACGGAGTAGAAGTGAGCCACGTTTTCGATGCCTTCGCCTTTGGGGCGCAGGACCCGGCCGAGGCGCTGGGCCTCCTGCTGGCGGGATCCGAAGGCGCCGCTGAGCTGGATGGCGACGTTGGCGTCGGGCAGATCGATGGCGAAATCGGCGACCTTCGACACCACGATGACTTGAATGCGCTTGGCCTTGAAGTCGGAGTAGAGCTTTTCGCGCTCTTTGTTGGGCGTCTTGCCGGTGATGATGGGGGCCTTGAGTTCCTCGGAGACGAGGTTGAGTTGCTTGAGGTAGTCGCCGATGACCAGGATGTTATCGCCGCGATGGCGTTCGATGAGGCGGGAGACGGCGCCCATTTTGGCGGGGTTTTCGGCAGCGATGCGGAATTGTTCGCGGCGGTCGACGACGGCGTATTCCTGCTTGATGTCTTTGGGCAGTTCGACGCGGACCTCGATGCACCTGGCGCTGGCGATCCAGCCCTGGCCTTCGAGGGTCTTCCATGGCATGTCGAATTTTTTGGGGCCGATGAGGCTGAAGACGTCGTCCTCGGCGCCGTCCTCGCGCACGAGGGTGGCGGTGAGGCCGAGGCGGCGTCGGGCCTGGATGTTGGCGACGGAGCGGAAGACCGGGGCGGGGAGCATGTGGACTTCGTCGTAAATGATGAGGCCCCAGTCCTCGGCGTTGAAGACGTCCATGTGGAGGAATTCATCGGTTTTGCTTTTGCGATAGGTGAGCAACTGATAGGTGGTCACGGTCACATCGCGGATGTCTTTCACTTCGCCGCTGTATTCGCCGATTTGATCGGGGGCGAGATCGGTTTTGTCGAGGATCTCGGATTTCCATTGGCGCAGGGCGGTGATGTTGGTGGTGAGGATGAGGGTTTTCTGGCTGACCTTGGACATGGAGGCGATGCCGATGACGGTTTTGCCGGCGCCGCAGGGGAGGACGAGGACGCCGGAGCCGCCGTTGACTCCGCCGGCGGCGTAGAAGATTTCGGCGGCGTCGCGCTGGTAGGGGCGCAGGCCGAACTCGCGGCCGGAGAGGGTTTCCTCGCGCAGCTCGATGGGGAGTGCGGCGCCGTCGCGGTAGCCGGCGAGGTCCTCGACGGGGAAGCGGGCTTTGATGAGGGCCTGCTTGAGGAGGCCGCGGTTTTCCGGATCGATGCGCAGCCGCGTGTCCGACTCCTGCTCCTCAATGAAGGGCATGACGCGCTTGAGACGGACCACCTGGTCGATGATCGTTTTGTCGTCGGAGATGAGGTAGAGGTCCTCGCCCTCCTTGATGAGCTTGAGGAGGCCATAGCGGCCCATCCACTCGCGGACCTTTATGAAGAGATTTTCGGGAACGGGGTACTTGGCGAAGCCGCCGATGGCGTCGCAGACTTCTTGCGCTTCCATGCCGGAGGCGGCGGCGTTCCAGAGGCTGAGGGGTGTGACTTCGTAGGTGTGGATGTGCTCGGGGGATTTGACGAGGCGGGCGAAGCGGGCGAGGGCGTCGCGGGCTTCGGTGTACAGGGGGCTGTTGACCTCCAGCAGGAGCGACATGTCGCCTTGGGCGATGAGTGGGTTTTCCGGATTGAATTGGAACATGAAAGGGCAATCCAGCGTGCGAGGACTAAGGGGAATCGGGGTGCTCCGCGGCGTTTGAAAAAGTGGCGGCGAAGGGGGACGACGTGGTGGATTCGGACATCGGATTTCGCCGCTCTTGCCCGCTTCGGTGAATCATGACAGGCCTAACCGTGAGGGATGAAGCTGTCAATTGCGAACACCGGGGCGGGGCTGGTAATTCGTTTCGGCTCGGGGCGATGGGGTCTGGAAGCGAGTTTCCGCGGCGGGAGCGGGTGGCGGCGCGGCGAGTTCTTCGCCGGCGGACGGGTTGCCGTAACTCGGCAGGGCGGAGGGTTCCATCTTGATGGGTTGGCGCAGGAAGAGCGACGCGGCGAGGAAGAGTAGGGCTCCACCGAGAAGCATGATCTGCAGCGAGAGGTCGCGGTTCATCGGAACAGAGTCACCAGACGTTCAAAAAGAATTCCCGGGGTTCGGGGAAAAACGGAGGGGGAAAATCCAGTCCGCCGCCCAATCTCCACGGGCCCGGGGACCTTGAAGCGCCGGGATTGGAATGTCAAACCGGGACCGCTCCCCCTGTGGAAAAAAAACGAAGGGAATTGCCAGGGGTAAGGATTTGCCCAAAAATCTGGGAAATGGTTTTCCCAATTCCCCCGATGGCAGCCCTCGGATTCCCAAACAAAAACCTGGCCGGTGCCCAAGATTCGGTCTTGAAAATGCCCAGTGTTTGGGCATTTATTGTGAAACGTTCGCCGCGAGTGTAAGTTTCCCGCGAGTTGTTGGTACGGGGAATGCGATCCGGGGGAGTGCTCTCGGTGAGGAAATCGTTAGCTCCGATGGTACCAAGGGAAGGAACCGGCCACCGAATATGAGTCTGATCTCCAGCCTCCGGAGTCTCGTGGATCGCATTCAAGAGTGGTTGCTCAAGGTCGAGCGATCGCAGGGCGAGCACGCGCGGGAGATTTTGAACCCGCCCCCGGCGGAGGGGATGGAGCACGACAGCCTGCGGCGCGACCGCAACGGTGCGCTGTACCTGGACCTGGACAGTCAGGGGGAAGAGCCGCCGATGCCGCCGCCGGCGCCGCCGAAGCGAGCGGCGGGGGTCTCGCGGGAGTCGCGGGCGTCGTCGCCCGACCCGCTCGTTCCGCTGCCAGATCGGGTGGCGGGCATTCGGACGCGCCAAAGGGGCGAAGCGGCTGGCAATCAGAACGGCGTGGTGCAGAACGAGACGAACGACACGATTTACAACCAGCGGAATGAGCTGGTGGGGCTCGTCCACGAGAAGTACGCGAAGTATGGGGACACGATCGCGACGGCGATTCTGTCGAAGGTGTTCCTGCCGAACGGGTTGGATTTGCTGCTGGGTAAGCTGGAGCTGACGCCGAGCGGGGATCCGTTTCGGGATCACGACCGGGTGGCGGAGTTGATCGACCGCCATGGGGTGGAAGCGTTTTGCCAGCGTGCGGGCATCAAGTACGATGCGGAGAAGGTGATGCGCGAGCAGCAGCGTTATACCAGCAGCCAAAAGCAGCAGCGGGTGAACGAGTACCAGAAGAACCTGGTGCAGAACGGGGTGTCGTCGAAGGTGAAGCTGAAGCAGACGAACATCAAGCCGCTGACGTTGACGGACACGCAGGAGATCAAGAAGCGCAGTATCGCTCCGGCGCCCCCCACGCCTGCGCCGCCGGCGAAGGTCGAGGCTGCGCCCAACGCGGCGTCGGCTTTTCTGGACAAGGAATGCGACACGAGTTCGTTCTACCGGATCGATCCGGACGGGAACAAGAAGTAGCGGGAAGGCGGGGATGGGGATGGCGGTCATGGGGCGTGCTCTCCTGAAGTGATCGGTGTGGCGGCTCGTTGGGGTTTTGGCCGCCGACACGCGTGAGGAGAACACAAAGGGTTCGGTTTGTCCCCTCATGTGGCAACTCGGGGACAAGAAAGACAAAATACACTTATTGCACTTATAAGACAACGGCCGCCGGAGCACGGATCTTTGAAAAGGTTCGACTTATGATTTTGCCTTGATCAGTGGTACCAGCGGGCCGCGAAGGATGGCGGAGGGGGAACGTGCAGACCATCGACGGGATAGAGTCCATCGAGCATCTCGACGAGTTTTTCGAGCGGCAGGCCGACGACGTTGTAGTAGTCGCCTTCGAGGCGCGTGACGAATTCGCCGGCGCGTTCCTGGATGGCGTAGGAGCCGGCTTTGTCGAAGATGGGGTCGTGGGCGATGGTGTGCTGGATTTCTTCCGGGGCCAGGGTGCGGAAGGTGACGCGGGTGGTGGCGCTGTCGAGGAGGACGTCGCCGCCGTCGGCTTTGGCGAGGGCGATGGCGGTGATGACCTGATGGGTCTGACCGCTGAGGTTGCCGAGCATCCAGCGGGCGTCAGCGGCGTCGGTGGGTTTGCCATAGAGGACGTCGCGGTGGGTGACGACGGTGTCGGCGGCGATGACGAGAGCGTTGTCGCCGTGGCACTTAGCGGCGACGTCCTTGGCCTTTGCGTAGGCGGCGCGGATGGCGAAGGTGCGGGGATGGTCGGCGGGGATGGCCCGTTCGTCCACGTCGGAGGTCAGGACCTCGAACTGTAAGCCCATCTGGGTCAGGAGTTCGCGACGGCGTGGCGAACCGGAGGCGAGGACGAGGCGGGGGACGCCAGCCATCAGTCGTGGCTCCGGGCGGCGACGCGGCGTTTGATGCGGGCTTTGCCCTCGGCGTTGAGCTGCTTGACGGCGTCGGGGAACCACTGCCAGGGCGTCAGGACCGAGTCCTGATAGACGTTCGAGTTGGCCACGTAGATCGAGGTTTGGTCGGACCCGGCGGCGACGCGCTGGAACTTCACGCCGCTCTCCTGGACCTTGATTTCGTCGATGATTTCGATGCCGTCGTCCTGGAAAGCGAGGCGGCGGCGGAAGGCAATGGGCTGGCGGTTTTTGCCGGTGATGAGGATTTTCTGGAGCAGCGACCGGACCAGGTTCGCGTTGAAGCGGCCGATGGTCAGGAGCAGGACGCGGAAGACGATCTGCTTGGCGGGCGTGGGCAGGGGCTGGCTGCGCTTCTGGAAGACGCCGCGGACTTCCAGGCTGCGGCGGTCTTCGCCGACCTGGACCTTGTTGTTGTCGTCCACGATGTGGGTGACGACAACGGTGCCGTCTTCGCGTTCGGCGGTCAGGCCGGTGTCGCTGGCGATGGCGCCTTGGGCGTCGAAGGCTTTGAAGACGCCGCCTTTGTTGGCGGCGGCGACGGCGTGGTAGTGGGGCGTTTTGACGACGAGGATCTGGGCCTCGGGGAACCAGTGGGTTTCGGTGGATTGGGGCAGGGAAATGGTGGGTTGGCGGTCGGGCGTGTAGTCGCGCCAGGCCTGCATCCAATCGTAAACGTAGTGGGCGGCCATGCGGTCGTCGTCGTTGTAGTAGCGGCGGCGCTCGGGCAGGGCGCGCTGCAGATAGGTTTCGACGATCTGGCCGGCTTCTGGAACGCGGTTGGCCATGACTTCGAAGCCGTGAGGGTAGAAGTGGTAGGTGTTCCGGCTGCCGTATTCACCGCCGTAGGAGCCGTCGGGGTGCATGAAGTTATGGGCGAACTTGATGGCGCGCTCGAGAGGTTCGAGGAGGGCTTCGTCGCGGGATTTCTGCCAGAGTTTGGCGAAGAAGCTGATGGAGCAGGTGTGATAACCCGGGTCGGCGCCTTCGTATTCCTGGAACCAGCCCTCGTCCTTCTGCCATGACAGGGCGAGGTCCTTGAAGCTGTCGCTGCCCTCGCGGAAGTCCTGGTCGCCGGTCAGGATATAGACGTTGTAGAGGGCGAGCGCGGCGAAGGCCTGATGGTTGGCGAGTTGGCCCGTTTCGTTGTGGCCGAGGAGCCAGCGGCCGCGGCGGCTGAGGAATTCGAGGTGGCGGTCGTCGTTGAGTCCGAGCTCGATGGCGGCTTCCGCCATGGCGTAGAGCGAGAAGGTGAGGGCGCCGAGGGCGCGCTCGTAGGGGAAATAGTCGTCGCAGGACCCGTTGGGATAGGCGGACTTGCGGGCGTAATCGATGCCGGCCTCGGCGAGTTCGCGGAGCCGTTCCTGACCGTAGTAGACGTTGCCGGGCATGTCGAGTTTGTAGGCGAGGGCGAGGGGCAGGACGAATTCCTGGTGCATGCCGCAGGGGAAATCCATGGTGCGGTAGTGCCAGAAGCTGCGGTCGAAGCAGCCGTAGGTGCGGCTGAGCGGGTTCTTGTCGACCATGAGGATGAGGCGGGGCAGGGCGCGGACGGCTTCCCAGGCGTACCAGTCGCGATGGCCGGGGGCGGGCAGGGGGAACTGGCGTCCCGGGGCGGGCGCGGAGGGATCGGAGAATGACTGATCGGTCACGGGGCGAGCGCGCCTCCCTTTGCCGTGGAAACTTGCAGGGAGAGAAGGGTGAGGGGCTGGGCTTCGCGGCGCGAGGAGAAACCGAACATCTCGAAGGCGAAGGCGTAGTCGGGGTCGCTGATGCCGGCGGGGATGACGTAGTACATGTCGTAGTCGCGGCCGGCGGCGTCGGGCCCGAGATCGGCCCAGGGCCCTGGGCCGGGATCGATGAGGAGGGTTTCGGTGTGCTCGAAGGACTGGTTGCTGGCGCGAAGGCGGACGGCGGTGGCGTCGGCGGGGATGGTGGCTTCGGTGGAAATGGTCCATCGCAGGCGAACCACGTCGCCGGGAGCGAAGCCTTCGAGGAAGGGGCTGACCCAGCCGCCGAAGCAATTGGGGGCGCCCTGCTCGGTCATGGAGAGGCCTTCCTTGGCGAGGTCGAAGTCGAAATCGGGGGCGGCGAAGCCGGGGGTGGCGTTGAAGGAGGTCCAGCCCTCCTCGTTCACGTCGAAGGTGTAGGTGCGCAGTTCGGTGAAGCGGGCGTCGTAGGCGGTCTTGTCGACAAGGGTGGCTTCCCATTGCTCCCAGTCGATGGGGGTGGAGAGGAAGACGCGGCCGGAGCTGCTGAACTTGAGCATGTCGAGGGCGGTGCGGAAGGCGGCGGGGGTGTCGGTGGCGTCGGTGCGCAGGCCTCCGCCGAGGAAGTCGGTGACGATATAGTAGTCGGCGCCAGCGGCCGGGGGCATGGCGGAGCCGATGCTGCGGGGCTGGATGGCGGAGGTGGCGACGACGCGGCTCTCGGCGTTGAGGCGCATGCGCATTTCGGGGGCCAGCAGGGCATTGTCGCCGCGGCTGGAGAGGCGATACCGGACGATGGCGACGGAGTCTTCGGGCTGAGTGACGGGCCGGTCCTTTTGCTCGACGAAGCCGAAGAGGTTGGGCTGCTCGCCGTAGAATCGGAAGCCGTGGGCCAGAGTATCGACGGCGATCGGACCGAAGGAGCCGGAGTCCTGGATGACGACCCATTCGCTCAGGTCCGGGCCCATGGTGGTTTTGAAGGTGTTGCGGCCTTCGACGGCGCCGAGGTCCTGGAGGGGGCCCTGGACGCGGGCATGGCCGCGCACATCCACGGGGAGTTGATTGGCGGGCGGCTGGACCACATCGCGGGCGGGCGAGTCGGCCTGGAGGCGGAAGTCTTCGGCGGCGCGGTCCTGGAAGCTGGGCGTGGTGAAGAGGTTGTCAGCGACGGTGCCGAGGTTCATCATCTCGCTGGTGAACTCGTCCTGGGAATTGAGATTGATGGCGTCGTTTTCCCGGTAGGCGGCAACGGTATTGCCCCAGAAGAGGTTGTCGGTGACTTCGCCGCCGGGGGTGCCGGTGCCGAGTTCGGCGGCGCCGTAGGACGCGTTGTAGGCGAGGATGTTGCGCTGGAGCGCGGGTGCCGCCAGCGTCATGGCGACGCCCGATGCGCGGTTGCGGGCGATGGTGTTGCCCTGGAGTTGGGCGATGCTGTTGGTGATGTCGACGCCGACGTTGTTCAGGGTGATCATGTTGCCCTGGAGTACCGGTGAAGAGCGGTTGATCTGGACGCCGTTGCCGGTGTTGCGGCTGATCAGGTTGTTGCGGATCAGGCCGGTGGATTCGTTGAACATGCCGAGGGCTGTGCTGTCGCCTTCGACGAGGCGGCTTTGCTCGAGCATGAGGACCGCGTTGTCGCGGGTGGTGATGGCGCGGCCGTCGAGGTCGTCGAAGGTACACTCGGTGACGGTGGCCATGGCCTGGCCCTGGACTTCGACGCCGCCGATGCCGTCGGTGAAGCGGCAGCGATGGACTTCGGCCTCGGCGGTGCCGCGGATCAGGATCGCGGCGCCCTGGTTGGCTTCGAAGTCGCAGTTTTCGAGGCGGGCGCCATCGAGCAGTTCGGCGGTGTAGAAGCCGCCGGAGAAGGTGAGGTAGCGCAGGGTGGCGCTGGGGGCGATGGTGGCGCCGGGAATGGGCAGGCCAAGGTTATCGCTCTTGTCGGGCAGCAGGAGGCGCGAGGCGCCGGCGTTGCTGAGGAAATCGTCGGGGCGGAAGCCGCCGACGACCTCGACGTTGGCGAAGGTGAGGGGCTCGGCGACGGGGTAATCTCCGGTGGCGAGGAGGACGGTCTCGGGGTCCGTGGAGAGCGCGTGGGCGATGGTGGCGAAGGGGGCTTCCTGGGTGCCGGGGTTGGCGTCGCTGCCGGTGGAGACGGAGACGTAGACGGTCTGGGCGGCGGCGAGGGAAATGAGCGCAGAGAAGCAGGCGGCGAGAAAGGCAGAGAGAAGCGGCGAGCGCGGCACGATGTCAGGGTCCTTGCGGGTTCAACAGCGGAAATAAAGAAAAGTCCGGTTGGCAAGTGTGGAACGCGGACGGGGAAGCGTCACGCCGGAGGCGTGGGCTGTCAACGGCATGCTGGGCGGTGTGGTGGGCAGGATGACTTTACCACGGAGACGCGGAGGCACGGAGGTGTGGCTGGCGAGACATTGAGGTTCCTGGCTCCATTTGACGAATAAAGCCGCAGATGGCCTCTTGTTCCAGGCGCCCTGGATTTGCCTTCGCGGAGAGTTTCACATCGCGTCCGCTATTCGTTTCCACACAAAGGGGAAAAACGGTTCTGAGACACCCATAGAGACCCAGGAAACCCAAGAGTTCCAAACATCTGCGTTTATCACGTTATCAGCCGCAAATTCTTCTTTCTCCGTGCCTTCGTGTCTCCGTGGTAATTTCCTTTTTGGAAAGAGCTACTCCGCGCCGACGGCTTCGGCGGGTGCTTCTTCCGGGGCGGGGGCTGAGTCTCCGCCTGTATCCTCGCCGCCTTCCACTTCGGCGGGCAGTTGCAGGGGCACGTCGACTTCGACGGCGGGGGCGGTTTGCTCGATCTGGCGCAGGCGGGCTTCGACGTCGATGGGGCTGAAATCGGTGGAGACTTCACCGATGGATTTCAGGTACTTGAAGTAATCGCTGTCGGTGCCGATGACGAGGGTGCTCTGGCCGGTGATGGACTTGCCATAGCTTTCGATGGTGCGCAGGAAGGAGTAGAATTCCGGGTCGGCGCTGTAGGCTTCGGCGTAGATGCGGGTGGCGTCGGCGTCGGCGCGGCCGCGGACGATTTCGGCTTTGCGCTGGGCTTCCGAGCGCACGGCCTGGAGTTGCTTGGCGGTGCCGCCGCGGATTTCCGCGCTGCGGCCTTCGCCTTCGCTGCGGAACTGGGCGGCGATGCGCTGGCGTTCGGAAATCATGCGGTCGTAAACGCGCTGTTGCACGTCGCGGACGTAATTGAGGCGCTTGATGCGGACGTCCACCAGTTCGATGCCGAGTTGCTGCTGTGTGGTGGCGGAGGCGCGTTCGAGAATGCGGCGGGTGAGGCCTTCGCGGCCGACGATGATGGGGCGGTTGAGGCTTTGCTCGTCCTGATCGTCGAACATGGGTTCGTTGCCGATGTCCTCGGGGGCGCCTTCCCAGGTGCTGGAGCGGACGATCTCAACGAGTTCGAGGCTGGAGACTTCGTCGCGGACGGCGGAGTCGAGGATGTCGTCGAGGCGCGACATGGCGCCAGCTTCATCGCGCACCGATTCGAGGAATTTCTGCGGGTCCACGATGCGCCAGCGGGCCGTGGTATCGACGTAGATGAATTCGCGGCCTTTGGTGGGGATTTCGTTGGGGTCGCCATCCCAGGCGATGAGGCGCTTGTCGTAACGCACGACATCCTGTATGAAGGGGATTTTGAAGTGAAGGCCGGGGTCCTTGACGACGCGCATGGGCTCGCCGAACTGGAGGACGACCGCCTGCTCGGCTTCGTTGGTGATGTAGGCCGAGGCCGAGAGGACGATCAGGGCGATGAAACCCACGATGAGCGCGGCGATGGAACTTTGGATGGTCGATTTTCGAAACGTCATGATGCGATTTTCCGTAAGCGTTGGGAGGAGAGGCTTTGGCTGGGAACGGACAAAGGGGGCTTACTGGCCGCCACGCTGGGTGCCGGGGGCGAAGGGCGAGCCGCCAGCCCCGCCCTGGGTGCCGAGTTGGAGCAAGGGCAGCGGCTGGTTCTGGCCCGGTTCGATGACGAAGATCTGGCCGACGTTCGGCAGCGTTTCGTCGAGCGTTTCGAGGTACAATCGGCGGCGGGTGACTTCCGGGGCCAACTGGTACTCCTTGAGGATGGAGAGGAAACGAGCCGCCTCGCCTTTGGAGCGATTGACGCGTTCGAGGGCGTAGCCTTCGGCCTCGGCGATGATTTGGGCCGCCTCGCCCTGGGCGCGGGGGATGATCTGGTTGCGCTCGCGCTCGGCTTCGTTGATGAGGCGTTCGCGTTCCTGACGCGCTTTGTTCACTTCGTTGAAAGACGGCCGCACCGGCTTGGGCGGATTGACGTCCTGCAATTCGACGCGGACGATATGAATGCCGCTTTCGTAGCTATTGAGGATTTCCTGGATTTCGCGCTGGACGGTGCTGGCGATTTCCGTGCGGCCTTCGGTGATGACGTCGCTGCCGAGGCGATTGCCCACGACCTGGCGCATGACGCTTTCGGAAACGTCGCGCAGTGTGGCGACGGGTTCTTCGAGGGATTTGAAGAGGTATTGCTCGGGGTCGGCGATCTGGTACTGGACGACCCACTCGACGTCGGTGACGTTGAGGTCGGCGGTCAGCATGAGGGACTCGTCGTCGAATTCGTCGTCGGCGTATTGTGTGCGCCGGGCGGCGGCCACGGTACGGAAGCCAAACTCTTCCTTGAGAATGGTCTGGGTTTCCGCGAACTCGACCGTTTCGATGCCGAGAGGCAGTTTGAAATGCAGGCCCGGGCCGGTGATGCGGTCGACCTTGCCAAAGCGCAGGACCACGCCGCTTTGCTGAGCCTCGACGGTGTAGGCCGCGCTGAGGATTGCGCCGACGATGAGGAAAAAGAACACGATGCCGAAGAGGATCGGTAGTTTCCGCACGAGGCTTTGAAGCTGGGCTTTGAGTTCTTCCGCCGGGTTGCCGGAGGGGTCTTCGAAAGACGATGCCATGGGTGTCTCCCCTTGTGAGGTCGCCAGATGTGGCGGAATACCTTCGATGGAAGGTACCCGCCTATTCAAAAGAGGCCCCGAAAATCGAACGGGGCGCAAGGAATGCCGGGTAGAAATCGCACTCTTCGATTGAAGCACCGCACCCGGCGGGGTTCAGGTTCGTAAGTACCAAGACCGTGCCAAGGATTCGGATACGAGACGATGTGCGGACGTTATACGACGAACCTGGATATCCCAGCGCTGGAGCGGTTTTTGGCCGGATTGCAGGCCGAGCCGGTGGCGGAGGAGGAGCGGCTGAATGTCTCGCCGACCCAGGTGGTGGCCGCGGTGCGTCAGGAAGACCCAGCGGGCCCGCCGATCCTGGGGCCGATGGTGTGGGGACTGATCCCGAGTTGGGCCAAGGACCGCTCTATCGGCAGCAAACTGATCAATGCGCGGGGGGAAACGGTGGCGGAAAAGCCGAGTTTCCGAAGCGCCTTCGCCCGGCGGCGCTGTCTGATACCCGCCACCGGGTTTTATGAATGGGGTGTGCCCGAGGGATTTTCGCGAAAAATGCCGGTGTGGTTTCATTGGCCGGGCGAGGCGGTGTTGGCGATGGGCGGGCTCTGGGAGCGATGGACCGACCGGGCGACGGGCGAGGTGCTGACCACATGCACCATCGTCACCGTCGGCGCGAACGAATTGGTGAAACCGATCCACGAGCGCATGCCGGTGCTCCTGGCGCCGGAGGATTGGGCGCGGTGGCTGGACCCGGGCGAGAAGTCGCCGATGGACCTGGTGCGGCCGTTTCCCGCGGGCCGTATGCAGGCCCGCGTGGTCGGGCGAGAGGTCAACAATCCGCGCAATCAGCAGGGCGACTTGCTAGGCGAGGTGATGCCGGAGGGCGAATAGTGGTGTGCGGGAGCAAAGTTCCCTGTTGTTCCCGAGGTGGCGGATTTGATGGTGTGCCATGGGCCGCGGGCAGACGCCTGCCGAGCCAATCCGCCGGCCGGTGAGTTCGATGCTGACATGCTGTCTGCGATTTGACGTCGATACGATCACCTGTATCGAGACCGGCATGCCGAACCTCCTGGCGTTCGCGGAGGAATACCGTATTCCCATGACATTCTATTGCAATATGGGACGGGCGGTTTCTTATGTGGCGTTGGCGCGGAAGCGATTTCGAAACGCGGGCGGTCACGAAAAAGCAATTCTTGCGAAGCTGTCTCCCAAAGCCAAGATGGGGAACCGCGATTACCTGAGAACCTCTTTGCTCAATCCTGTTGTGGGGTCAGCGCATGGTGCGATTTTACAGGAGGCGGCAAGACACGGCCATGAATTGGGTTTGCACGGGGGACGCAACCATGGTTCCTGGCATCATGAGGCGCATTTGTGGACAGAGGAAAGAGTGCGGACGGAAGTCGCGTGGGGGCTTGAACGATTTGACGCGATGGGATTGGAAAAGCCGGTAGGGTTCGCATCGCCGGGGTGGAATTCGCCGGAGGGGCTGGGTCGCATTCTTGGAGGTTTGGGCTTTGGCTATATGGCGGATGATTATGGCCAAGGGGATTTTTGCGAGACGAAAGCGACTATCCGATGCGTTCGGACTCAATTGACGGGAGAAGGAGGTGTGGGGTTCTTCGAGTCGCTTGCGGCACGAGGGCTTGATTCCGGAACGGGGGAACAGGCGATGAAAGGGGCTTTCGAATCGGCGGCGGCATGTGATAAGAGTGTTTGCGTTTACGATCATCCGTGCTTCGCGGGGCGCGAGGGATTGGGCATGTTGAAGGGTTTCGTGGAGCATTTGAAGCGGCGGCCGGTTCGCTTTGCGACGGTCCGGGGAGCGATGGGAACGGACGCATGAACAGGAACTGGAGCGATCTCTGCTTGCGCGGAAAAGAGATGGCGAAGAGCCGGACGGGGCAGACGCTTCTGTTCTTGCTGGCGGCGGGGCTTTTTCTTTATGGAATTGTGCTATCGATTCGCCGCCGGCCGGATTTGCTGCTGGGTCTGGACTGGCTGTATCTTCTGGCGGTCGTGATGATTCTCATTCCAGCCACGCTGCTTCTGTTGGCGTACAAGTTTATTTTTCTGGTGCGGTATCTGGGGGCGGACATTTCATTTCTAGACGCTTTCCGCACGGTCGTGATGGGGGCGGCGGGAAATCTCTTGCCGGTTCCCGGGGGGCTGATGGTCCGTGTCGCCGTCCTCAGGTCGAAGGGAATCCCCATTGGCAAGAGCGTCGCTATCAACATCGATTTGACAATCTTTTGGATTGGATGCGCGCTGTTGCTTTCGTCCGTTGGAGCCTTCTTTCAGCAAAAGGCGGGTTTTGGATTTGGATTTCTGGGAGGCGGCTTGCTTGTCTTGGGTATCGCCGCAGGTTTGATTTATCGCAAGACAAAGTCGCGGGAATCCCTTTGGGTCTTTTTTGGACTTCAGTTCGCGGGCAGTTTGATCGACAGCCTGCGCGTGTGGGTTTGTATGCTTTCCATGGAGAGGGCGACTTCGCTTTCTTCGGTATTCGGATTGTCACTCGCATCGGTTTCGGGTTCTCTGGCGACTGTCGTTCCGGCGGGTCTGGGGGTGCGCGAGTGGGTGGCGGCATTTCTCGCCCCGGTCTTTCAATTGCCGCCCGAGTCGGCCTATCTGGGAACGGCGCTGAATCGATTTCTGTCGTTGGGCGTCGTCTTTCTCATCTCGCTTTTCTTTCTCGTTCAGGCCCGTTCGAAGAGAAAAGAAGTCAAGGAGAGGGAACATGACTTGGAGTGACGCTCTATTTCTCGTTGGTGCCCCCCGCTCGGGAACATCGCTCTTGCAGCAGGTCCTGCGCGAACAACCTGGCTTTGCCTCCGTACCGCGAGAGTCTGATGTCATTTGGGAACCTTATATTCATCCGGAGAACAACGGTTGGAAGGGTGAGGGTTTTTCCGGAGCCGAGGTTTCCGCCGAGATTTCCGCCGCCCTTCATCAGCGGTTTTCAGAGCTTGCGGTGTCGGCGGAGACTTGGCGCCGCTGGAGTTCCGCCGGTCTGATGAAGAACCCGGGGATGGCGCGAGTGCTTCGTTTGGGCTATCGCTTTGGAAAACCGGTACTCGCGCTGTTGAAATTTCGCAAGGGCAAGTCAGGTTCCGACCTCCGGTTGATCGACAAATCCGTTCACATGGGGCTTTGGCTGAGCTTTGTGCATACTGTTTTCCCGGGCTGCCGTTTCATCCATATCGTTCGCGATCCATTGACGGCGATCCCCTCGATCATTCATGGTTGGCAGCAGCCGGAACGATTCAATACTTATCTGTTGCCGCTCGATTTCGACGGAGAAGACTTCCAGTGGAAATTTCCGCTGCCTCCCGGCTGGGAAGCGGTCGTGAAAGCACCTGTCGAGGATCGCGCCGCTTTCCAATGGATCGCGATTCAGGAGGCGATCTTGCGGTCGGCGGGGGAGTTGGGCATGCCTTATTATCGAATCCGGTTGGAAGACTTGGCCGCCACTCCCCGCGAGACGTTGGAAGCGCTGTTCGCCTTCGCCGCGATCGATTGGAATCCGATAGCGGAAAGATATGCTCGGGAGCTTCCCAAAGTGAATGCGCGCGAGTCCAAAGGGAACGCAAACAGGCAATGGCTCGACAAAATTTCTCCAGAGCGCCAGGAACGCATCGAGGTATTGCGAACCATATTCGGTTATTCGGAATAACCCAGCGTTTCCATCAAGTCCTTCACGCCGCTGAGGAGATCAGCGCGCAGCCAATTCTCCAAACCTTCTTCTTCATTCTCTGATTGCCGGGGCCGGACGTTGATTTTCTGGTCGAGCATTTGGCGCAGGCGCCCGGCTTCATCGCCGCTCACCAATCCATGGCTCAAGGCCACCAGCAATCGATGTAACTCTTGATCCTTGCGTTCGAGGAAAACATCTTCGTATCGAAAAAGCGCCACGTTTTTTCGTCCCTCCGCATTCAGCTCCGCGAACAAGCGATTCATGGTCAGCCAGGTCCATGCGAGCTTCTCGGCCCTCGAGTAATCCGGCCATTCCGGGCATGCGATCCCTGCGTTGTCGGGCGTTAGCCGCCGGAGGCCGCCTCGATCGATTCGGGTCAAAATGTCTTTCTCCGAGTACCAGACCTTAGACAGCCAAGATGAAACCCATGTTTTAGGATGGCGAACGAAGAAGAGAACATGACTGTTTGGAAGCTCCGCAAGCAAATTCCCTAAGCCAAACAATTGAGCATTTGATTCCACGTAGAGTTTCCTGTCACCAACGATCCATTTACGATCTTTAATAAACCTTTCGATCGCCTCTTTTTCCGAAATCCGTCCCTCCAAATAATTCAAGGAATGATTGCGCGCTCCCGATGTTCCGAGGGCTTTTAGCAAATAAGGCCGAACGACGCCCTGTTGCCTCAGGCGCCGCCAGCGCTCGTCGCGGCTCAGCGTGTGCCAATCGACTTTATCGGGTTCGTGGATCGAGAAACAGCCAGGGACGAGTTCGCTCGCCAAATCGCCAAAGAATTGAGTCCCGGTGCGCCCGGCGGAAATGATGAAGGTTTTTCGTAAATTGAGAAAAGGCTGGGCGGCGCTCATGGGGCTCTCGCTTGGTTGCAGGCGACTCTCTTCTCGCGGCATCGCCGTGTTGGGTCGAGCCCAATTGGCGGGCGCTACGCCGCCACGGCAGCCAGGATGCCGCCCGCGATCCCGGCCAGCACGAGAAGAGCCACCACGGCGACGACGCCCCGGTGCGCCGACACCCAGAAGTAGGGGCTCTTGGACTTGGCCTTCTTGTCAAAGGTTCCCCGCGTTCCGTAGGTGTTTTCCACCGGATGCCAGAGGTTCGAGAGGCGGTCGAGAGAGACCGGTTCGCCGCTTTTCTGCGAGTCGAAGCCGGTCTTACCCAGATACCAGTCGCCAAAGGCGGGAAGGAACTTGTTCCCCCAGATGATGACGGCGGTCATCAGGCCGACGTTGATTTCGCGGCGGCGGTGCTGGCTGGCCCAGTAGAGGGCTTCGGCGGCGACGGAGGGCTGGAAAATGGGCGGCACGGGCTGGGGGTGCTCGGGCAGCTTGACCAGGTTCCACTCGAACTGGGGCGTGTTCAGGGCGGGAAACTGCACCATGGTCAGACGGACGTTGGATTTCTCGTGTAGCAGTTCACAGCGAAGCGAGTCGAAGAAGCCACGCAGGGCGTGCTTGGCGCCGCAGTAGCCGGATTGCAGCGGGATGGACCGATAGGCGAGGGCCGAACCGGACTGGACGATGACGCCCCGGTCGCGCGGCTTCATGCGCTTGAGGGCTGCCAGGGTGCCGTAAACCGACCCGAGGTAGGTGACTTCGGTGACGCGGCGGAATTCCTCGGGGGTCAAGTCGTCGAAGCGGCCAAAGACCGTGAGCATGGCATTGTTGATCCAGACGTCGATTTCGCCAAAGGTTTCTTCGAGCTGCCGGGCGCACTCCTCGACGCGGTCCGCGTCGGCCACGTCACAGGTCAGCGCGAGGGCCCGCCCGCCCCGTTCCTCCACTTCCGCTTTTGTATCGGCCAGTCCTTTTTGTCCCCGGGCGATCAGACCGATGTTCCATCCGCGCTCGGCAAAGGCATGGGCGGTGGCGCGGCCCACGCCGGCGGTGGCTCCGGTGATCATGACGACTTTCTTGCGGGGCTGGTTGGCATTGGCAGATGGCATGAGAGGCTCCTTCCGCTCTTCAGCCGGAGCAACACCGATGCCGCCCGGCACGCGGGAGAGTCGCGTCCTCACCTGCCGGACCCCGAGTTGCTTGGTTCCAGAGCCAAGCCGAGCGCGGGCGCGGGCGATTCTCCCGTTCTCCCTAGCCCCAAGCGCTTTTCCTGGCGATTCTCACTCCTGCCGAAGGATAGGCTCCATGCCCGATCAGCAGCATCATCCCGAACACGAAAAGCAATCTCACGAGCAGCACGAGCACTCTGGGGGAATGCAGTCCGGCGGAATGGGAATGCGAGGCGTCAGCCGGCCCATGCCTCTGCATCAGCATCACCAGAAGCACGAGGAATCCCACGGCAAAGAGTCCCAGGGCCACGAGGGCCACCAAGGCCATGGTCACATGTCGATGTCGCCCGAGCACCGCGAGAAGATGCTGCACATGCACCATCGGCAAACGCTGTGGTGCTACTGGTTCATCGTGATGGCGGGGTTCTGGACGATGATGGCGCCGCTGACGTTTTCCTATGGTTCGGGGGCGGTGGATGTGGCCGGCGGGCGCGAGGTCTGGCTTTCGACCGCCGGGCGCGCGGCGGCGATGACCTGGAGCGACCTGATTTGCGGGTTTCTGCTGATCGTTCTGGGCTGGCGGGCGTTGACGCCCAACCGGCCGGTCTCGATGTGGGGGGCGTGCTTCGTCGGGATCTGGATGAACATCGCGCCGGTGCTGTTCTGGGCGCCGACGGCGGGGGCGTATTACAACGCCACGGCGGTGGGCACGCTGGTGATCGCGGTGACGATCTTGATCCCCGGCATGCCGAACATGATCATGTACATGAAGATGGGAAACCCGGTGCCGCGGGGTTGGTCCTACAACCCGTCCTCCTGGCCCCAGCGCTGGATCATGATCGCGGCTGGGTTCGCGGGCTGGATGGCGTCGCGGTATCTGGGGGCGTTTCAGCTCGGGTACATCGAGGAAATCTGGGACCCGTTCTTCGGTTCGCAAAGCCGCCAGGTGCTCAATTCCGACATGTCGCACATGTGGCCGGTTTCGGACGCGGCGTTCGGGGCCTTCGCCTACACGTTCGAATGCTTGATGGGTTTCATGGGGGCGCCGAGCCGCTGGCGCACGATGCCGTGGATGGTGACGTTCTTCGGGATTCTGGTGATTCCGCTGGGGCTGGTGCATATCGCGCTGGTCATTTCCCAGCCGGTCGTCGTCGGCGCGTGGTGTACGTTTTGTCTGCTGGCGGCGGCGATCATGCTGCCGATGATTCCGCTCGAGGTGGACGAGGTCATCGCCATGGGCCAGCACGTCAAGCAGCGAACGCGGGCCGGCGAAGGCTTCTGGCGCGTGTTCTGGAAGGGCGGCGACCCGGACGGCTCCGAGCCGGACGAGCGCACGCCGCCGCTGGCCGATTTCCCCAAGCGCCCGATGGCGCTGCTCAAGGCCGGCTTCTGGGGCATGAGCGCCCCCTGGAACCTGACAGTCTCGGCCATCGTGGGCGTCGGTCTGCTGTTCGTGCCCTGGCTCTTGGGTCTCGAGAAACCGGCCTCCGCCATCTTCCACCTGGGCGGTTCGCTGGCGGTGGTTTTCGCGGTGATCGCCATGGGAGAGGCAGTGCGGCTCACGCGTTTCCTGAACGTCCTGGTAGGCCTGGTGCTGGCCATCGGGCCGTGGCTGACGAACGGCGGCGTGGCGGCGGGGGTGATCGGACTGCTGGCGGGAGTGGCGCTGATCGGGTTGTCGCTGAGGAAGGGACCGGTTCGCGAACGCTTCGGATCGTGGGATCGCTGGGTGAAGTAGTCGGCGCCCACCCCGTCGCCGAGCCAGTTTTCTGAATGACGAAAGCAGGACTAGCGCCGGGCCGCGGAAGGCGGCAGGGTCTGCGGACTCTCGCGCCCGCCGGGCCATCACGCCCGCGCGCCCTCCCTTACACCTAGGAGCCCGCTTCGTCCCGCCATGCATGCCCTGTCCGATTTTTTCCGCGAAACCGAACCGGTCCGCGTGCCCGAATGGTCGCGCGACGCCGTCTGGTATCAGATCATGGTGGAGCGCTTCCGGAACGGCGATCCGGGTAACGATCCGCCGGGCGTGATGTCCTGGACTGGCGATCCGCATACGACGGAAGGCCCGCCGCCGCATCAGCGCTGGTACGGCGGCGATCTGGCCGGGTTGATCGAGGGCCTCGATTACCTGGCCGATCTGGGCGTCACAGCGCTGTACCTGAACCCGATTTTCCAGGCCGGGTCCTACCACAAGTACGACGCCATCGATTGGCGCCACGTGGACGATCATTTCGGCGTGGCGGGCGAGTACGCGAAGACCGCCGCCCGCGAAGACCTGCACGATCCAGCGACCTGGCTCTTCAACGAGAGCGACCGGATGTTCCTGCGCCTGATCCGCGAAGCCCACGACCGCGGCATCCGCATTATTGTGGACGTGTCGTTCAACCACGTCTCGCAGGCGCACCCGGCCTTCAAAGACGTCAAGGAATTCGGCCGGTCGTCGGAATACGCCGATTGGTTCGAGATCGTATGCTGGGACCCCTTCGACTTCGAGGGCTGGGCCGGGCATAAACACATGCCGGTGTTGCGCAAAGGCCCCGACGGCCCCGCCAGCGCCCGCGCCCGCCAGCACATCTTCGACGTCACGGCCCGATGGACGGCGCCCTTCGGCGATTCGAGCCAGGGCGTGGACGGCTGGCGGCTGGATGTGGCGAACGAATTCCCGGCCCACTTCTGGGCCGACTGGCGCAACCTGGTGAAGTCCCTCAATCCCGACGCCGTCATCGTCGGCGAGGTGTGGGACATTTGCGACGAATGGCTCGACGGCCAGACCTTCGACGGCGTGATGAACTATCCCTTCGCCGAGCTGGGCGTGGCGTTCTTTGGCGGCGGCCGCGATGCGCCTTCCATCGCCGATTTCGACCAGCACACCCGCCTTCTGAGAAACCATTATCACCGTTCCGTCGCCGAGGGACTCTGGAACCTTTACGACAGCCACGACGTCGACCGGCTGGTGTCGCGGCTCAAGAACCCCGGCTTCCCCTACGCCCGGGCCAACAAGCCGAGCGCCAACCCGCTGTACAACGATGGCAAGCCGACACCCGAGGACTACGACCGCCTGCTGCTGTCGGCCGTCTATCAGATGACGGCCCTGGGCGCGCCAATGATCTATTACGGCACGGAAGTGGGGATGTGGGGCGGCGGCGATCCGGATTGCCGGAAACCGATGATCTGGCGGGATTTGCTGCCCTACGCCAACCCGGACGAAAACCGTATCGAGGAGCGAGTCCTGGCGGCCTACAAAGAGCTGATCGGGCTGCGCAAAGCTCATCTCTGCCTGAGCCGGGGGGATTTCCTGACGTTGCATTGCGGCGCGGGCGACGACACCATTTATGCCTACGCCCGCGCCGGACGGGGCGGCGTGGCGGTGGTGGCGCTGAATGTCGGGAGCGACCCTTGCGAAGCGAAGTTCCAGCTCCCCGATGGCTTTCCGGGCTGGGCCGACTTCTCTCCGGCGTACGGAATGGCGGCTGAGGACTGGCCGGCCCAAGGTGCGGAAGCCCGTCTGACCCTGCGACCGCTGCAGGGTGCGATTCTGATTGCGGAGTCATAAATTTTGTGACGAAATAACAAATCGTCACGAAGGGTCCGCCTCCCATGCCTTTACTTCGCCGCGATTTGCTCACCCCCGTCTGCCTCCTTCTGGGGGCGGTCATGGCTCCACTGGGCACGTCCGCGCAGGATGGGCCTGGGACCGAACAGCCAGGCGCTGTCGTTTCCCCGGCCACGGCGGCGACCACCTCCGTGCTGCATTTTCCGACGTCCTTTTCGATGGGGTTGCTTCTGACGCGCCCGAAGGATGATCCCACGGCACCCTGGACCGAGTTGTCGGTGGCGCGGGGCAAAGTGGCCGTTCCGCCGGAGTCGGCTCTTCGGCTGGAGGTGAACGCCGAGGGCGCGGCGAATTTGTGGGCGCTGGCGGACATTCCGCCGATCACGGTGACGTCGCTCGATCTCTCGCTGCGAACGGTCGAGGCGGGCTCGCTGGGTTATCTGACGGGAATGGCCGGGTTGGAAGAGCTGGACCTGAGCGAAACGCGGCTGGGCCGGCGCTCGCTGGAGCCACTTCGTCAATTCCGGAAACTGAAACGGCTGGACTTGCGGCGAACGAATATCGGCGATGACGATGTGGCGCCCCTGGCCCAGTTGGGCGAACTGGAGCATCTGGCCCTGCCCCACGGGGTGGGAGAAACGGGTCTGCGGCGATTGCGGGGATTGCGCAATCTGGTGTCGCTGGACCTGTCGAACACGCGGATTTCGGACGGGGGCCTCAAAGCCCTGCAAGCCTTCCCCCATCTGCGCGAGTTGCGACTGCCCTCGGAGTCCGGCGACGAAGGCCTGCAAGTCCTCGCGTCCCTCCCCCGCCTCGAGCACCTGGAGCTGACCAATACGCAGATCACGAGCGAGGGACTGGTGGCGATTTCAGAGTTGAAGTATCTGCGGACGCTGGCGCTGCCTTCACGCATCGGCGACGAAGGACTGGCCCATCTGGGGGGCTTGACGGCTCTGGAGGACCTGGACATTTCGCGGTCGCTGGTCACCGGCAGCGGGCTGGTTCATCTGGGCGGGTTGCCCAACCTGAGGAAACTCAACCTGTCGCGGACGCGGGCCCGGGCGGTGACGCTGACGCCGCTGGCGGACTTGAAGGAGATCGAAGTCCTGGATCTGTCCCGCAACCAGATCGGCAACAGCACGCTCGATCTGATCGTCCAACTGCCCCATCTGCGGGCACTGGACCTCGACCGCACGAATATCGACAGTTCGGGCATCGAGCAACTGGCTGGGCTGCCGCGACTGGAATTCCTCAACCTGTCGCATACCCGGGTCAACGATCTGGCGGCGCCGGCCTTGGCGAAAATCGATGGTCTCCGTTACCTGGGGCTCAATTCCACGGCGTTCAGCGACGGCGGCATCGAGAGCCTGGCGGTTTTGCCGCATCTGGAAGAACTGCGTATGGCCGACACGCTGGTCAGCGATCTGGGCATCCGGCCACTGCGCCAAATGACTTCGCTGCGGGTCCTCGACCTCTCCGACACGCAGGTCGGCAGCGGTATGGTGGAATTGCTCGAGCCTCTGAAGGACCGGCTGACGGAGCTTTATCTCTCCGATGTGCGATTGGATGCGCCGGCCGCTTCGAAGCTGGGCCAGTTCCATCAGCTTCGGCGCCTGGACCTCTTCGGCATCGACGTCGATGACGCGGCGGCGAAGAATCTCGCGGCGCTCCCCCACCTGGAGGCGTTGACGCTGAGCGCCCCCCGCTTGGGGCCAGATGGGCTGCGGGCCCTCGCCGCCATGGATTCGCTGAGGCAGCTCGGGCTCTTCGACGTCATCATGAACGCGCACGTGCAAGACATTCTGGCCCGCATGGATTCGCTGCGGCAACTGACGGTCAGTACCCGCCACACCACCGAGGCGCGGCTCGATTCGATGCGAGCAGCGATGCCGAACTGCCAGATCGCGACGCGATAGGGGCGACTCCGCCCTTGAGCTGGCGAGTCCGTGTGCGCTCTCGTGGGAGGATGAAATCCGCCCACGGGGTTCCTCTATGCCCGCCGCCCAAGGCCTTCTGAGAAAAACGTCCGTCTTCCTGGAGATGATCAAGTTCTCCCACTCGGTTTTCGCCCTGCCCTTCGCCTTGCTGGCGATGCTGGTGGCGGCGGGGGGTTGGCCGGGGCCGGCCACGGTGGCGCTGATTCTGGTGGCGGTGGTCGGAGCCCGCACCGCGGCGATGTGTTTCAACCGCATAGCCGACCGAGATGTCGACGCGGAGAATCCCCGGACGGCGAATCGCGCCCTCGTCACCGGCGAGTTGGACACACGCTTCGCCTGGGTGGCGCTTGCGGTGTCGCTAGCGGTTTTCTACGTGGCGGCGGGGTTGCTGAACCCGCTTTGCCTGCTCCTCGCCACGCCGTGTATGGCGGTGCTGCTGGGCTATAGTTGGATGAAGCGCGTGACGGACTACTCGCACTTCGTGTTGGGGGCGGCGCTGGGGCTGGCGCCGATCGGGGCCTGGGTCGCGGTGCGGGGCGAGCTGGCTTGGTTCCCGGCGCTCCTGGGTCTGGCGGTGACCCTGTGGGTGGCGGGGTTCGATGTGCTCTATTCCTGTCAGGACTACGACTACGACCGCGAGGCGGAGGGCCTCCACTCGATCCCGAAACGGCTGGGCCTGGCGGGGGCCATGGCGTTCGCGCGGCGGCTCCACGGGGTCGCGCTGCTGGCGTTCGTGGGCGTTTGGGCTTTGGGGATGCCGATGCTGGGGGCGCTGACGCTGGCGGGCGTCGCGGTGGTGGGGGTGCTTCTGATTTACCAGCACAGCCTCGTCTCGCCGTCCGATCTCTCGCGCATCGATGCGGCTTTTTTCACGACGAATGGGATGATCAGCCTGGGCCTGTTCCTGATCGTCTGGGCCGATGTGGCGTTGGGCTGAGGCGGCTCAGAATGTGAGTTTCGGCACCGCCGCGCTGCTGTTGATGGTGCGGGGAGGCGCGACGGCTTCGTGCAACTGATCCCGCAACCGCGCCCCCGATTGGTTCAGGTTCAGCGGGTTTTTCTCCCAATCGCAGACGTGCAGCGACAGCACCGCGTGGTAGCTGTCGAGCTCGAACCGACCCCGCAAGGTCTGGATTTGCGATTGGTCCAGGGTGGAGAGGACGGCCCGAAGGAAATCGGGGAAGGTGGGCGCGGTGACTTGCACCACGGTGCTGCGTTCGGCGCCGCGATGAGGGGCCAGTTCGACCTCGATGGGGCGGGCCATCAGGCGCGACAGCGAGATGGGTTCGCGCCGCGAGGGGTCCATCGGCCGCCATTGGGGAATGCTGCCGCCGCGAATGTATCGGCCGACCTGCTCGAAGGCGGCGGACAGGCGCCGGGCCGTTTCGCTCTCGTCCCCGGGCCGCGACACGTGGAAGACATCCACCGCCTCGCCGGTGCCGGTGCCGAAGGCGTGGAAGGCGTTGATCTCGACATCCGCCTCGGCCAGGGCGCAGCAGACCTGATAGAGCAACCCCGAGCAATCCTTGGCCACCAGATGGACAATGGCCGCGCCGGCGGCGGCTTCATCGGCCCGCAGTTCCCACGCGACCGGTTGCTCTGGAGAGAGACGGTTCATCAGCGCGAGATGGCGCGCCACGTGGGGTTCGGGGGTGATTACCCGATAGGCCTCGGGCAGGAGGCCCAGAAACCGCACCACGTCTCCCCCGCCGAGCGTGGGCACCGGCGCGTTGTCGCCACTCGCCGTTTGCCGCACCGCACCGAGAACTCGCACGACCATGGAGTGGCGCAGGTCCGACGGTTCCTCGATTCCGAGGCGTTTGCGGATCACCGCGGCGGCGTTTTCGTAGAGGTTCGCCAGCAGGGAGCCGCGCCACTCGTTCCAGGAAACCGTCGAGACCGAGCGGATGTCGCAAACCGTCAGAACGTAAAGCATCCTCAACAGTTCGGGATGACGGATGTCGTCGGCCAGTTCCTCGGCCACGCCGGGATCGTCCGGGTCCTGCTTGAGAGCGATGTGGCTCATGCGGTGATGATGGAGGACCAGGGCGCGCAGCAGTTCGATTTCCCGGGACCGGAGGCCGATGCGCAGCCCCGCTTCTTCGATCAAGCGGGCGCCGCGAAAGACATGGCCGCGGCCTTCGCCCTTGCCCGTGTCGTGCAGCAGCGCCGCGAACACCAGCAGATCGGGCCTCAGAATTTCCTGGCAGATTTTCGCCGCGTGGCTGCCGGCCAGCGCCGACACTGGATCGCGGAGCGCCATGGCCGTCTCGACGCAGCGCAGCATGTGTTCGTCGAGGGCGAATTGGTGGTAGTGGTCGATGCGGGGCAGGTGGCGCACGAGGGCGAATTCGGGCAGGTAGCGCTCGAGAAACCCGATTTCGTGCATCAGGCGGAGCGTTCGCGCTCCCTGGCGGCAATCGTTCAGAATGGCGAAAAAGGCGCGCCGGTTTTCATCGGTGGCCAGGGCGGCCGGATTGGCCTGGGCGGCGGTGGCGGCTTCGAGCCGTTCGCGCGAAGCCTCGTCCAGTTCCAGGCCAAAACGGCCGAGGGCGGCGAACAGCGGCATGACCCAGGAGCGGTCGCCGGCCGGGCAGGGGGCTTCGTCCTCGGATAGCACCAGGACCTTTCCCCGCACCGGAAAACCCGTCCCGCGATAGGTCAGCGGCGCGTCGCTCCGGGGGGCCTCGCCGGTCAGCTTGGCCCGCACCCGGGACAGCGCGCCGTCGACCGCCGAAGCGTGGCGAAAGTAGTCGCGCATCAACTGCTCCTCGGGCAGGGAGGACTCCGAGTCGGTGTAGCCGAGGCTGGCGGAGAGGCGCATTTGATAAGTGAATTTCAATTGGTCGCCGGGCGCGTAGATCGTCTCGTGCAGAACCGAGCGCATATCGCGGAGGGCGGCGGTGGCTTGAAGCAGGGCCATTTCCTGGCCGCGGGGAATCAGCCCGGCGGAAACCAGGGCGGACATCGCCTTGGTTCCGTGGAGAATCCAAGTCAGGTCCTCGAGCGCTTCGCCATCGGCGACGGCCCCCGGCGACGCGAGCAGATCGGGTTCGAGAAGGAAGACCGTCGCGCCGGCGTTCGCTTTGCGTTCCGCGGCCTCGGCCAGCACCTCGCGCAGGAGGCTCTCGCGAAGGCGCTCGCGGGCGTTCTCGCGTGCCGCCAAGGCCCGACGCGTCAGCGTTTCGCTGCCCCAAAGCTCCTCCGCCCCGGCCAGCGCGAGCACGAGGGCCGGTGAAGCGGTAAAGGCTTGTTCGAGTTCCGGGACCGCGAAGAAGAGCGGCCGGACCTCGCGCAGCCGCCGTTGAAAAACCGTCTCGGCGTGCCGGACGGCGCTGGCGGGAAGTGGTTCGGCCGTCAGCACCGCCACCATGGGAGCGTTCCAGCGGACCATCCGCCGGTTGGCGAGGGCTGCGAAGCTGATGACCGCCGCTCCGCCCTGGGCGAGACCGGCCTCGTCCGCCACGCCTGGCAATTCCACCCGGAGCGCCGTGTTCAGGTGGCCGTGGAATGTCTCGCGCTGTTCCTGACGCGAATAGCCCGAGCCGCGGGCAAAGTGCGTGTCGCGCAATTCGGAAAGAACCTGGGAAAAAGTTCGGCCGTCGGGCATGGCGAAGGGCGGGGGCCTTCCTCGGTGAAGTCCTTCATCCACGGCGGCGGCGGGAAATTGTGCAACGCGCCCTTGTACCATAGCGCTCCAAATCCCGAATCCTTTGTCGTTCCAAGGCGGATTCGGGGTTTTGGTGGACTGGGTTATTCGAAAATTTATCCCACGGGCAATGCCTCTGAAAACAGTTTGGCCGCCCCCTATCGGCGAAACGGGGCGGCCAGGGTTGGTCATGATGTGAGGGGTGAAGCCCTCAGGCGATTGTCCGTTTGGCGATCACTCGAAGCACAACTCCATGCCATAGGTCGTGGTCGTGCCGGTGCCGGCGAGCGGATTGTCGCCCGCGCTCTGGAAGCCCCCCTCGAGTGTGCCGTTCACAACCGGGAACGGAGCCGGGGCGCTGCTCGCGGTGTAGAAGTAGCGCACTTGCTCGCCAACGGGCCAGCGGGCGCCAGCGACGTAGTACTGACCCGGCAGAAGCGCCACGTTCGGCGCGGCGTCCGGCCCGTAGAAAAGGCGCCCCTGATCGATGGTTTTGGTCTCGGCCACGACTTCGGTCCAGGGCCCGGCGGAGGTCGGCCCGCTGAGGACGAAGAAGGTGACATTGGCGGTGAGATCGAAGAGTGGAACCAGGTCCATGCGGAAATCGCTGAGCGTTTTCGCCTCGTTCACGGTGAACATGGCGCCGCGGGCGAGGTTTTCGTCGTTGGCTTTCGTGGCGCCGGGGACGGTCTCGCAGACCTCGGGTGCGGGCGGGGTCACTTCGCCAAGGATTTCGATGGTGAAGTTATCCCAAATCATGCGTCCGTAGCCGTTCTGAGAGTAGAACGTGTCGAGGTGCGAAATCTGGGGCAATCCACCGATGTAGGTGTCGTCGGGGTCATCGTAGGTCGCCAGGGTGTAGAATTGGGGCGCGCCCTCGGGCTTCACTTCCCAGGTTACTTTGCCGGCGAGGAAGGTCATCCGCAGCGTCATCCAGGCGCCATGGGGACCGTCGGCTCCGGAGCCGGTGCGATAAGGGGGATTGGTGAAGATGTAATCCAGGAACCAGCGGGGCTCTGTGGCGTAGGGGTCGGGAGGCAAGGCGAGGCCGTCGCTGAGGACCGTCAGGTTCGGATCGCCCCAGGCAAAGTCCCCGAGCGCCGGATCGAGGCCCGGGTCCATCATGAAAGGATCGCCCTCGTAGAACACGATGTCGCGAATCGCCGCGCCGTAGTCGGTGTTGATGAAGCCAAAGTAGCCATCGGTGATTGGGGTGAAATCGCCATAGTATCCCTGATAGACATTGGGGAAGGCGGCACCGCTGTGGTTGATGCCAAGACCGAAGTGCTCTGTCGGCCCATTGAAACCGATCAGCGGCAACAGATCGACAGTGAACCGATGATCGCCCAGAATCGGCGTCAGGTTCGGGTAGATCGCCAGCGCCATCCGGTTGGCCAAGCCACCAAAGGTGGGATTCGCAAAGGTCACCAGACCATGGGTCGGCAAGTCGCTTCCCTGCGAGCTTGGGGCTTCGCCGACAAAGGGATAGCCGGCGGCGTTTTCGTTGATGATCGAGCCGTAGTCGAAACCATAGGCCGTGTCGTAGTTGGCCGGATAGGAGGTCGAGTCGACCACTTCGGTGTATTGAGCGGAGGTGTTGGTATTGAAGGCGTCCGCAAAGAGAACGTTCCAGTCTTCTTCTGCCGGTCCACCGGGGCCGCCGGGCTCGCTGAGGCAAAGCTCAACGCCGTAGGTCGTGGTGGAAGAAACGCCGCCGAGCGGATCGCTGGTGCTGCTCTGGAAGCCGCCCGCCACGGTGCCATTGACTGTGGGGAAGGCGAAGGGCGCAGCGTTCGAAGTGTAGAAGTAGCGCACATTGTTGCCAGTCGTCCATCCGGCGCCGGCGGCGTAGAATGTCCCAGGCTGGAGAGGCAGGCTGACAGTTCCGGAGTTGTAGAAGAGCCGGCCGCTGTCGATGTTATAGGGCTGCTGGAATTCGATGGACCAGGGCCCTGCGTCTGACGGTCCGCTGAGAACGTAGAATGTCACGTCCGCCGGGATACCGCCGAGTGGTACCAGGTCCATCGAGAACTCATCGAGGATGTAGTCTTGGTTCACGGTGAAGGTGGCCCCGCGAACCAGGTTCTCGGAGTTGGCTTTCAGGGCCCCGGGAATCGTTTCGCAGACCTGGACGCCCGGTTCGTCGGGAGTTCCGCCGACGGTGACGTCGAAACCTTCGACCGTCCCCATGGGGGGTGAGCCATCGTCTGTGACGTGGACGACGAAGGTGTATGACGATTCGCACTGGAACGGCGCAATCGGGGTCCACTGAATCTGGCCATTGGACGCCCCGATGGTCGCCCCCAGAGGCGCGGCAAGGAATGAGTAGGTGAGCGTGTCCTCAGGATCGGGATCGGTGGCAAAGGCGCTCAATTGAAGGGTCTCGTCGCAATCGATGGCCTGATCGGCGATGGGGTCGAGGCTCGGCGGCAGGTTCGGGCGCCCGACTTCGACGTAGAACGTCTCCGTCGCCGACAGCGGCGGCACGCCATCGTCGGTGACTCGGAAAGCGAACTCGTAGGTCGTCTCGCATTGGGCGGGGTTGGCGGGGGTCCACTGGATATAGCCGGACACCGGATCGACGAAAGCACCCGATGGGGCCGAGTCGAGGGAGAAGGTGAGACTGTCTCCCGGGTCCGGATCGGAGGCGTTCACGTAGATGCTGAAGAATTCGCCGCAACCCGCGCTGAAAGTCCCGGTGGGTCCGGTGATGAGCGGCGGGTTGTTGGCCGGCGCGGAACCGGTCGAGAAGCACAACTCCATGCCATAGGTCGTCGTGGTGGAGCCGCCCAGGAGAGGATCGGAGGAGGCGGATTGGAAGCCACTCTCCAAGACGCCGTTCATTTCCACGAAGGTCGCGGGGGCGGAGTTGGTCGTGTAGAAGAACCGCACCTGCTCGGTCGCGTCCCAGGCCACGCCCGCGACATAGAAGAACCCGGGCGAGAGCGATAGGTTGACATCGCCGGAGGGATAGAAGACGCGGCCGCTGTCGATGAAACTGGTCTGCTGGAATTCCACGCTCCAGGGACCGTTCGGCGACGGGCCGCTGAGCACGAAGAATTCGACGTTGGCTTCCAGATCGAAGAGCGGAACCAGGTCCATGGAGAAATCGGTCAGCGTCGCCGTTTCTCCCACAGAGAAAATGGTTCCCCGGGCGAGGTCGGGATCGTTGGCCTTGGTGGCCCCAGGCACGATCTCGCAGATTGGTTCAGATGGAGTGGTTTCCGGCCTGACTTCTACCGTGAAGTACTCATAGTCATAGCGTTGCGGGGAGCCGTTATCGGCCACCTGTACGGTAAAGTTGAAGATGCTCTCGCACTGAGTGGGGACATCCGGAGTCCAACTGATCAACCCGCTGAATGGATCGATGGACGCGTTGTACGGGCCCGAGTCGAGAGCGAAGGTCAAAAGGTCGCCGGGGTTCGGATCGGTCGCCGTCGCCACGAAGTTGAACGTGGTTTCGCAATCGATCAACTGATCCGGGATGGGATCGAGAGAAGGCGGATAATTGAGCGGGCCCACTTCCACATAGACGGTCTCCACATCGCTGAGCGGCGGCACACCATCGTCCGTGACGCGCAGGACAAACTGAAGGGTCGTTTCGCACTGAGACGGGCTCACCGGATACCATTGGAGCCAACCGGAAACCGAGTCGAGGCTTGTCCCAGAGGGGGCGGAGTCGAGCGAGAACGTCAACACATCGCCGGGATCTGGATCGGTCGCCTGCACAACGACGCCGAAGCCCTGCTCGCAATCGACATAGAAATTGCCGACCGGGTAGTCGATGCTCGGCGGTGAATTCGGCGCCGCACCTCCGATGGTAAAGCACAACTCCATGCCGTAGGTGGTTGTCGTCGACCCACCCAGGAGGGGATCTTCGCTGGGGCTCTGGAAGCCGCCGGCCAGTGTCCCGGGGACTTCTGTGAAAGCGATCGGCGCGATGTTGGTTGTGTAGAAGTAGCGAACCTGCTCGGCGGCGCTCCAGGAAACGCCCGCCACATAGTGGACGCCAGGGGTCAGATCCAGGTCCACGGGCCCCGAATTGTAGAGGGCACGACCGCTGTCGATAAACTGAGGCGAGGCGAATTCTTGAGTCCAGGGGCCGTTTTCGCTGGGGCCGCTGAGGACAAAGAAGGTGACGTTCGCCTCGAGATCGAAGAGCGGCACCAGATCCATCGAGAAGTCCGTCAACATCGCGTTCGAATCGACCGTGAAGGTCGCGCCGCGGGCGAGGTCGGGGTCGTTCGCCTTGGTCGCGCCGGGCACGGTCTCGCAGACGTCGACAGAGGTGGGCGGGCCAACGTGGACGTAGAAGGACTCGGTGTCTGCCAGGGGCGGAACGCCATCGTCGGTGGCGCGGACGATGAAGAGGTAGGATGTCTCGCACTGGTCGGGAGACGAAGGTGTCCAGGACAGTTCGCCGAGCGCGGGATCGATGGTGGCGCCCGCAGGTGCGGCATCCAGCGAGAAGCTCAGCATGTCGCCCGGGTTGGAGTCGTGTGTTCCGACGGAATAAGCAAAGGAATCGCCGCACGCGAGGTACTGGTCGTTGATCGGAAAGATGTATGGCGGATAATTGATCTCGGGGGAAACGTCCACGTAGAACGTCTCGACATCGAACAGCGGCGGCACGCCATTGTCGGTGACGCGGACCTCGAACTGATAGACGGACTCGCAGTACTGCGGGCTGTAAGGGACCCAATCGAGCCAGCCAGTGTAGGGATCGATCCAGGCACCCGATGGTGCGGAATCGAGCGAGTAGTAGAGGGCATCCCCTGAGTTTTGATCGGTGGCGGTGACCGGATAACTCCAATAATTCCCGCATGCCGCGTACTGATACGGGATGGGGTCGATCTGGGGAGCGTAGTTGGTTTCCGGCGCCCCCACTTCGACGTAGAAGGTTTCCAGGTCGAAGAGGTTGGGAATGCCATTGTCCGTCACCCGGACAATGAATTCATAGGTGCTCTCGCACTGATCGGGCGCCGATGGCGTCCAATAGACCCAGCCGGTGCCGGGGGAAACAAAGGCTCCGCCGGGCCCGGAATCGAGGCTGTAGGTGAGGTCGTCGAGTGGGTTGGGATCGCTGGCGAAAATCGGAGTCTGGAAGGACTGCTCGCAGAGCACGGCGTGATAACCTGGCATGGGATCGAACGCTGGCGGATTGTTGGGTTCCGGCGGGCCCACATGAACGTAGAAGGTTTCCGTATCCGACAAGTTCGCCGGGCTGCCGTTGTCCCAGACGCTGACCTGGAAATAATAGGACGTCTCGCACTCGGAGGTATTGGCCCGCTGCCAACTCAACCAACCGCTGTAGGGATCGAGATAGGCGTTGTACGGCCCTGCGTCCAAAGAGAAGTACAGGCTGTCGCCCGGGTTGGGATCGGCGGCGGTGAGTTGATAAGTGAAGACTTCTTCGCACTCGGAGAACTGATCCGGAACCGGATCCAGGTCCGGTGACAGATTACCGCCCGGAACAAAGGGATCGACGGACACATAGAAGGTCTCGAGATCGAACAGGTTGCCGGCGCCATCATCGGTGGCACGGACGACGAACTGATACACGCTCTCGCACTGATTGGGAGAAACCGGCGTCCAGTTCAAGAACCCGCTGTTGGGATCGATCACGGCGTTGTACGGCGCCGAGTCCAAGCTGAACGTCAAGTTATCCCCATTGGGATCGGTCGCTGGAATCGAGCGCAGGTAGGTGCCGCCACACTCGGCGCTCTGATCCGGCAAGTCGGCGATGACCGGCGGTTCGTTGGGAGCGGGCACGGGACCAGTGTAAACGTAAAAGGTTTCGACGGCAGAGAGGGGCGGCACCCCATCGTCGGTGGCGCGGACCTCGAAGGTATAGACGCTCTCGCATTGAGCGGGAACCGAGGGAAGCCAGTCGATCCAACCCGTGGCCGCGTCAATGTAGGCTCCGGAGGGGGCCGAGTCCAAGCTGAACGCCAACTGCGCCGTCTCGGCGTCCACCGCCTGCACGGCGTAAGTGAGAAGCTGGTCGCAATCGATGAACTGATCGGGGATCGCATCGATGATGGGGGCGGAATTGACCTCGGCCGGGCCGAAGCACAACTCGGCCCCATAGGTGGTCGTCGTGCCACCGCCCGCCAGAGGGTTCGAAGTCGCCGACTGAAAGCCTCCTTGAAGCGTTCCGTTGACCGTCCCGAAGCCGAACGGCGCCGCGCCGGAGGTATAAAAGTAGCGCACCTGCTCGGAGGCGTCCCAGGACACCGTGGCGGCGTAATATTGGCCTGGTTCGACGACGACATCGACGGGTCCAGAGTTGTAGAATGCCCGCCCCAGGTCGATCGTCGAGGAGTTCTGGTACAGAACCGACCAGGGCCCGTTGGCCGAAGGCGCCTGAAGGACGTTGAACGTGACAACCGCCGTCAGATCGAAGAGCGGAACCAGATCCATGGAGAAATCCTCCAGGAGCAGCGTTTCGTTCACCGAGAAGACCGTGCCGCGAGTCAAATCCGGATCGTTGGCCTTGGTGGCGCCGGGCACCAGTTCGCAGGTGGCGGCGTTGGCGGCGGACGCCGCCAGGGCGAGAAGGAGAGCGAGACTGCGCAGGAGAGCCGGCGAATCCCCGGCCGTGCGCGTTGGCCGCGGCGGCGCCTCCGGAGAAAAAAGAGAAGACATGCGAGGCTTCGCGGACATATCGGCGGTCCTTCCGGGATGACTCTCATCGGGTGGAGCCGGAAGGAATCGCGAAATCCGGAGAGTGGGAACCGGGCAAGGGTTCCTCACTTCCGAGGGAAAAGGACTCTTCCTGGTTACAACCCTAATAAGAGTGTGCTGAATCGAACTTCAGCACGCTAATGGAATGACAAAACGATATGGAAAAGAGCAGCGAAGGGCAATGAGAAAGACGATCGCAAATCTGTTCCTAACTGTTGCGAACGGCTTGAAACGCGGGATTTTCCCGGCTATGACAAACTCAAGCCGGGAGTGGGCACGCATAGACCGGGACGCCGGCGAGGCGCCGATTTATCAATCTTGAAATTGAGAACGAAGGCTTTAGTACCCCCGCCAGAGGTCGACCCGGTTCGGGATCGGATCGCCCGCCGCGGCGGCGTTCAGCAGGCTAGCGAGGTCGGCGTAGCGATTGTCCTTTTCCTCGCGCGAGAGGCTGGCGCGGTGGGGGCTCATGGCCACATTGTCGAGTTCATGAAAGGGATAGCGCGAGGGGCGGTTGGCCTCGGCTCCGGGCTGGCTTTCCTTGCTCGTGTCGATGTAGCTCCACCAGACATCGATGCCGGCGCCCTCGAGGGTGCCGTCTGTCAGGGCCTCGTAGACAGCCCGCTCGTCGGCGATTTCTCCCCGCCCCACATTCACGAAGAGCCGCGGAGGAGCCAGCGCCCGCAGTTCCTCCGCCCCCACCAGACCGCGCGTCTCCGGCGTGCCGGGCAGGCAGATCATCAGGGCGTTGCTGAGCGGCAGAAGGGATTTCCACTCCCCCATCGGGTGCAGTGTCAGGCCCGGCGCGATTTCCGTTTCGCGTTCGACGGAGCGCCGCACCGCCCGCACGCGCATGCCGAGCGCGTGGCAAGCGGTGGCGGCGCGTTGGCCGATGGCGCCGTAGCCGAGGAGCAGCAGGCTCTTGCCTGCGAGCTGGATCGCGGTGATGTCGTGCCATTGCTTTTCGGGCCAGCCCCGGGCGCGGAAGTCCCGCTCGCGCGGGTACATCCGCTTCGCCGCCGCCATCAGCAGCGCGACCGCCATCTCGGCCGTGGCGGGGGCGTTGTGATGCAGGTTGTGAAGGCCGATGTGGGGAAAATCCCTGAGGAGGTCGCAGACCTTGGGAGGCGGTCCGGCCCAGGGCACGATGACCGCCCGCAGGTTGGGAGAGGCTTCCAGGTGGCGGCGTTCGAGGGAGCCGCTGACCACCAGAATGTCGAAGTCCGCATCCGGCGGCAGGGAGAGATCGGGTTCGGCGGTGGGCTCGCCATCGCCCCGGTTGCGCGTGATGCGCACCGGATGGTCGATCCGTTGCCGGATGAAATCGAGGAAGTGGTCGCTGAGACCGTGGAGGAAGTGAACGCGAAGAGGTGTCATGGTGATGGAAACCGGAGACTGGCTATCGCAAGAACCATCCCGACGTGCCGAACAAATCGAGCACGCCGGAGCCGGTGTTCTCCACCCGGTAGGCGGCTTCGCTCTGCAGATTTACCCCATTGCAGGTGTCGCCCGATCCAGCCTGGCACAGATCGATGGCCACGAAGGAGGCGGGTTGGGAACTGCTCCAGGAAATCGCCAGCGGCACGTTGTCGCTGGCCAGCGCATAGCGCGTCAGAAGCGGCGCCTGATCCGTGTTGGCGCCCGCCCAGACGCGCACCCGGAGCCGTGCACCGGCCGGGAGCCGGACCTGGGAGATCGCCAGCGACGCCCGCCCGTCGGAGGCCGCCGGGGCCACCAGCAGCCAGTCCGCATCGCCCGAATGATGGAGCGTGTGGCGCTGGGAGGCGCCCGCCGGAATGGCGTTCTCCGTCGTATCGGGCGAACTGTCGCCGATGGCTTCGAAGGCATCGGCCGCCAAGCGTGCGTCGCCCAGGCGAAGCGTCTGGTGAAGCGGCAGAGCACTGGCGCCGGAGGCTTCCTCGCCCGCGAACAGCACGGCGTAAGTGCCTGGCCGAGGATCGCCCCCATTGGCCTGGAAGGCGCTCGCGGGCAGCGTCACTGTCCACTCGCCGGCCGCCGCCTGGGTCATTGGGAAGGCCGCGAAGTCCGCAAGGGGCCCGCCGGATGAGGCATAATCGGTACGCGTCCAATGGACGTAGGCGGTGGCCTTCGTCAGGGTGTCGCTGCCGGAAATCCGGGCCGTGACCGCCACGTCCTGGGCGTCGGCGAGGGCCGAGGGAAGGTTGCTGGACTCGAAGGGATCGGGCAATCCGATGCGCCCCGTGCGTCCAAAGCGAAGGCCGGCGGCGATGACGCCGTCCTCATCGGATACCGAACCATCGCCGTTATCGTCGAGCCAGGGATCGACTCGGAGGGTGCTGTAGGGGTTGACCTCCCAGCCGCGCAGGGCGGTTCGAACGGCGTCGTGGGCGGTCTTCCAATCCTCTCCGTCGAGGAGACGGTTCGCCAGCAGACGGCCGTAGGACAAAGCGCCATCCGCCGAGGTCACCGCGAGGCGGTCTCGTGAAGTTGACGTGAGCACGACGCGTTCTCGCCCGCCGGGGCCGCCGGAGATGGCCGGGACGAACCCCCCAGAGAAGGAGAAATCGGCCGCCACGATGGCGGTTTCGGTGGGCCGCCCGGATGGGTCCTGAGCGATGTCGAGCCAGAGGTTCAGTTCCGACGCGTTCAAGTTCTCGGTCGCGTTGACGAAGTAGCTCCAAGGCCCCGCATCGCCGGTTCGCTGACCGTGGCCGAGGAGCACGAGCGTCAGCCGATGCGCGTCCGCCCCCCACGTGGTGATGGCGTTTTGGAGGCTGGCGCGGGTCAGTTCCTCATGGACGAGGGGATTTTCCTCCGGCGATTGGAAGGCGGAGAGGAGACGGAGGCGGTCGGCGGAGAACCCGCGTTCGAACGCGTTGGCAGCCAGGAAGTCGGCCGTCGACCGCGCCGACTCGGGGGCCGGGTGGCGCGAGCCGCCGCCCGCGACGAGGATCACCTTGTCGAAGGTGGGCAGGATGGCATCCGTGGCAACCGCCGAAATCAGCCCGGTCCGATCACGGAACTGGGCTTCGACGGTCTTGCCGCCGGCGCCGTCGGGGATGCGCCAGTCGAGGATCGGCTCTATCGCGCGCCAGGGTCCCCATTCGGCTCCCTGGTTGCGCAGCCGCATATCGCGCAGACCGCTGCCGGGAGCCGGGTCTTCCGCCGCGATGGTCAACGAAACCGTGGTTTCCCGCGTGAAGGCGTCGCCGCCGTTGATCGTCAGCGTTCCGCCGGGAGGTGTCGTATCCAGGCCGATGCCGGCGCAGATTGCTGGTGAGAGCAGATCGAGCACCGAGCGGAATTGGACGCAAACGGTCTTCTGGCCGTCGCCCGATTCCAGCTCCCAGCCGGCCGTAGAGGCCAACGGCTGCCACTCGCCCCAGGGTCCCTCGGCCCCGTTGCGCAGGCGCATTTCGTCCACCAGCGGCGAAGCCGTGATGGCGAGCAGGACGCTCGTGGCGCTGGTCCAGCCATCCTCGCTCACGATTTCCAGCGTTCCGCCGGGAACGGCCCCGGCAATCTGGAACGGCCAGAAATCGTCGCGCCGGTCGAGGACCACGGGCTCCGTCGCCGAGCTGACGACTTCCACGGAAACCGTCCACAAGCCCGGGAATTCGTCCGCCGGGATAAGCAGCGCACGAGCCTCGCCGAGAGTCGTGGTGTCGCCGGGCGGCAACAGGTGCGTGGTCGGACCGTCCTTGTAGCGAACGGCGCCGGTCTGATCCTTGGCTTGGAAGGTGACCAGCACCGGGCTGGTCGCTTCCGCGTCATTTGTCAGATCGATGGCGAAACGAAGGGCTTCCTCCGGTTCGAAGGCCTCGGAGAGCTGGCCGGTGCGCCCGCGAGTACGAAGCGGCGTGGGCAGAATCCGCGGCACCGGTCCGCCGACGAACACGCTTTGCGTGGCCATTCGGACGGTTGTGCAGAGATCGTCGACCACCGTCAGGAGCACTTCGCTGGTCGCCTCGTCGTCGGGCGCCACGGGGCGCCAGAGGGCTTCGTACCGGCCAGCGGTGCCGGTGGGGAGCAACTCGAGGGGCTCGCCGCCCTGGGAGAATAGAACGTAGGGATTGGCCAGGTTGGGATCGCTCGCGACCTGGATCGGGACCCACTGGCCAGCGCCGACAATGGCCGAGGATTTCGGTGAGACAATCGTCAGGGTACCCGGCGCGTCCGCTTGGCTGACGAAGGGCAGGGCGAGGGCCTTCTCGCGCGCCGCCGCATTGGAAGGCGCGCAGACGCAGACTTCGAACCGCGACAAACAAAGGGCGATTTCCATGTCGCGCAGAAGCTCGAGGTGGGCCTGCGGTTCGTTGCTTCGCACCCGCAGCCGGTTCTCGCCCGCCACCGCATCGGGAACGAGCAGCAGCATGGGGTCGAACGGCAGCCGCCAGCGGCCCGACGCTTCGGAATCTTCAGCCAACGCGATTTCGCTGTCGTTCAGAAAGAACTGGAAATCGTGTGGTCCGTGAACAAAACCCGATTCCGGCGACACCGTGACAAACAGGGTCGCCGAGGTGACGTCTGTCTCAGCGTCGAAGCCGGGGGGCAATTCGATGCGGGCCGACGTTTCTCCGCCGTTGCCGCCGGACAGCCCAGCCAGCCGCGCCCGCACGATCACATCGTCCAGAATCACGCAGCGCTGTGAACTTGTGCAGACAAGGGTGAGGTCGAGGGAGGCGCTCGCGCCGAAGGCGGAGGCGACCAACTGGCCGCTGGACGGCGCCCCGGCGGAGAGCGCCTGAGGCAGAGCGAAGACCTGAAACTGGCGCGCCTCGCCGGGCATCAGGCGCACATGGCGCATCTGGGGCCAGAACTGGAGCGCTTCGTCAAAGCGCCCGGACCCGGCGATGCTCAGGTCCGTCAGCTCGATAGTGCCTGTATTGCGGACTTCGACGGTGGCCGAATCGCCATCAGGCGACGTCGAGACGAGCGCCAAGGCGACCGCCGGTTCGCCTTCGTCGATGGTCAGGCTCGCCGGGCAGGCGTGGAGGGTTCCGCCGCCAACGTCCTGAATGACGACGGCGAAGCGGTAATCCGTCCGTGCCGCCCGCGCCGAATGCACCGCCAGCGTCAGGCGATTGCTCTCGCCCGGAGCCAGGGTCATCGGAAAGGCCTCGCTGCCCAGGCCCAGGAATCCGATGGAAACATCGGAATTCGGGTTCTGAACGGTGCCAAAGATCTGCCTTGTCTGGGTAGAGGTGTTGGTCACTTCCAGCAGGGGACGCGCATCGTAGCCGCGCCGCACGACAAACGCACACTCCGCCTCGGGCAGCGCCACGCCCGATCCCACGGTGAAGGTGAAGCGAGAGCTGTCGAAGCTCTGGCAGGCCGTTTCACTCCGGGCGAACCATTCGATGGTTTGCCCCTGAATCAAGCCCGGCAGTGGGAAGTGGTGGAAAATCGTGCCCTGGGGCCCGGTGATCGACTGGAATTCCGCATCCGCCCCGGCGAGACGCCAGAACACCGTGCCCTGCGACGGCGAGGCGGACAGCCAACTGACCGCCGTCTCTGCCGAGGCCAACGTGGCTCCATCCGGCGGCAGGTAATCGCTCTGACGCACTGCCGTCGCCAGTGCCAGGCGGCCTCCGGCGAGCCGCGTGGCGCCGCCGGCGCGCACCTCGACCGCAAAGGGCCGGTCGAGCAGTGGCAGCCGGTCTTGGCTTTCCTGACGCGAAAACGTCACCGTGGCCGCAGCCGTCCGACCCCGGTCGATGGTGGGCCGGCGGTTGCTCAAGCTCACACCGAGACCGGTCCGCGCCGTCACGTAGCTGGGAACGGCGGCCTCGAACTGGCGCGAAAGGGCGCCCCGATTTTCAATCACAAGGATCATGGCCGACGCAGCGCCGCAGGGCGGCACCGACACCACCGGATCACCGAAGGCAAAATAGCCGAAGGGGGCCGGATCGTCCGGTTCGCTGGCGTAGAGCACGGGATCGGCGAGATCGCTCTGCAAGACTGCCCATCGTGCCTCGGCGGCGCCGGAGGTCCACTCCAGCCGCCAGAATCCAAGCCGCCACTCCGGATCGAAGAAGCGCGACTGTTCGTCGCCGCTCACCGTCCAGGTCTCGGCCAAAGAGCCATCCGGGCGATAGAGCCGAAGCGTATCGCCCGCCGCCCCGGACACCAGAAGTTGGAACCGTTCGTCGCGCGTCACCCGCAGGAATCCGTTGAGCGGATTCGCCGCCCCCACCTCGACCACAGCGGGAAAGAGGCGGTCTTTGGGTCCGCCGCCCGGGCAGCCGGGACGCGCCGGATCGGTCGGCAGCAGCACGCCCGTCGCATCCAGATCGAAGGACCGGTTGCCTAGGGAGCCGCTGCTGACGTGAACCGCGAGCGAATTGAAGCCTGGTTGGAGATACTGGGTCACATCCACCGGAGCGCCGCCGCTGGTGGTTGTCTGGCCGCACTCCCCACCCCACCAGCTTGAGAACACACCCCCGGGCACGAGGGTGCCGTTGATGAAGAGTTCCAGCCCGCCGTTGGCCTGCCAGGTCAGGACTCCTGAGGTCACACCGTCCCAATACGTATAACCGCGATAGAAGCGATCGCGGCGCAGCGCGCCGGCCGCCGCGTCGGGCAACGTCACCTCGGTCCATCCGCAATCGGGAAAGTTCGGATCGAACCAGGGCAAACCGTCTTCGATCAAATCGTCGCAGGTCGTGACGGGCTCGGAAGCCACCCAGAAAATTCCCTCCGGCCCGGGCACAATGGCGCCGGGCACGGGGGACACTTCGATCTGGCCCTCGTTGAACGAGGCATCGGAGACTGTGATCTGGCGCGGTTCGCCAAGCAGCCCGGGCGGGGCGGTGACGTTGAGAAATAGCAGGATGCCCTCGCCGGCTGGCAGGGGTTCGTCCAGGGCGAAGGCGACTCGTTTGGTCTCTGCTGTTTCATGCACGACCAGGAAGTCCGCGTCCAGGTCCGGTCCGGGAGCGATGCTCACGATCTCGACCTCTGGATCGAGGGACGCGAACGCCGCCACGCCCGAGAGCACACCGTCGCGTTCCGCCAGCCGCACCGGCACCGAGTAAGGCGCCGACCGGCCCGCCTCGGCCACCACCGTCCCGATCGTCAGAGCAGGTAGATTCGGATCGCGAACGCGGACCGCCGGGTCGGTCAAAGCCGACCGGCCGGCGCCGTCGGAAACCGCGACCAGAGTCTTGCCAGGCACGAGGCCCCGCAGCGTCGCACTCGCGGCCGTCGCGTTCGGTGTCACGCGCAGTATCGCGCCATTTTCCACGGTCCAGCGCAGCGGAAGCTGGGCCCCCACGGCGTTCAGAACCACTTCCTCGCCGGGCAGCAGGGCGATGGCTTCCGGTTCCAGGGCGATTTCCGAAGCCAGGGGGGGCTGGATCGCCAGAGTCCCGCCGTTGAGTGCGAAGGGAAGGGCGCCTTCGTTGGCCTGGGCTTCGATGACTTGCCAGGAAAATGTGCCTGTCGAAGCATCCGGTGGGATCGAGACGAGAGGCAGAAAAAGCTCGGTGCGATTGGTGCCGATCGGTTGCGCGAAGGACGCCGCCAGCGTCACGACGGAGCCGTCCTGGTGGAACGCGAAATGCCCGCTCGCCGTCTCGGTGCCTGGAAACAAATCTTCGACCCGCACATCATCGGTGCCGAAATCGAGAACCACTTTGGCCGAAACGACCTCGTTGCCGTGGTCGATGGTGATGGGAAAGGGAAAGGCCCGTGCGCCGGCCCGCAATGTCACATCGGCGCTGCGAATCCGCGGAGAAAGCGCTGGCAGCAATCGAAAGTCGTCCGTCAAGACGATTAGCCCGTCATCGCGGAACGCCGCCACTTGTGTGACGCCATCGCGCAGCCCGATCAGGTTGACCTGATAGCCGGAGGGCGGAGTGAAAGCCCCCAGGCCCGGCGTGGTCAGTCCCCAGGTAATCCGGAATTTCTGGTTGGTGACGGCCACGCGCGCCACTTCGCCGACCAGGAAATCGGCCGAACGGGGCGTCACATCCGTGCCGGTGCCTTGAAAAACGATATTGAATTTTCGCGTCGAGACGCCCCCTGCGACGGGGCCTTCGTTCAATCGGACGTTTCTGAGCGTTACCGGTACATCTTCGTCGATGCTCACGCTGCCGGGAATCACCTCGAAATCCGCGATCAGAACATCGCCCGTGTCCGCCTCGTCGAAGGCCGCAGCGAAGCGCGACACGCCGGGAGTGGTTTCGACCGAGACCGAGAGCAGAGCGGCCCTCAGGCTCGGACCCGTGCGAATGCCGCGCAGGCGCAGCTTCGCCGGATTGTACTCCAGAGTTCCCGAAACCGCCGCCGCGTTGCCGCCTGACAGGTTCATCATCATTCCGGCTCCCTGGATGCCGTTGACGGTGATCGTATCGCGTAACGCCAGGGTCTGGGCACCCGCCGCGGCGGCAAGGCAGAGTACGGCCAGGAGCGCCACGTAAGCCCCCCAGCCTCTCTGGAAAAAGGGTCGATGGCGCCATGGCGCCCCACTGGGAGCCCGGGAAGCGGGCACGAAAGGAAGGGTCATTGACTCGCGGCTCACGATCCGGCGACGAAGCCACCCTCGGGATTCGCTACATAGTTCAAGATCGCCCGCGCGTCCGTCTCGTCCACCACGTCAAACGGGGCGATGACGTCGGCAGCCTCCAATTGGTCCGTGTTCAGGCTGACCGACCCCTTCAAGTGCTGGCGGATCAGCGAAGCGTCGAACGCGCTGACGGTGCCGTCGCCGCTGACGTCGCCCAAGGGCACGTCCAGCGAAACGACCAGGTGGTAGGCCGCGCCGTCGAAATCGCCGCTGCGCTCCGAGGTCACGACCGCCACGTATTCGCCCGCCACCGCGGAGGCCAATTCCACCGTTTCGTCCTGGCTGCGGGCCGCGTCGCTGGTGCCGAGAATCGTTCCCTGCACCGTGCGGAGATCCAGCTTCAGGTCCTCGTCACTGGCCGCCACCGCGCCGCCGATGACCCGGGCGCGGATGCTGCCGGCGCGGGCAAGCCGGAACGAGAACACATCCGTGTCGTTCGAAGCCTGCGGGTCCAGGACGCCCTGGAACAGATAGCCCAGCGGTAAAGGCAACGCCGAGGCGATCGCGTCGCCCACGTCGTCGGTCACGCCCGACGAAGGGTTCGCATTGGTGGTGGCGCGAATGCGGTAGTTCGCGCTGTTGCTGGCGAAGACCTCCAGGAAATAGAAGCCTTTGGCCAGATTGCCGATTTGGATCACTTCGTCGGTGGTTCCCGACTGGTTGTTGTAAGTCAGCCTAATGCCCTGCGCGTCGTAGATTTCCACGTTCACACCGTTGCCGCTCATGCGGTCGACGACCACGTCGAGGGCGGCGGCGGCATCGCCCTGGTCCTTGAGGAAAACGGCGAAGACATCGCGGTCGTTATTGCCCTGGATCGCGCCGGAGAAGGGCTGCGCCCCAAGCTGCAAGGCCTGGCCCCGGTTATTCGGCACGTCGTCCGCGCCCGCCGGAGCCGACGCGATCACCGTGTAGAGCCCGCCATCCCAGGCCCCGCTCGCCGTCCCCACCACGTCCAGGTAGTAGAGGCCGGGCGAGAGGTTCTGGCTGACGACCTTCGCCGAATCGCCGGTCTGGGTGCTCGCACCCCTCAGGAGCCCGGCCCGGTCACGCAGTTGCAGGACGATCTGGTCCGTATCGCCGCCCCGGTGGATGTTGAAGGCCTGGGCCTCGAACGGCCCGGCGTAGGGCACATAGATCGCAAACCGGTCGCGCGGCCCCGGGTCGGTCGTTTCCAGTTCCAGCGTCAGCGGCTGGTCCAGTGGCAGCGGCCACGCCTGGGAAAGCGCGCCTCCCACGTCGTCGATGACGGAGCTGCCGGGCGAGGCCTGATAGATCGCGCGGACGCGGTAGGTGCCGCTGTTGCCCGTCGCACGGATGAAGTAGGGGCCCCTGGGCAAGCCATTGAGAACCGAAGGCGAGGGCGACCCGTTGAGGTTCGAACGGCTCAGAAGCGTGGCGCCGGAGGAATCCTGCACGGTGAAGCTGAGCGAACCGGCAATGTTCGAGAACGCGACTTCCAGCGTGCCGCCATCATCCGGCACGGCCGCGGCGAACCAATCCACGTCGCCCGTCGCGGAGAAATTGTGCGTCACCCGGATGCCCCCATCCAACCCGGTGTTCGGGATCGCGGCGGCGTCGGAGCGATTCTCGCCCAGGTCGCTGCCGATCAGGTTCGAGGCGACCGTCAATTCATAATCCGCCCCATCCCATCCGCCGGAGGGGCGGCCCTGGACCCGAACCCGATAGACCGCGGGCGAAAGGGAGCGCGTCACGATCTGGCGTGAAGCCCCGGCGGTCACGTTGCGGCGGTAGAGGAGCGTACCGGAGACGGTCCAAATCTCGAGATCCAGCGTATCGCCGCCGCCAGCGATGCTGGTGGCCGTCAAGGTCGCGTCCAACACCCCGGCCCCTGGCATCAACAGATAGAAGTCGTCGAAGATTTGATCGGCGGGCAGCCCCGCCTCGATGCTGCCGGTCACCGGCGATCCCAAATCGAGGAAAGTCTGAGCCACCGTTGGCACGGGAACGGCAAAGAACAAAGCCGCGAGAGTCGGAAAAAGGAGCGGTCGTAGGCAAGAAAACATCGGCATACCCTGTCGGCTGTTTGGGCGCGGAAGGCTCCGCCCCAGGTCTTTTGCGGGGATTGTCCAGGCACCGGAACCCTCGATCGCGAGTCCATTTTCCGGCACAGGGCCCACATTTCGGCATCTGTGCCCTAGGTATAGCGTTGCCCTGCCCCCGCCGGGAAAGGAAAATTCGCGTCCCGTCACGTCATTGCCTTTTGCGGCCCTTCCTTCGACCCATGCCCCTCGCCCCCTCCAACACGCCGCTGCGCATCCTGGCGGGCCCCACCGCCGCTGGAAAAACCGCTCTGGCGGTGGATCTGGCGCAAGCCACCGGCCGCGTCGTTCTTTCCACCGACTCGATGCAGGTCTATCGAGGGATGGCCATCGGCACCGCCCAGCCCACACTTGAGGAACTCGCCGCCGCGCCCCACCGGCTGATCGCCTGCGCCGAACCCGGCGAGGAATTCCACGCCGGCCGCTTCGTCTCGGAAGCGGAAGCCATCCTCAGCCGCGAACCCGCCCTCGTCGTCGGCGGCACCGGTATGTGGATTCGCGCGCTGATCGACGGACTCCTCGAGGGCGCCCCCCGGGACGAAGCTGTCCGAGCCCGCCTGGAGGGGGAACTCGCCCGCGAAGGCCTCGACACCCTGCGCGAGCGCCTCCGGCTCCTCGACCCGGAACGCGAGGCCGCCATCAACCCCAACGACGCCCTGCGGGTGCTGCGGGCTCTGGAGGTGATCGAACTGACCGGCCGGCCCATGTCCGCCCTCATGGCGGAAGGCCGCGCCGCCCGGCCGCCCCATCCCGCCCGCATCGTGGTACTGACCCGTCCCCGCCCGGTGCTCAACGCTCGAATCGAAGCCCGCGTCGACGCGATGCTGGCCGGCGGCTGGATCGAAGAAGCCCGCGCCCTGATGGAGGCGGGCCTCTCTGAGGACTCACAGGCCGCGAAGGCCCTGGGCTACCGCCATCTTTTCGCGCATCTGCGGGGCGAGATCGGGATTACAGAGGCCGCCGACCTGATCAAGCGCGACACCCGGCGCTTCGCCAAACGCCAGATGACCTGGTTCCGCGCATGGAAGGACGCGGCGTGGGTGGATTTGGAGGATTGCGAAGGAGAAGAGGTCCTGCGAAAAGTCCGGGAGCACCTGGAAATCTGAGGCTACGAGCCGATGAGTTTCTGGCGCCAGGAACCCAACAGTTCGCCAACGCCCTCGATACCGATCATCCAGACCGCCGTTCCCAGCCCCGCGAAAACCAGCGCCCCGAAAAGCGAAAACGCCGATCCCGCCAGAAACCAGCGTCGGCTGCCCAGCAGCAGAGCGAGGCAGAACGCGCTGACGCCCAGCGCGGGAAAGGTGTTCGTCAGCGGCAGGAGCGGAATTGGAATTCCCAGCAGAAAGGCCGCCGCCAGAACGCCCGCGCCGCATCGGCGCGAGAACTCGGGGCTGACATCCGCTGCCAGTCTCTTGCGATTCCAGCGCTGACGCCGGGCCAACCGGACAATCCAGGTCCGCATCGCCCGCGCGAACACCCTTGGTAGAGCCAGGCCGCGCCATCGGCTCGTCGCCCCACCGTTCCCCCGCCCCGCCATGATGCGCCACCCGGCGAAAAGCAGGAACAGGCTGGCAGGGGTTGTAATCGGGCCCAGGCTGAGCGGCGAAACGAACGGCATCGCCACCATCATCGCCGCCACCACCAGCCCCCGCGGCCCCACCGCGTCCAGTACGTCGCCCAGCCGCAGCTCGCCATTGTCCCTTTCTGCCTGGCGCATCAGAAAGAGAATCGGACGAATCTGCTGGTGAAGGGTAATCATGGGCTCGGGGATCGGTCTGGAATCGCGTGGCGCAAATCGACGCGCCGGGGAAATCTACCCGGCCCGAGGGCAACTCCCGGGCCAGCGATTCCGCCGCGCCTTCCGCGCCCCCGCCATCGGATTGCAGGGGCATGCTTATTGCCCACGAGGTGTCACGGGCGCGCCACCATGCACCGTCCCCATTGCAAGACTAAAGGAATCCAAGTCCCCCATGAACCCAGGCCACCTAAATCGAGGTCCCCTGACCCGTCTCCTGACGTTCCCGCAGCTCGGCGCGCTCTTCGCCGCGATCGGCCTCCTGGCTGCGTGCAGCCCCGCCCCGGCGCAAGAGTCCGAGCCCGCCAGCCGCCCCGCCCCCGCCGCCGCGCCCGACGACTCCCTCGCCAAAGCCACCTTCGCCGGCGGCTGCTTCTGGTGCATGGAAGGCCCCTTCGAAAAGCTCGACGGCGTTCAGGCCGTCGTTTCCGGCTACGCCGGCGGCACCGAGGAAAACCCCACCTATCAGGACGTTTCCTCTGGCCGCACCAGCCACACGGAAGCCGTGCAGGTTTACTACGATCCCGCCCGCGTCGCTTACGACAAACTCCTCGACGTCTATTGGCGTCAAATTGACCCAACGGACCCGGACGGTCAGTTCGCCGATCAGGGCTCGCAGTACCGCCCCGCCATCTTCGTCCGCACGGAAGAGGAACGCCGCCTGGCCGAAGCTTCGAAAAATGAGCTGGCGGAAAAGGGTCCTTTCAAAGGCGACATCGTCGTCCCCATCGAGGAGTTCACCACCTTCTACCCCGCCGAAGACTACCATCAAGACTACTACAAGACAAACAAGGCGCACTACGACCGCTACCGCGAAGGCTCGGGGCGGGGCCCGTTCCTGCGCCGCACATGGAAGGACGATTGGAAAATGAGCGAAGCCAGCAAGAAAACCTACACGAAGCCCTCGGTGGCGGAAATCCGCGCCAAGCTGACCGACCTGCAATACCGCGTGACCCAGGAAAACGGCACCGAGCGCGCCTTCTCGAACGAGTACTGGGACAACAAGCGCGAGGGCATTTATGTGGATGTCGTCTCCGGTGAACCCCTCTTCAGCTCGGCCGACAAGTACAAGTCCGGCACTGGCTGGCCGAGCTTCACCCGTCCCCTCGTGGCGGAAAACGTGGTCGAAGTGCAAGACCGGTCCCACGGCATGACGCGTACCGAGGTCCGCAGCAAACACGCCGACTCTCACCTGGGCCACGTCTTCGATGACGGACCCGCGCCGACCGGCTTGCGCTACTGCATGAACTCGGCGTCCATGCGGTTCATCCCGCTGGAGGAGATGGAAGAGGAGGGTTATGGCGAGTTTGTGGGGGCGGTTAAGAAGTAGGGTTTTCCTGTTCCCTCAAGCAATCACCACAGAGTCACAGAGAACACCGAGATCGTTGTCTTCATGGAAGTTAGCGGGTACGAAAGGAGGGTTTGCCATATGTGGAGTCATGGCAAGGAGACACTCTATCGTCTTGCAACCTCTGTGCAAACTCTGTCCTCTGAGTGCTCTGTGGTTGAGGGATCACGAGTGGTCCCCCGATAGGGTCAGGCGAACATCCCCAACTCCGGCAACTCGCCGGTGAACACTTCGGCCTGCATCCCGGCGGCCAGGGCCGCGTCCACGTTCTTCTGCATGTCGTCGATGAAGTAATGAGAGCGGGGCGCGCAGCCGGTGGCTTCGATGATGGCGTGAAAGAAACCCTCATCGTTCTTGGAATGTCCCAACTCGAACGACAAGAAGGCGCGGTCCCACCAGCGGTCGGCGATTTCCGGGTACGTTTCCAGGATGTGCTCCCAGTGGGGCTGGTTGGTGCTCGAGCAAATGGCAACGAACTTGCCGCGCTCGCGGGCGCGCTTCATGGCTTCGACCACGTGGTGATTGACCGTGGTGAAGATGTCGCTCCAGACGGGGCGCAGTTCGTCGGCGGAGATATTGACGCCGTAACGCACGTCCAGGTCGCGGGCAATATCCACGAGGTCGAGCGCCCCCCGGTCCATGAGCACGTTGCGCGTGGCGTCGCGATAGGGTTCGGCGAAAAAATACCCCGCCAGCAAAGGCAGCTCGGGCACCTGCTGGCCCGGCCGCAGGCGGCCGGGGTTTTTCTCCAGAAACGTCTCCAGATTGTGCGCCACGTGTACGTGGTCGAAATTCACGAGTACTTTGCCAAGATCGCAAAGCACCCACTCGATGGCGTCTTCGTCGATTACCATAAGAAGTGAACTCCCAGTGACGCCATGATCATCCACACAAGCAGACCGAGGAGGGCAATCAGGAGATTCACCATATTTGAATAAGTCACGCTGCCCAGGGCCGTGTTCAGCTCGGGGGGCGTCACCTTCTGGTAGTTCTTGATCGCCACCGTGATTTCCGGCAGCGACGTGATCAGCGAGCCCAGGAACCAGTGGAGCCAAGTGAACACCGCCAGACCGAACAGCCCGGTCAGTTTCTGATCGTAGATGTCCGACCAGGCAAGGAACAGCGCGTTCATCACATAGGTGGACGCGATAACGCCCGCCGTTCCAACGAAGAACAGGGTCCAGCTCTCGTTGTGGTGCTCGGCGTCGATGTCGTCCAGCAACTCGGGCCGATGGGTCTTCAGCCAGCGATCGAAAACCAGGAAAATACCCACCCCCGCCAGCAGCAGCGCCATCGTCAGCACCAGCGCCAGATCGAACGCCGGTTCCTGACCGTCGCCCATCAGGACCCGCAGCGCGGCGAAACCGAGCAGGAAAATCAGGAAGGAGACGACGAAGTGGTAAGCGGCCAGACGCCGTTCTTTCTTCAAGAGCTTCCACAGAGCGGCGGCCTTCTCGCGCTGGCCCGTGAACCAGAATTTCGCGAAGACGTAAATCAGCGCCACGCCGTACATCAGGTAGATGTTCGCGAAGAGCGACCCGAGCGGATTGGCCCATCCGCCCATGCGCCGCATGGCGAAGCTGACCAGCATCGAGGCGGCCTCCGGATTGTTGGTGCTGGCGTTGATGATCAGCGTCCGCGACCGGCGGCCCAGGTGCTTGCCCGCCAGGCCCGCGGCGCTGTTGACCATCACGTCCGTGAACTTGGGAATGGCGATGAAGGCCAAAACCAGAGAGAGAACGGTGGACAGCGTGAGGAACCCGGCGTTGCCCCAGGCGCCATGCAAATCGATCAGGAATTGCGTCAAATCGAACAAGAGTAGGACACCAGGTCAAAGGATGATGCCCGCCGTAACGGCGCGGCCGTGGCTCCGCCCGCAAAAGGCTCGCCAAGCCGTACTGGCAGCCCCGGGGCGGCGCAATGCGAACAGGACGCGCCGAGGCCGCTCTCTTCGGTTGCCGGGCAGCCCCGCCCGCCCTACACTTCCAGGGCTGAAGCGGCCTGTGGCCGCACTTCGGACCCGGAGAACCTTTCCACCGCCCATGCCCCCCGTTTCCTACAGCGACATCAAGAAGGGCCGCCGCCGCGAGTGGGACCCCCTTCTGCCGCCCGACGAGCGCCGCCGCCGCGAGGACGAAGCCCGCGCCGCCAAGCAGGAAGCCACCGCCAAGTACAAGTCCTTCCTGAAACGCCGGCAGGAAAACCTGGAGAAGCAACGCCAGGACGACGAGGTCAAGTTCCGTCAGGTGATGCGCCAGGTCACCATCGCCGGCGTGATCCTTGGCGCGTTGCTCCTGCTCTACGGGGGGTACAGCGCCTACCGCTCGATCCAGGCCGAGCGCGCCCGCAGCGGCAAACTCGTGGAGTACTCGCGCCAGATGGACTCCGGGTTCGAGTTCTCTTCCCTCGACGACCCCATCGAAGCCTGGGCCTCCTGGCGCAGCGCCTGGCTCAAGAAAAACGCCCAGGGCCTCTTCGACACCTACGGCCCCGATCTGCGCCGCCAGGTCCTCGACTCCACCGGCTCAAACGAATACGTCCGCTATCAGCAGCAGCGCTTCCGCACCGGGCTGCTCGACACCGACATCAGCCTGGCTCGCGGGTTCGATTCGCCCAAATACCTGCACCAGCCCACCCGCCCCTACAGCGATGGCGAACTGGCCGTGTTCGTCAGCCGGCCCATCAGCCGCGCCGAAACCCGCGAGAAACCCCGCCCCTGGATCGCCGCCTTCGTCTATCAAGACGCCGACGATACCTGGCGCTTTCAGGAAGTCCGGCCCCTGTCGCAATGGCGCGAGTCCTGGGACCACGCGAACCAGGTCGCCCCCCAGGCCATCAGCCTGGAAAAGCTGCGCGGCGGCTGATCGACCCATGGAACTGGAAGCGGACTACTCCTGCGCCTATTGCGGCGAAACCATCGCCACCCGCGTCGATGCCTCCGCCGGCCGCCATCAATCCTACACGGAAGACTGCCAGGTCTGTTGCCGCCCCAACCTGCTCCGCATCGAAATCTGGGACGATGGTTCGGGCGATTTGCAGGCCCGCGTGGATGCGGAGCCGGAGTCCGATTGGGAATGAGGCCCCGCCGCGGAACGGAGGGCGCGGCCGGAACGCGGCTCCCGCTGGGCTTTCAGATCCGGTACTTCTGCACGTTCACATGATGGAGGGCGTTCTCCAGGCGCTTGACGAACTCTTCCTTTTTCAGATTTCCCCACGCCGGCAGCGATGCCCGGAAGGCGAAAAAGAATCCGATCGTCACGATCGTCACGATGAAAATCGGGTTCATCGCCCGCGCCAGGACCAGCAAGGCCGCAACGATCCCCAGCGCCACCAGAGACCCCAGCGCCACCACCAGCGAACGGCGCGTCTGCAGGCTCGATTTCGCCTCCACGACGCTCATGTCCAGGTCCTGGAGCAGGCGGGCGGTGGCTTCGGACCGCAGCACTTCCTCCGCGTCCGCCTTCTGGGCCCAGCCGCGCAACGCCGCCGCCGGGTCCAGCAGGCGCCCCCGCGGTTCGTCGTCCCCCATCCATTCCCCTGGCAAACGATAACCCGTTTCCGGTGAATACTTCACCTTGGGGAAATCGTTGTCCTCGTACACGTCCAGAGCCGATTGCGCCAGCCGTGCGGAGAGCGCCTGGCAGAGCGTCAGGAACTCCTTCTGCGTGTCCATGTCCTGGCCCCGCATGGCAATGACGCGGACCGATTCGTCCTCCGCCTCTTGCGCCAGGCGTTGCCGCTCGTCCTTTTGCTCGCCGGCAAGAAGGTCGGCGAAATTGTGCCAGAGGCTGCGGCGTGATCGGGATCGTGTCATGGAACGAAATCCTCTCCCATGGGGGTGCTGTCGAACGTATCGCGCGGGACGTGCCGATATTCAAAGCCCGTGGCGCTTTTCGCCGGACTAGACGTAGGACCGGCGCTGTTCCTTGAGCACGAAAGGATGCCGACGGCGTTCGAAGAGATTGAGAATGGCCTCCGTTCCCCGGCGCAGTTTCAGGTTCGTCTCGCGATCCGTGAGGAACGTCACCCAATACGGATTCACGGGATCGCCCTTGATAGTGAGACGCTCGCGCAGGCCTTGATCCTCTTCGACGATCGGCGGCAGCAGCAGAGCCGTCGTCAGCTTCGACTTCTCGAAAAAGGGTTTGGGCGGGTCGCCGTTTGGGACGGTATGGCCGGGGCCAAGCCAGGTCTGGAATTCGTGAGGCATGCGAGCGAGGAACCGAAGCAACTGCGCATATTCCGGCTTATTTTCATTCGCATAGAGCAAAAGCTCCGACCGTCGCAATTCTCCGGGCTCGTCCAGTTCGTCGGGAATGGTCATGGGAACGTCGCTCATGCCGCCGGTGATCAGCGTGTAGAAGGGCCGCTGCTCGGTCGGTTCGAAGATGTAGACGTCCAGGTGGGGCACCATGGGGATTAGTTCGTGATTGACGTTGAAATCCTCGCCGAAGAGTTCGGCATAGACGGCCTCCCGCTGCTCGATATGGGGAAGGGTGTCCTCCTCGGAAAAGCCGAAGAGGCTCCTGGCCTGGGTTTCGGTGTGGCGATAGATGCGCGATCCGCCGGGGGTTACGTTTCCGCCGGGGGGGTTGGCGCTGGCGCCGGGAACCGGCTCGTGCTGGCGTCTGCGGCGAAACAATTCGCGAAGTCCCATCGGCGCGGTCCTCGATCGGAAGGGGGAATCTCAGTTGGCAGGGTCGTTCGCCGCCGCCCACGCCGCAAGGTCATAGTGGCAGAGGCGGAAGGGGGCGCTGACCTTGAGGGGTTCCTGTGGGTAATCGTTGGCTAGGGTCTGCAGCGCCAGGACGCGCGGGCCGTCGCCGCCCCGGGCACGCAATTGCTTTTCGATCAGCAGGATACGCTCGCGATGCTTCAGGCCGAGGACGCCGGGCTTTTCGTTTCCCCAGGCCGCGACGATCAGGTCGCGGGAACCGGCCCGTTGAAAGACCTCGCCGGTGATGCGGTCGTTTTCCGGTCCCACCGGGTCCTCCGCGTCGAGCAGTTCGCTGGGGTATTCACAGCGCCAGGCGAAGAGGTTCAGAATCGCGAAGCCGCCGCATTTCGTTCCGGCCGAGAGGGCCACGTCGTGGCAGCGTTCGATGCTGGCGTCGCCACGGATTTCGTCGGCCCGGCCGGGGTGCAGGAGCACGAAAATCACCTTGGGCCGCGTGTCGTCCCATACGCGCCACAGCAGATAGCGGTAGCGCGCCTTGGGACCGTAGATCGCGCCGAGGGCGTGGCCGGCGGTGCGGTAATCGGCCTGCTCGGCTTTGTGGCCGATTTCGAGAAAGCGTCCGATAAGCGGCGGGGAGGGTTCACCCTGAGCCCTGTCGAGCAGTTCCCGGGGCACTTCGAAGTGTTCTTGAGTGATGGTGGAATCGTCTTCCAGGTGTCCTCTCCTCCTGCGAGGCCTTCGTATCGGGCGGTCCGGAGAAATTCCCGGCTTAAATATGAATGGCTCTCGTTGCCCGCCATGGAGCCGCGAGAGCCATACCAAGCGCGAGGCTTTTCTTATTCGTCCTCGTCGTCCTCCGCCGGCAGCGACGGGTCGGCCTCTCCGAGGAGATCGATCTGGCCTTCCAGATCCTCGTCTTCGATGTCTTCCTTCTCGCCGTCGCTTTCCACGCGGCTGACGGCCGTGATGCGGTCGTCGTCGGGCAGGTTGAAGAAGCGAACGCCCTGAGTGGCGCGGCCGATGACGCGGCAATCGGTGGCGCGGAAGCGGATCGTCTGACCGCCTTCGGTGATGATGATCAGCTCGTCGTCGCCCATGACTTCGTTGATGCCGACCACGTCGCCGTTGCGGCTGCTGACGCGGATGTTGATGACGCCCTTGCCGCCGCGTTTGATGAGGCGGTACTCGTCCACGTTGGAGCGCTTGCCGAAGCCCTTCTCGCAGGTCGTCAGGATCGTCGAGCCGGGGCGGATCACCTCGGCGCCCACCACCACGTCGTCGGCGGCCAGGTTGATGCCCGCCACGCCTTGGGTGAAGCGGCCCGCCGCGCGCACGTCCGTTTCCTGGAAGCGGATCGCCATGCCTTTGCGCGTGCCGATGAAGATGTCCTGATCGCCGTTGGTGATCTTCACCGTCACCAGTTTGTCGTCGTCGCCGACGTTGATGGCCTTGATGCCGACCTTACGGGGGTTGTTGTAGAGCGAGAGGGCGTTGCGCTGGATGCGGCCCTTCTTGGTCACGAAGACCAGGAACTGCGAGTCGTCGAACTTGCTGACGGGGACGACGGCTTCGACCTTCTCGCCCTTTTCCAGGCCTTCGAGCAGGTTGACGATGGGCCGGCCTTTGCTGGCGCGGCCGCCTTCCGGCAGCTCGTACACCTTCAGCCAGTAGGCTTTACCGAAGTTCGTGAAGAACATCAGGTAATCGTGCGTCGTGCCGACGAAAATCAGCTCGACCCAGTCTTCGTCCTTCGTTTCGGCGCCGATGACGCCCTTTCCGCCGCGTTTCTGGCGGCGGTAGAGGTCCGTGTCGGTGCGCTTGATGTAGCCCTGGTGGCTGATGGTGATGACCATGCGCTGCTCGGCGATCAGGTCTTCGATGGTCATTTCGCCTTCGTGGGCCAGAAGCTGGGTGCGGCGCGCATCGCCGAACTTGTTCTTCATCGCCAGCAGGTCGTTCTTGATGACTTCGTATTGCTTCACTTCGCTGCCCAGGATTTCCAGCAGGCTTTCGATCAGCTCGTTGAGCTTCTTCCACTCGTCCTCGAGCTTGCCCACTTCCAGCGCGGTCAAGGTCCGCAGGCGCATTTCCAGGATCGCGTCGGCCTGACGCTTGGACATCGCCGTGTACTTCTCGCGGATGACGGAGATCACTTCGGGGTTGGCGCTGGTGATTTTGTTCTTCTTCAGCTTGACCATGAGGCCGCTGCTCATCAACGCCTCGCGGGCGGCGTCGGTGTCCGCCGACTCGCGGATGATGCGCACGATTTCATCGATGTCCGACAGCGCCAGCACGAGGCCCTCGACGATGTGGAGGCGCTCCTGGGCTTTGTTCAGATCGTAGCGCGTCCCGCGTACCAGCACCTCTTTGCGGTGCGCGACGTAGAGGTGCAGCATGCGCTCCAGGCTGAGGTAGCGCGGCTGGTTGTTGACGATGGAGAGCAGGATGATGCCGAAGCTCGTCTGGAGCTGCGTGCGTTTGTAGAGGTTGTTGATGACGACTTCCGGGTTTTCGCCGCGTCGCAGTTCGATGACGACGCGCATGCCTTCGCGGTCGCTCTCGTCGCGCACTTCGGTGATGCCCAGGATTTTCTTGTCGCGCACCTGATGCACGATGTCCACGACCAGGCGCGACTTGTTCACCTGGAAGGGGATTTCCGTGATGATGATGGCCTCTTTGTTGCCCTTCAGCTCCTCCTTGTGGAGCTTGGCGCGCATCATGAACTTGCCGCGGCCGGTGCGATAGGCGTCCTTGATGCCCTTGTTGCCCATGATGAAGCCGCCGGTCGGCAGGTCCGGCCCGGGCAGCTTCTCCATCAGCTCCTCGACCGTCAGGCGCCGGTCGCGGTTGTCGATCATGAGGACCAAGGCGTCCACGATTTCGCTCAGGTTGTGGGGCGGGATCTTCGTCGCCATGCCGACGGCGATGCCGTCGGAGCCGTTCATCAGGAGTTGCGGCACGGCGCTCGGCAGCGAGATGGGCTCGAGTTCCTTGCCGTCGTAGTTGGGCTGGAAATCGACGGTGTTTTTCTCGATGTCGATGAGCATCGCTTCGCCGATGGGCAGGAGGCGCGCTTCCGTGTAACGCATGGCGGCGGCTTTGTCGCCATCGACGGAGCCGAAGTTGCCCTGGCCATCGACCAGCGGATAGCGCAGGTTCCAGGGCTGGGCCATGCGGGCCAAGGTGTCGTAGATCGCCGAGTCGCCGTGCGGGTGGTATTTACCCATCACTTCACCGACGATTTTGGCGGACTTGTTGTGGGCGCGATTGCTGCGGTAACCGCCGGTGTACATGGCGTAGAGAATGCGCCGGTGCACCGGTTTCATGCCGTCGCGCACATCGGGCAAGGCCCGCCCCACGATGACCGACATCGCGTAATCCAGGTACGACGTCCGCATCTCCTCTTCGATACCGAGATTGGTGATGGATTCTCTGCTGCTATCCTGCATCCGGGGGCGTGCTCCTCGATGATTGGCGAAACGGAAAAAGAGACCAGACCGTTGCCCTGCGTAGGTTGCCGGAATCGGCGCAAAGCCCGAGGGTCCGGGCACAACTCCGCAAGAGGGATGAGCTTAGGCACCCGGGATGGCAGAAGCAAGCCCGGAAATGCGTTTTTCTCGGGCTTTTTCGCTTTTAATTCTCTACCCTCAGCGGCGTCCGAAACGCCTGAGAAGCAACGAGTTACCCACCACCGACACGCTGCTGAGCGCCATCGCTCCGGCGGCCAGATAGGGGGCTACCAAACCAAACGCCGCCACAGGAATCAAAACGGTGTTGTATGCGAACGCCCAGAACAGATTCTGGCGGATTTTCCGGAACGTCGCCTCGGACAAAGCGATGGCTCGCTCGACCCCCGCCACGTCGCCGGAGGCCAGCGTAATCGCCCCCGCCTCCATCGCCACGTCGGCCCCGGTGCCGAGCGCGATTCCCAGATCCGCCCGGGCCAGCGCGGGGGCGTCGTTGATGCCGTCGCCGACCATCGCCACGCGCTTGCCTTCGTCCTGGAGCCGGGCGATTTCGTCGGCCTTGTTTTCGGGCCGGACGCCCGCCAGGACACGCTCCGGCGCGATGCCGGCTTCGCGGGCGATGGCGCGGGCGGTGGCGGCGTTGTCGCCGGTGATGAGCCAGACCTCCAGATCGCGCTCCTCCGTCAGCCGCCGCACCGTCTCGCGGGCGTTGGGCTTGAGTTCATCGGCGATGGCCAGGAAGCCCAGCAAAACGCCCTCGCGCCCCACCGCGACCACGGTCTTGCCTTCGTCCTCCAGGGCGCCCTTGGCGGCGTCGTGGCCGGCGCCGTCCGCCCCCACGAAGGCCAGGCTGCCCACGGCCACGGACCGGCCATCCACCGAGGCGCGGATGCCTTCGCCGGGGTTGGCCTGGGCGTCGCGCGATTCGGGGATCGAGAGGTCGGCTTCCTCCGCCGCGCGGACGATGGCGCGGCCGATGGGGTGCTCGCTGTGGCGCTCGGCGGCGGCGGCCAGGGTGAGCAGTTCGCCCTCGGAGATGCCTTCCGCCACGGCCCGCCGGTCCGTGACGCGCATTTCGCCGACTGTCAAGGTACCGGTCTTGTCAAAGACGATGGCCGTGATGCGACGGGCCTGCTCGATGGCCTGGGCGTCGCGGATCAGGATGCCTTCCTTGGCCCCGGCGCCCGTGCCGACCATGATCGCCGTCGGCGTGGCCAGGCCCAGCGCGCAGGGGCAGGCGATGATGAGCACCGCCACCGCCGCGATGAGCCCCGGCGCCCAGCCCGCCCCAAACACCGCCCACGCCAGGAACGTCAGCACCGCGACGCCAATTACGCAGGGCACGAAGATACCGCTGATGCGGTCGGCGAGGCGCTGCACGTCAGCCTTGCTTTCCTGCGCCATCTCGACGGCGCGGGCGATGCCGGCGAGCGCCGTCTCGCCTCCGACGCGCGTGGCGCGGATTTCCAGGACGCCGTTCTGGTTCACCGTGGCGCCGTAGGCGTCGTCGCCGGGGGCTTTGCGAACCGGGGCCGATTCGCCGGTGAGCATCGATTCGTCGACGGAGGATTCGCCCGAGAGAACTTCGCCATCGGTGGGGATTTTCTCGCCCGGGCGCACGATCATGACATCGCCGGGGGCGATGTCTTCGGCGGCGATTTCGCGCTCCTCGCCCTCACGGCGGACGCGGGCTTTCTTCGCGGCGAGGTCCATCAGGGCGGTGATGGCTTCGCCGGCTTTGGCCTTGGCGCGGGCTTCCATCCATTTGCCCAGGCTGATGAGCGCCACGATCATGGCGGCGCTCTCGAAATAGACGTGGCCCTCGGCGAGGGTCGTTCCCGCCAACCCGGCGAAGAACACCACACAGGAAAACAGATAGGCCGTGCCCGATCCGAGGGCGATCAGCGTGTCCATGTTGACCATCCGGTGGCGCAGGCCCCGTGCGGCGCTGCGCACGAACGCCCAGCCCGCCGTTGCCATCACCGCCGTAGTGAGGACGAACGCGATCCACCGCGACCCCGGCACATGCCAGCCGAACCAGTGCCCGCCCATCTCGACCACCATGACGGGGATCGCGAGAGCCAGCGCCAGGAGGGCGAGGCGCTTCCATTGGCGGGCCTCGAGGGCGCGTTTCTCCGAGGAGCTGGGGCCGCCCTGGTCCTTCGCCGACGCGGCCCGGGGTTTGGCTTCGTAGCCCGCGTCGGCCACGGCGCGTTCGCCTTGCGAGGCGGCGGCCTGCGGATCGGTGCCGTCCGCCAGATCCACCGTGGCGCGTTCCATGGCGAAGTTCACCCGCGCCGCCGCAACGCCGGGAACGTCAGCCAGGGCCTTCTCGACGCGCTGGGCGCAGGACGCGCAGTGCATCCCGCCGATGTCGAAGGTGAGGGACGCACCGCTGGGGGCCTTTTCCCGAGGGGAAGCCGATTCCGGCGCCGGAGCCGCGTCCGCGTTCGCGTCTTCTCTTTCGAGTTCGCAGGCTTCGGGCGAGGCGGGAGCCTGTGCGACGGTGACCGTGAACTTCGTGTCCGCGAAGGCATTCTCGAAATTCGCGGGCGAGAAATCCTTGGACGTCATGACTTCCGCCCGCGCCTGCTCCAGGTCCACGGTGGCCCGCTCGACCCCGTCGAGGGCCAAAAGGCGCCGCTCCACACCGCCCGCGCAGCCCTGGCAGGTCATGCCTTCGACGCGCAAGAGCCATTGATTTTGCTGAGCTTGGGGAGATGAGGCCGAAGTGCCCATGGGTTTGCCTTTCCGGATGCCAAGGTGTTGGCTTCCTAATCAGGCGAGGCTCGTGCCAGGGGACGCACAGACTGGAGAGTCTGTGCCACATCGGACGCGACCCAGATCTGCCGCACACGCGAATGTAGCACAGGCACTCTTGCCTGTGCCCTCTCCGACATTACGCGTCGCGCAGCCTCGGGTTGATCACCGGGTAGAGCGAATCCACCAGCAAGTTCATGAAAATCAGGGTTGCGCTGAAGAAGACCACCAGCCCCAGGAGCAACGGCATATCGCGGTTGTTGATGGAGTGGACGAGCAGCTCGCCGATGCCGGGCACGGCGAAAATCTTCTCGACCACCAGGGAGCCGGTGAGCAGCGCCGCCACCACCGGGCCGATGTAAGTCACGACGGAGGAGAGCGAATTGCGCAAGGCGTGGCGCAGGACGACCTTGTATTCGGCGACGCCCTTGGACCGGGCGGTGCGGACGTAGTCCTGGCGCAGGGCCTCGAGCATGGAGGCCCGCGTCAGGCGCAGAATCGCGGCGAAGGGGAAGGCCCCCAGACAGGCCGCGGGGATCCACATGCGCCACCAGCTTTCGTGCCAGCCGGTGGCCGGCAACCAGCCCAAGACCCTCGCCAGGAAAAACACCGCCAGCGAGGCGAGCACGAAGTTGGGCACGGAAACCCCCAGAAGCGAGAGGACGATTCCGCCCTGGTCTATGGCCTCGTTGTGTTTCACGGCGCACATGACCCCGATGGGCACGCCCAGCAAGACCGCCAGCAGAACCGCCCGCCAGCCAAGGCCGATGGAGGCGGGGAGGTGCTGGCTGAGCAGTTCCCGCAACGTGCGATCCTGCTTGGTGCGCGCCGGAAGCGAGTCGAACACCGCGACCTTCTGCATGTTCTTGACGTATTGGATGTGAAGGGGCTGATCGAGATAGTAGCGCTGCATGATGGCCTGGCGGGTGCGTTCGTCCATGCGGCCTTCGCCGCCGATCATGTCGGCTTCGCCGCCGGCCAGCTTGGTGAGGAGAAACACCAGCGTGGCCACAAACCACAACGTCCCGAGCGCGATGGGCAGTTTCTTGAGCAAGGTGGGCAGGAAAGCCCGAAAGAAAACGGCGGCGCCGGTGGAGATGGACTTGGCGAAATCGATCATGGGGCGGGTGGGGGCTCCTGGTTACTCGACGCGCAGCAGGCGCATTTGGACTTGTTCGCGGACGGCGAAGCGCGAATGCGCAGCCGCCCGGTAATGAAAGCTCTTGCGCGGCTCGACCGTGCCCCGGGTCCAGGGCGTGGCGTCGATCACGGTGCCGTTCTGCCGAAAGAAAATGGTGCGGATTTCAAAATGCGCCACGCCGGTCTCGCGCCGGTTGAAAACGTTCAGCCGCACCTCGGGCAGGTCCACCGTCAGATAGGCGTCTTCATCGCTCGGCTGGAGGAACTCGTAGTTGCGGATTTCGAGGGTTTTCTTCAACTCCTCCGGGACCTGACCGCCGGGCAGGAGCCGCAGAAAGTCCTCTGCCGTCAGCGGCTTAGCCTCGGGCGCGAGCGTATCGGTGGCGGGCGCCGCGTTCGGCGTGACGATGGGCGCGGGCGCGGGCGCGGGCAATTCGGCTGGCTCGCCGCGCTCAGCGACGGGCGGCACGTCGGGCGAAGACACCCCGCCCTCCTGCGCCAGAGCGGGTGCGAGGGCGAGGACGGAGAAGGCGGCGGCAAGGATCGGGCGTCGAAACATAAGGGGGGTCTCAATCCATTCAGAAGGGGTTAGTATAGGCAAGGGGCGGGCTCCGCAAGCCCGGATAAGCACCTTGACCCGGTTTTGCCGGGCGCGGTTGGTTTTCGGCAGACTTTCGCTTGGACCCGCGCGCATGATTGACTCACTCCAAGGCACCCTCCTCGACCACGACGAATCGCATGCCATCGTGGACGTCGGCGGCGTGCGCTTTCGCGTCGAGATTCCCGGCAGCACCGCCGTGCAACTGCCGGCTCAGGGCGAGCCGGTGACACTGCTGACGCGGTTGTCGTTCAACCCGAACGAGGGCAGTTTCGCGCTGTTCGGCTTCTCGACGCCGATGGAGCGCCAGTGCTATGAGGTGCTGCTGACGATCAGCGGCATCGGGCCGAAGAAGGCGCTGGCGATCCTGAGCCAGGTCGAAGTCGCGGCCTTTGCCCGCGCCGTGATCGAGAAAAACCTGACGTACTTCAGCGGCATCAAAGGCGTGGGGCGGAAAACGGCGGAGCGGCTGCTGCTGGAGCTGAGCGACAAAATGTTCGGCCTTGCCGCGGAAGCCAAAGTCAGCGGCAAGCAAGCCCCCGCCGCGCCCGCGCAGAGCGAGAACATCGCCGACGCGGTCGCGGCCCTGATCGCCCTGGGCTGCCCCGCCGCAGTGGCCCAGCGAGCCGTCGCCAGCGCCGCCGAAATCGCCGGCCAGGACGCCCCCACGGAAGAGTTGATTCGCGAAGGCTTGCGGCACCGCTAAGCCGCACGTCGTCCCGCCTTCAGGCGGAAAGCTTTTCTCCCTCCGCCTGATCTTCCTCAATCACAGCCAGCAACAGTTCCCGCGCCGACTCGCAGCGCCCCATATCGGGCTCGATGGCGTCGTAAACCCGGTCGCGCAGGGAAGGCATAAACCGGCGCCCCAGCACCAGCAGCGCCAGCGCTCCCCCGCCGACCAGCAGCCACTTCACCGCAACACTCGCGAAGGCCGGATCGCGGAGCGCCGCGGCTACCATGATGGCAATGAGCGCGATCACGAAGCAGCCGACCTCGGCGGCGAAGTTGAACGTGTAGTCAATAAACCAGAACAACGCCATCAACGGCCACCTGAGAGGGCGCAGGACAGCTAGGCTGAGGGCGGGGCGGAGGAGGAGGCTTTCGGCCTGCGAGAGTCGGATGGAGGGGACGCTGGTGATTTCCTTCATCTGCAGAATCACGAGAACGAGGAAAATCACGATCCAGGCGAATGGATGAATCAGAGACAAGAAAGCGTAGGCGAACGCGAAACCGATCAGGAGTTGGGCCATCCGGCGGGCGCGTTCGCAGGGGGCGAGGATGCCAGACAGAATGTCCTCGGCGGAGAGGCTGGTCAGAAGCAAATCACGCAGCATGGCCGCGTTCCAAAAGCCCTGGAACTCTTGGCGGACCCGCAGGCGAAAGAGTGCCTCTATGGAGACTAAACAGACTGGAATCAGGCCCAGCGAAAGCAGGAAGTGCGGGAAGAGGAGGAGCTTGAATGTTGCGAAGGCTAGGATGCCAAGCAGGAGCACCACGACGGCGAAGCTGCGGCTGCGCCGAAACGACCGCGCGTAAACCGGGTTTTCCCAAGGTTCCGTCTGGCCCTCCAGATGGCGCTCGCTGACTGGGCGGCGCAAAGGCCTGGGCTTTGGCATGGCGCGGCGACCAAGGGGCACCGTCAATTGCCCGCGAGGCTCGCCTCGGCCCGTCCCGCAGCGATCATGTCTGCCACGTCGAAGGCGCCGTCGCGGTTGACGTCCGGTTCGCGAGGGGCGTCGAAGGGGGGCTGGTTGGGGTCGGCGAAGAGGAAGGCATCGACCGTGGTGGCCTGAAAGGCGGGATCGCCGGGGTGGAGATCGGCGTTGATTTCACTGAGGTTGACCCAGCCATCGCCGTCGGAATCGAGGCCTTCGATGGGAGAAAAGAGATAGCCGGCGTCCTCAAAGGCCATGCCGAAGAGGTTGCGCGTGCCGCCACCGGTCCATCGGACATGACAGATTCCGCAGCCGACGACGGCCGGCAGGGTCGTGCCGGGGTATTCGTCCTGGAAGGCGGCGAAGAAGCCGGGGAAAGCGAAGGCGTGGGGACTGACGAGGACCGTCAGGGCGAGGCCCAGGAACCGGCGGCGGGTCTGGGGGGTCATTCGGGGGCGACCTCGTTGGTGGGGTGGCATTCCCAGGCGAGCCATTCGCCGATGGGCAGGCTCTCGGCGATGACGAAACCGGCGGATTCGACGGCGCCGCGGACGACGGCTTCTTCGCTGGCGAGGAATCCGGCCAGCAGCAGTGGGCGGCGCAGGCGGGCGAGAGTCGGCAGCATCGGCCCGAATTCGTTCGACAGCATGTTGCACGCGATGCAATCGGGCAGGGGTCGCCCCGCCATCATGCAGCCGGTCACCGCCGCGTCGATGGTGGAGCCCTGAATGTAGTGGGTTTGCTCGTCGCATCCGTTGCGCAAGGCGTTGCCGTAGAAGACGTCGCCGCAACCCTTCTGGCAATCCATCCCGACGGCGTATTCCATGCCGAGCTTGACGGCGGCGAAGCAGAGCACGCCGGTGCCGGTGCCGATGTCGAGGAGCGAATGGCGACCGTCCTTCACCGCCTTCTCGACGAGGCGCAGGCAGCCCTGGGTCGACTCGTGGGTGCCGGTGCCAAAGGTGCCGCCGGAATATTCGATGCCGATCGCGATGGCGTCGGCGGGGGCGTCTTCGGGCAGGGTGGCGGCTTCCTCGGGCGGGCCGACATAGACGCGGCGGGTGGCCTGGATCAGGTGGTAGTACGGCCGGAAGCCGGCGCTCCAGTCCTGATCGTGGAGCCAGTGGCCGTGGATTTCGGCGCGCTTGGCGGGAAACATCGCCAGCGCCAGGTCGCGCAGAGCCTGGGCTTGGCGGGGCTCATGATCTTCGAAGGCGAGGGGCACGGCGGCGAAGAAAAACTTGCCGACGCAGGGGTCGTCGGGGTGTTCCTCGATGCCTAGCGCCTCGCATTCGCCCATGGCGCGGTCACAGAACAGCTCCCACTCGCTGGGCGAGAGGAACTCGGGGAACTGGACGTGGACGGTGGGCCATTGGATGGGGGCGTCGGAGGTCATGGGAGCAGAGCGGCCTTTCGCAGAGGAAGCAGGTCCGTATTGAAAGACTTGCCGCCCCTGATCCGCAACGGAAAGCGGGGCCGCCACAAGCCTCCTTAAGACTCCTCAACCAGTAGAGAATCACAAAGGACAGAGTTTTCACAGAGGATCTCATCGAACGCGATGAGCTGCGCACAATAAGATCAATTAATCCAAAATTCTCTGTGCCCTCTGTGACTCTGTGATGATTAACTCGCGAAGAAAAACTACACTTTCTTCCGCGCGAACGCATACCGTGGCTTGCCCGCGAGATCGCGGTCCATGTGGGCGGATTCGAAGCAGCCGGCCAGGCGGAAAACTTCCACGATGCCGGGCTCCTGGTCCTCGCCCAGTTCCATGACGAGGCAGCCGCCGGGGACGAGGTGTTTTTTAGCGAGGTGGACGATCTGGCGGGCGATGTCGAGGCCGTCGTCTCCCCCGCCGTCGAGGGCTGCCATGGGGTCGTGGACGCGGACTTCGGGCGGCAGGCCGGGGATTTGGGAGGCGGGGATGTAGGGCGGGTTCGAGACGATGAGGTGGAGCGAGCCTTCGAAGCCGGCCAGGAGGGGGCCTTCGCGGAATTCGATGCGCGATTCGACGTCGTGCTTGGCGGCGTTGCGGCGGGCGGTAGCCAGGGCCTTTGGGTCTACATCGGAGGCGATGTAGTGGGGGGCGCCGTTTTCCGCCGCCATGGTGACGACGATGCAGCCGCTTCCGGTGCCGATTTCGAAGACGTAGGGGGCGTTGCCGGTTTCGGGTTGGAGAGCCTTCTCCGAGGACAGGAGGTCGAGGGCGCGCTCGACGAGTCCCTCGGTTTCGGGCCGGGGGACGAAGGCGTTTTCGAGGAGGAAGTCGCGGCTGTAGAATTCCTTTTTGCCGAGCAGGCGGGCCACCGGGATTCGATCCTGAGCGCGTTGGCGTATGAGTTCGCGGTAGGCGGCCAACTCCAGTTCGATGAGCGGTTTTTTCCAATCCATGTAAAGCCGCAGGCGGTCGCAGCCGAGCACCTTGCCGAGGAGCAGTTCGGCGTCGAGGCGGGGGCTGTCTGCGCCGTGCCTGGTGAGGTACTGCGCGGACTTGGCGATGACATCGCCGATGGTCAATGGAGCGGTGGGTTTCACGGGGGGGAGGCGCAGACTCCGGAGGTGCGGGAAGTGGGCGGACATAGGGCGGCCCTCCGTGGGGAGATTGTTACCCGGGCGCGTCCGCTGCGTTCAGGGAGGGCGGAGGGGGCCGGGGGGTCAAGCCATTTCGCATGACCTTCGCCACTATCGCCGCTTTTCTTTCGCTTTTGCAAGGAAAATCGTCCAGGAAACGTAAGTTCCCGGGCGACAAGGGTTCGATGAAGATTGGGACGGGTTGGGGTCCGGCCTACTCGCGGACGACCAAGAGGTCGCCGGCGTCGCAGACCCCGTCGCCGTTGCGGTCTGGCAGGGTGGCGTCCGGCACCTGGGTTCCATTGAGCCAGTCGGCGACTTCCTCGCGGGCGAAGAGGAAGGCCTGCGAAGCGGTCTGGAAGGTCCAGACAGGGCCTTCGGTCTCGCCCCAGAGATTCTGGGCCCGCATGCGCCAGGAGTAGGCGGTGGCGGGTTGGAGGGGAGCGGGCAGTTCCTTGAAGGGGAAGGCGCTGCCGAGGAGGATGGGCGAGGTGGGCTCGTCCTCCGCGCTGGGCCAGAGGGTGATGGAGTAGGTCTGGGCGCCTTCGGTGGCCCCGCCGGAGAGCAAGACGTTGCGATAGTCGAGGAGTTGCTGGCCATCGGGGGGCGTGGGGCCATAGGGCTCGCCCGGGGGCAGATCGGCCAGGACGTTGCGCCAGGGGCCGTCGTTGGGCGGGTCGGAGGTGCTGATGGCGGTGTTGGTGTCGAAAACGATCAGGGCTTCGTTGACGAGTTCGGTGCCGAGCGGCAGCGTGCCGAGCGGTGTCAGGCGGAAGGAGACGAAGCCTTCGCCCGATCCGTTGCCGTCGTTGGGAGGCAGGAAACCATCGATGGGGGGCAGTTCACCGGTCGCCTGCTCCAGGGTGGTGAAGCTCCAGAAGAGTTCGCCGTGGTCGCCCGAGTCGAGGAGTTGGGCTTCGACGATGACCTCCATGCCATTGCCGATGGGGATGACTTCGCGGGCGCCTTCTCCGAACGCATAGATCGTGTTGCTCCAGCCAAAGCCGTCGAAGTGGAGGGAGTTTTCTTCGATGGGGAACTGGAGGAGATCGGAGATGGTGACGATCTGGGCGTCGGCGGTGGCGGTGGAGACGTTTTCGAATTTGATGTCGTAGCGCATTTCGCCGGGCAGGATGAAGCGCTGCTCGCCGCGGCCTTCGGGCCCGAGCTTTTCGTTGGGGTCCATGGAGCCGATGACGCGCACGCTCTTGCGGGCCATGGTGCGCTGGACGCTGGTGCTGGGGCTCGATCCCACCCCGTGATCCATGCGGACTTCGATGGTGACGGTCTGGGGGGTTCGGGGGGATTGAAGGGTGAAGGCGTAGTTGCGCGAACCGGGGGGGAAGTTATCGACGCCGAATCCGAAGGGGAAGGTGGTGCCGTCGGAGGTCGTGTACTTGACCTGGAAGAGGGCGCCGGCCATGGGGCAACTGGTGGGATTGGTGAGGGTGATATTGCAGTCGAAGCTTCGGCTGACGCGGACCGTGGAGGGCGCATTGAACTGGACGACATAGATCCGGCGGTCGGGCCGGCGATAGAAGCCCGAGGAATGGGAGGTGCCATTGGGATGGACGGTGACGGTCTTGGAGGCGGGGGCGGTCCAGCAGTTAATGGAGCGGAATTGCACGGTGGCCTGGCCGGCGGGTACGCCGGAGACTTCGCCACTCCCGGTGATCCAGCCGCTGTTGCCCACGCGGAAGGCAGCGCCATCAGAGACGGCCCCGGGCGGGTCGATCCGCACGTAGACCGAGCCCGTTGCCTGAGGCGTCGGCGTCACGGTCGGCGTGATCGTTGGCGTGACGGTGGGGGTAATCGTCGGCGTTATGGTCGGTGTAACCGTTGGCGTGATTGTCGGGGTGATGGTGGGAGTGATCGTCGGAGTGATGGTTGGGGTGATGGTCGGCGTGATGGTGGGTGTGATCGTGGGTGTGATCGTGGGGGTGATGGTCGGCGTGATCGTCGGAGTCACCGTCGAAGTCACGGTCGGGGTGATCGTCGGCGTCACGGTCGGTGTGATGGTCGGTGTAATCGTGGGAGTGATCGTCGGGGTGATCGTCGGGGTGATCGTAGGCGTGATCGTGGCGGTGATCGTCGGCGTAATCGTCGGAGGAACGGTCGGTGTGACGGTCGGGGTCGGGGCGGTTCCTTCGAAGGCGGAGAGCACATAGCGGCCCTCGTCCTGGGTGCGGGCGCCGTGGACCAGGATGCGGTAGGTGCCGGTCTTGTTGAGGGCCACGTCGCTGACGAAGAGGACATCGCCGTCGGCGCTCGCTTCCCTGCTGAGGACCTTTGTGCCGTCTGGATCGTAGAGCGCCAGAGCCCCGCGGGGCAGCGAGGGAGTCTGAACGAAATCGGGTTCGAGCACCAGGTTGACGGCGGTGCGCGAGGTCACCTCCAGGGTCCACTGATCCACCTCGCCGCGGGTGGCGATGCTTGCTTCCGAGGGCGTTTCCCAGGGCAGGGTGCCTTCGCCGTCGAGAAGGAGCACGGGAGCGAGGCGGGGCGAACTGAGGCGCCGCTGGCCGTCCACGAGGCGAACCCAGACGGCCTTCGGGCCGGGCTCGGGATCGGTCAGGGAAAAAGCGCCAAAGCCGGGCATGGGATGGCGCACAAGAGTGGCGAAGCCGTCTTCGCTCAGTTCGAAGAAGGCCGCTTCGCCGCAGGCGTCGGTCACGCGGATTTTCAGATTCGGCGTGTCGGAATAAGTCGGCGCGTCCTCGAACACATAAGCCGAGTCGTTTCCGGCTTCGATGGTTTCGATGTAGGGTCCCTTATTCGGCTCGCAACTGTCCGGTTTCCAGTTCCGGTTACAGTCCGCCGCGCCCGCCAGGACGTCGTCGTCATCGGGAACGCCGTTGCCGTTGCAGTCGGCGGGTTGCTGGAAAATGGCGGCCAGTCCCCAGAAAGCGCCGCCGGGGGCCTCGGAGGGATTGCTCCTTGGGACCGGGGCGGTGTTCAGCAGGGCGACGGTATCGCCGAAGAAAGCGGCCGGTGCCGAGCCGGTGGGGACGGGCGCGGTGTTGAGCACGGCCGACATGTCGCCGAAGTAGGCGCGCGGGATGCTCGTCTGTGGCACGGGGGCGGTGTTCAGCAAGGCGGACATGTCCCCGAAGTAGGCGCGGGGGATGGCGCTCTGGGGCACGGGGGCGGTGTTCAGGAGGGCGGACATATCGCCGAAGTAGGCGCGGGGGATGCTGGTCTGGGGCGGTGGCTGGATGTTGAGGAGGCTGCTCATATCGCCAAAGATGGCGCGAGGGGCGCCGGCGAAGCTGGGGATGCTGGCGGGATTGGAAGGGACGGAATTCTTTTCCACCTCCTCGCCGTCGAGCCAGCCATCGCCGTCCGTATCGGGGTTGTCCGGATCGCATTGATACGTGGCTTCCTGATCGTCGGGCAGCAGGTCACGGTCGCGGTCGGCCGCTGAGGCCAGAGCCGGGGGGAGAACCCACGGGGCCAGAAGCAAGAGGATGACTGCAAAACGGCGATGTCGCTTGGCCATGGTTCCGCCCTCATTGGCTGCCGAAGGAGCCGCGTCTCCGCAGCCCGTCAAAGTGTTGCTGGGTCAGATTGCGCTCTGCGGGACGGCACGGGCCGTTACTGGGTCCACTGGGCGTAGATGAAACCCCGGCTCCAGCCGTTGGGGACCTTGCGGGTTCCCGTCGCCATCGACGAGGCGACCGATCCCTCGAGCGGGGCGGTGTCGAAGGTCAGGACCTGCTCCGTCTCGTTCCAGAGGAAGATCGTCACCTTGGTGCCGAGCGGAATGCCGGAGGCTTCGACCTCGAAGGTCACGGTCTGATCGGTGTTGATTTCCACATCGGGAGGCATGACGAACAGGCCCGAGGGCGTCCCGGGCACGGCGACGCCATTGATGCGGACGAGGCGGGCCTTGGCCACGCCGCCTTGCGGAAGGATCGTGGTGGCCGTGGGAGCCAGGGTAACGCGGCGGATGTTCGTTCCGGCGTCGATCGTGCCGCTGAAGTTGTCGTTGGTTGCTTCCAGGCGGATGTAGCCGTACCAACCGTTTTTGTTGCGCCCGCAGTCAAGTCTTCCATCGCCACCGATTGTCGGGGCCAGGAGTCGAATCGCGCCGGAAGTCCCGTCCTGGTATCCGAGTCCAAAGCGCGCCGAAACGATCCCGGTCACCGTGATTGCGGTGTTGCTTGCCAGAAGAAGAGCGCCGCCGCCGGCTCCTCCTCCCTGTCCATTGTCATTTGTGACGCCATAGTTTATGGGGCCATCCCCACGATTGCCATTCCCGCCACGAAGGGGCTGACAGAAGACATTGCCTGACCCCGAGCCAAACCCATGTGCGCCGTCCAAACCGGAGGATTTCACACAACCCCATCCCCCAGGGAATCCGCCCGGTCCGGGGATGGAGGGGACGTGTTCCTGAATCGGCGCGCCGGCGGGATGACCGGCTTCGCCGTCGAGGTCCAGCTTGCCGGCGATCGTCACGTTGCCGGTGCAAAGCCAATGAAGCGGCACCCAACCGACCTCGGGGGCGCGGATTTTGACGGTGACGTTCGCCGGGATGTTGACCGTCGTGAAGTGATAGACGCCGTCGCCGTCGGGGTCGAGGGGCGGATTGAAGGTCTTGGGATCGAAGACGTGGGTAACGGGTGTGGCGCTGGCGGGGAAGGAAAGGGCGCCGTCGGAGCCGGTGGAGCCACAATTGAAGGTTTGGGCCCCGGCCAGCGTGGCGCCCAGGAGGGACACCGACAGCAGCGGCAGAAGGGCGCGGAGGGTGAGATGACGGAGGGCTGAAAACATGGGGCGATGACTCCTCTGGCGATGAAGAAAGGGTGTGGGCGCCATTCCCGCTCGCTCCTGAGGAGCCCGGCCCCGCCGCCCGGCGGGTCGGGTCGGGGGGGTGGATGCGGGCGCCCAACACACACATTTCAGGCAAAATTTATCCGATTCGTCCGAAGGGCAACAAAAAATTTGTACTCCGACCCTACTTATGCGAATCATTGTTCGCTCAGCTTAGGCTTTGGCGGTGAGTTTGGAGCAAGGGGTAGGGAGGGGATTGGAAAAGGCTCCCGGAGAACCGGGAGCCTTTTGGGAGGAGGAGGGTGGTGGAGCATACCAGAGTCGAACTGGTGACCTCTGCAATGCCATTGCAGCGCTCTACCAGCTGAGCTAATGCCCCACACGTTGCTGGTGATCCCGGCGGCGTGGTCACGACCGCGCGGGAGGGATGAGAAAGCGCATTTGACCCTCGGCTGTCAAGCGTGAAACGACAGGGTCGGCGGGTTCTTGGAGACGACCTCTCGGTTCCGCGCGCAAAGAGACTTCAAATCCTTGAAAATGGGAGAGTTATACAATGCCAAGTTACTTGCACTACTGGTCTCAAGAGACCGTCCAGCGGAGAGCCTCCGACGACGCGATCGTGGAGTTTTGCTGTGGCACTGGGCTCGACGAGGCCAAGCCGGGCGATACCCTGTTCATCGTGACTGTGGAAGAAGGGGAATTGGTGCTCGTCAATCAATTCGACGTGGACGAGATCGTTTCGCCCAAGGAGGCGGCGAAGCGGTTTGGCAAGCAGGCGGGATCGATGCCCCACTGCCTGGCCTGCGAACCGGAGAACGCCGACTTGCTGGATGCGGTGGAGATCGAAGAGATCGCGGGCGATCTGCGGATTGTCGGCAAGAACGGGGCGGAAGCGCCGCTCGCGCGGACACCCTCCGGGGCCGTCGATTCGAAGCAGTTCAAGAGTTCCCTGCTCGAGCTGACGGAGGAGAGCGCGGAGCTTCTCCGCGAGAAGTGGGATCTGCCCATGCCCGACCCCGAGGAGGTGATGGGGGAACTCTCGCAGTACGACGAGTCGGGCGAGACGGCATTTTTCACAATGCCGGAACATTCCGAGATGCTCCAGCTCCTCGCCCTGAAGTTCGCCACCATGGTTTTGGAGGCTGAGGGATGGCGTTGCAAGGTGACGCCCGAGGACGAGGGAGCGCATTTGCTGGAGTGCAAGAAGCGCCAGGAGACGCGGCGGTATCTGGTGTGCGCCGTTTCTCCGGAAACGTCGAGCGTCGTATTATCCGATGAGAAGCGGCGCTTCCTGACGGAGGATAAGAAGGCTTACCTGGCGATCGTGCGGGGCGTGACACGGCCAAACCCGGAGTGGTTCGAATTCACCGGTGCCCAGGCGGCGGAAAGCTTTCAGTTCGAGCCGATGGTTTGGCAGGCGACGATGCCGGAGCTGGGATAGGCCAGAGCCTCTGGGGGATCAGGGAGCGGCTTGGGCGCCAGGGCCTTGCGCCTCCCCATCCCCCCGCGCGGCGACGCGCTGTTCGCGCGAGACCTTTACGCACATGCGGTAGCCGGCGTAGATGAAGAGGATGCCGATGAGTTCGGTGACGTAGAGAATTTCGACGTGGCCGTAGCGGGCGAAGCTGCCGCCGATGCCGGGGAGGAGGGCTCCGAAGGCGATGAGGCCGTTGCCCTGGGCGAGGGCGGCGGGGGCTTTGACGCGCAGGTAGCGCAGGGCGCTGTAGACCGCGCCGCCGATCAGGAACAGGGCGGCGTAGAGATTGACGAAGGGCACCATGATCTTGAGCCAGCGCCAGGTGAGGACGGCTCCGGTGGGGCGGTGGGGCTCCATCATCGAGAGGTCCACGGGGGATAGGAAGGAGCCGATGACGCCAACGATGACGAAGGGCAGGGAGATGGCCGTGAGAATGTGGGCGGTCCGGCGGCGAAAGAGGAGGTAGACGCTGCCCTGGGCCAGGGGATAGCCGCCGAGGTAGGCTCCGAAGGCGTACCAGGCTTTGGTGAGGAGGGGGGTGTTGCTGAAGACGGTGACGGTGCTTTCGACGGCGGTGCCGATACCGTAGGCGGCAACGCCGGCGCACCACCAGAGGAGGTGGAGGCCGCCGCCCTTTTCGCTGTATCGCCGGGCAAGGACGATGAAAAAGAAGATGGAAAAGAGGGTGGTGAGGATGGGGAGGTAATGCACCCACTGCACCAGTTCGGCGTGGGAGGCGGTTTCCGTATTCATGAAGAGGCCTGGTCGTGGAGATGGAATTGTCGCGCCCGGCGGATGAAAAAAAGGGCGCGAAGAGGTCTATGACCTCAGCCCTCCGATTTTTTTTCCACGAGGGTGCGGATTTTTCCCCAGAGGCCGGGCAGTTTCCGTTCGATGACGGCCATCTTGCGCCACAGGGCGATGTCCATGGCGGGGGTGCCGCCCCATTGGGACATGGGGGGCGCTTCGCCGCCCGGGAAGCCGGTTTGGGCGGCCATTTTCACGCCATCGCCGATGAGGGCGTTGTCGGCGATGCCGACCTGACCGGCGAGGATGACGCCACGGCCGATCCTGGCGGAGCCGGCGATGCCGACTTGGGCGACGATGACGCAGTCGCTGCCGATGGTGACATTGTGAGCGATATGGACCAAGTTGTCGATTTTTGTGCGGGCGCCGATGCGGGTCTCGGAGAAGCTCGCCCGGTCGATGGTGCAGTTCGCTCCGATTTCGACGTCGTCCTCGATGACGACGGAGCCGACTTGCGGGATTTTGGTGAAGCGCCCGCCGACCATCTCGTACTTGAAGCCATCGGCTCCGGTGACGGTGCCGCTGTGGATGCGGACGCGGCGGCCGAGGCGGGTGCCATGGCCGAGCGTGACGCGGGGATTGAGGACGCAGTCATCGCCGATGAGGGATTCTTCGCCGATGACGCAATGGGACTCGAGGCGGACGCGGTCGCCGATGCGGACGTTGTCTTTGATGACGCAGTAGGGGCCGACGGTGACGCCTTCGCCGAGGGTGGCGCTGGGGGCCACGACGGCTGTGGGGTGGACGAAGTCGCGGGGGGCGGGTTCGGGATGAAAATGGTGCAGGAGGATCAGGACGCCGGCCCAGACATCGGGGAGGGGAAGAAAGCGGGGGTCGGCGCCGTCGTCCATCTTGGCGGGGACGAGAATGACGGAGGCCTGGGATTGGACGGCCTGGTCGCGCAATTTGGCGCGGATCAGGAAGGAGGCCTGGCCCTCTTGCGCCTCGGCCAGAGTGGTCACGCCAGTGATCGGGGCGTCTGGCAAAGCCGCTGGCTTGACCACTTCGAGGAGGCGGCAGAGCTGGGAGACGGTCAGCGGGGAAGCGGATTCGGAGAGGATGGAAGCGTCCATGATGGGCTCAGGTTGAAGGGTCTGGGGCGACATGGCAAAAGAAATCCGATGCGGGGGCAAGTGGGACCGACCGGCGAAAACCCGATCCGCGGTTGGCCCAACGCCATCACATCCGGGGCGAGCGCAACACGATCAAGGCAATTTCGGGGCGGCAGTTCCAGCGAAAGTGGAGCGCCGAGGTTCCGACGCCGCGGCTGATGTAGACGAGCGTGTGGGGCCCGCGAACGAGGCCGGAGACGTACTTGTCGGTGCCATCGCTGAGGAGGCGGATGGCTTTATTGAAGACCCGGATTTGACCGCCGTGGGTGTGGCCGGAGAGCTGAAGGGCGACTCCCAGGTGTTCGGGGAGGATTTCGGCGGTTTGGGGATTGTGGGAGAGGAGCAGGCGGGGGGCTTGGCGGAAATCGGGGGCGCCATGGAAGGTTTCGTGGGGGCGGACGGTGCCTTCCCACATGTCGCCGACGCCGCCGATGGTCAGGCGCGCGTCCGGGTCCGGGGGACAGTGGGTCCCGTGGCCGGGCAGGTGGCAGCGGGCGGGACGGATGACGACGTGCTCGTTTTCGAGCAGCCGGATGCCGGCGTCCTCGCAGAGCATGCGCATGTGGTCGAGACCGGTGCCGTAATCGTGATTGCCGCGCGTGGCCAGCAAACCGTCGGGGGCGCTCAAGAGCGAGAGGGAGTCGAGGCATCCCGGCAGGCGCGCCGGATTGTGGGTGACGAAGTCGCCGGTGATGGCGATGAGGTCGCCATCGAGGGCGTTGGCCTTTTCGACGATGCGGGCCAGGAAGCCACGCCCGGCGATGACATTGTGGTGAATGTCGGTGAGGTGGACGATGCGATAGCCATCGAGGCAGGGGGCGAGGTTGGGGACGTCGATTTCCAGCATAGTGGTTTCGATGAAGCGAGGCTCGACGAAGGCGGCGTAGCCGACGCCGCCGCTGACGCCCTTGAGGGCGCGATGGACGCCCTGGCGCAGGGCGTGGCGGCCGGCGGTCTGGAACCGGACGCGGGCGACGAAATCGTAGGCGGCACGGCGGAAGGGGGAAGCCTGGAAGGGAAGGTTTTTTTTGGAAGGAACAGCGGGATGGGGCCGTTGGGCGCTCATAGGCGGTTGCCGGAGGGGGTGTTCAGAGGGGGTTGCGAGATGGGGGTTCGGAGGGTCACTCCGGGTCGCGGGCGAAGGAGTCGCCGGACTGCTGGGTTTCAATCTTCAACACCATGTGGCGCAAGGCCCGGGCCGTATCCGCGTCCATGATGTTGAGGAGCAGGCCAATGGAGCACTCGCCGCGCTCGGAGAAGTTCTGGTCGTTGCGTGAGAACTTGATCCAGACGACTTCGCCGGGAAGCTCAAGGGATGCGAGGGGGGCGCCTTGCTGGGTGGGGAGGCTGATGACGGCGTTGAGGTATTCGCCTTTGCGGATCGTTTCTTCCCAGAGGATGTAGCGGGTTTCGGGAAAATCGGAGAGGATGACTTTAACGCCGTGCTCGGTGAGGTTCTCGGTTTCGCCATGGAGGGGCTTGGTGAGCATGGCCCATGCGGGAGACTTGATTTCCAGACCGCAGCCGGAGACGAAGCCGAAGCGCTGCTCGCGTCGCCGGTTGGGGACAGAAGGCGTTTCCGATATCATCCGGGGTCATCCACATTTCCGCCGCCAGCGGCGGCTTTTTCTCGCGGATCGCGGTCCTGGGTGGCGGACGGCATGGTGGCCGGCGATCGGCGCTGGCCTTCGGTCCCCGGCGCCGGAAGTTCGGCGGGGTGCCCAGGGGCCGCCGCGAACAGATACGTGTCGAAGACGCGATTGTAGGCGGTCCATGTCTCGGCGCGGCCGCGGGCTTCGGCCGTCGATTCGTCGAAGCTCGTCAGGAAGGCGTCGCTGTAATCGGCGTAATGCAGGATCAGTGCCTCTTTGGTTTTGGGAATGACGGGGCTGCCGAATTCCATTTTACCGTGGTGGCTGAGGATGAGGTGGAGGATGTGGCTGCGGTAGAGTTCGGGGAAGCCATCGAGTTTGAGGATGGCCTGCTCGACCATGGAGGCGCCCATGAAGATGTGCCCGAGGAGGCGGCCGTCGTCGGTGTAGGAGATGGTGCGGCGCCATTCGTACTCGCGCACCTTGCCGATGTCGTGAAGAAGGCCCGCGGTGATGAGCAGGTCGCGATCATAGGGCTGATAGCGTTCGGCGAGTTTGAGGGCGTTGGTGACGACGTTGAGGGTGTGTTCGAGGAGGCCGCCGAGGAAAGCCTGATGGACGCGGGCGGCGGCGGGGGCGGTGCAGAAGAGTTCGCGCAGGCGTTTGTGCTGGAAGAAGCGTTCGAGGAGACGGCGGCAGTCGGGCTGGGTGACGCTTTCGATGAGGGCGTCGAGTTCGGCCTCCATTTCGGGGCGGGAGCGGCGGCTGCTGGCGAGGAATTCGCCGACGTCGACGTCTTCGTCGTTCATGCGCGAGATGAACTTCACGGTCACCTGAAGGCCACCGTTGAACTCGGCGACCTGTCCGTCGACGAAGACGATGTCTTCGGCTTTCACGCGGCCTTCGCGGAGGGCGTCGTGGCGGTCCCACATGACGGCGGCGACGGAGCCGCTGGCGTCGGCGAGGCGCATGAGGAAGTAGGGGTCGCCGTTTTTCTTCTGGCGCTGGTCGCAGACCGCCAGCAGGTAAGTGGATTCGATGCGCTGGCCTTCCTTGAGTTCGGCGCAGGGAATACGGGGGGAGCTGGTGGGGGCGGAGGAAGCGCCATTGGGGGTCGAGGCGTCTTCCGCCGCGGGGGTGGCCTTTTGCATGAACGGTCATTCCTTGTGAGAGCCGGGGGCCGGGGAGATTGCTCCGGCACCAGAGCGTCCGGGAATTGAAGCGAAGTGCCCCCCGGCCCGTCAACCGTCAACGGGCGGGAAAGGGGCGGGGGTCTTGTTTTCGCGAAAATAAAAGGGACGAGGAAAATATTGGCGCTATTGATTCTTTTCTCATTTCGCAACAGCTAAACGAAAATCTTTCGTTGCTTATACAAGCAGAAGTCACTAAGGTCTCAGAACAAGCGGGAAGAGCGTTGTCGACAAGCTCTCCGGTGCGTGGGAGAAAATCGAGGCGACAAATTGAATCTGGTTTCCCGCGCTCCAAAAGTCGAATACGAATTCCCGGATTTTTTTCATTTTGAGACGATATTGACGGAGGTCTTCTTGAGCGATGGATCAACTCGATAAGGACATTCTGAACCTTCTGCGGGACAACGCCCGCCTCTCGAACGCGGAAATTTCGCGCCGGGTCGGCCGCGCCCCATCGGTCATTTTCGAGCGGTTGCGCCGTCTCGAAGGGAGCGTGATCCGCCGGTACTACGCGGACATCGACCCCAAAGCGGTGGACCGCTCGACCCTCGGTTTCTTGTTGGTGCGGGCCCGCGCGGGGGAGGACATCGAGGCCCTGGGCCAGCGTCTCGCCGCCTCGCCGGAAGTCCTGGAAGCGCATTACGTCGCCGGGGAAGACGGGTTCCTCCTCAAGGTGAGCAGCCGCGATTGCGACGATTTGCTCCGCGTCGTTCAATCGGTCCTTGGGGATCACGAGGGTGTCCGGGAAGTCCGCACCCTGGTGGCCTTGCGGAGCTTCAAGCAGTGCGCGCCGCTGCCCCTCGACGGGGTGGCGGTGGAGGACTGCGCCGCCGTGGCCGCCGAGTCTTCCTGACCTGTCCTTCCCCGTTGCCCTTTCCCTCCTCTCGTGGCAGGCGTGGGTTTCCCCTGGAATCGCCACCGGACCCCGAGAGGAGATCGCCACCCGCCATGATCCCGACCGCTTTGAGAACTCTGCTGGCCTGCTGGTTGGCGCTCATCGGCTTCGCCGCGCTTTGTGGGCCCGAAGGCGCTGGGGCCCAACCGCCGGACGGCGGCGAGGGCGAACAGCCGCGCCTGCGCGTCGAGGGTTTGGTTTCCGGACCGGAAGGCCCGGCCGCCGGTGTGCGCGTGCTCCTCGAATTGTCCGACATGCGCATCCGGCGCCAGGTGGCGTTTCTGGAAACCGTGTCGGACGATACGGGGCGCTTCCGTTTCGATTTGAGCGAGCACGACATGCCGGTGTTCGGGTTGCAGTTCAACACGGTCTCGCCGCGATTCCAGGAGAGCCTGGAGATTATCGAAGCGAGCCGGGCGGAAATGCCCGTGCGGGTCGAGTTGGCGGTGCAGCCGGGCGCGGTGGCCCAGGGCATCGTAACGGACTCGGAAGGCACGCCGCTGGAAGGCGTGGAGATTACGTCCTGGGCCGGAGTCCGCCCGCAAGTCAGCGATGAGAAGGGCGAGTGGGAGGTTTTCGGGCTGGCGATGGGACGCAACCAGTTGACGTTTCGCAAGGAAGGTTTCGCGGACGAGTTTCTGAACGTGGCGCCGGAAGGCCCGGTGACGGTGAGCGGCCTGGAAGTGGTGATGCAGAGCGCGCGCTCGCTGAGGGGCCGGGTGGTCGATCAGTCGGGTGAGGGCGTTCCCCGGGCCACGGCGCTGCTGCGCTTTCCCGGCCGGTTCCAGCAGACGGCCGGGGACGAATCCGGGCTGTTCGTCTTTAAAGCGGTGCCGAAGGACGTGACCGGGGGCGAGTTGCACCTGGAGGCGAAGGGGTTTCTGCCGACGACGCATGAAATTTCGGAAGCGGACGTCTCCACGGAGGGAGAAGCGGAGAGTGAGGAAGCGAGGACTTACGCGATCGACAATGGTGTGTTCGTGCGGGGTCATGTGAGGCTACCGGATGGCAAGCCGGCCCCCGGCTCGATCGTGATCGCCGGGGAGCAGGGCGGTCCGCTGGCGCCGCGGTCGATGGTGCGGCAAGACGGCCAGTGGGAGCTGGGTCCGTTTCCGCCGGGCGAGGAGGTGGCGTTCACCGCGCTGCCGCCGAATCCCGTGGAGATCCGCACGGCGGCCGACGTTTACCTGGAGGACGCGCCCGGACGGGGGCGATATGTGGGGGGTGTGGATTATTGGCCGGCGGGTTTCGCCAGCGATTTCACCGCGACTCTCGCCAACGGCAAGGTGGAGATGCGCCGGCGCGACAAGGGCGAACGGGGCTTTGGCGCGGAAGTGGTGTACCGCGCGGACTGGGATGGCGCAGGGAACGAAATCAAGGGCGAGGTGGAGGTCGTGGGCATGCGCCAGAGCGGCACGTTTTCGATGCGGCGGCGCTATGGCGGAGCCGGCGGGCCGCTGGCGGGGGAATGGGAAATCCGCGAGTTCATCGATCCCTCCAGGCTCAACGTGGCGCCGGTGCGCAAGAGCTTGGCCCTGCCGATCATTACGGGGACGACGGCGCTCGATCTGGCGCTCGTGCCGTCGCGGACGTTGAGCGGTCAGGTGGTTAAGGAAAACGAGCGGCCCTTTCTGGATGGCGAAGTGCTCATCCTGGACTGGAACGGGTCTCGGGTCTTCCAGCCGCGGGCGGAGATCGGAATCGCCGGGCGGTTTTCCTTCGACCGCGTGCCGGACGGGGTTTTTCGTCTGATCGCCCGCAGCGGCGACGGCCAGGACAGCGTGGGGCCGGTGCTGGCGCGCGGGGGCGCCGAGGGACTGGTGCTGTCTCCCGAGATGAGCCGCGAGGATCCGATGGATGACTGATCGGCATCCCCGGCTCTTCGGTGTGCCGTTGGCAGCGGTGACGACGGACGAGTTCATCGACCGGATGGCGGCGTGGGCGGGGGAGGAAGTGGTGGGCGCCCCGCGAGTGGTGACTTATTTGAACGCCCACACGGCGAATCTGGCGGCGGAGGATCCGGAGTTCCGGGCGCTGCTGGAGCGCTCGGCGTTGACCTATGCGGATGGCATGGCGGTGGTGCGGGCGTGCCGCCGATTGGGCACTCCGCTGCCAGAGCGGGTGAACGCGGGGGATTTTCTGGAACGTTTTCTCTGGCGCATGAAACGCGACGATGTGCCAGTTGGCCTCCTGGGTTGCGGGAGGCCGGTGGTGGAGGCTTGCGCCAGTCGGCTCGAGGCCGCGGTGCCGGGCCTGCGGTTCGCTTGTGTGGAAAGCGGGCATTTCGCTCTTGGCGGGGAAGAGGAACGGGTTCTGCTTCAACGGATTCGAGACGGCCAGCCCGCCGTTTTGCTCACCGGTATGGGCAGCCCGCGGCAGGAGCGATGGGCTTTCGCGAGGGGCGCGGAGACGGGCGCCCGGGTTGTGTGGTGCGTGGGGGCGCTGTGCGAGTACTTCAGCGGACTGCGGCCGAGAGCTCCGGTGTGGATGCGGCAGGCCGGATTGGAATGGGCATTTCGGCTTGGTTGCGAGCCGCGGCGCATGGCGCGGCGTTATCTTTGGGGGAACGGGGCCTTTCTTTTGCGGTTGAATCAGGAGAGAAGGCGGCAAAGCGATTCGAATTCGCGCGAAAGAGATTGCCCACATCAGGGTTGATCCGCGTATAACGGACATCAGCGATGAGCACCTTTTCCGAAATCGATCCGACCTTTCCCGAGGGAGCATAGTGATGAGCGAAACCGCTGCGACCGACCTTCCGCGCGTCCTCATCGTGGAGCCAGAAGAGGCCTTGCGAGCGGCTCTGGCCGAACTGCTGAACGACCGTTGCCGCATCGACGCGGTGGCCAACCCCACGGTGGCCCAGCGGGAGTACTCGCCCGACGCCTACCACGCCATTTTCATCGGCCTCAGCGAGGAGCGCGAGGGCGCCTTCGAACTGGCCCGCTACTGCGCCGCCCTGGCGCAGCCGCCCAGCATCATTGGAATCACCGGCCTGACGGGTGGCGCCTCTGTCGCTTACGCCTACGAGGCGGGACTTCACGGTGTATTACAGACATCTTTCGACCGCGAGGAAGTCCTCGCGATGCTCGACTCGGCGCTGCTTCGCCACGACTCCCCCGCGGCGCCCTCGCCCGTCCGCTACCTCTTCGACATCGCCCGCCGCCTTCGCATCACCTCCTCGATGACGGGCCTGCGCCCGGCGCTCCATCATGACATCGCCGAGCTGCTCGATGCCAATTTGGCGACGCTGGTTTTGCCGCTGTGGGAGGAGCCGGTGCTGATGGCGCAAAAAGGCGCCACGATATCGCCGGGCTACACCACGCATCTGGCGATGCACCTGCAGGGCCTGTGGAAGAGTTACGCGGGGCCGGAAACGGCCTGGGACTGGCACCGGGGCTTTGACGACATCGCCGCCGGGTCGGAGCAGACGACGGGTCGGCCGCCGACTCTTGTGAGCGCCCCCATCAATCTGTTCGGGGAAATCAGCGGGTTTCTGACGATTTCACCCGCCCCCGGCGTGGCGATCGATCAAGACCGGCTGGATGTGCTGTTCGCCTTGGCGGAGGTGCTGTCGGCCCGGCTCGAGTGCATCGTGTACGCTTCGGAGGCCGAGTCTGTGGAGTTCCGCTACGATTCGCTGACCGGTGTGCTGAACCACGGCACGATCATGACCCGGCTCAAGGATCAATTGCACCGGGCGCGACGCACCGGAATGACGGTGTCGCTGATCGTGGTGGATCTGGACGACCTGACGGGTATCAACGACCGCTGTGGGCATCCGGCGGGCGACGCGGCGCTGAAGCACACGGGCCGTCTGATCATGGCGCAGGCGCGCAAGTCCGATCTGGTCGGCCGTCTCGCCGGCGAGGAGTTTCTCATTATCCTGCCAAACACGGCGGAGGAGGGCGCCGCGCGCTATGCCGAACGCATCCGCCGCTCCGTCACCGCGAACCTGATCCGCAGTGGCGAGCACGAAATCAGCGTCACCGTCAGCATCGGCGTCATCACGGTACAGAAAGAGCACGCCGATTCGGACGCCGAGGTGCTGGTGAATCAGGCCCACGCGGCGGCCACAAAGGCTTTCGAAATGGGAGGCAACCAACTGATGGCGGCGGAGTTGCCCTCGAGCAGCCAGTCGGAGTGAAGATTGCTATCTTTGCCCGGACTACCCTCTGAGGCGCGGCTCTATTCCCGATGACCGGCACCGTCACCCTTCCCGATTCTCTGCGATACCCTCCCCCGCCGAAGACGCCCCGCCTGCTGACGGAGCGGCTGATCATCCGCCCGCCCGGTGCGGAGGATGCGCGATCGGTGCTGCATTACTATACAGAGAATCGTGCGCACCTGGAACCTTTCGAGCCCTTGCGGCCACGCGGGTTCTACACGCTGTTGTTCTGGGATTCGCAGCTTGAGCGCTTCGCCAACGATTTCCGGCAGGACCGTGCGGCGCGCCTGTTTTTCTTCGACCGGCGAGACGATTCGCGGATCGTTGGCTATGTGGGCTTTAACGGCATCACGCGCGGCGCGGCGCATTTCGCCTACCTGGGCTATAGCGTCGCCGCCGAGTGCCAGGGCCTGGGGCTGATGACCGAAGGCGTCGCCGAATCGGTGCGATACGGGTTCGCGGGCTTGAAACTGCATCGGCTGATGGCGAACTACATGCCGCGCAACGAGCGCAGCGGGCGGCTGCTGAAGCGCCTGGGCTTCGTGCCTGAGGGTTTCGCGCGCGATTACCTTCGGATCAACGGCGTGTGGGAGGACCACGTCCTGACGAGCCTGACGAATCCGAATTGGGAAGAGTCTCAGTAAATCGGGACGGAATTCAGGTTGCCCTGGCGCTGCTGGAAGGCGGAGCGGGCCCTGCGGGAGAGTTCGATGTCCTCCTTGATTTTCTCTGCCAGGGAATGGCCCGGAGAAACGCCGTAGGTTTCGTTGCGGGTGGCGAAACGGGGGTCCTGCTCGGTGATGACTTCGATGATGAGGGTTACGGTGCCGTCGGCCTCTGGGCGGTATTCGAGAACGACGAAGCGGGTGCCATCGAACGCGGCGTAGATGCGGTGGTTGGGGTCAATGTCGCTCTCGGCGAAGCTCTGCATCGAGGAGGTGCGGGGCAGCAGGCGGCTGTTCATGCGTTCGATGAGGGCGGCGCCGGGGATCGAGTAGCCGGGGGAGGTGACATAGAGATGGGTGATATTGCCGACGACGTCTTCGCTCTTGATGAGGGTCAGGAGGGGTTGGCCGCGCTCCTCTGGGACGTCATCGAGGGTCAGCCATTGGGGGCGGGCGGAGTAGGCTTCGTCTTCGTCGAAGAAGGCGACGAGGGCGTTGCTGTGGGGCATTTCCTCGGGCCGCCGTGCGTACCGGGTGCCTACGTTCGCCATCACCTGGGTGAGATGGCGGAACATGGCGTTGATGCGGGGGTTGTCTTCCATCTGGAGAGCCATGTCGCGGCCGCGCATTTCCTTGTGGGGGACGGTTGCCCAGGCCAGGCCCACCGCCATCGTGGTCGCCAGGGCGAGAACCGCGACCCCGGCGACGAGGCGCAGGGTCCATCGCAGGATGGCGCGGGTGGCTTGCTTGGCCACGGAAGGAAGGGGCATGGGCTAGCGGAGCGCCACGGGGGGCTGGGGCCGGTCGAGTTCGCTGCGGGCTGGGATTTTGGCTGGCGGGATACCGCCCAGATTGGTGATTTGGCGGTGGGTCTTGGCGTTCTGGATTTGTGTCAGAACGGTTTCCCGGGCGAGGCCCCGGGCGCTTTCGCGCAGTTGTGGCATGGCGCTTTCAAACGTCTCGCCACTGCCCGGCAGGATATCGAGGACCTTGACGACGTGATAGGATTCGGTGAAGAGGCTGCCGTCTGAGAGGCGGACTTTGGCTTCCAGAACGTTGGAGACGGTGCCTTTGCGCATGCGGCCGATTTCATAGCGGACAATGGGCGGCAAGCCTTCCTGCTCGACGTTGAAGAATCCGAGGACGGTTCCGATCATGCCGTTGTCGACTTCGGAGTGCTGCTTGAAGACGTCCTCGGGGAGGCGGCCCTTTTCCAGGTCCTTGCGGACCAGATCGGCCACGCCGCGGGCGCGGCGGCGGTCGCGAGCGGATTCGTCGCCGAGCAAACCGACGGAGAAGTGGGCGACTTTGAAGAGGGGCGGTTGCTGATAAAGTCCTGGGGATTTTTCGTAGGCGGCGCGCAGGGCGCTCTGAGGCACGTACTGGTCCACGTAGCGATCGAGCATGCCTTCGATCAGCAAGGCTTCGTAGACATAGGTTTCGAGTTCCGCTTCCGTCATGCCGAATTCGTTGAGGATGGCGTGGACGTCGCCTGCTTGAAAGCCGAGTTCGCGCTGGATTTTGGCGAGGCGCTTGTCGATGGCTCCGGCGGCCACGACGATTCCCTGGCGGGCGGCTTCGTCGGCCAGGGTCTTGTGCTCAATCCATTCGAGGAGTGCGAGGCCCTCCTCCTTGCGGATCGAGTCACGCATGCGGTCGAGGCGGTTCTGCTCGACGAGCGCCTTGTCGAGCGTCAGGCCGTCGGGGGCGATCGCGGCGAGAACGCCGTCGGTATGGGCTTCTTCCTCGGCCAGTTGGGCTTTGATCTTGCCGATGCGGGCTTCGAGGAGCCGGTCAAGTTGGGCGCGGGTGAGGGAGTGGCCGTTCACGATGGCGACGAGAACGGTATGCGGGTCCGGGGTGGGGGTGGGTTCGGGGGTGGGACGCGCCGAGTCGATCTCGGCAGAGGAGGCGGTTCGCCCCCCTCGTGTCACTTTGACCGCCGATTCTTCGCGGATCAGAGCGGGTGGAGGAGCGTCCTGGGCCATCCCGGCCAGGGGCAGGAAGAGCAGTAAGCAGAGGAAAATCAGGAAACCGCGCACAGGAAACAAGACCCTTTTGGAAAAACGAGCAGTGGGCGGCGGGCTCGAGGCCTTCGGCCGTCGCCAGATCGGACCGCAGGTTCCCTGCCCAGTGCCCATCTGTCAATTCCAGCCCCGCAAAGACTGAAAAACGCGGCGTGGCGCGACTGCTGTGGGAAAGCCGGACAAGGCGTCATGCGGTCTCCCCCACCATTTCCTCCTCTGTCGGCGGCAGGGTCCGATCGATCACCGCGGCGCCGATGGCATCGCCCCAGACGTTGACGGTGGTGCGGAGGCGATCGAGGAACCAATCGACCGGCAGGATCAGGGCGAGTCCGGCAACGGGGGGGTTTTCGGGGAAAACGCTGGTCAGAATGATGACGATGAACGCGATGCTGGCGGAGGGCACGCCGGCGGCGCCGATGCTGGTGACGGTGGCGAGGATGAAGATCGTGATGAGCTGGCCGAGCGTGAGATCGATGTTGAAGGCTTGGCAGATGAAAATCACGGCGACCGCTTCGTAGAGCGCGGTGCCATCCATGTTGACGGTAGCGCCGAGGGGCAGCACAAAGCCGGCGGCGCGGTCGCTGACACCGCCGCGGACGGTGGCGCTCTCGATGGTCACCGGTAGAGTGCCGGAGGAGGAGGCGGTGGAGAAGGCGGTGAGAAGAGCGGGGCTGAGGGCGAGTCCGTATTTGAAGGGGTTGCGCCGCGCGAGGAGCCAGCAGAGCAGCGGCAAGATAACGAGGGCATGAAAGCTGAGGCCGCCGATGACGGCGGCGCAGAATCTGGCCAAACCGGCGAAGAGCGCCGCGATGCCGCCGTCGGTCATGGCCGCTTCGCCGAACTTGCCGGCCACGAGGCCGTAGATGCCGATGGGCGCGATCCAGAGAATGAGCAGGACGAACTTCATCATGGCTTCGTAAAGGCTGTCGAAGAAGGCGATGAGCGGTTTGCCCTTTTCGCCCATGGTGGTCAGGATGGCGCCCAGAATGAGCGAGAAGACGATGACCGGCAGCATGTCGGGCTGGCCCATGGCGCCGAAGATGTTCGGGTGGATGAAGGACAGGATGATGTCGGTGGGGCCGAGGTCTCCCTTGGCGGTGATGGCTTCGTCGACAGCGAGGGCGGCCATGTCGGTGGTCTCGGCGATGCCTGAACCGGGAGCGATCATGACGACGATGAGGACGCCGATGAAGACCGAAATCGAGGTCGTGAGGGCATAATAGCCGAGGGTGCGCAGGGTGGCTCCGCTGGCTTTGCGGATGTCGCCGAGCCTCGCCATGCCCATGACCACCGAGGCCAGCACCAGGGGCACGATGATCATCTTCAGCGCCGTCAGGAAGAAGGTCCCGAGCCAGGCCGTGGAGACGGCGAATTCGGGCGAAAGGGAAACGGTGATCCACGCGAGAATCAGCGCCGCGACAATCCCGATGAGGAGAATATTCGAAAACTTGGAGTCCGTCATGATGAGTCCCGAGAGCCCCTTTGCGTGCCGCATGTTGGAAATGAGGCGCGCAGGTTAGCACGAACGGGGATGCGGCGGGTCAAGCGGTGAGGAACGGCCCTGCGCTTCAATAACGACGGAGCACTCAAAGAAAAGAGGTTACACAGACAAGTGGAGAGGATTGGATTTTCCCGCTGGGCCGGGATCGTTGGGCGGCATCGCAGATTTTTCTGGCTCGCTCGGAGAGAATTGTGGTCCGGTGGAATCTTCGATGGGCTGTTATCCGATTCATCCGCATTCATCTGCGGCTAACTTGAAATCCACCCGCCACTCCCCCTCCGGCGGATGACACTTTTCTCCTAGCCCCGCTCCGCGCCGGTCCCGCAGAGGTGGATCATGGAGTGACTTGCTTATGTCAGAGACGCAACAAACCCCCGAGGCGCCCCGGCCCGAAACCGTCGAGTCGCCGTTGACCCGCCGCGATCAGGAATATTGGCGCGCGAATTTGAAACTGATTCTGGCGCTGCTCGCCGTGTGGGCTTTTGTGTCCTTTGTGTGCAGCATCCTGCTGATCGAGGTGCTGAACAAGATCAGCCTCGGTGGCGTACCCTTCGGGTTTTGGATGGCGCAGCAGGGCAGCATTTACGTCTTCGTCGTCCTGATTGGTGTGTACGTTCTGGGGATGCGGCGCCTCGAACGCAAGTACGGCGTCCCCAGCGCTCCGCAAGGGGGCCAGGGATGACGGTCGAAATCTGGACATACATTTTCGTGGGGCTGACCTTCGCGCTTTACCTGGGCGTGGGCTGGTGGTCCCGCGTGCGCGAGTCGAGCGGTTTCTTCGTGGCCGGGCGGGGCGTTCCCGCTGTGGCGAACGGCATGGCGACGGCCTCGGACTGGATGAGCGCCGCCTCCTTCATGGGCATGGCGGGGCTGATCAGCTTCATGGGGTCGGACGGCAGCATGTTCCTGATGGGATGGACCGGCGGCTATGTGCTGCTGGCGCTGCTGCTGGCGCCGTACCTGCGCAAGTTCGGCAAGTACACCGTGCCCGATTTCATCGGCGACCGCTACTACAGCACGTCGGCGCGGCTGGTGGCGGTGGTCTGCGCGATTTTCGTGTCGATCACCTACGTCGCGGGCCAGATGCAGGGCGTCGGCATCGTCTTCAGCCGGTTCCTGGGCGTCAGCGTCAATGCGGGCGTCGTCATCGGCATGTTCGTCGTGGCGTTCTTCGCCGTGCTGGGCGGCATGAAGGGCATCACCTGGACCCAGGTGGTGCAGTACATGGTGCTGATCATGGCCTACATGATTCCGGCCTTCGCGCTGGCGTTCCTGCTGACGGGCAATCCGATTCCGCAACTCGCGCTGCCGTTCAGCGACATCGCCAGCCGCCTCGACGGGCTCAGCACCGAATTGGGCTTCGACGCCTACACCCAGCCCTTCGCGGGCGGGCGCAACAAGCTCGACGTGCTTTTCATCACGATTTCGCTGATGGTCGGCACGGCGGGCCTGCCCCACGTGATCGTGCGGTTCTACACCACGAAAACGGTGAAGGCGGCGCGGGCCAGCGCGTTCTGGGCGCTGATTTTCATCGCGATTCTCTACACCACGGCCCCGGCGCTGGCGATGATGGCGCGCTACAACTTCCTGGACAAAATCAACGGCATGCCCCACGCCGTGGAACAGCAACCCGACTGGGCCCGCAAGTGGGCCGAGGCCGACCTGCTGGCCTTTGAGGACAAAAACGGCGACGGCATCGTGCAATACGTCGCGGGCGACGCCAACGAAGTCACCAACTTCAACCGCGACATCGTGGTGCTGGCGGCTCCGGAAGTCACCGGCCTGCCCGATTGGGTCGTGGCGCTAGTGGCGGCGGGGGCTCTGGCGGCGGCGTTGTCCACGGCGAGCGGCCTGCTGCTGGTCATCAGCAGCGCCGTGGCGCACGACGTGTACTTCCGGATGCTGAACCCCGTAGCGCCCGAGAAAACCCGCGTCCTGGTGGGGCGGATCATGGTGCTGGTGGGGGTTCTGGTGGCCGGGTACTTCGGCATCAACCCGCCGGGCTATGTGGCCGAGACCGTGGCGCTGGCCTTCGGCTTCGCGGCGGCGAGCTTCTTCCCCGCGATTCTGCTGGGCATTTTCAGCACCCGCACCAACCGCGAAGGCGCCATCGCCGGCATGCTGAGCGGCCTGGGCTTCGTGCTCCTCTACATCGTCCTGGTAAAGAGCGAAACCATGGGCAAAGTCTTTGGCATCAGCACCATCGGCATTGGCACGGTGGGTATGGCGATCAACTTCGCGGTGACCTTTATCGTGTCGCGGCTGACCGCGCCGCCGCCGGCGGACGTGCAGGAGCTGGTGCTCTCGATCCGCGCCATGGAAGACCCAGTGCACCCGGACCACGTCAAGGAAACGGACCGCGACGAGGCGTTGGAGGAACTGTAGGAACCGCCTACCGCGCCTGCGCCGCGACGCGCACGAAATCGGCCGCGTCCAGCACCGTGTCGTCGTTCGCGTCGAGCCGCGGCTCAATCTCGAACGTCGGCACGCACCCGCACGTCATCACGTCGGCGATGGACCGGCGGATGACGCCGGGGCTGGGGGTGGCGAAGTTCGTCCAATCGTGTTGAAAAGGCCCGGCGCCTGGCATCGGAGCATCAAGGTCGGATGTGATCAGGACATCCCGCAGGTAAGAATTGTCATCCTCGATATCGAAGCGAATCGTTTCCGTTGTGAAGCCATCCACCTTCAGGTGAACCCGCATCGGGCCAAACGGCACATCCAGGCCAAACCGGGCTTCATTCGATCCGTTCGAGGCCGTGGCATGATCCCCCCAATGCAATTCAAAGTCATTGAAGGGGCCGCCTTCTGATGGGAGGGGATAGGTGTAGGAATCTGAGACCAGGGATTGCAGCACATTTCCCAGCAGATACTCCGCCGTGACGGTGACTGTGGTTCCTGGGTTGTCGAAGATTTTCTGGTCGTCCACGATGAGGGAAGGAAGTTGCCGGCTGTGGGCGACCCAGGCTGTCAGTTGAATTGTAAGCCTTGAAAGCAGTGATGACTCGCCCTTTTGAACTTCGTAATTTCGCCAGGGACTCTCAATCAATTCCGTCCCCCGGGTTGGTACAATCCAGTTGATGTCTTGTCCGGCGATGTGGGCCGCAAACCAAGTAAACCCGCTAACGCATTTCCCCTCCCCGGGAAAGCCGATGCCGGATGCGCGGAACGACAAAGGCGTGCCGGGTTCGACGGGAAGCTCCACGCCGAAGTCGAGCCCGCTCTCCGGGTCTGCGTCCATGGTGGCAGGTCCTGAACCATTGATCCAGACCAGCAGTTCATCCTCCGCTTGGTTCTCGCGGGGGCGAACCGTTATGCCCAGCCGGCTATCCAAATCGTAGAACGAGCTGACCCGGAAATACACCAAGCGGAAATCGATATCCCCCGCACCCGCTACCCCCGGCATCACGCAGGCGGCCAGCGCCGGAGCCAGTAACCCGGCCCACCGGAGACGGGACTTTCGATTCTTTCTTGATCGCGTCTGGAGCGGGAAATTGATTGGCGATGTCACGGCGGCAGGGGAACTCGGCAGCAAAAGTGTGAGCTTCAAATTTGAGAGCGATGAAAGCCAGGCCTCGAACCGTTGGCAATCGCAGAGTGACAGGGCGCCACCAGATTTCGCCACTTAATGGATGACTTTCATGCGTTGACAGATTCGGCGGCGCGTTATACTTTGATAATGAAATATGTCCACCGGAGCCCCCTTCCCATGCTTACTCCGCTCTGGCGCGCGGTGCTGCCGCTGCTCTTTCTCGGAGCCGTGATGGTACCCCGCGCCGCCCACGCCGTCCCCGAAGTCACCTATTATCTGGTGGATCGGTCGCTTTCCATGAACTCCTCGGCGCGCGATGGGCGAGCGTTGCTGGATCATGCGCGGTCGCGGGCGTTGACGTCGATTTCCCGCAAGCCCCCGATCCAGGACCGCCGCCGGGTGGTGCTGATTTTCTTCGACTCGGACCCGACCCGCGCGAACCGCATCGAAATTGCCGAGGCGGATCTGGCGAACGTGGAAAGTCTGCTGGCGACGAACTTCATGGCGCGCGGCAAGCACACGGTGGTCGGCGCGCGGATCGAGGAAATCCGCCGCGAACTGCTCGCCCTGCGGCCCGCCAAGGCGGAGATTCATCTGTTCAGCGATTTGCAGGAAAACTTCCACGGTCTGCCCGCCGAAGCCGCGACGCCGATTTCGCTCCAGGCCGCGCTCGACCGCCTGCTCGGCGACGTGGGCACGGACCGGGGCGCCACGGCGCTGCTGTTCTATCTCTACGCCCCGCCGGCGATGCAACTCCGGCCCGGGTCGTTCGCTTCCACAGACAGCGATGGCATCGAATACCAGCTCGAATTCCCGCCGGACCGCGTTCTGTTTCGCGACATCGCGCGGCCATTGGTCGAGGCATTTCTCGACGCTCCGTCGGCAACGCCGGTCTTTCGCATCGCCGAGGAACGCGTCGGCGCGGCGACGGGAGCCATCGCCGAGGTCCGTCTGTCGGGATTCCTGGAACCGCTGCTGAGCAGCCGGGGCGCCCGCCTGGCCATTCGCGGTCACTTGGAAATCGAGGACGGTCAGCGATTCGTGCTGCGCCTGAACGATCAGACGCAGCTCGATGTGACGCCCGGGTCTTCGCGCTTCGGGCCGATGACGGTGGTGGCGGAGTTGCCGCCAGCCGTGCCGTTCGCCGACCTGGAGAGCGGCGCGCGGCGCGCCTTTGTGATTCTCGAACCCATCCTTTCGGCGATTCCCCGTCCGTTGGAAGCGGAAGATGTGGACGGCGGGGTTCCGCTTCGCGTCGGGGCCCGGTTCGCCTATCGGCCGCGCATGGAGATCGCCGGTCATCGCGGCGACGAAACGATCGCCTTCAACGAACTGCTCGATGGGGCCCCTTGCTGGATGGATTTCGAGCTTCTCTGGAACGCTTCGGTGGAGGACGAGATCCTGGCGTGGCGGCTCGATCCGGTGGTTCCCCAGATCACGCGGTTGCTGGATGGCGCCGGCCGGCGCCAGGGCCAGGCGTTCCTGGTGCCCACGGGCCTCGGACAGCGGCGGGCCACCTACACGCTGCACTGGGACAATTTGCGACCCTACCATGGGGCCTTCGTCGTCGAGACGGCGGGCGGCGAGGAACTGATTCGCCAGCCGCTGGCCATCACGACCGCCGAGCCGAGGCTGGAACTGGCGGGCGAAGCCATCGCCGCTTCGAACCTGACGCCTGGGGGCAAGGCTCTGGTGCCGTTCCGGCTGACCGGGAACAACGCGGTGGAGGGGCTTTTCATGCCTTGGCGCCTCGAACCTCCGCCGCCCTTCCTAATCCGCCTTCTGCGGGGCGACGGCACCGTTTTTCCGCAGCGCACGGCCATCGCGATTTCCCAAACGGATAGCGGCGTGCTGGCCTTTGGAATTCAGGGGGCGCGGGATTACGAGGGCGAGTTGGTCTTTACTCTCAATCCTCCGAACCGGGAACCGGCGGACGTGCGCATTCCGGTGCGGATCGAGGTGCGAGGGGATGCGCCGGCGACGGGAACGCTGACGGCGGAGGCGGGAATTCCAGCCATCTCGCCGTGATTCTCAAAACGGCCCAACGGATTTCCACGTCGCTCCCTGGGCCGCGGCATGTTCCTTCGCCCAGGTTTCATAGGCGGGGAAGCCGTCGGGCAGGGGGGTTTTGGGCAGCGTCTTGTGCTCCGGATGGCAGTCCTGACAGCCGAAGCCGGCGGCGTCGTGGAGGGCGAAATAGTATTCGGTGCGGCGCTTCGCTTCGTCTTCCGGCTGGCCCCGTTTTTTCCATTCCTCGACAAAAAGTTCGACGTAGCGTTCGCGCGGGGCGTAGTTGCTGAACTCGCCGTGGCAGTAGGAGGAATAGCACCCCATCTGGGTGGTGTAGGGGGCGCCCACGCCGGTCTTCTTGTGGCATTTGTGACAGGGGTAGTCCTCGCCCTGGTGCCAGACATCGGGGTGCATGTTGAGGTCCATGTCGGCCACATAGAGGCGGGGGTTGTCTTTTCCGGCCTGGAAGAGCCAGCCGGTGACGCCGAGGGACACCATGACGGCGGCCAGGCTGAGGTAGCGGGGGACGCGCTTTTCGCTCGCGATCGCCATGGATGGGGAGCCTTTCAGGAACCGAGCTTGATCGAGACGTAGATATGCAGAATGGCCAGAACGATGAAGAAGATGGCCAGCGGGTAGTGGACGAGGCGCCAGCCCGACAGGAGCTGGGCGGAGAGAAGCGACAGCATGCGGGTGCGTTCGTTGGTCTCGCCGCTGCCGCGCAGATTGAGTTCGGACACGAGCAGTTGGCGCCGCAGTTGGCGGAAGATGACGAGGCCGACGGCGCCGCTGACGGCGGTGACGAAGAGCACCGAGCCCATGAGCACGGACAGCCAGGGCGGGGCGGCCTCTCCCCCGGGGGCGAGACCCCGGAGCCAATTGCCGGAGTGTATCAGCAGCATCATGACCGCCGGAACGGCTGTGGCGATGTGCGTGTAGAGCCAGGCGCGGAGGCTGCCGATGACGGGAACCTGCTTCTTGCGCGCGAGGGCGACGTAGAAAATGCAGAACAGGGAGAAGCCGAGCAGGTACGTTCCGGCGTCGCCGATCCAGTCGAGAAAGGCGGAGAGTCCGGCGTTGCGCAGGGAGCTTTCTCCCAGGATGCCGCCCGCGGTGATGGTGAGCCAGATCGCCGCGACGAGCAGGCCCTGGAGCAGCATGGACTTTTTTTCCTTCTTGCCGAAGCGGCGCAGCGAATCGCCGAGCAGTTGGTTGGCGCCGGCGTTCGACATGCGCCGCGAAGTGGACGAGTCGGAAAGGACCTTCTGCCAGGCTTCGTAGCAGGCGTCGAAATCCTTGAAGCGTTTAGCCGGGTCTTTATCCAGCATGCGCTGGATGACTCGGTCGACGGAGCGCGGAAGCTCCTCGTTGAGGGAGGACGGCGCGGGCGCGGGCGCGTTGATATGCTGGTCGATGATGTCGGCCATTTTCTGTCCGGTGAAAGGCATCTTGCCCGTGAGGGCATAGAAGAGAGTGACGCCGAGGGAATATTGGTCCGTGGCGGGGGTCAGGGGGAGCATCTGACACTGCTCGGGGGAAGCGAACAGGAGCGTTCCAGCGAAGCCGTAATCCTTTTCCTGGAACGCGGCGGCGGCTTCGGCGAGACCGAAGTCGACGATTTTCAGGTCGCCGTTCTCGTCCACCATCATGTTGGCGGGTTTGATGTCGCGGTGGATCAGGCCGTCTTCGGCGGTGCGGCCAAGGGCGCTGCACGCCTGGCAGGCGATGTTGGCGACCACTTCGATGGGCATACCGCCCCCGCTGTCCTTGGCCAGGTCTTTCAGGGTCTTGCCGTTGATGTGCTCCATCGTGAAGAAAGCGTTTCCGTTTTCTTCGAAGATCTCGAAAATCTTCACGATGCGGGCGTGGTTGATGGCTGCCAGGGTTTGGGCTTCTTTGCGGAAGGCCGCGACGAAGGCTCCGGCGGAGGCGCGGCGGGGCACTTCGAGACGCTTCATCGCCACGTAGCGGTTGAGCGAGACCTGCTTGGCGAGGTAGACGTCGCCCTGGCCGCCGCTGCCGAGGCGGTCGAGGATGATGTGGCGGGCGAGGACCTGGCCGATCATTTCGCTCTTGAGGCGAGAGGTCGAAAGGCGCAGGCGCTCTTCGTCGGTGAGCGTGTGTGAGAGGTCGTTGGCCGGATCGAAGACGGTGCTGGGGTTGGAAAGGCTGGGGGCCTGGCTGAGTCCGGCCATTTGGCTGTCGACGATGGTGGCGTCGCCAGAGGCCACGGGAGCCATCGGATTGCTGGGGCGGCTCTCGCGAAGGGGAGCGGCCTGGGTGCGGAAAGGGTCCGGTTGGGCCTCCGCCGCCGCCGCGCCGAAGGCGTCGGCGCGGTCGACTCGGGTGTCTGACGGCACGCGGATCAGGGTGTCGGCGTCGGGCATTTCGGCGGGCAGATGCTCGCGGAGCTTGGGAGTGGCGAGGATGTCGAGCAGTTCTTGGAGATTGCCCCGTTCCTTCGGGGAGAGGTTGGCGTTCTCCGCCAGAAGATCGGCCAGGGCCATGGGCGGGTCGGCCTGGTGCTGCGCCTCGACCAGCAAGTCGTAGTGATGGGGTTGGAAGAGATCGTGACGGACGAGTATTCCAAAGAGGAGAAAATCCTCCTTGTAAAGGAAATGGCGCCGTTCGTCATCGGCGAGAGTGGGGGCGAGGAGCGTCTTGTCATCCATAGGTAGGGACCGTGCTGGGATGGAGCCGTAAGGTCAAGCCAGCACCGCTGGCGCGAAAGGATTTGTCCGGCAAGGGACAGAGAGGTAATATTGCCCGGAAAGACAAAAAGCCGGTGGAGGGGTTCTCGATCAGGGAACGATTACTGCTCCCGCCGGGAATCCGTCACCAGAAAAATGTCGCTGAGAGGCCTTCCATTCGAAATGTCGATCTTCAAGAGCAAAAATGAAATTGTCCTGTTTATGATCGTGCTTGGGGGAACGCTCCTGGCCATGATCGCCGTGCTACTGGTCGAGCCCGAACCGTCACAAGCGGGCGGCGAGGGAGAAAGCCATGCCGCCACCGGCGCGGTGGACGGAGCCGGTGCATCCACCTCCGGGAGCGAGGGCGCGGGTTCGCGGCCCGCCACCGGAACGGCCTCGCGGCCTGCGGGCTCAGGCCCGGCCAGCCGTCCAAGCGGACCGGCCTCGCGCCCGGCGGCGACGATCGTGACCCCCGCCCCGACTCCCCGGCCCACTCCGGAACCGTCAGCCACGCCCGCGCCGCAGCCAACCGCGGAATCCGTGTCCGCCGAGTTGGCGGAGGCAATGCCCGAGACGCCTGCGGAACCCTCCGTTGCGCAGGGAGACTTGAGATTGCGCCCGGCCAACGACGGCGTGTTGACGCCAGCCGAAGTCACGCTGGAGGCGCTCATGCCGGTCGAGACGTACCAGTCGCTCCTCGACGCCTACGTCCGCGGCCGCGGAGTCGATTATGAAGCTTTGGTGGCGCAAGGGCGCGACGATCTGACGCGGGTGACGGACGCGATGGCCGAGGCGAAAGCGCGGATCCAAACCGCCGAAGTGTACTCCGATCCCGCGTCGCACGAATACCGCACACTGACGGCCTTCCTCATCAACGCCTACAACGCGCTGACGCTTGAGACGATCGTCGATCATTATCCGCTGAACAGCATCATGGATATCGACAAACCCTGGGACACGCCGCTGCCGTTTATGGGGCGCGAGGCGACGCTCAATGAAATCGAGCACGAGATGCTGCGCCTCAACAAAGCGTCCGAAGAGATGCGTCGGCAGTTCGTCGACCCCCGGCTGCACTTCGCGGTGAACTGCGCCAGCGTCGGCTGTCCGATCCTCCAGCCCGTGGTGTTCACGGCGGACAACGTCGAGGAACTCTACGACCAGGGCGTCCGGGATTTCATGAGCGATCCCACGAAGTACCGCTTAGAGAACGGCACGCTGCATATCAGCCAACTGCTCGACTGGTACGGCGAGGACTTTCAGCTTCAATTCGAAAACGCGGACGCGGCGGAGAACCTGCGCCGGCGCGGCGTGGACAACGCGGACAAGTGGGCCGCGGTCGGAACGTTCTTCGCCGAATACGAGGACGACTCCGCGACGGCGGAGGCCCTTCGGAGCGGAGAGTTTTGGGTGGAATTGCTGGAGTACGACTGGAGCCTGAACCGGGCGGCTCGCTAGGATCGCCCCGCCGCGTCGCCGCACACGTTCCTGAGTTTTCCCACCTTCTCGATTTCCACAACGACCTCGTCGCCGATTTTCAGGAACCGTTGCGGCGAGCGATAAAGTCCGACGCCGCCGGGGGTGCCGGTGCTGATGATGTCGCCCGGTTCGAGGGTCATGACGGCGCTGATGTGGGCGATCAGTTCCTGAACCTTGAAAACCAGATTCCCGGTGTTCGAGGACTGCATCGTCTTGCCATTGAGCTTCATGGTGATGGCGAGGGCGTGGGGGTCGCCGACTTCGTCGGGCGTGACGAGCGCCGGACCGCAGGGCCCGGAGCCATCGAAGCCCTTGGCGCGGCTCCATTGCTTTTCCCGGGCCTGGAGGCTGCGGGCGCTGACGTCGTTCATGCACATGTAACCGGCGACGTGTTTGAGGGCGCTGCGCTTGGAAACGGCGCGGGCTTCCTTGCCAATGACGACGGCCAGCTCGGCCTCGTAATCGATCTGATCGTCGAGACCGAGGGGCAGCGGGATGGTGGCTTCGTGGCCGATCAGGGAGGTGGCGAATTTGTTGAAGACGATGGGGAATTCGGGCACGGGCTTGTTCTGCTCTTCGCAGTGATCGCGATAGTTGAGGCCGATGCAGAGGACCTTGCCGGGGCGGCGCACCGGCGGAAGGTAGGTGACGTCTTTGGCCGGAATGAGGAACGGCAGGCCGTCGGCCTCGCTGGCCCCGGCGAGGGTCTTGGGCTTTTCGGCGATCAGTTGGAGGAGCTTGCGCAGGGCCTTCTCCGACCTGGGCCAATCGGCCAAGTACGCCATCATGTCCGCGAGGCCGTCACGCTCTTTCTTTGACAGCGCGAACGCCTCGGCGGCGGCGGCCACGCGCAGGATTTTCGTGCGGATTTCGACGCCGAAAAAGACTCCGGTGGCTTCGGTCTGGACGGTGCAGAGGCGCATGGCGGGGGGAGCTTTCTGTGCGGGGGCAAAGGTTCGGTTGGCGGAGGCAGCGCCTCGCCTTGCGTCTTTGCCTACGGCTGAGGCAGGGATTGGGGCAAAGGAAGACTGGCGCGAAAACGCGCCGCCGCCAAAGGACCCCTAACGATGACCGCCGCCTTCTCCCCCGCCGCCCTGATTTCCGTCGAGGTACGGTCGCTCAACGTCGGCGTGCCGCGCGTACTGATCGATCAGAACGGCCGCGAATACGAGTCCTCCATCGCCCGCCAGCCCGTCGCCGGGCCGGTCGAGCTGACCGCCGAGGGCTTTGCCGGCGACGGTTGCAGCTACAAGGGCCACGCCGGTCCGAACATGAAGGTGAACGCCTTTCCCGAGGAGAGTTACCGGATCCTGGAAGCCCGGGCCGGACAGACCCTGCCGGTGCCCGGTTTCGGCGAGAACCTGTCGCTCGGCGTTGGCTATGGCGACGGTGAAGCCCGCATCGGCGACATGGCGCGCCTGGGCACGGCGGTGCTCCAGGTCAGCCAGCCGCGCGAGCCCTGTGGCAACGTGACCCGTTTCCTGGGGCTGACGAAAGTTCTGCGGTGGATGGCGGAGGAGTCGGTGAGCGGATTTTACTTCCGGGTGCTGGAATCGGGGACGGTGGCGCCCGGCGACCGCCTGGAGGTGATCGAGCGGGGCGCCGACGAGCGTTGGACGATCATGGCGCTGAACCGCATGATGGGGGGCCGGGAGGGCGATGAGGCCACAATTGCCGAACTCCTGGATTGCGCCGCGTTGTCGGAAAACTGGAAAAAGTCGTTCAAGAAACAAAGATCCCGTTAGATCGAAAGGACTCGATCCCCATGCCCCTGTTCGTCATCATCGGCCGCGACGCGCCCGACAGCAAAGACAAACGCCCCGCCGCCCGTGCGGATCATCTGGAATATTGGAAGCCCCTCGACGAAGCCGGGCGCGTCGTCGTGGCGGGCCCGTTGGCGGATTTCGCGGGTTCCCTCTTCGTCTTCCAGGCCGAAAACATCGAGGAAGCGGTCGAGATTGCGGACAACGACCCCTACGTCGCCGCCGGCGTCTTCGAATCCAGCGAAGTCCACGGCTTCAAGGGCGTTCTGCCGAATTTGGTTTATGGGTAAGGGGTGGTTCTATTACCACAGAGTGACACGGAGGACAGAGGTTTCACAGAGATCGAGAAAATAACCGGTCCTCTGTCAGCATGCGTGACGATCATGTTCACGACGTTGGAATATCCCTTGAATCACATGAGAGACTCTCCAACTTCCAATGAACTCCTGCCGATCCAGGTCGACTCGGCCCAGTCATCAAGGCCGCCGAGCTATCCATTGGAAAGCGTTCGCAATCCATTGGGAGTTCACACCTTGGCGTTTTGTTTTTGATGAATCAGAAGTAAGGGATCGGCCAATGGATTTTCTCCGCGCCCCCTCCTACTTCGCCCGCACCCTCCGTCCCGGCTGGGGGGTGGGGGCGGCGAGGTCGGAGCCGCTCCCTTCCAGGGGCAGTTGCAGGTCCGGGTTGTCCATTGGGACGTCGGCCCCGGTGGTGTAAATGCTGAACGCCTCGGATCGCAGGCCCTGGCAGTCGCGGCAGACACCGTGGTAGAGGATGGTGTGGCCGTCGATCTGGAAGCCCTCGGGCAGAAGGCCCTTGGTAGGGATGGGGCCGGGAGGCGCGTCGAGTTCATAGACGCGGCCGCAATCGCGGCAGTGAAAGTGGGGATGGGGATCGGTGACGCCCCACTCGTAGCGGGGCGCCTCACCCGGGAGGAAAACCAGGGAGAGCAGACCCGTCTCGTGCATCGACTTCAGCGTGCGGTAGACGGTGGCGATGCCGAGCTTCGGCACCGTCTCCTTGGCGAGGCGATGCACCTCGGCGGGGGAAAGTGGGCGTCTGGCATTCTTGAGGACCTGCCGGATGGCGGTCCTCTGGTTCGTCTTTCGTTCCATCTCGCTAACCCAATACAAGCACAACTCAAGGCGAAGCGCCCCTTCTTCACCGTTGAGCCAATCTCAGTTACAGCCCACCCTTTGCGGTTGAGCCATTCGAGTCAAAGGAAAACTCGAATTCGTACCGAACCGGTCGCAGGGGCGCCCCCGCAACGCGACCGCGGCGGGCGGGAAGAACCCACCTAAGTTGCACCGTATCAAAGGCTTACACAGTGGCTTTGTGATGAGCGGGGCATAAAGGGAATGAAAAACCATCCGTCGTTTTAAATCATGCAATGAAATCGGAACGATCCTCGAGGAATGAAAACTCGATTCCATTCCGTTTTCAATTTTTCGATCAATTTCGTTATCGCCGTCAGCAATTCATGGCCCGCGCCAGGCGGTCGTAGCGGCGGGTCATCCAGCCTCGCTCTCGCATGCGGAGGAAGACGCGGCGGGCGTCGTCCTCGCAGCGCGCGCGCAGGTATAGTTCGGCGGCGATGCCGGCGCCGTGGCACTGGTCTTCCCAGTCGCTGGGGCGGAGCATGGCGAGCGCGGTTTCGTAGGCCTGTTGGGCCGGGCCCGGTTCGCCGCGGCCTTCCAGGGCCATGCCAAGGGCCAGATGGCCTTGGCAGTAGGCGTTTTGAAAGACGCCGTTGCCGGGCATTTTCTCCAGGGCCTGGTTCGCTCCGGCGATGGCTTCGCGGGCAAGAGAAAGGGCCGAGTCGCTCTTGCCGAGCGCCGCCAGGACTTGGGCGTAGTATCCGCAGTTGAGCGCGTGGCTGCCGCGTTCGCGGGCGTTGGTGGGATCGGCGGCGGAGAGTTGGGAGCTGAGATCGACCGCTTCGCCGCTGTATTTGGCGGCTTCGCTGGGGCGCTCCATGTTGTAGAGCATGCGCCCGGTGCAGGAGAGCAGGAAGGTGAGCATGTTGCGATGCATGGCGTTGGCGGGATCGCCCTCGGCGAGTTCGCGCCGCAGGGCCATGGCGCGGGAGTAGGTGACCAGGGCGTCGTCGAATTCGCCAGCGAATTCCTGGATCAGAGCCAGGTTGGAGACGCTCCAGCAGAGGTCGTCGAGGCTCTGCATGTTGGCCGGTTCTTCTTCGCGCAACTCTTCGCGGAGCAGAACGCTGCGTTCGGTGACGCGGATCGCTTCGGCCAGTTCGTTGCGGTCGCGATAGACATTGCCAAAGGTCGCCAGACACCATCCCAGATTGCCCCGGATAGCCCGGTCGGCGGGATGTTTGGCGGCCAGTTCCTCCAGAATCCGCAGGGCCCGCAGGTGCATTTCGAGGGCCTGATCGGTCTCCTGCTTGCGCCAATGGGCCACGCCCACTTGGTGGCTGGCGTGGGCGAGGCGGTTGCGGATCGCCACGTCTCCGGGGTTGTTGCGGGAAAGCCGGATCAGCATGCTCAGCGCGGCCTGGTGCTCCTCGAGAGCCGCGCCGGGGTTGCCCTGAAAGTAGAGCACGGTGCCGATGCGTTCATGGCTTTCCGCCAGATCGGACCGATAGGCTGGATCTTCGGGGTCGAGTTCGACGAGGTTGCGGGCGTAGCCCTGGAATTCGCGAAAGGCTTGCAGGGCGGCGGTCAGGTCGCCCTTGGCGCGGAACACATCGCCGAGGTTGCGGCAGGCGACGGCGCGGTTCCGCAGCGCGGCGAGCCGGCTCTCGTGATCCGTGGCCAGGTCTTCCTCGTCCGGAAAGGCGTCGAAATAGTCGAGCGCTTCGTTGCCGACGCGCGCCAGGAGATCGAGCCGGTTGACCTGCTTGAGGCCCTCGTGCAGGTCCTGGAGAACGAAAGCGAGGAGGCGTTCGGCGCGTTCGCGGGCTTTGCGGGCGCGGTTGAAGGCCGCCTCCAGGCGTTCGTCGGCGCGGCGCTGCTCTTCTTCGCGGCGGGCGATTTCCGCCAGCAAATCCTCGCGCGTCGGGCACGGGCTGAGGCGCTCGGCCTGAAGACGGGCGAGCCTCAGATCGCGGCTTTGGAGCGCGACGCGGCTGTAGCGCGCGAGCAGGTCCTGGCGCAGTTGGCCCGCTTCCGTGTTGCCGGGCCAGAGGGTGCGGGCGCGGCTGAGTTTTTCCAGGGCCTCGGCCAGTTCGATGTACTCGATGGCGCCCTTGGCCAGGCTCTCCGCCACTTCTCCGATGAGAACTTCCGCTTCCCTGCGGCGCGACGCACCGGTGAGGAAACCGCGCAGTTCGTCGACCACTTCCTCGGCGGAGCGGGGGCGATCCAAGGGAGAGAGGGCGAGGCAGCGCATCGCCAGGATGTCGAGTTCCAAGGGCACCTCCCGGTCTTCGGGAGCGGCCTCGCGGGGGGGCTGGACTTTGCCCTCGGCGGCCAGGAAGAACGCCGCTTTGGGCGAGTCGGCCTCGTGCGGCCGGCGACCCGTCAGGAGTTCGTACAGCACGGCGCCGAGCAGATAGACGTCGGTCCAGGGCCCGATGTTCGAGACCGTGTCCTCGGTTTGCTCCGGCGCCATATAGGCCACGGTTCCGGCCGGGTTGGCGGCGGATTCGCTCATGGCGCCCAACATGGGCACGATCAGGCTATCGCTCTCGCGGCGGTTGCGTTCCGGGTCGTAGACCAGCGCGATACCCCAGTCCATCAGGAGCACCTCGCCGAATTCGCCGACCATGACCTGACTCGGCTTGAGGTCGCGATGGACGATGCCGCGGCTGTGGGCGAAGGCCACCGCCTGGCCGACGTCGATCAGGATGGTCAGATGCTTGGCGAGGAATTCCTCGACGCCGAGGGTGGGCCAGTCCTGGCGCAGAAGCTGATACCAGGGTTTGCCACCGACGCGCTTCATGGCGATCAGCAGATTGCCCTCTTCGTCGAGCCCTAAGTCATGCACCGGCAGGACGTTGGGATGCTCCAGGCTGGCGGCGAGAAAGGCTTCGTGGCGGAAGTCGTGCTCGAGCTGGCGCAGGCGGCGCGGATTGTCGCTGCAACTTTCCCGCAGATCCCATCGCAGGCGCTTGACCGCGATGGTGCGGCCCAGGCTTTCCTGCCGCGCTTCCCAGACTTCGCCGACACCGCCCTGGGCGATCAGGTTGAGCAGCGTGTAGTCCGGGTTCATTTCCGGCCGGTATTCCGGATCGGCGGTTCGCGCGTCTTCCTGGCGAACCGGTGCTGTGTTGACGACGCGGCGGCGTGTCGCCTCAAAGGAATCGTAATCGCTGGGCAGGGCGGAGAGCGAATCGAGGCTGGCGACTTGAGTGGTGAACGTCTCGTAGAGGGTCGAGGGGAGGTTGAGAGGAAGCTTCACCGGAATAGGACGGAACCCTTCGGATCGTTTGGGAGGCTAGGAAGAATGACCCACCCTTGGAAAAGCTTATGACAATGGAGCGTGAGGGTCAAGAGAGTCGCGCCACCGAAAAATCGGGCCGGTGTCGTTTCAATGGGCTCTTCTTCACTGGAAAATCGAGAGATGCCAAAAACCCAGGAGCATCGCCGGCGGAGCCCGCGTCCCCTAAACGGCCATGCAGGCGATCAGTCTTCGATGCGCCGGCCGCGATAGTAGCGGACCTTTTTCTTCTTCTTGCCGCCGCCGGACTTCTTTGGGCCGAGGCCGGCGGTGCCGCTCGCGCTGTCGTCGAGGGGCGATGCGGGGCCGGTATAGGACGAGGAGTCGTCGGGCCCGCGGGGTACGGCGCTGAGCTTGCCGAACAGGGACGAACCGGGGCGCGAAGATTCGGAGGGATCGTCGGGCGGCGGGGGCGTCTTTTTTTTGTCGGCGGGAGCGGGTTCCGTGGGGATCGCCTTGAAGAGGCCGGAGATCTTCTTGAAGATGTTGGATTGGCGCGTGTTGGTCTGTTCGGCGATGGTTTTCTCCGCCTCTTCTTCGCGCTGTCCTTCCAGGAGTTTGGCCTGCAATTGATAGGTCGAGGAGCCCTTTTGACTGGCCACCACCGAGGAGCCGCTGGCTTCGTCGTCGGTCGAGCCGCCCTGGAAACCGGCGGGAATGGGCCGGCGGTTGAACCCGCTGGTGTTCTGGAAGAGGGTCAGTTCCTCGACCAGTTCGCGGGGATTCTGATACCGTTCGTCGCGGTCCTTCTTCATGCACTTGGTCAGGATTTCCACGAGCCGGTCGGGCATTTCCGGGCAGAAGTCGCGTGGACTGGGGGCTTCCTCGTAGATGACTTTGGCCATGACTTCGAAGGGCGATCCGCCGGCGAAGGGTGAATGGCCCGTCAAAGCCTTGTAGAAAGTCACGCCGAGAGCGTAAATGTCCGCCCGGATGTCCACGTCTTCGTTGCCGCGCACTTGCTCGGGCGGCATGTAGGCTGGGGTGCCCATGGCCTGGCCAACCATGGTGAGGTTTTCGGACTTTTTGGCTCCGGATTGCACGGCGCGGGCCAGACCCAGGTCGGCGATTCGAGCCGAGCCGGTCTTGGTCAGCAGGATGTTGGAGGGCTTGATGTCGCGATGCACCAGGCCAGCCTCGTGAATGTCGACCAGGCCCTGGGCGCAATCGAGGAAGAGCCGGGTGGCGAGGTCGGCGGCGATGCGGCCGCCATTGTTCTTCATGAGGGCGGCGAGTTCGCCGCCGCTGACGAACTTCATGGCGATATAGAGGAATCCGCCCTCGTTGCCGGCGTCGTAAACGGTAACGACGTAAGGGCTGTCGACGGAGGCGGCGATGCGGGCTTCGCGGATGAATCGTTTGACGAAGGAGTCGTCGCTGGCGAGGTCTTCGCGCATGATCTTGAGGGCCACTTTGCGGCCCAGCATGACGTGTTGCGCTTTGTAGACGACGCCCATGGCGCCCTTGCCGACGCGCTCGAGGAGTTCGTACTGACCGATTTTTTGCACGTCGTGAGCGATGTTGTGGCGCTGGCGATGAATCTCCACCGGGTCCTCGGCGGGTCCCATGGGAGTCGACGAGATCGACCTGGTGGGCATGTCGTCGTGCGACTCCGGAGCGCCATGGTCTGGCACCATGGTGGGCCGCTCCCACTCCATGGTTTCCGCCTGGTCGAGATCGATGGCTTTGTTTTTCGTCTCGTTCTTTGGGTCGCTCATCCGCCCCCCCACCGATTGATCCGATGCGTACTTCGGTCGGTCCTTATGGTCGGGACGCGGGGGGCTCGTAAAGGACCTTTTTTCCAGGCGAGTTTTTTTGGAGCGGCCATTTTATGAAAAGCCTTATTTAGACAAGGGTTGGAAGTTCCTCCTCCTCGTCTTCGTCATCGTTCATGCCAAAGAATCCCGGGTCCGGGTAGGCGGCGATGCCATGCTCGGAAACGTCCATGCCTTCTTCCTCCTCCTCCGCGGGAATGCGCAGCCCCATGGTGCCCTTCAAGGTGGCGAACAGCAGCAGCCCGGTGATGGCGCAGAACAGGAACACGGCGGTGGCGCCGAGCGCCTGAATGCCCAGGAGGGTGAAACCGCCGCCGAAGAAAAGCCCATCCATAATATCCGGATTCACCGAGCTTTGGGCGAACAACCCCACCATCAGGGTGCCATAGACGCCGCAGATGGCGTGGACGCTGATGGCCCCGACGGGGTCGTCGACGCCGAAATTGTCGATGCCGATGATGGAGAACACGATCAGGGGGCCGGCGAGGGCTCCGATCGCGAGGGCGGCGGCGGGCTGCACATAGCCGCAGCCCGCCGTGATCGCCACCAGGCCGGCCAGAATGCCATTCAGCGTGAGGCTGATGTCGAATTCCTTGAACAGAATTCGCGCCGTGAAAAGGGTCGTGACGGCGGAGGCGGCGGAGGCCAGAATAGTGTTGAGGCAAATGAGCGCGATGAGCGGCTGGGCCGCCATGGTGGACCCGGCGTTGAACCCGAACCAGCCAACCCAAAGCAGGAAAACGCCCAGCGTCGCCATGGGCAGCGAATGCCCGGGAATGGCCTTGGGCTGGCCCTGGGCGTCGTACTTGCCCGCCCGGGGCCCGACGATGTAGGCGCCCATGAGCGCCAGCCAGCCGCCAACGCCATGCACCACGGTGGAGCCGGCGAAGTCGCGGAAGCCGCGCTCGTAGAGCCAGCCTCCGCCCCAAATCCAGTGGCCCGCCACCGGATAAATCACACCGGTAATGACCGCGGAGTAGATCAGGTAACTGCTGAATTTGGTGCGTTCCGCCATGGCGCCGGAAACGATGGTGGCGGCGGTGGCGGCAAAGGCGAGGTGGAAGACGAACTTGGCCTCGAGGGGAACGCCCGCCCACGAGAGCGAGGTGAAGACGCCCTCGTACAGATCGCCCACCAGGGGCGAATTGTCCGCCCCCAAGAGAAAGAAACCGTGCTGGCCGAAGAACGGGTTCCCATCTCCAAACATCAGTGCGAAGCCGAGCGTGAAAAAGGCCAGCGCCCCCACCGAGAGGTCCATCAGGTTCTTCATCAGAATGCTGACGGCGTTCTTGGCCCGCACGAGTCCCGCTTCGAGATAGGCGAAACCGGCCTGCATCAGGTAAACGAGCACCGCCGCCATGATGACCCAAACGGTGTCGAGGAGGAACTTGGGGGCGATTCGCTCGTCGAGGGCGTAGCGCTCTGAGGGCAAGAGCACATCGACGGGAGCCCCGCCTTCCCCCTGGGCGTAAGTCAAGGCGGCGGACGCCAGGAGCAGCAGCAAGAGGAGGCAAGGGCAACGCTTCATGGCAATCCAAGGGTCAAGGGAATGGGGGCGAGGAACACCGGGCCGCAGGCTGGAAAACAGACGGAGCCAGTCGGGACCTCGGGCGGAGATCAGGCCAGCGAAAGGCTAATAGGCGGGACTTCGCCCCGGCGTCAAGACTTGCGCGATTCGCCTCCGCCTCGCCCCGCGATCCTTCAACCACGGAGGCTGGAGGTTCACGAAGGGAATTTTATTTTATTTTATTTTGCCACAGATGAAGGCCGATGGCGCTGATGATGGCGCACCGGCGAGAAACATTCTGAATTCTGATGAAGATGGCTGACTTGAACGAAAGTCGCTCAAGCATATCTCAGCAGGTCGGTCTGCGTCCTCGAGACATATCATCTGTGCCGATCCGCGTGATCTGTGGCGAATCATTCTTCGCTCCTCGCTGCCTCTGAGTCGAGTTTTCTTGGAGGATCGACGGCCACGCCCCGCGCTCTTTCGAGGCGATGCCATCGTGTCGGCCGCCCCCGAATAAAGAACCCCCACCGAGTCCGAAAACCCGGCGGGGGCCATCCCTCCTGAAGCGACGAGGCCTTAGAGAGGCTCTTGGGAATTATTGGGAGAGGATGATGACGGTGTAGGGACCGACAGCGATGTTACCGTTGTAACCCATGCCGTCCTTGGCACCGCCATTGGCGTTGGTGTCGTAGGAGTAGGTGTTGCCGAAATCGCCGGAGTAGCCGTTCCAGTCGCTGTTGAAGCGCACGTACCAGGTGCCGCCGCTGGGGAAGCCGATGTTGTAGCTGTTGTAGGTGGTGCCGCTGAAGTTCGCGACCACGATCACGTCGTCGCCGGGGCCACCGTTCTCCCAGCGGTGATAGGCGACGACCTTGCCGGTGTCGTTGACGTGGTGGACGTTGACGTTGTTGCCGCGCAGACCGCGGGTATTGTTGTCGTAGTTGCGGCGCAACTGCATGAGGCGGCGGTAGAGGTCGATAATGCCGCCATAGGTCGTGGCCTTGTTCCAGTCGATCGGGTCGGTGTCTTGCCAGAAGCCGTCTTCGAGGAATTCCTGGCCCTGGAAGATCATCGGGATGCCGGGGGCGGTGAAGGTGATGGCGGCGCCGAGGGTCGAGCGCTTCTTGGAGAACCAGGAGCCGGCGTTACCGGGCCAGATTTCTTCCGGAACGCGGCTGCGGCCGTTGTTCACTTCGTCGTGGGACTCGGTGTAGATCACGCGCTGGGTGGCGGTGCCGTTGTAGAGGTTGGCGATGGCGTCGCGCACCTGGTACATGTGGCGGTCGCTGTCGTTGGCGGTGATGATGGCTTCGCGGATCGGGTGGACGAAGCCCGCGTCCCATTGGCTGTCGAAGCCAGCGCCGCCGGCGCCCGTCGACCGGGTGATGTACTCGTTCTTCTGGAGATCTTCGGCGATGCTGATCTTCCAGGGCTGGGAAGCGTCGATCTCGTTGTTGATCCACTGGATCAGGCTCCAGCCTTCCGGAATGTCGCCGCCGCTGCCGTTGTTCTGGGTGCGGATGTTGACCACCGAGTCCCAGCGCAGGCCGTCGACGCGGTATTCGTTGAGCCAGTAGAGGGCGTTGTCGCGCAGGTAGGAGCGCACTTCGCCACGGCCGTAGTCGGGACGGGTGGCGCCCCAGGGGGTCTGAGCGCGCCAGTCGTTGTAGAAGTAGATGCCGCCGCTGCCGTAGCACTCGCCGTCGAAGCACCACATGTCGAGATCGCTGGGGCCGAAGTGGTTATAGACCACGTCGAGGATGACGCCGATGCCGCGGCCGTGGCACTCGTCCACGAAGGCCTTGAAGTCTTTGGGCGAGCCGTAGGCGCTCTCGGGAGCGAACGGGTGAGCGGGGTTGTAGCCCCAGGAGAAATCGGCGCCGAATTCGGCGATGGGCATGACCTTGACCATGTTCACGCCGAGGTTCTGCAGGTGATCGAGGCGGGCGATAGCGCTCTGGAAGGTGCCGGGGCCGCCGCCGGGCGAGTCGTTGTAGGTACCGATGTGCATCTCGTAGATGACCATCTCGTTGAAGCCGGGGGCACCGAAGCCGGTGTTTTGCCAGGTGTAAGCAAGGTCCGCGATGACCGACTCGCCGACGGAGTTAGTGATGTCGAGGGCGCGCGGGTCGTTCTTCCAAAGGTCGGTTCCATTGTTCGTGATGACGTACTTGTAGCGATCGTTGATGACCGCGCCGTCCACATCGACGCTCCAGTGGCCGTTGCCTTCGCTGAACATCGGGTTCGCGCCTTGGTTCCAGCCGTTGAAATCGCCAGCCACGGCCACGGCGTCGGCGTTCGGCGCCCAGACGCGGAACATGGTGCCATTGCTGTAGGGAACGGCGCCCATGCCCGAGCGGCTCGACGGACCGGCCGGAGTCGGCGTGGGGGTCGGCGTCGGGGTCGCGGTCGGCGTGGGTGTCGGAGTCGGCGTAGGAGTCGGCGTCGGGGTGGCGCCGCCGGTGATGGTGGCGGTCAGGCTGTAGTTGCTGCTGGTGGCGTAGCCCTGGGCCGCGAGGTACCACGTGCCCGCCGCGGGGTTGCTGACGGTGACGGTTTCGTTCGAGCCGCCGACGTAGGGACGATAATCCCAATCGGTGAGCGTCGGCTGGCTGCCGTAGTTGACGTAGAGATCGGCGTCGTTCGTGCCGGTCATGACGATGCTGAGCTGGGTGGCGCCGCTCGGAACCGCGATGGAATAATGATCCCAGGCGTTCTGAGCCACCGTGCCACTGACGGTCTGGCCGCTGGTCAGGGTGCTGCCGCCAGGCGTCGGCGTGGGCGTCGGAGTAGGCGTCGCAGTGGCGGTCGGCGTGGGAGTCGGAGTCGCGGTCGGAGTCGGCGTAGGAGTCGGCGTGGAGCTGCCGCCCGAGGTGCCGGTGACGAAGATGTCGTCCACGGCCACGTCGCCAGCCCAGCCACCCGCGGCGGTCAGGACGAAGCGCAGGCTGAGCGTGCCGGAGTAGGAACCGAGGTCCACCGTGGCGGAGAGCCAGTTGCTCTGGCTGCTGGACTGCTGCCCGGTGCGGCTCCAGACGGTGCTATAGGCGCCGCCGGTGGAGGCCTGAAGGGACAGTGTGCCCGTGTTGCTGCCATACATGTTGTATTCGAAGCTCGCGGTACGGTCCGAGCCGCCGATGCCGGAGGCCTGCAGGAAAGCCGTGTTGCCTGAGCTGTAGGCGCCGCCGCTGGACGTTTCGACGAAGGCGTACCAGGACGAGCCGTTGGCGCCGGAGCTAGGGCCGGTGCCGCTGCTCGGGGTGCCGCCGCTGTCGCGGGTCCAGTTGTGGCTGTCGCCGCTGACGTTGACGAAGTCGCCGAAGCCGCTCTCGAAGTCCGAGGAGGCCAGAATGGTGGCTCCACCGCCGCCACCGGAGGGCGTGCCCTCGAGGACGATGTTGTCGAGGGCGAGGCCGTCGCTGCTGGCGGGGTAGTTGTCGTACTGCTGCCAGCGAATGATCGTGCTGGAGGAGTTGCTGGGGATCGCCACCGTGGAGGTCACGAACCCAGCGCTGGCGGAGGGGAAGCTCCAGGTCAGCTTGGTAAAGGACGAGCCGCCGTTGGTGGACAGGAAAAGGCCGTCCTCAGCGTGGGCTTCGTCACCGACTGAGTCGGCGGCGAAGGTCACCGTGACGTTCGTGTAACCAGACAGATCGACAGGAAGGTCGAGGCGCGACGTGGAGAAACTCCCGCCGGAAACCGAGTCGTCGAGCAAGACGCCGTAAGAACCGGAAGCCTTGTAGGTAGAGCTGATCGCCACACGCCACTCGGCGGTGCCGCTGGTCTGGAGCGGCGCCGAAAGGGTGCCCGATTCGAAATTTTGCGAATAGATAACGTCGGCGCTGGCGGCCGATGCCCCGCCCAGCAGAAGGGCCATGGCGGCGAGAACGATGCGGGGGGTTCCTGAAGTCTGCATGGTAGCAATGTGTCCTTTAAGGAGCGGGGCCCGGGTGGGCGGGTGGCCCGCGATGTGTCTGTAAAGACGCCTCCGCCGGTGGGTGCGGAGGAACAGGGCAGGAATGGAGGGCGGGATCGTTTCCGTCAAGACTGCGATTTCGCGGGCGAAAGTTTTATCCCCTCTCCGGGTGCCGCGAAGAGCCCACTATGCCACAAGATAAAGGGCTTTACTCACCCCGAAGCTGTAAAGCAATTTTATCTTGCATTGCAGACATCGCCGGATGCGTTGCAAAAGAGATTTGTAACGACAAAATCCTTTTGCGCGACTTCGCGCCGCCGCCGACTTTGCCGTTGAGACCCCTTTACCACCCTGTTTTTCTTATCGTGTAGAAACCGTTTTCCCGCCCAACGCCTCCCCCGCAGGAGCCCCCCGGAATGACCCCGCCGGATCCAGACGACGTCTTTATCGAGATGGAAGATCCGGGGCCGTCGGCTTCCACCCGCCCGCCGGACGCACCCCGCCCCCGCGCTGCGCCGATCCTGGTGGACCGCACGGTGGAGCGCGCGCCCCAGCCGAAGCAGACCATGGCCCGGCCTTATGCCCCACAGGCCCGCCTGAAGGAATCGACCATCGCCCCGCCGGAGGACAACCCGCTGAGCGGCTGGCGCTGGTTCGGCGTGGTGCTGCTGAACCGCAATCTGTGGCCCCGCGACGCCGCCTCGAACGTGGTGATGATGTATTTCAGTGGCCGGTTGCGGGGGCGGCGGGTCGAGGATCTGACGGGGCTGGCGCCGTGGATCTTCCTGCTGTTGGCGGAAATCGCTTACTTGATCGTTTTCCGGGGCGACGCGGCGCTGATCGCGGGGCTCGAGTGGGCCAGTCTGGCCATCGCGTTTTTCCTCGGCTATGGCTGGAGCGCCGGCATCACGGCCATCCATCTGCGGCGGAACCTCCAATGCCTGCCTTTGGAGGAAGTGCTACTGACCCGGCTCCAGCCGGCCGACATCGTGCAGGGGCTGAGCGTCCGGCCCATCGCGGTGCAGTCGGCGGCCTCGCTGATCTATAACATCCTCCATCTCGGCATGTCGCTGAGTTTCCTGTGGCTGGCGAGCGGCGCGGGGGCGGATTTGCTGAACTATGCGGGATTCGTGTTCCTGCTGACGGCGATTCGCTGGGTGGCGGTGGGGTCGGCGATCGAGGCGGGAGGCGCCTTCGCCACGCGGGCGCACCTGTGCATCCGCAATCCGATGGTGGCGTCGATGCGCATGCTGATCGATCTGGTGGCGCCGTTGGTGTTGCTGGGTACGGCGGCGATTCTGCTAGGGGTGGTGGTGGCGATCATCCTGCTGGTGGGCGGGGCGCTGTCTCTAGCCATCGGGCCGTTCCCGGCCTTGCTGGCGCTACTCGGGGCGGGATTTGTGCTGATTACCTTCGGGACGGCGATCGCGGCGTGGCAGCGCAGCCTTGGCTCGGACGCCATGGATTTCTGCATTTTCAATCCCCAGGAATGGTGGCCCCGGCAGAACCGCGAGGCGGGCTTGAACGAACTGCCGGAGCGCGAGCTGTTCACGCCCTGGAAGCCCCGGGACCCGGAAACGCGGCTGAGCGCGGACAAGATCGAGCGGGCGCTGGAGCGGGCGGAAGCCAGGAAGCGGCGGGCGCAGGCGTCGAGTCCGGCGCCGAGGCCCTACGTCGAGGGCGACGATGGGAAGCGGCCTTAAACAAAGGATTTCTTTGTTTCGTTGCGCCTTGGCGGGTGGGTCCGAGACCCTGTGGAACCTTGATTCTGGACAAGAAAGGAGGCTTACGAGAGATCTTTCGTTTCATCAAAATAACATAAAAACTTTTTGACTTCGGACCGAGGTTGGGGTTTCGTCCTTCGCAGATGCGTCACGAACGCCCATTCCCCTCAGGATTTTCCGCGAGTCCCCACCATGTCCGCACACATTCGTCAGGAAGCCGCCATGAGCCTGCCCGTCGTGCCTCCGCGCGAGCCCGGATACGGGCACCTGGTGCTGATCGGCGGCGGCGAGGATCGCTCCGACGCGATGCGGGTGCTCAAGGCGACCTGGGCCATCAACGACGCCCAGACGATCGCGGTGATCCCGAGCGCGAGCCGCTATAGCGTCGAAGCGGGCCGCATTTACACCCGGGCCTTCACGAAACTCGGCGCCAAGGCGATCTTCGTCTGCGACGCCCGCAATTGCGACGAAGCGGCCGACCCGAAGATGGTCGAGCAGGTCCGCATGGCCGACATGATTTTCTTCAGCGGCGGCGATCAGGTGCGCCTGGCCGAAATCCTGAACGGCTCGCCTCTTCTGGCGGCGGTGCGGGAACGTTTCGCCCAGGGCGCCACGGTGGCCGGCACGAGCGCCGGTGCCGCCGCCGCCAGCGATCCGATGCTCTACGATGGCGACGCCTACGGCTTTCACAAGGGCTCGGTGGGCTTCGCGCCAGGGTTCAACCTTCTGCCCGGGGTGGCCATCGACACCCACTTCGTGGGGCGGGGGCGGTTGCCGCGGATGGCGCAATTCCTGGCGAGCAAGCGCTGCCGCCTGGGAATCGGCCTGCCGGAAGACACGGGCATCTTCATCGCCCCCGATGGCACGACGCGCGTCGTCGGCACCGGGGTGGTGACGCTGCTGGATGCGCGGGCGATGGACTTCAGCGATTACGACCTGATCGACGACGACGACAACTATACGGTGGAGGGCTTGCGCCTCGGTTTTCTGGCCGAGGGCGCGGTCTTCGACCTGAAAACCTGGACAGTGACCTCTTCCCGCGTCAAACCCGCCGCTCCCTCCGCTCCCGTCCAATAAGCCCTTCCACCAAGCGAGCCCTCGACCACGCGGCCCCACTGGCCGCCTCCCTCTGTCTCCCCGCCTGTCCCAAACCTGGAACCTTTGACCGAGCCATTGAAAGTTGACGACCCATGACGATCGAAGCCTTCGACCACCCCACAGCCCACCACGGTCCGGAGACCTCCTTCGAGGACTTCGCGCTCAGTAAGTTCGCGTTCTATCCCGGACCGAGCGCGTACCTTCCGCGCCGCGCCCTGGTGTTCAACCTGACCCTGAGGCCCAACGGGCCACGCGCCGAATGGTACCGCTCGCAAATCGCCGAGCACCTGCCGGTCCTGCGCGAGTCGAAATGCGAACGGGTCGCCGAACTCTTCGCGGAAACGCTCCAGCAGGTTCTTGGCCTCGGCATCGGGCTTCCCTGCCGCGACTGGGCCGTCCTGCCCGACGACGACGCGGAGACCATCGCTGTCGAAGCGCTCGACGAAATCGTCGCCGAGGACGCCGCCCGCATGGTCAGCGAGTGGTTCCGCACCATCAACGACGACGATTATTTCCCCTTCGACGAGCGCCTGCGCGCCCTGCAGGACTGCTTCGACCGGTCGCGCTACGGCGGGCCGACGATCTATTCGCTGATCGAAGCGGGCATGAAGCGCGGCATCCCCGTGCTCTACCTGCGAGAGGAAGACACCTTCCAGTGGGGTTATGGGCGCAAAGCCCTGCGCGCCCGCTCGACGGTGCTGCACACCGATTCGGTGCGCGACACCGAGTTCACGACGCAGAAGGACCAGGTCAAGGGCTGGCTCGACGCATTTGGCTTCCCCACGCCCCAGGGTATCCTGGCATTCGAGGAAGCGGAAGCCATCGCGGAAGCCGAGGTGCTGGGCTATCCCGTGGTGGTCAAGCCGGTGGCGGGGCACAAGGGCCAGGGCGTCCGCACCAATCTGTTCACCGCGGCGGACGTGGCGGAAGCCTTCCGGGCCTTGGCGACGAACGAAGCCTTTGACGGCGCGATCGTGGAGCAGCAGATCAACGGCTCGGACTTCCGCCTTCTGGCGGTGAACGGCGAATTCGCCGCGGCGCTGGAGCGCGCCCCCGCCAGCGTGGTGGGCGACGGGCGCCACAGCATCGAGGAACTGATCCGCGAGGAGAACAGCCGCCCCGAACGTGAAGACACCATTCGCTCTCCCCTGGCGAAAATCGTCGTGGACGAGGAAATGGAGCGCTGGCTGCGGGCCCAGAACCTGAGCCTCCGCAACGTGCCCGCCGAGGGCGATGTGGTGGTGCTGCGGCGCGTGGCCAACATCAGCGCCGGCGGCCGCAGCATCAACGTGACCGAACGCATCCATCCTCTAAACAAGAAGCTGGTGAGCGACATCGCCAAGTTCCTGAAGCTGACCTGCTTTGGCATCGACGTGATCGCCGAAGACATCGCCAAGCCATGGACCGAGGGGAACTTCGGGATTATCGAAATCAACGCCGGACCGGGCATTTTCATGCACATCGCGCCCTCCGTGGGCGACCCCATCGACGTGCCCGGCATGGTGATCGAGAGCCATTTCCCCCGCCCCGAGTGCGCCCGTATCCCCATCGTCGCGGGCAATTTCATGACGACCGAATTCTGCGACAAGCTCGCCGCCCGGATCCGGTCCTTCGATGCCACGCGCAACGTGGTCAGCCTGACCGGCACGAAGGTTCGCTTCAATGGCGAGCCCCTCTCCCGGCCCGTCAGCCATATGAAGGCCCTCGAGATGGCTCTTCGCCATCCGGCCGCCGACGTGGCCGTACTCGAGCACACCAACGACGACCTGCTGGACGATGGCACATTGCACGAAGGCGCCGACGTGGTGATTCTGGATCATCCCTACGACACCGAATCGGAATTGGCCAAGCACCTGCTGCCCGGCGGTTTTCTGATCGCCGTGAACGAGACGGACGTGGTGGCGATGCAGGACGGCCTGGAGGAAGTGGCGCGGCTGCCGCTGCGCGACCCCGCCGCGCTCGACGAAATCGTGCTGGCGGTGCTGACGCCGCTGCTGCCGGAGCTGTTGGCGAAGTACGAACGGTGAGGGCAGGGGGCTGTTGGCTCGGAAGCTTTCTCACCCCTCGCGCAGCGCATTCGTAAACCGCATGAAATCGGGCAGGAACATCAGGTCCGCGCTGCCGATGGGGCCGTTGCGGTTCTTGCCGACGATGATTTCCGTGGGAATGGGCAGGGAGCGGTCGCGCTGCTGGCCGTCTTCATCCTTCTGGAGTTCGACGCGTTCGCGATGGACGAACATGACGACGTCGGCGTCTTGTTCGATGGCGCCCGATTCGCGCAGGTCGCTGAGCATGGGCTTGGCGCTCTTTTCTTTGCCGCTGCGCGATTCGATGTTGCGCGAGAGTTGGCTCAGCGCCAGCACGGGGACGCTCAGTTCCTTGGCGAGTTGCTTCATGCCCCGGCTGATGTCGCTGACTTCCTGCTGGCGGCTTTCCTGGCGCCGGCCGCTGGGGCCGCCGCTCATGAGCTGGAGGTAATCGACGATGATGAGGCCGAGGTCGGGGAACTTGCTCTTGAGGCGCCGCGCCCGGGAACGCAGTTGCACGATGGAGAGGTCCGCCGAGTCGTCGATGTGGATTTGCAGGTTCATCATATCGCTGGCGGTGTGACGCAGCGTATCCCACTCGTCTTCTCGGATTTTTCCTTTGCGGACTTTCGAGCCGGAGACGCCCGCGGCCCCGCAGAGAATCCGCATATTGAGCTGATCGGCGCCCATTTCCAAGCTGAAGATGGCGACGGGGACTTTGCTGAATGTCGCGACGTTCTGGGCGATGTTGAGGGCGAAGGCGGTCTTGCCGATGGAGGGCCTGGCCGCCAGAATGATGAGGGCGCTCGGTTCGAAACCGCCGAGCATCCCGTCGAGGTCCTTGTAGTGCGTTGGCAGGCCGCTGGTGGGGCTCTTGGTTTCGTAAAGGTAGCCGATTTCCTGAAGGGATTCCGCCATCAGTTCGCGCATCGGCCGAAAGCGCGAGGTGCGGTTTTCCTGGCTGACCTCGAAGACGAGCTTCTCGGCCATTTCGATGGTGTCTTCGACGGTGCGCGATTCCTCCGAGGCCTCGCGCAGGACGGTGCTGGCGGCGGCCATGAGCCGGCGCATGGTGCTCTTGTCGCGCACCATGCGGGCGTGCTCGACGGCGGCGCTGGTGGCCAGGATGTATTGCTCGAGGGAGGCGAGGTAGATGTAGCCGCCGACTTGATCGAGTTCGCCAAAGCGCCGGAGCGTGTCGGTCAGCAGCGTGAGCTCGACGGGCTTGCCCTGATCGTGCAGTTCGACGACGCGGGCGAAGACGCGCTGGTGGGCCGATTGGTAGAAGTCCTCGGCGCGGACCTGCTGCATCACATCCGAGATGACATCGTTGTCCAGCAGCATCGCCCCCAGAACGGCGCGCTCGGCGTCGAGGTTGTGGGGGGCGTTGGGCAGATGGATTTCGCCTTCCTGGGGGGGACGGCGGCCGTTGGGGCGGGACTCGGTTTCAGCCATGGATCGGGAAAACTCCTCGGGCGTGGGGCCGTGGGAGGATACGGGCTGGCGGCGTGCAGGCAAGCCGTTCTTGTGAACGATTGATTTCCGCCGCGATGGGTTGCGGGGGACGTGCCTAAGTGCCCTAAAGCTGTCCCTCGACGGGCAGCGCCGTGTACACCCAGTACTTGAATCGGGCAATCAGGGCCGGGGGTTGGGGGGGATACATGGTATGCTCGCCAGCCTTCCAGATCAGATTGCCCTCATCGTCCCTCGCCACGCGCCAGGCGTGCGGTGGCTGGATGGCGGCCCGCAGGACCTGGTAGAGATCGTGCGCCAGCTCGGGGCTTTGGATCTGAAACGCCATTTCCGTGTTCAATTCCAGCGACCGCGGGTCCCAATTCATGGAGCCGATGACGGCCGTCTGCCGGTCGATCAGCAGGGTCTTGGCGTGGACGCCGATCGTGGCGCTGCGCGTCAGGGTCTTGCTCGTGGGACCGGTGATCCGCTGGACATCGCGCAGTTCGTACAGTTCCACCCCCAGATCGAGCAACCGGTCGCGATGCTGTCCATAGTTGGCGTCCACGACGGAGTGGTCAGTGGTGGAAACGGAGTTGGTCAGCACCACCACGCGGCAGCCGCGATCCAGCAGATCGGTCACCGCGTCATACCAAACTTGGGGCGGAAGGAAGTAGGGGGAAACGATGATGACTTCTTGGCGAGCCGTGCGGAGCAAATCGTTCATTTCCTTCCCCACGTCCACGGGGGGCGAACCGTCCTCTGGGGCTGGATCGTCCACGTGAACCTTGACTTGAGCGGGGTTGAGTTTCGCCCGGAGGGCGGCTTTACGTGGTTGCCAGTCCTCGCTTTGGTGCAAGAAGCGAAACGGCAGGACCTCGTTCTCGCGATCGTAGCGCCGGAGTTCGGCGCGCAGGCGTTCGAGGCTCCGCTCGCCCTCCTGCCTGTCTTTGTATACGGCAACCCACTCGCTGCGGTCGCTGGCCCAGTAGGCTTCGAAAGCCTGGGTCATGTCCTCGACGACGGGCCCTGAGAACAGGGCATCGATGTCGAAGAAGGCGTAGTGCCGTGCTTCGCCAAAGTACTCGTCCCCAAGGTTGCGTCCGCCCGCGATGCCGATGATGCCATCGGCCAGGAACAGTTTATTGTGCATGCGGTGGGTCAGTTCGGGGAGCCGGAAGACGATTTCAGCCCATTGGACGAACGGCGTGCTCCAAGTCTGGGGTGGGTTGTAAATCCGTGGCTCGATCATCGGATGCTGCCCGAGAGCGGCAAGCTTGGAGGCAATGGGCCCGGCGTTCACCGCATCGATCAGCAATCGAACCCGAACCCCGCGGTCCGCCGCGGCGAGTACCCGCGCGAACAGCAGCTTGCCCGTCTGATCCCATTTCCAAGTGTACGTTTGAATATCGATGGTATTGACCGCGCTGTCGACCATCATCAAGCGATAGGCAAAAGACTCGCGGTCTTGCGCCACTACGGCAAAACGATCGCGCTCCTGCCGGTCCTCGTCGAGGGCTTCGGGGACGAAGAAGTGGAGGCTGCCGATTTCTCGGCGGGGATGAGGGATGGGCTGAACGTCGCTGGGCTTGGCCAGATACGGCCCGCAGCCAGACAGCAGGATGAGGAGCGTAAAGGCGAGGAGTTTGGCACTTGAGCGGAGGAAGAGCCGAATGGGCTCTTCCGATCCGAGAAAATTCTTCATTGTAAAGTTATTGAGCAAGCCCGCGAAAAAGAATCTCGTCTCGCAGACGGGGTGCATGGAAAATGCCAAAGCGGCGCCGGCTCAGTTTCCGGGGTGGTGGTCAGCGCCGCTCGCGCTCTTGCTCAAGCCGTCCGTCCAAGGTGCCCGACGGGGGAACGAATGGAACCGTGTCGGCGGTCCTGAATTTCAGGCGATAGGGCACGTTCGATGGCCGATCGCCCGCCACGGTCTGAGCGCCCCGGCCCACGGTGATCGTGTATTCCGTGTCGTAATCCAGGAAGCCGGCCAGCACCAGCATGGACCAGCCGGTCGTCTGATCGTTGGCGACGTAAACGTTCGGGAAGGCCGGCGGGTCGGGCCGGATGGTGACATCGCGGGGGTCGATACTCTCGTGATCGATGGGCGCATTGAAGAAGAACCGCACCGGATGGGCCGTATCGACCAGAACGCCCTCGGCGCCCTGGGGCGGATCGGTGGCGATGATTTCGACCGAACCGGTGCGGAAGCGCAGGTCGAAGGGGTCCTGCATCGGGATGCCGTCCACGTTGGTGGCCGCTTCGCTGACGGTGACGGTGTAACGGGTGTCGTACCGGAGGGGATTGCCGCCGGGCGCGAAGCCCGCCATTTCGATCACGACGCGGTTCGGCTGGGCTAAGGGATGCATCCCGGCGGTCAGGATTCGGGCCTGAACTTCCGGACGAATGCTGATGGCGGCTCGCAGTGATAGCGGGTCCATGGGCTGGCTGAAGGTGATGGAGATCACGGTCGGATTCGCCACCGTGACGTTGTTGGCCCCATCGGCCGGATCGCTTGCCACGACGACCGGATACTCGATATCCGGTTCGAGTTCGATCAGGCCGACGTCGGTCTGTTCGCCCGCGGCGACGTTCACGATGCGGGTCGCGGAGAGGTATCCCTGGCGCTCGGCCACTAGGTCGTAGGTTCCGGGCGCGATACCATCGATCGCGAAAGATCCGGTGCGGTCGGTCATCGCGAGGCGATCGGTGCCCAGAAGCGACACCATAACCCCGCCGGAGGATCCGTTCGCGGAATCGAGGAGCGTCACTACGCCCACGAGGGACCCGGTGCCGGCCGTGACGGCGTCGGGTTCGTAGAGCATGGTCAAATCGACCTGGGCGGATTCCAGTTCGGTCAGGTCCACCTCGACCGCTTCGGCCACGCGGTAGTCCTCGGCCTGGGCCGTGATCAGGTAGCCGCCGGGCGCAAGACCGCCGATCTGCCACGAGCCGTCGGCGTTCGGCGTCGTCAACTGATCGGTGCCCACGAGGGAGACGATGGCCGTCGAGGGATCGCCCATGGGCGTACCATCGGGGCCCAGAAGCCGGACGCTGCCAAAGAGCGTCCGAGTGCCGGTGATGGCCGCCACATCGGGGGAAAGGGCCACCTCCGGCGCGGTGGTGGTTTCGTCGGCGATCACTTGGGCGGTGGTGGCCGTTTCCAGGTAGCCCGGCCGATTGAAGCGAAGTTCGTAAACGCCTTCGGGAATGTTGTAGAGCGTGTATTCGCCGGCGGTATCGGTCGCGGCGCGCAGACCGGTGCCGACGAGTTCGACGGTGACACCGCCGAGATCGTTGGTGTCGACGGTGGTGATCTTGCCGCGCAGGGTTCCAGCGTCATCCTGGCCACGGCGCCCGCCAGAGGCTTCCGCCGCCTTCAGGATCGCGTCGGGCAGTTCCGCCACGGGCTGGGCCGCCATCGCGGCGGCGCGGGAAATCGAGAGATCGCCGATGACTCCCGGTTCGAGGTCCGGACGTTGGGCGCGGAAGGTGTAGTCGCCGGGGGGAAGGTTGCTGATGGTGTAGCGGCCTTCCTCATCGGTCCAGGCGGCAAAGGACGTGCCCGAGGCGAAAACGGTCACACCGCTCGGGTCCATGCCCCGGGGCACGGCCACGCGGCCGGCGACCTGGGCCAGGGCGGCGGCTTCGCCGCTGGCGGTGCCGTTGCCGTCGGCCGAGCCGTTCGACCCGTTCGCCTCCCCTTGAGGGCCCGACTGCCCGCATCCCGCGAGGACGACGGCGATCAGAAGAAAAAACAGGTGGCGAAACGGGGCGAGACGGCGGCGGTTCATTGGTATCGAAGGGCTTCCTTACGTTGAGTCAGCGCGGCGATGGTGGCCGGATCGTTCGCCCAGGCCCGTGCGACCTGCTCAGGTTTGAGGTCGCGATGGAGGGCGGCAACGATCAATGGTGTCCCAAATGGGCCGGATTCTCCTTCCGGCGGCAAGAGAGAAGGTTCTTGATCGATGGCCGCGAGCCACAAAGCGATGGCCGCCTGCATGATTGGCAGGTTGTCCTGAGCCGTCAGGCGAACGACCTTGTCGCCTGCCCGGGACGAAGCCAGGCCCGGCACCTGCAACGGCGCCAGTTCGCTCACAAATCGCACCGCGTCCTTGGGGACGGTGATCTCCAGCGTACCGGGCGAGAGCCGGGGCTTCATGCCATCGGGCAGGAGCGCCGCCACCGCGGCGAGCGAGGCCGTCGCGTCATCCGTGTAAGCCACCCAGTCATCCAAGGATTCCGCCGGGTTGGCTCCGGCGAGGCGGTGGGCTTCGGCGAGCGGCTTGTACCCATCCATCCGTTTCCAGTTCAGGATCGGGACGATGCGCAGTTCGACGTTGATGCCAAAGGCATTGTTGAGCAGTTGCGCCGTCTCGGCGGTCGTCAGGGCGGGAACGGCCACGGTGGGAAGGAAGCTCTCGACCGAGCCGTATTCGCTCTCGTAGCCGACGGGGCCTTCCGGATCGGTCGTCAGAGCGTCAGGGCGGTCCAGAATCATGACGGGCAAACCGGCGAGGGAGGCTTGTTCGAGCACCGCGCCGAGAAAGGCGAATTCCGGGAGAAATCTTGCGCCCCGCAGGGCCAGGTCCACCACCACGACGTCGGCATCGGTCATCATGGACTCGGTGGGGCGCAGCGAACGCTCGGAGCGAACGAACGTCCGCACGTCGGGGCGAGTGGCCAGAACCTTGTTCATGGCGGAACTGCGGGCGGGCTGGGGCAATTCATCGTCGATGATCAGAACTCGGGTCACTTGGGGCCGGCGGGCGCGCAGCAGCGTTTCCAGCAGATGGCGCCCTTCGCTGTCCACCGCGGCGCGGTTCGTGACGACGAGGACGCGCTTGTTGTCGAGCCGCAGGAAGTCCTCGCGGACGAGTGTGTCGAGGCCGAGGGAGAAGCGGCGCTCGGGGCTGATCTCGGCCAAGACCGGATCGGTCAAGGGGACCAGCGTTTCGTCCGGTGCGATGGCGAGCTGCCCGGCGGAATAGGAGGGCGAGTCCTGGGCGGCAAGAGGGCCGATCAAAACGAAAGAAAGCGCGCAGACGGAAAAAAAGGAGCGGAGGGAGGAAATCACAAACGCATCGACCATGAGAAAAACGGGACCCGGGAGGAGATTGTTCACCCCGCCGGACTAAGGGATTGGAGCCTAGGTTTGCGGTTCGCCGTCTTGCGGGGGAAGGGAATTTGTCCAACGGGCGAAAGGGCGGGGGTACTGATAGGCCAACTGGGGCCGCCGGCGGAAGGCCCGGTCCCAAGCCACAAGGGCCTCGTCGGGGCGGCCGAGGCCCTCCAAGGCAAGGGCTTGTCGAACATGTAACTCGATAGCGTTCAGGCGTTCATAGACGATGGGCAGCTCGGCCAGGACGTCCTCGTAGCGCTGCTGGCGGAACCATAGCTCGGTCAGGGCGGCGCGAGCGTCCACGTGGCCAGGGTCGAGGGCGAGGGCCCGGCGGGCGATTTCTTCCAGTTTCTGGGGCGAGGGCGCCAGCATCGGGGGTTTGCGCATGCCTTCATAGACGGTGCGCCACGCCATGTTGGCCCGCAGGCGGTCCGTGCTCTGCCAGCCCAGCCAGCCCGCCGCCGCCAGCACCAGCGCCACGGCGAAGGGCGCGGCGGCCTTTGGCACGCGCGGCTCGGCCAGAAGTTCGGTGGGCACGTGCATGTTCTTGAACATGATCCCGAGCCGCACACCCGGATAGTTGCGCCGCACGGGAAAGACGAGGTCCGAAACGCCGCCGCGCTTGGGCAGCACCAGCGGCAGCACAATCAGGCAAAAGAACAGGGCGGAAGACACGGGCAGTTCGAGCGGGAAAGACATCTGGCCCTGGATGCCAATCGCCACCAGCATGGCGATTCCGAGGGAAAGCACGACGGCGTTGCCATAGGATTCCTCGCGCCGCCGGGTGCCCATGGCATGGATGGCGGCGCCCACGAGGGCGATCAGCAGCGCCACGCCGAGAATGCCGGTTTCGCTCCAGGTCTGGAGCAGGCTGTTGTGCGCCGCATTGGTCCAGGACCCCGCGTAGGCCGACAGTTCGGGGTCGCTGTGGATGGCGGGCGAAATCGTGGCCGGATAGACCCAGGTGAAATTGCCCGCTCCCCAGCCGAACCAGGGGCGCTCGGCCACCATCTGAAGCGTCGTCAGCCAAATCGCCACGCGGGTCGAACCGCCTTCCTTCCAGCGGCCCGAGGAGAAGGCCTGGCCGAAAATGCCGCCGGAGAGGGCGCCGACCTCGACGGTGCCTTCGCGATTCCAGACGGCGGACCCGTGCGGGTTCGCCGGGTGATCGACGACGAAGAAGGCCACAACGAGTACCCATCCCGCCGCGAGAAAGCCGAGGCGCCGGGCGCGCTTGCGCCACCAGGGCAGGCGCCACTTTTTCCTCATCAGCCACACCAGCAGTCCGCAGGCGGCAAGCAGGCTGGCGTTGCTGTGCACCGACCACGCGACGATCAGCGCAGCGGAGAACACCCAAAGGCAAACCGCCAGCAGACTGAAGGCGCGCTTGCTGTACGTCGTCAGCGCCAGCACCAGCGCGACCAGGAAACCCTGGACGATGAAGTCGGCGGCGTGGCCGCTGTTACCGAGGCTGGCGGCGCCGATCACATCGCGCCAGTCGCCGAGCCTCGCCAGCACGCGAGATTGCGCGAAGGCGGCCTCGAAATCGTTGAACAACGCCCAGCCCGCGACGCCCAGCGCCGCCAGTACGAGCACCCAGCCGAGAGCCAGGATGCGCCGCCGGTCCTCCTGGAGCACCGTCGGCAGCAGGAGTGCGAGACCCACGAAGGTCGCGGTTTGGCGCACCTGATCCGCGCCAAGCCCAGGCGAGGGCGCCCACAGAACGCTGATCCCCTGCCAAAGAACCCACGCGAGGAGGAAGGCGGTGATGGGCCGGAGCGGCAGGCGGAAGCTGCGGCCATAAAACGAAGCCGCCAGTGTCAGCGCGAGAACGACCCACAATCCCGCGCGAAAGAACACGTCCTTTGCCAGGACGAACGAGTCGTGCGCGGCGGGCCAGATGAAGAGCGGGCCGAGGAGCAACAAAAAGACCACGCTCGCGAAGGGCAGAGCGTGGAGGAGCGATCGATCGGTGAAGGCGCGGACGAACCCCGGTGCGGGGCCGCCGCGCTGGCGCTGGCCTTCGGTCATGGCGTGCGCTCGGCGAGGAGGCCGACCTGGGCGCGCTGCTCGGCCAGGACGTCAAACAGGGTTTGCTTCAGCGAAATGCGCGGTTCCCAGCCGACGACTTCCCGGACGAGGGAGGCGTCGCCGCTGAGTTCGCTGGCCTTTTCGTCGCGATAGCGGTCCGGATCGAGAACCGACTCGACCGGCGAGACGGTCAGGGTGAGCATCAGATCGAGGATTTCCTCGATGGAGTAGCTCTTGCCCGAGCAGATGTTGAAGGTGCCGGCGCTGAGGTTGGCCTCGGCGATCAGACGATAGGCCCTGGCCACATCGCGGGCGTCGGTGAAATCGCGGTGCGAGCTGATGTTGCCGTGGCCGAGGCGTTTCTGGAATCCGGCCTCCACCATGGCGATCTGGCGGGCGAAGGCGGGGACGACGAACTTCTCGGTCTGGCCCGGGCCGGTGTGGCTGAAGGGGCGCACGATGACCACGCGGCAGCCGAAGCGTTTGCCGACGACCTTGGCCATGTGTTCGGCGGCGACTTTGCTTGCGGCGTAGGGCGTGTGGGGACGGATCGGACTTCTTTCCGTCAAAGGCAGCTCGTTGGGTTCGGGCCGGCCGTAGACGTCGGAGGAACTGGCGAAAATCAGCAGCGGGGAATCGAGCAACTCGCCCGCCGCCCGCGTCAGGTGCGCCGTCGAGAAGACGTTGGTCTGGAAGGTGGCTTCCGGAATGGCCCAGGAGTGGGCCGGATTGCTCTGGGCGGCGAGGTGAACGATGATTTCCGGCTTGGCGGTCGAGACGACGGCGCGAACTTCGTCGGCGTCGGTGAGATCGGCGACGAGGGCTTCGCCGGTTTCCAGGCGGGGATCGGCGAAGGGCCGCCGGCTGGTGGCCCACAAGGTGTGGCCGCAGGAAACGAACTCATCGATGCAATGGGATGCAACGAAACCGCCGGCGCCAGTGAGGAGAATGTTCATGGTGGAGGCGGGTTTCCTTTCGGCGATGTGTCATAAATATAAACGATGACTGAAAGGCCATGCAACTGAAATGCGGCGGGCTGAAGAGCCGGATAAACTCGGATCGACTCGACGCCGTTGGGCGATTCGGGCCACACCGCGAAGAAGTGGGAAATGCCCCAGTATTCCAGCGGATAGGCGAGAACGGCTTCGCCCGGACTGGACGCCGCGGCTTTCCCCAAGGGCGCCTCCGCGCGGCCCTCGCCTGTGAGAACCAACTGCCCCGGCGGAAGACCGACCTCATACACGAGAGCCCCTTCGACTCCTAGCGTGTACCCTTCTAGAATGGGCTCCGTGGAATGCAGCGTCAACGGGCCGATGGTTGTAAAAGAATCATCGGGCGCATCTCCTGCTGACAGTGGGTAAGTTTCTGCCGAGACGACGGTGCGGACGTGCAAGGTGGCGCCGGGCTGGAGGGCGAGAACGATCGTTCCCTCGCGCGACGGCGGCGCGAGAGCGGGGCGCAGGCGGTGTTCTCCCCCGCCGGTCAGGGGCAGCAGGGCTTCATCCGTGGGCGAACCGGCGGGCAGGTGGATGCGGGGGGCGGGCGCGCCAGGGTGCTCCCATTGCCACATGGTCTGGAGCGCCAGGTAGCCGGTGCGGCCCGGCAGGCGAACGCCTTGGGCCGGGTCGTACGGAGGCTCGAGGAACACGAAGTCGGCGGGGGTTTCGCGGGCGAGAAGCTCGGCAAAGGCGGCGTCGAGGGCTCGCTCGTTGGCCGCGCGGGCCCGGGCCCAGACGGCCTGATCGAGAGCGGCGAAGAGCCCCATGAGGGGCAAGACGGTAAGGGCGAGGGCGAGGAGGACATGGCGTTGCCTTTCCCGTTGAGGGAAGAAATGCCCGGCCGCGCCGGCGAGTCCGAGGGCCGCGAAGGCGACTGGCAGCAGCAGGAGCCGTCCTTCTCTCATAGGTGCGACGCCAAGTCCCCACATGGGGAGCAAAAGGAACAAGAAAGACAAAACAGACAAAAGAAGCGGACGCGAGAACCGGCTCGCGGCCAGGAGAACCAGGGCCCCTGCGATCACCGCGGCGCCGCCTTGCCAGGGATAGGCCGCCTGGCCGGGCATGATCGGCAGCGGCATCGCGAGCGCCGCGGGATAGGTGAGCCAGGACCGGAGCACTTCACCGATGGTCAGGGCTTCTCCACGGATATCATGATACGCCCCAATGCCTGGAATGGCCCATCGCCGCAGGAGCAGGTAGGCGATACCGCTGGCGATGGGAAGCAGGGCGGCGGTCAGGGCGAAGCGGCGCGGCAGGCCACGGGGACGCAGAAGCACCACCGCCAGGGGCAGGATCGCCGCCCCGGCGATACCGATTTCCTTGCTGAAAAGAGCGGCCCAGAAGGCGGCGGCGCTCGCCGCCAGCCAGCGCCAGGAGGCGCGTTCAAGGGCGATGAGGAGGAAGGCGAGGCTCCATAGAAGGGCGGCGGCGGTTTGCAGATCGGTGCGGCCGCTGAGCCAGGCGACGGCCTCGACGGACGGGGGAAAGCACGCGACCCAGAGAGCCGCCAGCGCGGCCAGAGGCGCGGAGCGGCGGGTCAACTTCCACCCCGCCACGAAGACGCCCGCCAGCAGCGCCAGAAACAGCGCGTGATTGGTCATGTGGTAGCCGAGCGGATTGGGCCCCCAGAGGACTTCGTCGATCCAGAAGGTGACCCGGATCAGGGGACGATAGAGGGAGCCGGGCGTGGAGCCGCCACTGTTCCAGTCGCCGGAAAAAGTGGCGAAGACTTCGCCGAGGGAGCGGGGCCGGACCTGGAACCAATCGTCGGCGTGAAAGCCGCCCAGGAGCGAGGGCGAACTGACGAGGAACCCGGTAAGGAGAACAGCGGCAAGCCAGCGCCAGGGGAAGGGCGCGGGAGGCGCCGCCGCGTCAAGAGGTGGCGGGATCGATGTCGTATCCGACGACGAGTTGCTGGTATTTCTCAAAGTTGAGGTCCATGGCGCGTTCGGCGGCGACGCGGGCTTTGTCTTTTTCGCCAAGCCGGTAAAGGGCGACGGCCCTGTCGAAATGCAGTTCGACGGAATTGGGCGCAATGCCAACGGCGCGGTCGAGGGCGCTCAACGCCGGTTTCCACTGCTGGTTCTGAATGAAAACGAGGGCCACGGCGTGGAAGAGGGACGCGTCACCGACGCGTTCGCGTTCGAGCAGTTCGTAAACGTACTGGGCGCCTTCCGATCCCTCCTCCATCTCCTTGGAAAGGGCCAGCATGGCCATGAGGGCGACGCGGTTGGTGGGTTCTTTGGCGAGCGATTCGCGGTAGAGGTCCTTGGCTCTCTGGCGCTCGCCCTCGTGAAGGGCGATGGCGGCGCGGGCACGCAGAGCCGGAGCGGAGTCCTGCTGCTCGGCGGTGGCGCCATCCAGCGTGGCGCGGGCTTCGTCCCAGCGATTCAGACGCGTGGCGACGTCGGCAAGGGCGAGGCGGGCTTTCTCCAGCGAGGGTTCGGTTTCCAGAGCGGCCTGGTACTCGGCCATGGCCATGGGGAGTTCATGGTAGACTTCGTGGGCGCGGGCCTGTTCGAAGTGGGATTGGGCCTGATCGCCGGCCCACCAGGCGATGTCGGCCAGATAGACGTAGGCGCTGGCGAGGGTGGGGCAGTACTCTATGGCTTTTTGGAGTTCCTGGCGTGCGGCGGCGACGCGTTCGTCGCCGGCCATCAGCCCGGCGGACTTGGGGTTGCGTTCGCCGGACGCGGCCTTGCCTTCCAGGTTCGTGGCGACATCCTGGCGCATGGAATTCCAATGGCGCTTGCCGGCTTCCTGATAGATTTCGGCGATCCGGCAGGTTTCATCGGATTCGAAGATCCCTTCGCGCAGGAAGTGGGCGCCAGTGAAGCGGATCGAAACCAGCGCGATGACCGCCGCGCCCAAGACGATGCCCCAGACGGGGGCCATGCGTTTGAACTCGACGAGGATGGAAGCGTTGGGATCGCGCCGTTGTGCGGGACTGCTCATGGCGTGGGGGTGTCTCCTGGGGCCGGATTGGCGGTGGCTTGGGCCAAATCGCTGGAATCGTCGAAGCGGAATAGCACGTCATCGATGCGAGGCAAGCCGCTTTCGTCACCTATGACCGTGGCTCGCCATTGAACGGTTTCCACATCGGGCCCGGCGGGCAGGGGGTCGCCGGAGGCGATGGAACGCCAGGGGCCGAAGCGGGGATCGAAGCGATTGCCCGTGCCGGTGCGGATTTCGAAGAGCACCTGGCCGTTCTCTAGGTCCTTCCGGGCCTCGAAAGTGCCCGGGGCCAGACCTTCGCCATCAAGTTCGATAAGCGGCGACAGGTAAGTTCCTTCGACGGCGGCCACTTCGAGCCAGAGGATTCCGTTCCAGGAGCGAACGCGGTCGGGGGCGAATTCGATGTCCAGGTGGTCGTCGATGGTGTTGATGCGGCCGAGGAACTCACGGCTGCTGGAACGGCTCGAGGGGTTTCGGAAGTCGCTGTCGCCTTCGACGCGGAAGCGGAAGTAATTGGCCGGTTTGCCATCGGGGCTCTTCTCACCGGCGGTGACGAGGCTGATGTCGTAGAGGACGGTGCGGTCGTCGGCGGGAAGGGGGACGCGGACTTTGACAGGGGCGGGGTCCTCGTAGGGAGTCCAGTAGAGTCCGCCGTCTTCCTTGAGGGTGGACATGAGATTGTCGGAGTCGGTGGAGAGCCCGGCGTTGTAAGGGATAGGATCGCCGACGATATCCTCTTGCGCGATGCTGAGGCGCACGGGGGCCTTGGGCGTGTTGGGCAGGGTGATGGTATCGTCGGGCATGATCATGACGGACTTGGCGACGCCGTAGGGGAAGATGCTGGCGAAGGACCATTGGGTGGCGCGCCGGCGGGCGATCTCCATAGGCTTGAAGACATATTCGAAGGCGATGGTGGCGTTGTTGTCGCTCGAGGACGACTCGCCGTACTCGCGGTCGTCGTTGAGAGAGACTCGAACGAGATTGCGCTCGTCTTCGACATGCCATGTAGCCTGAAGCACTCCGGCTTCGCCCGCGTTCAGGCGGTCGAATCCGCCGCGGTAAACCGTTTGGGTCTTGTCGCTGTTGCCGGTGGCGGTGACCTCAAGAACGAAAGGATGGGCGAAATCGAAGGGGGAGTCGTTGCGGAATGGCAGGGTGAGGTTCACCGTGTCGCCGAGGCGGATGTACTTCTGGGAGGCCTGGAGGGCGGCGGAGTCGAGGGCGAGGTTGGGCATGCGGCGCATCTGGATTTTGACTTCGCCGAGGTTGTTCAAATAGCTGGCTTCGTTGATGAGGCGGTTGGAGTTTGTGACGACATAAAGAGTGGTGTCGAGGCCCTGGCCGGCAGGCGGGTCCCAGCGCAGGCGGACGTCGCGCTTTTCGCCGGGAAGAAGCGGGGTGTCGAACTCGATCTCGCTGCGCTGCAGGGGTGCGACGAGCGAGGTGGCGAGAGTCTCGTTCCACCACGGCGAGTCGACGTAGAGCGCGGTGCGGACGTTCTCGGCGGGGAAGTTGCCCCGGTTTTGAACGGTGGCGGTGACGTAGACGGTCTGACCGGACAGGTATTCGCTGCGTTCGGCCTGGACGCTGGCTGGAACGACCACCAGATCCATGGTGCCGCCGATTTCGATGGGAAAGTCGAGGACGGTGGGCGGGGGGGCGATTTCGCCGTGGGGGCGGGCGGTGACTTCGAGGCGGAAGGGAAGTTCCTCCTGGGGAAAGGCGACCGGCGTGAGGAAGGAGAGGCGTTCGCGCTCGCCGGGTTCGAGAACCGGAATTTCCGCTTCGCGGCCGACGGGTTTGAGTTCGCCGCCCTCGGAGACGAGGAAGAGCTTGGCCCGCACGGTTTGGATGGCTCTGTCCGAGGTGCTGTAGAGATCGATATCGAAGGTCGTGCTGGCGGGGGTCCCGGCGACCCGGCCGGTGACCCGGCCACGGGGAACGGCGGCCCAAGGATTCGTGCCCGGCACGGGGGCTTTGAGGACCACTTCCGCCTCGGCGAGAGCGGGCACGGTTTCGGGCAAGTCCTGGTAACGAATCACCGCTTTGAGGATCATGATGCCCGGGGGAACCGGAACGCGGAAGGTGCGTTCGAAGGGCTCCCGGGCCGGAAGAACCAGTGGAGTTTCGTTCAGAGGCCGGTTGTTGCTGACATCCTGGATTTCCAGTTTCAGCTTGTCCATGTAACCTTCCGACAGATTTTCGGCCCGGAGCGTGATGTCGAGAAGTTGGCCCGGTTCGTAGACGTCTTTGGGGCCGGGTCCGGGGCTGACGCTCCAGTCGAGAGAGACGTCCGGGGCTCGGACGGGAAGTTCGACGGACACGGTTTCGAACTTTTTCGACGCCTCGTTGGTGGCGCGCAGGGAGAGCTTGTACTGGCCGGGGTCGAGGTAGGCGGGCATCTGGAGGGACAGATCGAACCGACCGCGGACAACGCGCCCGCGAGCCGGTTCCACCGCTGGGGCGCCTTTGGGGTCGATCAGCAGGGCTTCGGCAACGCCCCAGTCCATGCCGGCGACTTCGCCCTTGATAGAGATGACGGATTGGGACGTGGTGAAAATGGCGCCGGGCGCGATGTCGGCGCGAATGCGGCCGCTGGGGCGGGGGATTTTCAGGGCCGGGTCGCCGAGCAGGATGTACTGATTGGGGACGTATGCCTGGCCGCGGTCGAGCAGGTAGCCCGCCTTGGCCAGGATGGTGACGGGGCCGAGCGTGGCGGTCTTCTCGTTGGTGAAGACATCGAAGAAGTGGCGGAGCAGGAAATCGTGCTCGTAGCTGCTGGTTCCGTCGACGGGGGCGAAGACGGCGATGGCGCCACCGTCCTCGGCGAGGATGAATTGCTCGGCGAGACTGCGGGCCACGGGATCGACGGGATAGTCGATCCAGGCGGTGTCGCAGGAGGCGGCCGCCATGATGGGCCGGCGCTGGCCATTGGTCAGGCGGTAGATATCGCGGTAGTGGAAGATGCGCTCGCCGCTCCAAAGATTCGGCCCACCGTGCCCGAAGTAGGTGGCGGTGAGGGCGCCCTTGCTCATTTCCTCGACGATTCGCTCGGTCGTCTCCGGGCTGCGCTTGCGGGCGAAAATGCGGAAGTAGTCTTCGTAGGGGTTGCGCTGAAGATAAATGCGCTCTGCCACCGCGTTGCCGTGGAGTTCGGTTTCAATGACCTTTTCCGAGACCTGCTCGAATTCCGGTTCGTCGTCGGTGATGAAGAGGTGGCGGGTCAGCCATGGGCCGGCCTCGGGGTTCTTCTCGTAATCGCTGATGCGTTTGACAAGGCTGCCGAGTTCATTGCGGGACTTGACGGGGAAGCGGCCGATCTCGACATCGGCGAGGGGACCGTCGCCAGAGATGAGGGCGTAGCTGTCGTCGCAATGGATCTTGACGCCGGGATTGGCCCACCCCCAGGCGGGCAGATAGTTCGTGGACTTGGCCGCCCCCGGATGGGAGTATTCGAACCAGGTTTCGCTGGCTTCACCGATGAGGACGACCTTGCTGAGGCGCGGTGCGGACCAGCGCGCGTAGGCGTAGGCGATGAAGTCCTTGATGGGTTCGTAGGCCATCCACCCCCCATTGGCGACGGCCAGGATGTCGTCGAAGTTGACGACTTGAACGCGGTATCCATCTTCGACGCCGCGCAGGTAGGCGTAGCTGTCTTTGGCGGTGTCGACGAAGAGGTCGGCTGAGATGACCAGGATGTCGGCGCCGTTCTCGGGCGAGAGGATGTCGTTGACCTGATAGGGGCGGCCCTCGCCGAGCCAGCGCATGCCTTCGGAGTCGGCGGCGATGACTTCGATGGGCCGGCTGGAAGGGGTCCAAATCCAGGCGCTGGCATGGGATACCGGCTGGGTGAGACTGGAGCGCGAATTCAAGAGGACCGGTTCGTAAGGTTTGGTCACATCGAGCACAATGGGGTAGTCGCGGCGGACTCCCTCGGTGCGGGCGAAGTCCACCAGGACCGGGCCTTCCGCCGAATTCGAGAGCTCGATGGGTTGGTTGAGCGGCAGGTTCTTCCAATCCAGAGGAACCCTCACGTCGGCCCGGTAGATGACCATTTCCCCCGTGTCGATTTCGCCGGAGGAGCGGTCGTTGAGAAAGCCGAAGGTGTTTTCTTCGGCGCGCAGGGCGTTAGCGGGAACGGAGAAGGTGGAATGTTTCGCCGAGGTGGCGGAGCGCTGGCCATCCTCACCGGCCAGGACGCCGTTGACGTAGAACTTGAGGTCGTAGGAGGGGCGCACGTCGCGCTGCTTGATGGGTCCGTGGGTGACAGTGACGGAGGCCTTCTGGGAGGTGTCGACGTGATCGAGATGGAGGGTGGCTTCGCGGAATTTCTCGGGTCCGACGAGGGCCATGGCCCAATGACCTGTATGGACATCGAAGGGGTAGCGCAGATCGAAGGATTCGGGGTGGAAAATACGATGGGTGGTGGAGGCGCGCTGGGGTGGGGTGCGGGACATTTTGGGATCGCGGTCGTCGGAGGCGATGCGCAGGGGCGAGCCGCCGGCCACTTCGTCATCGGGCTGGAGGACCCAGATGGGGATGTAGGCGAAGCGAGGGTCCTTGGGCTTTGGAACGTAGAAGGTCAGGTGAGCGCGGGCCAGGAACGGGCCATCGTCGTTGCCGCTGAGGAGCGTGGGGATTTCCTGGTTCCCAACGTAGACCCGCAAGCGATCGAGGCGAAGTTTCGCCGGGTCGACGCCGATGCGGTCGAGATCGCGCGGCGAAAGGCGGTAGATGCCGGGTTCGGTGACGCGAAAGCGGGCGACGGGGCCGTTGTCGTTGCCGCTCTTGAGAATGTGATACCAATTGCGCCAATCGCTCACGTTCATCGTGGTCTTCGGTTGGGTGGCGAGGAGTGGCACCTGCTCGTGATTGAGCACCATGTCGGGAGCCATTTCGAGCAGGTAGGGATCGGCGGCCTGAAGTTCGGCGCGGGCCTCGGCGAGATCGCGGTCGGCGGCCGGTTTGCGGAAATTGGCGCGGATGACGGCGCGCTCGAGCACGGCGGATTTCGGCAGATTGCCGCCGCCGCTGATGGGAGTGGTCAGGACCATCTGAACCTGATTGAGACCGATGGTGCGGAAATCGTCGATGTAGCGCGGATTGAAGGATTCGAACTGGGGAGGAATGCGCCCGTCCTCGCCCTGCTCGTCCTTGCCGTAGCTGGCTTTCTTCTTGCCGCCTTGATAAACGGCCCAGTCCGCCTCCTCGATGCTCAGCGAGAGCGAGCCGTCGGCGACGGCGGCGAGCCAGAAATTTTTCGTGGTGCGGCGCTGAGGCTGGTCCGGCCCTTGCGGATTTTCATTGAGCAGTTCGAAGGTCAGCCCCTTCGCATCGAAATCCAGGACCCGCAGGGACACGTTGCGGAGATAGCGGATTTCTTCCTCGGTGTGGGCCGCGGCGGCCGATGGCATCAGCAGAGCCCACAGGCAGAGAAGAGTTAGCAGAGGAAAGCGCAGAGTCATGATCGAGGCATTCGGCGAAGGTCAGGAGTTGCGCCCCGGCAGAGGGCGCGGGCAGCCTCGGATTGGGCCGCGGGACGCAGAAGAGGAAATCCTCTCCGGCGGGGCGCGGTCAACACGAGCCGCCTCATCGGACCCCACCCCCTGGCGCCAGGTTGGGTCGGGACACTGCAATTAGGAGTCGATGCCCCATGGCAACCCATCCCTACCGCGTGGACTATCATGCCCACACGGTGCTTTGTTCGCACGCCCACGGAACGGTGGACGACTATCTGGAACGAGCCCAGGCTCTCGGGCTCTCCGAATTCGGGTTTTCCGAGCATTCGCATTGGATGGTGAAGACGGGGTCGCGCAAGCTGGCGCCTACTCCCGAGGAAATGCAGACTTACCTGCAGTGGATGGACGAGCGGCGGGCGTTCTGGAACGGCGAGGATGGCCGGCCGAAGCTCCGCGTCGGACTCGAGGCCGATTGGGTTCCGGAGCGGCTGGAGGAAGCGCTCGCCTTCATCGCGTCCTATCCCTTCGACTACGTCATTGGCAGCGTCCACCACGTGCGTCATCCGCGATACCCGGACCAGTGGGTGATCGGCTGGGGCTACGAAGCGGAGGACGCGCGGGCGATTTGCGAGACGTATTTCGAGGAGATGGCGAAGCTGGCGGAGAGCGGGCTTTGCGATATTTTGGCACACCTCGACGTCATCCGCCGCGGGGCGAAGTTGCCGCCCGAGGGCGTTCTCCCCTACCTGGAGCCGATCGTCCCGCGCATCGCGGCGAGCGGCGTGGCGGTCGAGATCAACACCAGCGGCCGCGATCACATGCTCTTGCTGGGCGAGCCGAACACCTTTTTTCCGTCGCGCGAGGCGCTGGGGATGCTGGTGGACGCGGGCGTGCCGATCACCTTCGGCAGCGATTCCCACGCCCCCGGGCATGTGGGGCGCTACCTGGAGATCGCCATGGACTGGCTGCGCGACGCGGGGGCGAAGAGCTTCGCGCGTTTCGAGGGGCGGAAGATGTTCGAGGTCGAGTTGTAGGGGCATCAATGGAAGACGAACCGGCGACATACGACGACCCGCGCTGGCCCGAGCTGCCGGCGCTGACGCCAGAGGCTGTGGCAGAGCTGGAGACGTTCGCGCGGCATTTTCAGGGGGCGGGAGGGAACCTGTATGAGGAACCGTCGCAACTCGCGCGGGATGCCGTTTCCGCTGGGTGGTTTCCCCCACCGCCGCCGACCCCGAGGGATGCGCTGGCGCGGTTTCTCAAGCGCATCTACGCGCTGGAGATCATGAGTGACTTTCCGTGGCCGGACTGGCTGAAGACCATCCCGGAACGATGGCGGGATGATCCCGCCGCCCTTGACGATATCGGGGATGCGACAACGCTGAGGCGTTTGTTGATCGCCCATGTCCGGGGCGACCGGTTTTGCGACGGACACCTTTGGTCCATCGTGCAGTCGGGCTATCTTGGCAAACTGGTGGAGCGCCTTGCCGAGACAGCCCGCCGCGAGCTGGGTTAATCGATCTCCGCCACCTGAAGCCGCAACAGATCCGCCACATCTACGAGGGCGTCGCCGTTGACTTCCTCTGGATCGGCATCCACACCCTTGTTGCCTGAGCCACCGCCCAGAATCCGGCCGAGCACGTCGTTGCGCGACGGCGGTGTCTTGTCGAAGATGACCAGACCGGCCGACGGGGTATCGTTGTTGGTGGGGGCGGGATCACGGAGCTGGGCGCAGCGGATGTCCGCATCGACCCGGAAGAGCCCGGGTGTGGGCGAAGCGATAATGGTGTAGGAGACTGGCAGGGTGAGTGAAGCCATTGGCGCCAGCTCCGCGATGGTCCAGGTGCCTTCGAAGTCTTCGTCATCAAGCATATTTGAGAACATCGTCCCCGCCGGGACCGCAGTGGTGCCGATTGAGATGGCATCGACGACGGAACCCGTACCGGGCCGGGTGCGGAAAGTGGCGTCGGTGCGGACGGTGATGTCGCGGGCGGTGTACTGCTGGGAATTGTTCGTCACCGTGACGTTGTGGGTGAACATGGTGCCCGGTTGGGCGTTGGGGGCGGAGACTGTCCCGGTGATCGCCAGATCGATGGCGGGGATCAGGAAGACAGGATAGTCCTCGACCTCGCCGTCGTCGGCTGCGCCAAAGGGCCGGTCGCCACCCGCCGTGGAGATGCGGAAGCGGCCGAAGGTTCGGTTGTTGCGGTTGTTGGGCAGGCCGTCGGGGGCCATGAATTCGAAGGTGGTGAGATCGGTGATGCCGCCCGGGGCGGGAATGTCCTGATCGGAAGCGATCTGATCGGCCGCATCGTCGAACCAGTCGAAGTCGCCATTGAGATCGATGAAGGCGTTGACTTTGCCAGGGCCAATGGCGCGAAAGAGGACGGTGTTCATCTGGCCACCGAGAAGCACGATGGTCTGGCTGGTGACATCGTCGGGCAGGCAGATTTCTTCTGGCAGTTCGCCCGCGCTGCTAAAGTAACCGTCCTCGTCGTCGAGCGCGCTGCTGTCGTCGTTGTCCGCATTGGGAGAAGGAAGACCATCGAGTTCGTAATCGACGAGGTCGCCGAACCTTGGGGTGACATCCTCGAGGTCGGCGCCGGCCTTGTGGCGGGCTCCATCGTCGATATTGCCCACGGGATAGGGCAGGGGAACATCACCATAATCGAAAATATCGTCGGCGGGAATGAACTCGTCATAGCCGAGGTCGGGCATGCCGTCGTCTCGGGGATCGCCTTCGAAATCGGTCGCCGGAGCCACGCTTGGGTTGCCGGCGTCGATGGCTGGCGAATTGGGAGACAGGCGGAAATCGCCATTTCCTTCGTCGGCGAAGAGCGGGTTGGCGCTGATGATATTGTCGCCGATGTTGAGTCGATCGATGTTTCCACTGCCGATCAGGATCGCCTGGCCGAAGTCGGCGCGGAAGAGGCTGTTGTCGATCGTGCCGGACGGTTGGTTGACCGAGAAGACGGGGGAGATATCCAGGGCAATGTTGTTGTGGATCTGGTACTCGCCCATGTTGAGGAAACCGGCCGTGCTGGCGTTTTGCTGATCGGTGTCCACGATGGTCACATTGGTGACGCGATTGACGGCTGGCGGGCTGGTGAGGTTGTCGAACCAGAAGGCGGCGCCCCGGAAGGTGCCATCCTCGCCCTGCTCGCGGACGGTGTCGTTGTCGATGAAGCAGGTGTTCTCGACTACAATGCGGTCGTCGGGGTTTTCTCCAAAGGTGCGATAGAAGAGGCCGCCGCCATCAGCCGCCGGGTTCGGGGCAAAGGAATCGGGCACCAGGGCGTTGTTGCCGCTGATGTCGCAGCCGGAGACATTGGCTGTGCCGCCGATGATGTCGAGGCCGCCGCCGCGCCCATCGGTGGCGCCGCTGGCCGCCGTGTTGCCCCGGATCGAGCAGCCGATGACATCGACGTGATTGCTGTTGATGATGGCGGCGCCGCCGCCGGTGCCAAAGGAGGGACCGAAGCCCCGGCCAGCGAAGTTGTCCAGGATCTGGCAATCGACCAGTTTCACGATCGAAGCGCCGGCGTCGCCGTAGAGGCCGCCGCCCTGGGCTCCCGCGCCGATGGTGGTGAAACCGGAGCCGCGAAAGGCGTTGTTGCCGCTAAGGACCGAGTCACTCAGGCAGATGATGTTTGGCTGGCGGCCACCGAGGCCGGAAAGTTCGGACAAGTCAGGGACGCGGACGCCGATGCCGCCGCCGTTGGCTTCGATGCCGAAACCTCCGGTCTTGCCGGTGTTGCCAACGATTTCGAGATTGGTCCCTGAGAAATAGAGAATGGGGTCCAGAGCCGGCGAACCCTTACGGGTGCCCGAGGTCAGGTTCAGATCGTCCGAAGCCGTCAGGGCGATGCCGCCGCCCAGGGCCGGATTGTCTCCGCCGCCACTGTCCTCGAAGGCGTCGGAGGCCTCGTTGCCGCGCACCTCCGTGCCCTCGATCACAAAGGACGCGGGGAAATCCGAAGATGGCAAGAAGGTGAAGTGAATGCCGCCGCCTTCGCCGCGAAAGTCCTGGGGCAATTCGAAGGTCTGGCGCACCGCGGACGTCGCGACGTTGTTGCGAATGGTCGAGGTGGTGATCATGGCGCTTTGCTCGGCGTAGATGCCGCCGCCAAGGCCAAAGCCTGGGCCGTCCTCGGACTCGCGCTCCGAGCGCGCCGTGTTGTCTTCAACGATGCAGTGCTGAATCGTCAGTTGGCCGCCGCCGGTGGCGCAGATCCCGCCGCCGCGCCCCGGGAGGACGGCGCTCATGGCGGCGTCGCCGCTGCGGATGCTGAAGCCATCGATGAGGAAAGACTCGCCAACGTTGGCCGCCTGCCATAGGATGACGCGGCCCGTGCCGCCCGCAGTGATGATCGTGTTCGCCGGATCGCGGGGATCGTTGCGGGAGGAAAAATCCGCCGCCCAATCGCCCGTCAGCATGGCGTCTCCGGCGATCTCCAGGGTTTCCTGATAGGTGCCCGAAGCGACGCGGATTTCTTCGCCCGCATTGGCTTGCGTGAAGGCGTAGCCAATCGTCAGAACAGGCGTTCCGGGATCGCGGCCGTCGCCCGTGTCGGTGCCCTGGGGCGAAACGTGCACCACGGCCCAGACCTGGGATGCGGCGGTGGCCATGGACAGGGCGATCAACGAAGTCAAGGACAGGCGGAGATTCATAGCAGTCACCTCGGTGGGGGGGCAGGTCGGAGCTGCGCCGAATTCTACGGCGACTGGCGCTGTTCCAATCCGAGGGCAAAGGCTCGAATGAGCGAACGCGAATCGACCAGAGACGAAGTAGTTCCAAAAATGACGCTCACCAGACGGGTTGGCGGTGCCAAGCAGAAAGGGGACGGACATTATTTTATTTACCACGCGACCAAAGATCGGGGGAAGTCCAATTCACAACTTTGCAGTGTAGCCTCTGCCCCCTTCGCCAAACCAAATCCGAAAGGGGGAAACCCGTTGACCAGACCCAAAACGTCCTATTTGGTGCTCCGATCTTATTGGCAGTGAAATTGGAGTCCGGTCTATGTTTTCGTTTCGAGCAGCCCTGAGCGCCACTCTGGCGGCCCTGGCCCTCCCCGCCATCGCGAGGCCGCAGACGGTTCTGGTGGACGATGGCGACGCCAACTTCGCCATCACGGGTTCGTGGAGTTCAGTCTCCTGCACCCCTGGCGGGACCTGTGATCAGGCGGTGAACAACGACTATCATTTCGCGAGCGCCAGCGCAACGGCCACAGCCTTCGCCCGATGGACCCCGAATCTGCCGAGCGACGGTCACTATCGAGTGGAGGTGCGATATCGAGACGGAGCCAACCGGGCGCCCAACGCTCCCTACACGATCTCGCACGTGCTTGGCGAAACCACGGCATCGGTGAATCAAACCGGCGATGGCGGGAACTGGGTTTCGATCGGCGACTTCCGCTTTGTCGCGGGGGCGGAGGGATATGTGGAATTGGCCAACAACGCCTCCGCGGGCACCGTTCTGATCGCGGACGCGGTGCGTTTCGCGCGCATCGGTGATGCGATCATTTACACGTCGGACGACGCCGATCCGGTCACGAACGATGCAACGACCAATTTTGTGGCCGAGGACGGCTGGCAATTTCGCACCTGCACCTGCGACGATGTCCTGGAAGGGGATTACTTCTTCGGGTTCGACGCGCCCACAGCGACGCTCAAGGCCGTCTGGCCTTTTCCCAACGTCGAGGATGGGCGCTACGCCGTGATGACGCGCTGGCTGGCCGGCGCCAATCGCGCCACCGATGCGGAGTATCAGGTGGCCCACAACGGCGGCCTGACCCAAGTCTTGAGAAACCAGCGGGAAGACGGTGGGAAATGGGTGCAACTGGGCGAATTCGATTTCCTGGAAGGCGACGCCGCAGCGGCGGTCACCCTGACGAATCGGGCCTTCGGCGGAGACGTGGTGGTCGGCGATTCGGTGCGCCTGGTGCGCCTCGGGAACCCGCAGGGGAGTTGGATCAATCAGGTGCAGGCGGACTTTGTCTTCACAACCCGCGACGAATCGGAAGTGGACGTGGTGGGGGCTTCCGCCGATGGAGCCGCCGAGGTGGAAGTGCGGATCGGTTCGCTACGCAACGGCGTGAAGAACGAGGCCCTGAAGGCCTCGATCCTGACCGACGACTCGCTGCCGCTCGATGGGCGCTTTGGAGAATGGCTTGACGAGGAGTTCGAGTGGGATCCGGCCATTCCGGCCTGGAAACGCACCTATCGCGCGCCCATCCATTTTCCCGATTCCGGCACGGCAAACGCCCGATCGACCTTCGACTTCGCCCCGGAAGCCAACGCCCTGCCCATCCCCATCGCCGACATCCCGGGGTTCGAGACGGAATACCAGTTTGAACTGGGGAGGCCGCCGGTGGTGCTGGTGCACGGATTGTGGGGTAGCGCGGCGGATTGGAAGGCGGACGCCTTGCCACGGGCCTTGAAGGAGAGTGGCTGGATCAATGTCGTCGCCATCGATTACAAAGACAAGAATGACAAGAGCTTTGCGGAAAACAGGAATATCGTGCCAATCCGGGGTATCGACACAGCGGTGCATGGCGCAATATTTGAAGACTCTATGGCAACGACAAAAGTTGATATCGTTGCTCACAGCATGGGCGGTTTACTGACACGTGTTTACTTGCAATCGCAAGGCTCTCTTTCTTTTCGGGAAGACGTTCGAAAATTTATCACCATCGCGACACCACACAGCGGTTCGGAATGGGCCAATTTTCTTCAAACTTCTAATTGCGCCGATTTGGCACAATTCATGATCGAGGACGCGGCGAAACTCATTCCCTTTGTCACAAATCCCAATCTGAATGTCTTTGCCAAAGCTGTCAGAGATCTGAGAGTCGACAGTGCCGCGATTCAAAAGCTGAATCAGAGGCCGATCAATAAGCCTGAAGGGGTATGGACTTATGCCATTGCGGGCAATGCCACGAGGCCAATCATTGAATTGCCAGTCTTCCTGTTTCAGGCTGGCTTCGTGGAGGTGCAAATCGTCCTGCAAATTGAGTTCAACAATACCGAACAATGGCTGCTCGCGTCGTTGGTCGAGGATTATCGTGGCGTTTCTGGCCAGTCCGTCCTCGGGCCGATAAACGACCTCATTGTGTCTGAGGCCAGCGCGAGGGGGGGACTGGGACCAGACTCCTCTATCCTGTTCCCTGCAATCTCCGATCACAGCGTGATGAAGAATGAGTCGGCTGTGGTCGGATTTGTCCTTCAACTTCTCAATGCCGACCTGCGAGATCCGTTCGAAAACATCCTCTCCGATTCATACTTCGATCCCCCTCTTCTTTCGTATGCCGACCCCTGTCCTCCCGCGGAAAGCTTCTCCGCCACATTCAGCAATCCCAGCAATTCCTTCACTTTCCTCTCACCATTCGATGGTGAAATCTTCGACACCGGCACGACAATCACAGTGGCCCTCGCGATGGACAGTTCGACCACCGTTGCGTTGGTTGGAGTGAGTTCTTCTAACTCCACAACCACGATAAGAAGAGTTGAGTCTCCTCCGGCGGGTTTTTCATTTGTCGCTACTGATGATCTCGTTGGTGGCGTCAGCCTCTTCGCTCTCGCCCTCGATGGTAACGGCTCGGTGTTGACCGATGCCGTCTCCATCTCTATTGTCCCCTTGGACGCGCCCAGCACGATCGTCCTCAACCCTTCCGATCCACTCCTGCTGCCCGTAGATGACTCCGCCTCCTTTGCAATCCTAGGTAAGTTTGGAGAAGACTTGAGAGACATTTCCTACTTCGCTGACATCCAACTTTCCGATCCCCTAATGGCCAGCCTTGTCACATCGACAACACTCCTTGGACTCCAGGCCGGGGAAACCAACCTCTCGGTTTCCTATTTGGGAGTCTCCAACTCCTTTCCCATCTCCGTCTTTGAGACCGGCTTCAGCAACGACATCACCGATTCCGACGGCGATGGCCTCTCGGACTTCGAGGAGGGCGTCAACGGCACCGACCCCACCAACCCCGACAGCGACGGCGACGGCCTCACGGATCTGGAAGAACTCGCCGTCTATGGCACCAATCCCAACGAACGCGACTCAGACAGCGACGGCGTCTTTGACGCAGCCGAAGTACGATTGGGGCACGACCCCAACAACGGCGACGACCCTGTCTGCCTGACAAACTGCGCATTCTAGCATCGCCCGCAGGCGCCCCCCGCGGTTTCTTCTCGCCACTCTGCACCCCATCGCGCTTCACTCTTCGCCGTAACACTCGCGAAAGGGCCCACACCCCATGAAAATCGCCGTCCTCGGCACTGTGATGCGCGACGAAATCCACACCTTCCGGGGCGAACGGCGCGAATCCTTTGGCGGCATCCTCTACAACGTCCTCGCGCTCGCCGCCCTCACCGATCCGGAGCGCGACGAAATCCGGCCGGTCTGTTACCTCGGCGCCGAGCACAAGGCCGCCATCACCGAGGAATTCTTCGCCCACCGGCCCCACATCCGCACCCAATTCATGCGCGAATGCACCGCCGGCACCGACCAAAACGTCCTCCAATACCGCACCGCCAGCGACCGCGCCGAGCGCATGACCCTCGTCACCCCACCCCTCGATCTCGCGGCCGACCTCCTGCCCGCCTGCGCCGACGCCGACGCCATCATCCTCAACGTCATCAACGCCCGCGAAGTCGACCTCACCACCCTGGCGGCCCTGCGCCGCGCCTGCCCCCGGGCCCACATCCACCTCGACATCCACAATCTCGGCAAAGGCCTCGACGCCGAAAGCCGCCTCGTCCCCAAAGGCCTCCCCGACTGGCGCGACTGGCTATCCCAGGTCAACACCGTCCAAGGCAACGAGTGGGAGATGGAACTGCTGCTCGGCAACAAACCCGAAAGCGAAGAAGAACTGACAGCCTCCGCCCAAGCCCTCGCAGCCATCCCCGCCATCGAAGCCGCCGTCCTCACCGTCGGCGGCCGCGGAGCCATCGTCGCCCACCGCCTCACACCCGGCGGCGGCCTCGCCCTCCTGCGCGTCCGCGCCATGGACCTCGAAGCCGAAGCCCTCGACACCACCGGCTGCGGCGACTGCTTCTCCTCGGCCTTCGTGCTCGAAATGCTGCGCACCCGCAACCCCGCGCGCGCCGCCCTTCTGGCCACCACGCTGAGCGGCCTCAACACCCTCTCCCGCGGCCTCGAAGCCTTCGAAAAAAACCTCGATCTCCCCCACGCCTCCCGCCAGGCCTTCCCGGCCCTGATGCAAAGCATTGAAAATGGCTGGCTTGGCGAACCCACAAAAGAGTGATTTTTTATGCGCAAGACCCTTGACACAGGGGTCCATTTCTAGGACCTTCTTTCTCCCGACGGCAGTCGGGCCTCCCGAGAGCGGGACTAGCTCAGTTGGCTAGAGCGCCACCTTGCCAAGGTGGAGGTCGCCGGTTCGAGCCCGGTGTCCCGCTCCATTTTCTTCGTTGAAGTATCTCGACTTACGCGCCCCACAAGGGCGCGTTTTTCGTTGTGCGCCACGCATGGCGCGACTTCTTGGAGGTGAGAGTCCTCTCTTGGCCGTAACGACCGGAACAAGTAGCCGGAGGCAAGGGCGTCGCCGCGAGGCGGGGTCTGAAGGAAGCCCGAGGCAAAGGCCGGTCCCGACGA
>JAVJSW010000040.1:0-49005 GCA_040219255.1 Sumerlaeia bacterium
TCGAGACGGGCGCGGACGCCCCCGCCTACGAGACCCCCCGGATCGAAACCCGCGAAGCCGCGGACCTGGACAGCCTGCTGCTGGACGTGAACGCCTTCACCGGCGACCCGTTCGAGCTGTAGAGCCTCCAGCCCAGGCTCACGCCTGACAGAACCTCCGCCGCCCCGGGCCGTTTCGATGACGGCCCGGGGCGGCGTCTTTTATGCAATGTCTTTATGAATGACAAGAATTCGAGGGGGACCTCCCGCGTTGACAGGCCGGAGGTTCCGGCCGCATGCTCGGCGGGTGATGCGCCGATTCCGGCCTTGCGGCTGGGCAGGCGTTTCAACTGGACTGAAGGATTTTCGAGGACTGAACATGAGCACCCTCCCCTACCCCGGCCGCCGCAAGCTGGACATCATGGACACGACGTTGCGCGACGGCGAGCAAACGCAAGGCGTCAGCTATCCGGGCAACGAGAAGCTGATTCTGGCGCAGGCGCTGCTGGGCCGCGTGGGGGTGGACCGCATCGAGGTGGCAAGCTGCCGCGTCTCGAAGGGGGAGTTGAAGTCGCTGGCTTCGATCATGGAATGGGCGGAGTCCCAGGGTTTTGGCGACCGAGTCGAGGTGCTCTCCTTCACCGATACGAACAAGAGCGCCGATTGGATGCGCGAAGCCGGGTGCCGGCGGATGAATCTGCTGACGAAGGGGTCGCTGAATCACCTGACGAAGCAGTTGCGCAAGACTCCGCAGCAGCACCGCGACGACATCCGCGCGACGCTGGATTACAGCCGCGGCGTCGGCATCAGCGTGTCGATCTATCTCGAGGATTGGTCGAACGGCATGCTGCACTCTCGCGATTACGTTTACGAGATGCTGGACGCCTACGCGCAGTGGCCCTTCGAGCGCATCCTGCTGCCGGACACGCTGGGGGTTCTGAACCCCTCGCAGGTGCATGAGATGATCGCGGACCTGAGGACGCGCTATCCAGAGACCCTGTTCGAATTCCACGCGCACAACGACTACGGTTTCGCCACGGCGAATACGCTGATGGCGGCTCAATTGGGTGTGGCCGGCGTGCATTGCACGGTGAACGGCCTGGGAGAGCGCGCAGGCAACGCGAGCCTGGACGAGTTGGTGGCGGCGATGCGCGACCACAGCGACCGCGAGGTTGGCGTGGACGAAACGGAACTGCAAGCGATCAGCGAACTGGTGCAGGTTTACAGCGGCAAGCGCGTGGCCGACAACAAGCCCATCGCCGGCCGCAGCGTCTTTACCCAGACAGCCGGCATCCACGCCGACGGCGACAAGAAGGGCGACCTGTACGCGTCGCGGCTGAGCCCGGAGCGCTTTGGGCGCGACCGCCAGTACGCGCTGGGCAAGCTGTCAGGGCGGTCGAACCTGGAATTCAATCTGAACACGCTGAATCTGGATCTGACGCCCGATCAGCGCCAGAAGGTGTTGGATCGGGTGATCGAGTTGGGCGACAAGAAGCACAACGTGACCGCCGAGGATCTGCCGTTCATCATCGCGGACGTGCTGCAATCGCCCCAGGACAAGGCGTTCCAGGTGATTTCCTGTGCCATCACGAGCGCGCTGAACACGTTGCCCGTGGCGACGGTGCGCGTGGCCTACAAAGGCAAGGAGTACAAGGCGGGGGGCACGGGCTCGGGCGGTTTCGATGCGTTCATGAAGGCGCTGCGGAGTCTGGAGGCGGACATGGGGCTGGAACTGCCCCGGCTGGCGGACTATGAGGTCCACATCCCGCCGGGCGGCCGCACCGACGCCATCGTGGAAACGACGATCACGTGGGAGAACGGGCTGCGAACCCGGGCGGTGAACAGCGATCAGGTGATGGCCGCCATCGAAGCCACCGAGCGCGCCGTGAACTTGATCGAGCTGGGCCTGGTGCCGGAGAAAACGAAGCGCTCGCGCCTCCTGATCGACGGCGAGCTGGACGGCGAGAGCAGCGATGCGTTAAGCCGGGACGCGGTGAAGACGGAAACGGCGGGGTGACGGCGAAGCGGCGGCGCTACGATGACGAGGCTGGCAGGGCTTTGCTGGCGGCGGCGCGGGACGGCGACATCGGGGGAATTCGAGCAGCCATCGCCACCGGCGCCAACATTGAAATCAAATCCACGGAAACCCATAAACGAACTCCGTTATTGGAGGCGGCGATCCATTGCCGCCATCTGGCGACGGAATATCTGATTCAGGCCGGGGCGGATATGCTCCGCAAGGGCCGTGACGGGTTTTCGCTGCTGCATTACGCGGCGCTGAGCGGAAACGTATCGCTGGCCGAGGACCTGGTTCGGCGGGGGGCGCCGGTGTCGCTGTCGCACCGGGGGCTGGGAACGCCACTGTGTTGCGCGGCGGCCTGTCTGGAAGGGGAGAACGCGGCGCTGCGGCTTGTGCATGAACTGTTGGAGCACGGGGCGAAAGCTCTGGAGTGGGCGCCGGATTTTCATCTGCCGTGCCCGCTGCCGAACACCGATTACGATCTGCGCCAGAAATTCGTTTCCGGCATGGCGGCGTTGCATTTGGCGACCCTGATGGATTATCGATCCGTGATGGCGTTGTTGCTCGATCGCGGCGCCAAGGCCAATGTCCGTTGCCGCCAGGGCGACAAGGAACTGGACGACGAAGGGCGCACGCCGCTGTTTTTCGCCCGGAGCCCGGAGGCGGTGCGGCTGCTGTTGGAGCACGGCGCCGATCCGAACGCTCTGATTCAGGGCCATATCGCCGCCATTTTCGAAATTCCGTCGCCGAAGGACTCGGCGGAGGCGGAGGCCATGATGTGGCTGCTGCTGCGCGCGGGGCACAAGCCGACGCCCACCGGCGCCGACCGCAAGACGCTGCTGCATATCGCGACCTCGCCGGAGATGGTGCGTTTTCTCCTCAAGCTGGGCCTCGATCCCAACGCGCGGGACAATCGGGGACGCACGCCGCTGCATTATGCCTCCGGGCCGGACATTGTGGAAACGACGCGCCTGCTCCTCGAAGCCGGCGCCGACCCGGACGCCACCGACGATTTGGGCCGCCGGCCCATCAGCCGAGGCTATTTCAACGCCGAGCTGATGGACTTGTACCTGCGGTATGAAGCCGACTGGAAATCGCCCATGAAGTACTATGGCACGCGGAATTATCCGCTGCCGCTGGCGATCGTGGTGGGCTCCTCGGTCAATTTCCCGCGCCAGATTCTCTTTGCCGAAACCCTCGAAGTCCTCAAGCGCCACGGCGTGCCGCTGGACATGCAGGACGCCCAGGGCTACACGGCGCTGCTCCAGGTGGTGAAGAACGGTTGGCTGGAGGCGACGGAGGTCCTGATCAAGCTCGGCTGCGACCCCACCATCCGCAACCACGAGGGCCACAACGCCTTCGACATTGCCAACGAACTCTCGGAACCGGGCCCGGTGCTGCGGGCGTTGCGGTCGCGGGATTTGCCCGTGGGGTGAAGGCGAAGAGACGATGGAGGCGGGCTCCGGTGACGAAACGTGTGTGCGGAATGGGGCGTTCATGGGCTGCGGGCTCCCGGTGCGGTGACGATCTGGAGAGAGCGTGACACAGGCCGCCCCGTTTGTCCCCTCATGTGGAGACTCGGGAACAAGAAAGACAAAAAAGACTTCGGGAGCTTGTGGAGCTTATCCCAATCACGCGTTTTTTCGGCGCGGATGTGGGGCTCGAAACCCGATCATTGCCCGGCGAAGCCTCCGTCGCCGACGCGGCGGGCCTGGCCGAGGGAGGAATCCGAGATTTTCCTTCAGAATTACGGACGGGGGGCGTGGTGAAGGTTTGGGTTTCGGGAACGGAGCCCGGTTTTTTCCTTGCACTTTGCATTCATCAAGGCCTATATAGTAATTAGTAATATGGAAAGCTGTTGTTGTTTGATTATGAATCTGATATATTTACCCCTTTGCGCCTTTTTTTTCGCGGTCGGCTCCATGGCGATTACCCGTGAGGCCACTGCGCAACCGAGCCCGGATGCGGATCACGACGTCATCACCTCGGCGGAGGGTACCGACGTCGATGAGTACGACTCGAATCTGAGGGCCACCTCCCCCGATTACGTTGCCTATTCTCCGTGCGGCACCATCGGGGTCTCCTATGTCGATCTGGAATCATTCAGAGATAGGGTTCGCCTTTACGCCCTCGATGGGACCTTCACCGAAATCGAAGCCCCCTCCTTGAATTACCGGAAGGCCTTCTTTTTCTCTTCCGGTTGCACACCCGCTTTTTTCGCCTCCGGTTTTTCCGGCTTGGAATTTCATCGTTACGACGGAACGGAATGGCGGAAAAGCTCGGTTCCCGCCGGTTCCGGTATCTCCTGGCTCATTGGCCTGAGAGCGGTCACCGACGGCGATGGCAACACTCACGTTCTGATCAAGCATGGGAGCGACGAACTATCGCTCACATATTTGACCGACGCTTCCGGCCGGTGGGAAAGCTCCCTGATCGGCACCGCCGGTCTGAGGAACTATTCCGCGGAGGAAGAGGGCGACGCCTTATTCTCCCTTGCCATCGATTCGCAAGGCCGCCCCCACGTGGCGTTTTCCCAGACCGATTGCTATCAGGGCAATCCGGACCTGGGCCCTCAATGTCTCCAAACCAGTCTTTGGTATGCGACGCTGGACGGCGGCACGTGGGTGCGCGAACTGGTCGATTCCGCGGAGGATGAAAGCAGCGAGCGCCTGGGGGCCTCGATCGCCATTCTTCCCGGAGACAGGCCGGCTATCGCCGCCACCCGCATCGAACGCGCCGATACCCTTTCCGCCCGATTCGCCGACCTCCTCTATTTCGTCCGCCAAGGCTCCGGCGACTGGTCGCGCCAGTTCGTCATCGGCAAGGGACAGGATTCGTTCTGCGGCAACGATGGCTGCGAGTTCACCGGCGGCTCGCCCGATCTTTTCGTCGATGACGCGGGCCGTCCCCATATCTTCTTCACCGATATCGCCTCCAGCCATTACCCCTGCTGCGGCCAGCTCTTCAGTCCGGGAAATCTGCGCCTGGCCAGCAACGACGGTTCGGGGTGGAAATTCACGACGCTCTTTCGGTCCAACGACGCCCCCCGCGACGATGACGATCCGGAAGTCAACATCAAGCACATCTCGCCCATCGTCTCCGCCGACGGCTCCGAGTTCGCCGTCGCTTTTCTGGATACCTTCGTGGATATCGAGGACGATTTTTTCACACGCCTCAACCATCGCTACATGCGCGGTTCCACCCGCTTCGCCGGCGAAGGGTTCGTCGCCACGCAAGAACCTATGGACCCGTTGCTCGGACGTCTCCTCGGCCTGCAAGACGGCTCCCTGGGAACCCATGACCGCAACGGGGACGCCGTCGTCGATATCGCCGACCATCTGACCCCGGGCTTTCGCTGAGGCTCCAGGAACAATAGGTCCCCGGGGATTGCTGGAATGGCAGTCGTCACAGAGACGGGGCGCGCAAACTGCCGCTTCATAAACCCAACAATCATTGCCCCGCGAAGCCTCCGTCGCCCACGCGGCGGGCTTGGCCGAGGGAGGCGAGGGTGTCGAGGAGTTCGGCGACGCGGTCGCGCGGGGCGCGTTTGAAGTGTTTGGCGACGGCGTCCACCGAGAGCGGGGCCGGGGCCGAGGCGAGGACGCGGCGGATGGCCTGGGCTTGCTCGGGCAGGGTTTTGGGCCAGGGCTCGCGGTCTTTGGGTTTGGGCGCGGGGGCGGCGGGTTGGAGTTCGGCTTCGTCGGCCTCCACCGCCAGCTCGGTTTGCCGGTCCGTCTCTCCGGGGGCTTGGTATTCGGGGCGCAGCCATCGGATCTTGCCCTGCGCTTCCTCGGCGGCGCGTTCCTGGTTCAGCGCCACCAGCCGCTCCAGCACCTCGTCCTCGGGCAAATCGGCGGGCCAGCCATAGGCCTCCGCCACGGCGGCGTCCAGGTCGTCGTGGATTTGCTTCAACACGGCGACGAGCCCCTTGTCATAGGCGTCGCGCTCTTTTTTGGTCAACTCGCGCCCGGCGCGCAGGGCCTCCAGGGCGTTGTACATCGCCGTCAACGTCAGGTCCGGGTGCTCGGCCTGGCGGGCCTTGCGGTGGGCGTCGAGGCGCTCGCCGAGATCGCGAATGCGGGCGCGCTGGGCCTCGGTGGGGTCGGGGAAGGGGAAGGGGTCGAAGCAAACGGAATTATTATAGCGGGGTCGATCTTCGAGAGTACCGCCTGATGCAAGGGTCCAAGCAATGTGATACTTCGAGGACAAAACACCAAGAATCTCGGCGATTTCTACCGCAATCACCACAAGACCTTGGTCCGGAATCACATCGGAGTCTTGAAAAACAAAGATACGATGCTTAGCAGTCATGGTGGTGACAATAAATCGATGTAACCTAGATGTCGCCACTCGCAATTCCGGGCGCGGCTTGGCAAATACCCACCATTTTTCAAAGTAAGCGTCCGCATCTTTAGAACGCCCAATTTTCGCTTTTCGATCAAGGAAGACTGAATCGCGTAAATGCTGATAAATACCTGGAAACTTGCTAATCACAACATTCTCTTCGTAATTGTACAAGTCGATACAATACATATTACGCTCTCTTTGAACAACGTCCTTACCATTCAGAGTAGGCTTTATAACACCGTCCGTATTTCCGCCTGCAAGCCGCTTAGTCTCTAACTCGTCAATCAAAAAACCAGCTCCCATAAATGTCACTCCACGTAGTGCTAAGCCACTATTTGATAATAACTTTTGTGACCTCCATACTTCTACGTCGATCGTCAATGCTGCATTGATTCGACCAAAATGGGGCCGCACCTCAATAATATTATGATCTTTTCCATCCCATAACTCGCTAACAACAGCTTCAAGTTTGCCATCCTGTGCCGTATTACATGAACAAACCGTCATCGCTATCCGCACCGCCGCGCCGTCAGCGGCGGAAACCCAGGGGTGATCCGGCACGGCGTAGAGGATCGAGAGCGGGGCCTTCTTGTCGGACAAATGGCGGTCGATGACGCGGCGATTGAAGACCTGGCGCAGGCTGTTGGTGGTGATGAAGCCAAAGCGCTCGGCCTCTCCCGTGCGGACGAGGCGGGCGGCTTCGTCCCACCAATAGAGCACGAAATCGGCGCTCTCGGGCATGTCGCGATGGGCGGCCCAGAGAGCTTCGGCATAGCCATCGCCGAGGGACGCGCGGAGGTCCTTGCCCCCAATAAACGGCGGATTCCCCACAATAAACTCCGCCTCCGGCCACTCCGCCGGCCTTGGGTTCACGTAGCGCTGGAGTTCGATGCGGGCCGTTTCGTCGGGGACTTGTTCGCCGGTGACGGGGTGGCGTTTGAAGGTGCGGCCGTCCCATCGGGTGCGGACGGCGCCGGTGGCGGGGTCGAGGTCGGGTTCGGTGGCGTCCCAGGCCAGGACGGCGTCTCGGCATTGGATGTTGTGGAAATCGCGGATGATGGGTTCGCGCCATTCCGGCTGGCCGCCGGGCGTGGGGGTGCGAATGACCCATTGCAGATAGCCGATCCAGAGGACCAGTTCGGCGATGGCGGCGGCGCGGGGGTTGACCTCGATGCCGAGGAATTGGCGGGGATCGACGGTGAAGTGATCGCCGGAGAGGGCAAGCTGGCCGTGGCCGAGGGCTTCGAGGAGCGAGAGCACTTCGCCTTCGAGGCGTTTCATGTGGTCGAGCGTCACATAGAGGAAGTTCCCCGAGCCGCAGGCGGGGTCGAGGATGCGGGTCTCGCAGAGGCGATCGTGAAAGGCGCGGACGATCTTGGCCGCTTCCTCCTGCTGGTCATCGTCGGCCAGGGCGGTGGCGGCGGCCTGGACGGCGTCCCATTCCTCGCGCAGGGGGTTGATGACGGTTGGCATGACGAGCCGTTCCACATAGGCCCGGGGCGTGTAGTGGGCGCCCAGTTTGTGGCGTTCGATGGGCGAGAGGGCGCGTTCCAGCAAGGTGCCGAAGATGGCGGGTTCGACATCGCGCCAGTCCGCGGCGGCGGCCTCGATCAGCAATTCCAACTCATCGCGCGTCAGGGGCAGGGCCGAGGGTTCGCGGAAGAGGCCGCCATTGAAACACAGGATTTTGCGCCGCAGCGTGGCGCAGTAACCGCCCGCGTCCATATCGTGCCAGAGGGCCTGGAGCGCCGGGACGACGGCGGGCAGATCGCCGCGCAGGCCTTCGAGCAAGTCGCGAAAGGAGCGATCGGGCAGCAGGTCCACGTCCTCGGCGAACATGGTAAAGAGGCAGCGCATGAGGAAATGGGCGACGTCGGCGGGGTTGTTCCCGGCGGTCTCCAGGCTGCGGGCGAGGCGGGCGAGGCGCTCGGCGATGTCGCGGGTGACCTTGGCCGAGCGGCGGCTCGGGTCGAGCGCCATGGGGTCGAGCCAGATCGCCCGAAGGGTGTCGCGGACGTCCTCGCGATGCAGGTCCGCCATGTAGAGGCGATGGCTGCGGGCGTCGGGAAAGGGCGTATAGGAGCCCCCGGAGCGCGAGAACTCGGCATAGAGATCGAAGCAATAGCCGATGTCCACCACGAGGAGGAAGGGCGGACGGCCTTCGGAGGCGGGCAGTTCGCGGGCGTAGCCCTGGGCCTGGCCCTTGGCCTTGAGCATCGTCGAGTCCCAGGTGGCCGAGCCGCGCTTGCCGTGGCCCTGCTTGCGTTTCGCGGCGGCGGTCGAGCGGGCCAGGGCCTCGGCCTGCGCCTCGTTGGCCTCCACGCCCTGCTTCGTCTCGCACACGAAACAGCCGCGGCGGTAGAGGTCCGCATAGCCGGTCGAGGTGCTGCCGCCCGGATGGTGCATCGTCACGGCGCGGTCGAAGACGTAGGCGTTATCCTCCTCCTTGGCGACGGCGGGGTCCGGCGGCGGGACGTCGAGGAGGGTGCAAAGCTCGGACAGGAAGGACTGATAATTCCCGCGCTCGCTGCCGCCCGATGGCGACCAGCGATCAATGAAGGCGTCGATCTGGGCGGGGGTCGGCATGGGAGGGACGGTGGCCTCGGCTCTGGCGGGATTCGGGAACCGGGGGATTTTGCGGGGCTGGAGGAAGAGTCGCAAGGGGGAGTTGCGGAGGAGGTACCCTGAGACACTCTGAACGCCGTTCTACAAGTAGGACTTCCGGGCGGCCCGGGCGGGCGGAATCATTGCCTGGTGGATGAATATTCCCGCAGCCTCCACGTAGGGAGTGTATCCCGGCCTTCGAAAGGGCCCTGTCCGCCATGCCGCTGATTTCTCAACCGATCATATTGACCGCGAATTTGAGCCAATTGGAAAACGGTGACGTATTATCCCGTGCCGCCGATCGATTAGCGGGGGCGGGTATCCGCATCGACCGCTCTGGCAATCGGTTGGCGTTCAAGACCCCGCCGATGCAATCGAATCGCGACAACCCGCTTTTTTACCTGGGCCAAGGCACGATTTCCGTTGCGGGTCGGGGAACAGTCGAACTGACGGCGGACTTGACTGGCGCACGCCGTTTGCAGAAGTTTATCCTCGTTTTCCCGGCGGTGTTGGGGCTTTTTCTTGCGGGGGGATTCTTGACGTTGGGCATGCCCAAGGGGGCGCTGATCGGGTTGCTCTCGGTGGCGCCCTGGGTGGTGATCGCCCCGTTGATGAGTAAGAAGTTCCAACGCTGTGCCGTCGAGGCGGCGGAAACGTTTCTCCATAATCTCGGCCAGAGCTGAGGGCTCTCTCCTATTCGCCAATTTGCCTCGATTCCCCCTTGACTTCCCCCGTCGTTTACCTCAGTCAATCTACCAAGGTAAACACAAAGGAGGCGAGTCGTCCGATTATGACTGTCGATCGCTTTGGCGGGCGTTTGCAGACCCGCATTATGGAGGTCCTCTGGGACCGCAGACGGGCTGTCGCCCGGGAAATCACGGACGCCGTGAATGAGGCCCTGCGGGCCGACGGCGAGCCGGAGGTGAGCCACAGCACGGTGCAGACGCTGCTCCGCAAGCTGGAATCGAAGGGCGCCGTGAGGCACGAGCGCGATGGGCGGACGTTTGTGTTCCTGCCCATGGCCCGGCCCGAGGGGGTGAAGCGCCATGCGGCGCGGGACCTGATCGACCGCCTGTTCGGCGGTTCGGCGGCGGGGCTGGTGTCGTGGCTGCTGAAGAACGAAGAGGTGCCGCCGGAGGAAATCGCGCGCCTGCGCGCGCTGCTGGCCGAGCAGGAAGCCACCGCCGACCCCGAAAAGGAGGCCGAAGCATGAACGGCATGACCCTGATGGATGCGGCCCAATTCGCGGGCCTTTGGTTCTTGGAATCGAGCGTCATCGTGGCGCTGGGGCTGGCGGCGGCGTGGGCGCTGAGGCGGCGCGAGGCCTCGCTGCGGTCGGCGTTGCTGAGGGCCACGTTGCTGGCGGCGCTGGTGGTGCCGTTGGCGGCGGCGGCGTGGACGATGGCGGGCGTGCGGGGCCCGGCGGCGCGGTGGGCGGCGGAGCAGCCGGCGCCTGCGGCGGCCCCGGCTGCGCGGGGCGCTCTGGCGGACACTGGCACCCCGGCGTTCCAGACCGCGCCCATGGATTTCGGCCCGGCGCCGGTGGAGGCTCAGAGCGCCCCGGCGGCGGCTGTCCGTTCCGCCGCTATCCAGCCGACGGCGTCGCAAACGCCCGCCGCGCCGCTGTTCAGGGTCGAGCGCGTCCTCGCTCTCCTCGGCGGCCTTTGGCTGGCGGGGTTGGGGGTGATGCTGGCGCGGCTGGGCGGGGCGGTGTGGTGGATGGAGCGCACGCGGCGCGCGAGCACCCCGGCGAGCCCCGCCGTGGCGTCGGCCTGCGAAGCGCTGGCGCGGCCCCTCGGTTTGCCGGAGGCCCCGGCGGTGCGGCTCTCGCCCCGGGTGGATGGGCCGTGCCTGATGGGCTGGCGGCGGCTGGCGATTTTGCTGCCGGCAGAGGACGAGGTGTTGTCCGGCCGCGAGGTTCTGGCGCATGAACTGGCCCATGCCCGGCGCCGCGACCCGGTGTGGAATGTGGCGGCGCGGGTGGGAACGGCGGTGCTGTGGTTTCATCCGCTGATGCATTTGCTGGCGCGGCGGATCGAGGAAACGGCCGACGAAGCGGCCGACGACGCGGTGGTCCAGGCCGGGTGCGACGCGCGGGCCTATGCGAAGCTGCTGACGGATCTGGCGGAAAGCCGCCCGCCCTACGGCGCTCCGGCGCTGGCGGCGCTGGGCGTGGCGCGGTTCCGGTCGTCGCTGGGGCGGCGGATCGTGCGGCTGCTCGATACGCGGCGGCGGTTGTCGCGGCCTCTTGGGCGCGGCGTGGTGGCGGGTTTGACGGCAATGGCGGCGCTGATCGCGCTGGTCACGGGCGGGGCGTTCGCTTCGGCGGAGGACGCGGCCGCCGGAGCCCCCGAATCGGCCGCACCGGCGGCTGTGGCGGCCGAGGCTTCGGCTTCGCCTGCCCCCGCCGTAACGGCCGGGGCGAAGGTCGATGCGGCCTGGATGGACGGCCCCTTCGCCTGGCAGGCGGAGGAATGGATCGCCCCGGATTTCGAGGCGTTCTTCCCCTACGACCGCGCCGCGGGCGCCGCGCTGGACGCGTTTTTCGAGCGCGCCAACAAGGACAAGGAGCCGGACGAGGTCGCCATCGAGACGATGTGGCGGGGCCTGCGGACCGCCAAGACGCGCGAGCTGTTCATCATCCGCTGGTTCGGCAACCGGTTCGTCTGGGGCGCCGAGAACCAAGACCCGCGCGCCATCGAACTGCTGTACCACGCCACCGATTCACCCAACGCCGATCATCGATACAACGCGTTGTACTTCGGGATGTCCACCACGCGCGAGAAAACCCCGAACCTGATCCGCGCCATGGGCAACCTTCTGATTCGCGACGGATTGGACGCCAACGTGACGGGCCGGGTTTTCTGGGGCCTGCGGGGCCACGAGCAGGAGCTGCGCGACGCCATCGCCGCGCACAGCCCAAGCCCCGAGGAGGAAGACATCGTGGCGGCGCTCTTGCGCCATCTGGATGGCGAGGAGGACCTGACCGAGTGGCAAGGCCGCCAGGCGCGGGCGCGGATCCTCGAGGAACATAGCGAGTCCCTGGTGAAGCTTCATTCCGTCCTGGAGAGGGGGTCTTCGAAGCAGCGCCTCGACATCCTGAGCGAATGCTGGGGCACGAACATGCTGGGCGTGGTCGAGCAATTCGACGCCGGCGCCTGGCGCGCCGCCGCCAGCGACCCCGACCCGGCGGTGCGCAACCTGGTGGCGCGCCTGGTGGGTCAACGCTGGGTCTGGAATGGGAACCCCGACCCTGAGGCCATCGCGCTGGAAGTCGAGTTGATTCGCGACGAGGACATGCAAACCCGCAAGGGCGCCCTCTACTTCGGCATCTCCACGGCCTATCCGAAGAACGAGGATGTGGTCCGCGCCAGCCTCGAAGCGCTGCTGGGCGAACCGGGCTCGGAGGACGTGGGTTGGGCCATGATCGATCAGTACAACGATGGCAACCGGGCTCTGTGGGGATTGAAGGGACGGGCCGAGGCGGGGCTGCTCCAACGCGAACTGCAACGCCTCACGCCATCCGTCCAATCCAAACCGCGCAAACTGGCCGCCTACTGGTACATCTGGACGGACCTGCTGGGGGCGCCGCCGGTGCCGGACGAGGCCTTTCGCGAAGCCCGCAAGCGCTATCCCAGGGAAAGCGTCATCGCGCAAGTCGCCATGGATCCGGAGTATGGCGGTTCGCTGGAATCGGAGGACTTGATCCCGTACCTGACAGAGGCCCAGGGAATTCTGCTGTCCGAGGAGAAAATGAGCCGCCTGACCGGCTGGGGCCGGAACGAGACGGACGGCAGCACGCGGTACCTGATCACGGACGAGATCACGGCGGAGTTGCTTCCGAAGCTGCTGGACGAGGACGAAAACCCCTTCACGGTGGTCCAGCAGGGGCCCATCGAGCCTCTGTTCCAGATCAGCATCGAGCTGCAACTGGAGGCGTTGGCAACCGCGCCGCGCTGACGACAACCCACTTTTCCAAGCGGCATCGCCTTGGCTAAAGCTCCGCCCGTCACCCCAACGCGGCGGAGCTTCGCCATGGCCATCAAACCCGTCATCCTCACTGTCGATGACGACCCGGAAGTCCTCGCCGCCATCGCGCGCGACCTGCGCAGCGAATACGGCAAAGACTACCGCATCGTGCGCGCCACGAGCGGCAACGAGGCCCTGGAGGCGGCGCGCAAGCTCGCGGCGCAGGAGCAGCCGGTGGCGCTCTTCCTAGCCGACCAGCGCATGCCCGGCCTCAGCGGAATCGACTTCCTGAGCGAGGCGGCGTCCCTCTTTCCCGGCAGCAAGCGCGCCTTGCTGACCGCCTACGCGGACACCGACGCCGCCATCGCCGCCATCAACCGGTCGCATATCGATTACTACCTGCTGAAGCCCTGGAGCCCGCCGGAGGAATGCCTCTACCCGGTGCTCGACGATTTGCTCGAAGACTGGCGCGCCGAATACCGCCCGCCCTTCGAGGGCCTGCGCGTCTATGGCGTCAGATGGTCGCCGGAAAGTTACGAACTGCGCGACTTTCTGGCGCGCAATCAGGTCCCCTACCAGTTCCACGACGTCCAGGTGGACGCCGAGGCGCGGCGCAAACTCGAGGACCTGGGCCACGGCGCCGGATGCGTGCCCGTGGTGGTCTTCGCGGACGGCGAGAAAATCCCCCGGGCGAACCGCCAGACGGTCTCGGCGCGCCTCGGCCTCAGCAAAGACGCGGGGGGCAAACCGTTCTACGACCTGATCGTCGTCGGCGCCGGTCCCGCGGGACTGGCGGCGGCGGTCTATGGGGCCAGCGAGGGCCTGCGAACCCTCGTCATCGAGTCGGACGCCCCCGGCGGCCAGGCCGGAACGTCCTCGCGCATCGAAAACTACCTCGGCTTTCCCTCCGGCCTGTCGGGCCAGGACCTCTCGCGGCGAGCCGTCGTGCAGGCGCGCCGCTTTGGCGCGGAAATCCTCTCGCCCCACGAAGTCACCGCCGTCCGCGCCGAAGGCAACTACCGCATCGTTCGCCTCGGTGACGGCCAGGAATTCGTCTGCCACGCGCTGCTGGTGTGCTGCGGCGTGCAGTACCGCAAACTGGACAAGCCCGGCATCGAGCCGCTCATCGGGCGCGGGATTTACTACGGGGCATCGCTGGCCGAAGCCCGCCCATGCAGCAACGAACCGGTGGCCATGGTTGGCGCGGGCAACAGCGCGGGCCAGGCGGCGATTTACTTCGCCCGCTTCGCCAAGACGGTGACGCTCATCGTGCGCGGCGACTCGCTGGAGAAATCCATGTCCCAGTACCTCGTCGATCAGATCGCGGGCGTGGACAACATCCACGTCAAACTCCACACGGAAGTCGCCGCCGCCCATGGCGAGGGGCGCCTTGAGCGCCTGACCCTGGTGAACAATCAAACCCAGGCCACCGAGGACCTCGACTCGGCGGGGCTCTTCGTCCTGATCGGCGCGGCGCCGCGGACGGAATGGCTGGGGGATTTGGTCCGTCGCGACGGGCGCGGGTTCGTGGAAACGGGGTCGGCGGTGGCGGGAAAGGGTTGGACCCTCGATCGCCCGCCCTTCCTGTTGGAAGCCAGCCTGCCCGGCGTTTTCGCCGCCGGTGACGTCCGCGCCGGATCGGTCAAGCGCGTCGCCTCCGGCGTCGGCGAAGGGTCGGTGGCGATTTCTTTCGTGCACCAGTATTTGGCGGCGTTGTGATTTTCCCTGGAGCCACTCGGGGGCGAAGATACAGGTTGGGGACATTCTGAAGTAGAAAGCCCCGCCCATGCCCGACTCCTCCCTTCCCCTCGACCGCAGCCACCAGTTCCACATCGGCCCCGTGCCCGTCGGCGGCGGCGCGCCGATGGTGTTGATCGCCGGGCCCTGCGTGATCGAATCGCCAGAGCACACCGAGTTCATGGCTCGCGAGATCAAGGCGATCACCGATCGCCTGGGTGTGCCCCTGGTCTTCAAGGCCAGTTTCGACAAGGCCAACCGGTCGAGCGGCGCGTCGTTCCGGGGGCCGGGGCTGGAGGAGGGCCTGCGGGTTCTCGGCGCCATCAAGGCTGGCCTCGGCGTGCCGGTGCTGACCGACGTTCATACCGAGGAGCAGGCGCCGGTCATCGCGCAGGTCTGCGACATCCTGCAGATTCCGGCCTTTCTCTGCCGCCAGACCGATTTCGTCGAAGCCGTCGGCCGCGCCGGCAAACCCGTCAACGTCAAGAAGGGCCAATTCATGGCCCCCCGCGATATCAAGAACGTGGCGGACAAGCTGAAGGCGGTGGGGTGCGAGGACGTGCTCCTGACGGAGCGGGGCGTGACCTTTGGCTATGGCAATCTGGTGGTCGATTTCCGCAGCCTGCCCACCATGCGCGCGGCCACCGGGTTGCCGGTGTGCTTCGATGCGACGCACAGCGTCCAGCAGCCCGGGGGCCTAGGCCACGCCACCGGCGGCGACCGGGAATTCGTGCCGGTGCTGGCGCGGGCGGCCTGCGCCGTGGGCATCGACGCGCTCTTCATGGAGGTCCACGACAATCCAGACGCGGCGAAGTCGGACGGACCGAACATGGTGCCGCTGAGCGAGCTGGAGTTGACACTGCGGCGTTGCCTGGCGGTGGGCCGGGCCCTGGCTTAAGCGACGGTGGGGCTTGAGCAGGGCCTTTTGCGGCGGGCCCGATACACAACTAAAATAAATCCGCCCCTCCTCCTTCTTGCAGGTTGACGGCCTCTCATAAGATAGACATGCTTTGTGTTACACGGCTGGACTTGAGAGGCGATGCTTCCCAGGCGCCAGCACCCCCCAGTATTGAGGAGCGTCCCGCATGAACACCCTTACCCGCACTTTCGCCCAGGCCACCTTGGCCGCCGCGGCGCTTGCGATTCCTTTCAGCCTTTCCGCCCGGGAAGTGCTCTACGAGACCAGCTTCGAGTCCGCCGAGGGCTTCACCGCCAACACCTACGACGCCGACACGGCGGGCAGCAGCGTCGCCGTGGGCGATAGCTGGTCCCTGCTGGCCGGTATCGCCGAGGTCGTGGCCTCGGGCGAAACCCCCGACAGCAGCGCCCAGATCGTCCGCCTGCGCGACGGCGCCCAGCTCGACCGCGACCTGTCCGGCGAAGTCGCCACCAGCGACAACGAAGTCTTCGTGGAAGGCTACTTCCGCGGCGCCGGCAGCGGCGTGTCCCTGGCCGACGCGTCCTACCCGGCCGATCAGTCCGCCTCCGCCATCGTTCATTTCAGCTCCGCCGACGGCATCCAACTCCTCGATGGAAACGGCGCCGGTTCCGGCACCCCGGTCAACACCTCGGTGGCCCTCGGCACCGCCAATGAGGACACCTGGTACAAACTGACCCTGTTCCTCGACTTCACAAGCCAGGAATGGGACGCCTACGTGATGGAGGAAGGCTCCGCCACGGTCACCAAACTCAACACCCAGGCCCCCCTCGGCTTCCGCGACAACGTGACCTCGCTCAATGGGTTCCGCAATCTGGCGCAGACCGCGTCGGAGTTCGACGGCTTCCGCGTGGTCAAGCCGATCCTCGGCGACGCCAACGGCGACTCGCTCAAGGACGGCGCCGACGTGGTGCGCATCCTGGAGTTCGCCCTCAACGACGTCACCGACCCGATCCTGAGCTACAACGCCGACTACAACGGCGTCGGCGGTGTGACGGAAGACGACGCCATGATCCTGGCGAGCGACCTGACGACCGGCAACTAATCGCCCCGAAAACCAGCGGCACGCCCTCTTCGGCCCCGGAACCCCGGGCCACAGAAGCACAAAGCGGGGCGGGACGGCGACGGAGAATGCACTTTCTCCCGCTTCCCGCCCCGCTTCTTTATTTTCTCGGCTTGCGGTGCTGTTTTCTCCTCATTAGACATAGACGAAGGACGCTCCTTGCGGGCGTTCCGAAATCGAGCAGAAAACCCTTTCTTCTCTCCGCGAGACGATTCTATGGCATCCGAATCCAAAATTATTGGGATCGACTTGGGCACCACCAACTCCGTGGTCGCCGTCATGGTCGGAAACGAACCGGAGGTCATTCCCAACGCCGAAGGCGCCAACAAGACCCCCTCCGTGGTCGCCTTCCTCGACAACGGGGAAGTCGTCGTCGGCGAAATCGCCCGCCGCCAGGCCTCCACGAACGCCTCGCGAACCATCTCCAGCGTCAAGCGCCTCATGGGCCGCGCTTACGAAGAGCTGGAAGACGAGATTCACCTCTTCCCCTTCGAACTCGTCGATCACAATGGCGAACTCTACGTCGACGTCGACGGCATGGGCTACCGGCCCGAGCAGATCAGCGCCCTCGTCCTCAAGAAGCTCAAGGAATGCGCCGAGACCTACCTCAATGAGGACGTCGAAAAGGCCGTCATCACCGTCCCCGCCTACTTCGATGACCTCCAACGCCAGGCCACCATCGAGGCCGCCGAGATGGCCGGGCTGGACGTGCTGCGCCTGATCAACGAACCGACCGCCGCGGCCATGGCCTACGGCATGGGCCGGGGCGGCGGAGAGAAGGAAGAAATCGTCGCCGTCTACGACTTCGGCGGCGGCACCTTCGATATCACACTCTTGGAAATCAGCGAGAAAACTTTCGAGGTGCTCACCTCCACCGGCGATTCGCTGCTGGGCGGCGACGATCTCGACAATGCCATCGTCACCCTCATCATGGACGAGTTCCAGGCCAAACACGGCGTCGATCTCGCCGAAGACCCGGTGACGGTGCGGCGCCTGAAGGAAGTGGCGGAGCGCGCCAAATGCGAGCTGTCCACCACGACCCAGGCCAGCCTCTCGCTCCCCTTCATCGCCTATCGCGACAACCAGCCGCTGCACCTCGAGCGCATTCTGACCCGCGAGGAATTCGAAGACCTGATCGACGAATTCGTCCGCCGCACGATCCGCTGCTGCAAACGGGCCCTCGAAGACGCGGGCCTCAAGAAGCGCGACATCGTCAAAATCATCATGGTCGGCGGCACCACCCGCATCCCCCTGGTGCAGGAATCGGTCGAGGATTTCTTCGACCAGGAACCCTTCCGCGGCGTGAACCCGGACGAAGTGGTGGCCCTGGGCGCCGCCACCCAGGCCGGCGTCTTCGAGGGCAACGTGCAGGAGGTGATCCTGCTCGACGTGACGCCCCACAGTCTGGGCATCGAGGTGGAAGGCGGCCGCACCAGCCGCATCATCGAGAAGAATTCGACGATTCCCATCAAGGCCGCGAAGACCTTCACCACGACGGAAGAAAGCCAGGAATTCGTCAATATCCACGTCCTGCAGGGCGAGGAGTCGGACTCGGCGGAAAACCGCAGCCTCGGCAAGTTCCAGCTCACCGGCATCGGCTCCGCCCCCGCCGGCGTGCCCCGCATCCGCGTGACGTTCTTCATCAACGCCGACGGCGTCATGGAAATCAGCGCCGAGGATGTGAACACCGGCCAGGCGAACGCCATGACCATCGTTCACTCGCAACTCAACGAGGACGAACGCAACCGGCGATCGCGCCGCCGCAAGCGCAACCGCGACAAGACCGCTCCCCCGGCGGACGAACGCCGCCGTAAACGCCGCGGCCGCCATCGCGACGGCACGGACTCGGGACGCAAGGGAAGCAGTTCGAGCGTCGCCGCCGGAGCCGTCGCTCCGCCGCCGCCGACCGCCCTGCCTTCCTCCACCGACCGGCCCGCCCAAACCCCACCTCCATCCCCAGCGCCCACCGCTCCCCGCGGGGAAGATTCCCCCACCGGCCGGTCGCGGCGCCGCCGTGACGACTCGACCGGCACCGCCCAGGCACCGCCCCAATTCGCCGTTCTTGGCGATACGAACCCCGGCGGCGGCGGCCACGGAGTCAAGGCCCGCGCCCACTCCAATCCCTCCGACACGCTTTCGCCCCTAGTGTACGACCGCGCGAAGGACAAGGGCCAGCAGGAGCAGCCCGTTCCCTCCTCAGACGACGAGCAAACCAAAGACCGCAAGCGAGGCGGGGGGCGCGTGGCGGCGGTTTCTGTGACCGACGATTTCCACGACATGAAAACCGAGGCCATCGACCGCTCCGTGATGGAGAGCCTGGACAAGGGCTCCCCTTCGCCCCCCGCGAACGACAGGCCTCTGCCGGACAACGTGCTCGATGCGCTCGATCTGGCCGAAACGGGCGCCGAAGACACCTCCGCGTCGGAAACGTACGCGGACGCGGTGAAGATCCTGACTGGCCTGCCGGAACCGCAGCGCCACCAGTTCACCGCGCTGCGGGCGCTGGCCTACCTGCGCATGACGCTCGGTCAGCCGGAAGAAACCCGCCAGGCCTTGCGCAACCTGCGCGAGCACCACGGCAAGTCCAGAGGCGCCGATGTGGTGGGCCTGCACCAGCGCGCCTACGACCGCTTCGCCATTCCCATGTTCCTGCGCGACCTCGGACTGGCCCGCGAAAAGGCTGGCGATCTGCCCGGCGCCTGCCAGGCCTTCGAGCAAGCCCTGCGCAAAGACCCCGCGGAAACCGACCGCCAGGACCTCGAACGCATCTACCGCAGCCTCATCTCCGTCGGCGAAGACCCCGCCTCGCAGTTCAAGCTCGTCAAGATCCTCCTGAAGAGCAACCGCGTCGACGAAGCCATCGAGGTCCTCCAGGACCTCCAGCGCTATCCGAGTTATGAAAACCGGGCCATGAAGATCCTGGGCCTCTGCCATTGGCAGAAAAACATGCACTACCTCGCCTGGCAGCACTTCAAGGGCCTGCCGGTCGATGACGATATGCAGGACATCCTTTATCGTCTCGCCGCCGACATGGAAGGCAACGACCAGCTCCAGACCGCCCTCGCCGTCCTCCAGCATCTGCACCAGCACGCCCCCCACTACCGCGATCTGGACGCGCGCCTTCGCAAACTCGAGTACCGTCTCCGCCTCCAGGCCGACGACAGCCAGGAGCAGCGCCCAGAAGACCTGATCCTGCCCCGCGACAGCCGCTTCACCGTCCTGGAAGAAATCAACCGCGGCAGCATGGGCATCATCTACCGCGCCCGCGACAACACCCTCAACGAAATCGTCGCCCTCAAAGTCCTCAACGACTACCTGTGCAGCGACCCCGCCGCCGTCGAGCGCTTCAAAAGCGAAGCCCGCGCCGCCAAACGCCTCGGCCACCAGCACATCGTCCGCATCCACGAGTTCTTCGAACTCGACAACAAGCGGTTCATCTCCATGGAGTACATCGAGGGCACGGACCTGAAGCGTCTCCTGGCGGAACGCACCACGTTCACCGAAGAGATGGTTCTTCAATACTTCATGCAGATCTGCGACGCCCTCGCCTACGCCCACAGCCTCGGCGTCATCCATCGCGACATCAAACCCGCCAACATCATGATCACCACGAACAACAGCGTGAAGATCACCGATTTCGGCATCGCCAAGATCCTGCGCGGCGACGACGTCACGAAGTCCGGCACCGCCGTCATCGGCACCCCGCTCTACATGGCGCCGGAGCAAATCATCGGCGACCCGGTCGATCAACGCACCGACATCTACAGCCTCGGCATCATGATGTACGAACTGCTCTCGGGCAACCCGCCGTTCTACCTCGGCAACATCGAGTACCACCACATCCACACCGCGCCGCCCCAGTTGCCCAGCAGCATCTCGCAACGCGTCCAGACGGTCATCATGAAGATGATCGCCAAGGACCCCAGCGAGCGCTTTCAAAAGGTCAACGACATCATGCCGGCCATCAAGACCGGCGCGTTCTTATAGGCGGTCGGGGCGATCCTCCTAGGGGACGGTCTGGCCAAGGGTCGGATGCGGCAAAGGTCTTGCATTTACGGCTGCCGGGGAAAACGATCCCGTGCAGGAGACAAGACCATGGATTCCCAAGGAAATCTCCAGTTCACGGTCAAAGACCGCATCGGCGGCCAACCGCTGACGGCTTGGAATGCGGGCCTGTCCTTGCTCAGGGAGTTCCTCTCGGAGATCGAGACTTTCATCAAGGGCGACGATACGAGAGCGACGCTCGCCAACGCGACGGCTTCTGTGGAGAGCGGATCGCTCAAAGTCGTGGTCACTCTTCCGCAACCGCAGTTGGAGAACGTGCGATCTGATCTCGAGCATCTCCAGCAAACCGGCGACCTGGACGCGATTCAGGTTCGGCGCGCCCAGGTAATCGAAAAATGGCAGGCGCGCTCACGCCGCAATCCAGATCGGTCTTACACGATGTCCGCCCCCGCAGGCCCGACTGTGAGAGTTCTTGGCGAAAGCCATTTCACCCATTCGGGCCACGGAACCTGGGTTCCGGTGGAGAAGTATCTGACCGGAACGGTAATGGACCTGGGTGGCAAAAAATCCCCCACCGTCTTACTCGTCCCCCTGGATTCAAAGGAATCCATCGTGATTGCATCGACCGCCGAGCAGTTGGCCTCGGAACCGGACAACCACCTCTACAAGACTGTCACGCTCCGCGTTTCAGCGGAACAGCATCTGGTCACCGGGAAGCTGCGCAACCTCAGGCTCATCGAATTCCTGGCGCTCCCTCCAGTTGTCGACGAAGCGGCCCTGGCCAGTCTGTGGGAGAAGGGACAACAAGCCTGGAGCGAGGTCTCTTCCGGTGCGCTCTGGGTCGAGCACCTGCGGGGGAATGTGTAGCGGATGGCTCGGCAGGTAAGTCTCGACACCAGTTTCCTCATCTCCTTCGCCGATCCGACCCGAGCCAACCATGCCGTCGCCGTACACTACTTCCGCCATTGCCAGGCAGAGTCGATTCCCATGTGGCTGTCCGTCATCGCGGCGGGGGAATTCGAGGTCAAGCAGCCGGTAACCGACCTGCCACTTTCTAGCTTTCGCATTCACACCTACCAGCTTCCACACGCTCTGCGGGCCGCCCGTCTCTTCCGGCACATCCACGAAAGAACGGAGGCCACCGCCCACGGCACGCGCCGTGTGATCGTCAATGACTTGAAGCTTATCGCCCAGGCCGCCGAAGAGGCCATACCCACCATTCTGACAGAAGACAAGAACACCCTGCATAAGCTCTGCCTGATGCTGAACGAGGCGGGGCTTTGCGCTGTCCGTCCCCTGCTTCTCGCCGACGGATTTCAACCGTGGACTTTGGCGAGTCCGGACGGAGCTACCTACCCCAGCGCCCCCTCGTAAATCTCCAGCGTCCGCCGTACCATCCGGTCCTGGGTGAACTCGGCGATGTCCGTCCGGTTGGCCGAGCGCATCGCCGTGCGTTCGTCCGGGCGCCGGCAGATGCGTTCGAGCGCCGCCGTCAGGGCGCCCTCGTCCAAAGGGGGCAGAATCAGGCCGTTGCGCTCGTGGCGCAGGCATTCGCGGGCGCCGCCGACGTCGCTGACCACCAGCGGCAGCCCCGCCGCCATGGCTTCCAGAATGGCGTTCGAAAACCCTTCCTGGCGCGACGGCAGCACGAACACGTCCGACCCCCCCATGATGCGCGGGATGTCGTTGCGCCGGCCGGCGAAAGTCACCGAGCCGTCCAGCCCCAGCGAGTCCTTCTTCTGCTCCAGGTCCTCGCGCAGATCGCCCTCGCCCACCATCAGCAGCCGAGCCTGCGGATAGTCCTGGCGCAGGCGGGCGAAGGCCGACAGCAGTTGATGCTGGTTCTTTTCGCTCGAAAGCCGCGCCGCGTGCAGCAGCACCAGCGAATCTTGTGGCAGCCCGAATTCCTGCCGCAGCCATCCCCGGCAATCCTCCGGGTCGAGCGCCTCGAAGGGTTCGGTCTCCACCCCGTTGTGCAGCACGATCAGCCGCCGCGGCGCCAATGGCCAGAGCGCGTGCCGGATATCCATCGCGACCGCCTCCGACACCGCCAGCATGCCCGTCCGGAATTGCCCTAGAATGCGATCGGCCCAGACCCACGAGGCCTTGCGGTAGGTCCCCACCAGGTGGATCTGGGCGAAAACCGCCTTCACCCCCGCCAGCCGCGCCGCCACCGTGGCGGGGGCGTTCTGGCGGAACAGGTGGGAATGCACCACGTCCGGTCCGATTTCCCGCAGCAACCCCGCCATCGCCCGAATGTCCTCGCGGTTGCGCCAATGCCGCACCGGCACCAGTTCGACGCGGACGCCTTGCTCGCGCAGGAAGTCCGCGTTCGGCCCCTCCGTCTCGGTGCAGATCACCGTCACCTCGTGGCCGCGGCGCACCAAATCCTGCGCCACACGCGCCAACCGCAGTTGGACGCCGCCGTGACGAAGCTCGTTGATGACCCGGACGATTTTCACTCGCTGACCCCGTGCGTGCGGTGCGCTGACCCCAATGGCAATGGCGGCATGACAGGGCAAGTGCCCCGCCCAAAGCAAGGCTAAGGAACGGCACCGGCCCGCCCAATTGACTCCCGCGCGACTTTCCGGCTTGCGCGCCCGAGGACGAATCCCCACCATCCCGCCTATTATCAAAGGGATGAAACAAATGCTCCGAAGCGCCTCCCTTTTCTTTCCGCCCCCCCTTTTTTTTCCGCTCCTTCTTCTTTTCGCCTCCACCGCCCCCGCCGCCGGGGTCGTCAGCGACATGGCTGACCCATCTCTCCTCGGCATCCAACAGATCTTTCTCGATGACGCCGAGGGCGGCCAGCGCGGCCAACCGGTCAAGGCCGGCGATTTCGACGGCGACGGCTCCATGGACTCCGTCGCCCTCCCCTTCTACGCCCATCAGCGCAACGAGAGCGGCCAGCTCATCCACTCCCGCAACGGCAAGGCCATCGTCTTTTTTGGCGACGGCACCACCTCCGGCACCATCGACAACGCGACCTACACCGGCCGCAGGCTCGAAATCGTCGGCGCCGTCGACTCCGCCATTCTCGGCGTCGAAAGCGAGGCCGGCGACCTGGACGGAGACGGCTACGACGACCTGATCCTCGGCTCGACCCAGGGCCTGTTCCGCGACGAACCGGGTGCCGCCGGGGCCGGCGAAGTCGTCGTCCTCTATGGCAACCCGGATTGGGGTAATGGCCTGAGAAACCTGGATTTGGCCGAACTGCCCGCCAGCCAGCGGGCGCGCTTCTATGTCGGCCCGGGGCCCCTCGACCGCATGGGAGCCTGGCTTCGTATCGCGGATTTGGACGGCGATGGCTGCCAGGACCTTATCATGTCCGTCGACCTGTCGGACGGCGTCGTCGATGAGAGCCGCAATTCCGGCGCGCTCGCCATCGCCTGGGGCCGCGGTATGGATCGCGGAGGGATGACCCGCGTCACCGATGTCCCGACCTCGCACCAGATGACCATGATCTTTGGCGTGGACCGCGACGACTTGTTTGCCGCCACCCACACCGTTGGCGATTGGGATGGAGACGGCCGGCTGGACCTGGCTGTCGCGGCCGGCGTGTCCCGCTCCGGCCTCCAAACCGTCAACGAACTCCAATACTCCGCCTCCGGCGGCGGCGATGGCCCCCCGGGCGACTCCCGCTTCGACGCGGGCGAAGTCACAATCCTCTGGGACGCCGGGCGCCTGCGCTCCTTCCCCGTCGTATTCACCGCCTTCGAACTGCCCGCCGGACTCGACATGACCGTCGTCTACGGCGACGTGGTGAACGGAAAATTCGGCGAAGAAATCGTCGCCGGAGACCTCGATGGCGACGGCACCCAGGACCTCATCGTCGGCGCCCTGAATGCGTTCAACTCCGCCGGCGAGGGCTACGTCGTCTTCGGCGGGCCGCTGCTGCGCTCGATCGGCACCTTCGACATCCGCAATCCCGCCCCGGGCCTCGACCTGTGGCGCTTTCCCGGCCCCCACAACAGCGCCATCGCCGCCGATACCCTCCACGTGGGCGACGTCAATCGCGACGGCATCCACGACCTCTTCTACGCCGTGCCCCAGGGCAACGTGCGCCTGCCCGACCGCCGGTTGAGCAACGGCGGCCACTCCATCCTGATCTATGGCAGCCCGGTTTTGCGAACCATCGACGACATCTCCTATCGCGTCGGCGAGAGCGACGAAGGCCCCGCCGGCATTGTCTGGGATCGCGAACCCGAATTCCTCTGGACCGTCCTGACCGCCATCGACAGCGGCGACCTCTTCGCTTACTCGGCTTACGTCAAGGACATGACCAACGACGGCGTGCCGGATTACCTGCCCAATTCGATGCAGGGCGACGGCTTTGACAACGCCTTCCGCAACGCGGGCGAGTTTTTCGTGGTGGATGGGTGGGAACTGAGCCGCCGGGCCGCGGCGCCGAGGGATGTGGCCGGCAGCGGCGAAAATGGGCTCGTATGGAACGCGAGCCAGCCCGTCCTCGGCCAGACCGAAGTCTATCAGGTTTGGATTCGGAATGAAGACGCGAGTACCACGACCGTCGCGGTCACGGTGAGGGATGACGAGGACGCGGTCCCCTACCTGCATGAGGCCTCGCCGGGCCAATTCCCCATGGCGGTGCGGGCTGTGCAGCGAGACCGGGAAGGCGAGACCCGGTACTCCGAATGGGCCTGGCGCGAGAACGCCGAGCCCATCCTCAGCCCGGACCCCAACCCGCTACCCAAGCTCGCACCGCCGCGCATGCAGGTCGCCAACATCGCCGAACTCCTCAACCCGCTGCTCTTCCAGGCGAACGACTGCACCCCCGCGTACTTCGACGGCAGCGGCGACCACCTGATCGACATCGCCGATTTCCTGCGCGCCGAGCGGGTGGAACTGCCCTGACGGCGGGCCGCCACCCCAAACCCAACGCCCCCCCATTCCGCTTGAACGCGCCAAGACAAGCACTCCTCGAAAGAGAACGCCGATTCAAGGTGACATGGCCGTCCCGGCCATGATCAGCCGCGCTTTCCCAATCTCTGAAAATGCTTGGGTTGAGAACGCTGGCCGATCACGGGCGGGACGCCCCGTGCTACCTTTTCACGAACAATTGTTTCAGGAACGACTCGACAAGCACGCGGAATGCGGCACGCCCGCGCCACACCGTTAAAACCCACAGGTTTAACCGCCCTTAGGCACGCGACAGCGCGCCGCCTCTCCCGTAGGCTTCACTCAATCCAACTCGGGAAAGGCAGCACCCATCATGACCGCGCCGTTCGTAGTCCCGCCTTTAGGCGGAAAAAGTCCCACCCCGAACCCAACGCCCCCCATTCCGCGTGAACGCGGGACTACAAGCACGCAGGACAAAGCACGGCCACTTCGATCGAACGACCGATCAGCGATTCAGAACGTAGCTGAAAATCAACGGCGCCACGATCGAAGCGTCGCTGTTGATCATGAACTTCGGCGTGTCCGCGTCGAGCTTGTACCAGGTGATCTTCTCGTTCGGCACGGCGCCGCTGTAGGAGCCGTAGCTGGTGGTCGAGTCGCTGATCTGAGCGAAGTACGCCCACAGCGGCAAGTCGTCCATCTTCATGTCCTGGATCAGCATCGGCACCACGCAGATGGGGAAGTCCCCAGCGATGCCGCCGCCGATCTGGAAGAAGCCGATAGGCACATTGACGTCGGCGTGGGCCATATACCAGCGGGCGAGCTTTTCGAGCTGCTCGGTGCCGGTCCGCAGGGCCCGGTGGCTGGCGACGCGGCCCTGCATCACGGCGGCGGTGAAGATGTTGCCGTGGGTGCAGTCTTCCCAGCCGGGGGTGAAGATCGGCAGGTTCTTTTCCTTCGCCGCCAGCACCCAGCTGTCCTCCGGCGGAACCTGATAATGCTCGCTGAGACCGGGAGTGTCGAGCAGCGCGTAAACGAACTCGTAGGGGAACTTGGGCTCGTTGTTCACCGCCGCGTCGTTCCAGAGTTTGGTCAGGATCTTCTCGGTGTGGCGCATCACCGTTTCCGGGATGCAGGTATCGGTGACGCGGTTGAAGCCCTGATCGCGGAGGGCCACTTCCTCCTCGACGGAGAGGGCGCGCCAGTCCTCGACGACCCGGTAGTCATTGTGGGCGAACAGGTTGAAGACGTCTTCCTCGAGGTTGGCGGCGGTGCAGCAAATCGCGTGGACTTTGTCCTGGCGGATCATTTCCGCGAGACTGACGCCCAGCTCCGCGGTGGACATGGCGCCCGCCATGGTCAGGAGCATCTCGCCCCCGCCATCGAGCAGGTCCCGCCAGGCCATGGCCGCCGCGACCATTTCGCGGGCGTTGAAGTGCCGGTAGTTGTGCTCCATGAAGTGCGAAATCGGTCCCGCCGCCGCGCTTTGGCCGGTCGTCGAGGAAGGTGCGTGATCGGTGCTCGTCATTTGGGGTCTTCCCTGTCCTTTTCATTGAAAAAATCTCTCTGGAAGAGCCTGGCGAGGCTAGGCTCCGGCCGGACGAAATCAAGCCAAGTTTTCGCCCCGGGACCCCGCGAACGCGCCGGGCCAACTTTGTTCCCTCGAACGCGAGGCGTGGTCTTGACCTCTCGCCAAAAGGACGCCATAAATTATCCTGTCTTGCCACGGCAGCCCCCCTCCTCGATCCCGCCAGGACTCCACGCCCATGTCCAAAGCCTCCGAAGAAGACATCACCTTGGCGGCTCCCGAAGCTCCCACTCCGCGGGCGCACGCGGTCCGAACCTTTATGTTCGCCCTCTCCAGCGACGAGGGCCCACGCCTCATCGCCTTCCGCATGAGCAATGTCCTGATCGGCCGCCTGCCCGACAACCATCTGACCCTCAATCATGGCAGTGTGTCGCGCCGCCACGCCCGCATTTCCGTCACCCAGCGCGGTGTCATGATCCAGGATATGGGAAGCCAGAACGGGACCACCATCAACGGCGAACCGGTCGAGCAGCAGGAAACGCCCCTGCGCCCCGGCGACGTGCTCCGCATCGGCCACGTGCCGATGTTCTACTTCGGTTTCGTCCAGCCCGACAGCCCCCCCGCCCTCGAGGAGGTCGACAGCGCCATCGTCATCACGCCGACGCTGCCCGCCCTGATGTAGCCGTGGCGGGCTCCTGGCGCTCCTCCAGGCGCGCCGCCCCTTCTTCCGCCCGCCGCGACTCGCGCGCCGCCAACTCCATTTCCCCCTGCGCTTCCAGCGTCCGCGCGATCAAGCGCCGCACCCGTACCATGGGCCAAGGCTCGATCCCCTCCTTCTGGAACGCCTCGCGCCGGCCCCAGGTGCGCTCGCCCCCCGCGTACTCCAGCCATTGGGGCGGCTCCTGCTCCGCCTCCTTCTCCGCCGGCACACTGAAGTTCGCCCGCAGATCGTCGAGCATTTTCTCCAGCAGCGAGCGCGCCTCGCTCGTGGCGCCCTGGCGCAAGAGATCCTCGGCCCGCCGGGCCCCGGCATCCGCCAGCAACTCGCCACTCGTGTCGAAAGCCGCTTTTCGAAGCGCCTTGCCGTAGCAGGAGGCCGCCAGAGCCGCCTCGCCCGATTCCTCCGCCACCCGGCCCTGCTCCATCAGCAACGCCGCAGCACCCGGGTGGGTCAGGCCGTGGGCGCCTTCGAACGCTCCGATCGCTTCGCCAAAGAACCGCAGCGCCTGACTGGTGCGCCCCGTTTCGGCGCACAGGGCCGCCGCGTCCGCCAGCACCGCCGCCATGTCCCGGTGGTCCGGCGGCAGGATGCGCCGCAGGAGTTCAAGCGCCCGCTGCGTGGCATCGAGGGCCGCCTCGGCCCGGCCTCGGCCCTGTTCGGCTTTGGCCAGAAGGAGGAGTGAAGAGGCCAATCGGCGCCTTCCCGGCTCGTCCGCCGCCTCTTCGGCGAGGCGCACACATCGCCTGGCCGCGTTTTCGGCAGCGTCGAAGGCCTTTCGCTTCACCGCCAGTTCGGCGGATTCGTAGTGTTCATGCCAGGTTTCAAGGGCGACAGTCATAGTGTTCTCCAGGAAGTGTCATACTTTCCCTGGGGCACCGCTTTCGGCGCGGAGCCTTGAGGAAAAATTTCTTCCAGAGTCACCGCAAAGCTCCTGCCAGATGACGAGAATGACTTATCAAAGGCTTGCTAAAGCTTGATTTTTCACAAGATAGAATCACGCGGACGGGCAATTTGGGGAGCCCCCGGCTCAAGTCAACGGGAAACCGACAAAATGAAAAAGGATTTGACAGTGAGGTGCGAGGGGTGGGGACTGTCTCGCTGATTGCCTGACAGACCGGGCACAGAACTGCACCCCGCCAACGGAGGCGACCCCCTATATGACGACATCGCTCTTTGCCACCCCGACCTCAGCCAAGGCGTCTTCCCTTCTGAAGACAACCTTCGCCGCAACCCTGTTCCCGGCCGCGCTGGCCGCCGCGGTCATCTGCTTCACCGCCGCGACCGCCCAGGCCCAAACCTCGGTCATCAACCCGAACTACAACCGCTGTGTGGCCAGAGCCTCCAGCGCCCCGAGCCAGGTCGTCTTCAGCAAGTCCGACAAAGCCTCCGCCATCGCCGAAGCCAATCAACGCGGGATTTCCGAAGCCGAGCAGTCCTGGACCTCCGGCGACCCGACCATCTATGTGTACGGTCTGAGAATGGGCAAGTACGATTTCGACGCGGAAACCGGCCTGCCGATCAAGCAAGTCGCCGGCTGCAAAGTCACCTCGGCCCAGGCTGAGTACGTCCGCGCCCACAACGCCCGCGTCCGCCAATTGATCCGCGAGAAGGGTCTGCCGACCACCAGCCGCATGAAGACCCTCGACAAGCTCGAGAACCCCGTCGCCGTCTACGACAACCGCCGCGCCCGCCGCACCCAACTCAAGCTCAACGGCGCCGCCATCACCTCGCCCGACGGCCGTTTCAACGTGCGCTGGAGCACCGAGTCGAGCCATCTCGGCGCCAAGATGATTGTCGTCACCGACCGCCAAAGCAACTCCGTCTCCAAGTCCTACTACTTCTACGATGGCCCGGTCTACGCCGTGTGGGGTCCGGAAGGCACGGACTCCGTTCTGCTCTGCGACAGCGACCGCCAGGAAGGCTTCGGCCGCCAGGTCAGCGTCGGCGCCCTCGATCTCGCCTCCGGTCTCTGGATCGCCGCCGAGAACACCACCCTGCCGCCGCTGGGCAACGAAGAGCGTCATCGCCACCTGGAGCAGCAGTACGCCCAGGCCCAGGCCGAGAAGGCCGCCGAGCGCGAAGCCGCCCAGCAGGTCGTCTATCGTCCCACCCACCGCACCGTCGGCAACCGCACCATGAGTACCAGCGTCGCCGCCGTCGCGACTTCTTTCCGCTAAATCCCAGGGGATAGGAAGCTCCCCACTTTCCATGATCCACGAGATTGATTGAGGGCCGGGTCCACGAGACCCGGTTTTTTTGTGCCTGTCAGGCGAGGTCGAAGAGCAGGAACTCGCCCGCCGTTTCCGCCACCATCCGCACCACCGCTTCGTCCTCGACCGCCAGCGCATCGCCCGCGGCGAGGCTCTGGCCATGGACCGTCAGGCAGCCCGAGATGACCTGGATCCAAGCGGCCCGCCCCGGCGCGAGCGGCACTTCAAACTCCGCCCCGGCGGCCGGGCGGGCGGCGGAAAGCACCACGTCCTGGCCGATGCGGATCGAGCCGCCGCGCCCGTCCGGCGACGCCAGCGGCACCAGCCCGCCCCCGTCCAGCGTCTCGTCGAACGTCCGGTCCTGGTAACGCGGTTCGGTGTCTTGCTCCGCCGGCAGAATCCAGATTTGCAGCAGATGCACCGGATCGGTCCGCGAGGCGTTGTATTCGCTGTGGGCGATGCCGCTGCCGGCGGACATGAACTGCACGCCTCCGCGGCCGACGACGGCCTCGTGGCCGGCCGTGTCCTTGTGCGCCAGATGCCCGCGCACCACGTACGTCAGGATCTCCATGTTGTCGTGCGGGTGCAGGCCAAAGCCGCGCCCCTGCTGGATGTGGTCCTCGTTGATGACCCGCAGCGACCGGAAGTTCATGTGCTTCGGATCGAAGTAGCCCGCGAACGAGAAGGTGTGATGGGATTGGAGCCAGCCATGGTTGCCGGCGCCGCGTTCGGCCGATTTGCGAAGTGTGAGCATGATTTCTTCCTCCTGAGAAGAATAGGACCGAGGAGCTTTTGCCGTCTCGGTTGCTGTTGTCTTGCCACGGGCTGGGCAATACGTCCAATATGCGCGAACGGCATTCTTGATATTAAGGAGCTATCGCCATGGAACTGCGCCATCTGCGGTACTTCGTCGTCCTGGCCGAGGAACTGCACTTCACCCGGGCGGCGGAGCGGCTGCGCATGTCGCAACCGCCGCTGAGCGCCCAGATCAAAAACCTGGAGCAAGAGCTGGGCGCCGCGCTGTTTCTGCGCGACCGGCGCGGGGTGGAGCTGACGGAGGCCGGGCGGCGCTTTCTGCCGGAGGCGCGCCAAACGCTGGACCAAGCCGCGCGCGCCGCCCGCATCGCCCGCGAAGCCGCCACCGGCTTGGGCGGCAGCCTCGCCATCGGAGTGTCGCCGAGCGTGGACCTGCGCCTGCTGCCGGAAGTGCTGCGCGGTTTCCGGGGCGACTTCCAGGCGGTCGAACTGGTTTTGCGAAACCTCTATCAATCAGAGATGCTTCAGGCCTTGCGCGACGGTGTGCTGGACGTGGGCTTTGTGCGGTTGCCCATTTCCGAGGCGGAGCAGCGCGGCCTCTCCCTGGAAAAAATCCACCAGGAACCCACTATCCTGGCGCTCGCGGCGGATCATCCGCTGGCGGCCGAGGCAGAGGTACCCTTCGCGAAACTCGACGGCGAGGCCTGTCTCCTGTGGCATCGCCACGTCGCCCCGGCGGCCTACGACCATGTGCTGGCAGCCTGCCGCGAGGCAGGCTTCACGCCCCGGCTGGAGTTCGAAGCGGACTCGCTCCAGACCGGGCTGGGGCTGGTCGCGGCGGGTCTGGCGATCGCCTTCGTCCCGGACTCGGCGCGGGTGCTCTGCCGGGAAGGGGTCGCCTATCGCCCCATCGCGGGGGGCGGGCCGATGCTGGAGCTGGGGATGGTCTGGCGGCCGAGGGCAAGCTGCGCGGCGCTGCCGGAATTCCTCGGGCGCCTGCGGGGCGTTGGGAAGGAATTGTCGAGAGCGGCGGACGGAGGCTGAGGGGAGCAGCACTTGAGGCCTGCGTTCTGAGAAACCGCTGAAATCAAGAACCAGCAATCCCCGCGGAATTGCCTGACAATTTCCTATTCCCCACCATCCGGCTCCGCCTCCGTGCCCATCCGTGGCGACTCTTCCTCATACTTCCCCGACGCCTTAAGGAGCGCTCGCACGGTGCCCTTGGGATCGCGGAGGAACCGGGGGGACCAGACGCGTTGCAGGTCCCACCCTTGGCCTTCGAGAATGCCGCGGCGGAAGGCGTCCCATTCCACCGGGTCCTGGGCGCGGGCGTAGCGCGTGCCGTCGATCAGCACGCCGACGGTGACGTTCTCGGGACGCTGCGGGTGGGTCAGGGCCATATCGACGGCGAAGCCTTCGTTGCCATAGTACAGCATCGTGCCGCGTTTCCGTTCCGCCAAGAGGCGTTTCGCCAACGCCTCGCCCAGGCTGGACGGCGCCCGCGTGGGCCAGCGTTCGATGGCGGGCTCCAGGGCTTGCTCGTGAGTCTTGGGCGCGGGGGCGATTTCCGGGCCTTCCTCGGGGTCCCAGGGCGGGGCGCCGGCTTCCAACTCTTCGAGCCGCTGGCGGTCGCGATGGGCGTAGAGGGACTGCAGGCTCTCGGCCAGCGCCAGGTACCGCATCAGGTACCAGGCGCCGTTGGGGCGTTTGCCTTCGGGGACTTTCTCGCTGGCTGCAGAGCGGTAAACGGTTGCCGGGATGCTGGTGACGAGATCGACCTGGAGCCGGGCGCGGGTGACGATGACGTTGAGCCGGCGTTCGCCCCCGGCCATCCCGAGCGGGCCGAAGCGCCGGTAGAATTTGCCTTGGGCGTTGGGGCCAAAGGTCGTGGAAATGATGATGTAGTCCCGTTCGTCGCCCTGCACGTTTTCCAGGTTCTTGACGAAGAGCCCCTCGAAGGAGCCCGAGCCCATGCGGTCGCGCGAGGCGGCGAGGGCCGCGCGGAATTCCGTATCGTCCTCGGCGGCGGCGTTCAGCTTCTCCTCGATCAGGTCGCGCTGGGGCAGGTTGAAGCTCACGATGCCAATGCTCGGCGGGTCCTCGCGGCGCAGCAGTCCCTTGACCAATTCCACCACGCGGTCGGCTTCGATTTCGTTCTGCCGGTTTTCGACGACGCCGTCCGCGTTGTGGAGTTGCAGCGCCGGTTCCAGGCGCCGGTTGTTCGGGTGGCCGGGGATGGCTTGCAGGCGGCTGTTGTAGAACGCTTCGTTGGAGAAAGCGATCAGGTCGGGGCTGGCGGAACGATAGTGGACGTCGAGGTAACTCTGCTCGATTTCGATGTTCAGCGAGGCGGAGAGAAGGTCCTCGATTTCCGCCTGCTGGCTTTGAAAGAGTTCGTCCTCGTTGGCGCTTTCGAGTTCAAGGGCGTCGGTGCTGCTGATGGGGGCCGCCTGGAAGAAGGAGGTCGGCGGGAGCTGTTTTGTATCGCCAGCGATGACAATGTTCCGCCCGCGCACCAGGACCGGCAGGCCTTCCTCCAGCCGGCATTGGCTGGCTTCGTCGAAGATGACGGCGTCGAAGAAGGGTTCGAGGGGAAAAATCTGGGCGGCGGTTTCCGGGCTCGTCATCCAGACGGGCCGCATGTCGAAGAGCGGATCGCCGCCTTCGACGCCCCGGCCGGAATAGACCATTTCGCGGATGCGCGAGGCGTTCTTGCCCCGCAGCATCAGGCGCCGCCGCAGGTCCGCGCCGGTGCTGTTGAGCCGCGAGCCGCCGGTGGCCAGGAGGCGGTCTTTCTGGCGCTTGGCCCATTGGGCGGCGATTTGCTGCGCGACGAGGCCCCGCTTCTCCGCCTCCAGTTCGGCAAGGCGGGCGAAGTTGCCCTCGATGCGCGAGGGGTCGAACCGCGTCAGGCCTTTGCTGGCCGCCACCAGGGCCTTCGCCGTGGCGTAATAGACGCTGGAAACCACGCGGTTCCAGGCCGCCATCGGGTCCAGGCCGTCGTCGGCGCAGGCCTTGAGCGCGCGGTTCAGCGCGGGCGAGAGGTGGCTCGATTCTTCTTCGAAGCGCAGCAACGGTTCGAGGCGCTCCAGGTCTTCCTTCAGTTTGCCGAGATCGTCGGCGATGGGGCGGTGGTGATAGAGTTTTTGGCGGAACGAGTCGCGGGCCGTTTCGTTGAGCAGACCGCTGGCGCCCAAGGCTTTATCGCAGGCTTCGATGCCGTCGATCTGCGACACGGCGCGTTCGAGCCGTTCGGCGGTTTCGAGGGATTTTTCCGTGCTCGGGATCGCCGCCTGGGCCAGAGAAGCCATGGCTGGGGCGCGCTTGCCGACTTCGAGGCGCAGCGAGATGAGGCGTTCCAGATGCTCGACTTGCGTCAGGAGCCGCCCGTCCGACGGGTCGGCCTGGGGCAGGCGGCGCTGGACGAAGGCGCGCAGGAGGTTCTTGCCGTGGATGGTTTCCAGGAAGGCTTTGGCTTTCTCGGCGTTTTCCGGGCTGAGGCGCAGCCCCAGCGGGGCCAGCACTTTGCCCGCCGCGCGTTTTGGGCCGAACTTCAGGAACCCAAGGGCCCCATGGCATTCCACCAGGTAGGTGCTCAGGGCCGTTGACGCGCGGGCCACATCGTCGGGAGTCATGGGCGAGGCCTGATAGGCGAGCGCCAAATCCGCCGCCGGGGGCCGCCCCGCCAACGCCCGCGCCGGACCCAGGTCCTCCAGATCGCGCCGCAGATCGCGCAGTTTCGCCTCGGGCATTTCCGCCACGGTGCGGCGCAGGTTTTCCGGCACTTCCTTCGCCGCGCCCTTCAGGTGATCGGCCACCCAGCGATAGGCCTCGCGTTGATCGGCCAAGGGTTTCGCCACCTCGAAGGTGGGCAGGTCTGCGGTTTCCTTGGCCTCCAGGCGCCGGGCCAGTTCGATGCAGCGGTCGAGGGCTTTGCGCGATCGTTCGGGGTCGGCGGCCAGAAAATCGTCCAGGCTCAGAGCGCACCGCCCGCGCCAGGCGTTGTCGTCGAAGTCCGCTTCTGTCAGCCGTCCGTAAAGCCCGCGCACCTCGCCCTCGCGCGAGAGCAGGTCGTCGAGATCGACCGCCGCCAGTTCCTCGTCCTTGGGCTGCTCGGCGCCGGTGGCGAGCCAGTGGCCGACGAGGTCCTGGAGCCCGAGTCCGGAGCGTTCGTCGCGCGCGGCGAGGTCGGTGAAGGCCTCGCGCAGTTCGCCCAGGACACGGTCGATTTCCTTGTTCGCGCGGGCCAGGGGGCGCTCCGCATCGGCCGGGGGTTGGAGGTCCGTCAGCATTTCCAGGTCGTCACGAATGCCCTTGTAGAGGGCGGTGCGGTCGCGCTGGGCGTCGTGCACCACGGCGCAGAGGTGGCCGAGGCCCTTGGCGTCGAGGCGGTACTTCACCACGTCGAGGGCCGTGCGTTTCTCGCAGACCAGCAGGACGCGCTGGCCGCGGGCGAGGAAATCGCCGATCATGTTGGTGATTGTCTGGCTCTTTCCCGTTCCCGGCGGCCCATGCACCACCAGGCCCCGGGTGTTGCGGGCGCGGACGACGGCCCGGCGCTGACACGGATCGGCCAGATCGACCAGGTATTCGTCCGAAGCGGCAGGCATGGCGGTCGTGTCGGGGGCCACTTCGCCCTCGTAGGCGTTCTCGCCGAGGTCGATGAGGGATTCGCTCAGCGACACGAAGGGCGCCACCGTATCCGGCAAGGCCGGCATGCCTTGTAGTTCCTCCATGTCGCGGATGATCGATTGATTCCGCAGATGATAGAGCCCCAGCACGGCGCACGGCAGGATCGCCGGGTTGGGCGGCAGATCGCTCAACTCGGGCACCGGCTCGATGGGCCAGTCGGTCAGGTCCGGAGGGTCCGCGATGCCCATCGCTTCGGCCACGTGCTCGGTGATTTCCTGCACCTCGCGGGCCGGATCGGTGCCTTCCTCGTCCTCGAAGAGATCGTCCGGATAGGGGGCTTCGAGCTGGCGTTCGACCCACGTTTTCAGCGCCGCGTTGGGAATGACGCGGTCGGCGCCTTTTTCCATGCACGTCAGGCGCAGGCTGGGCCGGGCGCCCTGGCTGACCTTGATGCCGACCGGCACAAAGGCGAGCGGCGCCAGAATGCGCGCCGGGCCGCCGCGGGTGCGCCGCGCCGCCTGGGGAATGGACAGCAGCGGATAGCCGACATAGAGCACGTAGCTGCCGGTGTCCTTATGATAGCTGTCCGCGTCCGAAGCGATCACCGAGAGTTTGCGCAGAATGCGCGCGCGTTGCTCCATTTGCTCGCGCTTGCGGCGTTGGGGAGCCGGTTCCGGGTCCGCGTCGGCGGCGGGTTTCGGCGGCAGGTTCTCGATGTCCGGCTTCAGGGCCACCTTCTCGTCCGGGCTGAGCAGCGCCTGCAAGAGAGCGCTCGGCGGCTGATCGCCGGCCAACTTGCCCAGGAGCGAGAAGTCGATGCGCTGGCGGCTGTTCCCCGGATAGCAGTTAATGGCCGCCCCGCGGGCGAGGGCGTTGTACAGCCGCTCGATCAACGCATCGAGCACGCGGGCACCTTGGGGGGGCATGGGGGAAGACATGGCGGCGTTGGGGCTCCTTGGCGGGGGCGAGTGGGGCGGAGGGACAATGGGCGAGCAAAATCGGGGACTCAACGGCAATGCGGAGGCGGAGCATGAGGTGAGAAGGCCTTCGCAGCGAGAGGGGTCACCACGGATGGGCGCGGACCGGGAATCGGATAGGGGACTTCCCGCGGCGCTCTTGGCGCGGGCCCGAGGGATTTGCGGTCGCGTAGGGTTGGGGAGGGAATGGGAATGGTTCGTCATGGCAGAGGGGCCGCCTGGGATTCGGGATCGAACTGGTGGGAGGCTCTCACAGCCCTGTCGGTTTGTCCCCTCATGTGGAGCTTCGGGGACAAGAAAGACAAAATACACTTGTTGCACTTATCAGACAAAAGGGACTTACGGGCGGGTAAGTCGAGGAAGGGGAGGGCTTTGGAGGTGGCGAGGGGAAGGGATTTCACCGCAGAGGCGCAGGGGACGCAGAGGTTGGGGGAGCGGGCAAAACCCCGGCGCTGGGTGACGATCAGGCGAGGGCGCTGCTGGCGGCGCCTCCGGGCGATTTTGTCGATGCTGCTCTATCACGGCCTGCGGCGCGAGGAGCTGTGCCGCCTGCGGGTCGGCGACATGGAAGCCCGGCGCGGGGTGGCGCATCCGCGGGTCTTCGGCAAGGGGGCGAAGGTGCGCTATGTGCCGCTTCATCCGGCGACGGGGCGCCTGGTGCACGAGTACCTGGAGGCGGCTGGTCACGGGGGCGACGGTGGCGGTGCGCTGTTCCGGCCCGTGGTCAATAATGCGACGCCGGAAGGCCTTGCGCGAGGGCTCGATTCGGGGAGCGTCCATCGCGAAATCGTCGCGCGTTACTGCCGCAAAGCGGGCATCGCCGCCTCAGGCCGTGGCCCCCACGCCCTGAGGGCCACGGCCGCGACAAACGCCCTCGACCACGGCGCCGACATCGCCCGGGTCCAGGCCTGGCTCGGCCACGCGGATATCTCGACTACGAAGCTGTACGATCGGCGCGGGGAGCGGCCGGAGGAGAGCCCGACGTTTCGGGTGGAATATTGAGGAAAATATGGCCCGAAACCACGAGAAAATAATGCTGGAAGGCTTCCACAGACTTAGAGCGTGTCCGAACTTCCTTTGACTGAGACCACTGGGTTTGGTAACCTCTCGCCATGTCTTCTCACGCTCCCGTTACGACATCGATTTGACCGGTGCGCAGTGGCCCGTGCTGTGCGTGATAGTTACTAAGAACAACACAGTAGCGCCCAATCATATCATCATTGATGCGTACAACCTCATTACATCATCAAAATCATTAGCATTGTAACCCGGAATAGTCGCCATATCGTGATAATTTGGCAACCTTGGTGTACAAACACCAAAATGCCGAGTAAATTTCATTACTTTGGCAACACCAATCCATCCATATCCTTTTCTCCTAATCTCGATACTATTAAATATACAAATACAGGCATAAATAAATACATTGGAAGCTGCGACAGCAAAAGCTGTTATTGTAATAGTTATTTGCAATTCCGCTGCAGCAATTAAAGCCAACGCAAGAAAGGCCCCTAGAAAATATGGCCACCATTGACGTAGTGAAGCGCTCATCATTCGCAACAGTCCGAACATTCTTCTCGACAGTCTTCGACGTCGTTATAGAAGTCTAAAAGAGCATTCTCCCTAGCAGTAGATGCGTCACCATAACAATTAGCGACCATCGCAGCTGCTATTGTCATACAGGTAGCAATACATGCCATGTGGGGCGGAGTCCCAGGGCCCAAATGTGTACATCCAGCTGCACAACCTATAAGGGTAAGATTTGCGTTACGCATGCAATTTTCCAAGTTGTTTTGCGCTTTTGCAAGCTCATTTTGATAATTTCTCTCAGCCCTATTTACACACTGACCCATACACTCGCCCTTGGTTTTGCCTTCGGGGCACAAACCCGTCGGATCCAAATATCTAACTGGGTTTTGCATAGCAAAATTGTAAGGATGCTCCAATGAAGGAGGAATAGGCGCCTCCGACAAGAAAACCCCAATCTTCCCATTGTACCACCTCTGATACATATAAACCAGCCCCAGATCCCCATCGAATTCCTTCCTGAAAGGGCCCCTGAAATGAACCACTTCCTCACCTGTCACTCAATCGTGGAGCACAGGCGTGTAGCTGTCCAGAAGGATCACCGTGAGATCAGTTTCTCGCTCCATCGGCAGTCACTTGAGCCATTCCTCCGCGAGTTTGTTCGTCTGCTGCGAAGCGTTGCTGGCGCGGCGGCGCTGAGCGAGGCGTTCGTAGCGGTCGGGCAAAGAGCACAGAAAGTCGCGTGCGCGGGCGGCCTCGGCGCTCAGCGGCCCGGCGAGGTGTTCGAGGTTCCAGAACTCAATGAGATGGCGGAGAATGTCGGTGTAGTCGTTGGCGGTATAGACCTGCATTTGCTCGGCCACGGTGACGAAGGATTTGAAGAGGTCTCCTCCGGATTCATCGGTCATGTTCACGGCGGGCATGACGATGGCACGGCGCAACATGTCCTCGGCGGCGGGAAGAAATCCGTTGGGATCGATTTCGAGGGCTCTCTGGGCGAAGCCCTTGTAGGCCTGCTTGTGCCGCGCTTCATCGGTGGAGATGGTCGTGCAGATCCGCTGGAGGGTACTGTCGCCCACGTCGCGTGCGAGGCGGCCGACGTTGCTATGTGAAATGCGTGTGGCACGTTCCTGAAACGAGGTGTAGACGAAAGCGCGATAGGGATCGTTTTGTGTGCCGGGATCGAAGCCGTCGCGGATGAGCCGTTGAATGGTGTTTTCGACGGAGCGCATGTTCACACGTCCGGACAGGTAGAGCCAGCGGTTGAGCAAGTCGCCGTGGCGATTCTCCTCCGCGGTCCACCCGCGCATCCATTTTGCCCAAGGCCGCTCCGACTCGCCGCTGTGATCGCGCATGGCGTCGAGGCGGCTTAGCCATGCGTGGTAGGTGGGGAGGGCTTCTTCGGTAATCATGTCGCCGATGAGGACGATGAGCAGATCGCGAGGAAGTTCGTCCGCCATTTGACGAAGCAATTGGACCTTCTCGTGCCAACCTTCCTCGGTCAGTTCGGGAAGCAGGTCAGTGGGCTGCCAACACTTCTCCGTGGGCCTCAGATAGCTCATCTCCGGGCCGATGTGCTTTTCGATTTCCTCGACGACTTCGAGTCGAAGGGCTTCTTTTTTCACTGATTCAGGAAGGGACATGATGGCTTTCACCCAAGTAGCGGAATTTCAACTCGCAAGAGCGGCGCAATCTGCAGACGGCGCGATTTGAATCTGCCACATCCTATAACTCGTGCAAATTCTTCGGCACAGCATGAGCTGGTTATTGGCCTGACTTTGCCGAGCGACAGTTTTCGCTCTTTGTCAGAAATCTGCGTTTGCTGGGGCAGCCAATTCCCCGGCGATGTGGGACAATGCCTTCGGGTGGAAGCTGCACTCGTGGTTCCTACAGGCGTCGATGGCTCAAGTACAGCGAATTTTGCTCCAGTATCTCCATTTGGGTGAAGTTTTCGGAGGCGAATGATTTCACGCTGTCGGGCGGAGCCGCGTTGGGCGATGGCTTCCTTTTCAACTCTCTGGGCGCGAACCTGCATGAGGAAGCCACGATCTCGCAGGACTGGAGGTGGTTTGGCAAGGTGTTGTCCGGCTGCGTTGGGTTGATTACACCCGGGGCTCAGCGTGCGGACAGCGCGGTGAGGGGCGCGAAACCTGCTCCATTAGATCGTTCTGGGGTTAATCTCCCAAAGCTCATGCCAGGCTACCCACGACTTAATGGATCCGTATGAAACTGCCTTTCCTGCATTCGAAGCCGAGCGACCCCGCCAACCGGACTGCGAATCAACCCCTCCCCCAGGCCGGGATCTTCCCGCCTGGCCAGATGCAAAGTCATGCCCTGGCGCTGGCGAAGTCTCATCGTGTCGGAAATCGGCGGGGCTCGGATCTGCTCCTCGAGTCTCTAGACCGGAACGAAACTGCCTTGCGCGCATTTAGGCGCGCGACGCTGGCGCGTGAGCAATCGGTCCGGGTAACGCCGGCAGTAGAATGGCTTCTGGACAACTTTTTCCTCATCGAGGAGCAGATTCAAATCGCCCGGCGCCATCTTCCCCCGAACTATAGTCGCCTGCTCCCGCGGCTGGACTCGAGGCCTTCCCAGAGATATCCCCGTGTGTACGACATTGTTCTGGAACTGGTCTCGCATTCGGATGCGGAGGTAGATGCGGAATCCCTCCATGCTTTTGTGGCCGCTTATCAGACCGTGACTAGCCTTCAGCTCGGCGAGCTGTGGGCTATTCCCATTATGCTCCGTCTTGTGTTGATCGAAAACCTAAAGGGCCTCGCAATCCACCTTGGGGTCGCGCGCAATGATCGGCTCCAGGCCGATTACTGGATTGATCGCCTTCAGGAGATGAGCCGCACGAAACCTGCGGATGTGGTGATCGTTGTCGCAGAAATGGCCCAAGCGGAAATCCAGCTTTCGCCGGCATTCGTGGCAGAATTCTGCAAACGGATTACTCGCCAGAACCCGACGCTTCAGATCGCGCTGGAATGGCTGACGCGTCGGCTGGGAGCCGAGAATAAGTCAGTCGAGCAACTGGTCAACAGGGACACGCAGATGCAGGCGGCAAACCAGGTCGCCGTCAGGAACAGCATCGCCAGCATGCGGCTGCTGGGCATCATCGACTGGAAAGACTTTGTCGAGGGCCTGAGTATCGTGGAGAAGGTGCTCCGCACCGACCCGGCCCGGATTTACCACAGAATGGATTTCGCCACACGCGACCACTACCGCCAGAGTGTGGGAGAGATCGCGCGATTCGGCATCGATTCGGAAGAGGCAGTGGCGCGCGAGGCAATCGCGCTGGCAGAAGCCGGAGCGCAGCAACGCGGTCCCGCCGATCGTTCGGCACACGTAGGCTACTACCTCATTGATAAGGGAAAGCCGCAGCTTGAGCAGACATTCTCGCCGCGATGGTCCTGGAGGACGAGGGCTGAGAAGATCATCAGGCGCTTGCCGTTGCCCTTCTACGTTGGGTCCGTTTGCCTGCAAACGCTGCTCCTGGTCCTCGGGTTTCTAGCGGTGACCCAAGCGCTTGACCTGACCGGGTGGAAGACTTGGCTCCTGGCGCTCCCCTTCACGCTTGCAGCCACGCAAATGGCGAAGGCGCTGGTGGACTGGGCGTCGGGCCTGCTCGTTGAGCCGCGCTCGCTCCCGCGGCTTGACTTCAGCAAGGGAATTCCTCCGGAAGGCGAGACGTGCGTGGTGATTCCCACGATGCTCTCAAGCCCGGAGGCGGCTCATCGCTTGATCGAATCTCTAGAGATTCACTATCTGACCAACCGCGATGAGCACCTTCACTTCGCTCTGCTCACGGATTTTCCCGATGCGGAATCAGAAACGCTGCCGACAGATGACGCCCTGCTGAGGCAGGTCTGCGACGGAATACAAGCTTTGCAGCGCCGGTACGCGGCATCCGGCGATTCGATCTTTTACCTGTTTCACCGTCCGCGTCGTTGGAATCCCGCTGAGGGCGTCTGGATGGGCTATGAGCGCAAGCGCGGGAAGCTTGAGGAGTTCAACGGCTACTTGCGCGGCCAAGCGCGAAGCGCGTTCTCCGTGGTGCTCGGGAACACCGAGATCCTTCCTCGGGTGAAGTATGTCATTACGCTGGACACAGACACTCAACTCCCCCGCGACGTTCCGCACCTCCTTGTGGGGGCCCTCTGCCATCCGCTGAACCGCGCGGAAGTTGACCCCATCCGCAAGGTCGTGACTCGAGGATACGGGATCCTGCAACCACGCGTCAGCATCAGCCTGCCCACCGCCGGTCGCTCCTGGTATGTGCGCCTGACCGCGGGTGATTCCGGCATCGATCCCTACACCCGCGCCGTTTCAAACACCTACCAGGATCTCTTCGATGAGGGTTCGTTTATCGGAAAGGGCATCTATGATGTGGATGCCTTCCAGGAAGTCCTGGAGGGGCGCCTGCCGGAAAACAAAATCCTGAGCCACGATCTGATTGAGGCCTGCCACGCAAGGTCTGCCCTGATGAGCGATGTGGAACTCTTCGAGGATTTCCCATACCGCTACAACGTGGACGTGGATCGGCGGCGCCGCTGGATTCGAGGCGATTGGCAGATCCTTCAATGGATTTTCCCGTTCGTTCCCGGCAAGGACACCAAGATCGCGCGCTCGGGGCTTTCCACTCTGTCGCGCTTCAAAATCTTCGATAACCTGCGCCGCAGTGCGGTCTCTACCGCACAGGTGTTGATCCTTTTGGGCGGCTGGGTCTTGTTTCCCCAGGCCGCGTGGGTTTTTCCGGCCATCGTCCTGCTGCTGCTTCTCTTCCCGGAAATGGCCTCCACGGGTGCCGACCTTTATCGCCGGTCGAAGGAGACTTCCCGATCGCTGCATCTACGCCTCGTGGCGCAGGCTCTGGGAAAAAAGCTGATGCAGGTCCTGCTTGCACTCACGTTTCTCCTCTACGATGCAGCCATCAGTATAGGCGCCATCATCCGGAGCCTGGTGCGCGTCTTCATCACGCGCAAGCGGCTCCTTGAATGGAGGACCTCCGGCGATGCGGAGCGAGCGTCCTGCAAGGACCTGCGCTCGTTTTACCGTACCATGTGGGTTTCCCCAGCCATCGCCGTGGCGGTTGCATGCTACCTGGGTGTTGTCAATCCCGTGGCCCTGGTCACGGCGGCGCCGATCCTTTTCCTCTGGATCATGGCGCCGTGGGTCGGCTGGTATATCAGCCAGCCGCTTCCTCCCCCGTCAGCGAAGATTAGCGCAGAGCAGCAGGAATTTCTTCACCTCACGGCGCGAAAAACCTGGTGGTACTTCGAGAAATTCGCGACCGCTACGGAGAACTGGCTGCCCCCAGACAACTATCAGGAGGAATCCCTCGCGGCGGTGGCCCCGCGAACCTCTCCCACCAACATCGGCTTTTCGCTGCTGGCAAATGTCGCTGCCCATGACTTTGGCTACATCTCCACCGGCCGGTTGATTCAACGCACCCGCGATACGCTCCTCACCCTGCGCAAGCTCGAGAAGCACCGCGGCCATTTCTTCAACTGGTACGACACGCGCACGCTCCTGCCGCTCCCTCCGCGGTACGTTTCCGCGGTGGACAGCGGGAATCTGGCGGGCATGCTCCTGACGCTGGCGGGAGCCCTGCGCGAACTGAGCACCACCACAGCACTGAATCCTCAACGCGTGGAGGGGCTTCGAGACACGCTGGCGATTCTGCGTCAGTCCGGCGACGCTCCGCGATCCCTGATCGCTTCCCTGGAAAAGGCGATCGAGAAACCGCGGCGTGGCCTCAAGGAAACCCACGCTCTTTTTGACGAGATTCAAACAATCCTAAGTCCAGCTTCCGATTCGCCCCGGCTGCCCGACGGCGATGCAGCGCAGGCCTGGATTGAAAATCTCAGTAGCCAGTGCGAGGATTTCCTCGGGGAACTGGCGGAACTGCAGGCGGCATTAGGGACGCAGGGCGGAGACGGGTTGGAAGCGCAATCTGGCGAGCAGTCTCTGGATGCCCTTGCTGACGGCACCGGCTCGGTGGGGCAGTACGCCCGCATGCGGATCGAATCGCTGGACGAGCTGGCGCTTGAGTGCGATGAACTGGCTCGCATGGAGTGGGGCTTCCTTTTCGAGCCGACGCGCAAGCTTTTCGCGGTGGGATACAACGTAGATGATCAGCGGCTCGATTCGTCGTACTATGACCTGCTGGCGTCCGAAGCACGACTGACCAGCTACATCGCGATCGCTCAGGGCGCCGTTCATCAGGAACATTGGTTTTCACTCGGGAGACTGCTTGTTGCGGCAAGTGGTAAATCAGTCCTCGCTTCCTGGAGCGGCTCGATGTTCGAGTATCTGATGCCGCACCTCATCATGCCGAGTTACCCTCACACCCTGCTGGATGGAACATGCGCAGCCGCCGTTGATCAGCAGATCAGCTACGGCAACGCGCGGGGCGTGCCTTGGGGAATATCGGAATCGGGTTACAACCGAACGGATGTCCACCTGAACTATCAGTACCGCGCCTTTGGGATTCCGGGGATTGGGCTCAAGCGCGGCCTGGAAGATGATCTGGTGGTTGCTCCCTACGCCTCGGCGCTGGCGCTGCTGGTTGCTCCTCGCCAGGCCTGTGAGAATCTTCAATTGCTGGCGCGCGAGGGTCGAACAGGGGATTTCGGATTCTACGAGGCGGTGGACTACACCCCTTCCCGTATCCCGCCGCGGCAGAAGGGCGTGGTCGTCCGTTCCTTTATGGCCCATCATCAGGGGATGATCCTGCTTTCGCTGCTGCACCTGCTGAAGCGCGCCCCCATGCAGAAACGGTTCGCGCTCTGTCCGACCCTAAGAACGATTGACCTTCTGCTGCACGAACGCATGCCGACAGCAGAGGGGACAATCCTCCAGCGGGATCTCGGCAAGGAAGAGCAGAAAGCTGGGTCGGCCGAGCAAGACTCAGCAGTGCGCATCTGCGCTAATCCCAACTCGCCCACGCCGGAAGTTCACTTACTTTCCAACGAACGCTACCATGTGGCCATCACCAGCGCCGGCGCTGGATTCAGCAGTTGGAAGAATCTGGCGGTGACTCGGTGGCGCGAGGATCCCACGCGCGACTGCTGGGGATACTTCATCTACTTCCGTGATGTGGAAACCGGAAGATTCTGGTCCGCCGCCTATCAGCCAACACTTCACCAAACGAAGCAATACGAAGCGGTTTTTGGCCAGGGGCGCGCGGAATTCCGCCAGAGCCACCTCGGGCTTCTGATCAACACAGAAATCGGTGTCTCGCCGGAGGACGATGTCGAACTGCGCAGAATCACCATTACCAACCTCTCCAGGAAGGTTCGTACCATCGAAGTGACGAGCTATGCAGAGGTGGTCATGGCACCACAGGCCGCCGATGCCTCCCACAGGGCTTTCAGCAACCTTTTTGTTCAGACGGAGTTTGACGTGCCAACCTCCGCGATTCTCTGCACACGCCGGGCGCGATCCAACATGGAGCAGCCGCCATTCATGCTGCATCTGCTGGTTGGCCAGGGCGGCGAGCAAGGGCCGGTTTCCTGCGAAACCGATCGCGCTCGCTTTATCGGCCGTCACGCCGATCTGACTCGGCCGGAAGCAATTCTAAGCGACGAACCGCTCTCCGGAACCACAGGCTCGGTGCTTGATCCGATCGTTTCCCTGCGCCGTCGAGTCGCGATCAAACCGGGCGATAAGGCAACCCTGGTTTACGTTCTGGGCATCGGCGAGAACCGCGAAGCGGCGAGCGCGCTGATCCTCAAGTACGGCAACATACGGATGGCAGACCGTGCGTTCGACTTGGCCTGGACGCACAGCCAGGTGTCGTTGCGCCAATTGAACGCCACCGAAGCAGAGGCGCAGGTTTACAGTCGCCTCGCCAGTGCCTTGATTTACGCCGACCCGGCCTATCGGGCGGAGGCAAATACCCTTCGTCGCAATCGGCGCGGCCAGAGCGCCCTCTGGGCCTATGGAATCTCCGGTGATGTGCCGATCGTACTCCTGCGCATCGGCAGCACGGCCCACATGGAGCTCGTGGAACAACTCGTGAAGGCTCATTCTTACTGGCGGATGAAGGGGCTTCGCGTCGAACTTGTCATCGTAAACGAAGATGTTTCCGATTATCGTCAGTCGCTGCAGGATGCCATCATCAGTTCGATCATGTTGGGTATGGGCGCGACGATGATCGATCGTCCCGAGGGAATTTTCGTGCGCCGCCATGAGCAGATCGCCGACGAGAACCTGATCCTGCTTCGATCCGTTGCACGAATCGTTTTCGATGCCGAGCACGGCCCACTCCAGGCTCAGATGATGAACGCTGTCCAGCCGTCGATACCCATACGCGGTTCGTCGCCCTCCTTCCATCCCAGCGGAGCAAGTACCGCCAGGAGTGCGCTTCCAACGCGAGAGCTCATTCTCGAGAACGGCTTCGGCGGCTTTACCCCGGATGGAAAGGAATATGTGATCACTTTGCAACCCGGCCAGGTGACCCCGGCCCCCTGGGTGAACGTGATCGCCAATCCCTTCTTCGGAACCATGATTTCCGAAAGTGGCAGCTCTTTCACCTGGCTGGAGAACGCAAAGCAGTTTCCGCTCACTCCCTGGAACAACGACCCCGTGGCGGATGAAGGCGGCGAGGCCTTCTACATCCGCGACGAGGAAACCGGCAAATTCTGGTCGCCCACGCCCATGCCCACTCGCGGCACAACGCCCTACGTTATCCGCCATGGCTTTGGGTACTCGGTCTTCGAGCATACGGAAGACGGAATTGCCTCGGAACTGTGGATCTATGTGGCGATGGACGCGCCCGTCAAATTTGCCGTGCTCAAGCTGCGCAATCTTTCCGATCGTCCACGCCAGATCTCCGCAACCGCCTACTACGAATGGGTGCTGGCCGAGGTTCGCGAGAGCGGCCTGATGCACGCACAAACGGAGATCGACCAGCGAACCGGGGCCCTCCTCGCCCGCAACTCCTATAGCGCCGAATTCCCCAACCGTATTGCCTTCGTGGATGTGAACGAAGAAAGCACCATCGCGGGTGATCGGCGGAACTTCATCGGGCGCAACGGCACGCTGGCCCGTCCTGCCGCCCTGCGCAAGAAAGAACTGCCAGGAAGCGTGGGCGCGGGACTGGACCCGTGCGGTGCGGTAGCCGTGCCGATCAGGCTGCGCGAGGGCGAAGAACGAGAGCTTACTTTCCGTCTCGGTGTAGGCGAGGACTCCAGCGACGTTCACCAACTCATCCAGCGATTCCGCCAACCGGGAGCCTCCCGTGCCGCCCTCGAAGGCGTGTGGGATCACTGGAGGCAAGTCCTTGGTGCTGTTCACGTTCAAACACCCGATCCCGCCGTCAATGTCATGGCCAATGGCTGGCTCCTCTACCAGACACTCAGCAGCCGCATGTGGGGCCGCACCGGGTTCTACCAGGCCGGCGGCGCCTTCGGATTCCGTGATCAGTTGCAGGATTCCATGGCACTCGTCCACGCGGCGCCGCAGCTGGTACGCGACCACCTGCTATTAGCCGCCTCGCGCCAGTTCCAGCAGGGCGACGTGCAGCACTGGTGGCACCCGCCCGTGGGTCGCGGTGTCCGTACCCACTTCTCCGACGATTTTCTTTGGCTCCCCTTTGTCACATGTCACTATGTATCCGCCACGGGGGACACCGGTGTTCTGGAGGAATCAGTACCCTTCCTTGAAGGGCGCGCCGTGGGGGAAGACGAGGAGGCCTACTACGACCTGCCCATGCGTTCCCAGGAAAATGCCAGTCTCTATCAGCACTGCGTCCGTGCCATCGAAAACGGCATGCGTTACGGCACCCACGGCATGCCGCTGATGGGCTGCGGCGACTGGAACGATGGCATGAACCGCATCGGCGAAGGCGGCCGCGGAGAAAGTGTCTGGCTCGGCTTCTTCCAGTATGCCGTGCTGCGCCAGTTCGCTGAGCTTGCCGAGCAACACAACGATCAGGCCTTCGCCGAAAAATGCCGCGCGCAAGCGGCGATCCTGCAGCGCGATCTCGAGAAAAACACCTGGGACGGCTCCTGGTATATTCGCGCGTACTTCGATAACGGCGATCCTGTGGGTTCCCACGCGAGCGCCGAATGCCAGATCGACTCGCTGCCGCAAAGCTGGTCCGTCATCAGCGGCGCCGCCTCCACGGAAAGAGCTCGCATCGCCATGGAATCCGTTGATCGGCGACTCGTTCGGCGCGACGAACAACTCATCCAGCTTTTCGATCCTCCCTTCGACCAGTCACCCGCGGACCCAGGCTACATCAAGGGCTACATTCCCGGCATCCGCGAAAACGGTGGCCAGTACACCCACGCCGCCATCTGGACCGTGATGGGCTTCGCTCTGCTCGGCGATCACGATCGCGCCTGGAAACTTTTCGACCTCCTGAACCCCGTGAACCACAGTTCAACCGAGGAAGGTGCAAAGATTTACAAAGTAGAGCCCTACGTGGTGGCTGCGGACGTTTACGCACGGCCACCCCACGTCGGCCGCGGAGGCTGGACCTGGTACACCGGCTCCGCCGGCTGGATGTACCGCCTCCTGATCGAAACACTCCTAGGCGTCAGCCGCCAGGGTGACTTCCTGAGCATCAAGCCGCGGCTCCCTAGCAAATGGAACACTGTGGTTATCCATTACCGCCACAAGAGAACCACCTACCAAATCACCATCACCCGCACCGCCCCACAGGAGACTGCCGTCCCGCTCCTTACTTCCGACGGAACCGTGCTTCCCGACAACAAAATCCCGCTGGTCGACGAACCGAGAGTCATCAGTGTTCAGATGGCGTTGTGAGGCTTCACTCGCCGGAGGATTCACTGAAGATTTTCCTTCCCCAGTAACGCTTCCCCCACCACCACCTTTTAGGTAACCCTCTCTCAGCAACTCCCCCTCCCCCGGCCGCAGTTCACCGGGGGATTTTAATTTTCCCCCAGCAACCGCGCGGGATTGCGCGATGTGGGGGCGAGGCCCGGTGTGAAAATCTTCCGGACGCCCCTCGCGCCGAAACACGTAGCCCAACTTCGACAGTTGTGAGGCGATGTTTCTTGCAATTGCTGGAGTTACGTTTTTTGGACCGTTGAAGTCGCCACTACATTCTGGAAGCGTTTTGGTCGGTTGGGGAGGCGAAGCTTGAGGGCGTGGAGCAGGGCCC
>JAVJSW010000041.1:0-22140 GCA_040219255.1 Sumerlaeia bacterium
CTCCGGTACAAAGTGTCACCCCTCTGCCCGGTCGTACAGGCTTACGAGGCGCCCCGCGCGCCGACCTCCGCGGCGAGGAGGCGCGCAAGCCGGGTGAAACGGTCACGCTCCTCCGCATTTCGCACGGCAAAGCCGATGGCCTTGTCGGTCGAAGGAAGAATCACCCGCTCCCGGGCGCGGGTGACCGCCGTGTAGAGCAGGCTGCGGCGCAGCATGATATAATGGCTGTCGTGGATACAGACGACGGCACAGGGGTATTCCGACCCCTGGCTCTTATGGATGGTGATCGCCCAGCCCTGGGTGAGGATGTCCATGTCGTCGCCCAGGAATTCCGCCGAGCGGCCGTCGTCGAACCTGACCCGCACGCCTGCGGCCCTGGCGACCTCCTCGCCGTCCAGCCCCTCGACTTTCCCGGCCTTCCACGCGTCGACCACAACCCCCACGTCGCCGTTCACCACGAGCAGGTCGTAGTTGTTCTTTGTGACCAAGACCTTGTCACCGACGCGGAAGCTCGCCCACCGGCCGTGCTGAATTTCGGCCTTGGCGACGCCGGGCGGGTTGAAGGCGGCCCGGAGCCGCTCGTTGAGGGCGTTCACACCGAGCGGCCCCTTCCTCATCGGGCAAAGGACCTGGATGTCGTGCACGACGTCGTAGCCCCAGCGCTCGGCGGCGCGGGAAACAAGAGGCACGATCCGCTCGGCCAGCCCCTCCGCGGTCTTGTACTGCTCGCTTCGGCGCTGCTCGAGGCCGGGGAAGACGTACCAGTCGCCGTTCTCGCCCTGGCTGTTGTCCGGCCACTCGCCCGCGTTGATGCGGTGCGCGTTGGTGACGATCCGGCTGCCCTCCGCCTGGCGCATCACCTGCTCCAGACGTGTAGTCGGAACGACCCCCGAGGCCATCATGTCGTGCAGGACGTTTCCCGCGCCGATTGATGGCAGCTGGTCGACGTCGCCGACGAAGACGACCCGCAGGTCCGGCCGCGGCGCGGCGCGCAGTACCTTGGCCAGGATGTCGACCGCGGCCATCGAAGCCTCCTCGATGACGAGGATGCGTGGACCCGTGGTTTCCGGCGCGTCGCTGTCGTCATCCGGGTTGTACGGATCGTCCGTTCTGGACGTCAGCGCGAAGAGGTGCATGGTCACCGCGCGCTCCTGGGTGACTTCGCTCGCCCGGCGTGCCGCGCGCCCGGTCGGCGCCAGCACGAGCACCTCGTGATCGCCGAACGCCTGCAGCATCGCCTTGAGGGTGGTTGTTTTTCCCGTTCCGGGGCCGCCGGTCATGACGCTGACGGGGTATTTGACCGCCGCGGCCACCGCGTCGCGTTGCTTCGGGGCGAGGCGCTTCCACTCCTCCTTCTCCACGTTCTCAATTGACCCGACTGGCTCGGCGCCACCGGCGAGCAGCTTGGCGAACCGCTTGGCGATTTCCTCCTCCAATTCGGCGATGGCCTTGAGGGCAACGCCCCGGTCCCCGTCGACCTGCATGAGGACGCCCCGCTCTCGCCCGAGACGAACGCCCCGCTCCCGAGCGTTCGCCGGGATCGGGCGCGCGAGCTTGAGCCGGTCGAGATAGACGTCGAGCAGGTCGCGTTCGAGCCACGTGTGCCCGTCGTTGGCCGCGTCACGCAGCGCCTGAATGGCCGCCGCGGCCGCCCGCTCCGGCGCTTCCTCGGCGAATTGCCCAAGGCGCATGACGCCGTTGTCGACCACGTGGAAGCTCACGCGGTCGACCCTGCACAACTGATAGGGGTCGTTACGAAGCACCCATCCCAGCCGGTCGCCAAACTCCTCGGCGATTTTTTGCCGGGTGCGGGGGCCGAACGATAGCGCGCAAAGGCGCTGCTCCGTTTCGATGCTCCCCGCTCGCTCGATCAAGGTCATGTGGATGCGTGAGGCCGCGTCGGCGCCCAGCCCCTTGATGGCGCGCAGCGGCGACGGGTCGGCCAGAAGCTGCTCGACGGCGTCCGCCCCCAGGAACTCCACAAGCCCCTCGGCGCGCTTCTGCCCGAGGCCGGGGAGGGTGCAAAGGAAGCGCAACGCACCGTCTTTGCAGGCGGGCAAGGTGGAGCGGCAGTCGGAAAACTTGAACTGCCGCTCACCGCGGAATTCGGACCAGGTGCCGATCAACTCGAGGTCGCTGTCGATCTCGGGGATCTGGCCCGTCGCCCCGGCGATTTTCACCGAGGCGCCGTCGGGCAGGCGGACCTCCCCGGCGAACCAGGCCCCCTTTTCGACGAAAATTCTTGTCAGCGCGCCCTTGAGGCGCTCCGTGTCGCTGGCTTTGGCTGTGGCGGTGGCGGTCATTTCGGTACTCTCCGGCGGTCGACGGTTGCGGCGCCCTTCGCGGCGCCTCGGCTTAGTCCCCCTGCCTCAATGTTTCGACGATCCAGCCCCCGCCGTCCTTCTTGCGCGCCTTTTGCACGGCGCGAAAAATCAGGAAGGGATAGAGGTTGGCCGCCGTCTTGAATTTCACCCGGGCGTCGTCCCGCCAGAACCCCTTCACCTCGTGCACTTCGATCGTTCCATCGGCCATGAGGACAACGAAGTCGGGGTTGTACCGGGTGTTGTCGGCCAGGCGCAGGCCCCAGGGCTCGAAGGCGAACCAGGCGACCTCGCCGGCCGCCTTCCGGCTTTTCAGGATCATCGCGTATTCCTGCTCGGTCTTGTTCATCCGATCCCAGGCGGCGGTTGGCTTGGCCTCGCATTTCGCCTTGGGCGGTGGCGGCGCGTCCGACTCAAAGAGGTCGAGGTCCCCGGGGCGAACGCCCGGGTTGTCGCGCAGGACCTTTCGGCGGTATTCGACGGGTTTGGATTTCAGAAAGGCGCCCCGCGGCGCCTTCTTTCGCGCGGGCTTTCGTGGAGGCATTTCGAGGCAAATCCGCGGGGAAGCCGCGCCGCCGAGCCGTGGCCCAAAGGCGCGGCCTACGCCCGCTCATGGTGTCGTGTGATGTACCGGCCCGGCTTAGAATTTTTGAACGACGTGGACGCCCGAGGCGCCTTTGCGCAGCAGCACCCTGCCAGGGAACTGGCGGGCCAGCTCGGCGTCGTGGCTGACGACGATCACGCGGCTGACCTCGGTGGTGATTTCGCGGAGCAGCTCGACCATTTCGAGGGCGCGGTCGCCGTCCAGGGCGTCGAACGGCTCGTCGAAGCGCAGCGTGTCGCTCCGCGGTGCGCCCATGAAGGAGAGCCAGTGGGCGATGGAGAGGCGCAGGACGATGCGCAGCAGGGTCTTTTCCCCGCCGGAATGCGCGAGGATGTCGCGTTCCCCGGCCTCGTCGCGGATCAGGATTTGGAAGTCGGGGCGCAGGCGCCCGTCGCGCCCCGCCGATTGGGTGGCAATGCGCAGGCGCATCGTGCCCCCGGTGAATTTGGCCAGCAGCCGGTCCGCGATGCTCTCGAGCTGCGGAGCCGTGAGGTCGATCAGGATGGGCTGGACGCCCTTGGGACCGAAAGCGGTTTGCAGCGTGCGCAGGTCCTCGGCCAGTTGGCGCTTTTCCCGGGCCGCCTCGGCGAGCTCCCGGTTCTCTTCCCAGCGGCGGCGCAGCTCGGCGATTGCAGACTCGATGCGAGCCTTTTCCGCGACTTTTTCTTCGATGTCGCGGGTCAACTCGGCCGCCGCGGCCTCTTCGCGCCGCCGCGATTCCGCCACAAGATTGATTTCTGTCCGCAGACCGGTTTGCAGCTTCTCCGTCTCTTCGGCCTCCGCCTGCGCCTGCTCCAGTGAGGCACGCGCTTGTTTGGCCGCGGCCTGGCGCTCGGCCACTTTGGCCCCCTGACCCGCCATGTCTGCCTGGGCCTTGGCGCCCGCCTCGACCTCAGCCTCGGCGCTTGCGAGCCTCGCCGCCTCATCGGTCAGCAGGTCGACCTCGGCGCCGCAATCGTGCCCGGCCGGGGGCTCCTCCGCCTTGATCTTGGCGAGCTCCGCCGCGATCTGGTCGGCCTCCAACTCGAGCGCCCGCGCCTTCCCCTCTGCGGCGTTCGCGGTCTTCACCTTTTCCGCCGCGGCGGCCGCCCTTTGCCCCCGGGCGATCAGCTCGTCCAGGTCAATCGGGGCTGCCAATTGGGCCTTCCGGCCCTCGGCATCCTGCAAAGCCGCCGCGACCTTCTCGGCCTCCGTCCTGTTATCCCGCAGGGCGGCGGGAAGTTGCTCGCTCCACCGGCGAAGGAAGCCGCAGGGCGAGCACTTCTCCCCAAAGGGCGTCTCAGGCCGGCCGGCAATCTCGGCCTCCAGCTTCGCCGCCTCGCGGTCGAGTTGCGAGCGCCGGTCGTGCATCTTGGCGATCAGCGCCTTGACCTCCGTGGCCTCGGCCTGAAGGGCGTCGTTGTGGCGCTTGGCCCGCCGGTAATCCTCCCGCTCCGCCTCGACCGTTTCGCCAAGGCGGCGGGTCTCCTCGTCAACGCCCGTCGCCTCGCGGTATTGGGACGCGCTTCGGCGAGCGGACGTCTCCCGCTGCACGGCGCTTTCGTAGCGATGGCGCCACCGTTCGTGGGCGGCGTGCGCGGCGGATTTCGCGCGCAGGTCAGGGAGGCGCCGCTGGATTTCCCGCAGCCGCTCGAGCTTGGGTTTGGCCTGCTCGCCGCGGGCGGCGGCGGCCTTGAATTCGCCCAGGCGACGCTCGGCCTCGGCCAGCGCCTCGTCGGCCAGGGCGCTCTCCCGGCGAGCCGCGTCGTGCTTTTCCTGTGCCCCGCCGAGCGCGCGAAGCTTGACCTGCAGGTCTTGCTCCTTGGCGCCCAGCGTCGAGGCGTTCTTTTCCCGCTCGCGCAGGCTGAGTCGCAATCGGTCGAGGCCCTCGCCGGCGGCCATGAGGGCCTCCTGCCGCTCGGCAATGGCCGCCTCGAAATCCTGCGCGCCCGCCGCCCGGGCCTCCATGTCGTCGGCCAGAGCCGATTCCTTGCTCGCCTTCTCTCGGCAGGCCTCGCTCCACTTGTTCAGGTCGGCAAAGGAGAGGAGTTCGCCGAAAATCGTCCGGCGTTCAGCCGGTGAGGCGAAGGCGAGGTCGCCCGCGGCGGTTTGCGAGCAGAACCAAGTGGCCAGGGCAATGGTCTGATCGCCGACCAGCGGCAGCAGAGCGGCCTCGAAATCCCGCACCTTGGGCCCTGCGATCACTTCGTCGCCGCGCCAGAGCGTCGCCTTTTGCGAGGTGTTCCCGCCGTCGCTCAGCTTGACTTCGCGGCGGGCGCGGTAAGCCGTTCCCGCCAACTCGAAATGGGTTTCCAGAGCCGCCTCGGAGGCGCCTTGCGTGATGTTGTCGTAAAGAGTGCCGGGGTAAGAGGGGAAGCGGCCAAAGAGGCAGGCGAAGTCGCCCTCCAGCAGGAAGGTCTTCCCGCTTCCATTGGCCGCCTGGATGACGGAGACGCCGTCGTTCCAGCGAACGGTAGTCTCCCGGTGGGGCCCGAAGTTCTCGAGCCGAGTCGTGATCGGTTTCATAGCGTGGCTTTCTTGCGGTCGTGCGTGGTGTGGTGTTTCGGGAGGCGCTGTATTGTGGTGAAGTGGAGCGCCTTCAGTGGTTTACGCCTGAATGATGTTGCAAGCGAGGGCTCGAAGGCGAGACAAATCAGTGGGCGTTGGCGGGGCCACTTGGCCCTTCGCCCAAGTGTCGAGGGCCTTGTGCGGAGTCATGGCCGCCGCGAGTTGCCGGCCGGATTCCTCGCAGGCCGCGGAACTGACCCGCTCGTCCGCGTTGGCGATGACCTCGAAACGGGCTCGGCCGGTCGCCTCGATGCGGCGCGCCTCTGCCAGGTTTGGCGTGAACCCGTCGCAAATGATGCGCAGGATTTCACCGTCCTCTGGCTCGGGCAAGGTCGCCAATTGGCTCTTCAGCGTTACCGTTCGGTGGCGCGGCGCGATTCCCAACTCGACCCACTCGGTTTCCCCGCTGCCGCTGTTCCAGAGCTCGAAACCTGCGGGGTGGCCCTCCTGGCCAAAGCCCAACTGGCGGAGCGCGCCGACGTAGGTGCCCCGGCCGGTCAGGTCCTGCCGGCGGTGGTAATCGCCCAAGGCGATACGGTCGAAAGGCAGGGAGTACAATTCCTTCTGCGTGATCGTCCAAGACCCGCCGGGGGAGTTCATGCCGTTGTCCAGAGCCGCCCCCTTCACCTGGACGTGCCCCACGAGCAGGGACGGCGAGTCGAGAGGGCCGCCCAGGCTGGCCAGCGCCTCTGTGACGTCTTCGAAGGGGGTCGATTCGGCGCCCCACCGCCAAGGAAAAAAGAGAATCTGAACCCGGTCGTAGCCGTCAAGGTGCTCGAACCACTCGGCATGGCGAAAGACCCAGGCGTTGGGCAGAGCCTCCAGGAGTGTCAAAGCGTCCACGGCAGCTCCGCTGGCGAGGTCGTGATTGCCGACGGCCGCGAGAATGGGAACGTCCTGGGGCACCTCTACGATGAGAGGGGAAATGACAGCGCGGGCGATGGCGCCTGTCGAGGCGTAGTTGTCGCCCACGTTGGGGCGGTCGAAGATGTCACCGGCGATAACGATGGCGCGGGCGTTTCGCGCAATCGCCTCGCGCAGCCCGGCCGTCCACTGGGCCTCGAAGGCCTCCAGGTCTTTTCCGCGTGCGTGAAGGTCGGCGAAGTTGGCGATAAGCATAGAGATGCTTCCTTTCTTTCGTGTCAGGTAGAGGCGAAAATAATGCGAAGAAACGCTATGTCAATTTGATTCGGTCAATGCTTGGGAATTTTCGACTTATCGCTCGACGGCCTGCGCGGGCAGGGCGGCGTGGACGCGACGAAGGAGCGCCATGGCCGCACGGTTGCGGTCGGCCATGGCGGGATTGTCGGCGAACTGGAAGAACGCCTCGATCCGACCCAGACCAGGCTTTCCGCCAAACGAGGAACGCTCTTTCAAGAGGTCGGCGAAAGGCCGGCCGGTCTCCCGGCTTTCCCATTCGACAAAGGCCCTGACGTCCTCCGCAAGTCGCTCGCTTTCGCCAACGGGCTCGGCCGTGGATTGGCCCGCGCCGCCCTGTGTTTCCGGTGTCTGCTCTTCGCCCTCGTCATCGCGCGGCGGGCCGTCGGGATAGGCCCGCTCAAGCTCCGCGTATTGTGCCTGCGCCTCGCGGATTTCCTCCTCGCGGGTCAAGATTTCGGCCTCCGCGGTGGCCTCCTCTTTGACCCCCGGTTGCGGCGCGCTGGCCGCACCGGGCAGGAGCGCCACCGTCAGGCGCTTGTCTTCGAGCACTTCGCGGCGCATCGCCTCCTGGCGGCGCCGGATTTCCCCCTCGTCGAGCGCGAAGTGAAGTTGAGGCGTCGGCGAAACTCCGCCGCCCGGGTTGCGCTTGTTCTGGATGGCCACGGTAATCGACCCGGGGATCCCGGCGATCATGCCATCGAGCCGGTCCGCCGCGTCGTTGAGCGCGTCCGCAATCCGCATCAGCGCGTATTCCGAGGAGGTGTCGATGCGGTGGCGAACGGCGCCGCCGCGGGAGAGAGCGTCGTAGCCCCCCAGCCCGTTCGGCTTGATCAGGCAGACGACAAGGCGGGCGTGTGGCTTGCACTTTCCCTCGGCCGAGAGCGGGCAGCACGGCGCGTCCGGGTTGTCCGTCGAACCGATAGGCACGCAATTGATCGTCCGCGTGACCGTAACCCCCCTGGAATTGTCCTTACGCTGGGCGGTCTCGCCGTCGCCGGCGCAGTATAGCCCCTTGATCGGGCCATCCCAGCAGGCGAACTGCTCTGCGTAAGTGCCGGGGAAGCGCCACCCGGAGGCGACCCGCTTGGCGTCGCTCGGCAACACGAAGTAAAGGGTCGTCGGGAGGAAATCCGGGTCGGCCTTGATGCCTTGAGCGATTGCCGCCTGAACCTTGGCCTCGTCGCCGTAGCCCAAGGCGGCCATGGTCGCCCAATCGATGATGTTGTTCTTGCCGGTCGTATCCTTGGAGTCGTGGCAAATGATGAAGCCGCGGAGGCGTTGCGGCTTGGGGCGGGCGGCCCCATCGGCGCGAATGTCCCAGCCGATCTTCGCGACCCCTGAGGAGGAGGCGCCGTAGGAGGAGTCTTTTTCGCGTTTGAATCTGCGTCGCTTAATCATCGTAGGTCCTTTGTAATCAGGACCTGGGGAGGAAATCCGTTGACAGCTCGCGTGGTGGCTCCCAACGATCCGCCTCAGGTCAGCTTCTATTAGCGTGGTGGTTGGCCTGCTTACCGCGGGAAACCGTGGTGTTTCGGGTGGCGTTGGGATGTGGTGTCCCGGCGCCACGTTTTTTTATGCCGTAGCGCTCGATCATAGCAAGAAGCCGATTGGCGTTTTCCGCCGTCAGCAAGAGCTTCTTGCCGCGCCCTCTTTCCCCGTCGTTCTCGAGGGGAACGGAGTAGCTGCGGGCAAGGGCCACGACGTCTTTGCGGGTGAGCCGGTGGCCTCGGACGCGGGACCCGACCTCCTCGGGAGTGAGGAACTCGACGGATCGAACCGCGTTGACCGCCGCGGTATTGGCTTGAAGCGCCCGGATAAGCTGCTGGGCCGTGCCTTCCGAGAGGGGTTGGCTTCTCATTCGCTCGCCTCCCCTTCCGCCGCCAGGCTTTCCCGGATTTGCCGATTCTCCGCAGTAAGCTCTTTCACCGCCCCGGCGATGGCGGCCACCGCCTGGCGCGACGGTCTCTTCACCTTGCCCGAGAGAATGCGTGTCACCGTTGACCGGTGCACCTTCGCGCGGGCTGCGACATCGGTGGTGGAGAGGCTTTCCCTTTCCACGGCTTGCTTGATTGTGCTCGTGATTTGCACGGTTCTTGTGCTCCTTTCCGTCAGGATTGATGCATTTGTGCATCGAACACGCTCTGGAGCAAGCATTTTCCACTTCTAGTCCAGAATTTTTGCCATTGCTAAACGGTAGGGCTCAGAGAGAATCAGAGAAGGTGACCTAGATGAGAAGCGCACAGCCGACTGCACAAATTCCAAAGAAAAGAGGGGGCACCATGCCGCCGTCCATTGAAGCCGACTGGTGGCGCCGATTTCTGCTTTCCCGTATGGAGGCCAAGGGATGGAGCCAAGCCGACCTTTCACGCGAGGTCGGCATTCCCGGAAGCTACATCAGCAGGTGGATTTCGCTCAGCGCCACGCCCAGCACAAAGCACTTCTACAAAGTGCTTTGTGTACTCGGTTACGACCTGGAGGGATTCCTCGGGATTGGCTCCCCGCGAGCGGCGGCGACGGCCGCATCGGGCGAGGAGGGTGAAAGGGGCGAAGCAACCCGGGCCGTTGAGGTTGCCGGATACGTGAACGCCGACAAGGGGTTCGGGATCGAACGCGCCCCCGTTTCCTTCAGCGCCCGCCTCGACGCCGACGTGATCGTGGCCCTCCAGGAGTTCCTGGGCGGCCGCGCCGCCAAGCCCTACCTCGTTTACCTGGCTCAACAGCGGCGGGGGGAAGCGGCCACGACCCTGCTCATCGTTCGTCAGGTTGAAAAGGCCCGGGACATTCCCTCCGAATCGCTCGCCATCATTTCCGGCGTGGGCCTTGACGCCGGCGGGTCTCCGCTGCTTCGCCGGCTGACATGGGGCTTTGAACTCTCGGTTCCGAGCCGCGTGAAATCGGCTCTCATTGAGCCTCCCTTCGCCGAACCGGGCGCAGCTCCAGGCAGGCGCGTCTTCATGCGAGCCATGGACATAAAACCCGTCGGCTATGTGGTGGCCTCTGTCGATCTCCACAGCGCCCTTGCCGCCGAGACGCCTCCCCTCGAGCGCCTTTCCCGCGCCCTGGCGGCAATCCGTGCGGCCATCGAAGAGGCCGGATAGATGGCTACGGGTCGTATGATGCCGCACGGCAAGGCGCGCCTTTCCTTGCGTGGCCCAGGTCAGAAAGGTAAGGACCGGACTCTGGTCATGGCGCCCGATTGGGTGAAGACAAAGGAGCAGGCGGATGACCTGGCGAGGCGCCTCGACGCCGCCGCGCGCAGCGTTGAGCAGTGGGCCGACCCCTCGTCCATTCGCCTGCTGCTCGAGCACCGCGTGCTCAAGGAGGAGGAAGCGCGGCGGTGGGAGACGATGACGCCTGAGGAAGCGGCGACGCCGCCCGTCCTCACCCCTCAGGAAGCAGCTGCTGGGTGGACCGTTCGGCGAGCGATCGACGAGTTTTTCCTGGGCAACCCCCAGCTTAGCCGCACAACGCAGAGCAGCTACTCATCTATCCTGGAGGGGTTTGCGCGGTTTTGCCGTAACGGGAAGATGCCGGTGACGGAGGCCTTCGACGGCGAGAACCTCCGCTCCTTTGCTCGATACCGGGCGGCGGTCGTAAAGGCTGACAAGCGGTCTCGAGGCGGGCAGCGAGCGCTCAACAACGACCGCCAGACACTTTCCTCTCTTGCCTCGTGGCTGGTTGGCGAGGGGGTGCTGTTCGAGAACCGTGTCCGGGCGTCGCTGGCCTACCGGCGTGAGACGAGAAAAGAGCGCACAGTCCTGACCACGGAGCAGGCGACGGCGCTGATTGCCACCGCGTCGGCTTATTCTGATCCGGCCGGCCGGTCGCGAACCGACTACGGCCTGCTGATCAGGTTCCTCCTCGAGACAGGGCTGCGGTCCTCAGAGCTGCGCCAGCTCGATTGGAGCGACCTCAAGGGGCTCGACAATCCCGGCGGCCATACCGAAGTCGTGGTGGCGGCCAAGCCCCAGCGGGGGTGGACACCGAAGTCATACGCGGAGCGGGTGATCCCGATTTCCGAGGAGCTCGCGGTTCTGTTAGCCGAGCAGAAGAGTCGGCTACCCTCCCATTTCAGGGCCGACGAGGCGCCCGTCTTCCCCTACGGCTACAAAGCGCCGCGGCGCTACTCGGTTCTGCGCACGTTTCTCCGCACGATTTGGGAGGCCGCCTTTCCGGACAACGACCCTCCCTATGACGGGGCGCACCCGTTCCGCCATACCGCCGCGGTGCGCTGGCTCACCCCGGTGGCGAATGGAGGGGCGGGCCTTTCTGCGGTGGAGGTGAAGCGGCTGCTTGGGCATTCGAACCTCGCAACGACCAACATCTATCTTGACCACGTAGATCATCGCAGTTGGAGGGCGCAGGTGCGCTCGCGGCTCGTTGGCTTTGAGATTGGCGAGGAGGACGTAGGCCTTGGGGCGAAGCGCTTGAAGGAGGCGGAGGAGCGGCGGGAGGCTACAAGGAAAAAAGCGAAGGTAAAACGAGAAAAGGGGCTCTGAGTGTATCAAGGCGGTGTATCACGAGGGGTATAGATCATTGATTTCATTGATTGTAATTGAGCTTCCCAAGCTGAGGGTCGCGAGTTCGAGCCTCGTTTCCCGCTCCATCTAAACCCCCTAATTTCAGTACTTTGGCTGTGAATGATAAAAGCCCCTGAAAGGGGGCTCTTCACTTTGGTCGCGGTATGGTCGGGGAAAGGTGGGGGCTGACGGGATCAGGAGGGCTGCGTTGTACTACCTGCCGCGACCCCTCGATCCTCTTCGTCACCGTCCATCTTGAGCTGGATGACCGGGATGTCGGGCATCTTCGCGCCATGTGCCGCCGCGTAGTCCGGGCTGTATGCTATGTACCTCATGGTGGTCTCGACGTCTGCGTGCCCCATCAGTGTCTTCAGCGACAAGAGATCCACCCCCGCTTTTGCCAAGGTGGTTCCGAAAGTTTCGCGCAGCGAGTGGAACACGAAGCCAAGCTTCTTGAGACCGCTGGCCTTCAGCGCCGTTTCGTATCCCTTGGGTACCTCCGTCATCGGCTGACCAGCAGGATTGGGAAAAATGAGCGGTGAGGCCACCTGGCGGCGAAGGGAAGCGGCGACCCCCTCAGCTTTTGCGATCAGGATCTTCATCGAAGGAGGGCGGTCATACTTGTCGAGGTCAGCGGGCCTCTTCAGCTTCTTCCTTTCTTCCCCCTCTGCTTGATGCCACGCGATGAGATCAGCGAGCCGGGCCTCTGAATCCTCCAGGCGGGCTACCTGATCAGCTTTGTACTCGATAAGGATCTTCATCAGACAGTCGTTCGTCCGGATCACACGCGCCTTGTTGTTCTTCGTGGTCCAGTCCATATGAGACTTGGGCTGGATGGTGACGATGGCCCTTTCGGTATCGAGGTCGGTCCACTCCGCGTGCATGACCTCCTCAGCTCTAGCCCCAGTATAGAGTGCATACGCAACGAAGGCGTGAACGAAAACAGGCGACGCCTCGAAACCGTTCCGGGGCACAAGGGCCTTGCAGGCAGCAAGCAAATTGCCCGCTTGCTCAACGCTCAAGGGGCGCATCCTGCCCTTGCTCGCACGTGGCAGCTTGATCCCCTTGCAGGGATTCTCGGCCAGGTAGCCGCGCTCATATGCTTCACGCAAAACAGAGTTCAGCGCACGATACCTTCCGATACGGGTATCTGCCTTGGGTTGCTTCGCACGAGCGGAGGAGTTCACCCAGTCACGGATTTCATCGGTCGTGATCTCGCCGATCTTTCGCTTCTCTCCCTTCAAAAAGGCCACAGCGCTGTTCAAGGTAGCCGTCTTCGTAGCGAGGGAATGCGGCTTGAGATGAAGCTTGGCTTCGGCCAGATGGCGATCAACCAACTCTTTCAGGGAAGGCTCAGCCTCTGCTGCCGCCAAACGCCGCTTCCGTTCATCAGCCTCCATCTCTTCGGGCGAAGCGTACCCAGCACGCAGAGCAGGAACGACCTTGTTGTGAAAATAGCGCCGGGCGTCTTCCTTCGTGCGAAAGCCCTGCTGTGAGCATTCGCGGCGGCGACCTGAAGCAAGGGTCTCCTCTGTCAGCCAGAAGAGCCGAAACGATTCCATCCGAGTTTCCCCATTATCCCAAGTCCGCTTGATGATACGGTAGCCCTGTTCTGCCGCTCTGCGAGTCCTCACGAGCCTCCCTCCTCCACGCGCAGCCAGGCTCGGATGTCGTCCTCATGAATACGGATCGTCGCAGGGCCAAGGCGGATGATGTGAGGGCCCTCCCCACGGTGGATGCGATGGCGAAGTCCACGCTCGGTAAGGCCGAGCAACTCTGCGGCTTCGCGAACCGTGAATAGTTTCGCGTTCAAGTTGATGCTGGTCTGGTTGCTGTTCGTTTCCATAAGGTCCTCCGTGGAGCTTTCTGACGATTCCTGATCGTTCGCGAGGACTCTTGGACCACAGGTTTACTGCTGCATCTATTCGTAATTTCCCGGACAAAAACTCAATTGAGGTGACCGCAGAAAACTTTCTGTCCGGGCATTTACAAGTGGAAGCGAAGTGAGACGTGCTGGAACCTCCTGAGGAACTTCGCTCACGGTGTCGTACCGATGAGCACACTAACCTCGGAGGAAGGCACATGAAGAACGCAGCAAGTCAGACAGTCTCGGTCCAACGACAGGCGCAGATATTGAAGCAAGTCCGTGAGTTGGAAGAGTTGTTTAGGATCGGCATCACGCGCGACGTCTTTCCGCACGACATCGGGATTTTCTCCGACGAGATCAAGCCTCCCCTGGAGAATGCAGCGGAGTATGCTTACTTCAAATTTGCTCTTTCCACAATCGGTATTGAACACGATGCCATGGTGGCTGCTCACACTGAAAATAGGGACCGCTGCATCCGAGAGCGCTGCTCTCACCAGCTTGAACTTCACTTTCATAGCCTGTCGGATGAAAAGGTGCTCGTTATTTCGACGCCAGATGGCGAGGTTGTGGAAAAGCACGGCGGTGCCTATGGATACCGCCCGGATCTCGGTGTGGCCCTTCGGGCGGTCGAGATCGCGTGGATCACTCGATGCAAGGCAGGGATGGACGCTCTGCGCCTTGTACTGATGACTGATCAGACTCAAGTTCTTGACGATGACGACCACAATGAGCTCATGGAGTTTTCGCGGGGTTTCGCTATCGATTTGCGCCTGTTTTGCGTTCCGAAGGTGAAGAACGCATCTCGATGGAGTTCGGGAGGTGACCTGGTCTTTCAGGCAAACTATGCAGCTCTCATCGGAAAGCTGAAATTCATCAAAAGGGCAAATGCGCTAGTCGACCTAAAAATTGGTACGTGCTTGCAGCGGATCAGCTACTGTGGAGTCGCCCAGCCGCGCGAGGAATCATCGGTTCAGAAGGAGGGTTGAGAATGAGAACGACTGACCGCGCACATTGCTCCATCCTTGCGGACGTATTCGCGCACCCAGGCCAGCTTGATGTCGTCGATCTGGTGACGGGTGAAGTCCGTGAGAAGGTCATGATCCTCGATCCGCTTGGCTGGGCGCAGGCCCACACTGGCGGACCTTCGGTCATGACTAAACCTGCCGCCATCTCCACATCGAGCGGGATTGTCACTTCCTATTTCCGATCTCTTACCAGGCCGCTCGACGCGAACGAAATGACGTACCATATCGCGGTGGAGTTTCGCGAACAGTTTTCACTCCAGCCCACGGCACCCATCATCTCACTCAGTGAGATTCTTGGCGAGTTGGGAGTAGCTCACTACGTCGAAAGGTCATTCAGAATTGGGCGCTGGGTAGTATGGATCTTCTTCCCAACCCAGGTTTCTGCATCAACTGCTCGTGACCTCGCGTATAGGCTCTACGCCACTACCCGCGACCGCAGTGTTCTCGACGATAGCACCATGTCCGTACCCATATTGGAGGATGCTCCCGAATCTCTCCATGTTCCGTTGCACTTTGTCGGAGGTTCCTTCTTCGGGCGGCTGCATACCCTCTTCTCTGGACAACTCGAAGAAGCTGACCTCACTTGTTTCGCAACCTACGATCCCACCACCGACCATGTCGTACTCTGTCAGTATGGTGACGATAAGTACGAAGCGACTCTCCGCAACTTCGTTGAAGCGTGGTGGTCGCGACACGGGCACCGCAAGCTCCGCGCGGCTGCCCTCATGGGCCTGATGGTCTCGTCGGACATCACGTTGCCCGGGCTCGACAAGGAGCCTTCCCCCCACTCCAAGGCCATCGCCTTGGGGCGGTTACTACAAGGACTGGACGGCCAAACCATCGCCGGTCGCACTCTCCATGTCCGCCCCTCCGGAAACTCGACAGTGTACTGGCTGACGTAGCCAAAGAGGGAGCGTTGCCAGGGCTACAGCAGATGCGCTGCCCCGTCGGAAAACGGCAGGGCAGCCCCATCTCTACCTGCCGCCTAATCGTTGGACCGGCCGGAAAGTCTTTGTAGCATCATAACTGGGGCAGCGCCGTCTCCCCTGCCTACGAGAGGGGCGAAAGTTTAGTGCCATCAGGCCTCCGCGAACGCTATTGGAAGCGCGTTATCACCACCTCCTCCGACGACCTCATCGAGGACTCCTTCGTCCCCGCCCTCAAGGTGGCGAAGCAGTATGATCGTGGTGTTGGGTACTTCTCGTCGGGGTGGATACAGGCCGCCTCCGAAGGGCTCCTCGCTTTCGCGGCTAATGGCGGTTCTGCCCGGTGGGTGACCAGCCCGATCCTCAGTCTGGCCGTCTGGGAGGCGCTACGCTCAGGGTATGAGGCATGGGCCAACGTGGCACTCCATCGGGCGCTCATGCGCAACATCGAGACGTTGGAGGCCTCGCTCCGCGCCGAAACGACCTCGAACCCCAGACGCGAAAAGTTTGCGCAACTGACGACGCCGGAAGAGAGAGCCGGACTTTATGAGGAGACCAATCGCATCGGAGAGGAGACCTTCTGGAACGAGTTTCTGATGAAGGGATAGCGTTTGGCGAAGGCAAGTCTCCACACCGAGTCTTACCTCAGGCGTGAGCGACCCGAGGCGACGGGGACCCGGGGGCGGTCATGGAGGCTTCCTTGCGGCACGTTGTCCGCCCTGTTTTTCGTCGGATATACCGATGAACAAAGAAGGATAGGAGAAAGTCCTACGGAGTATATGTCGTTACTTATGCGTCAGTTGATTCTGTTGTTGGTAGAGTTGGTGGTGGTTTCTTCTGTTTGTGTAAGTAGAACGTCCTTTCAACCGACAAGGAAAAGAGACACGTTCGCTTGCCTGTAGCGTTCTATCCCGTGCTGATCGGCGCTCGTAACTATAAGTCATCTTATGTCGAAAGAAAATAGAGCTTGAAACGGCAACACGTTCGTGCTCTGCTTCTCCCGCTCTCATCAAGCACTCGGTGGAGGGCAGGCAAGCGCGGTCCTCGTCGTAAGCCTGCCCTCCACATCCCGACAAAGATGAGGGCCGGGTTTTGAGAACGAGGACATGCTTGATGAGACAGCACCGTGAAAAGCAGGACAGAAGTAACCTCCCCTAAAACCTCAGCGCTGGAACGCGCAGTCGAACGTTTTCCCGACGCAGCCCCAGAGGTACACGAGCGCATCGCCACGATGATTCGCTCGGGCGAGATCGACGACCTGGACTCCGTGAAGGCCGTCCCTTCCGGTTTCGCCCGCGCCCTCGACTATGCCTGTGTTCCAACCGATTCCCACAGCTCACTCGCCTCCATCGTTGCGCACCGAATCACCGAACCTCACCTTCACGCGCACGCCACCGCCGTGATGGCGCACGTAGTGGTCTCCACCTCATTGACGTACGACGGCGATCTCCCGCTTCTCGAACCAGACTGGACTTCCCGCGTTGCGGTCCCGTGGGACGTGCTCGACAAGTTGTGCGGAGGCGGTAAGTCGAAGCCGAGGTCGAAGTCCAAGTCCAAAAAGAAGGCGTCCTCCTCAGCCCGCTATACGACGGTCGTGAACGCTCTCGTCGAGGCCGGACTTCTTGAGTCCTCCGAGTACAGAGACGGCAGGTGCAGACGGTGGCGCATGCGCTACGACCACTACGCCAGCGTCATCCGCGCCGGTGTAGAGCAGCTCGTTCGTGAGGGCGACCTTACGACTTGGTGCAACCTCCGCAACGGTCGTCGCACCGAATTGGGCACCGTCAATCGCTCGATGTGGATGCTCACGGAGACCGAGAAGAGGATGGCCCGTCGTCGTAGGTCGACCGGCGAGTCCTCCGGAGCTACCACCCGTGCAGGCCGCCCCCTCGCGATCGACGTTAGCTACGCAGCAAGGGGCATCGCGGACCTCATCGCCGCCTCCGCCGCAGCACAGCGATACAGCGATCTCGTCGAGGCAACCAGGGCAGGAGCGACGCTACTCAGGATCGTCGGCTCAGACGCTTACATGGCTATAGGGGACGGTCTCGGTCAGTTCAGCCCGGAATACGTGCAACGGGCCTCAGGTCGCCGCTATGAGGTCGGCGGCGGTTTCCAGACAGCTCCTCGCGCTCTGAAGCAGGCGCTCGCGTTGTCTCCCAGGACGCGCGAATTGAACACCAACCTCGACATCGCCGCGTGCCACGTTGCTGCCTACGCGCATCTCTGCGCGTGCCTGAACCAAAACCTGACGTGGAGACACAGGAGTTCGCTGGTTGAACCAAGCTACATCCCCACTGATGATCTGGAATACGTGGTCGCTCATGGGTACACGAACATGGCGGCGCTATATGATCTGCCTGAGGACCTGCTCAAGCTCGTTGTCCTCGCCGTCATCAACGGCGCACCACTATCGTCGCATTATGATGCAGCAGTAGGAAAGTTGATCCGGCAGTGCTGCCCGGGGGAAACCCCTCATGCGGTGGCGGAACGACTCCGAGCCTCCCTCTACCAGATCAGGCTCACGATCGCGCATGAGAGGTTGGTTTCGCGCGACCTTCTACGCCAGTTTTCCCTCCGTGGACATCGCACGCGTCTCCGCCGTGTGCTCGACGTTCGCCGCGATGAGCGCGGCCATACGATCATTGAGAACGCCATGGGACGCCTTTATGACGTGACCGAGCAGGGCAGGGCAGGCTTGATGAGCCATGTGCTGACCGGCATCGAGCAGCATGACGTGCGTGCGACGGAAGACGTACTGTTAGAGTACGGCATTTCCACCCTTTCATACGAGCATGATGGTCTGCTACTTTCATCACCAATCCCGCGTGGTGCTCTTGGAAAGATCCGGAAGTGTTCGATCCTCAAACACCGCCTCACGTGGCGCGAGAAACCACTCGATCAATCCCCGAGCTATTCTGAGAGGGCTGCGCTGATCATCTACCAGCACACACATGCTGCGCCAACCCAGAAGGTAAGGGCACTCCCGACCATGACCGACGAGTGTAATGGCGCAATTCACAGCGTCAGCTTCAGTGCTGGCGGAACCTCGACTTTATCTACCCACCAGGAGGTAAGCAATGAACTGGCGTGACGAGATCAACTATCAGGCTGCTGATCAGAAGCGTTTCGATGATGAGTGGCACAGTGAACCTGAGATTTCTGGCCTAAAGCAATGTGAGGTCCGAGAGGGTCTACGTTCTTTGGTTGAGGATGGTGACCTGCGGCATCGTGTCGGAAGCGATGGGCGCGATGAATACACCATCACGCAACAAGGTCTAGAGGGTCCGGTTATCATCTTTGGTGAATGGACGCCTTGACTTTAGGCTCTGAAAGCCATGCGCTCATCATGCCTTGTGCTCGTCATTCAAGGTCTCAGAACCTAAAGAAAAATCCGAATCGCCGCGATGGGAATCGCCACCATCAAGAGGGCAGGCCACCTGAAGGTCGCGACAGCCATGGCCGCGATGATCGCGTCGAGAAAACGCGCTTGGTACCAACTCTCCAGCGCAAGCAGCCAACGTTCTGCATCGGTGAGTGAGCCCTGGTAGAATGGTTTTGGCTTTCCGGCAGCCAACACGGTCAGCGCCACGAGGATCACCGAGGCTCTGATTCGATCGCCAGAAAGCGCGGACGTGAGTAGATATGCAGCGGGCCATATCCAGCTCACGAGCCAGAATTTCAGAGAGGCAACATACCACCCTGTATGGTTCGAGGCCGGGTTGATGACGTTCCAGTCCACGTAGCCGCGCAGCCATGCGGACGTTGGTTGCAGCACGAAGACGATAATCAGCAGAGCGAGCGCAACGTTCCCAAGTCTCCCCAATCCTTGGGGTCGCCAGAGTCGAGCAACTTGAGCAAGTCTGGTTTGCATGGAACTCGAAACTGTTTCCCTTTCAACTCGTGCTTTGCTGCTCGGCCATACATCTCCTCAAATTCCGCGCAGGTCACAACTCGCAGCGTGACTGAAAAAGCGTCCCCGACTTCGATTGTGATGGGGAGTTCTACGTGCTGAGCTACCACGACAAGGATTTCTGAGCAGAGTCGTGAGGTTGCGTAACACGAGGTCGCGTGACCACCGGCAAGGAGCCACGGCTTGTCACCAAGCATCTCGTGTACTTGAACAAGCGCGTCAACTCCACCCCGCCAACCCGCGACGGCATCGCGCAAGGGTTTCGCGTAGGCCGCTCTCTTTCGATAGGTGCGCGTACGTCTCACTACATGTCTCCACCGACCCATGGGGCGCCTTGGAAGGTCGCTGCCTCCGGCGCTGAACTCGCGACCGCTTGAGGTACGACCGTGAGAGAGAGTCGCTCACCGCTTCGCGTAACTTCAAGCTCAACTGGCTCACCTGGAACCTTGCCGCGAAGCAGTTGGACAGCGTGTCGTCCGCTTCCGACTTCGGTGCCGTCGATTGCCGTGATGAGATCTCCACCTTGAACTCCAGCGGCTTGGGCGGGAGCGGCCACGATCGATCTTACAAGTGCTCCGACGAGAGTGGATTCTACATCGACGTCGAGACCAACACGGGAGCGTGCTGCGGGGGTTGAAGAGACCGCCTCCACTTCAAAGTGCCACGTTGTGCCTCGGGGCAGCGTGACTGCTGCACCGCCTCTTATTCCGCTAAGCTCGTCTGATGCTGGTGAGCTGATCGAAATCTGGCGGAGACCTCCTTCACGCATTCCTGAGAGACTCATCAGGAAGGGGCTTTCCACTGAGCGATCAACTGGAAGTCGAATCGTGAGGTCAGCGACACCATTCCAATCCTTGAAGGTCTGATCTTGGTTGAAGACGCGCTGCTTCAAGATGCGTAGAGTGACATGAGTTCCGGGTTCGAGAAGAGCTCCTGGACCAACTCGCACATCACCGGTACGGACACCATGAGCAGCAGCCCCCAAAGGCGCACCTTCGGACTTAGGTCGTGCTACGACGCGAAATCCGAGAGTGTTGCTTCGATTGATGGGATCGTAGCCCCACCGTGCCGCCGACCGGTGCGCTGCGACCGCACTTCTCCAACCTCCACCACGGTAAACTCGTTCGTTTCCGATGGCCGGGCCCTGTGGGTCCATCTCCTCCGACGAAGAATAACCGGCGTACCAATCGGCGCACCACTCGAAGACGTTCCCCGCCATGTCGTAGAGCCCAAGCGTGTTGGGCCGATAGGTCCCGACAGACGCTGGCCAAGCATGGCCGTCATCCAACGTGAACGACGGCTCCCAACCGAAGATGCTGAGCCCCGAGGCATCCTTCACGTTTTCACGGCCGTCCACAGCTTCCGGACGATCACCCCAATAGAACTGCGTATCGCTCCCGGCGCGGAGAGCCATCTCGAATTCCGCCTCCGTCGGAAGTGAGAAGGTGATGTTGTCCGACCGCGTATTCAGCCAATCCACAAAGGCTTGGGCATCATACCAGGAGACGCAGACGACAGGGTGACGTTCGGTCTGAGGATAGCCGGGAGAGCGCCAGCTTCCTGCCGAGCGCGAGTAGTCATCACCGCGCCAGATATAGGCATAGCCCTCTCTTTCCGCTGTGGTGGTGTAGCCGGTTGCTTCGACGAAAGCTGCGAACTGTCCGACCGTGACCTCGGTAGTGCCGATAAAGAACGGACGAGTGACTGCGACCTGGTGGGCGAGCATTTCTCGCTTCCCTGCTTCCGCATCAAGGCCAAGCTCCTGAACAGCCACTCCGAATTGTTCGGGTGATGACCCACGGGTGTAGGTCCCCGCCTCCACCCTGATCAGTTCAAGCTGCTCGTCGGCGGAAAGGGGAAAGGACCAGGTGCTCTCACCTGTCGCTGGCCCGCTGTCTCTTGCCGGTGCCGCTGAAGCTAGCACTCCCGCATCTGTGGAAGCACTTGCACTGGCATCCCGTGTTGAGTCCACCTGGAACGCCCATCCGCCGAGGATTACCCCGCCTATGGCGAAGAGCCCCAGTGCTGTATTTCTCAGGACGGGACTGACCCGATCCTGCACGCCTCGCGCCGGAGGGAGAGGACGGACGTAGACCGTGCGCTGATGCTCGGCCAAGGTGACCTCTGCCAAGGCTAGCGCGCGCGTCCCTGCGTCTGGGAATCGGTCTGCTGGCTCTTCCTGAACGGCCTGCCAAAGAACCTTGATCAGAGGAAGCGGCAGCTTGGCGCCATGAAGTTCCATCAAGATGCGTTGGTTCACGACGATGTCGGGTTTGCGTGAGTACAACCGAGCGAGCAGCAAACCGAGCTGCCACACGTCGGTTCGCGCGTCGATCTTGCCGCCGACCCGTCTCTGCTCAGGAGCGAGGGCCCCCTGACTGCCCGGCTTCTCGATCGCCAGGTGGGCCGTCATGGCAGTTGGAGTTCCCAACCAAGGATCAACGACCATCGGGTTATCCTCTTGATCGAATAGCATGTTTGCATTGTGGATGTGGCCGTGAAACAACCCCGCATCGTGGAGAGGTGCGACTGCCCGACAGAGCGCCTGGCCCACAGCGAGCGCCTCAGCCAGGCGCGGACCGTCGACTTTCATCCGCCTCGCGAAAGCATCAAACGCTTCGCCTTCAATCCACTCGCGGAGGACGAAGGGGCGACCTTCGTGTGTCCCAACCTCCAAGTATCCGATCAGGTGCGGGCCTGAAATCGAGGAACCCGTCGATCGCCATCGTTCCCACTGCTGCTCAATCTCTGATGTGTAGTCGGACTTATAGAGCTTCAACAGGATCTTTGAGCCCTCCTGCTTCAGCTGCATAGAGTCGTGGAACGAACCGCCGCTGAGCTCTCTGAGGACGGCGTACGAGGTTCCGCCTATAGTGATGTGCTGCATGGCGCCTTCCTCGGTAAGATCTCCATCGCAATCGCGATCAAGCCGAGGCTAGGCCCACCCTCAAGCAGCAGCAAGTCTAAGTATCGGAAATTTGGATATTATGTAGAAATCAGATAGGCTGTTCCATCTGACTGGAGCGGTCATCCAATGCGCCAAAAGAGAGGTACACCCGGGCATAAGGCCCTGCTCGAAATCCTGGTCGATGGAAGAATTTCCAGCGGCCTTACGCAGGTCGAGCTCGCTGAAAAACTGAAGGTCAGGCGTAAACGTCCTACGAGCCCCATCTTGACCATCGCCGGGGTCCTGTGCGATTCTGCCTCCTCATTTTATACACGGAGAGCAGGTCATGGAACACAGCCCCACCGGCTT
>JAVJSW010000042.1:0-243528 GCA_040219255.1 Sumerlaeia bacterium
GCCTGCCAGTGCGTTCGCTTCGCGCCGGTTGTGAAGCCGGGGGTCTTGTGTTCCATGACCTGCTCTCCGTGTATAAAATGAGGAGGCAGAATCGCACAGGGCCCCGGCGATGGTCAAGATGGGGCTCGTAGGACGTTTACGTGCCTCGCCCTGCTTCCCGACTTGGAGTTTGCGTCGCCTGAGCCCCAGCACGAGCGCATTATCCTGGTCCTGTTCGGCGGGCTCCTGGCGGGGGCGTCGAAGGCGCTGGCTTTTCGCTATCGCGGTTCGACGGGCGACGAGGATATTTTGGGAGCGTACTTCGCGATGAAGTACCTCAAGCCAGTGGGCTCTATCGCTATTCTTGCGGCTGTAGTATCCACCACTTTTGGCCTGGCGCTTAGTTACATCAAGACAAACGATTTTGAGGCGGTCGTCAATACTTTGATGTACACATGCATATATATTTTCGCATCGGCGGAGACACTAAACAATCTCTATAGAAAATTTCAAATTACGATGGTTTCTGTGATTTCAAAGGATTACAAAGTCATTGGTCAGGCGATCGTGGGGGCGCTGAGCCATCGGACCTACACTGTTCAGGAAGGACTGGGCGGGCGCAGCGGCGATTCGTTCTGGCTGGTGCGAACGATTATCACCCACGAAGAACTGCCGCAACTGCTGGACGCCCTGGAGGACGCGGACCCCCACTGTTTCTTCTACCATCACGATGTCGAGGGCGTTTCGAGCCGGTATTACATCAAGCCAATCGGTTAGGGCTTTCCGAGCCAACGCGGCCCCAATTCGAGAGGCCGCCGCTCCGGCAATCGCCTTGACCACCGCAGGCAACCACCAGACCATTGTTTCAGGTCAAGTTGTCTCCGCAATTTACCCTTACCCAACGATACCCGCCCTCGCCCTATGCGCTGTCCAAACTGCCAAACCGAAAATCGCGACGATCAGGCGCTTTGTTATCACTGCGGTCAGGACTTGGCCCTGCAGCGCGTGATCGTGAATCAGGCTAAGGCGCATTACAACAAGGCGCTGGAGCTGGCTGAGCGCGGCCGTTCGGAGGACGCGGCGGCGGAGCTGTACCGGGCGCTGGAGCTGCAATCGGCTTTTCCCGAGGTTTACCTGCTCCTGGGCACGCTGGCGGCGCGCGATGGGCAGACGGAGGAGGCTCGGCGAGCCTGGCGCAAGGCGATGGAGTACGATTCGACGTCGAAACGGGCACACGCTTACCTGGAGGATCTGGGGCCGAAGACGCCGTTCGAAGCGGATCGCGCGCGGTTGCACCTGATTGTGACTGGCGGGGTGGTACTGGCGCTGATTTTCCTGGTGCTGGCCATCGTTTTTGGCGGCCCCACGCGCCAGGACGTCATGTTGCGCGACGCGTATCGCGAGTACGCGCGGGGCAATCTGGCCGAGAGCCTATCGGTCTTGGATGAGCTGCCGCGGCGCGAGGCGCCGGAGGCGGAATCGCTGGCGGTGACGGTGCGGGCGACGTTGCGCGGTCGCCTGACCGCGATCCGCGAGGCCCTGGCCGCCGGCGAGACGGCCCGTGCGGTGGAGCTGGGGCGCAGCCTGGCCGCGATGAATCCGCCAGAGGACGCGGCGCTTGAGCTGGCGGCGATGCTGGCTCTGGCCCGCGACCGGGAATTGCGCGAGCTGAGAAGCATCGTCGGCGGCCCGCTGGACGCCGGGACGGCGGGGCGCTTCGCTGTTCAGAAGGACGTCGTTCTCGATCATTTTCCCGGCGAACTGGCGGCGGTACGGGTCGCGGAAGAAGAACTCGCCGCCCGCGCCGCCGAGGCTCAGCAGGCGGCCCTTGCGGAGGCTCGCGTTGCCCTCGATTCCGCCCGTCCTGCCTTTGAAGTTCGGGACGCGCTGGATCGCGCAGGCGCTTTGGTGGAGGTTTCGGGCGTCACCCCTTCGGGCCTGGGGGCGCTGCAGCGTCTTTTGGCGGCCCGCGAAGCACGCAGCCAATTGGATCAAGCTCGAGAGGCCCGCGCCCGGGGCGATTCGCTCCGCGCCGCCCGGCTTCTTTCGGCTGTGGAAACCCGACTTCTCGAACCGGAAACCGCTGCGGAAGTCCGCGCCCTCTCCGCCGAGTTGAAGAACGAACAACTCGCCGCCACCCTCGACGCCGCCGAGGCCGCCATGGCCGAGGAGCGCTTCGAGGAGGCTGCCGCCGCGTTGGAGGAAGCCGCCGCGCTGGACTTCGCCGAGGAAGACGGCCGCCGGATCGAGGCCTTGCGCGCCGACGTCTCGCGCCGCCTTGGGCTCGCCGCGCTCTATCGCCTCCTGCGCCAGGGCGAGGCCTTCGACACCGCCACCCTGACCCGCGAGGAAGCTCGCGCCGCTCTGGCCGATGTGGAGCGCGCCCGCGGCGAACTGCCGGAAAGTCAGCTCGCTTCTTATCGCGACGATTTGGCGTTCTTCGATGCCGTCGCCCGGTGGGTCCTCGGCGACGAGCGTGCCGCCTGGGCCCAAATCGAAGACCTGCGCGCCCAGCAGCCCAAGAGTCCGTATCTTGCAACATGGCGCATCATCACCACCCCGCGCGCCGAGACGCCGAAAGCCCCGACTCCTTGACCGATCCCGCCGCCGTTCCCTCCCCCACTCTCGATCTGGCCACGTTGCCGCATGACACAGCCCGCCGATTTGGGGCCATCGTCGCCATCGCGCGCCGTTTGCTCCTGCCCGAGGGCGCTGCCGTGCTCGATGTGGGCGGCTATCCGGGGATGCTGGGGCGGGTGCTGCGGGGGTACTTTCCCGATTGGCGCGTCGCCACCGTCGACACGCATCAAGCCGAATTGCCCGACTATCACATCGGCGATGGATCGGCGTTGCCGTTCGACAATGCCTCCTTCGATTTCGTCGTCACCAGCGATACGCTCGAACACATTCCTCCGGGCAAACGTCCCGCCTTTATCAATGAACTGTGCCGCGTCGCGCGGGGGCCGGTGATGATTGGCGCTCCTTTCCACCATCCGGTTATCGAGCGCATCGAGGAAACGCTGGATGAAACGCACCGGCGCCTCACCGGCAAACCCCACCCGTGGCTGTGGGAGCACCGCGAGAACGGTCTACCAAAGCTTGAAACCGTGGTCGGGCTGTTCCCCACCGATCGGTCCCAGGCCGTCTTCCGCAACGCGCCGATTTTCGATTGGACCGCCTGGCAGTGGGCCCAACTGGCCCGCGAAACCACCGATCTGTTGGAGGACGGCTGGCTCGCCTTCGATCGTGCTCTGGCGGAAATGGACGCCCGCATGTGCGCCGCCGACAAAGGCGTCGCCACCTCGGCCGATCTCGAACGCGTCGGCGGCCACGGGGACGCCCAGGGCGAACGCGGCTTTTTCCCCTATCGCCACATCATCGTCAGCCAGCCCGAATCCAGCAACGCCCCCCTGGCACCCCAACCCGGCGGCGATTTCTGGCACCCACGGGGGCTCGACGAAGGTTATCAGTGCCTCGCCTACAGCGAATTCATGGCCGAGTTGGTGGGCAATCTGGGCCGCGGCGGGGAAGACAGCCCGCTGACCGCCGCCCTGGACATGCAAGCCCGCCGCGCTCTCTCTGGCGCGGAAGGGGAAATCCGCCGCCTGAAGGGCGAACGCGCCGCTGCCCGCAGCCTCATCGGCCGCCTCTGGGACAAGATCGGAGACCGGCTGCCATGAGCGGCGCCCACTCCTCCCCCGCCGCCGGGCTCGGCCGCTTCGACTGCGCCGTCGTATGCGGCCGCAACGACCACCCCCACTTCGTTGAGGGCTGGCACGACCGCGAGCGCGACGGCCGCTGTGGAGTCAGCTATCGCGCCGCCAACGGCTCGGGCCTGCTGCGCCTGCGCCGCCAACCGGGCGCGCGCAGGCTCCACCTCCTCCTCAGCGGCCCCGCCGGCCTTACCCCGAGTCCCCTCGCCGGCCTGCTCGCCTTCCCCACCAGCCAAAGCCCCCCGCACCCTCTCAGCCTCCACCACGACCAATGGGCCCTGCGGGAAATCGCTCTGCCCGGCGATCTCGCGGGCGACACGATCGACCTGCGGCTGACGCTGGAGTCGCCCCCCTGTCCCGATGAAGTCTTGCGCAACGGCGACGGGCGGCGGCTGGGGTGGTACGTGGCGGGAGTTTGGCAGGGGTAAGGGCCGGAGGAGGACGATCCGGAGACATCGGTAACACTCTCTCCGAATTTGGCGGGCCCTGACACACTACTCTGTCATTCCAGCGAATTCCTCCCACATCGCGGCTTCGAGGCGTCCCAATCCGATTCGCAGTTCGTCTTCCGACACGACGAGCGGCGGGGCCACAAGCAACACCCGGCCCAGGCCCCCGAGAAGTAAACCATGGCGGCGCAGGATTTCCTGCATGCGGTGCGCGAAGGGATGGAGACCGGAGTCGGGGATGGCATTGGCCGCGATTTCCAGCCCGTAGAAGAGACCCCATCCGCGCACTTCGGCCACACGCCGGGGTCCAAGGCGCCGTGCCATTCCCTCAAGGCCTTGACGGAGGAATACGCTGCGTTCACGGGTGCGTTCCAGAAGGTCTTCGTCTTCGAGAATCCCGATAATCGCTGCCCCCACGCGGCAGCCGAGGTCGTATCCATCGAACGTCTGGCCGTGCAGGAGCGTGCGCCCGCGAAGAGCCGCCGACGTGCGGTGTCCGTGGAGGAGTGCGGCCAGGGGGACGAGCCCGGCGCTGAGTCCTTTGCCGAGCGCGATCAGATCCGGCTCCATGCCCCACAGTGCAGCTCCGCTCCAATGCCCGCAGCGGCCGATGCCGCTGACGACTTCGTCGGCGACCAGAAGAATGCCCTCCTGTCGACAGCGCCCGGACACCCAGGGCCAGAAACCGTCGGGAGGCACAAGGCACTGATTGCTGATGACAGGTTCGGCGATGAGGGCGGCGATCCGTGCTCCATGCTGGCGGAGCACCCGTTCGAGTTCTTCCTCATCGAAGGCTTCGATCCACAGATGGCGGTCGTCATGCCGGCCAAATGGCTCCGCCAGTTCCCGGTACCCTGTCGCCGCCAGGGCCCCCAGAGCCATGCCATGGTAGGAGCGGCGGAAACTGACGATCAGTGGCCGCGCGGTGACGAGACGGGCGATCTTAATGGCCGCCTCGATGGCCATGGTGCCGCTGGTCATGAGTTGGACGGTCTCGACATCACAATCGGAGAAGCGCTCTCGCAGCATCTCGCAAAAGGGTTCGACCGAGGCGCTCTGGCCGAAGCGGAGGTTGAGGAAGAGGCTTTCGGCGGCAGCCTCCTGGACAGCGCGGATGGCGCGAGGATGGCGATGACCGAGGTTGGTGTTCCAGTACTGCGAACTGAAGTCGAGGTAGCGGTGGCCCTGGTTGTCGGTAAGCCAGCAGCCCTCGCCGTGGGTGAAGATGGCTGACTGATCGGCGAGTTCCCGAAAACCGGCGAGAAAAACGGGCGCGCCGGGCGCATCAGGCGATGGAAACATGGGCGGCTTCCCGGGTTGGGGGGATAGGCATCGCGCTGGCGGGCAGAGCGAGGCGCCGGGAAGGCCGGGCCCCAACCCGCAACGGCCAGGTCAAAAGGTGGTAGAACGGCCAGAAGACGCGGGCCAGGGCGTGGCGGCGCCACCCGAGAGGCCGCCCATAGGCCGCGTTGAATTCACCGCGGCCGGCGACGGCCCACCGAGCGGCCTCGCGAGCCGTCCACCGCCACCCCCGCGTTCGCAGCGCCAGGTAAGGCCGCGTCCATTCGAGATAGCGAAACACGCGATCGAAGTCATCGAAAGGCCGATGGCGGCCATGAGGGGCCATCGTGTGGATGGCATGCGTCTCCGGCAGAATCTCGCCTCGCCACCCTTCCCGGAATAGCCTCAGGCACAGGTCCACGTCCTCGATGCCGTGGCCGTAGAAGGGATCGAACCCTCCGCCGCGGAGCAGAGGCTCGCGACGCCAAAGGCTGCAGCACGACGTGACGAACTCCGGCGCTTCCCAATCGCTGCGCCAGCGCGGCAGATCGGCATGCAGCGCGCGCGTCACATAGCCTCCGAAGATGAACGGGTCGTCATGCTCACGGGTCCGCCAGATGAGCGGCCCCACGGCGAGCAACTCGCTGTTCTCTTCCAGCCGCTTGGCGAAGCTCGCCACGGCGCCAGGCGTTTCGATCCAGGCATCGGAATCGATCAGAAGAACGTAATCGGACTGGCTCATGGACAACGCCAGATTGCGCGCCAAGCCGGGACCCGCGTTGCCGCGCAGACGCCATGCGCTCAGCGGATAGCCCTGGCCGGTTGCGCACTGGCGCACGGTCCGCTCCGCCAGCCACGACGCGGTTCCGTCCCGCGAGCCATCGTCGATCACGATCACGCGAAACGAGAACTCGGGAGGGATCACCTGGCGGTCCAGGGAATCGAGGCATCGCCCCAGTTCCTCGCGCCGGTTCCAGGTGACCACGATGGCGGTGATGCTGGCGTTTGAAATCATGAGCGTTTGCGAAGCACAAGGGCCGAAGCGATCTGGCCGGAGGGCGGTGTTCGCAGCAGTGCTGTCGCGGCGTCGAAGAGAGGAAGCCATCCGAGGATTTCCAGTTCCGGGGCTGCATCCAGAGCCCTCTCGACCCAACGGCGGGAGAGCATGCGCAGCAGGCCCCCATCCCGCAAGAGCACCGAAGCGCGCGAGGTGCTGGCGACGATCTTGTAATCGAAGCGGAGCAGGTCCCGCTCCCCCGGCCCGCACTCTGGCAGCAGCGTGAACCAGGATCGTGTCTGGATGGCGCCGCGGCGCGCGTCCCATACCGCCGCGTGAGGCACGACAGAGGCTGGGTCTTCGGCGGAAACGGCCACCAATAGGGCGATGCCTCCCACGCGGAGTACCCGGCCCAGTCCACCGAAGAAACGCTGGGCCGCCTCCATCCGCCAGAGCAGCCCCACGGCACCCAGGGAACCGAGACAGGCCGCGAAGCGCGCATCCCCTGCCATCCTCAGATCGCCCATATCGGCCTGGAAAGCCGCGATCGCATGGGCCCGGCAGGCGCGCAGCATGGCCGGGGCGCGATCGAGAACGACCGGGCTCCAGCCGCGCTCTCGCAGCGGCCGAGCCACGCGCCCGCTGCCACCGGCCAGATCCAGCAGAAGTCCTCCCGCAACACCGAAACGCCGCAGCAGCCCATCGTAAAAGTCGATCTCGCCCGGATAGACATCGTGGTAGGAGGCCTCGTAGAGTTCTGGCCAATCATAGGTCCGCTGAGCGACCAGACTGCCCGGAGGACGGTCCGGCATGGGAGACGGCAGGACTTCGAAAGGGGCAATCTCTTCATGGCGGCAGGCAGCGGCATCGAATTCGGAGGCGAGGACGAGACGCTGCTGCGTCATCCGCGCTATTGCGACCTGTCCTACCGCGGCATTTTGCCCGGGGAACCGGCCTTTCTGGCGGCTCTCCTGCGGGGTTACTCGATCCGGTCCGCGCCTTGTCGCCTGCTCGAGCTGGGCGCAGGCTGGGGCCGCATCGCTGTGCCGCTGGCGGCGGAATTCGGCTTCTCCGTGACGGCCCTCGACCGCGAACCGGCCATGCTGACTTACTTGAGCGAGCGCGCCGGAAACCTGCCCCTGCGCTGCGTCCAGGCGGACATGACCCGCTTTCGTGGCGAAGACTGCGGAGGACCCTTCGATGCGGTGCTCTGCCCCCTGGGAATCGCGAACCTGATCTGGGTCGAGGACGATTTCGCCAGCATGCTCACTTCCATCCAGGCGGCACTGCGGCCCGGCGGCGTCTTTATCGCCAGCCTCAACGCGGCCCCTAGCCCCGACAGCCTCGGGCAGGCCGGAGCCACTTGGGAAACGAAGGCGGAAGGCGTCCGCACGCGAACCGAGTTCACCCTTCTCGGCAGAGGCGAATTGCGCGTCGCCTCGCACCGCGTCCTGGTCAACGACTCCTCGCCGGCGGGCGGTTCCGCCGGAATCCGGCGCGACCTGCTTTGGCGGGCGCGGGTGCGCATCGTCGGCGAGGCCTTTCTCCGCCGTATGGCCCTCCGCGTGGCGGGAATGCGGCTCATCGCCTGGCACCGTCCCTTCGATCACGAGCACGCCCTCTCCGAACCCAACGCCACAGCCGGGTTCAACTTCGCTGTCTGGAGGCACGAGCCCGCCCAGAGAGGCTCTTTGCCCGGCGCGTGAAGCGACACGAGCCGGCAAGCCGCACACGGCGAGGAGGGCGGATCGGCGGCGATTCTCCGCTCCAGTTCCCCGTCCAGTTCCGACAACTCTTCCAAAGCCGCCAGGGGCCCTCGCCACCGGAGAGTCTCCAGGATCGGCGAGTTGTAGCGGCGGCGGAAAATCGTGTTCAGGCCCTCGACGCGCGCGTTGCCAAGACGGTGACGCGAGCGCCCCTCCGCTGGAATCGTCCAGCCCGGGCCGCAGGCGTAGACTTCCCCGTCGCACCCGATCAGGGGCACATCGATCTTTCCGCAGGGCACCGCCGGGTCGACGCGGGGCAGGAGTTCCGGGTGGCGGCTCGCCCGGCCGCCATCGGTCATGGGCGTCACGACACATCCCACGTCCAGACTCCCGCAGGCCGCCATCAACTCGGCGGGCACGGGCTGTGCCATCCCGAATTCATCGCGCTCGGCGGTGTAGCAAAGCGAAACATGTAAACCCTGGGCCCGCACCGCTGCCATGCCGCGAATCAAGGTTTCCAAATCGACAAATCGCGTGTGGGCCCGATCAGTCGAAAACATCACCGTGCCACTGCCTTCCAGAGTTTCCGCGCCTCGCGCCGCCTCCGATTCGCTGCCGGCCCAGGCCCCCGACGTCACGACCGTCGGGATCATGCCGAGGCGCCGTGTCTCGCGGATTCCGAGCGTGAGCAGTCGCGGCTCCAGCAGAGGTTCGCCACCGAACAGACAAACCCATCGCGTCCGCCCCAATTCCGCCAGCTCCGCCAGAACTGTCTTCAGCAGTTCTTCCTCCATCTGTTCTCCCCGAGCCGGGTGGGAATTCGTGATACAATGAAAGCACGCCAGGGGGCATCGAAGTGTCAGGAAAATCTCCACTGCCTGCCAGGGTGTCCGTTCCTCGCGGAAGTAGTTGATGCGCTGTGCCTGGCCCGGCTCGTACTGGCCGAGTAGGGCCGGATGGCTGGGGTCGTCGGCGATGGGGCGCTCTGGCGGCTGTGGGTTCTCCGCACTCATCGGAAGGCCTCGAGATGGTCACGGAGAAACGTTTCCAGTCCCCTGGGCGGACGGCCCATCAGGCGCTGAAAATCGGGCGTGGACTCGGGCCGATTGCCTTCGCGATAGAAGGTGTAAATCTCCTCCATCGGCGCGGCGATGGAATCGGGCACACCCCATGCCAACAGCGACGCCCGCATCGCCGCGGGTGAGCGATCTTCGAGGCGCACCTCTCTCCCCAGCAGGTTTTCCAGAAGCCGGGCGACGTCGGCCATCGTCACGCAATCGTTGCTCGTGATGGCCGGACAATCGGGCAACGGAACGTCCTCGCAAAGCAGATGCGCCGCCGCCGCGGCCACGTCGCGGGCGTCGATCCAGGGCACTCGTCCCCTGCCGAAGGGGTTCGGCAGGACGGACCGCTCGCGAACGGAGCCCGCGTCCTCCAACAAGTTCTGCATGAATGTGCCCGGCCGAAGGTGAACCACCGGCAATCGCACCGCGTCCAGCGCCTGGTCGGCGCGGGCGTGCCAGCGCAGAACTTCCACTGGCGCCTCGGCGGCGGCCCCTTTGCCAGAGATGTTGACAATGCGCAGAAGGCCCAAGCGGCGAGCCTCCTCTGCGAAGAGCGGCGCGTGCGCCAGCTTCGGAGGGTCGAGGGCCGACAACAGCATCGCCCGCCGCACGCCGGCCAAGGCCCGCACCACACTCGCTCGGTCGCCCAGATCCCCGATGCAAACCTCCGCTCCGGCGCTTACGAGGGCGTGCACCTTCGACGCATCCCGAGTGAAAGCGCGCACCGATTCCCCCCGCGCCAGGAGCAGGCGGGCCACTTCGCCGCCGACGCGGCCGCTGGCCCCGATTACCAGAACGGGCTCTCGATCCACCATACCCTAAGCCTCCGATCTCGCCAACGGGGAAAGCCAGCCGGGCGAAGTCTCCGCAGCAGCCGGAGGCGCTCTGTCCGCCAACGGCTCGAGCCGGCCTCTCTCCATCGTATAGCGGCGAGCCGCCAACGCCAGAGCCCGGGGACTGTGGGTAATGAGCAGTACGGCGCGGTTGCCGGCGTGCAGGCGCAGCGACTCCAGCGCCAGTGCTTCCGTATAGGAATCGAGGGCCGCGGTCGGTTCGTCCAGAACCCAGAGCCGCGCGTCCCCCAGGAGCAGGCGGGCGAGCGCCAGGCGCTGGAGTTGACCACCCGACAAGGCACGCTCCGCCCCCAGCGTTTCGTCGAGTCCCAAGCTATCGAGTCCGAGCGCGTCGAGAGCCCGGCGCATGGCGGCGCCAGTGGCGCCCGGTTCCGCTGCCAGCAAGTTCTCGCGGACCGTCAGCGAGAAAACCGACGGCGTTTGAAGAGCCACCGCTACCCGGCCGGGCCAGCCGCAGGCGGCCTGCGGGTCGGGGCCTTGCCCTTCAAATCGCACTGCGCCGCGATTTGGCAGCACAAGCCCCGCCGCCAGTTTACCGAGCGTGCTCTTGCCACAGCCGCTGGGACCTGTCACCGCCACCCATTCGCCCGGTGCGATGCGCAAATCCAGATCCCGCGCCACGTCCGGGCCGTCAGGGGAATAGCGAAACCAGACGCCGTCCAACTCAAGGCTCCGGCGGTTCGCTCCTGGCTGGGGCGGCGGCGCCTCGTTAGGCTCCTCCGTGCCAGCCGGTTCGAGAAACGCCATCAACCGCGACCAGGCCGCCACGCCGTAGCTCCAGCCCTGAACGTGGCTGTAGAGCGCCATCGAGAGCACTGTCACGCCCCCGAGAAAAAACTCCAGAATGCCGAGCGCCGTCCCCAACGTGATCCGCCCCGTCACGAGTCTGGAAAACGTGTGCAGCATGAGGCCCACAACCAGCGCCGCGAACAGCAGCTTGCAGAACAGCCGCACCGCTTCGGCCTGGCGCCGGTGGGTGCGCTCGCATTCATAGCGGCCCCGATAGGCGGCGCGCATCGCCAATAGGAGCGCTCCGTTAATCCCGCCGAAGCAGGCCAGACTCTCGCGCGCGGCGCACAATTCGCCCCCCAGCGCCAGGACCCGGGCTTCGGCGCTCTGCACATCTTGCGCGCGCCGCGTCAGCCGCCGATTGGCCCAGGCGATTCCCGCCGCCACCGGCAATCCAGCCCCGACCACGATCAGCGCTGCCGAAGGCGAGAGCATGGCCAACAGACACAAGAGGACGATAAGAGCCAGCCCATCCGCCACCAGTCCGGGCGCGGTGGTGGAAGCGAGCTTTTCGGCAAGCCTCAATTCCGCCGTCAGAGCGCTCGCCATTTCGGCGCCGCGCTTCGGCGTCAGTCGAAGGGTGAGGCGCTCCATAAGGCGCTCGCGCAGACGTTCGCCCGCCCGTTCCTGCGTCGCCAAAACCCGCAGCGACCACACTCGCGTCAGCCCGGCCGTCAATAAAAACAGCAGCCCCCAAAGACCCGCCACGGCCCAGACCTGGGAAGCCCAACCGGGTGCGGCGGAGCCCGCCCCCGTAGCGCCACGGCTCATCCCATCGACCACCCATTTCCAAAAGAAGGGGTAGAACAGCAGCGGCGCCCGCAGCGCCATCTCCATGGCCACGCAAACCGCCATCGCGGGCGCCAACTCGCGGCCAAAGGCCACCAGGGGAAACGCTCCCTGCTCCGGGAGCAAGCGCCGCAGGAGATTTGTCACGTCCGCGCCGCCTCCCGCTCCCCGGCAAGAGACTGGCCCTCTCGCAGCGCGTTGTAGAGCCTCATCATCTCCCATTCGTACTCGTACATCTGGCGGCGTGAAAAGCGGTACATTTCCTGCAGAATTCGCATCTCCACCTCCACCGGATCGGCAAGCACCGCGTCGTCCGCAGCCAAGCCAGCAACCAATTCGCGCGGAATCCAGCCATAGGTCGCGGCTAACACCAACATCTGGAGCGAGCGCCGCACGGGGTCCGAGCGCGGGACAACGGGTTGCGTCGTGACGTCCTCCGGGCCAGGATGGTCCCCCTCGCCCAGGACATCGTCCGAGCCGATCCAGCCATCGCGAAGGGCCCATTGCGTGATCTCGCACTCCTTCTGGTACATCAGCGTATTCGCATCCATGCCGAAAGGTTGGGGCAAACTCAGGAAGAAGGCGACAGCTTCGCGGAGATCGTCCACCGTCTCGTAGGGGTTATCGGTGATAATCTCGTAGGTCACAAACATCCGATGGTGCCATTTAGCCGCCAGAGCTTGCAATTCCGCGTTTGTCTCCGGGCGGTGGTAAACCTCGCGGCGGGCGCGCTCGCAGCCTGTCTGAATGCCCAGGATAACGCTGTCGAGCCCGGCGGCGATCAGGGCCTCCATGTTCTCATCGGTCATCAACCGCCCATGGGTGATAACGGTCAGCGGCAATCCCACCCGCTCCTTGTAGAGGGCGGCGAATTCCGCCACCCAGTCCCGGTCCACGGGAAAGATCTCGTCCCAGAACCCGACTCGCTTTTTGCCCGTGCTCAGGGCCAACCGGGCGTGCTCCACCGCGCGCCCGGGCGACATCATACGGTAGGACAGCCCTCGGCCGCTGAGCGAACGGACCTCGCGGTTTCGCCAGCAAAACGTGCAGGCGAACCAGCACCCGCGCGCCGCCATCACATCGTGCTGATAAGCCGCACTATTGATCTTTCCGCCATCGCATTTCGCCAGTTTGTTTTCAAAGTAATCGCGCAAATCGGTGGGAATCAGGATTTCATCCCCGGTGCGTTCGTAGGTCGTCGCCGGAAGGGCATCCAACTGCGCCGGGGTAAGGAATGGGCGGAGCGGATTGCGGTGAATTTCGCCGGCATCGCTCCTGTACCAAAGGCCCTTGATGGCGGAAAAGTCGCGTCGGCCGCTCTTGAACTCCTCCGTCAGCGCCACGGCCACTTCTTCGCCCTCACCGGTGCAGACCGCATCGGCGTGCCGCAGGCAAAATTCGGGCTGACTGATGGCATAGTAGCCGCCCCACACCACCGGAGCGTCGCAAACCTCGCGCACGGCGGAGGTCAATCGCCCGGCCACATGATTGATCGGCGCCAGGACGCTGAACCCAATCCAGCATGGATCGAGACCCGCCACCGTATCTTGCAGAGCCCGCACCTCCCCCGGGTCCAGTGGCGGACGCACCAGCGGCGGCTTGACCCAAAAGGGCTGGAACAGGCTGTAGTCGGTGTCTTTCTCGAAAGGCAGAAGCTTGCCGAAACGGATGACCTTGCAGTCGTGCCCCGCTTGCTTCAGAACCCCGTGAATCCAGCGTAAGTTGAGATTCGTGAAACCATCGTAAAGCGTGATCAGGACGACCGGGCCGGAGCGCGGCGGCGCCATCGGTACGGGAGCAAGGCCTTGCGCGGTCATTGGGCCGGGCTCTTTCCCGCCATGGGGGCGCTGCCCAATTGGCTGGCGAAGGTGTGCATGTTGGCCTCGTACTCGTGCATCGTGTGGCGCGTGTGGCGATACAACTCCGTCAGCAGCAACACCGCGAGGCGGCGGTCGTTGGAAAGGAGCGCGTCGTCTTCGAACCATCGGCGCAACTTCTCGCGAGGGATGAAGTCGTATTGGGTGGCGACGATCAGCATCGTGAGCGCCCGCTTGCGAGCGTCCCTGCGTGGCAGAAACCCGGTGCAGGTGACATCCTGGTAGCCCAGTTCGGCCCGCGAACCGAGCACCTGGTCCTCGCCGATAAGCCCCGCTGCCAAGGCTTTCTTCGTGATGTCCTGATTCCGAAAGTAAAGCAGCGTGTTCGTGTCGACGACGAAGTGATGAGGAAAGGCGATGAACAGTTCGAAGGAAGCGCGCAGGTCCTCTTCCGTCTCAAAGGGATTGTCGATGATCGTGTCGTAACAGCACCAGGCGTGTTTGTTCAAAATCCGCGCGCCTTCGAGGATTTCCTCGTTCGTTTCGTTTCGGCCGTAGACCTCGCGGCGCACGCGTTCGCTGCCGCTCTGAAAGCCCATGTTGCACGAATCCATTCCCGCATCGGCCAGAAGCCGCACGTTTTCCTCGCGAACCATCTTCGGGTGGAAGTTCACGGAAAAAGGCAGGCCGATCTCGGCCTTGTAGAGTGCGCAGAACTCGCGCAACCAATCGGTGTCGTAAGGGAAAATGTCCTCCCAAAAGACGAAGCGCTCCTTGCCCAGGCGATCCTTCGCGTCCTTCAGGTACTCGACAATCCAGCGCGGGTCGGCGGGGCGGTAGTAAAGGCCCTGGCCTCGTTCGCGCCCGATCTGCACGTTGTGAAAACAGAACGTGCAGGTGAAAAAGCAGCCCCGGGTGAAGAGCACATCGTGCACCACGGTGGCGCTGTTGCTCTTGCCGCCGTCCGCTTTTGCCTGATTCACGTACCATGTCAGGGCGTTCTCCGGCACGAACAGTTCGTCCTCGGTACGCTCGAAAAACAGCAGGGGAAGGGCTTCGAGTCGCTCCGCCGGAAGAAGCGGGCGCCTGGGCTCGCGCTCGATTTCGCCGTCCCGCCCCCTACGCCACAAACCCGCGATTCCCGCCAAACCCCGTTGATCGCGCGCTTTTAGCCGGCCGCTGATCTCGACGGCCACTTCCTCGCCCTCTCCCACACAGACCGCGTCGGCGTGCTGGAGGCACCATTCCGGTTCGTTGATCGCCATGTATCCGCCCCAAACGAGCGCCACCCCGCCGCCCAGCCGCTCGCGCAGGCGCCGCGTCAGATCCGCCGCCACGTGGTTGTGCGGCGCGATAACGTTCAGCCCGACCCACAGAGGCTCCAGCGCCGCGACTCGCTCCACCAGCGCCTCGGCGTCGGCTTCCCGATACGCGGGCCGCGCCAGGGGAAACTTCACCTTCAATGTCTGGAACAGCGAGTAATCCAGATTATGCTCGTAAGGCACCGTGTGGCCAAAGCGGATGATCTTGGCGCTGTGACCACCCCCAACCAGCGCCGCGTAAAGGTAGCGCATGCTGATGTTCATTTGCCCGTCGTAGAGCGTGATCAGCACCACCGGCGGCCCGGAGACAGGGGTCGAGGCATCGCGCACGCGCTGGCAGGCCTCTTCGGCAGTGGCGGGAGGACAGGTAGAGCGCGCCGCATCCGCGGACGCGCCGCCAAATCGGGCGAATGGGCCGCCGGCTTTGACTTTGCGGGTTTCGGAGCGAGCGGCGCTCATGAGGCGGCCTCCCGGCAACCGGCGGCAGCCGCGGGTGACGTGCCTTTGGGGGCGGCGCTCGCGCGGCCAGCCGCCGGCTGGGACGTTTGGGCAAGCGCAATGCGCGCAAGTTGGCGCTCGAGGCGGAACCGTGCGTCACGCTCCTGGAAGTAAAGCCGCCTCGCTTTGCCATAGAGCCGGAAGGAGATCGTCTGCTTCAGCCGGAGAGGATCGTCGAGAAGCACATCATCGTCCATCCAGGCGGCGATTTCATCACGGGCAATAGCGTCTCCGTGCTGGGTTGCGACCATCAGCAGATAGAGATTCGCCTGACGCGTCGTCCGCCGCGCCTGGAGATAGTTGCACGGATCGAAACCGTCGGCCAGCTTCCACGTCAGCTCGGGCTGGGCGATCAGACCGTCGCGCAAGGCTCGCTCCGTAATCGAGCACCCAGGCAGATAGGTAAAGCTATTCGTCGCGATCTTGAACGGCGTGGGGAAACGCAGGAACAGTTCGATGTTGGCGCGCCAATGCTCCTCCATCTCGTAAGGCGGATCCACGATCATGTCATAGGTCATGTCGATGCGGCTGTTCAGTTTGCGGGCCGAATCGAGGATTTCTTCGTCGGTCTCGAAGCGGTGGTAGTATTCCGCGCGAAAGTGCTGACTGCCGCTCTGAATGCCGCACACGGCGGAGACGCAGCCGCTGCCGACGATGAGGTCGATAAAGCTCTCGTCGGTGTGCTTGGGGTGGAAATAGCAGAAATACGGAACGCCGACGCGCCTTGGATACTCGGCGGCGAACTCCTCGAGCCACTCGCGGTCGAGGCTGAAGATGTCGTCCCAGAAGGCGACGAAGCGCTTACCGAGAACATCCCGGGCGTGGACGCACTCCTCGATCACGCGGCCCACCGATTTGCGCCGGATGTAGCGTCCGTTTCCCCTGTACATTTGGGCCAGCGGCTCGTTGAAACAGAACGTGCAGCGATAGGGACAGCCCAGCCCGGTCATGATCGTGCGGGGCGTGAAGTTGTCCAGGTCCTCGCTGACACAGCGGGCGGCGGCGCGCTCGCGGGCATCCCGGGGAACCATCAAGGTGTCTTCGGAGCGGAAAGGAAAAAATCCGATCGAGTCAAGGTCGCGGATCAGGGGCCGAAGGGCGTTGCGCCGCGTCGTGCCATCGGGCCGCAAAGTGGCCACGTTGGGGACGGCGGAGAAATCCCGCTCGCCCGCCGCCGCCAGCCTCGCCAGATCGACCATCGCCTCTTCGCCCTCGCCCACCACCACGGCGTCCGGGCCGCCGGGGTCTTGCAGGGATTCCTCCGGCGCGAAGGTCGGATGGACTCCGCCCCAGATCACCGGAGCCCGCGTAACGCGCCGCGCCACCTCAGTGATCCGCACGCACGTTTGATAGGACGGCGAAAGAACGCTGATCCCGACCAGAGTCGGATCGAGACGCCGCAGATGCTCCGCCAACTCGTCCAGGTCCTCCGGCGAAGGCACATTGAACCAAGTCGGCGCGTCGAAATCCATGCACTGAAACAGCAGCACCTCCTCCGTATTCGGAGTTGGCGCGGAAATGCCGAACTGGATGACCATCGCGGGCTGACCATCCTGGCGCAGCGCGGCGTAGAGTCGCCGCACGCCGACCGCCGAGTCCCAATCGTAAACGGTTATCAAGACCACCGGGCGCGGCGACGGGTCCGCTTCGCACGGTGCGTTTCGCGCGGCCTCGTGTCCAATATCCTGCAACGCGGTTCCCTTTCCTGGACAACGGCTCTGGCCGCTCCCCGGCGCGAGCGCGCCAGGACGAAAAGCGTTGGCACTTCCTGCCCGCCAAAGCGGCGAACGGAATGAACCAAATGCCTGAGCCATCTGTCCGAGGACGAATCAACTACATGGATATAATTAGGGCGGAGCGGAAAACGCGTCAACGTCATTCAACTCAGACGCGCTGCAAAGCTGCAATTTCGCGCAGGCCCCGCACTGGCTCGTGAAGGTCTCGGCTTCCGCCACTATGCCGCGTTCCCTCAGCATTGCCAAAGGGCCCCGCTCCCTCAGTCCCTCGATCAGCGGACTGGATAAAAAACGCGCGCGCCACCGCTCCTCTCCCTCCGGTTCATCGGCCCGGCCAACGGACAGCGCCTCCATCGCCGCGCCCCCGGAAAAGTAGCTCCCCGCCACGCAGCAGGCGAACACCCGGCCATCCGGCCGCACCATCATGTTGCCCAGAACGTGACAGGGGCCGTCCGCCTGGCTGGCCGGGACCTCTTCCACGCAGTCCCTGCGCGCGCGGCCCACGTCCACGGCGGGACAAAAATGCCAGCCCAGCAGCGGGCCGCTCTCCAGCGCCGCCCGCACTTCCGGGTCCAGCAAAGCCAGCCCCGGTTCTTCATCGCGCGCGTAACTGTAGGAAAGAAATCCCTCGATCCCCGAACTGGCACAGCCCCTCAGCAGCGCCACCACCCGAGACTCCGGCACATAGGAACGGTGCCAACGGTCGGTCGACACAACAAATCGCTGCAAACCCGGCAGTTCCCCCGCCCAGCGTGCGACTTCCTTGTCATCCCGGGCCCAAAATCCATTGGTGACGATCGTATAGGGCAACCCCACACCGTGCAGCAACCGGCCCGCGGCGCGCAGCAAGTCCGGCACGACAAACGGTTCTCCCCCAGTCAATTCCACGTGTTTCAGGCGCGGACGGGCCCCCGCCAAGCTTTCCACCAGCCGCTCCAGCACCGCCAGATCCATCGTGGCTCGATTGGCGGGGCCGCTCCAGGTCCCACAGAACGCGCACTCAGCGTTGCATCGCCAGGTCAACTGGACACCGATGCTCTCGTGCAGCGGCTTGGGACGATTGGTCGGGTGGGTGGCGGGTTGGGCTGGGGACAAGGAACGTTTTTCTCCAAAGTGATGGCGTGGTATCGCCCCTGTCCTTCAGCTTGCCTCGCACCTTGAAGGTGGGCGTTGACCCCGCCGGCAGAACTCCTTCGCCATCAGCACCCGACGACTCGTCCGCCAGTGCCCAGGCGCCGGTCGCGGTGGTCGACGAGTCGTTCGCGCATGCCACCGTAAACCGTGTCCTTCGAGGTATGGTTCAGGAAGTCATGGGGAAAGCCCAACTCGATCCTGCTGACGTCGTCGAGGCGCTGGAGCTGCTCGCAACTCAGCTTGAAGTCCAGGCATGTCAGGTTGTCCTTCAACTGATCCACGCGCCGCGCGCCCACGATGGGGATGATCTGGTTGTTCTGGGCCCGCAGCCACGCCAGCGCTACGGCTGCCGGGGACTTGCCGACCTCCTCCGCTACGGCGACCACTTCACGGGCGATGGCCATGTTGCGCTCGCTCAGTTTACCGCTGTCGGCACCCATACGGCGCGCCTCGTCCTCCGCCTTTTTCAGATACTTGCCTGTCAGCACGCCGCCGCCCAGCGGCGACCACGGCGTCACCGCCAGATCGAACGCCCGCGCCATCGGCAGCAGATCGCGCTCGGGCGTGCGCTCGACCAGACTGTACTCGATCTGGAGCGCGCAGAACGGCGTCCAGCGGCACAGTTCCGCCATGGTGTTGCACTGCGCCACGACCCAGGCCGGGGCGTCACTGATGCCGACGTAGAGGATCTTGCCCGCCCGCACCAGATCGTCCAGCGCGCGCATCACCTCGTCCACCGGCGTCAGGAAATCCCATGCGTGAATCCACAGCAGGTCGATGTAATCGGTCTTCAGCCGCTTGAGGCAGCCCTCCACCGTTTGCACCAGGTTCTTGCGATGGTTGCCGCCCGCGTTCGGATCGGTGCCGCGGGTCATAGTCATCGTGTATTTCGTGGCCAGAACCAGGTAATCGCGGTGCGCGGGAATCATCTCACCCAGAAACTTCTCGCTCGTGCCGTTGGTGTAGATGTTGGCCGTATCGACGAAGTTTCCGCCGGCTTCGAGGTACGCATCGAAGACCGCGCGGCTGCCCTCCAGATCCGCACCCGAATTCCATTCCGTCCCGAACGTCATCGCGCCCAGGCAAAGTTCGCTGACGCGCAGGCCGCTGCGTCCCAACAGGTAGTAATCCATAACGATCGGTTCTCCCAAACAAAAGGTTCAGCCCCGACTGTCGCCCGGCCGCCGCTGCGGATCAAGCTGACAAACGACGGTCACCGAAGGGCGTATGAGGCGATTTCGCTGGCCCGGCGAAACCGGCCCGGAGAATGCTTCTCTCGCCGTGACCTTGACCGCCCGGAGGACTCCCCCGTGGAATCGATTCCCACAGCCGAATATCAAGCCATCGTGAACGCCATCGCCAGTGACGCCAGCCCCGTGGGCATCGATGCAAAACACACTCACGTGCTGATTCTGCACAAGTTACAGAAGATCGAGGAACGCCTCGCCCGCATCGAAGCGCGGATGGACGCGGCGCCCGAACCGCAAGAATAGACTCGCTTACTTTTTGAAGGAACATTCCCATCGTGGCTGAAATCCCTGCCGAACCGAAACCCTACATCCCCGCCGAGAAGAAAGGCTTCTCGGGCAAAGCGGTCGCGCTCACCTTCGTCATCGCCAGCGCCGCTCTCGTGCTCTATCTTGGTATCGCCTATGTGATGGCGCTGAGGAACGCAGAAGCTCGCCGCTCACCCCAGTTCCAACGCGAAGCGGTCGCCGTGGCGGCCCAGACCGCCGCCGACAATCCCGAACTTCTCCACGCCGTCCTGCCCGGCGCGGAAGCCAATGCCGCCAAGCTTCAACTCCCTAACGTCGAAGGCGAAATCCTGATCGTCAAGGGACCGGAAGGAGCCTGGGCGGCCGCTGTCTGGCCCCCGGAAACGCCCGAAAGTCAGGGCGCTCTGGCCCGATTGAAGACGGAGGCGGGACCGGATTGGGCGGCTTACGAGGATACTCTGGTTCTGTTCCAAGTCCAGCTTCCATAGCTTTCCGCCTCCGGTAAACCGCTTTGGCGAATGCATCGGCCTTTCCCGCCTCCCCGCCCCATGGCGGCTTGACCACGCTTTCCTGCTCGTTCGAAATCCCCTCCACCGTCGCGCATCCCTGAACGCCGCCGGCCAGTCCCCCTCCGGAGCCGACCGATCCCGATGAAGTTTCACGCCCTTCTCCCTGTCGCCAACGAAGCCGACATCCTGCCCGAATGCCTCGACGCGATGCTGACCTGGGCCGATGGCATCTGGGTTTTCGACACCGGCAGCGTCGACGACTCCTGGGAAATCGTGCTCGACTACGCCGACAAGAACAAAGCCGTCCGCCCCATCAAAAAGGACCCGGTCTATTACAGCGAACCCCTGCTGCGCGGCTACATCTTCGAAACCGCCCGCAAGGAAATGAAGGATGGCGACTGGTTCTTGCGCGTTGACGCGGACGAGTTCCATCACCTGACGCCACAGCAAATGCTCAAGGAACGGCTCCGACCCCACGAAACGATCGTTTATCATCAGTACTACGACTTCCAGCTTCTCGAGTCCGAAGCCGCCGCGCTCGATTCTCCCGAAGCCATCGAGGCCGAGCGCCAGAAGCCCATCGCCGAACGCCGCCGCCATTATATCCCCAGCGTCTACAGCGAACCGCGCATGTGCAAGTACCGCTCGACCATGAAATGGCCGCGGACTGCGGGCTTTCCCGTAAATGCCGGATTTGTCGCTGTTGAGCGCTACCCGATCCGCCACTATCCCCACCGCGACCCGGCTCAACTCGACCGCCGGTGCCGCCTGCGCTCGATCATGCTGGCGGACAAGAACAACCAGCGCCACTGGCGCCAAGCCGCCGAGCACCACTGGGCCATTGAGGACTGGCGCAAGTTCATCGTGAAGGATGACGACGATCGTCCTCAGCACTGGGCCCCCGGCACGGACTTGCCACATCTGAAGCAAACCAATCACATCGCCAAGCCCCACAAGCGCCTCGCCCAACGCCTCGTCCACGCGTTCATGCTGCCCACGCTTGACAAGAAGCGCGAAGGCTTCCCCGCCGACGCCTATCCCGATCCCATCGGCGAGGACCTTCGTCAAGCTATCCGCGACTCGCTCCTGAGCGACGAGGCTCTCAAAGCCGGCCCCGAGGGCCACACCGCTCAGGCTAAATCCTAAGCCAAGCGCTCGATCGTCTCGACCACCATTTCCATCTGCTCTGGCGAATTGTAGAAATGCGGCGCCAGGCGCAGGAATCCGCGGCGCGATGACAGGCTGATGCCCCCGGCCATCAGCTTCTTCGCTAATTCCACCGGATCGTGCTCCGCGTGCGCCATGGCGAGGATGCCTGTGGCGTGCGCCGGGTCTGTGGAGCTGATGGCGCGCCAGCCCTGGGTTTCCAGGCCCTCGCGCAGGACTCGCGTGTTGGCCTGAATCCGCCGCCAGACTTCCTCCATCCCTACCGTATTGAAAATCGCCAGCGCCGCCCCGAGACCGTGCATGCCCATGTGGTTCGGGGCGCCTTCCTCGAAGCGGCGCGCCTCCGGGTGAGGGGCGAGGTTCCGGGCTTCGTAGTCGTCGATTTTCTCGCGCCCGAGCCACCCGCACATCGAATCGTTCAGTTCCCCGAGCACCGCCCGCCGCACATAGAAAACACCGCAGCCCTCGGGCCCCAGGAGCCACTTGTGCCCATCGGCCGAGACGAAGTCCGCCCTGCAATCCCGCACGTCCACCGGCACCGCGCCGAGGACCTGGATCGCGTCGAGGCAATAGAGCGCCCCGGCGGCTTTAACCTTCTCGCCCACCGCCGCCAGATCGTGGCGGAAACCGGTGGCGTAATGCCCTGCCGTCAGCGCCACCATCCGCACCGGGTGGTCGGCCAGGATCGGCTCCAGTTCCTCGATGGCGAACGTGTAATCCGGGCGCTCGGGCCATTGCACGACGCGCACGCCAAAACGCTCCTCGAGCGATTTCCACACGTACCAGTTGGCGGGAAAGGCGTGCTCCTCGACCACGATCACATCGCCCGCGCGCCAGTTCACGCTGTTCGCCACGATCTGGAGACCGTGCGTCGTGCTCTTGACGAAGGCGATTTCGCCCGCGTCGGCGCCGAGAAGCGTGGCGGCCTCGCGCCGGGCGGCATCGTTGCGGGCGATCCAGCGCGGGAAGGCCTTCAGGCCCTCCTCGCAGCACTCGCGGGCGTAGGTAGCGATGGCTTCCTGACCCGGGCGCGGCAGCGGCGAAACGGCGGCGTGGTTCAGGTAGATCTGCGATTCGGAAATGGGAAAGCGAGGGTCGGGATTTGGAGACACGGAGACCTCGGAGGGAGAAGTTTCACGGAGAGGGTGAAATAACTTCGACGGGCGGGCGAGGCCAAAAGGGCTGCGGCGCGCGCGGGCGAGACTTTTCGCTCGCCTTGAGGGGGCCCGGCGGGCGAGAAAACCGGCCCCGCGCGCCGCCTTCTTCCCGCGCGCGGCGGAGCCTCCGACGCCGGGGCATTCTCATTCCGCAAAGGATTTCGCTCGCCATGAGCCAGCAAACCGTAGCCCAGCAAGTCACCATCACGTTGCCCGACGGCTCGACGAAGACGTACGACGCGCCTGTGACGCCGCTGGAGATCGCCCGTTCTATCAGCGAGGGCCTCGCCCGCGCCATCGTCGCCGCCCAGGTCAATGGCCGGACGGCGGATCTGGCGGAGCCGATCACGGAGGACGCCACCGTCCGCTTGCTCAAACCCTCCGATCCCGAGGGCCTCGAAGTCCTGCGCCACAGCGCCACCCACTTGATGGCCCAAGCCATCAAGCGGCTGTACCCGAACGCCTGCCTGGAAGACGGCCCGCCGACCGAGGAAGGGTTCTGGTACGACATCAAGACCGACCCGCCGATCACCCCAGAGGATTTCCCGAAAATCGAAGCGGAGATGAAGAAGGCCGCGAAGGAAAAGCTCGAAATCAAGCGCAGCGTCCTCAACCGCGAGGAAGCCAAGGCGCTCTTCGAAAAGCGCGGGGAGCCCTATAAGCTCCAGCTCCTCGACCGCATTCCCGACGGCGATGTGATTTCCTGCTACGAGCAGGGCGAGTTCATCGACCTCTGCCGCGGCCCCCACATCCCCCACACGGGCCACCTGAAGGCGTTCAAGCTGCTGAGCGTGGCGGGTGCCTACGTGGGCGGCGACGCCCGCAACGACCAATTGACCCGCATCCGCGGCACCGCCTTTGGCAGCAAGGACGACCTGGCCGCCCATCTGCAGATGCTGGAGGAAGCCAAGAAACGCGACCACCGCAAGGTCGGCCGCGAACTCGGCCTCTTCATGAGCCACGAATGGGCCCCCGGCGAGACCTTCTGGCTGCCCCGCGGCAAAATCGTTTACGATATCCTGCGCAACATGAGCACGGACCTGCACCGGGCCGAAGGCTACAAGGAAGTCTTCACCCCGATGCTGTTCAAGAAGGACCTCTTCGAGACCAGCGGCCACTGGAAACACTACCGCGACGACATGTTCATCGTCCCGGGACAGGAGGCCTCCACTCTTACTAGTGACCAAGTAAGCTACTGGGAAGACAAGCTCTATGCTGAGTTCTATGAGGGGATGGCGAACGATGACGATGACGCCTCGAGCCTCATGGCCGATTCGGCGGAGCCAAGCAACCACAACAAATTCAAGACTCGGTCACCAAAGTCTCTCAGCCAGCTTCTTGCGGAGCCTCAAATAGCTGCCAAATACTGGTTCTTGTTCGAGAAGAAACCGGGTGAATTCATTCGGTTGAGCAGTATTAACAGGGAAGTTTACGCCGTGAAGCCCATGAACTGCCCCTGCCACATGTTGATCTTCCGCGACCGCCGCCGCAGCTATCGCGAACTGCCCCTGCGCATTTTCGATCAGGGCGTGCTGCACCGCAACGAAGCCAGCGGCACGCTGTCCGGCCTGACGCGCGTGCGCCAGTTCTGCCAGGACGACGCCCACATCTTCCTCGCTCCCAATCAGATCGAGGAAGAAATCGGCCGCGTCATCGCCATCGGCCAACGTATCTATGGCGCCTTCGGCATGACCTTCAGCCAGGTCTTCCTTTCGACCCGGCCGGAGAAGGCCATGGGTACAAAGGAGCAATGGGATCAGGCGGAAGCCGCCCTGGAAAGCGCCATCAAAGCCAACAAGCTCGAATACACGGTCAACGAAGGCGACGGCGCCTTCTACGGCCCGAAGATCGACTTCCAGGTCAAGGACGCCCTTGGCCGCGAGTGGCAGACGATGACCATCCAACTCGATTACCAACTGCCCGAGCGCTTCAACCTGAAGTACGCCGCCCCCGACGGCACGGAGCAGCAGCCGATCGTGGTGCACCGCGCCATCTTCGGCAGTTTCGAGCGGTTCCTCGGCATCATCATCGAGCACTTCGCCGGTGACTTCCCGGTCTGGCTCGCCCCCGAGCAAGTCCGCATCATGACCGTCAGCGAGAAGAGCGTGGACTATGCCGAGAAGGTCCTGACGCAACTGCGAGCCGCGGGCATCCGGGCCGAACTGGACGACCGCGACGACAAGATCGGCGCCAAGAAGCGCGAAGGCCGCCTCGACCGCATCCCTTTCCTCCTGACCATCGGCCAGGACGAGGCGGACAACGGCACGATCGCCGTCTGGAGCCGCACCGGCGGCGACGAAGGCACGTTCGCCGTGGCGGACTGGGCCGCGAAAGTAGCGCCGGAAATGTCGATGACGTTCTAAGAAGGGAGCGCGGGCTTCCAGCCCGTGACCAGCCAGCCTCCAGCCCACGCCCACACTCCCCCTTCGACAACAGCCAGCTCCCGGCAAAGCAACGCCGAGAGCTGGCTGTTAGCTTTAAGGCGCCACCGGACATGGGCGGGACGCCCATGCTACCCAGAATTCCTCTCCCCCAACCCATTTTTTTCTTGATGTCGTAGAGCCCTCCCGGTGGGCTGAAGGCCGATGCGCTTTGTCCTGGGAGGTGACCTCGCCGTATGTTGACGCTGCTCAAATCCTCATCCCGCCGCCACCCGGCCGCCGGAGACGAATCCTCGCAAGCCGCATTGCGCCATCATCGCCAGGGCGCCGAGGCCCTGGAGGCCGGCGATCTGGAGGGTGCGTTGTTCCATTTCCGGATGGGACTCGGCCTCTCGCCCCTGAACCGCGCGCTTCGCGAAGCCCTCGCCGAGGCGCTCAGCCAAGCCGCCGACAGCGAGGACGAGGAACCTTTACGCGGCCATCGCTTCGCCGCCGCCCCGACCGCCGCGCCCCGCATGGGATGGGAGGAATCGGACGACGACTGGGAGGCCGACGTCCTGCCCCCCGCGCCACCAAAGCGCCCCAGCCTGACCAAAGTGACCAAAGCCGTCGCCGACAAGACCGCTCAGGTCGCCAAGGCCGCTGCGCCGAAAGCTAAGCCCAGGACGAAATCCAGCCCCCAAGCGGCCCCCGCGGCGGCCCGCCGAGCGGCCGCGCCCCTCGCGCCGCGACGCCGCTTTCCCAAACCCACGTTCATGCTTGGCGGTTTGGCCTTCACCCTCGTCATCGGGGCCGGAGTGACCGGCGCCCACGCCCTCCTGGGCCAATTGATGCCCGGAGCCGACCTGCCAGTGGCGCAAGCGAGCGCCCATAACCCGGCGATTTCCGCCGCGCTCCGCGAAGCCAACGCCGCACTGCTTTCCGGCGAAGCCGAACTGGCGGCCGAGAGACTCCGTGCGTTGCTGACCGATCATCCTCAGGAAACGGAGGTCGTGACGCCGTCGCTGGTGATGGCGCTGCGCGCCGCCGGGGGCCAGGCCATGGCCCGCGCCGAATACGCCCAGGCCGCCGCGTGGTACACGAACGCCTCGGTTCTGGCACCCGAGGAGTCGGACAACTGGCTCGACCTCGGCCACGCCCACCGTCAGGCGGCCCAGTCGGCCAAGAGCCCGGCCGAACGCTTGTCGTCCCTCAAACGCGCGGAAACAGCCTACCGCAAGGCCCTCGACGTCGCCCGCGAACCCTTCTTCCAGGCCTCCGCCCACGCCAGCCTCGCTCAAGTGCAGATGCTGCGCGGCGACACGGCGGCGGCCCGCGCGAGCTATCAGCAGGCCAAAACTCTCGACGATGGCGCCCCGCAAGTCCGCGCGGCGGAAATCATGATGCGGGCGATGAACTCTGCCTAAGAGGCACAGAGAAGACCCTTCGCCAAGTTGTGCCGATGAAAGAATTGAACTGTGCCGAGCGGCCTACTGGCCCACTTGGGGCGCCACGTAAGTCCAGTACACATCGCCCGTGCCACCATCGATTTGATCACTGACAAACACGAGATGCAGCCCACCGGCCGGGTCGGCGGCCAGGCGGGGCTGAGCCACGTAGGGCACTCCGGAGACCTGCACACGGCGCGGACCGGTCTGAAGCAGGATATCCGAACGGCCGCCGTTTTCTTCGCGCCACGCCCAGGCTGGAACCAGGGTTCCGCTGGCGGCGTCGGGATCGGTCTGGCGCGCCTCGGCCGGACCCGGCAGCGCCAACGTCAGGTTGCCCCCACCGTTCTCCGCCGTCCGCGGATCGAAAGCCATCACCGACTCCATCCCCCCGTCATCCATCGAAACCCAGATGGCCCCGGTGGACCACAGGCCGCTGGTGGATGCCGAGGCTTCGCCGGTGCCGTACAATATCGGAAGGCGGTTGGTCGGCAGGCCTTGCAAATCGTCGAAATACAGCGGGAGCCAATCGCCATTAGGGTCGAGCGTCGCGGACTGGATGCGGAATTCTTCGCCCGACAGGCTGTACCAATGGATCAAAGGCACTTCCCCACCGATCAGGGTTGGAAGAATGTCATAGGGAGCGTTGCCCTGAGTCAGGCACATCGTGTACCACTCGGCGTTTTCGTAGGACGTGCCATCATAGGGCATACCCACGATCACACGATAGGTGGCGCCATTGCCCTCGGCCCAGGCGAGAACCGGTTGGCCGCTGGGAAAGAACGCCAGCGCCGGACTCTCGATCGCATTCGCGGAAGCAGCCACCTCCACTGGTTCGGCGGCGCCGAGGCTCCCGCGCGACAGCAGCAGGCGCACTCCCCCGCCGGGCTGGGTCTCGACCCAGGCCACGGCGGGCGTTCCATCGGGGGCGAAGGCCACCGCTGCCTGCGATCCTGTGCCATCGGGCGTCGGATCGGCGGGCAAGGGCGCGGACCAGGCGGAACCCTCGGCCCAGAGGGCGAAATACACGGTTTGACGCGATTCGCCAAGACCGCTCCAGGCCGCCAAAGCCCGCCCTTCCGCCGCCGCGATGGCGGGGTCGTGACTCAAGTCCAAACCGGGACTCAGGCTGACGAGGGCGTCGGGGCCAAGCTCTTCAGCGGCCGGCGCTTGGCCAAAAGCACTCGCGCCACCGATCAGGACGGAGGCTGAGAGGCTCAGAACAAAGGACTTCGGGTTTCGCGTGGGCGGTCTCATCCCGGGAAGTGTGCGCCATCGCGGTGGTCTCGGCAACAGGAGAGTTGTGGACATTCAATCCGCCCCCGCCCTGTCCCGATTCCACACTTCGCTTGCCCCTCGAGCGCCTTGAATTTCATGAAAGAATCCCCATGGGCGAAGGCCAAGAGCCCGGAATGCCGCATGGGAAATTTTCACTCTTTTCCATTTGGAAGGATCTTTCCAATGATCGTCTCGGCCGAAACGCGCCTCTTGAAGCTCGGGTTGCCAAAGGGCTCGCTGCAGGATGCCACCCTGGAGCTGTTCCGCAAGGCGGGCTACACCTTCTCCATCGGCGACCGGCAGTACCATGCGCGCTGCGACGATCCAGAGATCCGCGGCACCCTGGTTCGCAGCCAGGAAATGGCCCGCTATGTGGAGGACGGCCACTTCGATTGCGGCCTCTGTGGCCTCGATTGGGTACGCGAAAACCAATCCGACGTCCACATCATCACGGACCTGATTTACTCGAAGGTCTCGCGCCGAAAGGTCCGCTGGGTCCTCGCCGCGCACAAGGACTCGCCGATTTTCAAAGCCGAGGACCTCAGGGGCAAGACCGTCGCCACCGAAGCCGTCGGCCTGACAGCTCAATACTTCCGCGGAAAAGGCATGACCCCCATCACCCCCGCCGACCGCCGCCGCCCCGACGCCACCAAGGGCGAGGTGCTGGTGGAGTTTTCCTGGGGCGCCACGGAAGTGAAGGTTCCCGACCTGGTCGATGCCATCGTGGAAGTGACCGAAACCGGGTCGTCCCTGCGCGCGAACAACCTGGAAATCATCGACACGGTAATGGAATCCAACACCGTGTTTATCGCGAACAAGGACGCCTGGGCCGACGAATTCAAGCAGCGCAAGATGGAAGCGATCGCCATGATGCTCAAAGCTTCGATCGACGCGGAAGGCCGTGTGGGCCTGAAGATGAACGTGCGCAAGGCCGACCTGGAAAACATCAAGGACTCGCTGCCTTCGATCACCAGCCCGACCGTCAGTCAGCTCAGCAATCCCGATTGGGTCGCCGTGGAGATCGTCCTCCACGAGAAGGACGTCCGCGATTTGATCCCGCAACTCAAAGTGATCGGCGCCGAAGGCATCATTGAATACCCGCTGAACAAAATCGTGGATTGAGGCTGCGGGGGGCTAGCCGTGCAGAGCTTGCGGACCTGATTCATCGGGCATGCGCAGCCCCAGCAGTTCGACCACTTTGTCGGTTGGAATGGGCCAGCAATAGCGCCCTTCCTGCCCATTCATGCCGGCGCTGTAGAGCATGGCATTAAGCACCGCCTCCTCCGTCGCTTCGATCGTGGCTTCGTAGAGGCCATTCAAGTATTCGTCCGCCACGAATGTCATCGAGACATATCGGCTTTCGCACATCCGGTTGCGGGGCGTGCGGTTGCCGGTGCTGAAGGCGAAGACAATTTCGCCACTCGTGGTGCGGGCGCTCGACCCGGCGCGGCCCAGCCCCAAGGCGGCCCGTTTCGAAAGGCGCTGCAACTGCTGGCTGTGCATCGGCGCGTCGGTGGCCACGATCACGATGACCGAGCCATAGCTCCGGCCCCGCCTTGGCTCTGTCGGATAAAGGGGATCGAGGTCTTTGCCGATAACCCGGCCCTCGACGGTCAGGTTTTTCATGTGGCCGAAGTTCGACTGCACCAGCACCCCGACGGTGTGGCCGCCAAGTTCCTCCGGCAGGACCCGCGAGGCACTGCCGATGCCGCCGGCGAAATCGAAGGTGGTCATCCCCGTGCCGCCGCCGACGCTCCCCTGCCTCACCGGCCCGGTGCGGGCGTCCCGGATGGCTTCGACCGCGTCCTCCGGCTTGACCGAGGGAACCATGGTGTCGTTCAGGAAACTGTCGTTCGTCTCCGCCACGATGGGAATCATCACGCCGACTTTGCGGGCCAACTCCGGATGGGTCGCAACCATGTGCTCGATCACGCCGGCATGGACGTGGCCAATGGACATGGTGTTCGTCAGCAGGACCGGCGTCTCCATCCAGCCCCACTCCATAGCCTGAATCAGGCCGCTCATCTCGCCGATGCCATTGAGAACGAACCCGCCACAGGGCAGGTGATTGGTAAAGAGGTCATCCTTGTTCGGCACGATGGCCGTGACGCCCGACCGGATGCTGGTGGTTTTCTTGCCATTGCCTGGCGAATCCACACCGTCCGCGATATGCGTCACATGCCCAACGGCGATCCCGTCCACATCGGTGATGGAGTTCCACTGGCCGCGATCGAACCGGCCGATTCGCAGCCCCAGTTCCCGCGCCCCTTTGCGCTCGTCTGGCGGCACGTCGACCGATAAAAAGGGCTCCGTGGCCAGCGACAAACGGTACCGCCGCGCCGCCGAACGAACGATCAGATCCAAGACCTCCTCGTAAGCCAACTCCCGCGCCCGGCCCGCCTTCATCAGCGATCCTTGCGGGTGCAGACTCGGCAGCGGATTGCGCTCGATCAGATAAACGCGCCCGTCCTCGCGCATGCGAAAATCGGCACGCCCCACATCGTGACACGGCAGCGAGCTGAAAATCCGGTCCGCCATTGCCATCACGTCCTGGCGCTGGCGAGCTGTCAGCTTCGCCGGACAGTCCGTTTCCACATGACCGCCCCCTTCGCCCTGCTTCAGTTCATAATCGTAAATGTTGTATTCTCCGGTTCCGATGAAACGGTTCTCCACGACCTCGAGCATGTGGCCGGGAAAGGCCTCGAGCATTGGCACGGTCAACTCGCGACCCGGAATGAATTCCTCGACGCAAACGCCTTCCGGGTACTCTTTGAGTAGCTTCTCGATCAGCGCCAGCGCTTCCTTCGGGGTTTCGGCCACGCTCTTGGCGCTGATGCCTTTGCTCGAACCCTCGTAGTTCGGCTTGATGAAGAGTGGATAGTCCAGGTCCTCGCTCAGCTCCTCCGCTTTCTCGCGGATCAGGGCTCCGCGCGGCACGCGCACACCGGCCGCGTGCAGCACTTCCTCTGACAACCGCTTGTCGAGATCGACCAGCAGAACCGACGGACCGGAGCCGGTGTGAGGCAGGTGAAGCTGGCGGTAAATGGCCGGGTAATAGGCCTCCCGGGCCGTACCGCCCTGGCCCTCCGCGGCGTTGAAAATCAAGTCCGGACGGCTCTCCTGCAGGGCTTGCACCAGCTCCCGTGGCGGGAGCGTCACCTCCAGAGGCGTCACCTTATGGCCGAGGGATTCGAGCCCCCCGCCAATCCGGTCGACATCTTCCTGCAGCAGATTCTCGGCACTTCCTTCATCCTTCTCTTTTCTCAGGTTATAGGCGAATGTGATACGCATGGGCGGTCGACTCGTTTCTTCCAAATCATCTTTGATGCGTAAGGAAGCAAGCGCGGCACCATACCCGGACGCCGAATTCTCGGCCCCTTCGCGCTCCGGCCCCGCTCCTCCTTGCGCCCCGATCGCGCCTTCCGTTAACGCTCGTCCAACTCCTGGAAAGCGCCCGGCTCCACCGCCCATGATTTTTTTCGCTTTGCCTCTCGGTTTGATGGACGTGCCTCTGCGCCGGCGAGGCATACTGGCCTACGTCATTGCCGCTCTGATCGCCTGGCGACTTTTTCTAGCGATGATCTGGAGCCCTTTGCAGGTCAACATGGCGGCTTGGTTGCCGGTGCGCGATTGGGACGCGCGGTTTCTTTCGGCTTTCGTGCAAAGCCTCTTCACGCCGGGATTCCTGCCCGGGATGATGCCAGCCGACCACATGACCGTGATTCTGTTGGCGGTGGCCTCGCTGGTCCTGTTCTGGTTGTTGTTCGGCCCCGCGCTCGAAGACCGGCTGGGCCGCGTGGGGCTCAGCCTGCTCTACTTAGGCGGCGCGGGAGTTGGAGTGCTGCTGGGCTCCTTTCCCGCTGTCTTCGCCGTTTCCCACGCCTTCTGGCTCGGTCTCGCCAGCGGCCTCGTCTGCCTCGGCGCCTGTTACGTGCTCTTCGCCCTCGAAGACGTCCGCTTCGCTTACGCGCTGTGGATTTTTCCCTTCGTGGCCCGCACCGGTGAATTCACTCTGCCCGGCCTCGTCATCCTGATTCCTCTGCACTTGCTCCTGATGGCCACGCAGGCGCTGGCATTCTACAAGGGCGACACGCCCATCCCCGACGGCGCGATCCCGGCCATCGCCTGGACGGGTCTGCTGCCGCTGATGGCGGCGGCGGTGATCTGGTGTTATGGTGAGGTCTTGCGGTGGCTTGGGGGAAAGGTCGCCACGGAGAAGCTCGCCCGGCCTTAGTTTTTCCCCGCCGAGGCCCGAATCGTTTCCGCCTTCGCCAACGCCGACTCGAGCGCTTCCTCCGCCGTCTTGCGCTGGTTCAGCATGGCGCTGACTTCCCGTTGGAAGATGGTCCGCACGTTGTCCCACCAGATCGGCGCTGGTTCGAACTCCGCCCGCTCCAGACTCGAAAAGGCGTTCGCGAAGTTCGGATTTTCTTCCATGTAGGCCCGCATCTCGGGCAGTTCCGCCGCCGATTTGCGCACCGGCATGTAACCCGTCTCGCGTGCCCACTGGGCGGTTTTTTCCTTGCTGGCCAGGAACTTCATGAACTCCCAGGCGCCGAGTTGCACTTCGTCCGGCAGACGGCTCTGCTCCGTATAGCCCTGGCGGAAAATGCCCACGTTGGTCCCCTGCGCCAGCACCCGCCCATCGGTGTCGGCGTCGCGGCTCGGCATCGGGTAGGCCCGCCAGATGAACTTGTTTCCCACCGCCATGTCGTTGAAGGGAAAGGACGCCGTCGAGCTGATGTACATGCCGATGATGCCGGCGCCGAAGGGGCTGTTGAGATAGTTGGACTCGACATAGCCGATACGTCCGTCGTCCTCGCCGAGAGCCAATTGGCGCAGGAATTCGAGCGCCGCCTGCCCCTCCTCATTGGCAAAGGTGAATTCGTTCATGTCGTGGTCCATATAGTTCCCGCCCGCCGACATCAGCAGCGGCGTGAACGCCTCGATGAACGGCCGCACGGCGAACCCATAGCGCTCGATGTTGCCGTCCTCGTCACGCTTCGTCATCCGACGCGCCACCTCCAGCATCTCGTCCCACGTCTCCGGCGGACCTTCGTAACCCAGTTCCTTCAGCAGCGTGTCGTTCACAAAAAGCACGTAGACCGACTTGTTGAAGGGCAGGGTCACCAGCGTGGTCTCGCCGTTCTGGTAATCGAGCCGGTAGCCATCCTCGGTCTTCGTCAGCGGATAGGACGAGTCCACGCGGAAAGAATCGATGAGGTCATCGACGTCCTCTCGCGTGAACTCCGGGTCGACTTCGATGAAAGCCTCGACCGGCTGAAGGCACTGGAACTTGAGGAAACGCGTGACCCAGGACTCGTACATTTGCGAGCAGGCCGGTTGCTGGCCCGCGTAAAGGGACGCGATGAGTTTTTGCTGCAACTCGTTGTACCGGCCCTGATAGGTTGAAACGACGTAGTACGGATTGTCCGGCAGAGCATTGAATTCATCGATGATAGCGTTCAGGCTACGGGCTTGGCCACCGCCCATGGCGTGCCAGAAGGTGACCTCGATGCGGCCCTCACTGGGCGCTTCGGTGCGCCGGAAATCCTCGGCGGTGCGGGCTTCCGCGGAGCAACCCAGCAGCCCCGCCACCAAAACCAAGCAGGCCATCGCGCCCAATGCGCGCGCCAGAAGCTTCACTCTTTTCGCAATCACGAGCCCAACCATCCTCGTTCGTAGAGTTCAAAACGACCCATCGGCCGGGCAGAGCGTGAAAGAACCCCCACGCTCCACGCAAGGAGAAGGCGCCATGAACCTCTGTTAGGGAATCGTGGGCAGCGCCGGGGGGCGTGCCTAATCCAAGCTGTAGCCTTCGAGCGATGGCGCGAGGAAAGGGGTGAGAATGGCGAAGCCGCGGCTATTTCGCCGAATGAAAATCAGGCTGGCGCCCTCATCCGGCTCAACAGCCCCCGGGTCGCCCATGGAGGTGGTCAGAATCCGGAGCGACAAATCCCGGCCGTCGAAAAGCACGATCTCCCAGGTGGACGGTTCTCCGGTCGATCGCTGGGCGCTCCAGATAACCTGGTCCGGAGGCACAAGGAAGTCGCGGTCGGGAGAGAAAGCGATCAGATCGATGGTCGCAGCTTCCTCCAGCTTCTCCGCCGGCCCTTCGGGAAAGAGGGGAATGCGCCACAGTTCCTGAAAGCCGCCAACCCGGATCAGCGTCACAAAAAGCTGCGTCTTGGCCGGGTTGAACTGCATTTCATGGACTTGAACGACACCCGTCCCGAAGGCCTGCTCCAAGTCGAATTGCCCCCGCAGTCCGCTCGGGGGGCGAGCCATGACAAACAGCGTGTCGCTGGTGGCGCCGGATAGGAAATTGCCGTCTTTGGCAACACCAACGCTCACGAGTTGCGCATTGGCGCGGGCCTCGGAAGGGCCATCGATTTCCCTGGCTTGGCCGTAAAGAAGAGAAATGAGCCGCCCATCGGACGCCAGAATCGCGTCGAATTCCGCACTTTCTCCCGTGCGGAAGACTTGAGGATTTGTGTCGCGCAGGAGGAGTGTGGGCGTCGTCTCGGCGAGCAATTCCAAATAGTAAACGGCGATCGGTGAAGTGACTTCATCGTCAGCAACAGTGCGAATGTAAAGATCCGTGGGAACAAGGATTGGCGCTTTGACCAGGAATTCGACGACTTGTTCACCGGCAGGCAGGCCGAGCGACTGCTGGAAGACGACATCGGCGCGGGTTGGACTGATGGCGAGCAGAACCCGGTCGTCTCCCCCGCTCTTCAGGGCCGCCTCCACGATCAGGGTCTTGGTGAAGGTGCCAAGCACCGACAAGAGCCGCACTGGCTCCCAGTCTGACGGTCCGAAATCGAACAGCGTCGTCTGGTCCAAGGCTCCACCGCTGAAATCCAGCAAATCCACCTTCAGCTCGCCCGGATCATCAGTCGAGTTCTCCGAATAGAGCACATAAACGTGATCGTCCGCCTCCAGCGCCTGCCAGATGCGGCCATCGGGCAAGTCCAGCACCGCCAGCGATTGAGACGTCTCGGTCGCATCCTGTGCCAGAATCAAGCTATTGAACCGCCTCGCCTGGCCATTGCCAACGTTCGAAAACGCCGGGATGAGGACGTGTGCGTTGTCATTCGGAAACAGAATGGAGGAGCCGAGGTAGGGCTCGATACCGTCCGGGAAGGGCGCGTTTTCCTGCAGCAGCCGCCCATAATAGTTGAAGTGAGTACTGCGGCCATCAGCTCCGGTGAACAGCAGCGCCGTCGGCACGCTGAAGCCTTCAACCAGAAACTCGTTCGAAAACCCATCCCCCGCGAACGGATCGCCCTGGCCGCCGAGGCCGCCGGGCAGTGGAACAATGGACTGCGCCGGCAAGGTGCCACCTAGAGCTAAGAGAAGACCAACAAGGCCAAAGAAAAGGGAGGGCGAACTCCCCGAGCAGGATTTCATTCCAGCAGTCCTCGTTTTGCCTGCTTTTCCCGGATTTCCTCCGGCGTGATGCGCGGGATCGATTCGATCAGCCGCTCGGTGTAGGGGTCTTTCGGGTGATGGTACACTTCCTCCGCCGGGCCCGCTTCCACGATTTTGCCCGCGTACATCACTGCGATGTCATCACTCATGTATTTGATGACCGAAAGGTCGTGGCTGATGAAGATGTAGGACAGCCCGAGATCGTCCTGCAGATCCTTGAGAAGATTCAGGATCTGGGCCTGCACTGACACGTCGAGGGCGGACACCGATTCGTCGCAGATGATCATTTCCGGTTCCACCGCCAGCGAGCGGGCGATGGCGATGCGCTGACGCTGACCGCCGGAGAACTCGTGCGGGAATCGCTTCATGGCGTCCGCCGGCATGCCGCATTTTTCCAGCAGCTCCGCCACCTTGTCCACGCGTTCTCGTGGGTTGGGATAGAGGTTGTGGATCACCATGCCCTCCATCACCGCCTGCTTGATGGTCATGCGGGGATTGAGCGAGCTGTAAGGGTCCTGGAAAATCATCTGGATGCGCTTGCGGGCCGAGCGCAGCGCCCCGCCCTTGAGATGGGAGAAGTCCTGGCCTTCGAACTCCACCTTGCCGCCGGTCGGTTCCACCAGCCGCAGAATCGCCCGGCCGGTCGTCGTCTTGCCGCAACCCGACTCGCCCACCAGGCCCAGCGTATGGCCTTTGTGGACCTGGAAGGAAATACCGTCGACGGCCTTCACCATGCCGACGGTCTTGCTGAAAAAGCCCTTCTTGATCGGGAAGTGAACCTGCAAGTCTTGTACTTCCAGGATCACGGGGCGCGCATGGACGTCCTTGTGGCGCGCTTTGATTTCTTCGTCGCTGTAAACGTGGCAGCTCTTCGCCAGACCCCGCGCGTCGAGTTCCTCGCCCCCCTCGAGGAAATCCGCCACCGTGCGCAAGCGATCGACCTTGACGTCGAGTGGCGGCCGGCACGCCAGCAGGCCCTGGGTGTAGGGGTGCTGGGGCCGGGTGAGGATTTCATGCACCGGGCCGAATTCCACCAGTTCGCCGCGGAACATGACCGCTACGTAGTCGCTGATTTCCGCGATCACACCCAGGTCATGGCTGATAAACATGATGGCCATGCCGCGGTCGTCGCGCAATTTCAGCATCAGTTCCAGAATCTGCTTCTGAATCGTCACGTCCAACGCCGTCGTCGGCTCGTCCGCGATCAGCAGCTTGGGGTCGCAAGCCAACGCCATCGCGATCATCACGCGCTGCTTCTGACCACCCGACATCTGGTGCGGATAGGAGCCGAAGCGGCGCTCGGGGTCGGGAATGCCGACCTCGTCGAAGAGGGTGATGACGCGTTTCTTGGCCTCCTGCTTCGAAACGTTCTGATGGATGATGATGGCCTCGGCGACTTGATCCCCGACGGTGAAGACGGGGTTGAGCGACGTCATCGGTTCCTGGAAAATCATGGAAACGTCACGGCCGCGAATGCCGCGCAGTTTCCTCTCGGAAACCTCCAGCAGATTGTCGCCATTGAAGTAGATGGCTCCGCCCTTGAAAACTCCCGGCGGCGTCGGGATCAGCCGCAGGATGCTCATCGCCGTCACCGACTTGCCCGAGCCCGACTCGCCCACCACGCCAAGGGTCTGACCGGCGGCCAGGCGGATCGAGATCTCCTTGACCGCCTCCACCTCGTCGCGGTCCGGCGTCTTGAAGGAAACCTGAAGGTTTTCGATGCTCAGAAGGGGACGGCCGCTCGCATTGGCCGGTGTCTCCGTCTGGGTCGGGGTCGAAGTTTCCGTCATGGGCGCGTATCCTGTGCGTCGAAAATGTGTGGCATAGTGGTGTGCCGGAGCCAGCGGCGGGCCGTCAAGCCATCGCTGAACCTCAGCGGTTCAAGAACTTGCGGGCGATCATCGTTTCCGTCGCCACCTCGGCGAAAGGCACAAACCGTTTTCGCGCCAATTGCAGCATGGGCTGGTTGTTCGCCATCACGCGAAAGATCGTCTTCTTCAAATGCGCCGGTTCGCCTCCGGCCTGCTTTTTCAGCGCCACGCACACCAACTGCAGGCCAAGACCGGTGCCTTGATAGCGCTTATCCACATGCAGGCAGCAGTGCTCGACGGTGTCTTCCGCCGTCTGGAACGCGATCGTCCAGCCGACCACATCCCCGCCCTTGCGCAGGCCGAAGCTAAGTTCAGGCACAAAACGGTCGTCGAAAGCGAAGGGATCGAGCGCGGCCGGATGGCCGTCCTCCGCGCCGCGGCCGGCCTGGATCCGCCGCCGTTCCTCCAGCGTCAGACGCCCCCACGGAAAGGCCTCGAAACCCTCCGGCAGGGAAACCTCCTCCAGCCACGGCAGGTTCGCCGGTTCGCCCCGCGCCTGAATATGAAGCGTCTCCGGCTGCGCAAACCCTGTCTTCGAAAGGATGCGTTCGATGGCCTCGCGATTGGGCCAATCGGTCCGGTATTGCAGCGTTACGCCCCGCAGGCCTTTCTCCTTCAGCTTCATCAGCAGACCGCTCATTAACTGAAAGCCAATGCCTTGCTTGCGGTGGGCGGGTAGTACGCGCCACGTGATAACCTGCGCCACTGGTTGCTCGGGGTGGAGTTCCGCCACGATCGCCCCGACGGGGGCTTGACCGTCCCCCGCCGCCACGCCAAACAGCGGCCCCTTGGGCTTGTCGGCGTACCACAGCTTGGACACCGGCGGAAAAGTCAGGTCCTCGCGCTTGAGCAGCACCTGCGGGTCGAGATTCTCCAAGAGTCTAAGGGCAACGGCGGTCATCGATCATCCTCGGCCATAAAGTTCCACGGTCTTGCGCACACTCTCTTCCACGGAGAAGAGCCGGGCGCGAGCGAAAGCGGCGCGGCCGGCTTCGGCGATTTTCTCCGGCGCCGCCTGCAAGCCCCGCAGCACCGGAACCCACGCCTCCACGTCATCCGGCAGGACATAGCCCCCGTTGCCCTCGCCGCCAAAGACCTCGCGGTTCGGCGGGATGTCGCACACCAAAGAGCCGCGCCCTTGGGCGCACACTTCCAGCAGCGTGTTCGGGAACCCCTCGCGCTCGCTGCTCGACAGATAGAAATCCGCCGCTCGGATCAGGGGACGGATGTCCGTCTGCCAGCCGTGGAACGTGACCGCGTCCTCGATGGCGAGTTCCGCCACGAGGCGCTGCATCTTGCCCATTTTCGGGCCGTCGCCCGCCAGATCCAGCCGTACCGGTACCCCGGCCCTCTGAGCCGCCGACACGATCCGCAGGGCCAAATCGGCCCGCTTGGCCGTCACAAAACGTCCCGCCCACAGCAATCGCAGCGGTTCCGCCTCGCCCCCTGGCCGGTCTCGCGGAGGGGCGGCCTCGGAGGGGACTTCCACCCCGTTGTGGATCAGGGCGATCTTGCCCGCCGGCAGTCCGGCGGCGAGCAGCGGTTCGCGGACCGACTCGCTGACCGCCACCAGCGCGTCGGCGGCGCGGCTCAGCAGCCGGGCGCTTCGCTCCTGGCCCGGGCCGCTGAAGGGAGTCTGGCTGTGATAACCGTTCACGATCCGCAGCCCGCCTTTGCACGCCACGAATGCCCCGTTCACCGCGCAGTTGGCCGCGTGCATGTGCGAATGAACGATGTCGAACCGTCCCGCCTGGACCAGTTTCCGCAGCCGCCACAGCCCCACCGGATCGAGCCGCGAGCGGAACGGCACCATATGCACCGTCGCACCGGCGTCGCGAAAGGCAGAGGCCATATCTCCCTCTTCCTTCAGACACGCGACCTCGACCGCGACGCCCGCGTCCCTCAACAGCGGAACCATCCGCAGCATCATGCGTTGCACGCCACCCGTTTGCAGATCGTAAATCACGCGCAGGACACGCAGGGGCGGTGGATTCATACCTTCCGCAGCCCGCAGGCGTTCTTGCCGACTGACTCGGTCCCGGCGAACGGGGCAATGCAAACAACCGCCGACAGCGGACAAACGGCGAAGAACCGGAGGAAGCAAACGCGTCGAATCATCATGCCCGACATTGCTGGGCCCTCCGCTTTGTCGTCAAGTCGCGGATGAACCGGCACTTCCCTTGCGCCGCAGAGCGTGGATGGGCTCACTGCCGCCAGAAACGATTTCCCTTTGACACAGTAAGGACCAGAGCGAGTCATTATGCTCTCACGAATCCTCTCCATTCTCCAGGAAAACGCCCGCCTCACCAGCGGCCAGATCGCCGAGCGCCTCGGCGAAGACGCCGCCGAAGTGGACCGCGTCCTCGCGGAAGCCGAAACCGCCGGCAAAATCCGCGGCTACCGCATCATCACCAGCGACGATGTCCATCCCGACGACCACGTCGTCAGTGTCGTCGAGGTGGGTCTCGTGCCCGAGCGCGACCGAGGCTTCGACCGCATCGCCGAGCGCATCGCCCGATTCCCGGAGGTCCTGTCCTGCGCCCTCATGAGCGGCTCCTACGATTTGTTGGTGACGGTCAAGGGCCGCTCGCTCCAAACCGTGGCATCGTTCGTCAGCGAACGACTCGCCACCATCGAAGGCGTCCGCTCCACCCGGACACACTTCGTCCTTAAGCGATACAAGGAGGACGGCGTCATCCTCTTTGGCGAAGAAGAGCCAACCCGCCTTCCCGTCTCGCCCTAAGATAAAAAGCCGCCTTGCGCTGCGGCGTCCTCTCGACTCTTCTTTTTCCTTAGAGGCTGGAAAAAGGCGTTCCCTTCACACCGAACCGCCGCCCCTTCCACCCACCCCCGCGACAGGATCGACTTCTATGCCGCCGGCTGAAAATCCTTCACCTTCCGATCTCGACGTTCTCCAAGCCCTCCTCGAGAGCGGCGTCCTGACGGAAGATCAAGCACGCCGTGTCCGCGTCGCCGTCGAAGGCGGAATGGACCTGATGGACTCCGTTCGCGCCACGCCGCTGGTCGAGCCCCTGCAACTCCTACGCGCCCGCCAGAACGCCGTCATCCAGTCCAAAATCCGCGCCCAGTCTTCCGCCCAGGACAATTCCCCCGTCGTCGTTCCCATGTCTTCCCCCGACGATGACAAACCCATCACCCATTTCGACGACGCGGACGTCATGGAAATCGAGTTCGAGACCGACTTGGACGACGAAGGCAGCAAGCCGACCATGAAGTTGAAGGCTCCCAACCTCTCACGAGAGCCCGCCATTCCCCGGCCCACCACCGAGGAAGAAGAGCTGATGAATCGGCCCGCCACCCCGAAGGAAGACAAAATCGCCCCCGGCATCACCGACACCATGATGGACGAGATGGACTTCGACTCCGACACCCCCCAAGCCATGGTGCGCGCCGACATCCTCGGCAGCGACGATGAACTGATGCTCGACGATGAACCGCCCAGCGGCGGCCTCGACAACGAACTGATCCTTCCCAGCGACCCCACCGCCGAGGAATATCGCGAGGAATACGCCAGCCGCGAAGCAGTCAAGAAACAGGCGGCCGAAGGCGTCAAAGCCCCCGAATCCCTCGCTCTGCCCGCCGACAGCACCGGCTATCGCAAACCGAATCAAGCGCCCCCGACCTACAACCTGGCGGATGACGAGGGCATCAACCTCATCAAGAATGTGAACGACAAACTCGCCCAAGCCATCGCCCAAAAACGCGCCGCCCTGTGGCTCGGCGTCGAAGGCGACGAAGCCCTCATCGGCGAATACGGACCCGGCGGCAAACGCCAGAACGTCGTGATCGAGGACGCCGAACTCATCCGCAAAATGATCAACCGGCTGAAAATCATGGCGCGCATTCAACCCTGGCGCACGGAAGGCGGCCAGGGCGCTTTCCATGCGCTCAATCAAGGCCTCGACTACACCGGTCTGGTCGAAGCCTCGTCCACCGGCGGCCTCGAAAGCGTCCTCGTTACTTTGCGCCCCGGCAAAGTCTAGCGGGTTTTCGGTTCTCTAGGCGGCTCCGCTCGGGTTGGAGCCCTTCGCCTCTCGATTCCTCAGTAGCTCGCCGCGTCCCGCAAAAACCGCGGATACCCGCCGCCCGCGATGTCCAGGACGTAGTTCGGGTTCATCGGGTCGCCCACAATGTCCGGATTGGCTTTGACCCATTCGCCGATGCTTTGCTCCGGACCGGACAGCCGCACAGCGTTGGCCGAGTTCGACTTCACCACCCGGTTCACCGTCGTGCTGCGCCGCACCGCGCCGTTCATGATCTGCACCTTGGCGGAAACGTCCCCCAATTCAGCGGTTTTCTCGTCGAACGCTTCCATGTCGGTCCAGTACAGGCCAGACAAGGCATAAAGCTTGGCGACGGGATTTTCTTCCTGGTAGAGCCGCTGAAACACCTGCGCCTTCGCGTCCGCGTCGCGCAGCAGCGTTTGAAAGGCGATGATTTCTTGCGGGGTCTGCTGGCCGATGCCAAAGGAAACCGTGGTCGCGAAAACCTCAGCTTTGGCAAGAGTCTCGTAGGCCTGCTGGCTTTCCGGGCTCAGTTCCGATTTGGATGCTTCCACGGGCGCGCTGCTTTCGTCGGGAGCGGGTTGAGTGGCGGGGGTTTGCGGCGCGGTTTCCACGGGCGTCGGTTCCGCCGGTGTGGCCGCTTCGTCCGCCGACTTGCCCTTGCCGTTCTTGCAGGCCGCGCCTCCCATCAGGAGTGCCGCCATCAGCGCGGCGAACGAAAGGCTTTTCAAAGTTTCAGTCATCATTGGTTTTTTCCTGCGTAGCATGGGGGGATTGCGTCTTCTAGGGGACAACCAGGGAGGCGCCGGGGTTCACACTAAGCGGCCCCTTCGGTGCCCGGCGAAAGCCCTTATTGCATCCGCAGGACTTCGATCACGTCGCCGCTGTCCTCGACCGAGTCCGAATTGACGTCCATGATGCCGGTGGCGGGCGAACCGTTCAGGTAATTCACCACGCCCTCGAGCTGCGGAATGACCCGGCCGAAAGTCCACCACAGGCCGTATTCGAAATCCGGAATGACGAGGAAAATCCGGTCGGACCCGGCTGGCGTCAGCCGGTCGTTCATATCCATCCAATACACCGAGGTCCCGGAATTCGACTGGGAATCGGGTCCGCTGAAAAGAATCACCGAGTCGTCGCTCGAGTAGTCGGGCTTGCTGAGAATTCCCGCCAAACCCGTCAGCAAACCCACAACTCGGCCGCTGCTGAAGTCGATGCCAAAGATGCCACTGTCCTGAATCGGCGTGTTCAGCACATCAAAGATCATAATCCGATTGTCACGTGTTGACAAAGTAGGATTGCCAATCAAGATCCCCTGCTCTTGCGGCGGCAGGAGCGGGAAGAATCGGCCTGTTTCCACATCCAGGATGGTGATGTCCCAGAAATTCTGGTTGGTTCCGTTCGGCCCGGGAAGTACTTTGAAGGCATCGAAGGCCACGAACTGATCGTCGAGCCACGCCATCGTGTCCGCCTGCTGCACGATGTCGAGCAGTTGGCCGTCCTGCGACGTCGTGGGGTGCAACAGAGGGATGACAGAGGTCTGTTGGTCCACCAAGTCCAGCACCACCATCTCGTTGCTGCCTCCGGAGCGAGTCAGCGAGACGCGCCGGCCCGTCGGCGAGATGGAAACCGAATTCCACCCGGAGGGACTGATCTGAACGGCGTCGAGAACTCGGGGAGACGCATCGATGACATAACCGTAGAGCGAGCCATCGGCGCCGACGATGAACATCTCGTCGCCAAAGGGACTGACCGCGATAGGCCTGCCGCTCTCAAAATTGACCGGTCGTTCCCCGAAGCCGAAGATCGAGCCTTCCGCGTCATCGAGCCGGCCGATGAAAGGGAACCCATCGCTGATTTGCGTGAACATCCACAATTGGTCCCCCGCCGGAACCGGAGCCGGTTCGGGCGTCGGCGTGGGGGTGGGTGTGGGATTGCCGCCGCCGCCGGTGCCGCCGCCGATGCCGACGTCTCCAAAGGCCTTGGAGACCGCCTGCACTTCCGGCGAACCATCGCCGAAGAGGTCGCGGGCGGCGCGCTCGCAGGCCGCGCGGCATTCCACGAAATTCGAGTTCTTGCCCAAATAGGTGGCCAACGCCCGGTACCAGATCGCACCGGTCTTCTGCCGGCCGAGAGCCACCATGACCTTGTAAGCCACATGGTTGGGAATACCGGAGTTGATGTGCACGCCGCCGTTGTCCTGATCGATGGTCAGGTCCAGGAACTGGCTCATGTCCTTGGGCTGCCAGCCGGGCGAATTGAGGCCGGTGCCGCCCTGATTCGGGTTTTCGATGTCGCGCAGGGCGCCGCTCGGGAAAGCCGACAACTTGACTACATCCTCGCCCAGGCGGAAATCGTCCTCGTCCACGATGACACCGAAGACATCGGCGAAGGACTCGTTCAGCGCGCCGGACTGGAACCGGTATTCGAGATTCGCCGTGAACTGGATCACGCCGTGGGACATTTCATGCACCGCCACGTCGAGCGAACGCGCCAGCGGCTCGAAGGCGCGGTTTCCATCCCCGTAGAACATCGCCGCGCCGTTCCAGAACGCATTGTCCATCGGCTGGCCGTTTTGCGTGACATGGATGATCGAGAAGACCGCCCCGCCAGTGCCATTGAGGGAGTTGCGGTTGTGCGTCTGGCGGAAGTACTCGAAAGCCCGCGCCCCGTAATCGTGCGCGGAGATCCCCGTGCGGTCGAAGTTACCGTTCTGAGCCGTGACGTGGAAAATCTGCGCGTCCTGCGTCAGGTCCTTCCCGCGCAGGTCCAGCGTCGTGATCGTGCCGGTGCCTTCGTTCAAGATCTGCTGCGGCGTCAGGTTTCCAGGGAACATCGGCCGGGATGTATCGACCAAGAATTGCGTCCCGTTGTCCTCGAAGATCTGCAGGGTCACGGTCTCGCCGAGGAGGTTTTGCCCTTGCACCGTTCCGGCGCCGCCACTGGCCGTGGCGTTGTAGTACTCGAGCACCTTGCCGTCGCTGGCGCGAATGAATCCCCGATACCAATCGATCATGTTGGGCCGGGTTTCCACCACATAGACCAATTCCACCGGGGCTCCGGCGCTGTGCTGCCAATACTGGAGCCGCGCCACGGGACCCGTGTATCCGAGCAGATCCGCCGCGTGATCGGTCAGGAAGAAGTCCGCACCGTCGCGCTCGAGCCGCGCTTCCAGCGCCTCGATCGCCTCCGCTTCGCTCAAGACCGGCGTTTCCGGCCCTTCTTTCTCCGAGGGCGAAGGCACCACAAAGCCGTTCACGCTTTGCAACTGGCCGGACTTGTCGAAATGCGCCCGCAGTTCACGGCCCCAGAAGGGCAGGCCGTGGCGGGTCTGCTGGAAAACGATATGCGTCATGCCCAGATCGTCGAACTGTTCGCGTACCTCGACCAGTTCTTTCGCGGGGGCGGCGAGTCGGAAGAGAGCGGGATTGTCTTCCAGGAATCGGACGGCGGCGCTGGACAGCTTCTCGCCCGACTTGGCCGCCGCCAGAGACCTGTTCGAGCCACCAGCCTCGACAAAGACCACGCCGCGCTTCGGATCGGAAACCGTCCGTCGTCCGCCCAGGTCCGTGGTGATGGGCAAGGAGGCGAAATTCTGACCGTTGGGCCGGGCGGCGAAGACCGAGGGAGCCTTCGCCGGGGAGGATTGCGCCCGCTGCGCCAGGCGGGTCTTCGCAAAGTCCCTCGCCAAGCCGTCCAACTGGGATTTCGACAGCGGTGCCGCCTTCGTGGCGGGCGGGCTGTAACCGCCTCCATCGGGCATCGCCATCAGAACGCCCTGAGAGAAGGTGAGAGAAAGAAGCGCTCCCCATAGAGCCGCGGACCAACGAGTCATCTGAGCCTTAGTTCCAGTCTCTGAGTTAGTACGAAAGCAAGAGCCGGTTTCGTAGATGATAGGAAACCATTTCCCGTCCACTGTGGACAATCGGATTCGCGAAAGGTTTCAAAAAAAATCCGCAAGCTCCCTTGATTGCCTGTCCGCCGTTTGCTATAGACCTGTGGGTTGGATTACGCGAAGCGTTTTCACGCCTCGCGCCCGCTCCTCATCGAATCCGCATGGGACATTGAAAAGTCATGGGTTACGCAGCGACACAAGTCATCCCGGACGAGACCCGCGGCCGGTCTCCCCGGGCGCGTTTCCCCCAATACGCGGACTCCTTCGGCTGGCTCGCCTTTCCACCGTCCCGCACCCTGCCCTTCAAGAAAACACGCGGCCGGACTCTGCTGATTCATGTGTTCCTGCCTCCCCGCTGGAAAGCCTCCGACCGCCGGCCAGCCATCGTTTACCTCCATGGCGGCTCCTGGGTCGTCGGCACACCTTCCCAGTTCTTCCCTCAGGCCTTCCACTTCGCCCAGCTTGGAATGGTCACCGCCTGCCCCGAATACCGCCTGTGGGGACGAGACCGTGCCACGCCCTTCGCTGGGGTGCGAGACAGCCGGTCGGCGATCCGGTGGCTGCGCGAGAACGCCGCGAACCTCGGCGTCGATCCCACACGCGTCATCGTGGCGGGAGGCTCGGCCGGCGGACACCTGGCCGCCTGCGCCAGCGTCATTCCCGAAGAACAAGCCCCCAACGAAGCCGAAGCGCGGGACTGCGCGCCACCGGCCGCCATGATCCTGTACAATCCGGTGCTGGATTTGCGCAGCCAGGCCTGGAAAGCCACCTTCACCCGCGAACTCTTCGGCCCCGTTTCCCGCGTCATCTGGAGCGCCTACGACCCTGTCGCGCGCCAGCTTTCTCCCCACTCCTATCTACGGCCCGGCCTGCCGCCCGCCCTGATCATTCATGGCGAAGACGATCGCGTCGTGCCCCATATCCAGTCCCGGCGCTTCACCGAAGACTCCAGCGCCGCGGGCAACGACTGCCAGCTCATCAGCTATCCCCATTCCGGCCACGCCTTCCACAACTACGGCTTCCACCCAACCAACCGGCCCTTCCACGAATGCCTGCGCCACGTCGAAGATTTCCTGGGCGAGCGCGGCCTGCTGGCAGAGGAACCTTGTCCCATGCTTTCCGTTGACGAGTCCGCTTAATCTCTTCAGTGTCAAATTTCAAACCGGTGGCCTACACTGGACCGACCAAGTGAGGATCAGACTCGATGGGCTCGCAAACCCGCTTTCCGACACAAGACGGCACCTCGACCGCTTACCAGACCCAGCGGGAGCAGACCTGGACGAAACTCCCCCGGTCCCCCGTCTGGGTGCTCGCCGGGCCCGCCGCCATCAAGCAGGTGGAAGAACGCTACTCACCCGGTGACAATCCGCCCCACTATATTCCCTGCGGCGAAGAAGAGCGGATGCTGGTCGATCTGATCGGCGAAGGCATTCCGGTCGTGCTGACAGGGCCTCCCGGTATCGGCAAGACCACCCTGATCCGCTCGGTCTTCTGGCGCCTCGGTTTCCCGCTCCAGACCTTCCTGGCCACCGCCGCCACCCAGAACCACGAACTGATGGGCCGTATGGGCGAAGCGGGCGAAGGCGGAGAACTGGCCACCTGGCGCGATGGCCGTCTGTCCCTCGCCGTCCGCGCCGCCTACGCCGGGTTGAAGAACGGATTCTACCTCGACGAAGTCATCAAACTGCCGCCGGAACTCGCTTCCACGCTCTACTCGCTGCTCGACTCGCGCGGGACGCTTTCACTGCCCACCGGCGAGGAAATGGAAACGAGAGGCAATCTGCGCCTCGTCTTCTCCTACAACCCCTCGCGAACCTTGCGGCTCGACGAGGCCCTTCGCAGCCGTCTCACCGCCATCCGTATGAATTATCCCCCGCCCAAAATCGAGGAAGACGTGCTTTGCTCACCCGACCTGGGCGGCCTCGAAAGCATCAAGAGCGGCCGGGAGATCGCCCGTGGCCTCGTCAAATTCGCCAACGTCATTCGCAAAGCCCAGGGTTACGAAATCCACGACGACCTGCCCCGGCTCCACGACCGCGCCATCGAACTGCTGCGCCTGCTCGGCGGCCCGCCCAGCGCCCGCACCCTTCTCGTCGTCGCCAAGATGGTACGCCGCGGCAGCTATAGCGTCCGCGAAGCCACAGAATTCTTCCTGATTCCTTCCCTGACCCAGGACATCCACGACTTCGAGATGATGGATTTGGTGAAGCTGCTGCGCCGCATGGCCGACGAACTCCTGCCCCGCCAACCCGCGACGCTCGACCTCGACAAACTCGCCGCGATGGGCGAGGAGGAGCCGGAGCATGCTCCGGAACACGACCGTGGCACGGATTATTCTCAGATCGCCAGTCAGGTGATGCGCCAGTTGGAAATGCAGCGGAAGCGGATCTGACGCCGTGCCCTCCCGCTGGGTTCGCGTTCAAACATCCCCGTCTCGCCGACCGGCGATGAAATAGGCGATGGCGCAAACGACGAACAGATAGAGAATCTGAAACAGGTCCATCGAATAGCGCAGCGCCGTGAAGGGCGAAATGAAAGGCCACGACTTCGTGTTCGCGATCATCTTGTCGATGTCCTCAAAGCTCATTTGCTGAACACGAATTAGGACAAAAAGCGGGTGATAGTCCTCGCGGAATTCAAGGATTTCCTCCTCGGACACGTACTCCCAACTCGGAGCGTCCGTGAAATCCCACTGCACCATGAAGATGGCCGTGTCCCTGGGCCCCGCGATACCGAAGTAATCCACGGCGAACCGCGTCGGTTGCCACTTACCGGCCTCCGAGCACTCGGCGATTTTCTCCCACTGGGCCGCCGAGTCGGGCTTGTTCAACACAGGACCCAGCATCACGATACCAAGCATCGCGTTCAGTGTCAGCATCGCAACGACGACCGTTCCGATACAGAAAAGTCCATTCAGCCGCCCACGGCCGCCCAAATAGGACGACGTCCATCCGATAAACCAGCCGTGCAGGATCATCCCGAAAGGAATGCCCATCCCCATGACCATCGCGAAAGCTACCTGGAGCACGAGACCGCCGATGGTGGCGGCGATCGTCCCGATAATCGACAACGGCGTGATCGTGTTCTGTACCTTGACATTCTCCAGCGCCGCGTTGATCGCGTCATCCATATTGGCGGGCCTCTGCGCAGCACCGCCAGGCGGGTTGTAATCGGGCCGGGCCGGTTGCGCCCCAAAGCTGGCCACGCCACCCGAAGCGGAAGACCCCCGGCCATGAGGATGCTCCCCATCGACATGGGGGGCGCCGTGACCCTGGAGGCTCTTGCCACCCACGATGTACTGGGTCTGCCATGCCGGAACGGGTTCCTCGACCGGAGCCCCCATGGCCTGCGGCGTGCCCGCATCGACAGCCGCGGGCTGCCCCGCCGGTGACACGCCGGGAACGGGGGGCGGCATCCCCGGAGCCATCGCCGGAGGAGGCGGTGATCCGGAGGACGCGGAGACATGCGCCGGCCGAGGCGGCGGCGGTGAAGGAGGCGCCGAAGAGGCTTGACCCACCGGAGCGGGAGGAATTGGCACCGGCTTGGGCGACAGCCCGCTCGACACCGGGGGCGGCGTGAAGCTCGGCTTGGGAATCGCGGGCCGTGAAATCGGCGGCGGCGGCAAAGGCGTATGGCGCTTGAAGTGGGACGTGGAATCCAGCGGCGGAGAATCCGGCGGCGGCGGTGGAAGATCCTCATCCACCTCGCTCGACTCCTCCACCTCCGGATCGGCAAAGCGATAGGGTCCGTCCGCCGGTGTCGGCTTGAACGGAAATGACGATTCTGGATTGGGAGCCATAGTTTGAACTCCTCGCTTGGTGTACGAAGGACAATACGAAGCCGCGTTCCCGCTTATTCACGCAATGGACAAAAAAAATCCCGGTCTCTCTACCCGATCAAGGGGAAGCTGCGATGGTCAACCCCTTCCTCACCGGGAATTCGCGAAGGCCGGCCCGGACGGAAATCGTCCCGCATCGTGACCCGGTGGCCGTTCGCGTCCGGCGGCCAAGAATGATAAAGCGCTCTCCCACATGGCGCGCCCCCGCGACATAGCGGCCTTTGACGAGCGGACTGAAGTCGAGGACCCTGCCATCCCTCCGCGTCCGCGATGCGGAGTCCATTGCCATTCCTCGAGGGCCGCTTTTCATGACCCTGTTTACCCCGGACAAAATCCGCAACCTCGCCATCATCGCTCACATCGATCACGGCAAAACCACACTGATCGATTCGATTTTCCGCTCGGCCCACCTCTGGCGCGACAACCAGCAGGTTGCCGAACGCGTGATGGACAGCAACGATCTCGAGCGCGAGCGTGGCATCACCATCCGCTCCAAGAACTGCGCCATCGAATGGAAGGACTACCGCATCAATATCGTCGATACGCCGGGCCACGCCGACTTCAGCGGCGAAGTCGAGCGCGTCCTCTCCGTCGTCGATAGCGTTCTGCTTCTTGTCGACGCCAACGAAGGCCCCATGCCCCAGACCCGCTATGTGCTGATGCGGGCATTGCGGCGCGGGCTGCACCCGATCGTCGTCGTCAACAAGGTCGACCGTCCGCAGGCCAACCCCCCGGGCGCCCTCAACAAGACCTTCGATCTCTTCATCGAACTCGGCGCCAACGACGAGCAGTGCGATTTCCCCGTGCTCTACGGTTCGGGTCTGAACGGCTGGCTCGTGCGCGACCTCGAGAAGGACAAGCACGAGGGCATGGAAGCGCTCTTCGAAACCATCGTCGAGAAGGTCCCGCCCCCGGCCGTCGAGGACGACGCCCCCTTCCGCATGCAGGTCACAACCCTGGACTGGAGCGACTACGTCGGCCGCATCGGCGCCGGGCGGATCCTGTCGGGCCGGTTGAAGATCGGCGATCCGATCGTGCAGACCTCGGCGAAATGGGACAATTACGATAAGACTTCCTGGTCCGTGACGGGCCGCTCCACCTCGCGCATCACCAAGCTTTGGGTCACCCAGGGCCTTGAGCGCGAGGAAGTCGAGGTGGCCAACGCGGGCGACATCGTCTCCTTCGCCGGCCCCGACGAAATCAGCCTTGGCGACACCATTTCCGCCCCCTCCTACGAGGACCCGGAAATGCAGCCCCTGGAAATCGAAGAACCCACCGTCAGCATGTTCTTCCTCGTCAACAGCGGCCCTTTCTCGGGCGAGGAAGGCAATGCGGTCACGCTGCGCCAAGTCAAGCAGCGCCTCGACCGTGAACTGCGCACCAACGTGGGTCTGCGCGTCGAAGACATCGGCCGCGCCGACGGCGTCAAGGTCAGCGGCCGTGGCGAACTGCACCTCGGCATTCTGATCGAGGAAATGCGCCGCGAAGGCATGGAACTTTGCGTGTCCCGCCCCGAAGTTATCACCCGCGAAGAAAACGGCACCCTGATGGAGCCGATGGAAAAAGCCATCGTCGAAGTCCCGGAAGATTACCAGGGCGCCGTCATCAGCAAGCTGTCGCTGCGCAAGGGCGAGCTGATCCACATGGAGCCCACCGGCACCGGCGTGGTGCGCCTGGAATTCGACATTCCGACCCGTGGCCTGATTGGATATCGCACGGAATTCCTGACCGATACGCGCGGCCTGGGCATCCTGACGAGCCGCTTTGTGGGCTACGGCCCCTGGCGCGGCGAGGTCATTTCGCGCTCGCGCGGCAGCATGATCTCCATGGAAACCGGCGCGGCCACCTCTTACAGCCTCGAAAACCTGCAAACCCGCGGTTCGCTCTTCGTCAAGCCGATGGACAAGGTGTACCTCGGCCAGGTCATCGGCGAGCACAGCCGCCCCGACGACTTGACTTGTAACCCCTGCAAACGGAAGCAGTTGACCAACCATCGCTCGGCCAACAAGGAACTCGACACGGGACTCGACGTGCCGCGCACGCTCAGCCTGGACGGCGCTCTGGAGTGGATCGCCGACGACGAGTTGGTGGAAATCACCCCCGACTCCATCCGCGTCCGCAAAGCCATCCTGAACGCGGAAGAGCGCAAGAAGGCGGAGAAGAAAGTGCAGCAGTTGGCGGCGGCGGCGCGGTAACATGGCCATCCTTGGCCATGACCTGCCACGCTTTCACTCGGAATTGTCCTGACGGACTTCGAAGGATCAGTGAAGGGTTGAGCGGCTAAGGGAATCAAAGTGATCCAAGGTCACTCTTACTCCCTACGCCGGCTGCTTCTTCTCGCGCCGCACGTACACCGGGTCGTCGTTCCCCAGGACGGTCGCCGCGGTGATCCGCACTTCCGAAAAGTCGTCGGAGCGCGTCGGCAGATCGAACATGATTTCCAGCATCATGCTCTCCATGATCGCGCGCAGGCTGCGCGCGCCGGTCTTCATGTCGATGGCTTGGCGGGCGATTTCGCGGATGGCTTCGTCCTCGAACGACAAATCCACGCCGTCCATCTCGAAGAGTTTTTGATACTGGCGGATCAACGCATTCTTCGGCTCCGTCAGGATTCGCACCAGCTCTTCCTCGCCCAGTTCGGTCAGCGTCGCCGCCACCGGGAAGCGTCCGACGAATTCGGGAATGAGTCCGAACTGAATCAAATCGTGGTACGTCACCTGGGCCAGCGTCTGGCCCAGATCGACGTCCTTAGCCGACCGGATGTCGGCGCCAAAGCCCATGGTGCGCTGCTCGGTGCGGCGGCGAATGATGTCGGTCAAGCCGTTGAACGCCCCGCCCGCGATGAACAGGATGTTCGTCGTGTCCAGGCGGATGTATTCCTGGTGCGGGTGTTTGCGCCCGCCGGTGGGCGGGATGTTCGCCACGGTGCCTTCCAGGATTTTCAGCAGCGCCTGCTGCACGCCCTCGCCGGAAACGTCTCGCGTGATCGAGACGTTTTGCGTGGTGCGATGGACTTTGTCGATTTCGTCGATGTAGATGATGCCCTTCTGGGCGCGCTCGACATCGCCGTCGGCATTCTGGAGCAGCCGCAGCAGAATGTTCTCCACGTCCTCGCCCACATAGCCCGCCTGGGTCAGCGTCGTCGCGTCGGCGATGGCGAAGGGCACATCGAGCGTCCGCGCCAACGTCTGGGCCAGCAGCGTCTTGCCGCAACCGGTGGGGCCGATCAGCAGGATGTTGGACTTCTGCAACTCGACGTCATCGTCGGGGTCGCGCTCGGCGTGCGACAGTAGACGCTTATAATGGTTGTAGACCGCGACCGAGAGCACGCGCTTGCAGCGTTCCTGGCTGATGACGTAGGAATCGAGGTTGCCGTAGATTTCCTGGGGTGAAGGCAGATTCTTGAGGGACTGCGGTTCGTTGGGTTCCGTGCGGTTGGACTCGTCGCGGCTGAGTCGCTCGTTGCAGGTCGTCACGCATTCGTCGCAAATGTACACGCTGCCCATGCCCTCTTTGGTCGTCAGACCTTTGAAGAGGGTGCGGACCTGATGTTGATCGCGGCCGCAAAAGGAACAGCGCAAACGCATGGTGGTCTCCCACGAAAAAGTTCACCGTCATCTAACGGGGGTGAGGACACCCGGGCAACGACAAATGGCTCTGCCGCCCCCAGAACCCACCAATAGAGCATTCTTCGTGCCCGGGGCCGATGCTGTCAATTCGCTTTACCACTGAACAATAGACCCGTTGTGACTTACGCCGTGGGCGCTCTACGGGGCGGGCTCTTCCACGGAAGCGGCTGCCTTCTTCTTGCCGCCGATTTTATTCTCCTCGCCCGACACAAGCCGGGCTATATTCCCGCGATGCTTCACGATCACCGCCCCGCCGATCACCACGGCCACCCAAAAAGTAGCCGTAAACCCAAGGGTTAGAGCGATCGACGCTGGGAGCGCGATGGCCGCGCAGATCGATCCGAGCGACACATAGCGCGATACCGCGAGAACGATCAGGAAAGCCGCCAGCGCAATCCCCAGCGCCACCGGCGACAATGCCAGGAACACCCCCGCCGCCGTGGCTACGCCCTTGCCACCCTTGAATTTGAGAAAGACATTCGCCAGATTTCCAAAGATCACACAGGCCCCCACCAGCGCCGGGAAAGCCGGGTGGAGGTCCGCCGGGCAAAACGCCGGAATCGCCAGCGTCGCCCCCAGCGCCTTGCCCAGGTCGATGATCAGGACCGGGATTCCAAACTTCGGACCCATCACGCGAAGGGCATTGGTGAAGCCGATGTTCTTCGACCCGTGATCGCGCAAGTCGATACCCCTGAACCACTTGCCGATCAGCAGACCCGTCGGGATGGCGCCGATGAAGTAGGCTAGCAGCAGCCCCAAAATGGGATGAAACAACATCGTTCGCAGGCCCCTAATCGGTCCGGGATAGGGGGCGCATCAGCTCAGCCGCGGCCGCGCCCGGGTCGGGCTGACGCATCAGGCTCTCGCCCACCAGGACGGCGCTCGCCCCGGCGCCCGCCACCCGCGCCACATCGTCGGGGGTAAAGATGCCGGACTCGCTGATAAAAACAACACTGTCAGGGATCCGTGCGGCCAGACGCTCCGTCACCGCAAGGTCGACCTCGAACGTCCGCAAATCCCGGTTGTTCACGCCCAGAAGCTTCAAATTCGCGCCGCAGCCCAGCACCTTGTCGAGATCCGCGTCGTCGTGGACCTCGACCAGGACGTCCAACCCGCAGGATTCAGCCTCGCGATGAAGCGCGGCGAGCCGGTCGCCATCGAGCGCGGCGGCGATCAGGAGGATCGCGCTGGCGCCAAAGGCTTTCGCTTCCAGGATTTGTAACTCATGGATAATGAAGTCTTTCCGCAGGAGGGGCTTGGGCGTACCATCGGCGGAAAGTTGTTCGCGGATGGCCTTGAGATAAGCCAGGTCGCCTTGAAAAAAGTCCCGATCCGTCAGCACGGAAAGGCAGGCCGCGCCGCCTCGGGCATAGGCGCGGGCGATGGCCACGGGATCGAAGTCTGGCCGAATGAGGCCTTTGCTGGGCGAGGCCTTCTTGACTTCGGCGATCAGATGGGGGGCGCCGGGGGCGCGCAAGGCCTCGGTGAAGCTCGGCACCGGCGCCGCGTCGGCCGCCTGCTCGCGCAGACGCCCCTCGGCATGGCGCTCGTCGCTGCTGTCGCCAAACAGCGCCCGGATTTCTTCGCGTTTGCGGTTGAGAATGCGGTCCAGAATCGTCATGGGCGGATTTTTCACCTCGCGGCGCGCGGTCCCGCAACGGGTAAATGAGCGCGAGGTCCCCCCCGAATGCAGAAAACCGCCGCGTTCGCCCGCGCTTTCCCGACACTGCTTCAACTCCCGTTAGCTCTCGCACAGACCGTGCGCACGAATCCACTTATCGAGCGCCTTGCTCCCTGGCGCCGTCGGAGCATTTTCCTGCGAGCACTCTTCGTCACCCAAGTATGCCTCGCCGGATTCCTGATCGTCGTCATCCCGCTCCGCGCCGCTGCGCTGCTCGTCGATTTCAACGATTCCGAAGACGGATTTGTCAGAACAGCGTTGATGCTGACCTACCTGGGGAACTTCCTATGGGGATCGATTGCTCTGCCTTTGAACTTTTGCTTTTTCCGTTTTCCTTATGAGTCTCCGGAACAACTGCGAGAACTGAGGCTGACCGCCGTCACTGAGAGGGAATTACGCCAGGCATTGACATTCTGGGGCAGGGCGATGGGGAGTCTGATCCCCGCCATTTCACTCATTCTTCATCTGCCTTTGGTTTTTTTCTACTTTATCGGATTGTTTTTCTCTTCATCAGGTGATGTGGAGGACCTGTTTAGTCTTCTTGGGCTAGTCGCTTTAAACCTAACCATTCTGCTTTCTTCGAATTGGACCATGAATTTTCTGTGGTTCCGCAGCAGTGAAATCGGCCGGGTGGCCTGGATCGTATTCTTCCTCCCTTTCCTGATTCTTATCCTGATCGCGGCGGGGGTACTCTCTGGCCTATTGCTTACATTTATTGGCTTGGTGAACCCACCGTTTTTTGTCATGCAGACTTCGGGAATCGTTGTTGCTTGTTTAATCATGTTTTTTATCTGCAAAGTTTGGTTTCACCACAGCCAGAATGCGAGCACGACCTACTTGAGAAAACGCGCCTGGGAGGAATAGCCATGTTTGAACGACTCGACGACTGGCTTCTCGCCCGCACTGGAAATCCCCTCCTGGTCTGGACGGCTCCGTGGCATCGGCGGGGAATTTTTCCAAAGCTCTTCTTGGTGTGCCAGGCGATCATCTATCCGCTGTTTGCCTCTGTCGCATTCATCGCGTTTCTGATCGTCGAAATCGCCGATGGCCACCACATGGGTGCCAACATGTTCGTCGAGCCGATGATGATCCTGACCTTTTTCGCAGTCTTTCTTGCTGGCTCTTTTCTGATGCCCTGGAATATGATCGTCTTTCGATTTCCCTTCGAAACCCCGGCGGTCATTCAGGAACTCATTCTGACCTCGATAACCAGGAAACACCTCGAACAGGCCAGCACCTTCTGGGGCGTTGTCTGTGGATCGATTGTACCTCTGTGGAGCATTGCTGGGCAAATGGTGATGACCGCCCTGGCCATGATATTCGAGACGACTCGTTCCTACAGAGATTACGAAATCTTCTGGGCGTTTCTTCTGATGATTTCGTTGTCCGGCGGGTTTTATCTTTGCATGTGGAAGTTTCTGAATTTTCTATGGCTTCGAACATCCGCTGGGCTTAGGCCGATGTGGGGTGTGTTGTTTTGTCCGCTCTGTATCGCCCACGGTTTAGCGAACCTTTTTGTCATCGCCTATCCCGTCGGGGCGCTCGATCGCTTTTCCCGCAACGAAGTGTTCGTTATCTCGGGCTTCATTGTCATATACGTTTCGCTGACCGCCGCCACATTCCTGCTCTGGCGGTTCCTCGCGAAGCGCGCTCGCCGGCGCGCCATCACCCGGCTGCTCAACGAAACCGGCGAGTTCTGACCCGCCGCCCGGTCACGCCAGGGATTTCAGCAGTTCCAGCGCTTTCCCGCTCTCCTGCACTCGCCGCGCCAGCACCAAACCCTCTCGGATGTCCCGAGCCTTTCCAGCGATCCAGAGCGCCGCAGCGGCGTTCACGCAGGCCGCGTCGGCGTAGGCTCCCCCTCCCCCGCCGAGCACGTCGCGCATGATGCCCGCGTTTTGCGCTTTGTCGCCGCCCACAAGTGCCGCCATCTCAACCGCTTGCAGACCGAGGTCGTGGGGGCTCGTGTGCCAGCGGTGGAGCTCGCCGCTCTCGTCCAGGTGCAGACCCTGCGTCACCTGCGTCATGGAAATCTCGTCCATCCCATCGGCCCCGCAAACCACCAGGGCGCCCCGCCGGCCAAGCTTTTGCAGCGCCTGAGCCACGGGCTCGATCAGTTCGGGCCGGGGCACGCCGACGATCTGGTGCGTGGGCCGCACAGGGTTCGCCAACGGGCCGCACAAATTGAACATCGTCCGGATTTTGATGGCTGCCCGCGGAGGCCCCGCATGCCGCATCGCCGGGTGGTAGGCCCGCGCGAAGAGGAAGCAGAAGTTCTTTTCCATCAGGTCTCTGGCCGCGTCCGCAGGGGCCTTTTCCAGGTTCACGCCGCACTCTTCCAACACGTCCGCGCTGCCGCATTTGGACGACGCGGAGCGATTGCCGTGCTTGGCCACGCGCACGCCCGCGGCCGCCACGATCAGCGCCGCCGCCGTCGAGACATTGAACGTGTGCAACCCATCGCCGCCGGTGCCGCAGGTGTCCACGATGGGCTCGGAGCGATCGATGTCCGGAAAGGCCGTCGCGTGCTCCAGCATGACCTCGACAAACAGGCCCACTTCGCGGCCGCCTTCGCCGGCCATCCGCATCGCCGTCAGGAACGCCGCCACCTGCTCGCTCATGGCCTCGCCATCCATAATCTGGGCGGCTACGGAACGAATCAATTCGTCGGACAGCGGCTCGCCGTCGGTCAGGATTTTCAGGGCATTTTCAATCGGGGTCATGGCGCCGGAGCCTCGTTTCGCATGGGTCTAGGTTTTCCACTCCTGACCGACCGACGGGCGAGGCGCAAGGCTTCACTTCGCCGCTTTCGCGCGCCGTTTCCCCGCGAATTCCAGGAACGTCTCCACATCCCAGCAATTCACCACCTTGTCCTTGACGGCCCAGCCCTTGCGCGCCATCCGGACGCCGTAGGCGGTGTGCGCGAGGCCGGAAATCTTGTGGGCGTCGGGACCGATCGAGAGCATGGCGCCTTTCTCCAGCGCGTACTTGACCAGCCGCCAATCCATATCCAGCCGCATCGGGTTGGCGTTGATTTCGATGGCCACGCCTTCCTCCGCGCAGGCCGCGATGACCGCCTTCTGATCCAAGTCGTAGCCATCGCGCCGCAGCAGCAGCCGCCCTGTCATGTGGCCCAGCACCGTTGTGAACGGGCTCCGGACCGCGCGGATGATGCGGTCGGTCTGCTCGGCCTCGGGCAGGTTGAAAACCGAATGGACCGACGCCACAACAAAGTCGAAACCCGCCAGCAAGTCGTCGTCGTAATCCAGCGAGCCATCCTTGCGGATGTCGCTTTCGATGCCCTTCAGGAGCCGGATGCCCTGCTTGGTGAACTCGGCGTTCACGGCGTCGATTTCCGCCCATTGCTCGCGGACACGGTCCGGCGAGAGCCCCCCCGCGTAGCCCGCCGACTGGCTGTGATCCGCCAGACCCATCCAGGCGATGCCGTTTTTCGCCGCCCATTCGGCGTAATCGCGCACCCGGGGCTGGCCGTCGCTGTAGTGGGTGTGCATGTGCAGCAGGCCTCGGATATCGCCCTCCTCGATCAGTTCCGGCAACTCTCCCGCCTCCGCCGCATCGCACTCGCCCATGTCCTCGCGCAGCTCCGGCGCGACCCATTGCTTCAGGCCGAGGAGCTTGTGCAGGTCGGCTTCGGACCCTGCGGGCTTGCTCTCGCCGGTTTTCTCCTCGCCTTCGGGGAAGAGGCCGTACTCGTTCAGCACCAGCCCCCGGGCGTTGGCGCGTTGGCGCATGCGGATGTTGTGCTCTTTCGATCCGGTAAAGTGCGCCAGCGCGAAGGGGTACTGCACCTCCGTGACACAGCGCAAATCCGCCTGAATGCCATCGGAGAGCACGACGCTCGACTTCGTTTTGCCCTTCGCCAGGACCCGCTCCACGGTCATGAAACCGGTGAAGGCTTTCATCACTTCCTCGGGTTTGCCGGTAGCGCAGACGAAATCGATGTCGTGCACCGTTTCTTTCCAGCGCCGCAGGCTACCCGCCGCCTCGGCGCGGATCACGGCGGGGTGGCCCTTCAACATGTCCAGCAGCGGCTCGGCGGCTTCGCGGGCTTTGTCCAGACGGAACCGCCCGGAACCGGCCTTCACCGTCTCGATTCCCTTCAGGATGTTCTCGACGGTCTTCTTACCAAAGCCCTTCAGCCCATCCAGCTCGCCCGCTTTGGCCGCCGCCTCCAGCCCATCGAGGGTGGCGATGCCCAGCTCCTCGAAAACCGCCTTGGCCTTTTTCGCCCCAAATCCCGGAACGGTCGTCATCGTCACCAAGGATGGCGGGTATTTTTCGCGAAGCTCCTCCAGCTCGGCGAAGGTCCCTTCCTTGGCGAATTCTTTGATTTTGTCTGCGATGCCCTTGCCGATGCTGGGCAACTCGGTCAGGGCGTTGTCTTCCAGCGCCGCCTGCACATCGTGGTTCTCGTCCAGGATTGTCTGGGCCGCCTTCTCGAAAGCCGCGGTCTTGAAGGAATTGGCTCCGGCGATCTGGAGCAAAACGGCCATTTCGTTGAACGACTCGGCGAGTCTGCGGCGATTGAGCGGTGGCATAAAAGGAAACTCCGGCGAAAGCTTGGCTCCCCAGCAGACGCAGGGAACGGGCCCAAGGGCGAGGCGAAATTGCGCCCCGCCACACCCCTCAGACCACCGTTGACGCAACCCCCGCCGATGCGGACGCTTCCAAGTCTTGATTTTCCGCCCCGGGAGCCGCCGCCTGCCATGTCCTCCGATCAGCCCTCCGAAGCCCTTGTGCAACAGATCGCCGACCTTGTCGTGCAGACCCTCGGCAGCCGGGCCGTGGCGCCCGAGGAGGCCGCCGCGCCCAAAGCCGCTCACAAGCCTCTGCGCCCCAACCTGGAGAAGAACGGCATCGCGGCCTTTATCGACCACACGATCCTGAAGGCCGACAGCACCGAAGCCGCCGTGCGCCGCATCTGCGCCGAAGCCATCGAGCACGATTTCGCCTCGGTTTGCGTGAACACCTGCTGGGTGCCGCTCTGCGCAGAGCTTCTCGCCGACAGCGCCGTCAAGGTCTGCTGCGTCGTCGGTTTTCCGCTGGGCGCCATGTCCACGGAAGGCAAGGCCTACGAAACCGCCGACGCCATCGCCAAGGGCGCTGAGGAAATCGACATGGTGGTGCCCGTCGGCCACTTGAAGTCCGGCGACTACGCCTACGTCCAGCGTGATATCGCCTCCGTCGTGAAAGCCGCGCAAGGCCGGCCGGTGAAGGTGATTCTGGAAACGTCGATGCTGACCGATGACGAGAAGGTCGCCGCCTGCATCCTCTCCAAAGCCGCCGGTGCCGCCTTCGTCAAAACCAGCACGGGCTTCGGAGGCGGCGGCGCCACCGTCGAGGACGTGGCCCTGATGCGCAAGTCGGTTGGGGACGCGCTGGGTGTGAAAGCCAGCGGCGGCATCCGCGACGCCAAAACCGCCCACGCCATGATCGCCGCCGGAGCCGACCGCCTCGGATGCAGCGCCGGGGTGCAGATCGTGGAAGGGAAATCGGGTGGCGCTGGATATTGAGAAAGATTTACCACGGAGACACGGAGGCACGAAGGACTAATGGGACAAACAACCAGAAGGTATTTCCCTGTGTCCTTGCCGCCTCTGTTTTCTCCTAAGATCTTATCTGAAGTTTACGCCTTACTTTCCGCGTTCGATCTCAAACCCAACCTTCTCCGTGTCTCTGTGCCTCCGTGGTGAATTTCTCCTCCGTGAATAATCCTTCCCTCGCCTCCACCCTCGATCTCTTCCCCGCCCGCCGCGTGCTTGTGGTGGGGGATGCGATTCTGGATCATTACCTGGCCGGCAGCGTCTCGCGAACGTCGCCTGAGGCGCCCGTCCCGGTGCTGAACGTCGAACGCGAAACGTGGTTGCCCGGCGGCGCGGCGAATGTGGCGCGCAATCTCGCGGCCCAGGAAGCGCAGGCCGTGCTGGTCGGCGTCTGCGGGCGGGACGACGCGGCTCGCGAACTGATCCGCGGTCTGGAGGCGGACCCACTCATCACGCCCCGCCTGGTCCAGGACCCGAGCCGCCCCACGACCCTGAAGACCCGCGCCATGGCCCAAGGCCAGCAGATGCTGCGGCTCGATCGCGAAGACGCAACGTCCATCTCGGAAGCGGTCGAGCAGCAGGTCCGCGCCATTGTGGCGGAAGAAATGCCACGCTGCGACGGTGTCATTCTGAGCGATTACGCCAAGGGCCTGCTGACGCCCGCGCTGATCCGGGCCATCGTGGCCGACGCCCAGGCCGCCGGGCGCGAGGTGATCGTGGACCCGAAAGGCCGGGACTACGCGCGCTATCGCGGCGCCGCGCTCCTGACGCCGAATAAGAAGGAAGCCCAGGACGCCACCGGACGGGTCATCAAGGGCGAACCGAGTGCCATCGAAGCGGCTCGCGACCTGCAGGAAATCGTCGCCGGAGAAGCCATTTGCATCACCCTCGGCGGCGGCGGCGTCGGGATTTTCCCTCGCGATGGCGAACCGTCCTTTATCCCCGCGCAGGCCCGCGAGGTCTTCGATGTAACCGGAGCGGGCGATACCTTCATATCGCTGCTGGCGCTGGCACGATTCAGCGGCCTCAGCTTTGAGCAGGCGGCCCGCATCGGCAACGCCGCCGCCGGGATCGTGGTGGGACGCGCCGGCGTGGCGACGGTTCGCCGAAACGAACTGCGCGCCGACCTGCTTGGCGAAACGGGCCGCCGCAAGCGCATCGGCCGGGGCGAGCTGAAGGAAGCCTGCCGCAGCCTGGCCCTCGCGGGTAAACGCATCGTGTTCACCAATGGCTGCTTCGATTTGCTCAACGTCTGCCACATTCGCCTGCTCGAGCAGGCGCGGTCGCTGGGGGATGTGCTCGTGGTAGCGATCAACAGCGACGCCGGCGTCCGAGCTTTGAAGGGGCCCCCGCGCCCCCTCCTGAACGCTCGCGAGCGTGCGGAACTCCTCGCCGCGCTGCCCTATGTGGACTTTGTGGTGGAATTCGAGGACGAAACGCCGGAAGCCCTCCTGCGCGACATCCAGCCCGCCATCCTGGTCAAGGGCAGCACCACCGGCGAAGTCGTCGGACGAGACATTGTCGAAAGTTACGGAGGCGAAGTGCGTTCCCTGGATCTGGGCTTTGGCCCCAAAGTGGAAGATATTCTGGCCCGCGCGGCGGTATCCCCCGCAGCGGCTAACAAGGGAGGCCTCCAATGAGCGGCCGCAGTCAATTCGTCGATAGTATCCGGCTCCACGTGAAAGCCGGCGACGGCGGTCACGGCTGCATCGCCTTTCTGCGCCAGAAGGGCCAGCCCCACGGCGGTCCGGCGGGCGGCGACGGAGGCAAGGGGGGCGACATCATTTTCGAGGCGGACCCGGAATTGGGGACGCTGATCGATCTCCGTTACCGCCACAGCATCCGCGCCCAGCGCGGCGCCCACGGCGGCGGCAAGAACATGACCGGCCGCGGCGGTAAGGACGAACTGGTCAAGGTTCCCCTCGGCACCGTCGTCATCGACGACGCCACCGGCGAGGAACTGGCCGATTTCACCAAACCGGGCCAGCGCGCCGTGATCGCCCGCGGCGGCGACGGCGGCCTGGGCAACGCCCACTTCGTCACCGCCAGCAACCAGGCGCCCCGCAAAGCCACAGACGGCCGCGAAGGCGATGAGTTCAACCTGATCCTCGAACTGAAGATCATCGCCGATTGCGGCTTTGTGGGTCTGCCCAACGCGGGCAAGTCCACGCTCCTGGGCGCCCTCACCGACGCCAACCCCCGCATCGCACCCTATCCGTTCACCACGCTGTCGCCCAATCTGGGCGTGTTCATCGGCGCGAACTATTCCCGGCGGGTCACGCTGGCCGATATTCCCGGTCTGATCGAAGGCGCCCACACGGGCCAAGGACTGGGCCACCGATTCCTGCGCCACATCGAGCGAACCCGCGTCCTGGTACACATCGTCGCCCCCGAATCGGGAGCCGACGACGCTGGCGAACTGACCCTCGCCGACCCGGACCCGGAGGCCTTGATCTACGCCTTCGATCTCGTCCGCGACGAACTCGAAGCCTATAGCGACCAGCTCCTTCGCAAGCCGGTCTTGACCTGCCTCAACAAGATCGACCTGCTCTCCGAAGACGAAACGGCCGCCATCTTGCGGGCGTTTCAAAAGGAGCGGGGCATCGACCTGATTCCGATTTGCGCCAAGGACCCCAACCACCTGGAGCACCTGCGCACACGGCTCGAAGCCGCCGTCGAGGAAGCGACCGCCCCTGGCGAACTCGACCGCGACGACGACGAAGACTCCCCCGCCACCGGCCACTTTGACTATCGCGAGGAACCGCAATGATCCGCGTCTTGATTCTGATCGTCCTGATGCTGCCCTTGGCTGGCTGCTTTTCGCTGTTTCCGGGTTTGCCGAGCGGCACCAACCAGGACCTCGGCCGCCTGGAGCGCGCCGTGGACATCAATCCGAAGAATGAGCATGCTTGGTTCCTGATGGGCAAGGCGATGCTGGAGCAGGATAAACCCGGCGACGCGGCCGACGCTTTTGAAGAAGCCATCGCCATCACCCCGCAATTCAAGGAAGCGCGCCTTGGCCTGGGCGTGGCGTTCCTGCAACAGGACAAGTGGAGCAAAGCGGCCCAGACCTACGAGGCCCTGACCCGCGACGACCCCCGATCGGTCTCCGCCTGGGTCGGTTTGGGAGCCGCCCGGCTGGGTCAAAACGACCTGACCGGCACGGAAGCCGCCGCCCGCCAGGCTCTCGCCATCAACCCCGATTCCTACCGCGCTCATCGGCTGCTCGGCGAAGTCGCCTACATCCGCGGAGACTACGGCACGGCCGTTGCACAATGGCGTCTCGCCTCCGACGCCGGAGGCGCCCAAAGCGAACTGATGCCCATCATCGAAGACCTGGAAGGCTACCTGCGCGAGTACGGCGATTGAGCCGCCGCCCCTCCGCATCCCCCTAAGAAACACCCCCACCCCCATGGCGAAAAAATCCGCATCCTCCACCGCCCTCCGGCCCAAGTTCGCGGCCTATCACAGGGACAGTCCTGTTTGGGATAAGGTGGACGACGACCTGAAAGTCCGCATCGGCAAGCTTTCCGCCGATAAGAAGCTGCACGAACGCGCCGTCGCCATCCACGACGTCCTGCTGGAAGAATTCCCGGAGGCCCACTGCGAGTTGAATTACACCGGGCCGCTGCAATTGCTGATCGCGACAATCCTGTCCGCCCAGTGCACCGACGCCCGGGTGAACATGGTGACGCCCGCGCTGTTCGAGCGCTTCCCCACGGCCGTGGCCCTGGCCGAGGCGGACGTCGAAGAAATCGAAGAGTACGTCAAGACAACCGGGTTCTATCGCAACAAGGCCAAAGCCATCAAGAGCGCCTGCGCCGACATCGTCGCGAACTTTGGCGGCGAAGTGCCCGAAGACATCGAGAAGCTGCTGACCCTGCGAGGCGTCGCCCGCAAGACCGCCAACGTGGTCCGAACGAACTGCTTCGGCTATCCAGGGCTGACGGTGGATACGCACTTCCAGCGCCTGACCAAGCGCATGGGCCTGACCACGAATGACGACCCGCAGAAAATCGAAGCGGATTTGGCGAACCTGCTGCCGCCCGAGCGCTGGTGCCATTTCACCCACGCCATCATCCTGCACGGTCGCCGAACCTGCAAAGCCCGCAAACCCAACTGTCCGGAATGCCGCGTGGCGCCTCTCTGCCCCAGCGCCTTCCAGGTTTAGGACCCTCCTCATGTTTGATTGGATCTTTTTCGATCTCGACGGCACCCTCTGGGATCATGGAAGCGCTTCCGCCCACGCCCTCAAGCAACTCTGCGCCGAGGAAGGCCTCGACTTCAACGCCCTCGCGCCCCTCTTCAAGGAAGCGAACGAGCGGCTTTGGGGCGAGCTTTCCGCCGGGGCCATCACGGTCCAGGAACTCCGCACACGCCGTTTCCGCATGATCCTCGACAAAGTCTTTCACGGCGCCCGCGGTGGCCAGGTGACGGACGAGGAAGCGGACCGTCTGAGCGATCGCTACCTGCACCACTACCTGCCTTTTCCCGGTGAACTCGAGGGCGCGTCGGATGCCCTCGCCATCGCCGCGGCGGCCGCCCGGGTGGGCGTGCTGACCAACGCGCCGCACGAAACACAGGACCCGAAACTGGCCAGCATCGAAGCCAGGCACCACGTGGAAATCATGATGGCCAGTGACGACGCGGGGGTCCTCAAGCCCGACCCCGGTTTCTTTGAGCGCGCCGAAGCCCTCGCCGGCCACCCACCCAAGGAACGACTCCTTTACGTTGGCGATTCCTGGGCCTTCGACATGGTGGGCGCCCACGCCGTCGGTTGGCATTGCCTGTGGATCGGCGGCGGCAATGAACCGCCGGAAACGCTCCCCCGCGTCCACGCTGTCGAGAGCATCGCCGAAGCCGCTATCTGGATCGCTGACCGCACCCAGGAAAGCGCGACCGCATGAGACCGGAGGCCAATCGTATGCTGTTTTCCTGGATCGTATTGGGGTCCGGCCTGCTGGTGGCCCCCGCTTGCCGGACGTCTGATCCGGTCGAGTCGCGGGTCGAGGATGTGACCCTCGCCCTCGAACCGACCGCCAAAATCGACTCGAAGGAGATCGACGAATCGAGCGGTCTGGCCGCGAGCCGCGCCTACCCAGGCGTGATCTGGACCCACAACGACTCGGGCGACGACGCCCGCATCTTCGCCATCACTCGCGACGGCGAAAGCGTCTGTCCCGGCGGCGGCAACGACTGCACCGGCATCACAGTCCACGGCGCGGTGAACCGCGATTGGGAAGACATCGCCCTCGATAGCGAAGGCAATCTCCTGATCGGAGACTTTGGCAACAACGACAACGAACGCGAGCGTCTCCGCATCTACGTTGTGCCCGAACCCAACCCTGCCGAAGCGGTGGACGCCACCGCGACCCAAGTCCTCAAGTTCCACTTCCCGGACCAAACCGCCTTTCCGCCTCCGGAAAGCGAAATGAATTTTGATGTCGAAGCCATTTTTGAAACCGGCGGATCGATCTACGTCATGACCAAGCATCGCGGCGACACGCGCACCAAGTTGTACCGCCTGCCCCGCCGTGATACCGAAGACTTGCAGACTGTCGAATTTCTGGCCTCCTATCCCATTGAGGGCATGGTCACCGCCGCCGACATCAGCGCCGACGGCCGCCGGCTGGCGGTGTTGACTTATCAGGATGTCTGGCTCTTCGAGTCGGACACGCCGGGGCGTTGGCTGGAAACACAGGCCGTGTGCCGCTATCCGATCCAGATGGGCCAGTGCGAGGGCATCACCTTCCTGAGCGATGGGCGCTTGCTCATTTCCAACGAAGGCCGCGACCTCTACGAAGTCAGTCTCGACCTGCCCAGCCCCGCCAGCAAATAGCCTCCGCCGGTTGGCAAAGGTTCTGCTCTGACCGGATCGCGCACTGAGCCCCGGCTCATCTCCGGCCCATTTCCTCTGCCAAGCGACTCAAACCGACCATGGAACGCATCACCGTCCTCGCCAAATTCCACACCGGCCATCGCCAACTCGGCTACCCGGGCAAGTGCGCCTGGGTCCACGGCCATACCTGGCGCGGGAAAGTCACCGTCCGCACGGAAGAATTCCCCCGCGACCGCCTCGACATGGCGCTCGATTTTGGCGACCTGAAGCACATCATGCGCGAATTCGATCATCGCATCATCATCACCGAAGGCGACAAGACCTTCCAGAACACGGAACTCTTCGAACCCGAAGGCGTCATCCTGATCGAAGGCTCCGGCCCCAGCGTCGAGAACGTCGCCCGCCACGTCTTCAAAGGCGTCGTCGACCACATTAAAGACAAGTTTCCCGGATTCGACAAAGACTATCACATCGAAGTCGAAATCCAGGAAACGGACAATAACTTTTTCGCGGTGGAGAAGACGGTTAGAATCTAGCAGCCGCCCTTGGCTGTCCCTCCTGAATGCGGCATTGCGAGCCGCTTAGCTGCCATACTTCATCAGCCGGCCCGCATGCGCCATGATCAGTTGCATGATTTCGTAGCTGGGGAATACGCCGAAGGTACCCTTGTCACATTCGCGCTCGGTATAACGTTTTCCGTCGTCCACATCGCAGAGCTTGCTGGTGATGACCAAGGGCACTGGATGGAAGCTGTGACTCTTCATCGGCGGCGGCGTCGAGTGGTCGCCGGTGATGGCGATGACGTCGGGCTTCAGTTCGTTCAGCACGACGGCCAGCGCGGCGTCCGTTTCCTCGATCACCTTGATCTTGCCGTCGCGGTTGCCGTCCTCGCCGTTGCTGTCGGTTTTCTTCACGTGCAGGAAGAAGAAATCGTAGTCGTTCCAGACTTCCTTGAGCGTCGCGAATTCGTCGGCGACGGTCGTGCCGGTCTTGAGCACATCCATCCCGCAGAGTCGCGCCACGCCGCGATAGAGCGGATAGGTGGCGATGGCGCAGGACTTGAGGCCGTAGCGGTTCTGGAAGCTCGGCAGGCCCGGGTCCTGGGCGATGCCGCGCAGGGTGAAACCGTTGGCCTTGGGCTCGTCCTTGATGGCGGCGCTCATGGCAGCGATGGCTTTTTCCAGAACCTTCGCGGTTTTGGCGGTCGCCGGGGAGTCGTTCTCCGGCGTCACCGGCAGGGGCGCCTTGCCGGTCTTCTGCGGATCCGTGTCGGCGATTCCGGCGGCGAGGCCTTCACCCTCCAGCACCAGGCAGAAGCGGTATTCCTTCACCGGCAGAACCTTGACCTGGACGCCGTCGATGGGGTCCTTGACGGCGGCCTGCATCTTGTCGAGCACCGGCTTGGCCTCATCGCCGCCGATGCGGCCCGCCCGGCGGTCGGTGATAACGCCGTTCACGTCCAGGGTAGCGAAGTTGCCGCGAATCGCCACATCGGTTTTCTTCAAAGGATAATCAATACCGGCGGCTTCCAGAACGCCCCGGCCGATGTCGTTGCCCGGCACCAGGGGATTGAACCCGAACAGCGAAAGATGGCCCGGGCCGGAGCCGACCGCCAGCCCACGCGCCGCCGGCGTCACGCGGCCCAGCGAACCCTCTGCCGCGATGCGGTCCAGATTCGGCGTCTTGGCCGCCTCCAGCTCTGTCGTGGGGTGCTCCAGCGTCCGCATGCCACCCACACCGTCCATGACGATCAGGAGGATTTTCGAGCCGTTGTCGTTCAGCAGGCCCTTGATGATCGGGGCGATATTGACTTCACTCATGAGGAAAAAACCATTCCGTTCGAAGACTTTGCCGGAGCGCTCCCGCGCGGCGGCGGCGTGCCGGCAGCGGGAAGCGTCGCTCTCCAGCGCCGGGGGGGTCAAGGCGCTATGGACTTGCGGCGCGCCGGTCTTGAGTCCTAAGAAGAAGGGGCCTGCCCCTTGACCAGCCCCCACCCAGGAAGGCCCGCGCCCGCCCATGACATTGACCGTTTCCCGGCTCTTGCAAGAAAAACGCAAGCAGTTCGATCTGACCCTCCGCCACGGCGCCACTGGTCTCGACAAACCGATCCACACCAGCGAACTGAACCGCCCGGGTCTGGCCTTCGCCGGGTTCCTGGGCGTTTACACGCACGATCGAATCCAGATTCTCGGCAACACGGAAATCGCCTATCTGTCGTCCCTGGCCGCCGAGGATCGGCGCCAGCGGCTCGAAAAGGCCCTCTCCTCCGAATACGAAATTCCCTGCTTCATCGTCACCGATGCGGGGGCTCCGCCCACCGAGCTGTGCGAAATCTGCGATCGCGAAGGCATCCCGCTCCTGACCACGTCCCGCCCCACGACGCGGTTTTGGAGCAATATGACCTTCTACCTGGAGCGCGAGTTCGCTCCCACCGCCACCATCCACGGCGTGCTGATGGATATTTTCGGCATTGGCGTCCTGATCCAGGGCAGCGCCGGCGTCGGCAAGAGCGAGTGCGGCCTGGAACTGATCGAGCGCGGCCACCAGCTCGTCGCCGACGACGTGGTCGTTGTGAAGCGCCTGTCCAAGACCCTGGTGGTTGGCACCGCCGTCAGCGACATCCAGCACCACATGGAAGTTCGCGGCCTAGGCATCGTCGATGTAGAGCTGCTTTTCGGCGCCGGCTCCGTGCGCGAGGAAAAGCGCATCAGCGTGGTAGTGCGACTCGAACGCGCCGACTGCGGTTTCGAAGTGGACCGCCTCGGCATCGACGAGAAATACACGCGGATTCTCGATGTAGACGTGCGCGAGTTCTGCATTCCCCTGGAACCGGGCCGCAACGCCGCCATCCTGGTCGAAGTCGCCGCCCTGCAGCACCGCATCCACGCCAAGGGCCGCAACCCGGCGCAGGAACTGAACGAGAAGCTGATCAAGCAAATGGAGCGGTCGCGGCTGGTGTGAGAATTTTCGCCGCGACTGACACAGATAAACACAGCGATCGATCAAATTCCTCGGCTATCTTCCACATCATCTCTCGGTCTTGAGTCCCGCATCAAGAGGGTTCATCTATGCCCATCTGTGGGCACAGAAACCATCCCGCCGGCCCGCATCAATACGCCGGGTTCAGCCGGCCCCCGCGCTCGGCATCCTCTTCGGTTCCTGCGGGACCCGCCGGGATCGCTTCGAGCGCCGCGTCGTCCGCGTCTTCGTTCAGTTCCCGAGTCCCCTCGCTAAACGTCGGGGGGGCGGGGGCGGCAGCTTCGAATCCGGGCGGCAGGACGCTCAGATCTTCCTCGACCGCATCGGTGTCCGCCGCCACCTCCTGGGCAACCGCTTCCGCCAGGGTGGCCGTTGTGGCGTCGTCGCGAAACTTGATGGCCGTTCCGCGCAGAAACGCCAGTTCATACTCCCCCTGGCGCCAGGCTTTGAAAGGCACCGCCGGGTCCGGCACGAATCCCTTATGCTCTTCCTGCAGCAGTTCGATCTCCACCACCGCGTCCGCCCCCAGCTTCGCCGCGCGCGCTTGCAGTTCCTTGAGCTGGGCACGCTTCTCAACCACCGTCGGCATGTCTTCGGTATCGCTGTTCACATAGGCGATGCGGGTGTGGGGCCGATTCACCGGGCCGATGAAAAGGCGCACCGATTCGGGGTTGGCGGCCGGTTCGAAGCGTTCGGTGGTCAAGCGGTGGACCTTGGTGTTGGTGCAGCCAACGGACTGCGTCAGCGCGACCGCCAGGACGGGGATCAGGGGGGCGAACTTCATCGGCGGGGGTAGGCTCTCTGGGTCGGGATCACGCGTCCGCCGCCGGGTCGACGGGCACGCGGGCGGTCTTGGGATTGGGTTCTTCGAGCGTTTCGAAGACCGATTGATTGTAGAACTCGGTGAAACCGCAAAGGCCACAGGTCACCACATAGTATCCTGTGACCGGCAACGGCAACTTGCCGCTGGGCAGCGAAGCGCTGCCCACATGGCAAACGTGGGACTTGCACTTGGGACAGTGAAAGCGAGCCCTGAGGTCGTTCTCTGCGCGATGACTCATGTGGCGGGGGGATCCTGCGGTTTTGTAAGGTCCGGCCGAGGCCCGGGAACGGGCGCCTGGGAAGGCCCGGCGGGTTGACCGGTACCTTGCCCCTGCGCCGAAGCGGGTGCAAAGGGAAAGGCGCGCGGTGGTGGACCCGGAGGCGCGGGCGGGGCAGGAGCGGCCGGCGGACTCTGCGGCGGAACGGGCGGGGGGCCTCCGGCCACGGGCCCCGGCTGGGAAATGGGCTGCGGCGGCGCAGTCCCATCCGCCCGGCCGTACGCCTCGTCGTACCAGTTCTCCCACTGCTTCAGATTCTCGAACCCCCGATAGTGATTTGCGTTTCCCCGGGCGAACACGTTGGGCGGCAACGGCGGCGGCGGAGCCGCAGGGACGTCGACATAAGGCTCCCTCGCTTCGCCGGAAACGCCGGTTTCCTCAGGGATCGGAGCCGGCAGGCCGGTGAACCCTCGTCCGCCCGCCGGCACCGTGACCAGGCCATCGGACATCGCCTGGAGCCGCGCCATCCACTGCCGCTCTTCCATATGGAACTCGAAACGGTCGGCCCCCAAACCGAAGTAGGTCTCGTAAGCCCGGATGCGGATCTGGAAATAAAGCGGCGCCGTGACGATCAGAAAGAGCGGACAAATCGCCGACGGGATGGCGATCAGACTCAGCAGCAGGTTGAAAACCGCCAGCCCGAGCCAGTCGCGCCGCGCGCAATCCGCCCCGAAGCGAATCGCCGATAGGAAATCCAGCCGTTTGTCCACGACCAACGGCACCACGAAGAGCCGCAGCGGCCAGAAAATCGCCAGCCCCAGCAGGTACATCACGCCCCCGAAGAACAGGCTGAAGGTAGCCCCCGCGCTCGATGGGGCGGAGCCCGACAGGCCGGACAGGGCGAAGACGAGAAAAGGCAACGCCAGGATCGCGGCCCCAATGTTGACCGCCACCATGCTGAAATAGTAGGCCAGCAGTCCTTGAATGTAGGAAGGAGCGTCGCGCTGGAAATCCGCCCAGGCCGGTTCGCGGCCGTGCAAACGAGCCAGCGCCGTCCCCGTCACGCCCACTTCGATGATGCCGCGGCCCGCTAGAATCGCGATGAGACCGAAGGCCGTGCCCGCGTTGAACATGTCCAACGTCAGAAACAACGCGCGGCCAACGCTCATCATCAAACCCGTCCCGATCGCCACCGCCATGGCCGCCGCGCCAAAGGGCAAGACCGCCTCCCACTCGGCATTGCAATCCTGCCACCCGGAGCGGAACCATTGGGAGAAGCGCGAGAAGGCGATGGGATTCATGAAACGAACGGGAAATCGGAGAGTGGGGTTGCGCTAGATCGCAACACGACCCGGGGCGCAAGAGCGATGAAAAAATTTCATCAGGGCAAAGTTAGGAAACCGGTACGAAACCCGCTTACGGGCATCTGTGGGTGATAGCGCAACTATCTCTGAGCAGGGGGCTGAATTTATCCCGGAGTTTTCTGAACTCTGGGATAAATTCTTTTTAGCCACCGGAGAAAGCCGTTGACATCTGGGTCATAATGGCGTGCAACGATTTGCAAACAAAAATTTGGGAGGAATTGCCTCCCAAACCCCACGCCGCTCGCGCCGGAAATCCCAGCCCCCTCTGTCGCAAGCCTGCAACGCCTTATGTTTCATCCCTTCGAATGCGGGCAAGAACTTACCTACCGCTCCCTCGCCCTTCCATCTCGCCCCCTTCGACCCTTAGCTGTTGAGTCAGCGGCCCGTTTCCGGCCATTCTCGCGGGTGCTTTGCGCGCCAACTCCCTCTCGTTAGGAAGCCGATGCCCCCGCTCATTTCCCCTCCGAATTCGCCCCTCGATCGACTCCCTCCGGTGGTCCATACCCGATGGTTCCGTATTGCCCTGCTGAACCTGATCGACGCCGCGCTGCTCGCCTTCTGCTGGATTCTCGCCTACGCGTTGCGCTTCGCCTTCGACATTCCGGCGGAGCCCTTGGGCCAGGGCGACTACCTCCTGCAAATGAAACTCGCTTTGCCGGCGGTTCTGATCCTGCACCTGGCGGCCTTCTGGGCCTTCGGCGTCTATCGCGGCATGATGCGATACGCCAGCCTGCAGGAAGCGGCCCGCATCGCCGCCGCCTGCGCCGCCGTCTGGCTTGCGCTGGTCGCTTTCAGCACTTTCCTGCCCGGATTCAGCCGCCTCGGCGATCTGCCCCTCCATCCCAACGGCGATGAAGAAGTCCTCGGCATTCCCCGCAGTGCCATCACGATCTATTTCTTCGTCTCGGTGCTCTTCATCGGTGGCCTGCGATTCTCGCGCCGCCTGTTCCTCGAGGGCCGCGCCCGCTTCGAGGACAGCGCCCTTCCCACCCTGGTGGTGGGTGCCGGCGATTTGGCGGAAAACGCGCTGAGAGACGTGCTCCGTGCCGAGACCTCGTCCTTCCGCCCCGTCTGTGCCGTCGCCACCCAGAAGGGCCGCGTCGGCGCCCGTCTCCAGGGCGTCCTGGTGGAAGGCACGATCGACGATGTGGAGCGCCTGATTGGCGAGAAAAAGGTCGAAAGCGTCCTGATCGCCCTCGACGAAGACGACCCGGCGGTGCTGCGCAAAGTCGTCCGTCAGTGTCAGAACGCCAAGGTGACTTTCCGCATCATCCCCTCGATGCGCGACATCGCCGCCGGCCGCGTCCAGGTCAGCCCGCTGCGCGAAGTCCGCATCGAAGACCTGCTGGGCCGCGAGCCTGTCAATCTGGCGCTGCCGGAAGAGCGCAACGTCCTGCGCGGCGAGGTGGTCCTGATCACCGGCGCCGGTGGCTCCATCGGCAGCGAACTCTGCCGCCAGGTGGCCCGCGCCAGACCCGAGGGCATGGTGCTGGTCGGAAAAGGCGAAAACTCGATCTACGAGATCGCCCTCGAACTCTCGCGCAAGCATCCCGGCCTGCCCATCGAACCCGTCGTCGCCGACGTTCGCGACGCCCGCCGCATGGCGCAAATCTTCGAAGCCACCGCCCCCACCGTCGTCTTCCACGCCGCCGCCCACAAGCATGTCCCTCTGATGGAGGGCCAACCCACCGAGGCCGTGAAGAACAACGTCGTGGGCACCAGCGTGATGGCCTTCCTCGCCAAAGAGTACGCCGTGAAGCGGTTCCTGCTCATCAGCACGGACAAAGCCGTGCGCCCCGCCAGCATCATGGGAGCCACCAAACGCGTCGCCGAAATGATCGTCTTCAGCCTCGCCCGCCAGGCCCAGGCCGAGGGTCTCCCGACACGCTATCACGCGGTGCGCTTCGGCAACGTGCTGGGCAGCCGCGGGTCCGTCATTCCCCTCTTCAAGCGCCAGATCGCCGAGGGCGGCCCCGTTACCGTCACGCACCCGGACGTCGTCCGCTACTTCATGACGATCCCGGAAGCGGTCAGCCTCGTCCTCCAGGCCAATTCGCGCGACGAAAGCGGCGTTCTGTTCCTCCTCGACATGGGCGAACCGGTCCGCATTTCCGACCTCGCGGCGACGCTGATCACCCTGTCTGGTCTGCGCGAGGGTCAGGACATCGAAATCGCCTACACGGGCCTGCGCCCGGGCGAGAAGCTCGAGGAAGAACTCCTCACCGAAACGGAAGACGCGGAAGCCACCGAGATCACCAAAGTCTGGCTCGCCCGGCCCAAGTCCATCCCTGAGTGGGAGGACGCCAAAGAGCTGCTGGCGCGCCTGCAAAACGCCGCCGACCGCGGCAGCGCCGCCGAAATCCTCGCCATTCTCAACGAAGTCGTCCCCGATTTCGCCGCCAACCCGGACTTCGACGTGGACGCCGAAGAGCGAATCGCCGAATCCGCCAGCGCCAAATCCCGCGCCATCCAGGACCTCCTCTACCCCGCTGCGCTGACTGTCGAGCTTCCGGAAGAGACCGGCGCGAAGGAATCGGTCGCTGAAACGGAGGATGCGCCCCAATCCGTCCAGGCCGCTGCGGCCGCCAGGTCCATCGACGCGCCGTTGGAACTCAAGAGCGGCGAGATCGACGTCACCGCCCTTCGCGACGAAGATCAGTCAGCGGTCAGCAGCGACCGTGTCGCCCGCCTCGACGACCTGGAGCGCGGCCAGTTCGACGCGCCCGATTTTCCCGACGACGAGCCCGTTCACCCCGAAAGCCTGGAAGAACCCACGCCTCAACCCGGCGACCGCGAACTGCTCGCCGAGAACGAAACCATCGACGAAATCGAAGAGTACGCCCCCCCGGCCCTCGGCCAGGACACGGAAAGCAGTTCGCGGGTGCCGCAAGATTTGCTGACCGACCTGAGCGAGGAAGACGGCCCGGGCTTCGAAACGCGCGAATTCTCCCGCTTCGATCTGCACCGCCTTGAGGACCGACCCGCTTCCGGCCCGCCAGCGGAGGAGGTCGCCGAGGCCCTCGCGAAAGCCCAGCCTCTCGATCTCTCGCAGGCTCCGCCCCCTCCCGCCCCCGAGGAGCCCGCCGCCGGCGTACCGGCCCCGGCGGCGATCGAGCCGCCTCTGCCCCCCATGGAACCCACAATGGCGGACTTTGCCGCCGAAGACCAAACCACCAAACCCCCTCAACAGGATATTGAAATGACGGAATCCACCCCCATTCATCGCCCGCCGTGCGCCATCTTCGCCCGCGTGGATTTGGACCCGACGGCTTCGTTGGAGGACTTTCTCGCCAGTCTGACCGGCCTCCTCGGTCCCGACGACCGGGTGCTCATTCCCCATGGACAGGCCACCGCCCACGCCGCCGCTCTCGGCGACCGCCTCGTGAATCTGCCGGAAGGCACCCCCGTCTACGGACCCATGGCACTGAACGCCGCGCTGGCCGAATGCCCGCTGGGGGCCTACCTGGTGGTGGCGCCCACCAGCGTCCGCCTCGCACCCGCCTTCTTCACCGGCCTCGCCACACTCGCCGCCGACGAGCCGGACTGCCCCGTCATCTACGCCGACTACGTCGTCCGCGATGCCAACGGCACGGAAACCGTAATGGAGCTGCAAGACCACCAGGGCTGCCCCCACGAGCGCTTCGAGTTCGGCCCCGTCATCGTCTACAAGAGTGCCGCCCTTCAGGGGCACGACGGATTCGATGAAACCCTGAAGTACGCCTGGGAATACGACACGCACCTGAAGCTGATGCAGGAGGGCGAGTTCCGCCGTATCCCCCAAACCGCCTACACCCAGCAAATCCCCGCCGCCAAAGAAGGCGACGGGCGTCTTCACTCGCCGGGCCAAGGCCCCCTCGGCCACTTCTCCTACGTTTTCTATCCCGACGACGTGGAACGGGAAGTGACCACGGTCTTCGAGCGCGCCCTGAAAGAAATCGGCGCCTGGCTCGACATGCCGACCCACGAAGTGCCCGCCCCCGAGCAGACCCCGGAAGTCACCGCCTCCGTCGTCATGCCCATCCTCAACCGCGAGAAATACGTCGGCGACGCCATTCAGACCGTGCTCGACGGCACCTACCAGGACTTCGAAATCCTGGTCGTGGATAACGGTTCGACGGACAATACCCGCGATGTGGTGCGCGAGTTCGAAAAGAAGGACAGCCGCGTCAAATTGCTCGAACGCAACGGCAAATCTATCGCATCGGCGCTCAACGAAGGCATCAAAGCCGCCCGCGGCAAGTACATCTGCCAGCTCGACAGCGATGACCTTTATGTCTCCGATACCCTGGCAACCATGGTGAATCACCTGGAAGCGCATCCCAAATGCGGCCTCGCCGTCAGCTGGTATCGCCTCACCGATCCGAACGGCACGATTTTGGAAGACATTCCGATCGTAACCCACTCGGGTTACACGCGAAACCAACTCCTTCGCCGCGACGGTGTGGGCGCCATGCGCGTCTTCCCGCGCACTGTGCTGGTCGAAATGGGCTACTTCGACGAAAAGGACTTCGGCAATTACGGCGAAGACTACGACATGGCCCTCAAGGTTTCCGAAAAGTACGACGTTGACCGCGTCAAGCACGTGGCCTACCTGGTGCGCCGGCACCCGGACAACAGCGACAACACCCGCGGCGCCCGTCTGAAATACAACAACAAGAACCGCGCGCGCCAACGCGCCCTGCATCGCCGCATGCAGTTGGTCGCCCAGGCCGCGCAGCCCCAGGAGGCATGATGAAACGACAACGGGTTGGGCTTGGTATGATCGTGGCGGTGCTGGCTCTCATGGCTGGCGCCTGCGACAAAGGGGAGGACAGCTTGGCCGATGTGCCCACCATGGAGGTGCAACCCGCCCCGTTTCAAGTCGCCGTCGAAGAAATGGGCGTCATCGAAGCCACCCGCGTGGTTCCCGTTCTGGCGCCCTTTCGCTCCAAAATCCTCCGCCTCTCCCCCACCGGCCAGATGGTCGAACAGGGCGAAGCGGTTGGCCAACTCTCCAGCGAGCAGGAAGTCGAAAACCTCCAGGACCGCCTCAACGATCTCAAGACCATCGCCACCGATCTTGGCGGCACGTTCGAGAGCCTGAAAATTTCCCTTCGCTCCTCGACCCTCGATCTCGATTCCCAGGAAGCGCAGCTCGCTTTCGAGAGAGCTATGTTCCTCGACGCGGCCCAGGAATGGGCCCGCACCGACGTGCTCCGCGAGCAGGGCATTTCGCCCGACGAGGACCTGCGCAACGCGGAATCGCGCGTGATCCGCCGGCGCCTCGACACCATGAATCAGGACCTGTCCTTCCAAAGCGAAATCCTTGGCAAGGACGTGGAGCAGAAGGGCAACCTGCTGAGCATCGAACGGCAGACGCTAAAGGCGGCCCGCGCCCGCGCTGAAATCGACAAAGCCCAGCGCGAGGTGGACGAAGCGACCCTGATCGCCCCCGCCACCGGAGTCTTCATGCGCAAGCGCCGCTGGGATTGGCGCCGCCGCATGAACGTGGAACCCAACCCCGGCGAGGAAGTGCGCCGGGGACAGATGCTCGGCGAAATCCCCGACATGAGCACCCTGATCGTCAAGACCCAGGTCAGCGAACGCGATTGGCTCAAGGTTCGGGAAGGCATGGAAGCCCGCCTTCGTTTCGACGCCCTGAAGGGCAAAGAAATCGCCGGCACCGTGAGACAGGTCGGCCGGGTGGCCATCCCTCGCGAGCAAAGCGCCGGCGGCTCGCTCGAGGAAACGGACTCTGACTCGGGCCAAAAGGTCTTCGATCTGATCGTGGAATTCGATGGCACCAACGTGGATGGTCTGCGGCCAGGCCTCACCGCGCAGGTCCGCATCGTGACCTCGGAAACGCCGGGCCAGATCGCCGTCCCCCTCAGCGCCGTCGAGATGACCGACGACGGACCGGTCGTCTCCGTCAAGACCCTGCTGGGCCGCCTCGAACAACGCCCCGTCGAACTCGGCCCGAAAAACGCAACGTCGGTCGTCGTGACCTCTGGGTTGACCCCCGGAGACCGGGTGGTGACAGATCGCCAAGCGTTGAAATAACGCGATTTCGCGCCGGGCCTAGCGCCTCTGCGCGAGCGAGTCTCAGCGACCCACGATCCCCCAACCGCGTCCAAAAAGGACACAACTGCGAGGCATGACCAGACCAATGGCCGACGGAAACACGCCCTCTTCCCTCAACCCCAAATCCCCGATTTTCCCCACCGCCGGGCCGGCCGGCAGGCCCCTGGCGGGCCTGCGCCGCCGCAAACAGTACCGCCTGCGCCGCCGCAACTACTTCGGCGCCGGGGAACTGATGCCCGATCCCGTGCCGGCTGACGAAAGCGGCACCCGCCAGGAGGTCGAGCGGCTGAGTCGCGAGGTGGCGGACCTGCGTGAAGCCCTCCGCACCTCGGAGGAAGCCTCCCTGCGAGCCCGCGCCGACCTGGAAAACCAGCGCCGCCGCCACATGAAGGAGAAAGACGACCTGCGCAAGACCGCCACCGAGGGCCTGATGAGCGACCTGCTCCAGCCCATGGACCACTTCGGTCTCGCCATGATGTCGCTGACTTCCGCAACGGACGTGGACTCGATCAAGCAAGGCGTGGAAATGATCCACCGCGAGTTGATCGGCGTCCTCGAAGCGAACGGCCTGAAGGAAGTGAAGCCCAACGGCCAGCCCTTCGACCCGAACCTGCACGAAGCCGCCGCTCTCGAGTCCGACCCCGCCCAACCGGACGGCATCGTGCTCGCCACGCTGCGTTCCGGATGGGTGCTCCGGGGCAAGGTCCTGCGCCCCGCCATGGTGAAGGTCAACAAGGCGGAAGCGGCTTCGAAATCCGAAGGATGAAACGTGCTCAAGTCGCCCATTCAAACCCTCTCGAAATGGTTCCAAGGTTCCGATTCGTCGTCCTCCTAACCGCCATCGCCGCCCTCGCGGCGAATGTGGCGAACGCGGCGGAAACGTATCGGTGGCCGGAGCTTCAGTGGTTTGGATTGGACAAGGATCTCCCAACGAGCGTGGCCCTGAGCCAGCGCCTGGAACGCGGTGAGGCGATTCAGGTCCTGGCCATGCCCGGCCCACGCCAGTTGCTCGATCCGGACAGCGTTCGCGCGTCCTGGGCGGGAAAGCCCCTCACGTGCTATCTTTACTATACAACTCCGGAATTGGGCCTGATTCTGGTCGAATCGCCCGTCACCACGGGAACTCACACGTTGCGCGTGCACGCGGGTCTGGTCGACAGCGATCGGGGCGCGATGCTGACCAGTGAAGCGGAATTGACGACGCGAACAGCGACCCGGGCGAACGGGACGGTGCTCAAAGCCAAGCTGCCCGGGGGCGCACCGGCGCCGTACCCACGGATCTTTGGTCAGCAACGGCGCGATCTCTTTGGGGTGGGCGATGAGAGGGGCCAGGTGCTTCTTGATGCGCCCACACGCACCACACCCAATCCACACCACATCTGGGCCGAGGGGGCATGGGCGCTGCCTTTCGATCCCCGCACCTCCACGGTGCTTGAACTGGAGCCACTTCCCTCCTTACGTCATCCCTACCTGTATCAGACTGTCACGATTCGAAGCAACGAGGGCGAGCCAGTGCCTATAGCGCTGATCTGGCAGAATCGCACACTTTGGACCGTCTATCGTGGGGAGGAATCCGATGAGTCGAAACAGGCGGCGCCCAATTCGGTGCTCCTTCCTGACACACAACCAGGGTCCCTGGTGGTCCTTGCTCCGGGATTCAAGCCTGAAGAAGTGCAAGTTCCCCCCTCGCTTCACGAAATTGAAGTGACCCTCCAGCGACGAGAGTCGCTCCCTTAGCCCTTGCGGTGCAGCGCCTTCGCCCGCTCCAGCACTTCGTCGGCGTCCCGCATGCGGGATTCGGCGAAGGCGATCCCGGCCTTCAGCAGTTCCTTGCGGCTTGCCACCAGGTGCTCCGTCACGCCGACCGGCATGCGCTTGAGGACGCGGTCCCGCAGGCGGCTGGTGAAATTCGTGACGCAGCAATCGTCCTGGTCCTCATAGTACGTCTGGAACGGCTGATCTTGCGCGGCGGTGGGAGTTTCGGTGCTCATGGGGTGGGTCCTTCGAAGGAAATGGCCACCGAGGGGCGGCTCGCCGGCAATGATAGCACCCCCGATGCCAAAGTGGCGTCGCCGCAAATTCATTGACCGAGCCCCCGGCAAGTCGCGAGGTTTGCCGCGCCCAACACGGTTTTTCCGAGCAAAGGTTCCTTTCGCCTCCCCCCCACCATGGACGTTCCCGACTTCGGTCTCCTCCTTCTCCTCTTTCCGATTTTCCTGTTTGCCCTGACGATCCACGAGATCGCCCATGCCCTGACCGCCAATTGGGGAGGCGACCTGACAGCGACCTATCAGAACCGTTTGTCGCTCAATCCCATCGTCCACATCGACCCCATCGGTACGATCCTGATTCCAATTTTCGCCTCCATCTCGGGCGTTCCGATGTTCGGGTGGGCGCGGCCTGTGCCGGTGGACGAGGAACGATTCAAGGACAAAGCCTGGAACGTGGTGGTCTCCATGGCGGGGCCCTTCTCGAACATCCTGCTGGTCGTCTTCGGCGCCCTTTTCGCCGAGTTCGTTTACCGCATCATCGCCGTGGGCGTTTTCCAGGGATGGTGGGATTTCCCCTACGAATTCCTGCGCGTTTTCACGGCGTTCGTGGGCTACTACATTCTGATCAACTGGGTGTTGGCTTTTTTCAACATGCTGCCGGTGCCGCCGCTCGATGGCTCCCACGTCCTCTACCACTTCGCCATTCGCGGCCGCGCTCACCTCTACCCGATGTGGGACACCTATCGGCGGTTTGGAATTCTGGTGCTCTGGATTTTCTTCCTCAGCGGCCTGGGGGAGTACCTTATGCTTCCGCCGTACCTGCTGTTCGAGTGGACCTTTGACCGCCTGACCCTATCCCAACCCTTCGCCATCGCCTTTTAAGCCGTACACGCCATGCTAGCCGTCGTCATCGTCACCGTCGTATCCGCCATCATCAGTTTCCTGTGCAGCCTGATGGAAGCGGCCCTTTACAGCATCCCGCCGAGCCGGATCGAGGAGATGCGCAGCCAAGGCCGCGCCGCTGGAATCCGCCTGAGCAAACTGCGCGAGAACGTGGATGAGCCCATCTCCGCCATCCTGACCCTCAACACCGTGGCGAACTCGCTTGGGGCGACGCTGGCGGGGTCCCTCGTCGGCAAGATCTACGGCAATCTCTCCGCGGGCCTCTACGGAGTGCTCTTCACTCTCATCGTCCTGTTCTTCAGCGAAATCATTCCCAAGACCCTCGGCGTGACCTACTCGCAGCAGGTCGCCCCCATGATGTCCGGTCCGCTGGTTTTTCTGATCCGCGCGCTGTACCCGTTCGTCTGGCTCTGCCGGTTTGTGACGAAGTCGATCCGCAAACGCGCCGCCGCCGGGGGGGATGCGCCGAGCGAGCGGGAAATCCAGGCCCTCGCCGAGATGGGGGCCAAGGCTGGAACGATCTACGAAGACGAAGCCCGCTGGGCCACCAACGCCTTACGCCTGGATCAGATCACCGCCCGCGATATCATGACGCCGCGGACCGTGGTGTATATGCTGCCGGCCGATCTGCCGCTGAACCAGGTGGGCGCCCACAGCGAACACTGGACCTTCAGCCGCCTCCCCTTGGTCAAGGACGACAACCCGGACAACGTGGTGGGCATCGTGCACCGGCGCGATGTCTTCGACAAACTGGCTCTGGCGCCCAAGAAGAGTCTGGAGACGACAACGCTGAACGACCTCGCGCAGCCGGCCCGCTTCGTTCCCGATTCGATCCGGGGCCACGAACTTCTGCGCAACTTCCTCAAGGAGCGCCAGCACCTGCTGATCGTTTCGAACGAATACGGCGGCATGGAGGGCGTTGTGAGCCTGGAGGACGTGCTGGAATTCATCCTGGGCGAGGAAATCGTCGACGCGCACGATCAGTATGAGGACATGCAGGAGTTGGCACGGGCGCAGGCGCGGCAGCGGCTGCGCGCGGTGCGCGAAAAAGCGCACAGTCCGCAGTCCAAGAAAGAGGCGTAATGCGCCGTTTGCAGGGCCTCGCCTCGGGAATTTCCCCATGTTCACGAAGGTTTTCCGAAGAGTGGCCAGAAAAGCCCCATTTTTCAACGTTTTCCCGAACTTTTAGCTTTACGACGGACCGCCCGCCGCTCAATCACCCCTCGTAGCCAAAACAGCGGGCCATTCGATCCGGCCCCAGTGACCAACCCACTTTTTTCGCAAAGGGCTCTTCTCCCATGACCAAAGCCGAACTCATTGAGAACGTTCACTCCAGCCTGGAAGCCCAGGTCAGCAAGACCGCCGTCGGTGAAGTTTACGACAAAATTTTCGAAACCATCACGGAGGCCCTCCTGAAGGAGAGCCGTTTCGCCGTCCATGGCTTCGGCACCTTCGAGGTCCGCGAGCGCAAAGAGCGTCAGGGCCGTAACCCCAAGACCAAAGAAGCCATCACGATCCCCGCTCAGAAGAGCGTCGGGTTCAAGCCGGCTTCTTCTCTCAAGACCCGCGTGAACTAATCTCTCACCGCTTTTCTTCTCACCTTTCCCCTTCTCCTTCCCCTCAGCCTCGGGGCCCATGTTTTCTACTCTTCCGACAACATGGTGGCGCCAGGAATTTCCCCGGCGCCTCGTTTTCTTTGCACGACTTCCCGATGCTCCCTTCCGAGCGTGCCGGGCTGCCGCGGTGGCCTTCTCCGCGCTCTTTCTACTTCTGGGCTGTGGCGATCCCGGCGAGGAACCCTCCGGTTCCCGCGCAGGCGCCACCGCCCCTTCGAATTCGGACCCGGCCGCCGGGAATCTTGATCGTCTCGATCGCCCCTCCGACCTCCGGTCACGCTTTCTGCAAGAACTCGGGGCCATGGAAGAGGATGGCCAACCCTCCTCCGCCTTCGCCTATTACGCCCAGACCAAATCCTTCCTCCCGCCGCGCGAACTCGACGCCTTGATGACCGATTCGGTCGCCGCGGCCGCGTCCGGCTGGGACTCCGTCTCGTCGCCCACCGAACTGGCCGATGTGATCGAAGCCCATCGCGGATCGCTGGAACTCCTGCGTCAGGGGGCCAAAGCCACGGAAGTTATCCTGCCTGCGGAGTCCGCCGGCAATCCCGCCATTTCCGCGTTTCTGAACGCGCAGGTGCAGGAACTGCTGCCACTTGGCGCGCTCCTGATCGCGGACGCCGCGCGCAAAGCCTCGGAAGGCGATCCGGAAGGCGCCCGCCAGGACGCCTGGGCTGCGTTGGAAATCGGCGACGACCTGCAAATCCCGGGGGCGCCATTGCCGCTGGCGATGGCGGGCACTTCGCTGGAGAGCTACGGTCTGGACCTGCTGCTGCGCCTGGGGGCCGGGCGCGAAGAGTTGGAAGCGCGCCTGCGATCGGACCGCGATCCGGCCCAGGCCTGGACCCATAGCCTGCCGATGATGTCGCTCGCGGTGGGTTTTCTGACCCAACTGCCGGCTCAATTTCCCGCCGGGGACGAGGCTCGTTTCCGGCAAGCCCTTTCGGACCTGGAAGCGCAATTCGGCGGGGGCCGATTCGCCCAGATGAGCCGCGAAGAATTCGACCAGGCGCTCCGTCCCACCAACCTGAAGCCCGCCATCGAACGGGTGCGCTCCGCCGCCGAAGCCGTTGCCGCGGCCCGCGCCGAAAACGGGACAAACAGCCCGGAAGCGCAAGTCGCGCTGACGTCCTACAAGGACACCTTGACCTCGGCCATCGAGACCAATCCGTTCGTCATGGTGGTGGCCCCTCCGCGGCTCGAGCCGATTCTGGTGCTCGCCGGCCTTGTGCGTGCCAAGCTTCTCATGGCGACTCTCGCCGCGACGATTCAGGAGCGGGGCGAGCCTTGGGATGGCGATTTGGCAACCCTGGATGTGGACCCGTCCTGGCTCATCGATCCGATCACAAACCGTCCGTTTGTGGCGGAACGGATCGAGTCGGGCGATTGGGTCCTGTTTGGCCTCTCGGCGGAGGACTTGGCCGCCCGGGGCCTCTTGCCGGAAACGATCCGCAATTATCTGCCGCTGGGCCGCATGGCGATCCACGTTTCCGCGCCATAGCTTCGCCTTCTCACTCTTCGACAGCCTGATGATAAATTACCACGGTCTGGAAATCCACCACCGGGGCCAGGTGCGCCGGCGGCGTGGACAGACCGTCGCCGATGCGAACCACCGTGATGCTCTCGTCCTGGGCCCACCGCTCCTCCAGGTCTGGTCCCCCTTGCAGACGAATGCGATCCAAGTGCCCCGCCATCAACGCGATATGCCACCAGTGGGCGAAGTTGTGATCCGCCTTGTGCAGCACGACATCGCCGCCTCTGCCCAGATTGGGCAGGTGCTGGGGCTCGCGGAACTCCTGGGCCAGGAAATGCCCCACGGCAAAAGACGCCGTGTCGTAACCCCACCATTTGTAGCGGCCCGCTTCCCCCGCCGAACGGGCCCCAAACGTAATCAGGGTCCACAGGACAAGGGCGCTGGCGATCCAACCCGCGCTCCGCAGAGCCAGGGTGGGCCGGCGGCTGGCAAGGGTGGCCAGGACCGCGTCTTCGCCGACCGCGACCGCCATGGAGGCAATGGGCGACGCGAGCACCAGGAGGCTGATGACGTAACGCTCGAGCGAGGAGGGGATGCTCTGCAAGGCCGTTACGACGATCATCAGGCCAATGTAGGCGAGGATCGCCAACGAGCCAAAAAGCGTGAGCGGCCTCCTGCTTCCCCGGATGAGTGCGATGGGAATTCCCGCTAGGAACAACCCCCACAGGCTTCCGATCTGAGCGTGGGCGGGCAGCCTAAAGATCTGGAGGCGCTGCCAGAACGTCCATTCGGCGCCAACGGTGTGCGTTCCAGTCTGGTTTTTGAAGAATGCGAGCGGATGACCGAAATGCAGCAGGCTGTCGATCATCCAGTAGACCGGGAACGCCAGCGCCAAGGCGCCCGCCACCCAGAAAACCACAGAGTACGACCGCATCGGATTCGGTTGCTTGGGCTGGAGCCATGCGGGAAGTGCGCGTGCGCCGAAAGTCCGCCAGAGCCAGTGCAGCCCGGATAGGGCGCCGAAAGCCGCGATCCAGATCCAGCCTTCGTACCGGAAACCGGACGCCAAAGTGGCGAAGAGCCCGGCACCGGCGAGGAAGACGGGGCCTCCACGGCGACCCTCCCCCGCCCGCCGCCAGCCGTGCAGGGCGCACGCGAGGCTGAGGCACAGGAAAGCCGTCGTGGGCATTTCCGTCATGGCGCCAGTGCTGAGCCACGAGTGCATCGGGAGAATGGCCACGAACCAGGCACAAAAGACCGCGCTGGAATCGCGCCCCGTCACCTCACGCCCAAGCCACGCCGCACTCAGCACGCTCAGCACCGCGTAAGCCGAGGCCAGCCAATGCATGATGGCGTTGTTGTCGTCGCCCATGCGCATCGCTGCGGCGCTGACGAGGTGCGAACCGACAGGCCAGACACGGTCGTTGGTGCTGAGCGCATCGCTGATGTCTTGATCGAACGCGTGATTCATCAGCAGGCGGGCGCCTTCGTCAGGCCACATGGTGACGTAGCCCTGCCAGATGCTTTGAACGATGAAGGCGAACTTGAATGCCACGGCGCCGCCGATCAGAGCAATGGCCCATCGGCTCCAACGCGTCATTTCCGGCGCCAACGCCGACGGCGAGGTCCATCGTAAGGTGGCCGCCAGACCCAGCGCGGCGGCGCCTGCGCAGACGGAAAGAAGAAACAGATCGGACATGAGAAGGAGGTCCCTGGTGCTGGCCCAGTCTCGCTCAGGATTCGGCAGGAGCCAGCTTCTTATGGTCCGACTTTTCGCGCTGGCGTTTCATGAGCGCAACCGAGAGCACGTCCACGTCGCTGGGGTTGACGCCGGCGAGGCGGCTGGCTTGGCCTAGGGTTTCGGGGCGGAAGCGCTTGAGCACCTGGCGCGCTTCAAAGCGAATGGATGTCAGCTCGTCCCAGTAGGCCCAGTCCTGCGGCAGAGTCAGGTGCTCGCGGCCGCGGGCGGCGACGACATGCCGGGCTTGCTTGTCCAGATAGCCAGCATAATTGATCTCGATATCCACCAACTCGCGGTAGCGCTCGTCCCAGAGGCCCTCGAGCCGTGGCGTCAACGGCCCGGCGACGGCTTCGAAGGTGGCGAGGTCGACGTCCGGGCGTGCCAGGAGCTGCGCCAGCGTGGCGTGCTTGGCGGGGCGCTCGAAACCGTGGCGCCCGGCCGCTTCCCAATCCGCGTCGCGGTGAACGAAGGCGGTGCCGCGCAGGCGTTCCGTCTCCGCATCGACGGCCCCGCGCAGCTTCTCGACCGCTTCCAGTTCCGCCTCGCCGATCATGCCGATGCGATGGGCGTGGCGTGACAGGCGCAGGTCCGCGTTGTCACAGCGCAGCAGCAGGCGGAACTCGGCGCGGCTGGTGAACAGGCGGTAGGGCTCGCGGTGGTCCTTGGTCAGCAGATCGTCCACCATCACCGCGAGGTAGGCTTCGTCGCGGTTGAGGACCAGCGGCTCCTGCTCCTTGACCGCGAGCGCCGCGTTGATCCCGGCCAGGAGACCTTGGCCCCCGGCCTCTTCATAGCCCGACGTGCCATTGATCTGTCCCGCCAGGAACAGCCCCGGGATGGCCTTCGTTTCCAGCGTAGGCCTCAACTGGCGCGGGTGGACGTAGGTGTATTCCACGGCGTAGCCATGGCGCAGGAACTCGACATTTTCCAGCCCCGGGACGGTGCGCAGGAACGCCTCCTGCACGTCGGCGGGCATGCTGGTGCTGACGCCGTTGGGATAGACGGAGTCGCCGTGGCGCGTTTCCGGTTCGAGGAAAATCTGGTGGCTCGGCTTGTCCTCAAAGCGCACGACCTTGTCCTCGATGGAGGGGCAATAGCGGGGCCCGACGCCCTGGATGGCGCCCATGAACATGGGGCTCTTGTCCAGATTGGCGCGGATAATGTCGTGGGTCTGGACGTTCGTGCTGGTCAGGTAGCAGGGCACCTGATCGACCTGGAGGTTACGGGTCTTGAAACTCATCGGCGGCGGCGGGTCGTCGCCCGGCTGTGGCGTGCAGCGGCTGAAGTCGATGGTGCTTTTCTTGAGCCGGGCCGGGGTGCCGGTCTTGAGCCGGCCGGTGTCCAGACCGAGGTCGAGGAACGAATCGGCGAGGCGATTGGAGGCGCGCTCGCCCACGCGGCCGCCTTCGGTCTTCACCAGACCGCAGTGCATCACGCCGCCGAGGAACGTGCCGGTCGTCAGCACCAGCGCGCGGCAGGAGCAGCGCGTCCCGTCCTCCAAAACCAAGCCGCAAATGCGGCCGTCTTCCGTCAGGATTTCCGCCCCCGTGCCGCCCATCGGGATCAGTTTATCCATGCGCAGCATGACGCGCTGCATCCATCGAGGGTACGTGTCCTTGTCCAGTTGCACGCGGGGCGCGCGGACCGCCGGTCCCTTGCTGCGGTTCAGAAGGCGGAACTGAATGCCGTTGGCGTCGGAGGCGACAGCCTGGAGCCCGCCGAGCGCATCAATCTCCCGGACAAGGTGACCCTTGCCCAGGCCGCCCATGGCCGGATTGCAGGACAAGCGCCCGATGGCCGAGGGGTCCATGGTGATGAGCGCGGTCTTGCATCCGAGGCGGGCGGAAGCATGGGCGGCTTCGATGCCGGCGTGGCCTCCGCCCAGGACGATGACGTCGAATGTGAACTGGCTCATTGGGGGTCCTCGCCGAGAATGCTTCGCGGCTAAAAAATAAGAAGGGCGCGGAGCGGGTTGCCCGCGCCGCGCCCCAATTGGCCTAAAGGCCGGTGCGATTTCAAGAGCCGAGGTGGTATTCGTAGCCGGCTTTTTCGTTCATTTCGCTGACGATCTTTTCGCGGGCCGCGGCGTTCCTTTTGTTCATGATCTGCTGGTTGATGTCCGCCTTGGCATCTTCGAATTCGGCGGTGCGGGGTTCGTCGCGCCGCACGATGTAGTGGGCCAGCACCTCATCGCCCCAAACGATGGGGCCGAAGATGCGGCTCTTCGGATTCGCGTCGTAGATGCCTTGGCCCAAGCCATCGCGCCATTCCAGGCCGACCCGGCCGACCGAGCCGTCGGCCTTCACGAAATCATCCTCGCTCAGTTCCTTCACCTTGGCGGTGAAGCCGTCGATGGTATCGACGCCTTCGAGTTCCTTGGCGAGTTTGGCCCGTTCCTCTTCCAGAATCCGTTCGCGTTCGGCTTCGGTGGCATCGGCGGGGATGGGGGGGCGTTTCGTGATCTGGCGCAGGAGGAGGCTGGCATCGCGCGAGTAGCGATCCATGTTCTCCTCGTAGAACGTGCGCAATTCCTCCTCCGACGGCTCCTCGATGGCGCTTTGCATCTTGTTTTCGAGGTAACGGGCGGCGTAGAAACGGTCTTCGAGGGCCTTGTTCAGATCGGCGAATTCTTGCGTCTCCGTGAGCTTCTTGCGGTTTGTGTCCCAGAAGAGCAGTTCGCGGCGAACCAGGCCGACCCGGTCCATGGCGGCGAGAAGTTCCTCAAGGGGTGTTTCCTCGTTGAAGTCGCGGCCGAAATCGAGGCGGAAGGCTTGCACGGTGTAGGACCCCGCGTCCGTCGCGACGATGACGTCCTCCGGCTCGGCGGTCGTGAACGCGGCGGCCAGGACTTCCTCGTCGATATCGATGGACTTGCCGGGGCTGGTTTCCGGCTTCGGGTCCGCGGCGCGATATTCGTCCCAGAGCCGATCGAAGGACTCGTCGATGATGGCCGTGCGGCGTTCCCGATCGAGAGTCGAGGAGATCACGTCGCGGACTTCGTCGAGGGGTTGAGGGCCGTCGGGCCGATGACGAACCCGGTTGATGATCTGGTAGCCGTGGCGGGTCTTGACGGGTTCGGAGATTTCCCCGTCCTTGAGCGTGTCGAACGTTTCGCGGATGGGGCCGAGGATTTGTTTCCCATCGCCCGGGTTGATGACGAGAAGCCGGCCGGGGCGGTCGGCCTCGGACAATTCCGAGGCGACGTCTTCAAAGGGCTCGCCGCCTTCGGTGACTCGCTGGTAGGCGGAGCGGGCTTTTTCGAGAATGGCTTGCGTTTCCGCCTCGCTCATGGGAACGAGGAGGACTTCGCCCTCCACAAGGGCCTGGGCGGGAACCATGTTGCCTTCACGATCTTCCACGTCGGCGCTGCGCGCTTCCTTGCTGCGGCTGTCGAGAATGTCGCTCGCGCGGGAAGCGTCACCGGTCATCTTCTCTGCGATCGACTCGAGCGTATCGCCCGCTTCGACCACGTAGTCCTTGTAGGTCGAGAAGAAGATATGACGGAACTGAAGTTGCTCGCGCTGGGTGAAGCGGGATTCCTTCTTGTCTTCGTAGTAGGCGGCGATTTCCTCGTCGCTCGGTTCCTCGACCTTGGAATTGACGTTTTCATCGAGCCAGACCTTGGCGATGGCCTGGTTCTGGCGGGCGAGGAGTTGCTCCATCGACTCCGCGTCGGGGGTGAAACCCTCGGCTTTGGCGTCTTGGGTGGCCTGCTGATAAATCACGAGGTCGCTGGCCAGGAGGCGCCGCTGTTCCGGGTCCATGGCGCGGAAGGCTTCGATTTCGAGTTCCAGATTCTGGGGGCGAAGGTCCGCCGGCAAGTCACGCATTTGCTCGAAGAAATCGCCGACTGTGACGACCTCGCCAAAGGCGGTGTAGTAGGGGGTTTGCTCGGTGATGGAGTCGCCCTCGAGAGAGATCATTCTGCTGGCGGGCTGTGTTTCCTGGGCGGCGAGGGGTGCCGGGCCCGCGAGGAACGCGGCGCCGCAGAAGACCGGGATGGCGAGGCGGAGGGGATGCAAAAGGCTTGGCTTCATTCTAGAGAAGAACTCCTGTCGAATGGTGTCATGGAAAACCCGCCGGGCCGCTGGTGCTTTGCGGCGGGCGGGATGAATGGCTTCGGAAAAGACTCCCGAAGGACTGGCAGGGTTGGGTGGCGCCGCAAGGAAGATTCGCGAAACGGCGATTTTCCCCGCCGCCGAAAAGGGACTGGCGGGAGCCGCTTTTTCTCCCTTTCCCCCAGTTCGCGTCTTCTCGTAGGAATTCACAGTGTCGGCCAAGGGCGCCCGGTGCGGCTTTTTTTTCTCAGCTCGAGCCCGCCCGGCCCGTCTTTTGTGAACCGGCTGCCCTTAGGCATTGTCTATCTCGCCGAACTCATTGGGCTTCCCAAAGCCCTTACCGATGAAGGGAACCTGATCGATGACAGATTCGAAAACCAATCCGCGGCGGCGCCGCGCCATCGCCTTGACAGGCGCGCTGGCCTTCGCGCTGCTGCTTTCCGCTCCGTTGGCCTGGAGCCAGAGCGCCCGCGCTGGCGACAAGGTCTACGCCAAATTCGATAACGTCCAAGTGCGTGACACCAGCCGCCGCACCCTGGCGACCGTCTCCGCGGGGACGGAATTCGTCGTGGTCGCACCCGGCCGGCCTTTTTACGAGGTGAAACTGACCGATGGCCGCCAAGGCCTCGTGAGCTACTTCCAAATCCAGGAAGATCAACCACGCGCCTCCGGTCTGGGAGGTGTTCTCCGCGGCGACCGCGATATCGCCGAGATGCGCACCGGCTCGGGTGCCCGTGGGCTTTCCGCCGCCGCGGTGGACCTGTCGGAAGACGGCGACGCGACCACCCAAGCCGTGGCCGCGGTGCGCGCCATGGAATCGACCGCCGCCAGCATTTCGAACGCGCAAGTCGAAGCCTTCGCTTCGCAGTTGGAGTAAACCAATGACGACGAAACCCTTTGGCCGCCGTTGGGCGGCTCTCCTGATGGCGGGCGCCGTTTCGGCGGTTACGCTCGCCTGCACTTCGTCCCAGGTGGGCGAGGCGGTGCGCACCGGAGCCACGGCGGCCGGCGCGTCGGAAAAAGAAGCGGCTGGCTACGGCGCCGCGGCGGGCAACCTGGTTTCCGCCACGGGCTCCATCGATCCGGCGACAGAACGGGCGCTGGGCGATGGCGTGGCGGTCAAGATTTTTGATCGCCTGGGGCCGCGGCTGGCGGACGAAAAGGTTCAGGAATATGTGAATCTGGTGGGCCGCAGCCTGACCGGCAACAGCAGCCGAGCCGAACTGCCATTCGCCTTTGGCGTGGTGGAAAACGACACGGTGGCGGCCTACGCTGCCCCCGGCGGGTACATTTTCATCACCACGGGCGCGCTGGCGCTGATGGAGAACGAGGCGGAGCTGGCGGGCGTTCTCGGCCATGAAATCACCCACGTCAACCAGCGTCACATGGAGCCGCTGTATCGCACAGCGCGACTTCTTGACGCGGCCCAGTTCGCGGCGCAAGCCAGCGGCGATGTCTCGGAAGAGCAGCTCGCAAAGTACAGCGACCTGGCCGATCAGGTGACCGATGCCATTCTGAACAAAGGGTTCGGCCCCGCCAAGGAATACGAAGCAGACCAGATGGGCGTGGAATTGGCCGCCGTGTCGGGCTACGATCCCAATGGGCTGGCCGATTTCCTGCGCAAGATGCAGGCGATGGAAAGCCACAGCGGCGGTTGGTTCAGCACCCACCCGCCGACATCGAGCCGCATCGGCCGGCTGGAAACCCACACCACGCAAGTGCTCGGTGGCATGAGTGGCGCCCAGGGCCGGACACGCTTTCAGAAGGTGATCTCCGGCATGAAGCCTTCCGCCCGCGCCCAGCAACCGGCCCGCGGCGCCGTGACCAAGCCCGGCGAATCCCCCGCCGCGACACAGCCCGGCACGCCGGTGCAAGGCGGGGGGGCGCGTTTCATGCCCCGCAGCAACGCCGTCGGCCAGCCTTGACCCGGGGCGCGCTCTGACGATGGAGTGCGCCTCCCAAAACTTCACTTTTCCGCAGGGAGACCCGGTCCTTGGCCGACAGCCCGGACAATTCGCCCGAAGTCACCGAACCCACTCCTTCACAGGAGGGGGCGTCCCAGGGCACGTCCGCCCCACCAACGGGCAAGCGCAAGCGCCGTTGGTTGCGGCGGATTCTCTGGTTTCTCGCCGTCGTCCTCTTGCTGATCGTTCTGCTCGTGGCGCTGCTGCCGACGATTCTGACCAGTGGACCCGCTGAAGACTTCGCCTCCGAGCAGGCCAGCGAAATCCTCGGGCGGGAGGTGAAGCTCGAGGGTTTGAGCTTCGGTTGGACCAAGCCGCTGCGGCTCGACCGCCTGCGCGTCGGTGCCGAAGAGGGCGAAGGCGACTACCCGCTCCTCGACATCGAGAATGTTTCGATGCCGAAGTCGTTGCTGTCGCTGGCCCACCTGCCGCCCTACGAGGCCGAGCTGAATGTTGGCCGCATTGAGGCCAACGTTGTGAGAGACGAAGACGGCGTGCTGAACCTGGAGAAAGTGCTGCAGGCCATCGAGGAGCGCTTTCCCCCGAAGGATGTGCCCGAACCGGAACCGGAGCCGGGCCCCATCGAGTTGCCGCTCGATCAGATCGACGTCGGCATCGAGACGATCGACCTGCGTTACGTGGACTTGGCGGCGACGCGGACTTTGATCGCGGGGCTGGAGGACGGCGCGCTTTCCGCCCGTTGGCCCGGCGGGCCGCAACCTCTGGCTCTGACCATCGAAGGGGCTTTTCGCCTGAATGACGAGCGCCTGCCCTGGGACGTCCAAGCCGAGGTGCGCGATTGGATCGACGCGGAGCGCGTCGTGACGACGGAGACGCTCACCCTGGCGGCGACTTCGGCGGAGTCCCTGGACAACCCCGACCTGACCGGTGGAGGGTTCTCTCTGCTGGCGACGCTGCGGGAAATGGAGACGAATTCCCTGAGGGTCCGGGTTCCTTTCACTCCCCTCTACGATTTCGCGAGGGGCTACCCGCTTGGCACGCTGTTGCCGCCGGACCTGGAACTTCCCGAAACCGTCGCCGGGACCCTCGAGCTTGGCCTGAAGGCCACCCATAGCCAGCAATTCCAGCACTTCACCGCCGAAACGGAAGCCTCGCTGCGAGGTTTCGCGGTGGAAGGCGGCCCCGTGGCCGGGCGGTTGGCGTTGCCGGGCTTGGAGCATTCGGCCTTTGCCGAAGTCGACCTCGCCTCCCATACACTGGAGCGGCTGGACTTGTCGCTGGAGAGCGCGCCGTTGACGCTGACCGCCGAGGCGGCGGCGCTCGACTGGCTGCACCCGGCGGAGGGATCGCGGCTGATGGCGCAGGGGTCCTTCGATCTTGGCCGCTTGGCCTCGATCGGCGCGGAAGTGCTCGGCGCCGGCGATCAGGCTTCCCTGCTGGACGCCCGCTTCGGTTTCAGCGCCCGGCTCCTGGAGGAAAGCGGCCCGAATCTGGTCGCGGTGGGCCTGACCGCGGAGGCGGAGCTGGGAGAGTTGCGGACGCTCGAACCGTTCGCTGAGAACCCGGAGTTCCTGACGAGCGGCAGCCTGAACCTTCGGCCCTTGTCCTTCGTGGCGCGGGGGCCGGTGCGATATCGCGCTTCGGAGCACCTCGTGACCGTGCCGGATCTGGAGTTCGCCGGGGCTTTCACGACCGCCTCCCTGCGAGCCGAGGTGAACTTGGACGATCCGCTGGCCACCTGGGAATTGGCGCTATTCGGCGGGACGCATCTGACGGACCTGATCGCCTGGGACGCGCTGGATCGCTTCAAACCGGCGGATCTGCCGGACGTGCGGGCCTTGGCCGATTACGCCATTTCGGGATACGCGGTGACGGCGACGGAAGTGGCCACCAGCGGCACCGTGAACCTGACGAATGTGACGGTGGATTTGCCGCTGCGGGGCAAAGTGCTGGACAACGCGACGATCGCGGCCGACTGGGATGTGCGGGCCGATTATGAAGACCTGACCGTGGACATCGCACGGGTCGGTCTGGAGAGCCCCATCCTGCGGGCGAATTTGCGGGGGCGCTACACGCCGCGGGACTTCAACCTGGAAGGCGGAGCCGGGGCGGACCTCGAACCGATCATGGACATCGCGAGCCTCTTCGCCGAAATTCCGGCCCAAGTGGGCGGATCGTTGGCGGCGGAATTCAGCGGCTCGGGCAACCCGGGCGATGCGGTCGAGATGACTTTGCGTGCCACCACTCCCCGGCCGCTGGCGGTGGAAATGCCAGGCCTGATCGCCTTCTCGGAACCGTTCAGCACATCGCTGGCGGGGCAGGCTTTGTGGGAGGGGGATGGAATCAGCACCGCCACGCTCGACCTCAATTCGTTCACCTTTGGCGACGCGCTGGCCGCCAACGGCAAGGCCGTCGTCGACCTGACCGGCGGACGGGGGCTGGACTTCGAATTGGACTCGCTGCTCAATACAAGCCCCACATTGGCGTTGCTGGACCCGGCGTTGCTGGAATCCTACGGCGCGGCCGTGGCGGCCGAGGGCACGATCGAAACATTCGTGGCCGTCGACGGCCCTTTTGCGTTCGGCGAGGACGGTGTAGTTTTCTCCGAAGCGTGGACCATCGCGGGCGAGAACGACATCGCGCTGGAGTTCGTCGACTGGCTTTATCAACCTGAGCCCGCGCCCGATGAAACGGGCGAGTTGGCCGAGCCGGAGCCGCTGGCCGGGGTCTTAAAAGAAATCTTCGACAATCGCAAGTTCAATGTCTCGGTGGACTTGACCTCTCCAGTAGAAACGCTCGTTTACGAGGATGGCGCCATCAGCGGCTTCGATTTCGTCGAGGGGCCTATGGGCGTCGCGGTCGACACGACGCGGGTGGAGACGGCGGTGCGTTACGCCACCGGAGAGCCCATCCCCTTCTCGGTCATGCGCGGCAGCTATCTGGGCGGGGTGCGCTACGGCAACGAGATCGTGACGCTGGAATGGCCGCGCACGGACTTCGCCACGGCGACCGTTACGGATCTGGAGGCGACCGAGTTCCTTCTCGACTGGCTGGAATTCCGGTCGGGGAACGTGTTTTCCGGCGATGTGTCGGCCCTGGTGGACTGGGCGACGCTGGCGTGGCGGGCGGAGGGCGGCTTACAGTTGGAGAGCGCCGACGCGTTGGACCAAACCTACACACTGAGCGACGAGGCGCTGGCAGCCCTGGTTCCGGAGATGCAAGGGGGCGCGGCGCTGCTGTTCGACCTGAAGGGATACCCGCCGCCAGTGGATTATCAGGTGCTCGACGGATGGCCGGTAACCGGGCGGTTGCGGGCTTCGCTGGAGGGCTTTCAAGCCCGCAGCCGGGGCGCCGAACCGGGCGAAGCGCTCTATGACCTGCAGGGCGTGCGCGGGGCGTATTCCCTGGACCTGCCAACGACCGGATCGCTGGCGATGGCGGCGGAGTTTCTGATCGACCGGGTGGACAGCAACGCGATTCCGGAAAAACCGCTGGAGGACCTGGAGTTCCGCGGCCATCTGGCAGTCGATGAATTGGACGAGGTCAGCGGCGAACTGGAACTCTTCGAGATCGCAAGCTATCGCACGCAGGCCTCGGGCACGCTGCGCATCGAGGGATTGCGAGACGCCCTGGCGGCCAACGAGTGGGCCGCGCTGCCGGTGTGGCTGCAGAATGTCACGCTGCGCCTGAACGCGAATCTGGCTCAGGACCTGACAGGTTTGGACGGGTTCGTCGAAGACCTGGACTCAAGCGGCGCTCTGGACCTGAATCTGACGGTCAGCAACACGCCTCGCAATCGCTTCCGCTTCGCGCCGCTGCTCAAGGCGGACAATGTGAACTTCGCTTACGGGCAGCTGTTCCGTTTGGACAACTTCCGCGGCGAGTGGAACCTGGAGAAGACGCTGCTCCTCGACCCTGGCGCCCGCCCCGCCCCGCCGGCGCCGCCGGGTATTCTGAAGATCGAGGACATCTTTATCGACGCTAATGGCCTGGGCGGTCATTTGTCGGGCACGACGCTGGAGTTGCGAGGAGTGGAGCGGGGCCTGACGATCAGTACGACCACGGTGAATTTCCTGGGCGGGCCGGCGACATCGCAGTGGAAGCTGTTCCTGGACCGGGGCCTGCCGATCCTTTCGGGCAGCATGGAGATCACCGGGCTGAACGGCGGGAACATTGTGCCCGGTTTCAATGTCCGGGATGTGAGGCAGGCGGAAATCAACGCGGTGGCTTCGCTTCGATGGATTTTTCCGGAAAACCCGGCTCAAACGCTGATGGACAATCTGGCATTGTCGGTGCGGACAACCCGCATTGGCTCCCAAGCCCTGCGGCAGATCCTGCGGGCGCTGGACTCGAACCAGGACGATCCGCGATTCCAGGCCGCCATCGCGGCGCTGAACCTGGGGTCGCCGTCGGATGTGGAGCTGCGGCTGGAAAATGCGCTGGTCACCGCACGGGGCGATTTGCGCCTCGCCACAGGCAACGCGGTACCTCTGCCGATCCTGGACCGCGAGCCGGTGGGCGGGTTGGTCGGCGTGTACGACTTCAGTGCGCAGGCGCAACTCCTCGAGATGGTGCGCCGCGCGATCATTGTGATTCTCTCGGACGATTTGAGCGTCCTGCAGGAAGCGATCCGTCCCCTGGACGGAGACACGGAAGGTGGAGCGACCGATGACGAAGACGACTAAATGGCTGCAGAGGATGACGGTGTTGGCTAGCTTGGCGGTTCTGACGATGGGCTGCGGGCGTGGGCTGTTCAACATCAACATCGTCAGCGAGCAAACGACGCTGGAAAAACAGGTGCTGGGTACCTACAGCAGTCTCGGCCAGGATTTGACGATCTACAGCAGTGTGCGCGGCGTGGCGCCGGACGGCACGCTGAAGGTCCCGCCGGAACGAACGCAGAGCCAGCAGCGCGTCTTCGAAGCGATCCGCAATCGCGAGTACAACCGGGACGACGTGGAGCGGCTCCTGGCGGACGGCGTCGTGGGCGAAGGCAACGATGGTCTCCTGATGATGCGCGAGGAAGCGAGCGCCGAGACCTTCATCGCTCTTACGGCGGAGGAAGTGCTCGCTATCGTGGAGGAAGAGAATGAGGACCGCCGCGCGATCCTGAATCGGCTGGTGACGACCACGCCGGGCGTGGAGCGCGATCAGGCGGAGGATGTGGCATGGATTTTCGCGAGCCTGAATCAGGACGCGGCCCCCGCGGGCGCCTGGGTACAGGAACGGCGGGGCGATTGGCGGCGCAAATGACGATCGGAACCCCACGCCGTTCGCGGTTCGCGGCGGGTGCCCTGGCGGCTCTCGCGGCCGCGCCCGCCTTCGCGCCCGCTCAGGATCTGGAGGAGGATTTCCGCGCCTCCCTGCCGCCCCAGTTGCGGCTGCTCACGTCTGAGATCGGCGACGACTACAGCCCGTCCCTCTCGAGCGAAGAAGAGTGGATGGCCTTCGTCTCCGAGCGCGATGGCAGCCCGGAAATCTTCATCACCCGATTTCGCCAGAACGTCCCCGTGCCGCCTTCCGTGATCGAACCGAGCCCGGCGGAAGACCGCGATCCGGTGATTTCCCCCGACGACAAGTGGATCGCCTGGGTTTCCACGCGCGAGGATGCGTTCGGCGACATTTACGTGCAGATTCTGCCCTTTGCCGAACCGTTCTTCCGCATTCCGTTCAACCTGCCTTTCATACCTGTTCTTGGCAAGGAAGGAGCCGCGCGTGTCAGCGAACGCGGCTGGCGCGACCGCAATCCGCGCTGGGAAACTCGCGACGGCGACCTTTACCTCGTCTGGGACGCGGAATCGCCGGACGGTACGGTGGTGGTCAAGGAGGCGCGGCCTGGCCGCTGGCGGGTACAGGAACGGCCTTCCGAGGCGGCGACAAGCGTGCAGAACCTCGTTCCCCCCTTTGGCGCCACGGTGGTCGAACCGCCCGAGCGTGGCACGGAAACCTGGGTCCTGGCGGCCGACGACACGGACGGTGACGGCAGCCTGACCGCCGAAGACGCCCGAGGCGTCTGGGTTTACGATGAAGAGCGCGCGATCTGGCGCCAATTGACCCCGCCCCTGCCGGGCGTCACGACACCCCTGGTGGGAAACCTCGGCAGCCTGGTGATGAGTGTAAACCTGCGAGGAAACCGCGACCTGGTGGAGGTCGAGCGTCCCTACTTCGTGTCGCGCGTGGAGTCGGCGGGCGAGGCCTTGGAGCGTGGCCGCCAGATGCAGGCGAACTCGCCGCTGAACATCTGGCCCGCCGTGGCCGTGTTCCGCCAGGGCTACCTGCTGGGTCCGGAAACCACGCCGGGCCAGCAGGCGCTGCTGGAGGCGCTGGGCATTCTCGATCTGGCGGAACGGCCCGAACAGGCCCTAGCCATGATCGGCGAAGCGCGCACGCGGGGCGGGCTGCAAGGTGAGGAGCGGCAACTGATCGAGATTTTCGAAGTGGCCTTCCGAGTCTCCGCGGCGGACCGCGGCAACCGCACGCCCTCGGAAACCCGCCAAGTCCGGCGGGAGGCGATCACGGAACTGGAAGCTCTGATCGCCGGTGGCGGGCTGACGCCCCGGGCTCGAGGACGGGCCTTGCTGGTGGCGGCGAGGGTCGCGGAAGAGAACGGACAACCCAAGCAGGCACTGGACTTCGCCCAACTCGTGGAGGCGGACAACGCCATCCCGGTCGAGTTGCGCGGCGAATCGGCGCTGCTGCGGGCGGGAATTTACCGAGGGCTGGGGCTGCCGGACGATGTGCAACGGGTGCTGCTGAACATCCTGCGCGAGTACGCGACGCTGGAAACGGCGGAAGAGCAGGCGGCGCTGATGCTGACCGAGGTGGCGCTGGAAACAGCCACGGGAGCGTCCCTCGATGAAAAGCTTCGCCCCGTGCGGGCGTTGGCCTCCGCCCATCCCGATCTGGATTCGGTGCAGGTGGCGGCGTCGCTGGCGGCGGGCAACCTGCTGGCGGACGAAGTACGCTTCGAGGAGGCGGAGGAGGCGCTGCGGACAGCGATGACGTACACCCGCTCCGAGCCCCGGCTGGCGGCCCGCGCCGCTTTCGATCTCGCCCAGGTCCTCTCGCGCCAGAACGAATTCGCCGAGGCCATCGAGACCTACGAATCGGTCTCGGCGGACATGCGCAGTCAATTCTTCGCCGGCGCCCCGAGCTTCATCCGCCGGGCGCGGGAAGCCCTTATCAACGAGTACCTGCAAAAGGGCGACTACGAGCTGCGGGTGGGCGATCCGGCTCTGGCGCTGCGCACCTTCAGCGATCTGCTGGAGCTGGAGCCAGAGCTGACGGAAGGCTGGCGCGGATTCATCGACGCGCAGTTCCGCCTCGGCATCCTGGATAGCGCGGCCAAGGCCCGCTACCGGCGCGAGGCGCTGGCGAACTTGCGCAGCGGACTCGCCCAGTACAAATACGGGCTGGCGATCACCTATCCGGAACCCACCGGCGCCTCGCGCGACATCCTGGAGCGGGCCATCGTCCTCGACGGCGCCAATCCCTATTTCCACCAGACCTTGGGTTTCGTGCTCGAATGGCAGGGCCGGCGAGGCGACCGCGAGAATCTGGCGCGGGCCCTGACGGCGAACCAGCGCGCGCTGGCGCTCCTGGACCGCCGGTCGCGCCCGGCGGACTACGCCAACTTGCTCCTGAACGCGGGCAACGTGGCGGGGGCGCTGCAAAGCTACGGCCGCGCGGCCGATCTCTACACGCAGCGCGTCGATTCCGGCGTTCCCTTCCGCGATACGCGAACGGAATTTCTTTTCTATTACAACTACGGCGAGGCGCTTTTCCAGGCTTCCCGTCCGCTCGATGCGGCGGAGGCGTGGCAAACGGCTCTGGTGCTGATTCCGGCGTTGGTGAACTACAACATTCTGACCCCCGAGCAGGGCGAAGAACGGCAGCTCGAACTGTACGACCGGCGGGCGCTCGCTTTGCGCGAGGCGGGCCGGCGGCGCGAGGCCGCGGAGCTGTTCGATCTCGTGGCGCAAGCCAATCTGCCGCAGTCCTTCAACCGCGCCCGCGCCTACCGCAACAAGGGATTCACGTTGCACCTGCTGTCCCAGCGGCAAACCGGCGCGGCCCGCCGCGACACGCTGCTGCAGGCGAAAAAAGCGCTGGAGCAAGCGCTGGCGATCGTAACGTCGGAGGGGCTGACACTGACTTCTCTGACCGGCACGGACCTGACACCGTCGTTCCAGTTCGGCTTCGACATCACCATCTCGGCCGGGGGCTCGGGCGCGGCGCTGCAAGACTTCTCGCCCGAGGAGGAAGAGCAACTGATCCGCGCGGGACTCGCGCGCGTCACCCAGGACCTCGGCCAGCACGCGGAGGCCATCGCCCAATTGCGCCAGCAGCTCAGCAACCGCCCCAAAGTCAACGCGGCGAACAAGGGCTATTATCGAACTGTGCGTCTGGTGAATTATGAAAGCCTGGCGAACGAGTACCTCAAACTCGGCGAGCGCGAGGAAGCGGCCAAGGCCCTCGTGCAGGCCATCGACGAAGCCTACTTCACCGTGAAGGACCTGCCCCAGGTGAACGGGGCGGGGTTGTCGCTGGTGCTGGGGCGGTTGACGGAAATGGCGCTCGACGGCGAGCCCTTTCCGGTTTCCGCCGACGAGCTGAAGGAAACATGGCTGGGAGAGCGATTCCGCGGTGAGGACCCGGTCGAGGCACTGGATTGGTGCCTGGAGCAGGCGCTGGCTCTGCGGGGCGAGGAGACCGGCGAGTACATCGTTTTCCGCTATGAGTATCGCGGCCGGCTGCAACTGGCGCGGGCGCTCCTGGCCGAACGTTCAGCGGTGAATCTTGGCGAGGAGGGACTGCCGCTGCTGCGATCCGCGGTGGATGGCGAGCGGGCTCGCATCCTGGCGCAGCAGCTCATCGACAACTCGCTGACGTCTGAGGAGGGGGGCTCGGTAGAGAAACTGGCTCTCTTCGCCCACGCCGTTCTGATCCGGGCAGCGGCCCGCAGCGGCTCGGTGGAGGACACGGAAGCGGCGGTCGAATCGGCGCTGAACTACGCCCGGCAGGCGGGCTGGGAGCACTTCCAATGGTGGCTGGCGGCGCAACCGGCGTTGATCGCGGGCTATCCGCAGACGGTCGAATCGGTCCGGTTGGCGCTCGAGCAGCTCGAAGCGCAGACACCCGGCGTCGCGACGCAGGAAACTCCCGTGCCCTACGACTTGCTGGCGTACTGTGAGCAGGTGGCCGTTTCCGCCGCCGCGCGCGAGGGCGATTGGAACGAGGCTTGGGGCTTGGCGGAGCGCTGGCGCGCCATGCGGTTGCAACTCGGATTCACGGAAAGCCTGCCCCCCGCCCGCGAGTCCGACACCGCCGGGGCCGAGTGGCTGGCCACGGCGCGGACGCTAAAGCGCGCCACCCGCGACAAGCTGGTGCGGCTGCGCGATCTCCCCTACCTGGACCCGAACGTGGCCCAGGCGCGGCGAGAACTGGCGGAAGCCCGCAATGCCTGGGTCGCCCATTTGAACGAAGGCCGCGACGCCGGTATCGCCGCGGCTCTGATGATCGCGCCACGCGCGTCCTACGGCGATGGCAACACGCCGATCGAATTCGCCTCGCAGCTCTTCGACTTCGGACTCGCGCTGCCCGGTCCGCCGGCGCTGGTGCTTGTGACGCGGGAAGGCGCCGCCGCCTGGGCGGACCCCGAGAACCCGACGCAGGCCCGCCCCCTCGCATCTCCGGCTGACTGGGATTGGCTCGCCCGCCAGGCCACGGTCTGGTTCGTCAGCGGCGAGCCGCTGTCACCGGGAGCCGCTCCGGAGACGGTGACAGTCAGCCGGCTGCTGAACGCGGAAATGACGGCGGAGGCGCTGCGAACCTACCGCTTCGACGTCTCGCCAGAGCCGGTCGCGGTCGCTGCGCCGGAGCGAACACTGACCTCGTCGGAACTCCGCCAGAGACTTCTCGACGGGCCGGACATCGAACTGACGGCGCCGATCCTGACAAACGCGAGCGATCCGCTGGCATGGACACTGGAGGGTTCCGAACTGCAACTACGCGGGCTGGTGGCGGCTTTGCCGGACGTGGCGATTCTTCGCGCGACCTTGAAGGAAGCCACAGGAACCCGCAAGATCACGGCGAATCTTTCGCTGCGCCATCGCATCAACCAAGAGTTCCTGGCGGCGGCGATGTTCTATGGCGGCGTGACGGAGGCGATGATCGACGGCGAGCGCTGGCTCGGCGCGATCTTCAGCCCGGTCGAGTTGCGAGAGTTGGCCGAGCAGCAGGACGATGCGGATGTCGGCACCGTGATCGGCCGGCTGGAAAGCGGCGAAACAGCGGAGGCCCTGGCGCCGGCGCAACGCCTCTTCTCGATTCGCCAGACCCTGGAGAAAAGCCCGCAGGACGTGGCCGAGGCGGGGCTGGTTCTCGCCCAGATCGAGGCGGACCTGGACCGTTACGCCCAAGCAGCGGACGCGGCGGCGCGTGTCGTGAACGTGCTGGAGGGACAGGACGCGGAGCCGGCGACACTGGTGAACGCGCTGGATACGCTGGCGAGCTACGCGACGCGGGCCCGGGATTTCGATCAGGCGCTGGAGGCCAAATCGCGCTCCGCAAGTCTTTATGAACAACTGGGTGCTCTGGACTTACAGACAGAGGCCATCGCGGAGATGGGCGTTCTGGAGGAAAACCGGGGCAATTACGAGGAGGCCCTAAGCCAGTTCCGCCGTGCGCGGCAAATGGCCGCCGATTTCGGCGATCCGTACCTGGAAGCCAAGCAGTATCAACGCATCGGGCGCATCTACCTGCTTCGCCAGAACGATTATGTCAAGGCGGGCGAAGCCTTCGCCCAGGCCCGCGAGCTGGCCAGTGCCGCGCAGGCGCTGGAATTGGAGCTGGAGTCGCGCCTCGATCTTGCGCGCGTCGATGCCCGGCTGGGGCGGTTCGATGCCGCCATCGAGACGGCGAGGGCCGTTCGCGAGGACTCCCGCGATGCCAGCCTGCCCGTGGTAGAGACGGACGGGCTCCTGGTGGAGGGTGAAACCCATTGGGCCAAAGCGGATTACTTCGAGGCCTTCCAGCGCCAGCGCGAGGCGTTGCTGCTGGCCCAGGAGACGGACGACCAGCCCAACCGCTTCCGCGCGCGGAACTTCGCGGGGCTGATCTATTGGGCCCTGAACGATACGGAGGCGGCGCTCGCCGAATTCGACGAGGCCCTGAGACTGGCCCGTGAAATGATCTTCGACCTGGAAGTGGCCACCGCCCACAACAACCGCGGCCTGGTCTTCCGGTCCATGAAGCAATACCCGCGCGCCCTGGTGGAATTCAACGCGGCGCTGGCCATCGACCGGCGCCAGGGCAATGACTGGGGCGTGGCCTATGCCCAGCGCAATATCGGTCTGACGCATCTGCAAGACGAAAAACCCGAGCAATCCGTGGCTCCGCTGGAGGAAGCGGTGGCTCTGACGCAGAAGATCGGCGACGAGCTGAATGGCGCCAAGGCGCTCGTGGCGCTGGCGGATGCGCGGCGGCAGCTCGGCGAGACGGAAGCGGCAAGCGACCTGTACGACCGGGCGCTGGAGAAATCCCGCACCGTGATCGTTCCCGAGGTCGAATGGCGCGCGCTTTATGGCATGGCGAAGCTGGCCATGGAAGCCGGTGAACCGCAAGAAGCCCGGGCCCGCCTGGGCGAGGCCATCGACGTGGTGGAGCGCCTGCGCGCCCGAATCCGCATCGAAGAATTCCAGGACGGTTTCCTGCTCGATAAGCAGGAACTCTATGACGACATGGTGCGGCTGCTGTTGGACCAAGACGACGTGGCCGGGGCGTATAACTACAGCGAGCGGTCGCGCGGACGGCAGTTCCTGGACTTGCTGGGCAACGCCAGCATCGACTTCCGCAACCCGCAGGACACCGCCACCATCGAGCGGGAGGCCGCTCTGAGATCGGACATCGAGTCCCTCGAGCGCCAGGTAGCCGGGGCGGAGGACGAGGCCGCGCGCGAGCGGCTCGCGGGGAATCTGGAGTCGGCGCGGCGCGATTACAGCGCCTTCCTTATCGAGCTGCGGGCCCGCGACCCGAAGCTGTCGAGCTTTGTCGAGGTCCCGACGCTCGATGTGGCGGAGTTGCAGCGGCTCCTCGAGCCCGGCACCCGCATCGTCGAGTACCACGTGCTGCCGGACGAGCTGGTGGCCTGGGTAGTCGGGCCGAACGATTTGCGCGTCGTCCGAACGCCGGTGACGCGGGATGAGCTGACACAAGATATCGGCGTTCTGCGCCTGAGAATGCAGGACTTCCGGTCCGTGGCGAACGATCTGATGGGCCTGTCGGCTTTGCTAATCGAGCCGGTGCTGCCGCTCCTGGACGGGGACGTGAAGCGCCTGGGAATCGTGGCCCACCGCGAGTTGCACACGATGCCGTTTTCCGCTTTGCCGGCCGGCCCCGAGTCCGACCTGATCGACCGCTTCGCGCTCTTCAACGCGCCCAGCGCCAGCGTTCTGCGCTACACGTTCGGGCGCCGTGGAGAGGGTCGCGGCGACCGCGTCCTGGCTCTTGGCAATCCAAACCTGGGCGACGAGCGCCTCGATCTGCCCTTTGCGCAGAAGGAGGCGGAGCGCCTGCTCTGGCAGTTCCCCAACGCGACCCTTCTGACCGGCGAGGAAGCTTCGGAAACCTACGTCCAGAACACCTCCGACGAATTCGCCATCCTGCACCTCGCCACCCACGGCGAGTTCGACCCCCAGATGCCCCTGCTGTCCGGCGTCCGGCTGACGCCGGACACGGAAAACGACGGCGTGCTCAGCGCCCAGGAGGTTTTCGGCCTTAGCCTGCGGGCCGATATGGTCGTGCTGTCGGCTTGCCAGACGGGCCTCGGCCGCGTCTCCAACGGCGACGACGTGGTGGGCCTGAACCGGGCGTTCTTGTTCGCTGGCACGAGGCAATTGCTCTCGACGCTGTGGCGCGTCGACGACGTTTCGACGGCGGTGCTGGTGAAGCACTTCTACCGCAATCTATCGGCCGGGATGGATACGGCGGAGGCTCTGCGACAGGCGCAACTGACGGTGCGGCAACGCTTCGACCACCCGGCCCACTGGGCCGGCATGAACCTGACGGGCGACTGGAAGTAACCGCCGAGAAGGCTCACTCTTCGACCGAGAAGACTTTGACGCTTTCCAGGAAGAGTGCGCCATTCGCGGCGTCGCCGTTGCCAGCGATGTCGAGCAGATCGAAGGAAATCAGCAACTCGCGGCCGGATTCGTTCAACGGCGGCAGAATCACACGGTACGTCTTCGACTCCGTGGGCTTGGGGCCGTTGACGGGCATATCGGTCGTCGAGGTGATCTGGGTGTAGCGGGACATCTGGAATTCGCTCTCGTTGAGCCGCATGCGGAAGGCGGGCACTTCGGCGGGAACGGCCACATCGGTGCCTACGGTGAACTCCACGATGTAGAGCCTGCCGATCTCGATGGGAACGCGATCGGCGGCGGGAACTTCCCACCACCCGACGACACCCTGGCCATTGGTGGGCTGGGTACGCAGGGAAAGTCCCTGACTTGTCGAGGCGAAGGACGGTGCCTCGAACGCCCCTTCGATGGTGTTGCTGGTCCAGCCATGGTCCATGGAGGCAGTGAAATCCCACTGGCGCTCGAGCCGGCCCGCCGCAGGGACTTCCGTGCGTGCGATCCAGACGGTATCGAGAAACAGAGTCACCTGACTAGCGTCTCCACCACCCAGGTTCAAGAGATCGAAGGCGGCCTGCAAGACGTCGGACGCCTCGGCCATTTCGAGATAAACGGTGTAGGTCGAGGCTCGTTCGCCCAAGACTGGCGAGAGCACACCCTGACCGGTGGACTCGAGGGTCAGAACGTCGTCCCGCTCATTGTCGCGGCTGGCGGTGCGCAGGCGGAACTGCGGAACGGTGTCGCGGTTGGGCGCATTGGAGGCGACGGCGAACTCGGCTTTGATGAGGGAAAGGGAATCGCTGGCCGCCGCGTCGTCCAAAACCGCTTCCCAAGGCGAGTGCCAGAATCCGAAATCGGTCCGGTTATCGCCGGTCTGGATGGCGAGGCTCGACACCGGCTCGGTGGTGACAAATCCCGCAGGTTCGGAGAAGAATCCGGGCAAGGTGACGAATGTCCATCCGGAGGAGGCGCCGGGTCCTTCGAAGGAATAAGAAGCGACGGGGCCCTTCGGGTCCGCGGCGATCCCCCGCAACCGGACGATGAAAGCGTCCGCGCCGTTCGCCTGGACCGGAATGGTCATCGCGCCTTCATAAACGCCCGGTTCGGTGGACTTGAGGATGAGCGCGATTTCGGTCTGCTCACCGGGGGCGAGGCTGCCTGCGTGCGAACCGAGTTCGGAGAAAGGCGGCGTCACTTCCACCGCGTCCAAAGGGATGGCGGTGCCGCCGTTGTTGAGAATCTGGAACACGACGGGGGGTGCGTCCTCCGAACGGAGGCGCAGCGGGTCGAACTCGACGACTTGCCCGGAAACGATCGGCTGTCGCGTGGACTTGTCGAGAACGGCATAGGAGGGCGCGGCGGGGCCTTCGCATTCGTAATCCCGCACGAGCGGCCGCATTTCCACCGAGAGCAATTCGCCGCCGTCCTGGAAAGCGGAATCGGTGATCCGCAAAGTCCACTGGCCGGCGAGCCGTTTCCCGTTCAGCGACGAAAGCGCGCCCTCCGGGCGGAAGGAACCGCTGAACGGAGCATTGCCGTTCGCGATTGCGATTCGGGCTTCGTCGTCAAAGACCGTGCCGTTCATATTGTCTCCCGAGTCGCCCCGCTGATCGATCAGCGACACTTGGGTTCCGTCGGGATGGATCAGGGTGATACTCACATCGTCCATGAACGTGTGCGTCAGGTTGATTTGGACGTTCAGGTCGGTGAGAACTCCGTCCTGGGCGACCGCCATCGGCACATTCACCGATCCCGGGTCCGGTCCGATGGAGACATCGGTGAAGGTCAGCGGGAGGGTGAGTCGCTGCTCGCGCGCGGTGCCGACGGGCAAGGCGAGTGGGAACTGCTCGCCTCCCTCGTCGAAGGTCAAGTCGACCGAGAAAGCGACGACTTCGCCGCAGATCGCATCCCCAGCCAGATCGAACACGAAGGCCGCATCGGGCAAAACCGTTTCGCCCTGGGGGATCGTCCCGTAGGAAACCGTCGCGTTGCGGACGACCACACTGGGCGTGGCGGTAGAGAGTGTGGCGAGGACGTTGGTGGCGCTCCGCCCCTCGTTTTCGATCGCCAGAGTGAGACTCAAACCCGTTTCGCCTGGATCGGCGGCGCCGTTACCGTTGCCGTTTTCCGCGCTGTCGGTCAGAGCGGCGGAGGCGACGCCGAGGTGGGGGATGAAATCGCAGACCGGACCGGTGGGCAGTTCGAAGCGGATCACCTGATCCGGCTGGCCGGAAACGGTGGCGACCAGTTGCAAGAAGACTGGCGTGCCACAGGCGAAGTCCTCGCCGATGCGAATGGCATAAGGGGCAAGGCTTTCCCCCGTTTGGCCTCCGGAGATGGAGGGGAAGGCGATGGGTCCGGCGGTTTGCACGGACACCTGCGCGGAAACCGCTTCGAGGCGGGCAGTGAAGGCGGGGACGGGACCCGAGGCGTTATTGACGAGGCGCACGGTGAATGCCAGACCCGCCTCGCCCGGTTCCGCGACCCCATCGCCATCGCCGCCCGCCGAATCGTCAAGCGGTCCCAGGGAGGCGAACACGAGGGAGGGCAAGTCCGTCCCATCGAGGGTCAGGACACCCGTGTTCAGGGGATCCAGCCAATCCTTGAGGCGCGTCTGCGGAGTTCCGCCGCCCTCCCAAGACACCGCGATGCGGCCGTACCAATCGGGGTCGTCGTTGCCGCAGGCTGCGAACCCGCCGGTCAACTGTCCGACGATGCGCTTGTTCGGATCGAAAAGGGCCGAACCGGAGGAACCGGGCTCGGTGGTGCCCAGATTCCAATCGGCCACGCGAATATGGGTCGTTCCCGAACCGGCGTCGCCCAAATAGGCGGAAAGGGCGGTCGGGTCGTCTTCGAAGGAAATGCGCTTTTCCTCGACGTTCGGATGATGGATCCCGACGGCGGAGGCGGGAGCGGCGTCCTGTCGGGACCAACCGGCGAAATAGGGATCGAAGGCGGAGGAAACCGGCTCCTCCAATTCCAGCAGGGTGAAGTCCGAGGGCCCATAGCCGGCGCGGAATATCGTGCCGCTGTTGAACATGTTGAGGGGACCGTCGCCGCCCGAGCCGCTGGCGCTGCTGCCCGGCGGCCGGCACAGGGAATTTTCGTAGTTCCAATAGACGACGACCGACTGATCGTTGCCCGCGTCGAGATCGCAGTGATCGGCCGTGAGAAAGTACGGCCGGCCATCCTGGGCCGTGTTGTTGATCAGAGTACCGGAGCAGGCGAAGATTCCGCTGACCGAATAGGCGCCGACGGCTCGAATTTGATCCCGCCACGCGGTGCCCTCGGGGCAAATGACGTCCACATTGCAGGAACCGGACTGGAAAGCGGCGGCAGCGCGCTCGAGCGCCGCCCCCAGTTCGCGATAGCCGTGATTGATGGTGCCCAGACGCAACGGCACGCTGCGGGCCGAACCCCGCGGCAAATGAAGTTCCAGCACCCCGCGGTCGCCCGCGATGACCGGAGTCCACAGTTCGCCATGGGGCCCATTGTCCGCCGCCGTAAAGGGACCGTAGGCCTGATTGCCGCCATCGGCGTAGAGGTACAGGCTGCCGCCCTTTGGCATGGTATATTCGGTGAAGCCAAAATTCAGGCTGACGACGCCGGGGGACTCGACAACAAGGCGCCAGAGCAGACTGCCGTCTTCGAGCGTTTCCCAGGTTCCGAAATCCGACGGCCGCACATCGACCGGTTCCGGGTCGGCGAAGTGGTACGGCCCGAGGACGTCGAGTTTCAGCGCCTCGGCCCGCAGCGCGACATTGTCACGCGGGGCGAGGGCGATGGTTTCCAGTTCGTCCAGCGGGAAAGTGAAGGCCGCCATGCGGGAGGGTAGACGGTCGACGGCAACGACGCGCTGGGCCAAAGCGGAAGCCGGCGGCGCGAGCGCCAGGACAAGCAGGAGGCAATTCAAGAACAGGAGGGAACGAGGGGTCATGAGCGCTCGGCGGTAGAGAGAAAATAGCACCCCCGAAATTTGGGACACAGACCGCTCCCCCGCCAAGCAAAACTCTGCCTCCTGGAGGCTTACTCGTAGGCGGCGATAACTTCCGTGCCGGAATAATAATGGGTCAGAATCTGGCGGAAATCCTGGCCTTCCGTCGCGCGCGCCATGGCGCCGGTCTGGCACAGGCCAACACCGTGGCCATAACCCGCGCCCTCGATCAGGAACATCTCCGGCGGGCCATCTTTCCGGTCGGGCTTCACTACAAACGCCGAGCTTTTCAGCGGCGACTCCCACACGCGGCGAATCGCGAGTTCCGGACCGACGGTCACGTCCTGGCCGTACATGCCGACGAACTTGACGCGGTTCAGGCGGCCCGACACGCCGCGCTCGAGGGGTTCGATCCGCACGATGCGGCCGATGTCTTTGCCTAGCGTGGCCACCCGCTCGCCCAGCTCCACCGCCGAAATCTCGCGCGTCCAGCGGAAGTTCTTCTGCGTCCATTCCGGCAGTTCCGGATAGGCGTCGCGGTTGCAGTAAACCGCCGGGCGGCTCGCCACCCACTGCGCGAAAACAGCGGAGTCGGACAGATCGCCGGGGTCGTTGCCCGGGCCCTCGAACACGCCGTCCCAGCACGGGATTCCCCGGTCACGCTCGGGCCAGACGTTTTCAATGTTCTCCGAGTGCCCGCCGCAATTCGACGCATAGTAGGCCGGGATTGAGGCACCCTCATACGCGATCACCAGCCCCCGCGTGGCGCGGATAGCGGCGTCCGTGGCTTCGTTGCGCCGGCCGATTCCGGCGTACACTTGGCAATTCACATCGGCGCAGATATCATGGTGCGGACCGGCATACACGCGCTCGCGCAGCGCCGTCATGGTCTCGGAACGCGCGGCGACGGCCTGGGCCTTCAGCGCTTCCTCCGGAGCCGTGGGCCCGATTTCCGACGGCACCACGCCCCGCAGGTACTCCTCGACGGGCAGTTGCACGATCACGTCGATCGCGTTCGATTCGGTGCGGCGGAACTCCACCAGCCCATCGTAGGAGCGGTCCTCCGTTCCCGCCCACCACCAACCCACCCCATAGGGCACGTCGGCCATTTCCAAGAGCCCGTCCGGGTCCACCGGGCGGAACTGAATCACCTCGGCTGTGGTCCGGGCCAGGGTCTCGGACGTCGCACGGCTGACGATCCGGATGCCCGCCGAACGCGAGGGCGCAACGACGAGCGCTTCGCCCGGCGCGGCGACGCGGATTTCGCCCGCCTCGCTGCTGACCGAAAACGCGTTGCGCGGCGTCAGGTGCAGCGACTTGGCGCCCTCCACCACGAGGACGCGCACGTCTGGTTCGGCCGTGGCGGAAGCGGCGAAGAAGAGGGAAACGGCGATCAACAGGCCGAGAATTCGAGACATGGCGGGACTCGCTTGGGGGGAAAAAGATGGGCTTTGATGACACAAATGGCCTCGCGCCGGGGGGGCGGCGCAAACAATAGTTTGCCGCTGAACGACCCAAGCAAGGAGTTGCGGCCAACTATGAAGCAGCCGTTCCTGATCGGCGACGGGTTCACCCTGCGCCCCGTCGAACCCGCCGACGCCCCCATCGTCGCCGCCTGCAACAACCACCCCGACATCCGGGCCACCTTCTTCACCCACACGCCCCTCTCGGAAGAAGCCGCCTCCGCCCGCATCCGAGGCTACTACGCGCCCGGCGCCGATTATATTCCCCTCGCCATCTGCGACGCCGAGACCGACGCCGCCATCGGCATCACCGCCCTGCACCGCGTCGATCTGGTCAGCCGCGCCGCCGTCTATTCCATCTGCATCGCCGACCCCGCCCACTGGGGCCGGGGCCTGGGGCGTAGCGTCACGGAGATGATGCTGCGATACGCCTTCGACATCCTCAACCTCCACCGCATCCAACTCCACGTCTGGACCGGCAACACGCGGGCCGTCCAGAGCTACGAAAAGTGCGGTTTCATCAAGGAAGGAACCCTGCGCGAAGCGATGAAGCATCAGGGCGAGTGGTGTGATTTTTATGTGATGGGGGTGTTGGAGGGGGAGTGGCGGGGGCGGAGTCAGTAGAACTCACAACTGGTGCCCGGGGCGGGACTTGAACCCGCACGTCCTTACGGACCCAAGATTTTAAGTCTTGTGCGTCTGCCGATTTCGCCACCCGGGCACGGGGAGGAAACATCCGCGCTCACCCTTTCCCCGTTGCCCCGCCCGCGTCAAGCCGCAGTCGTGGCGCATGAGCGAGGAACTGTACCACACGCCCGATCTGTACGAACTGGCCCTGGGCGCGGAGGCCGACGGGGAGGAGGTGGCGTTCTATGCGCGGTGGCTGGCGCGGGGTCCGGGGGCGGAGCGGGTGCTGTCGCTGGGGTGCGGCGGCGGGCGGCTCGAGGCGCCCCTGGCGCGGCTCGGCGTGCGGTTTGTGGGGGTGGACGCGGCGGCGGAGATGGTGGCGCTGGCGGGAGGGCGCGATCCGGGGGGGCTGTATCTGCGGGGCGACATGGCGCGCGGGGCGGTGCGGGGGCCGTTCGCGGGGGCGATCAGCGGGCTGCTGAGTTTCGCCTACCTGACCCGCCGTGGCGAGGCCGAGGCGTGCCTGCGGTGGGTGGCGGAGACGCTCGCGGCGGGGGCGCCGCTGCTGCTGGATGTGCCGCTCTCGCACCGGCCGCGCCGGTTGCAGGGGGTCGAGGAGTCGCTCGCCGGTGAGGGCTGGACCTACCGGTTTCGGTATCTGGATTGGGAGCGGTCGCTGCCCGCCGGCGAGGTCCTGCACACGCGCATCGAGGTGGAAGCGGGCGGGCGCCTGGTGCGGCGCGACGCACCGCTGCTGGTCTTCACGCCCGAGGGCGCGCGGAGGTTGCTGGAGATGTGTGGCTTCGGGGACGTGCGGTTCTTTGCGCCCCACGACGCGGAGAGCGGTAGCGAGGAGCCGCCGGAGGGGTGTTTGCGCGGGGTGGTGGTGGGGCGGAGATTTTTAGCCGCGGATGAATGCGGATAAATAGGATTTTCTGTCTGGTAGCGATATAAGAGAGACGCGGAATCTTAACCCATACATAACCGCTGGCTTCTTATCCGATTCACCCGATTCATCTGCGGCCAATTCAATCAACCTACCGCTTCTTCACCAACCGCCGCCACCACGTCAATTCGCTCGGGGCGGTGGCGCCTCCGGTCTTGAAGAGGCTGGTGCCGCCGACGATGCTGCGGACGTCTTCGATGGTGAGGAAAGCGCGCGGGCAATATTCCAGGATGGCCGCGGTGGCCGTCTGGCTCTTCTTGCGCGGCACGATCAGGAAGACGATTTCGACGGCTCCCATGGCGCCTTTGCCCTGCACTTCGGTGACGAGGTAGCCCCTCTCGCGCAAGAAGGCGGCGAGGTATTTGTGGGCCTCGATGTTGACGACGCGGATCAATTGTTCGCCCAAGGCGAGGCGGCTCTCAATCCACATGCCGACCAACGTGCCGGCCGCGAAACCGCCGCTGTAGCCGACGACGTTCAGATAGTTTTCCGTCACGTTCGTCACCACGGCGGAGACGGCGAGGAGCCAGATGGTGACCTCGATAAAGCCGAGGAAGGCGGCGAGAATACGCTGGCCCCGGATGACGAACATGATGCGCACCGTGCCGATCGACACGTCCACAAGCCGGGCGAAGAAAATAATGAGGGGGGTGAGAAGATCGAGGTTTTCCATAAATGACAAATCAGAAGAGCCGCAGTCGAAACGGCAGATTGAGGAGGCGGTGGGTGACGATGATTCCCGCGATGGAGGCGGCGATCTGGGCCAGGCTGCCCCCGGCCACCGCCAGGACCGGTCCGCCGAAGCGAGCACCGAGCCAAACCGCCGCGACGTTCACCACGCCCGTCGCCAGCGACACCCACAGCGCCGCCTTGGGATGGCCACCCTGGACCAGGATCGCCCCCGTGGCAACGTAGGATAACCCGAGCAACGGTAAGCACCAGCCGAGCCACTGGACCATCTCCGTAGCGTCGGTGTACTGGGGAAAGAGGGGCCGGATCACCAGGCCGTTCAAGAGAAAGGCGGCGGCTAACGGAAAAGAAACCGCCAGCACCAACCCATAGGTCCGATGGGTCATCGCCCGCAACCCCTCCTCGTCGCCCGTGGCCTTCAGCGCCGCCACGCGGGGGGACACGGCGTTGACGATGACGCCGTAGAGCAAGAGCGGAACGAGCAGAACGCGCTCGGCCAGACCAAAGTGCCCGGCCGCGGCTTCGCCGAAAAAAGCGGCGAGGATCACGGTGTTGACCTTGAAGTGAAAGTACCCGAGCGCCCCGCGGGGCAGGAGCGGCACGGCGTAGGCGAACACCGACGCGAGCGTGGCCTGGGCCGGTTCGGCGGGGGCGCGAAAGTACTGACGCGCGTAGGAAAGCGCCAACAGCCCCATGTTCAGCGTCTGGAACCCGCCCATCACCATCAGGTACCAGAACGGCCCGTAGCCCTTCATCGCCAGGACGATCAGCGCGGCGGCCTGGAGCGGCGCCAGCAGACACGCCCAGAGCGCCGGAATCGCGAAGTTCCTCAGGCCCCGGAAGGCGGCTTCGATCGCGTACTTGCCCAGCCGCGACACGGCCACGAAGACGGCGGCGGCGATTTCCGGCCACCAATCGGTCAGCAGTTCCAACCGCCACAGAAAAACCCCGAGCACCAGAAGCAGAGACAGCGCCAGGCTCAGCCCCAGCGCCCCTCCGACGCACCGCCAGCCGACTCGGGCGGCGGCTTCGATCTGGCGCGTCGCTTCCTCGGCCACGGCCCGCATCTGCGCGATGATGAAGCCATCGACCACCATGGAAATCCACTGCGCGCCTGACAGCACCAGTGCCAGAATGCCGAACAGGTGCGGACCATAGATGCGCGCCACGACCAGACTGACGAGGGTCAACGCGCCGACCTCCACGCCGGTCTGGATCAGGTTGTACGACAGATGCCGCCCGAATCGCCCGGGAGCCAAGTGGGCCTTGATGCGGCCAATGAGGCCTTGGGGCGGAGGGTTGGCGGCGCTGGCTGTGGGATCGGGTGACGACAACGGGCGGGCGGGTCCTTCCAACGAGGCGCCAGTCTGAAAAGGCGGCGGATTTGGGCAACGGAAAAGGGAGGGGGCGGCGGTGGGAGGAAATCACCGCAGAGGCGCGGAGGACGCGGAGTAAAGCGGGCGAGGAGCTTATTGGTTTTCGTAGTTGGGCGACAAGGAATTCATTCCCAAATGGTGCCACAGATGATTCTTTATAATTTATCTGCTCATCACGATTTCCAGGATTAAAAATCCGCTCATCCCCCATTCTTTGCACCTTTGCCCCTTCGCACCTTCGCGCTAGAAGCCATCAACCAACCGTCCCTAAAGCAGCGCCACCGGGTCGTCCACTCTGAGGGTATCCTGGCTCAGGTACGCCTCGCCGTACTTCACGCCGATCAACGACCCGAAGTACATTCCGCGCGCTTCGATCATGCGCCAGGCGAGGTCGCTGGAAACAAAGGTATCGGCGCCTTTGTAGTTGGGATTGTGGAGTTGGGAGGTGTAGGACCGTAGCGATTCCATCTTCGTTTCCCAAACATCGGACACGTCCGCCACAAAGCTCACACGCTCTGGCAATTCCGTCCGCCGCCCCACCATGTACAAGAGCCGATGGACCCGGTGGCGTTCCTGGCCGGTGTCGTACTTGACCGTGTAGGAGGAAAAGATGGCGCGCTTGACAGCTTCGGCCAAGGCGTTGTGATCGGGGTGGTGGTCGCCCGGTTCATGGGTGATGACGAGGCGGGGGCGGTGCTCGCGGATGGCGTGGACGCAGGCGTGAACGGCCTGTGGCAGTTCGTCCGCGATCCGGCCGTCGGGCAGGCGCAGGTTGAGGCGCTTGGCGATGCCGAGAACCTCGCCGGCCGCGGTGGCTTCGCGGCGCCGTTCCTCGGGCGTGCCCCGGCTGCCCATTTCGCCGCCGGTGGCATCGGCGATCACAACCTTATAGCCGCGCCGCACGAGGCTCGCCACCAGGCCCCCACCCAGAATCTCCACGTCATCGGGATGGGCTCCGATAAACAACACATCAGCCATGGCAGTGCTCCTTCCGCCGTCCTTTAGTCTTTCACCACGCGGTCGAAGATCGCGCGCATGCGCCTCATGTTCGCGGCGAGCGTGTCCAGCTCGCCGCTCACGTCGGGTTCCTGGCCGAGAAGCCCACGCCGCAGCGCTTCGACTTTTTCCGGAAGAGGCGGAAAGGCGTCGCGCGCGGTATCGAAGAGCAGCCGCTGCGTGCGCTGAATCCGCCGAAGCACCAGGTAATGGGCCCTTGTGAACTCCGCGTCTTCGGCGGGAATCAAGCCCCGCTCGGCGATGCGGATCAGCCCCGCCGTCGCGTCGGGGGTCATCAGCGCCTCGTCCTCCAGACCCTCGCGGAGCTGGAAGTACTGCACCAGGAACTCCACGTCGATGGTGCCGCCGGGGCTTTGTTTGATGTCAAAGGGGCTGCGGCGCGGGATGCGATGGGCGGCTTCCATTTTGGCGCGCATGCCTCGCACCGCCTTGGCGAGATCCGGCATCGGCGAGCGCTCGCGCAGGGCTTCGTCGAATGCGGTCAAGGCGCCGGTGCTGATTTCCGTCGAGCCACAAGCCGCACGCAACCGCATGCCGGAGAGGAACTCCCAGATATCCGCCTCGTTGCCATAGTACCGCCGGATGCGGTCGATCGACGCGGCCAGGGGGGCGTTCGCCCCGTCGGGCCGAAGGCGAGCGTCCACTTTCCAGAGTTGGCCCTTGGGCGTCACGGAACTCATGGCGCTCAGCACTCGCGACGCGAACCGCGCCACGGCCTGGCTTTCGCTCGCGTCGCCGCAAACCACCGCGATGTCTAAATCCGACACGAAATGGACCCGCCCGGCGCCGTAGCCGCCCATGGCCAGGAACGCCCAGGGCTCGGCCACGTCGCGGGCCAGGACGGTGCTGACTTCCCGCAGGCAAAGGTCCGCCAGCGCCGTTGCCCCCGCCCGCGCTTCCTCAAGCGTCGAAACGCCCATGATGTCTTTCACCGCCAGAAAGAGCGCCTCTCGGGCCTTGAAGATGCGGATCATTGTCAGCGCGTCGTCCTCGCTGGCATTCGCCACGCGTGGGGCGACTTCCTGGGCGAAGATCCCTTCCAAGTCGCGATTGGGCGCCATGCCGCCTTCGCGCAGCATCACTTCCAGCCATTCCGGATGGGCGACGAATTCCCGCGCGGGCATGGGACCGAAACCCAGCGTCTGGATGAACAGCCGCAGAATCGGCGGGTGGGCGCGGATCAAATCGTAGGAAACGCCCAGCCCGCCCTCGGCCCGCAGCACCGACGCCAAGTGCCGCACCGACGATTGCGGGTCGCTGGAAAACTGAAAGGTCTCGAGCAACTCAGGCAGGAATCGCTCGAAAGTCCGCTGGCCACGCCGCCCCAGCGCCGCCTCGCTGGTCCCCCGGGCCAATTCGCGCAGCGCCGTGAAGCCCCCCGGTGTTCCGAGGCCGTACGGCTCCAACTGCTTCAGAACTTCGTCCGGCGGCGTTCCTCCGGCATCCAGCGCGTCCAGCAAACTCGGTCCCGACCCGGTGTCTTCGCCTTCATGGAACAGCGCCTCAAAGCAGCCCCGCACCGCCGCCCGCGACTCGTCGACGCGGCGCCAGAACGCCGTCGGATTCGATTCGCCGCACCGCATCGCCAGCGCCCGCCTCTCTCGCGCGTCCGTGGGCAGGATCTGCGTTTGCTGGTCGTTCATCATCTGGAGCCGGTGCTCCACGATGCGGTAGAACAGATAGGCCTCGCGCAGCTTCTCCGTGTCCTCCGCCGGCAGATGTCCCGCCTCGCGCAGCCGCGCCAGGGCTTCCAGCGTGGGCCGCGTCCGGAATTCCTCGTGCGACGCCCCGTGCAGGATTTGCAGCGCCGTCACCACGAACTCGATTTCCCGGATGCCGCCGGGCCCACGCTTGATGTCGCGCTCGCGGCCCGCTTCGTCCAGCCTTTCGGTGTCGATGCGCCGCTTCAATCGAGCGATCTCCGACAGGATCGTCATGGGGCTGCTGCTGCCGAAAACGAAAGCGCGGCGGATTTCCTCGAACTTGCGGTCCACCTCCGGGTCCCCCGCCACGGTGCGGCCCTTCAGGTAAGCCACCCGTTCCCAGGCCCGCGCGGTCGTCGCCAGGTATGTCTCGAAGGACGTCAGCGAGCGCGCCATCTCGCTGCCATCGCCCTCGGGGCGCAGTCGCGCGTCCACGCGAAAGAGCATGCCTTCGCTCGTCGAATCGCCCAGCACGCGGCAGATATTCGTCGCCAGTCGTCCGTAGAACTCGCGATTGCTCAGCCGGCCGGTGCGCAACCCGCCAGCGTCCTGCACACCGCTCGTCTCGCCGTCTTCGGCGTAGCAAAAGACCAGATCGATATCGGAGGAAAAATTCAGCTCTCCCCCGCCGAACTTGCCCATCGCCAGGACGATGAATCCGGTGCCCGCGCCCGCTCCTTCGGGGCGGCCAAAGCGCGGTTCCAGCTCGGCCCAGCAAAGCTCAATCGCGCTCTCGCAGCAGGCCTGGGCGAAGTCCGACAGCTCGCCGCACAGCGTCATGATGTCGCCATAGCCTTCCATGTCGCGGATGCCGATGCGCAACATTTCCCGGCGCCGGAATCGCGCTAGAGATTTGCGCTTGGCCTCCGGCGAACGGCGCTTCGACGCGAAGCACGCGCGCACTTCCTCGCGATAGGCGGCGAGGGTCTTGCGTTCCTTCAGGTCCGGCGAGGTCAGCACCGCTTCCAGGTATTCCGGGCTGCGGACGATGACATCGGCGAAAAACTGAGAAAACGCCAGCAGTCGCATCAGCAGCCGCCGGTATTCGGCATTGGCGTTCAGCAGCCGGAAGAACGCCCCGCGGTCGAAGACCGCATGGGCGTAGCGCGAGAAGTTCGACATCGCCATGGGAGGATCGGCGGTGACCACGACCTCGGCCAAAAGCTCCGCCGCGAAAGCCGAGACCCTCTCGAAATACAGCGGATCGCGGGCGAATTCCAGCAGTCGCTCCGTGGCGTCTTCCCGGTTTTCCGCCGGCCATTGGACCCGCGCAAGCGCCTCGCCGATTTCGGCGCGGAATTGGGCGAGGGCTTTGGTCTGCTGGGGCGTCAAGTCGGCCATGGTGCGAGGGTCATAGGACGAGCGGGGGGCGGGGAGCACGGGAAAAGTGGACTGGAAGTGTCGGGATGAAGGATTCTCGACGCAAGGCAGCGAGGGTGCAAAGTTTGGGCAATGCGGAACACAACGAATGTTTCATGCATATTTATTTCCTTCTGAGTATCCAGGACGAGCCCAACATACCCACTTGTTGAAAACCTCAGAAGACGGCCGCCATGGAAGCAGAACCACGCACTTCGCGTCTCTGCTCGTTTGCACCTCTGGGTTAATTCCCTTTTCCTCCCACAGCGATATTATACCACAACACCCTCACCGCCGGGCGGCTGTCTTTTCTGCCCCAGCCCACGATGCCCCACAGTGGGCCATGGGCCGCGTAGGTGCCGTCGCTGTCTTCACCGCCGGGCGTGCGATAATCCATCCACAAACTGCCCAAACCCACGAGACGGGTGGCTCCGGTGGGCTTGCCGGGGCGGCGCGGGTTCGCACCGTCCTCCCATTCCTTGTACGAGAGATAGAACGGCACGCCCCAGAGCGGACCGTGAACGGCGGCTTCGGTGCGTTCGCCGGGCTCCGTTTCCTGGAACATCGCCGTCGCCCAGAGAAGGCCGGAAAGCGCCGCGTTCAAGTTCACCTTGGACGCTGTGGTCGGCTGATCGTCCCCGGCAGTGGCGAATTCGCTCTCGTCAATGTGGAAGCCCACGTAGCCGAGCAACCCGAGGGCGGGGCCGTGCAGGTCCACGCTGCCTTTGCTTCGTTCGTGTTCAATGGCGTCGTCGATTGACAGGTGCGCGCTGGACCAAACAAATTCTCCCATAACGACCGGTAACCCGGGGGTCACAAACCATGCGTTGAACCGTTCGTGCCCGTCGCTGGTGACTTGGTCTCCACGCCCGCAGATTCCGCGCGGTCCCAAGTGCCACAAGGTCTGCCAAATCCGCGACCGCTCGCCGCCACCGGCGCGCCGAATGTCGATGCTGGAAAAGAACAGTGGTACACCGCCACCGCTGAATATCGAATAGTCGTCATAGGGCGGCGAACCCGTGCTGGATGCGGTCGCATAGAATGGATTCCAACGCACTTTCCCCACCGCATCCGGCTCGCCTGGTCCATCGTAGGTATATTCGGTGTAATTGACCCAGAAAGGAGGAATCAAAGGCAGCGGATTCATGAAGCTCGACCTCGCACCCACGACATAGGGCGCCCGATCTACCCGCTTGGCCAGGAGTTCCTTCGCGAACCTGTTCAACGGAATGGGCCAAAATCTACCCGTGAGGAGTTGACTGGTCAGCGTGTCGAAGTCATAGCCCGGGTCCCGATCAACTTTCTCCCACTCCGCCTCGGTGATCGCCCCCCCATGGCTGACTCGTTCGACCAATTCCGGATCGTCGAATTTCCGGTAGTCATCGCTCTTGATTGCGCAACCGCTCAAGACACATGCTATTAAAAGGGGAATCAGGACACGGAGAGTCATCGCCCACACCTAACCTGGGATTGCGCCGAAGCGCCTTGTGCCGCATTCAACCGCCCAGTCCCCCCGAGTCCGCAAGCCGAGACCCCGCCCCCGCCGTGCTCTTTCACCGGAAAACCACCGCCCCGCCGCCGCCCAAGCCGCCGACGCCCCGTCAGCGGTCCGTGGATCGATTCATGAACCACACGGCCACCAGCGTCGCCGTCGTGCTTCTGATCATTGCCAGCGTGGTTCTGCTTTTCTGCGAGTCGATTTTCGCCGACCGCGTCTGGGTTTACTGGATCGTGGTGGCGGGCGACGCGATCACGTTCCTGTTCATCATCGAACTGGCGGCGCGCTACTATGGCGAGGCGGACCGGCGCCGGTTCTTCGCGCGTCACTGGATCGACGTTCTGGCGGTCCTGCCGCTGGCGCCCTTCCGTGTGCTGCGGGTGCTGCGGGTTCTTCGTATTTTCCAGGCCATCAACCTGCTCAGCCGAAGCAACCGCAAGATCCGTGGCGTCTTTCGCCAGAGCCTCGGCACCCAACTGCGCGTGCTTATTGTGATGGTCACGATGATCCTGGTGGTCGCCATGGCGCTGGTGGCGGTCGAGGGCAAGAACGGCCCGCCCGATTTCCAGGACATCAACGGCGCCCTCTGGTGGTCGTTCTTGAGCATGATCGCCGGCGAACCCATGGGCGCCATGCCGGAATCGATCGTCGGCCGCTTTCTCACCGCCATCGTCATGATCGGCGGCCTGACGGTCTTCGCCTTTCTGACCGGCACCGTGTCGGCGCTGATGATCGAACAATTTCAAACCGCACTGGGAAGCGATCAAATGGACTTGGACAAACTCGACGGCCACATTCTCATCTGCGGCTGGAATCGCAGCGCCCCCGTGGTGCTCGAAGAATTCGAAACCAGCGATGAAACCGAAGGCGTTCCCGTCGTCGTCGTTGCCGAAATCAAACCCAAAGGCTTCGACGCGCTGGCCGCCAAATTCCCGAACGTCGAGTTCATCCTCGGCGATTACACGCGCATGGAGATCCTCAAGAACGCTGGCGTCGAGCGCGCCAGCCGCGCCATTCTCCTGGCGGACAAATCCAAAATCGACCGCAGCGACCAGGACCGCGACGCCCGCACGGTGCTGGCCGCCCTGATGATCGAGAAGCTCCACCACGGCATTTTCACCTGCGCCGAACTGCTGCTGCGCGACAACGTCGAACTGCTCCGCCACGCCGGCGTCGAAGAAGTCATCGTCGGCGACGAATACAGCGGCGTCATGCTCGCCGCCAGCGCCCGCATCCGCGGCGTGGTCGAGATCGCGGCGGAAATCTTCAGCAACCAGACCCGAAACAAACTCTTCAAGTGCGACCTGCCGCCGAACTGGGACGGCGAGTACTTCGTCACCGTCGCCGGCCGCATCCACACGCACCATCACGCCATCCTGATCGCCGTGGAACGCGCCGGAGGCCCTGGCGACGCCCCCACCGCCCCCGGCCAGCCAACGCCCTCGACCCGCCGCACCGAAACCAACCCGCCCGCCGACATGGTCCTGCGCAAGGGCGACCGCCTGATTGTGATCGGGGAGAAAAAGCCGCCGTTTTGAGGAAGTTGGCGGACGATGAGCTTCCCGCCCCGCCCGTTTTTCCTTGTCCTTGTTCCTCCTTTTCGCCATCGGGAGGGGAGAATTCCGCCCGCGCACGACTGAGCCCTCCCGTTTTATGCCGCCAACCTGGTCCGCACCTTATCGATTGCCGCTACTTGTCAGCCTGATGGTGGCGCTCGCCTGGGCGGCGGCGCTCTTCGGATCCGTGTGGCAGCAAAGCGGCGGCCATTTCATGCTGCCGCTCGACGATGCCTACATCCACCTGCAATACGCGAAGATGGCGGCGAAGGCCCAGCCGCTGGCCTACACCACCGGCGCCGCGCCCAGCGGCGGAGCCACCAGCCCGCTCTGGGTGCTCTCCCTGGTACCCGCGTTCCTCATTGGGTTGTTGGGGGTCAAGGGCGCGCTGGCGGCATTCCTGCTGGGCGTGCCGCTTTTCGCGGCGGGGGCGTTCCTGTGTCATCGGCTGACGACCGCCCTGACGGGCCATAGTGGGCTCGGCTATCTGGCGCTGGCTCTTTTTGCACTTAACGGTCATGCCGCGTGGGCCTTCTTCAGCGGCATGGAAACCGGTCTCTTCACCGTCCTGCTGCTCGGGGTGTTCGCGGGTCAGGCGGCGTGGTTCGGCGAAGAACGGCGAGGCGGGCTGGTCTTTTCCATCGCCTGCGCCGCGCTGCTGCCGCTCGCCCGGCCAGAAGGCGCGGGCATCGTGCTGCTTCTCATTCTGCTCAGCCTCTTCCGCCGCCGGGGCCCGACGCCGCTGAGCCCCCTCGGCTACCTGCCGGGCCTCGCACTGTTCGCGATCTGGATCGTGCTGCTGGGCCTGGCCACAGGCACCTGGAAGCCATCCGGCGCCGCCACCAAGGGCCTCTTCAGCGACCCCGAAACGACACCCTGGATCGCCCTACGGCTCGTGGGGCAGAACCTCGCGGCCATCGCCACCGATTTCTTCGCCAACCGTATCCCGGACCCAGCCTATACGGCTTTCAAGGGCAACCCGGTCATGCCCTACGTGGCCCTCGGTCTGGGCTTTCTAGCGGTGTTCGGAGGCGGATCGGCCATCATCACCGACTGGCGGACGCGGCGGCCAAGCCTTCCCTCGCTCATGGCGATTCTTTGGCTGGCGGGCCTGCTCTCCGTCACAGCGTCGCGCTACCCCTTCATTCATCATCAGCGCTACCTCGTTCCCTGGAGCGTTCTCGCCATTCCCCTCGCCATGCTCGGTATCCGCCGCATCAGCGCCCTCTTCGGCCAGAACGACGGCCCCGCCGCCGGAGCCCTCGGCCTGCTCCTCGCAGCCACCGCCCTGCCTGCCGTCCCATGGTGGGCGGCGGAGTTCGGCCGCAATGGCCGCGACCTCTTTCATCAACACCGGGTCCTGAGCTTCGCCCTCGAAGGTCTCCCCCGCGACCAAATCCTCGCCGTCAGCGACACCGGCATCCTGATCTACTACAGCGATCTGCCCCATGCCGACGTTATCGGACTCACGTCCTCCGAGTTCACCCCCGTGGCCGCGCTCGGCGAAGGTGCGATCCTCGAACGCCTTTCCTCCTTGCCTCAGCAGCCGACCCGCATGGCCACCTACGACGAATGGTGGAGCGAAGGCTTCCCCCTCGGCGACGTGCTGACCGCCGCGGCCATCGCGGACAACAGCATCACCTCCGGAGCCGTGCTGACTCTTCGCTTGCTGCCCGCCTACTCCCCTGCCGACGCCCCCAGCACCCCCGGTCTGCGGGTAAACTGGGAACTCGATCATCTCGATCCCGCTTCGGAAGCCGTCGCCGATTACCGCTACGATCTCGATCCTCAGGATCGGCGCTACGACGTTTGGCCTTCGCCCAATCGCCCGGCGCGAACGTATCTTGTGGATGACGATGGCTCGACCGTCACGCTGCCCGTCGCCGTCAGCGAAGGCGCCCGCTGGGTTCGCTCTGAAGAATTTCGCATTCCCGCGACAGCCATCGTCGGACTCTCGTCGCCAACCTTGCACCTGCGCATCGCCAGGGACGCCGAAGACATCGAGCCAGGACGGATTTCTTCGCGTACGCTGGTTCTTTCCTACCTTTCCGAGAACCGGCAAGGACGGGCGTGGCAGGACCTCCCACTCTCACTGCAAGGCGACGGCTGGCTGGGGGCGGCCGTCCCGCTCTCGTCGCTGGGTTTCGAGAGGGGCCAGACCGGCGGGGAGGGATCAGGCGGGCCGTTGCGAATCCGGCTGCGCTCGGCGGATCCGCGGTTCCCGGGCTGGTATGGGGCCCGCTACTGGATTGAAGGCCCAGCCGCCGCCCCATGAGTGGGTAAATAGGGTAACACCTGGGCCGTGAAAGGAGCATCTGAGCGCTCGGAAGGCCCCGAGGTTCACATTCAGATTTGATTTTGTTCAGTGCTATTCAAGCCCCCATCAAGGGTTGACGATTATTTGCCGCCGTGGATGGTGATGGACCAGAACTCGCTTGCTCGAAACTTCAAGCGGTTCGTGCACCCGGGCGGACGGGGCGGATTCTATTGGTTCTGCGAGGCAATCCTGTGGCTCAAACTTTTGGCGTCGGTCCCTATCGCGTTCTCCTGGACGCCCGTGGCATTCGGCTCTGGCGCGAAGGCGCATCCCCCGAGGGCATCAACGGTCTGCTGATCTTCACCGTCGCCTTCGAGAACGGCGAAACGGTCGATTGCTCGGTTACGGACCTGCGCCCGCGCGATGAAGGTCTGCTCGAATTCAGCGGCCATTACCTCGACCGCATCGCGATCGAAGGCAAACTCTTCTACGATCCCGAACTCCAGGCCTTCGACATCGAGTTCACCGGGCGCCCCACAGCCCGCCGGACGCGCATCCGCCTGGGTCTCCACATGGAATTGATGGGCGAGGCGGAGCCCCGTTGGCTGATCCCCGGCCTGTTCTACAACGACAACCGGCTGCGCGATTGCCAGCGCATGTACCCCGGCTTTTCCGAAATCCACCGCGACGCCAAGCGCTTCCTGTCCAATCACTGGTGCTTTCGCAGCGACCGCGCCGCTCTTCCCGCCGTCATTTGCAGCACCTACGGCACCTGTGGCTTCCTGGCCACCGAGGGCGTCCTGCCCGCGCCCAAGGCCAGCCTGCCCCCCGGTTCCTGGGTCAGCGAAGCGATGACCGGCCTGGGCATCGACTCGGAAGGCGGCGCGCCCAAGCTGTCCGCCTTCTTCCCCTATCTCGAAGAACCGGTGAAGTACTCCTACTGCCGCGACGACAAAACCGAACCGGATCATCAGTTCCTCGCCGCCGACCCGGACATGCGCATCACGCTCAAGGCCAAGGCCGGTTTCATGCCCTACAAGGACGACGCCTGGATCGGCGTGTACCGCCGGCTCTACCGCGCCTCAATCCGCAAACACGGCCTGATGCCCCACGTCTCGCCCGAGGTGGCCGAAGCCGTTTCGATGGAAGGCCTGATGCGCTATCACGTCGATACGGAATCCGGGATGATTTTCGAGACCACCTGTCTCGATAAACACTACGGCCGGCGCGGGACTTTCGTGGAGCGCGATCAGATGCACTGCGGCTGGCTCGGCGGCGCTTTCCCCGCATACACGCTGCTCTGGAAGGGCCGCGAAAGCATGGAACCGTCCTGGGTGCGAGCCGCCCACCGGGTCATCGACCGCATCTGCATGGAAATGGCGCCCTGCGGAACGCTGTGGCCCCTGCACGATCTGGAGGATGGCGGCCTGCCAGGCGTCGGCCCGGACGCCGGACTCGCCCACGCCCGCACCATCGCCGAAGCCATCCTCTTCATCGTCCGCTCCATCCGCCTCGACATCTCCGTGTCCACGGTCCACTCGCGCTGGACCGACGCCATTTCGAACACACTGGACTTCGCGGTTTCCAAGCAGCGCGAGGACGGGGCTTTCCCGGCCTACTGGAACGTGGAATCGGGCGAACCTTTCACTTACGATGGCGCCGCCGGCATGGCATGGATCCCGGCCCTGATCGCCAGCAGCAACCTGCTCTTCCGTCCCGATTTCCGCCAGGCCGCCATCATGGCCGGCGAGTACTACTCCTCCTTCATCGAAGATGATTTCATCTGCGGATGCCAGGAAGACCTGCCCCTCGTTCCCTCAGCGGAAGACGGCCACATGGCCGTGATCGCCTACATGCTGCTCTACGAAATGGACCGCGACGAGCGCTGGCTCCAACTCGCACGCAAAGCCGCGGACTGGGCCCTGACCTTCCGCATGGCCTACAACGTTCAGTTTTCCCCCTGGTCCATGCTGGCACAGGGCAACTTCCAAACCCGCGGCGGCGACATCTCCTCCGTGGCGACGCCCGTCCTCGGCGCCAGCGGCCTCCTCAGCTACCCGGAAATGCTCAAGCTTTCCGCCCTGACCCGCGACACATACTACCAGGAACGAGCCCATGAAGCCCGCCTCTTCGCAGCCCAACTCGTCGCCTGCGCCGACGGCCACTACAACGCCCGCCAAGGCCAGACCCTCGGCCAGATTTTCCACACCGACTGGTGGCAGCCCAAGGGCAAAGCCCTCTCCCTCGCCTATGCCTGGAGCAGTTGCCTCCTGCTCTACGCGGGGTTGGTGGACCGGAACCTCGAAATCCCCGCCGCCGCTCTGGAGGGCGATGTGGACAGTATCCTCGCCGCTTCCTCCACCGCCGCCGTCGCCATAATGGGCGAGGAAGAAATGCCCGTCAGCGCTGAGGAACTACTGCGCCGCCGCAGCATGTCTCAGGTCGGGGTTCAAAAACTCAACGCCCCGCGCTCACGAACGAATGTCCAGCGCCTCGGCACCAACACACCCTTTCCCTCCTCGATCGCGGAAGCCACCCCACCGCCTACCCCCATGGCTCCCCTGCCCTCGATGCACGACCTCACGCCCGAGGACTTTGGCACCGCCACGCCGATGCCCTTCGAACGGTCCTCCAGTCCCCGCAACAAGAAGCCCCTCAGTGACCGGCATACACCCCTCGAACGCAGCGACACCGAGGACATCGAGATCCGCTGGAACGACGCCTTCGACGACGAAGCCATCGCCCGCGAGCAGGAGGATAAGGCACCGGCCGCCAAACCGCGCATCAGCCCGGAGCTTCAACAAGAATTCTCCGGCGGCAATCTTCTCAGCGGCCTTCTCGACGAACTCAAATCCGCCAAGAAGCATACCACCCTGTCCGAACTCGGAGACGAACCGACCGGCCACATCGACCGGTCGAAGTTTATCGAGTGACCCTTATCCGGGTGAGGATTCCGTTTCGCCTCCCTCGCCCTTGTCCTTAAGTAGCTCGTCGCGCGCCGAATCCCAGGCGGCCAGCCGCTCGGATATACGCGACTCCATCCCGCGATTCTTGGGTTCGTAGATGCGGGTGCCCGCCAGAGCGTCCGGCAGACCCTGCTTGGGGACGAAGGCCCCCTCCGCATCGTGATCGTAGGAATACCCGGCGCCGTACCCAAGGTCCTTCATCAGTCCCGTGGGCGCGTTGCGGATTTCGAGTGGTACCGGCAGCGTCCCAGTCTCCTCGATGAGGGCCCGGGCCTTCTTGTGCGCGGCGTAAACGGCATTGGACTTCGGCGCGCAGGCCAGGTAGATCGCCAACTGAGTCACGAAGATATCCCCCTCTGGAGAGCCGATTTTCTCGTAGGCCTGCTGGCAAGCGACCGCATGCGTCAGCGCCCCCGGATCGGCGAGTCCGATATCCTCCGCCGCGGCACGCACCAGCCGCCGCAGCAGATAGCGCGGGTCCTCTCCACCGGCCATCATCCGCATCGCGTAGTACGCCGCGCCGTGCGGGTCCGACGAACGAATCGTCTTGTGCAGAGCACTGATGACGTTGAAGTGCTCTTCGCCTTGCCGGTCGTAGATCAAGTGTCGCTGTGAGACGCCCTTGACCATTTCTACGGTCAGCGCGCTGGCTCCGCCGGCACCGGTTTCCCCGCCTTCCCGCGTCCGCGCGAGGTCGACCGCCAGTTCCAGCAAGCCGAGCGCCCGCCGCGCGTCGCCGTCGCTCATGCCGACGATGGCCTTCAGCGCATCCGGCGCCGCTTCCACCGGAGCATGACCCTCGGCCCCGGCTGTCGCATTGAGTTCCCCCAGCGCCCGCTCCAGAAGCCGCGTCAGGTTCTCCTCATCGAGCGAGGAAAGGACGAACACCCGCGACCGCGACAGCAACGGAGCCACCACCGAGAAGCTGGGGTTCTCCGTCGTGGCGCCGATCAACGTCAACAGACCGCTCTCCACGTGGGGAAGGAGCGCGTCCTGCTGGGTTCGGCTGAAGCGGTGGATTTCATCGAGGAAAAGCACGGTCTTCCGGGCATATTGCCGGTTGACCTTGGCGTTGTCCACCACGCGGCGGATGTCTTTGACGCCAGCGCTGACGGCCGAGAGGATCAGGAAATCGGCTTGCGTGTGTTGCGCGATCAATTGGGCGAGCGTGGTCTTGCCGCTGCCCGGCGGGCCCCACAGCATCATTGAAGGAATGCGGTCCCGATCGATCAGGCGCCTGAGCGGCGCACCTTCGCCCACCAGCTTCTCCTGGCCGAGAAAGTCATCGAAGCGGCGGGGCCGCATCCGGTCCGCCAGGGGCCGCGAGCCACCCATGCGGCCGCCGTCCACCGGCACGGGGCCGGGCTGGCCGGAGAGGCTCCGGCGCCGTTCCTCATCGAATCCGTCTTCACCAAATAAATCGTCGCTCATTCTATGCTGGCTCCATCCCGCCGTTTCTGCTCCGATTCCAGCAAAGGACTCCGGCAGGATCAAGGCAGCCTTGACATCCTAGACGAGTCTCCTCAGATTTCAGCGAAATCAACCATTCCGCATGCGAGTCAGGTTGCGCTATCCGTGGCTACCCAGCAGAAACTCCGATTGGTCGCCCGCTCCGGACCTCAACAAGGCCGAATCTTCTCTCTCTGCGAAGAGCGCATCGCCCTCGGCCGCGACGCCTCCTGCGAACTGCGCCTCGACGACCCGAAGGTCTCGCGCATTCACGCCTTCTTCGAACGAAAAGACGACGAAGTTTACTTCCGCGATAACCGGTCGACCAACGGCTCGCTCATCAACGGCGTCCGCGTAACCCAGCAGAAAGTCAACCCGGGCGATATCGTCCAGGTGGGTGGCACCGAATTCGCCGTCATGGAAGACGACGAGTTCACCACCATCCAGTTCATCTCCGGCGAATCGGTCGTCACCCATTCGGTCGAGGCCAACTCCGTCACACCTGACAAACTGGCCGAGAAATTCGCCAGCGTGTTCGCCCAATACTCGGACATCCGGCCCAAGCCGGGCCAGGAAATCCCGCGTCAAATTCGCCTCGTCGGCGGTATCAAAGCCCTCTTCCGCATGTCCCACAAACTGTCCCAACTCTTGCCGATGGAGGAGTTGATGCATGTGGTGGCGGATGGCGTTTTCGAGATGTTCCCGGGAGCGGAGAACGTGGCCGTGCTGCTGCGCGATCCCGACGCGGGCCGCATCACGTCGCGCTTCGCGCGCAATCGCTCGGGCGAGCAAACCCTCACGCTCCAAATCTCCTCCACGGTTCTCAACCGCGCCATTCAGGACAAGAGCACCGTCCTCGCCAATGACGCCAGCAGCGATCAGCGCTTCTCGGCCAGCGAGTCGATTCTCGGCTTCGAAGTCAAATCCGTCGTCTGCGCGCCGCTCGTTGCCGCGGATAAGGCCATCGGCGCCATCTACCTGGACAACCGCGCGAAGGAAATGCGCTACGACGAGTTCGACTCCGAACTCATCACCGCCTACGCCAACCAATGCGCCGTGGCCGTCAACAATTGCCGCCTTTGTGACGATCTGCAGGAATCCTATCACCAGATGCTCCAATCGCTGGTGAATGCCATCGAAGCCAAAGACCCCTACACCGCCGGCCACACCCAGCGCGTGAAAGAGCACACCATCGGCATCGCCCAGGAACTGGATTTCGAGCCCGACCGGCTGGTGCGCCTGGAGATGGCCGCCGAACTGCACGATATCGGCAAGATCGCCCTGGAGGACGGCCTGATCAACAAACCCGGCCGCCTGACCGAAACGGAATTCCACACCATCAAATCGCATGTGGAAATGGGCGAGAAAATCCTGCAGCCCATCACATACCTGCGCGACCTGCTTCCCTGGATCCGCGGCCATCACGAACGCTGGGACGGCAAAGGTTATCCCGACGGACGCAGGGGCGAGCAGACGCCCCTGGAGGGACGCATCCTCGCCGTTGCCGACTCCTTCGACGCCATGACGTCCCAGCGGTCCTACAACAAACCGATGACCTTCCAGGAAGGCTTGCAGCGGGTGAAAGCCGACTCGGGCAAACACTTCGATCCCGCCGTCGTGGAAGCCTTCGAGCGCTACATCCGCCGCCGCATCGAAGCCGACGAAGCCGACTCGGACCCCGAAGGCGGTACGCTGGAAACCATGCGGGCCAAGGAAGCGGCCCGCGTCCTTCAGCGCCTCAATGAACAGGAACCCACCCCACGCGACGGCATCGCCCCCAATACGGAGCCTTTCAAGCGTCCCATCCCCGACCCGCAGACCCACCCGACTCCCTGACCGGCCCTCTCGCGGACTACCCCCGGCTTCAGTTCTCTCTCAAGCGCACCCGATAGGTCTCTGTACGGTCGCGTTCCAGACGAACGATGCGTTCGTAATCGCGATAGCCGGGCCGCCGCAAAACCAGTTCGTAGCGTCCCTCTGGCAATTCGAACGTCCGGGGGGTGCGCCCGAAATAGATCCCATCGATGAAAATCTCGGCGGCCGTCGGTTCCGAGCGAAGCACCAGTTTGCCATAGTCCCCTCGGTCGTCCGCCGGTGGCGCATAGTGACCCGGGTAGGGATAGTAAGGCTCGCGGTCCGGCGGCGGCGGATAATATGGATCGCGGTAGGGCGGACGACCGTCCGGGTAGGCCGGATAGGCGGGTTCACCGGTGAATCCCTGCCGGTGGATTTCCACCGGCACCTGCGTCCAGCCGGTCAACAATTCCTGGGGCTGGCCGTACCGGGCGATGGTGGACCGGCTGCGTTCGAGGCGCGCCAGGAAGTCTCCCGGCCGATCACGATGGACTGGGAAGGCTTCGCGCTGGAGCGCCAGACCCATGTACTCACGCTCGACCCAGTCATAGATGGCGTTCGTCGCGACGAGGGAGAACACCTCGCGCCCCGCCGGTTCGGACGCCACCAGTCCGTATTCGCCCCGGTCCGGAATCGTGTAGGTCACGCCCGCTCGCAGGTAGTTCTGGCGGTCGTAGGCGTTGGGAAAGAGCTGGCGCGTCCGCCCCTGGCCATCGGTGCTGAACAGGAATACGTAAGCGTCCTGATCCACCCGGAAGGTGAAACCGACACGTTCGCCGATGGTGTAGGTGCGCTGATTCGGCAGCAAATACGCCTGGATTTCCGAATCGTAGGCGCCGCCCGCCGTGCCGCCATCCGCATAGTAGCTGCCGCGGGGAATGGGCGTTACCTGGGGCGATGTGACCACCGGCTCATTGAGCACCGATTCGCCAGGAAGGCGGCGCCGTTCCGACACGCGGTTGAGGTTCGGTGTGTCATTTTCCGAAACGCGTTCGCCGGCTTGCTCCGAACGTCGCGAAGGGTCCTGGGGCGTGGTTGGGTCCTGCGCCGCCGCCATTGTGGGCACCCCCAAGGCCAAAGCCATCAGAAGGGTGAAAAAGAGCCGCATCCATTTCATCGCTCGATCTTCCTTTCGTCGGACGTGGTGGCGGGGCCGGCGAGGCCCTATGACGCCCAAAACATTGACAACCCCGCTGCAAGATCGGTTCCCTTGCCCGTTCCGCCTTGCGGTTTGCCGCGCCGCCGGATTATTCCCTACGCGCCAGACGCCGTGCTCGCCTCCCGCTCGGCCAATCCGTCCGAAAGTCTTTGCCTCGAATGCCTCAGCCCCTTGGTTACCTCAGCCTCGTTCTCCATGCCCACCTGCCCTTTGTCCGGCATCCAGAGTACGACGAGTTTCTGGAGGAAGATTGGCTCTACGAGGCCATCACGGAAACTTACCTTCCCCTCATCATGATGATGGAGACCCTCGAGCAAGACGGCTGCGACTTCCGCCTGACGATGTCGCTGACGCCGACGCTCATCTCCATGCTCCAGGACGAACTGCTGCAAACCCGCTACGTTCGCCATCTCGAGCGCCTGATGGAACTGGCCGACCGCGAGGAGCAGCGCACTCGCCTGCAGGACGATTTCCACCCTCTGGCTCAGATGTACCAGGAGCACTTCGCCGCCTGCCACGAAGTGTACGAAAACCATCTCCACCGCGACGTGGTCGGCGCCTTCGCCAAGTTTCAGAAGAAGGGCAACCTGGAGATCATCACCTGCGGCGCCACCCACGGCTTCCTGCCGCTGATGCAAAACCAGCCTGAAGCCGTCAACGCCCAGGTTGCCGTCGCCGTCGATCACTACACCAAGACCTTTGGCCAGGCGCCCCGCGGCATCTGGAACGGCGAGTGCGGCTTCTTCCCCGGCCTGGACAAGATTCTGGCGAAGCATGGGCTCAAATACTTCTTCGTCGATACGCACGGCGTGCTCTTCGCCAACAAGCGCCCCAAGCGCGGCGTCTTCGCGCCCCTCCAGACCCCTGGCGGGCCCTACGCCTTTGGCCGCGACATGGAGTCCAGCAAGTCCGTCTGGAGCGCCGAGGTCGGCTATCCCGGCGACTTCCGCTATCGCGAGTTCTACCGCGACATCGGCTACGACCTGGACGGCGAGTACCTGCGCCCGTTCCTCGGCGAGCTGGGTCTGCGCAAAGCCCTCGGCATCAAGTACCACCGCATCACCGGCAAAGGGAACCTGCGCGAGAAAGAACCCTACGTCCCCGAAGACGCCACGGAAGCCGCCGCCAGCCACGCCGGCCACTTCCTGTTCTGCCGCCAGCAGCAAGTCCTCCACCTCCAGGGACTCCTCGATCGGCCGCCGCTCATCACCTCGCCCTACGACGCCGAGCTCTTCGGCCACTGGTGGTTCGAAGGACCCCAGTTCCTCGACTTCCTGCTACGCAAAATTCACTACGACCAGACCGATGTGGCGCTCATCACGCCGAGCGAATACCTGGAACGTTACCCCGACGCCCAGGAAGCCATGCCAAGCCTATCCTCCTGGGGCAGCGGCGGCTACAACATGGTCTGGCTGGAGGGCTCGAACGACTGGATTTACCGCCACCTGACGAGCTGCGGCGCGCGCATGATCGACTTGGTGAACAAGACCGCTGAAGCCGGCGAACCGGACGCTCTGACGGAACGCACCCTGAACCAGGCCGCCCGCGAACTGCTCCTGGCGCAATCGAGCGACTGGGCCTTCATCATGAAAACCGGCACCACGGTTCGTTATGCGGTCAAGAGGACCAAGGAACACCTCAATTACTTCATCGCCCTCGTCGAAATGGTCGAACGCGGAGACATCGTCGAATCCACCCTCGCCGACCTCGAACACCGCGACAACATCTTCCCGGAAGTGAGCTGGCGGGTGTATATGACGGAGGCGCTGGGGGGCGTGACGACGAAGGTGTGAGGCGGGGTAGTGGGTTAGACTTTCAACCACTGAGAGTACAAAGGTTGGTGGTTTCACGGAGTGCTTCGCTTGTCACGGATAAGCAGGGATAGGAAGCAGGTTTGTATTATTTAACTCTGATTTTCCTCGGTTTGGGCGTGTTCCTTCAGGACTGATGTTCGATCCGGGGAGTGGCCCTCTGGAATGATTTTTCGATTCCAAGTCTCCTGCATTTCTCTGTTGTTTTCTTGGGATGGCGACCCCAATAAAAGTCTCAAACCCAAATACGTTTCCAAATTTCAGCTGCTGGTACAGGGCAGGACCCCTATTAGCGCAAAGTGGAAACCCCGCCCCCCTTCGCCGCCTCATAATTCCCATCCAACCCCGGCCCCAGCAGCAGCAACTCCGCGATCCGCCGCACCATCGCCGTGACGTGGCGCGCCTCCTCTGGGCGCAGGGCGCGGCCCAGGACCTTTTCTTCGCGGTAGGAAAGCCACTTCTTCACCACCAGATAACCCCCCAGCGTGTAGTCCCAGACCTGCTCCGGCACGTTGCGCCAAGTGGCGGCGTCGGAGAGGAACACGTCGTGGGTGCGATGGCCCAGCAGCGCCAAGGCCGTGTCGAGATCGAGGCCCGCCGCCTCTGCCCCGGTGGCGAGGGCGGCTTGCTCGTCGAGGGCGAAGTCGCGCTCCTCGGAGCGGCCCTTGGCGGGCATGATGGCGCCCTTGGGAGTGCGGTAGCCCCAGTTCGCCCGAACGGCGAGGTCGCGGTCCGGGTCCAGGCGGTCCTTGCCGCGCGGCGTCAGCACCCCCATCTCCCGCAGGTGCGCCGCGATGGCGCCCGATGTGACCCCCTGCACGTCCGCTTCCGGGTCCAGCAGCGCCGCCACCCGCCGCCCCAGGGCCTCCGACGCCTCCAGCACGGCGCGGTCGCGGGGCAGCGGCACCCGGGGCCAGTCCTGCCGCAACGCCCCGGCGTTCTCCTGCCGATAGCGCGGGCTGTGGAGGATCGCCAGCGCGTGGAAGAACAGCGCCTCGGGCCCGGCGCCGAGGCCGGCGAGGTAGCGGGCGGCGGCGTCGGAGAGGTTGGTGGAGGGCTCGGCGGTGGGAGTGTCGAAGAGGTCGCCGGTGTCGGTCGGGGCGAGGCGCAGAGGGAAGAGGAGACTGCAATTCTCGATCAGGTGGAAAGAGCAAGGGGAACGTGAAACGAGCGGCGGATAGAAGCCTTTTCTCGGACGCTGCCCCGACACGAGCCAAAGGTTGTCCAATGTAAAATGCGGAAACGACTCGCTCCGCTTTTCTTCCACAAGCTTGGTTTCTGGCTCCCAGTAGAGGGAGCGGAGATCGAACGGGCGGTGTAGGTAGGAACGCACCCGGTCGGGAAGAAAGCCTCGTTGGAGAAGCTGGCTCCTTGCATCCTTCGCTGGAAATCTGCCCGTCTCCTTCGCCGCACAAGGAACCTGGGCCGCAAGTGCTGCGTCGTCAACTTCCGGGTCGAAATACATCTCCATGCGTTCGACTAAAGCCTCCTGGTCGTGATCCACCAAAAGCTCGTCTCGCGCCGTGATGATGCCCGGGAAGGACACCGGGAACAACTCCGGCAGCTTCGGCCACTCGAAATACCCCTCGCTCGTCTGCGAGGGCAGGAAGGGGAAGCCAAGAGGGGCTTCCGGTTCCACCCGCCGATAGCCGCCTTCGCCTGTCTCTTCCAGACTGCGCAACATGGCATCGCGGCGGTCCGAAGCGCGGGCCTCGTGGAAGTCTCGATAACGGACCTCCGCACCATTGCTTCCTCCCGGCTCTTTGCGAACCAGAAGTCCGATTCCCGTCCCCACCTTGATTCCGAGGGATTGCCCCTGGATGGCGAAGACCGTCTCGCTGATCTTGCCTTCCGGGTTGTATTCCGAAATGATCCGGTTGCCGTGAAGATTGTCGATCCACACCCGGTCGAACACGTCCAGGTAGCGGTGGCGCATCACCGGGAACGAAAGGCCATCGAGCCAGGAGTAATTCGAGATGTAGCAGACGATCCCTTGGCCGCTGTCCTCGACGATCTTGTGCTCGGCCATGCGGAAGAAGCGGACGTAGAGGTCGTTGAGGCCCTGGCCCTGGGGTTTGGGCACGTCGCGGGCGGGCGGGGTGCGATAGGCTTCCGAGAGGTCGCGCTCCTCCTCCATGCGGGCGATGCCCGCAAAGCCGTTGTAGGGCGGGTTGCCGAGGATGACGAGGATCTGCTTGTCGCGCTTGACCGCGTTGGCGGCGTCCCGCTCGGAGGCGAGTTCGGGGAAGGCGGCGAGGTCGTCGAGGCGGGTCTGCTGGGCGATGCGCTCCTCCGCCTTGCCCTCCTTGCCGCGCACCAGGACGCGCTTCTTCGCGGCATCCGGCGGCGCCCAGCCCGTCAGGGCGTTGGTGAGGAAGATGCCCGCGCGCTCGTTGTCGTCCTGGCGCAGCGCGGCGCCGTGCTTCTGCAATTCCAGGCCGATCTGGAGGTGGGCGACGACAAAGGGGGCGGGCAGCAGCTCGAAGCCGAAGACGCGCTCGCAGGCGGCGCGGCGCAGGTCGGTGCCGAGGAGGGCGTCGTCCTCGCCGTTGGCCTCCAGCGTGTGGCGGATGGTCCGCAGCACCTCGACCAGGAAAGCGCCCGTGCCGCAGCAGGGGTCCAGCACCGTGACGCGCGGGTCGGCGAGGCCGCTGGCGATGCCCAGTTCCTCGCGCAGCGCCCGGTCCACCCGGGCCACCATGTAGCGGACGATCTCGCGCGGGGTGTACCAGACGCCGAGGTCTTTGCGCAGGTCCGGGTCGAACGCCTGGAGGAACGGCTCGTAGAAGTATTGGACGGCGTCCTCGTCACGAAAGCGGGCGAAGAACTCGGACCGGTCCACGCGATTGAGGGCGGCGGCGGTCCAGTCGAGGACTTCCTCAAGGTCCAGGGGCCGAAGGCTGGTGGGCGAGGCGATCTGGCCGAAGAGGGCGGAAATCATGGGCACCCGCAGGGTCCAGCCCGCCAGGCGCCAATCGAAACGGGCTTCGCGCCCCGGGTTCTCGCGCGACCACAGCACCCAGGCGGAGAAGATGCCGTAGAACAGCGTCTGCACCAGGGTGGAGCGAAAGAAGGCGTCGCCCTTCTCGTCCTCGAAGCGGATGCCGAGGGCGCCTTCCATGGCTTTGCGGACGTGAACCAGGGCGTCCAGATGGGCCTTCGCATCGACGCGGGCCTTGGCGTCGCGGGCGTAGCTGGCGAGGAACCAGGCGAGGTCTTCCGGCGAACGCAGCGGCGCGTTGTGCGAGAGGACGCGGCGGAGGAACTCCAGCAGCAGCGGGCCGCGCTCCTCTGCGGTGGCCCGGGCGCGGGCGGCGCATTGCCAGAAGTCGCGTTCGGAGTCGGCGAACTGGAAGCGTTCGAGGACGCGCGGCTTGGTGTCCGGCCCCCGGCCGACCAGCAGGAAGTCGCGGAAGTTGGTGACGAGGACCGTGCCGTAGGCGTCGAGGTACTTGGCGACCTGGGGGCTGGCGGCGGTGGTGGTGGCGTCCTCGAAGGGGCTCTTGACCTCGATGGCGCCGCGTTCGGGGGCAGGGGCGGTCTCGGCGAACGCCTGCAAATCCTCGCCCTTGCGGAACTGCTGGGCCGTGAAGAGGCCGCCGTCGGGAATGCCCGCGCCCCGGCTGCGAAGCTGCATCACGGCCTCGACCTTCGGCGAGAGGTCGCGGCCCACGGCGGAGAGAAGCGCCTGGAGCGGGCCATAGAAGGAGGTTTCCTTCGTGCCGCCAGCGGCGCGGGCGTGGGAGATGTCTCGGAGGAATTGCTCGACGGGCGACACGGCGTGGGGGCGGCTCCTGGAAGGAGAAGAATCAGGAGCGACTTTGAAACCGGGAACGCAACCGGCGCAAGCGTTCCCGCCGCCGGATGAATTCGCGGTGGGACAAACGAAAAACGCCGCCTGAAACCGGGCGGCGAAAAGTTCTGTCAGTTGAAGTTGCGTGGAGCCGATGGTCAGATTCGAACTGACGACCTACGCATTACGAGTGCGTTGCTCTACCCCTGAGCTACATCGGCTCGCTGTCCCGTCAACTTGGGGGTTGGACTGACGGGGCCGTGGAGTGAACGAAAAAAGCCGGGGGGCTGTCAAGCGCGGAGTGAGGCCGAATCACAAAATCTGTTCGACGTCGATGTGGGCCGTTGAGAAGATGTGGTTGAGCACCGTGGCCATGGAGCCGACGGGGCCGCTTTCGGGGCCGAGGTCGCAGGTGGCGACTTCGATGGAGTCTTGCAGTTTGAGTTTCTTGAGCTGGCCGTGCAGTTCCTTGATCGATTCGTCGAGGTTTTCGTTCTTCGAGGCGCTGAAGATGATGGCTTCGGGATCGAAGAGGGGAATGAGTTGGGCGATGGACTTGGCCAGTTCTTTCGGATTGGCGGCGCCATCCAGTGTGCCGGCGCCCCCGGAGACGCCTTTGTAAATGCGCTTGTTGATCACGAGGACGGCTTCCGCTTCGCCATCGGTGTCGGCGTAAATGAAGGTCTGGTAGGACTTCGCGGCGCCGAACCAGAGGGAGCCGAGGGCCATGACGCGGGCGCGGGTTTCGTGCAGCACGGGAACGCCGAAGCTGCGGCCGAGGGCGACGCGGACGGCGTTGCCGCTTTCTCCGGAGATTCCGAGGCCGATGCCGGAGAGGGGCGGGATTTCCTCCTCGCCTTTATAGGACGAGGCGGCCTTCTGGGCGATTTCGCAGATCGCGTTTCCAAAGCCTTCGCCGCTGCCGCTGGGGCGGGGGTGGCTTTCCCGGACCAGGACCTCGCCGTTGAGATCGGCGTAGATGCAGGTGACCTTTTCCGGCCCGACATCGATGCCGAGCACCATGGCGGCCCGGGCGTTGAGGGTGCACGGGATGGGGCGCCGGCCGCGGGCGGTTTTCTTCGCTTCGCCCTGAATCACCAGACCCGCGTCGACGAGTTCGTCGACCAGGAAGGTGACGCTCGGCAGGTTGTAGCCGATCAGTTTGGCGATGTCGGCGCGGGAGAGCGGGCCGAAATCGCGGATCACGCGCAGGACGCTGTGCTTGCGGATGCGCTTCTTCTCGATGGAGCGGTCCATCGGGGTGTCGGTCCGGGGGACCAGGATGAGATCGGGGCGGATGGAAACTTCGGTCATCACGGTTCGGGCAGCCTCGGAAAAGGAAATCGGAAATTTAATTCCACAGTGGCTAGTGGCACCTATTCTCCGACATATTACACCCTTTTTCTAACCATCCCCCCATGTGGGGAAAGGTTTTTTTCGAAAAAAGGACGGCCCAAGTCAGGAAGCACTGAGTTTTCTGTACCTGGCGCGTCGGTTCTCGAAGAGCCCGCTACCCAGTTCTTTCTTCCGCCACTCCTCGTAATCGCGGAAATTCCCTTCGAAGAACCGAACCTGGCCCTCGCCTTCAAACGCCAGGATGTGCGTGCAGATCCGGTCGAGGAAGAAACGGTCGTGGCTGATGACCATTACGCAGCCGCCGAAACCGAGAATGGCTTCTTCGAGAAGCCGCAGGGTGTTGACGTCGAGGTCGTTGGTCGGTTCGTCGAGCAGCAGGACGTTGCCGCCTTCTTTCAGGAGTTTCGCCAGATGGACGCGGTTGCGTTCGCCGCCGGAAAGGTCGGTCACCGGCTTTTCCTGGTCGCCGCCGCTGAAGCCAAATCGCGAGGCGTATTTGCGGGCGTTGACCACTTGTTTGCCGAGGGAGATCTCGGTCTTGCCGCCGCTGATCTCGGCAATCACCGAATTCGCGCTGTTCAGGTCGTCGCGGCCTTGGCTGACGTAGGACAGCTTGACCGTCGAGCCGACCTTGACCTCGCCAGCGTCGGGTTTTTCTTCGCCGACGATCATGCGGAACAGCGTGGTCTTGCCCGCCCCGTTGGGGCCGACGACGCCGACGACGGCGCCGGGAGGCAGGTTGAAGTCCAAGCCATCGATCAGCAGTTGATCGCCATAGGATTTCTTGACGTTCTTGAATTCCACGACCTGATCGCCCAGGTGTGGGCCCGGCGCCACGGTGATGACGCGTTCGTCGGTTTCCTGGGCTTCCTGGGCGACCAGGCGCTCGTAATCGGCCAGGCGCTGGCGGCTCAGATCGCGGCGGTCCTTGTTGGACATCTTGATCCAGCCCAGCTCGTTCTCGAGAGCCCGGCGCTTGGCCGAGGCTTTCTTCTCGCCCTGCGCCATGCGGCCCAGCTTCTGCTCGAGCCAGGAGGAGTAGCTGCCCTCGAAGGGGATGCCTTTGCCGTGGTCGAGTTCGAGGATCCACTTCGTGATGTTATCGAGAAAATAACGGTCGTGGGTCACCACGATCACGGTGCCGGGGTATTCCTTCAGGCGCTCTTCCAGCCAATCGACGGTTTCCGGGTCGAGGTGGTTGGTGGGTTCGTCGAGAAGGAGCAGGTCAGGCTGCTCGAGAAGGGCGCGGGCCAGGGCCACGCGGCGCTTCTCGCCGCCTGAGAGGTGCTTGACCACACGGTCGTCGGGCGGCAGAACGAGCGCGTTGCTGGCTTGGGCGAGTTTCTGGTCGAGGTTCCAGGCGTCGGCGGCGTCGAGCTTGTCCTGAAGAACGCCCATGCGCTCCATGGCGTCGTTCATGTCGTCATCGGAAAGGTCCGGGTCGCTCATCTTCGCGGTGCAGTCGTCGTACTCGGCCATGAGCTTGACGATGTCGGCGAAGGCCAATTCGAGATTCTCGCGAACGGTCTTGTCTTCGTCGAGCTTTGGCTCCTGGGGAACGTAGCCGCGCTCGTAGCCGCGGGAGAGGTCCGCCCTGCCCTGGAAATCGTCGTCCCGGCCGGCCATGATGCGCAGCACCGTGGTCTTGCCCGATCCGTTTTCGCCGACGATGCCGATTTTGGCGCCGGGAAAGAAACAGAGGTTGATGTCTTTGAGAACCTGCTTCTGGCCGTAATACTTATTCAGGCCGAGCATGGTGAAGATATACTGATCTGCCATGGAGCATTCCTAATCCTTGGATAAACCGTCCTCGATTTCGAGGCGTCGGAGGTTGCGGCAAGCCGAGGCTGGGCTTCAAGGCTTTCGATGACGGTTTTCGACGCAGTGGGAAAATGACTCACGCGACGCCGGAATGGCCGAAGCCACCGGCGCCCCGGGCGGTTTCTTGCAGGTGGCCCGCCTCGCGCGCGTCCATCGCGGCCACGCGAGCCAGCACCAACTGCGCGATGCGTTCGCCCCGGCGGATGACGAAGGGCCGCTCGCCCAGATTGATCAGCAAGATGCCCAACTCGCCCCGGTAATCGCTATCGATGGTGCCGGGAGAATTGGTAAGGCCGATTCGGAACCGGCGGCTCAGGCCGCTGCGGGGGCGGACTTGGATTTCGTAGCCCGGCGGCACCGCCAGGCGAAGCCCCGTGGGGATGGTGTCCGCCTGACCGGGCAGAAGAACCCGCGGCGCCAACACCGCGGCCCGCACATCCGCCCCGGCGCTGCCGTCCGTGGCCAGGCTCGGCAGTTCCAGACCGGCCCCGTGGGGCAGACGCTCGAACGGCACGACGATTCCTGTTTGTCCGCCAGCGTCAGCCAATGATGCCGCCCTTGTCGCCGGAGGACGTGATGCCGGCGATGAATCTCTTCATGGCGTAGAAGTCGTTGCAGAAATGCCGGCCTTCGTCGACGCTGATGCGCTTCTCGCGAATCAGATCGGCGAGGGCTTGATCCATCGTCTGCATGCCCTCTTCGCGCCCACCCATCACCGGACCGATGTCGGAAATGCGATCCTCGGAAATAAGCTTCTTCACCGTCGCGGTGCAGACCAGGATTTCCAGAGCGGCGGCGCGCCCCTTACCATCCAGCGTCTTGGTCAGGCGCTGGGTGATGGCGGCGTTGAGGTTGAGCGACAACTGCTCGCGCAGCAGATCGTGTTCTTCCTGCGGGAAGTTGCCGATGATGCGCTGAATCGTGTGCACCGCGCCGGTGGTGTGCAGGGTCGAGAAAAGCAGGTGGCCCGTTTCCGCCGCCTTGATGGCGATACGGATAGTTTCCCGGTCGCGCATTTCGCCCACCAGAATCACGTCCGGGTCCGAGCGCATCGCTTGCTTGAGGGCGGTGTCGAAGTTGAACACGTCCTGGCCGACTTCACGCTGGCTGATGACGCACTTCTTGTTCGAGTAGCGGAACTCGATCGGATCCTCGATGGTGATGATACGGCGCGCTTCCGTCGTGTTCAAATGGTTGATCATCGCGGCCAGCGTGGTGGACTTGCCCGAACCGGTAATGCCGGTGACCAGCACCATGCCGCGGTGGTCCGAAGCGATCGTCTTGAGCGTGTCCGGCAGACCGAAGTCCTCGATGGTCGGAATCTGCAGCGGAATGTTCCGCAGCGTCGCACACAGTTTACCGTCCGTGTAATAGACGACGACGCGGAAGCGGGCCATGTTCTCCAACTGATACGAGCAGTCCACGCCGCGCTCTTCCTCGAGCCTGTGGCGCAGATGCTCGGGCATGATTTCTTTCAAAACGTCCTGCATGTCCTTGTGGGTCATGGGGGGCGTTTCCACATGTTTGAGTTCGCCGCGGATCCGGAAAACGGGTTTGTTGCCCTCCATGATGTGGATGTCGGAGGCTTTGTTCTGAACGGCTCCCGCGAAGAGGGCTTTGAAATTGATCGGCATGAAGTGATTCGCCTTTGAGTGATTGAAGAATTGAGCGGCAAATAAATAGACCTGAACTAATGGAGACGACGGCCACCACGGGCAAGGGAAACCCTGACCCGGAGCCGAAAACCCGGCGGCTCCCATCCCCGGCCGCGACTCCCCGATGAAACGGCCTATGACGCGATCCTGACACTCGCCCGCGAGATGTCAAATCCGAATCCGGCGCCACGATCTGGCGATTGACGCATCCGGGCAATTGTCCACCCTTGCACCCGGATCGCCGACTTTCGGTGCCGGACCTGACCAAAGATTACGCCTCATGCCTTCGATCGTGCTCTACGTTCTGCCGCCCGCGCTCTTTTTCGCCGCCGCTTGGGCGATTTCCAACTTCTTGACCGATCGCTCCATCGCCCTGGCCAATCGCCGGGGCCTGCTGGCGCAGGTCAACGAACGTTCAAGCCACCGCGTTCCGACGCCCCGCGCGGGCGGCATCGGACTCTTCGGCGCCTTCGTTCCCCTGACCCTGCTCCTCGGGTTCCTTTACGTCGTCATCCAGGAAAAAATCGTGCGCCTCTCCCCCGCCGAGCCCTTCGACTGGGCCGGCTATGGCGGCATGCTGGCGGCTGTGGCGCTGGCCTTCGCCCTCGGGCTCTGGGACGATCGGGGCGATCCGCCGGCGTTGGCGAAGCTCGCCGGTCAGCTCCTCATCGCCGCCATCGTGCCGCTCTCCGGCCTTTACCTCCGCCAGATTCAGATCCCCTTCGCCGGCGAGGTGGGCCTCCTCGAGGTCCCCAAAATCCTCGGCATCGCCGCCGCCTTCGTCTGGGTCCTCGTCATGATGAACGTCGTGAACTTCATGGATGGCATCAATGGGCTGGCGGGGAATTTCGGATGGCTGGCGGGGCTGGGCATTCTGGTCTTCGCCTTCAACCTCCCCTTCGCCTACGACCTCGTCGTCCTCGGAGCGATCCTTTGCGGCGCGTCGCTCGGCTTTCTGCGGTGGAACGTGCCGGAAGCGAAGACCTTCCTGGGCGATTGCGGCAGTCAGCCGCTGGGCGCCATGGTGGCGGCAGCGGCCCTTCTGTTCAACAAACAGTGGTCCGGCAGCGTGTATCCGCAAAGCGGCCAGCAGATCCAGCTCTCCTTTCTCGCCCTTCTGATTCTGGCCAGCCCGCTGATTTTCGACGTCGCATTCACGCTGGTCAAACGGCTCGCCTCGGGAAAGAACGTCCTCCAGGCGCACCGCGAACACCTCTATCAGCGCTACCTGATCGCCCGCGGGGAGAGGCACGAAGAGGCGCTGGCGCTGGTGCTCTCGACGCTCTATGGGGCGGGCATCTGCGCTTTGATCTGGGCGCGTTTCAGCGAACCGCATCAGGGAGCGTTTCGCGTGCTGGTTTTGTTTGCGCTATCGATAACTCTCTGGCTCTACTGGTTCCGCACAGTCAAAGCGGAGCGGCAGGCCCGCCCGATCTAGAGCATACCCGAACCCTTGATGTCCGGCTCCTTGATTTCCAGAATGGCGTCGATGCAAACGCGGCAGCCACCGGGAAGGCCGGAAACCTGAACGGTGGTGCGGGCCGGCGGCAGGAAGAAAAAGTAGTCCTTGCTGACGGCGTCGAAGATGGGGAATTCGCGCAGATCGACGAGATAGAGGCGAGTCGAGAGGATATGGCTCATTTCCGCCCCTGCTCCCTGGACGACAGCCGCCAGATTGTCGAGTGCCCGCTTGCACTGGGCTTTCATGTCGCCCTCGATGGGCCGCCCGGTTTTGGGGTCGAGGGGCAACTGACCGCTGATGTGGACCGTGTGGCCGAATTTGACGGCCTGGGCGAAATGTCCAAATGGAGCGGGAGCCAGTTCGGCGTGAATGGAGATTTTCTCGGGCATGGGTGGCGAACCTCGAACGGCGGGAAGTGAGAACCGAGTATGGGCGGGAGAATGCCTGGGGGCAAGGATTTGTGACGGCGGGGCGGCAAGAAGCGCGAGTTGGGCTTGCGGACCGCAAAGCGCTTCAACATGGTCCTTGCCAAGAATACTTCCGATAAGAGAGAAGACTTTTTAAAAGGACGAGAAGAATCCCTCTTTTCGTCCCACTCTTTCGGCAACACGAGAAGGTGAATGCTTCCATGGCACAGGTCATCCTGAAGAACATCGAGAAAATCTACCCCGGCAACGTGAAGGCCGTGGACAACGTGAATCTGGAGATCCAGGACAAAGAGTTCATCGTCCTGGTGGGTCCATCCGGCTGCGGCAAGTCCACGACGCTGCGCATGGTCGCCGGTCTCGAGGAAATCAGCTCTGGCACCATCACTATCGGTGACCGGGTGGTGAACGACGTTCCGCCCAAGGATCGCGACATCGCGATGGTTTTCCAGAACTACGCCCTCTATCCCCACATGTCGGTCTACAAGAACATGGCCTTCGGCCTCAAGCTGCGCAAGTTCCCCAAGGACCAGATCGACAAGCGCGTCAAAGAAGCGGCGGAAATCCTCGGCATCACTCACCTTCTCGACCGCAAGCCGAAAGCCCTGTCCGGCGGCCAGCGCCAGCGCGTCGCCGTCGGCCGCGCCATCGTCCGCCAGCCCCAGGTCTTCCTTTTCGACGAACCGCTCTCCAACCTCGACGCCAAACTCCGCGTCCAGATGCGCGTTGAAATCAGCAAGCTCCACGCCCGTCTCAACTCGACCATGATCTACGTCACCCACGACCAGATCGAGGCCATGACCATGGGCGATCGCATCGTGGTCATGAAGGACGGCATCATCCAGCAGGTCGCCGATCCGATTACCCTCTACGATCAGCCGGTGAACAAGTTCGTCGCCGGCTTTATCGGCACTCCGCCCATGAACTTCCTCGAGGGCGAACTGACCGGCGACGGCGACAATCTGACTTTCACGGAAGCCTCCGGCCCCGTCATCGCCATCCCGCCCGCCCTTCAGGCCAAGCTCAAGGAAGCCAACGTTCCCAAGGGCCCGATCACCATGGGTGTGCGTCCCGAGGACTTCCACGACGAGAACGAACTGACCGCCGAACGCGACCGCGAAGGCTTTCAGGAAATCAAGCCCCGCGTGGAAATCATCGAGCCCATGGGCTCGGAAATCTATCTCTACCTGACCACCGGCAAGAACCCCTTCGTCGCCCGCATCGGGCCGCACGTGAAGTGCGAAATCGACGAGGTCAAGCCGCTGCTCATCAACATGAACAAGGTCCACTTCTTCGACCCGGAGACGGAAAAGACCCTGACCTGATCGCCCAGCGCTCACGGCTCCTTTTCACGCAAGCGTCCCTCCACCGCCGAGGGGCGCTTGTTCCTTTAAGACCAAAGTGGAGCTGACGCCGAACGCGCCGCGTCCCAAACTTTCCCTTCCCGGCACAGTCCCATTCCATATCCAAATCCTGCTGGAGTGCTCCGCCCCTTGCGTACAATCCTCACTCTTCTCGCCGCTCTCCTTCTTCCCGTGGCCGCCCTCGCCCAACCCTCGGCGGCGCGCACCGCTCCGATTCTCGGCATCGAGCACCGCCCCCCCGTGTCGCGAGAGGACCTCACCCGTCTGCCCCCGCCCCATGCAGTGCCCACCTGGCAAGCTCCCCTTCCTTTCGCACCCGATCACCTGTGGGTCGCGGGGGGGCACGTTTTCCTTTTGAGCGAAGCGGCCGGCGGCCAGGCGCGGCTGGCCACTGCCCCCCTCGGCGAGTCGGGTCCACTCGAGCCCGTCGATGGCGAGCCGCTCTGGAAAGCCGACACGCTGGATCGGCCTTGGCCGGAATCCGCCACCATTCTCCCGGCGGGCGGTTCGCTCTGGGCCTTCGACCCGGAGCGGGGCACCGTCGCTCGCTCGAACGCCCTCGGCGTGGGCAGGGGCCAGCAGGGGGCGCCGTCCCTCGCTGAATGGAAAACCGTGAACGAAAATCTGCCCTTTCAGTCCGTCGAAGCCGCAGAGGTCGCGCTCGATACGCTCTTCGTCCTGGGCCGGGTCCAGGGCGATCCGACAGTCGGGGCGCTGCCGCTCCACCAGACCGGCGGGCCGTGGCGTCTGAGCCTTCCCCTCCCAGGCTATCGCTCCGCAGCCGGGTTGATGATCACGGACAATCGCCGCGTTTACGTGGTGGGAGGAAACACCGAGACCAGCGTGGGGTTTCTCGCCCACATGGACTCCTATTACGCCGAGGTCGAACCGGCCACCGCGGCGCTGAGCAGTTGGGCTCTGGCGCCACAGCGCCTGCCAAATCGCTCCGGCGCGACCGCCTTGCGGCAGATGAACGCGCTCTACGTCGCTCTCGGGGACTATTCGAAGACCCTGGACGACGAGACCAAGACGTCGCAAACGCTGGTCTACACGCAGCTTCGCGGCGGCGAGACGCTGGCCCTTTGGAAGGAAGTTCCTCTCGCCTCGGCGCCCCTCGAGACGATCCGCATGGCGCTCGATCCTCAGAACCACCAACTCCTTCTCGTGGAACCGGGCGAGGACGAGGAACCGGTCCTGCGCGCCTACACGATGCCCCGCACGCAAGCGATGGTGACCGAAGCACTGACCGAGTTGCCCGAGCCCGAAGTCCTGAAAAAAATCAAGTTACCTCTCGTCGAGTACGAGACAGCGCTCCGCCGCGCCGCCGGCCAGGGCCAGCACGTCTTCGTGCTGCTGCTGCCCGGCACGAGCGAAGAGGTGCGCGAGGCCGCGGACTGGTACATCAATTTCCGCGACACGCGCGCCATGCTCGAAGGCACCGTCTGCACGGCTCCCGCCGGTGAGACGCGCGATCAGCTGCAGAAGGAATGGGCCCTGCCGGAATTACCCGCTTACGTCCTGATCAATCCCGAGGGCGAGCGTGTCCAAACGCACCGCGGGGACCTGGAACCGCCCGGCCTGTTTCAGATGCTCCAGCCGATGTGGCTGGGAAAGACGACAGACCGCTAAAGATCCTGAGTCGCGGTGATCAACTCGCGAACCACCCGCAGTGGCTCCTCCGCGTCCTTCAGATCGTGAAAAGCCACCGGACCCGCCAAGCCCTCAGGCAGCAGCGCGTCCACGCCGGAATGGTCGAGGAGCGCCTGATACGGCTTCACATCGCCAAAGCGAAGCGTTTCCCTCCGCTCCGGTTCGACGATCCGGTGGACGTTGCGCAAGCTGGCCGCTTCGACCCGCCGCACTCGCCGCCGGGGCGACAGAGTCACCGACAGCACGCCCCGGTCCGTGATACCGTAGGCGGTGTTCTCCGCGGCGATTCGCTTCACCGTGAACCGGCCCCACACCATATAAGCCGCGATCACCACAAACGGCAGCCACAGCAGCGGCAGGAACAAGAATCGCCCCTGTGTGAGGAAGACCAGCACCACCGCCCCGAACCACAGCAAGCCGACTCCGGCCGCGATGGTCTGGCAGAATGGCACGAAGACCGCGTCCACTTTGCGGAAGCGCGCCCTTGGGTCGGGCTGCCCGGCCCAGAGCAATTCCTCTCCCGGGGCGAGATGGGGTTCGAGTCGTCGTCGCGCGGCGCGCAGGGGATCGGTCATGGGCGGGAGGCCAACGGCGGGCTGAGTATCGTTTCGGACACCCCACCTGAAAACCGCCACCCCACCACCGCGTCAAGCCTGCCGCGCCGCCGGAGCTTCGGCGGCGATGCGTTCCTGTTCGCGAAGGCCCGTGGCCTGGGCCTGGCGCGAAGAGGAGCGATGCAATCCGAGTTGCACATAATCGTGCGGAAAAATCGCCGACAACGTCCAGTCCACGAACACGCGGCTGCGGCGCGACCACGTTGGCATCAGCGACAGGTAGGCCATCCGCCACAGCAGCCACGCGAAGAATCCGGAAAACTGCGCGCCCTTCAGGTCCGCCACGGCGTTATGATTGCCGATGGCCGCCATCATGCCCTTGCTCTTGATGTCGGTCGTTTCCGTGGGCTGACCCCTGAGCGCCAAGGCGATATTCGCGGCGCACTGCTTGCCCTGGCGCGTCGCGTGCTGAGCCGTCGGGGGATAGGCGTTCCCTTGCGCGTCCTTGATTTGCGCCGAGTCGCCGATGGCCCACACGTTCGGATAGCCCACTACGCGGCAATCGCGCTCGCAGAGCACGTACCCCCTCGGCGACTTCGGAAAGCCCATCTTCTCGATCATCGGGCTTGGCTGAATCCCCGCCGCCCACACCACGGTGCGCGTCTCGAGCCGGTCGCCGTCCTTGAGGATCACATGATCCTCCGCGATTTCCGTGGTGGTGTTTTCCAGCCGGAACCGGATGCCGCGCTTTTTCATCGCCGCCATGGCCTGGCGTGCCAGTTTCGGCTCCATCGTCGGCAGAATCTTGTCCGACAGCTCGATCAGCGTCGTCTTGATTTCATCCGGCCGGATCGACGGATAGCGCTTCTTCACCGCCTTGCGCATGAAGGCGTTCAGTTCGCCCGCCACCTCGATGCCGGTGTAATTCCCGCCCACCACCACGGTGTGCAGCAGCGCCTCGCGCTTGACCGGATCGCTGATGTTCTCGGCCATCTCCAGGCGCCGTATGGCCCCATCCCGCAGCGCCACCGCGTCGCCGAGCGTCTTCATTTCGAAGGCGTGCTCCTTCAGCCCCGGAATGCCCTTGGGCATGCGGGTGACGCTGCCGAGCGCGAACACCAAGTGGTCGTAGTAAAGCCGGAAATCTTCCTCCACCCCCACCAGGCGGTAGGTGATATATTGCTCCTCCAGATCGGCGTTCATCACACGCGCCATCTTGAATTCCGTCCCCTTGACGAAATGCCGGATGGACACGGTGGTGTGGCGTGGCTCGATCTCGCCCGTGCTGGCTTCGAACAGCAGCGGGTAGAAGATGAAGTAGTTGTTCATGTCGATCAGCGTCACCTCCGCGTCGAGGCCCTTGAGCTTCTTGCGGAGATGCTGGGCGCAATACGCCCCGGCGAATCCGCCGCCGATGACGACGATTCGCTGCGTTCCCGAGTCGTTCCCGCGGCCCGTGGCCGCTGTCGGTTCTTGCTGAGTGCTCATTGATCGCTTCCTTACAGTCGGTTGTCTAACCGATGGAAAATCAGTACGGAAGCGATAGAATGCAAGACCCGTGCAAAGCGGATCGATGGGGGCCGGAATCAGGCCAGGGCGGGGGTTTCTTCGGCTGCCGGGGAGACGAGATCGTAGGTGCTGGTGCGTTCGACCGGTTCCCGGCCGCAATCGTGGATCAGACGGCGCATGTCGGCCACGCTCAACGCCTGCGGGGTTTCCGCCCCCGCGTCATGATAGATTTCCTCGTGCGTCACCGTGCCGTCCATATCGTTGGCGCCAAACCACTGAGCCAACTGGGCTTGCTTGATCCCCAGCATGATCCAGTAGGCCTTGATGTGCGGGATGTTGTCGAGGAGCAGCCGGCTGACTGCGATGTTGCGCAGCTCGTCGAAGCCAGTCGGCCCCGGCAGATGGCTCAGCACCGTGTTGGCGGGATGGAAACTCAACGGAATGAAGCACTGAAAACCCGGGCCACCGCGCTCCACATCGGCGCCGAACTCGTCCTGGTGGGCCCGCAGACGCAGCAGGTGATCGACTCGGTGGCGCGGTTCCTCCACGTGCCCGATCAGCATCGTGCAGTTGCTCCGCAACCCCCGCCGGTGCAACGCCCGGTGCGTGTCGAACCATCCCGTGGCATCGCACTTGTGCTCGCAAAGCTGATCGCGCACTTCGTCGTCGAAAATCTCCGCCCCGCCGCCCGGCATCGAATCCATCCCGGCCTCGTGCAGCCGCTCGATGACCTGATCGATGGTCAGCTTGCTCATCTTGGCGATGAAGACCACCTCCACCGGCGTCAGGGTTTTGATGTGGATCTGCGGGAAGGCGGCCTTCAGGGCGCCGATGTAACCGCAGTAATACTCGATCTTCAGCCGCGGATCGAGCCCCCCGACCAGGTGAATCTCCGTGCAGCCCCGGGGCATCTGGGCCCGGGCGCGTTCCACGATTTGCTCCGGCGTCAGGATGTAGCTCTTCTCGTCGAAGGCCTTTCGCCCGAACGCGCAGAACCGGCACGACATGAAGCACGTGTTTGTCGGGTTGATGTGCATGTTGATGTTGTAATAGGTCGTCCGGCCGTGGCGCTTTTCCCGGACCCAGTTGGCCATCGCCCCCAGGCTCGGCAGGTCGTGGCTCGCGTACAACGCCAGCCCGTCCTCGAACGTCAGACGCTCTCCCGCCAGGACTTTGGCGGCGATGGGCTCGAGCTGGGGATCGGAAACGGGAATCATGGACGGGATGGGTCACTCCGGAAGTCGGACTTTGTGAAAGTTTTCACGAGCAAGAACAGGACCGGCCTTAGCCCGCCGCCATCACCCGCGCCAGCATCGGCTCCACCTCGGCCCGCACCCGCTCGGTGATCGCGTCCAGCGGAGCCTCGGCGTCGATGTGGCGAAAGTGGGAGCCTTCCAGCCCATCGAAAATCTCGCGCACGCGCACCAGCGACTCGCGCTTCTCGAACAGATCCTGACCCGATGCATGCCGCGAGCAGACCCTCTCCAGCGCCACATCCACCGGCAGCGTGAACACCAGCACGAGGTCGGGGCGCGGGGCGATGGCTTCGTTGGCGCGAAGGATTTCCGCCGGGTCCAGGCCCAGCGCCCCCTGATACGCCATCGATGAAATGTAGTAGCGATCCATCAGGACCACCTCGCCGCGGGCGAGGGCGGGACCGATGCGCTCGCGCACGTCCCACGCGCGGTCCTCCAGAAACAACTCGAACTCGCGCCGCGGCGTCAGCTCATCCCGCCCCGCCTTGGCCAGGCGCCGGATCTCCAGGCCGACGGGCCCGGGCGTCGGTTCGTGAAACACGGACACGGGAAAACCTTTGCTCCCCAGCCACTCCGCCAGCAGTTTGGCCTGGGTCGATTTTCCGGCGCCGTCGATACCCTCGAACGCCACCAGCAACCCCCGGCGTTCTGAGGCGTGATGGGCTGCGGAAGCGTCGATGTCCATGAATTCTCCGGCCGGGGGCGAAAGTCCGAAGGACTGTGCGCGGCGGGCCTTGGGCACGTCAAGCGGACAGCACGCCCCGTTCCGGGGGCAAAACCACAGCGTGTCACAGAGGGCAGAGGTTTCACAGAGTTTTCAAAGAAGAAGCTCCCATGAGTCGAACACGCAGACCAGTTAATTCAATATTCATGAAAATGTATCGCAGGTGAGGAAAACGATCTTGAATTTCCAACGCATCTCACTTAAATCGACATTCTACTCCGGGGATACACCCTCGCCCCCCTTTGCACCTTTGAATCTTTGCTTCTTTGCGTTAGAATCCTGCCACCCCCAACGCCAATGCCTCCCGGCCAGCGCCCCGCGATGAAAGTCACCCTGATTCTCAACGGCAACAGCCTGCGCGGCAAGAGCGACGGCCTACCCCAGACCTTGCGGTCCATCTGCGAGAACCGCGGTCATCGTGTGCGCCTCGGCGTGTCCCGGTCTCTCCCCCATTTTCGCGAAATGATGCGCCGCGCCATCGCCGGCCGGCCGGACGTGATCCTGGTCGGCGGCGGCGATGGCACCTTCCATCATGCTATCAACGTCCCCGGCGCCGAGACGGTGCCCATGGCCCCCCTGCCTATCGGCACTATCAACGCCTTTCAGCGCGCCGCCGGGCTGACCGCGCTCAAGCCCCCCGACGCCTTGCGGGCGTTGCTCGGGGGCGCCATCGTCGAGGGCTGGTGCGGAATCCTGGCGGACAAGCGCTTCGCCTGCTTTGCCAGCCTCGGCTTCGACGCCCGCGCGATTCATCGCAACCCGTTGTGGCTCAAGGACATGATGCGCGCCGGCAGCTTCCTCGTCACCGGCACCCGCCTTCTCGCCAGCAGCGTCCGCGACTCCTGCCCGGGCACACTCTCCTTCGACCGGCGCGACCTGCGATTCCCGGCGGCGTCGGTGCTGATTTCAAAGATTCAGAACTACGCCGGGTTCTCCTGCTTCGGCGCCAGCTTCGAAAAGCCCCGCCTGGAAGCCGTCTTCACCGCCACCGACTCCGCGAAAACCTTAATGCAGATGGCGTCCTACCTGGGGGCTCGTGGTCCCGTGTATGGCGACCCAGTGCCCAACGGCTTGGTCCACGTCCGCCGGTTCCGCGAAGCCCGCTGGCGATCGCCCTGCCCGACCCTGGTACAGCTTGACGGCGAGGCCATCCTTTTCGAAGACACCTGCCGCCTGAAAATCGGCCTCGACCCCAGGCGCCAGCGCTACCTTGTCCCCGCCGATTGATCCCGGCCCGAAGCAGCCCCCGCCTATGCCCCTCCGCACCTTTGGCCCCGAAGACCTCGACGCCCCGCAGACCGAAGCGGAGCGCCAGGAAATGGTCGCGATCGAGCGCCTCACGACCAACGCCCAGCTCCTCAAGACTTTCGATATCCTCGACAAACAATTGAACGCGCTGCACCTGCGCGGCACGGCTGTCATCACCATCGTCGGCGTCGTGGTCACCGTTACGGGCTTCAGTGGCCGCATCATCGCCGGCACCAGCACCTTCGCCCAAACCTGTGTCATCGGCGGTCTCGCGCTCTGCATCGCCGCGGCGGCCGTCACCTTTGCCTTCGTCATGCCCATCCGCTGGATCACGTCCTACCTCCATCTCGGCCAGCACCAATGGCTCCTGACCGCTATCCGCCGCCGTAACCGGAAAACCAGAGCCTTCCGCTTCGCCGCCTTTCTCCTCATCATCGGCATCGCCCTCTATGGCATCGCCATCGCACAGATGCTTGCCTTTCCCTTTGCCTACGAAAACCTGAACGCCCGCCTGATTTTGCCCGAGGGGGAGTAACCCCTCCCCCCAGGCGCGGAGAGCGCTGAGACAGCCCCGCTTCCCGATGATTCAAGATTAACTTCAGTCCCTCGCCCGATGTCTCTTTTGTCTTTCTTGCTCCTCAGTCTCCACATGAGGGGACAAACGCCAAGCCCTGTGAGAGGCTCCGCCCACTTCCCCACCAGACGTGGGCCGCGGGAGTCACCGCCATGCAAACGATCGCTCTTCCCATCCTGCCCAGCCCTCGCCGGAACTCGTCCGATTCTCAGCATTTTCCGCGTCTCGGCGGGGACTTTCGAGCCTCACCGAACCCCAACAATCGCCCCTTGACCCGAGGGGGCCCTCGGGCGGAGCACTCTCTCCCGAACAGCGAACCTGGGAGGAACCATTCGCCTTATGAACCCCATGGTCAGAAAGGCGGGCCCGCCACGATGAGCACCGACGCTCCCGCTCCCCCGCCCGAGCCTTCGGCCGCCGCCCTTGCCAGCAAGGACTTGCTCGGCATCGAACCGCTTTCCGCCGATGAACTGACTCTGATTCTCGACAACGCTGTCGGATTCAAAGAAATCGTCACCCGAACCATCAAGCGCGTCCCGACCCTTCGCGGCCGCACGGTGGTGAATCTTTTCTTCGAGAACTCGACCCGCACCCGCACCAGCTTCGAACTCGCCGCCCGCCGTCTCTCCGCCGACGTCATCAACTTCGACGTGGCGACGTCTTCGGTCAGCAAGGGCGAAGCGCTCCTCGACACCGTCGAGACCATCGAGGCCCTCGGCGCCGACTACATCGTCGTGCGCCATTCCTCGTCCGGCTCGGCGGAATTCCTGGCCCGTGCGGTCAAGTCGTCTGTCATCAACGCCGGCGATGGCGCTCACGAGCACCCCACCCAGGCGCTCCTCGACGCCTTCTCGATCCGCGAACGGCTCGGCCGCATCGCGGGTCTGAAGGTCGCCATCGTCGGCGACATCCTGCACAGTCGCGTCGCCCGGTCGAACATCCACGCGCTCAAAAAACTCGGCGCCCGGGTGGCTCTCGTCGGGCCTCCGACCCTGGTGCCGAAGACGTTTCGCACGATGGGTGTCGAAGTTCACCACGACCTCCGCGACGGCCTGCGCGGAGCCGATGTGATCTATCTGCTGCGCATTCAGCTCGAACGCCAGCAGAAGAACCTCTTCCCCAGCCTGAACGAGTACAAAGCCCTCTACGGCATCACACCCGAGCGCGTCGGCTGGGCCGCGCCCGACGCCATCGTCATGCACCCGGGTCCCGTGAACCGCGGCGTGGAAGTCACCACCAGCGTGATGGAAAGCGACCGCTCGCTGATCCTCGACCAAGTCACCAACGGCGTGGCGGTCCGCATGGCCGTCCTCTACCTGTTGCAAGGAGCGCGCAATCGTGCAGCGGATTCTCATACATAACGGCATCGTGGCCGATCCGTCGCAGGGCCTCCACGACCGGCTGGACCTGCTGATCGAGGACGGGCGCATCGCTGAGGTGGCCAAAGACATCCCCCGCGATCGGGCGGACCGCCTGATCGACGCCCAGGGCTTCACCATTTCCCCGGGCTTCATCGATCTCCACACGCACCTGCGGGAACCCGGCGGCGAAGGCTCGGAAACCATCGAAACCGGCAGCCGCGCCGCAGCCGCCGGCGGCTTCACCACGATCTACTGCATGCCGAACACCAACCCGGTCTGTGACACGCGCACCGGCGTCCAGTTTGTCGTGTCCCGCGCCGAGACCTCTGGCATTATCCGAGTCATCCCGGTGGCTTCCGTCACGCGGGGCCAGAAGGGCGAGGAGCTGGCCGAGTTCGGCGCCCTCCTGGAAACCGGCGCCGGAGCCTTCAGCGACGACGGCCACCCGGTCATGAACGCCAACATCATGCGTCGGGCGCTGGCCTGTACGCGGATGCTTGGCGTGCCGATTTTCGACCACGCGGAAGACATGGACCTGACCGGCGCCGGCGTGATGCACGAGGGCCCGGTCAGCCTGCGCCTGGGCCTGCCGGGAATTCCCCGCATCAGCGAATCGACCATCGTGGCCCGTGACATTGCCCTGGCCGACGAAACCGGCGGCCACATCCACATCTGTCACGTCAGCGCCCGCGAAAGCGTGGAAGCGATCCGCGAAGGCAAACGCAACGGCATCCGCGTCACCGCCGAAGTCTCTCCCCATCACCTGACCATGACCGACGAAGCCGTGATCGGCTATAACACGCACGCCAAGATGAAGCCTCCGCTGAATGCCGAGGAGGACCGCCAGGCCCTCATCGCCGCCCTGGAAGACGGCACCATCGATTGCGTCGCCACCGATCACGCCCCCCACGCGGCCACCACCAAACTCAACGTGTTCGATGGCGCGCCCTATGGCATCATCGGCATGGAGACGGCCTTTCCCGTGCTCTACACGGATTTCGTGGCGACGGGTCAGTGGTCGCTCGAGTTCCTGATCGAGAAGATGGCTCTGGCCCCCGCCCGCATCATGGAACAACCCTGGGGCACCCTGCGCCCCGGTTCCCTGGCGGACCTGACGCTGCTCGATCTGAATTGCGAATACACCTTCGAGGAGCGCCATCTGCGGTCCAAGAGCAGCAATTGCCCCTGGCTCGGCAAGACCATGAAAGCCCGCATCGCCGCGACACTGCTGGGCGGCGAAATCGTCTTCACCAACCCCGATTGCTTCAGCGTCGAGCGGGAAGGAGCGGCGCTGTGAGTCTCACCACCCCCGCCTCGAAACTCTTTACGGGCGAATTGCCCCTCCTATCCTCCGACAGCTACGGCCCCGTCTCCAGCGGCGAGGACGTGGCCATTCGGCTCAAGACCTTCCTCCTGCCGGAAGAAGCCCCCGCCCCCCAGCCAGGTCAGTTCTATCTCGTCTCGCCCTTCGGCGAGGGCTCCGGCGTGACCTTTCCGGCGGTCGTGGTGCATTTCGATGCGCCCAGCCGCCACCTGAAGCTCGCCGCCTATTCCAGTGGCCTTGAGCAGGAAGACCCCCCGACCGACGCCCTCTTCTTTTCGGAACCCGAAGGATTCGAGCCGGACCCCTGGCTCGCCGGTCCCCTCGGCCACGGCATTGTCCTGCCGCCCGAGCCCATGCCGATCGGCCTGCTCGCCTGCGGGCCCCAGGGCGTCGTGCTCGATGGCTTTGCCCGCTCCCTCTCCGAGGACGTGGACCTGACCGCCTGCTGGGTGCGCGATGCCGGAAGCGACGAGGCCACCCCCCCGCCAGGCCATCCCTTCACCCCCTTCCACAGCACCACGCTGGACGAAGCGCTGGAGGAATTGGAGTGGGCCGAGTGGATCGCCGTCGCTGGACCCAAGGCCTTCCTGAAGGAGGTGCAGCAGCGCCTCTCCGGAACCGATCAGGTGCTGCGCGCCTACTTCGGTAGCGACTTCGGGGGCTGTGGCGTGGGCGCCTGCCTGCTCTGCCCGGTGAAAACCCAGAATGGCTACGCGCGCCAATGCGCCGACGGGCCGGTCTTCGACCTGAGAGAGTTGGTGTTCGAATGAGCCAGGACGTGTTGCAACAGACCAGCGTGGACCTCGCCGTCGAGGTGGGGCCGCTGAAGCTGAAGAACCCGGTCATGACGGCGTCGGGCACCGCCGGCTATGGCACCGAGTACGCCGGGCTCTATGACCCGGGGCTGCTCGGCGCCATCGCCATGAAGGGCCTGACGCGCCACCCGCGCGAAGGCAATCGCCCCGCGCGCTGGGCGCCGACACCGGGCGGATTGCTGAATTCCGTGGGGTTGCAGAACATTGGCGTCGAGGCCTTTGTGGTGGAAAAGGCCGCCATCTGTGCCGAACTGGCGGAGAAGGGTTGTCAGCCGATCATCAATCTGGCGTGCGCCACGCAGGAAGATTTCATCGAGTCGGTGGAAATCCTTGAGGAAGGCTGCCCCGCCGCGGCCGCCTACGAAGTCAACGTCTCTTGTCCCAACGTGAAAAAGGGCGGCTGCGCCATCGGCGCGGACCAGAACGCCCTCGCGTCGGTCGTGCGGGAGCTGCGGTCCAGGACCACAAAGCCATTGATCGTCAAACTTCTACCCCTCGTCACCGATATCGTGGCGATGGCCAAGGTAGTGCAGAACGAAGGCGCCGATGGCATCACACTGGTGAACACGATCCCGGCCATGGGCATCGACGCGAAGACGCGCCGGCCCAAGCTGGGCTCCGTCACCGGCGGCCTCTCCGGCCCGGCCATCAAGCCCCTCGCGCTGCGTTTGGTTTACTTGACTTATCAGGCCACGAAAATGCCGATCATCGGCCTCGGCGGCATCCAAACGGGCGAAGACGCCATCGAGTACATGCTGGCCGGGGCCAGCGCCGTCGCCATCGGTTGCGGTCAATTCTCGAACCCACGAGCGCCGCTGATGGTGCTGGAGGAAATGGCGGCCTATTGCGAGGAGCAAGGCGTCGGCTCGATCCGTGAGCTGACCGGGGGGCTGATCCTGGAATGAAGCGTCCCTGCGCCGCCACGCGAAAACTGGTCGAGGCCTGGAAACGCACGGGTTCGCTGCTGTCGGTGGGTCTCGAACCGGCGCCCGAATACCTGCCCGACCGGTTCCCCGCCACCATCGCGGGGCACGAGGAGTTTCTCCGCCTCCTGATCGAGGCCACCGCCGAGCACGCCGCCGCCTATAAGTTCAACCTCGCCTTCTTCGAGTCTCTCGGGCCGGAAGGCTGGGCGCTGCTTTTTCGCCTGCGCGAGGCCCTGCCGGACAACGCGCTGATCCTGGCGGATGCGAAGCGGAGCGACATCGGATCGACCGCGAAGCATTATGCCAAGGCGCTTTACGAGACGCTGGCGGCCGACTCGGCGACGGTCAATCCGCTGCTGGGCCGCGACGCCTGCGAGCCATTTCTGGAGTTCACCGACAAGCTGACGTTTTTCCTGGTCCTGACCAGCAACCCGGGCGCCGAAGACTTCATTCTGCCGGGCGATTTCTGGCGCCGTGTGGCAGAGAAACTGCCCACCTGGACGGACGCCGACAACCTCGGCTACGTCGTCGGCGCAACGCGGGGCGAACTGGTGCGCCAATGCCGGGCGCTCTGCCCCGCCGTGCCGTTCCTGATCCCCGGAGTGGGCAAGCAGGGCGGCGACGTGGAGCAAACCGCCCGCGACGGCCAGGCCACCCGTCAGGACGGGTTTCCCGGCACCCTGTTCCACGTCACGCGCGGCATCCTGCCGCCGAAGGACGGGCAGGGCGATCCGCTGAAGGTGATGCGGTCGCGGACCGTCCACTACCACAGCATGATCGCGAAGGCCCTGCCGGCCACCGCGACGGAGCAAGCGCATGGCTGACATCCTGGAAGTTCTGAAAGAAACGGGTGCGTTGAAGGAAGGCCACTTCCTGCTGAGCAGCGGCCTCCACAGCGGCAACTACTGCCAGTGCGCGGCGCTCTTTGAACACCCGGACAAAGCCGAACTAGCGGCGCGCGCGATGGCGGAGAAGCTCGCGGGTTTGCCGAAGCCGGACGTGGTGCTGGCGCCGGCGCTGGGCGGGGTGCTTTGGGGGTACGAATTGGCGCGGGCGCTGGGCGTGCGGTCGATTTTCGCCGAGCGTCCCGACGGGATTTCCTTCGCCCTGCGGCGCGGCTTTGTGCTGGAGAAGGGCCAGCGGGTGCTGCTGGCCGAGGACGTTATCACAACCGGCAAATCGGTCAGCGAACTGCTACCGATCATCGAGGACGCCCAATGCGAAGTCGTGGGCTTCGCGGCCGTGGCGAACCGAAGCGGCGGAAAATTCGCCCCCGGGCATCCGGTTTTCAGTCTGGTCGATTTGAATTTTCCTACTTACCAGCCGGCGGATTGCCCGCTGTGCCGCGAAGGCAAAGGCCCCGCCATCAAACCCGGCAGCCGCGCGAACGCCTGAGAACCCGCGCCTGAGAGCCGGGTCGCCGGGACTCAGTCCCGAACGCGGGCGTTCATCTTCTCGAGGATGCGTTTGTCGAGGGCGGCCTGGATGCTTTCCAGCGCGGCTTCCGGAGTTTTCTTGCCCGAGAGGACGAGTTGGAACTCGGGGTTGAAGATGTCGCTTTCGAGCGTGCCGTAGAGCGGAATCCGAGGCAGCGCCTCAGCGTGCTTGAGCTGCTCCATGAACTTGGGCAGGTAGGGGTACTTGCTCATGTCCAGGTCTTCCCAGGCGGACAAGCGGGTCGGGATCTGGCCGAGCGTTTCAGCCCAATAGCGCTGCTCGACTTCGCCGGTGAAGTATTCGAGAAACTCGTAGGCGATTTCCGGGTGTTCGCAGGTCTTGAAGATGACGCCGGATTGGCCGCCGATATTGGACGAGGATTCGGGTTCGATGCCCAGTTCGCGCGCTTCTTTTTCCGGCACGGCGGGAATCAGGGAAATGTCGAAGTCGAGGCCGTTGGCCTCGAACTTCTCGGTGTTCCAGGGGCCGGTGAAGATCATGGCGTACTTGCGGTTCTGAAAGCCCTGATCCGGGCCGGTGGCGCCCGGTTTCCAGGCGCCGGCTTCCACCTGGCTGTCGAGAACGAGGCCGGCGAGACGCTCCATGGCGGCGAGTCCGAGGGCACTGTCGACGGTGGGGACGGCGCGGCCGTTGGCTTCGTACTGCACCCATTCGACGTTGTACTGATTGAAAACGGGGAATTGGAACCAGAGGCTGCCGGACATGGCATAGCCGTAGATGTCGTCGCCTTCGAGGACCTTGGAGTAGGCGATGAGTTCGTCCCAATCTTTGGGGGCGCGGTTTGGATCGAGGCCCGCGGCGCGGAGTTCCTGACCCTTGGCGCGGAACATTTCCCGGTTCCAGAAAAGCGCCAGCGTCGTCGTCTGCACCGGCAGACCGAATTGATGCTGGGTCAGTGGCGAATCGTCGTCGTCACGCATGAAGACGGTGGCCTGATCGAAGGAGGCGTTGACGAACTCGCTTCGGGCATCCTGGATGGAATCGTAACGCCAGTTGTCGAGTGTATCGAGAGGGACGAGGGTCTGGCCGTAGGTGAGTTCGATGACCTTCTGGGCGTCCACGAATGCGATGTCCGGGGTCCGGCGGGCCAGGGCGGCGGTTTTCAGCTTGGTGGTCATGTCGTCGAAACTGACGCGTTCGAGGATGATGTCGAGGGTCTTGCCGGGATTTTCCTCCATCCACTTCTGCTCGAAGCGGTTGGTGATTTCCTCCATCACGGTGACTTCTTCGAATTTGAAGCCCTGCCAGACGACGAGGGTGATCTTGTTGTCGTCGGCCGCGAGGACATCGGCGCCGCACCCGGCCCCGAGAATGGCCGCGAAAGCGAGAGTGACTGCGAAGAGGAATGGCCGCATGGCTCTTGAAACGTCTCCCATTATTCTTTCACCGCTCCGGCCGTCAGGCCTTCGAGCAAGTATTTCTGCGTAACGATAAACAGCACAGTGATCGGCAGGATCGAGAAGCAGGCGCCCGCCATGACACGCTCCCAGTCGGTGCCGTACTGGCCTTTGAAGGCCTGGAGACCGACCGGCAGGGTCGTCACCGGCGATGCGGGTTGTGTGACAATGAGTTGCCACAGAAAGTTCGACCACTGACCCACGAAGGTCAAAAGGAACAGAGTGACCATGATCGGCATGCACAGCGGAATGACGATGTTGCGGAACACGTTCAATTCGGAGGCGCCATCGATCTGGGCCGCGTTGAAGAGGTCCTTGGGGATCTGGCCAACGTATTGTCTCAGGAGGAAGAGACCGAAGACGTTGGCCACATGGGGCACGATCAGCCCGGGGAAGGTATCGATCCAACCGAGCTTGAGGGTGATGGCGAACTGGGGCACCATGTAGATCATGCCGGGCACCAGCATGGACGCCAGCAGGCCGGCGAACAGGACATCACGGAAGTGAAACTGCTTCACCGCGAAGGCGTAACCGGCCATGGTGCAGAAGAGAACCGTCAGCAAGGCCGCCATCGTCGCCACGATGAAGCTGTTGAAGATGTACCGTCCAAAGGGAAAGTCTTTGTTGCCGAGGATCGCGGTGAAATTCTCTAAGGTGTAGAGGTTGCCGATGGCTTCGCCGAGAGAGTATTCGCGCACGACCTGAAAGGTTTCGACGGCGCCGGGGAACTCGCCGCGGTGGGCTCCGTTTTCGAAGCGCAGGGCGACCGACTCGCCCTGGGACGAGAGAACGGAGTAGCTTTTTTCTTCGGGCAGGCGAAGCGCGACTTTCGTGGTCTCGCCATCGATACGCGTTTCGTTGAAGAGGGGGCGATTGGAAGTGAGAGTCGACCCTGGCTCGATCCGCAACATGGAAACGCCGGACTCGTCCTCGGCGGGATTGTCTGGATCGCTGACCGTATTGGAGTTATTGACGACGAACTGATACGGCAGGAGTCCCGCCTCCACGCCTTCCACTTCGGCGACCCAAAGGCCCTCGACGGTGCGAGACATGACTCGGCGCGATTCCTCTTCACCGCCGGGACGCAGCAAGAGGGTGACTTCGGTGGCGGCGGCGTCGGTATACTCAAAGACGGCGCTTTGGCCTTCGCCGTCGCGGCGAACGACCAATTCCTGGTCGAAAACCTCGGACCTTTGGGGCATGAACTGGAGGGTCTGGGCTTTGCCCTGGACCTTGAGCGCGGTGAGGATCATCCACACGAGCGGGAGTTGAACGAAAAGCAGCAAGCCGGTGAGCAGCACGAAGAGGAGAGTCGTGCGCACACGGCGCGTCATGAATGGCTGGGGTTGCCAAGGCTGGTCCATGGATAATCAGTCCTTCGGGGCGAGGAACTTGAAGTTGATCACGCTGACAACGAGCGCGATGGCGAGAAGGAAGAAGCTGATAGCGGCCGCCTGACCGTAGAACGAGTCGTCGAAGACGCGGTAGAGGTGGTAGCCGGAGACGCGGGCGGCCTGGAGCGTCTGCCCTCCGACGTTCACACCGGGTCCGCCGGTGTTGTCGGTCATCGAGTAGATTTCGCTGAAGGCGTTGAGCGTGGCCACTAAGCCGGTGATGCTGAGGAACAGGATGATGGGCCGCAGCAGGGGCAGTGTGATATGGGTGAGCTGCTGCCATTTCGTGGCGCCATCGACTTCCGCGGCCTCGAAGACCGAGGTGGGAATGTTGTTCAACGCCGTGAGGAAAAGGATCATTCCGAAGCCGGCGTTCTTGAGCACCATGGCCAGCGCGATGCACGGCAGGGTGAGGTAGGGGTTGCTGAGGAAGCCGTCCTGGACCAGCACGCCGAGGCCGACCCATTCGAAGATTCTGAGGAAGAGGCCTTCGTTGGGGTTGTAGAGCAGCAGCCAGATGACGCCGACGACATAGATGTCGAAGACGTTCGGCAGGAAGAATCCGCTGCGGTAGAAGCCGAGGCCCTTCATCTTGCGATTGAGGGTGATCGCGAGAAACAGGGAGAGGATCATGCCCGGAATGATGGTCAGCGTCGCGTAGACAAAGGTCAGGAAGATCGACCACCAGAATGGGATGCTGGCGGCGACGTCGGCATAGTTCTGAAGGCCGACGAACTGCATGGTTCCGAAGCGGTCGTACCAGGAGGAATAGATGTCGGTTCGATGCATCGACAACCACACGGAGTAAACCAGGGGGAAGCCGATGAAGACACCGAAGATCGCGAGGAAGGGAGCGAGGAACGGCAGCGCCTGAAGATCCTGCTGCAAGGTGATGCGTCCCGCAGACGATTTCTTAGCCATGGTATCGAAGAGTCCGGATGGGGTGAAGCGCTCTTAGTTGTTGGTTAGGATGGTGATCACATCGGCGGCGTCAACGACGACATCGTCGTTTGCCATGACATCATCTGTCTGTGTCCGATTTCCGAGCAACACCGCCAGCAAATCGTCCAGACTGATGGGCTCGGGCGTTGGCGTCGGTGTGGCCGTGGCGGTTGGCGTCGCCGTCGCGGTCACTGTGGGCGTTACCGTGGCCGTCGGGGTCGGAGTGACCGTCGAGGTGGGCGTCGGGGAGGGCGTCACCGTCGGCGTCATCGTGGGGGTCGGAGTGGGCGACGGGGTAGGTGTGGGGGTCGGATCGGGCAGATCGACTTCGAAATTGAAGGTCGTCACGGAGCGCGTTCCTGTTTCCTCGAAGGCCACGACTGTCACGGTATGGGCGCCGTCTTCCAGGCCGGCTTGCGTATAGCGGAAGCGATGGCGGTCGGACTTGTTGGCGCGGTTCGTATCGTTGAGGGGCAGGGTGTCCGGGTCGAAGCCGGGGGGCAGATCGAAGAGGACGTGGGCGCTGTCGGCGGTGAAGTCGGGGCATTCGAAGACAAAGCCGTACTCGGCCTGTTCGATGGTGCGGGTGCCGCCGACGGACGGAGGGAAGACCAGGTCCATGGCGGGGGCGAAGCGATCGACGTAGATGACCTTGCGGAAGGTGCGGAAAATGGGGGGCGTGTCCATTGGCCGGGGCAGGAATGCCACGGCGGAGACGTAATTGAGGCCTTCACGGATGCCCGGCCGATTCAGGTCCACTTCGATGGTGTATACGCCATTGCCGCCATTCTGGCGCGGGGCAGAGGTATCGAAGGCGTCGTAGCCGGTCAGCAGATAATCGCCACCCGCGTTGCCCGGGATGGTCAGGCTGCCGTCTCCGTTCGCGTCGACGTTCATGTTCCAGCGGATGAGGGCGTTGTCTTCTGGCGGAGCCAGCGCCGATGTTTCGAGCCGGAGTTGGGCCACATCGGCGGTGACGACCTCGACGGGCGAGAGGCGGCGCGCGCCTTCCGGGACGCCTTCGACCTGAGGATCGGGCGGGAGCACCTGGCTGGCGTTTTGCAGCGTGAACACACCGTCGGGGCGGGGGGGGCCGTAAATCAGGTAGGGCCGGCCGTGGCCCCCACCGCGCGGGACGCGAAGGGTGATGATGCCGTCGTTGGGGATGGTAATCTGATCGGGCAGTTGATCGGTCGGGTCGACATTCGGATCACTCGCGTTGCCGGTCAGTTCGACGAGCGTGCGCCCCCGGAACTCCGGACTGGCGACGTTGACGGGCCGCTCCTCGATGCCTTCGTCTCCGCGGTCGCAGAGAAGAACGAGGCAGCTATTGAAGCGCTCGTACATGATGACGTCGTTGTCTTCCCACATCGAGTCGAAGGGGTTGTTTCGCCCGCCGATGTAGTCGACGTGGATATTGCCGAGAGTGGTGAGGAGATTGGAGCCGAAGTTGCCGAGGGCGTCGCCGCGGCCGTCGCGGGGGAAGTCGCGGCCATCGCCGAATTCTTTGGCGTTGTAGTAGATGATCGGATAGCCCGGCCGGGTCAAAATGTAGGCGTAGGCCACGTTGTCCAGCGGCGGAGGACCGCCGATGCCGTCGTGATTCTGGACGAACTGAACGCCGAGGGTACCGTCGACCGCGCTGCCGTCGTGGCCATCGAAGGAGGCTCCCAGGATGGCGGCGAAGTTGCCGTCCGGGTTGCCGATCTGGCCGGACATGGAGAAGCCGAGGGGGAAGTCGAGGACGTCGCGGTTGCCGACGCCGTCCTTGCGGACATATTGGGCGAGGGCGCCGAAGTCGCTTTCCACGTTTTCGCCAAAGGAAAATGCCGTGAAGGGTTGATCGTACCAGTCGCGGGCGATGGGCATGCCGGAGGAGAAACTCTGGCCCGCGAGGGGCCTCAGGCCTGCGACGGTGGGATCGTAGATATCGTTGAAGAACCAGGTGGGCGTGTGCTTGACCGCGTCGAGACGGAAGCCGTCGACGCCGATGACCTCGATCAGCCAGGCGGTGTAGCGCATCATGTAGTCGTTGACGTTTTCCGGCTGCGGATCGCCGCCCATCGGATTGGTCAGATTGAAGCCGGAGGGGGTGAGGACGTCGCCCGGGGCCGGGTTAAAATCGGGATAGAAGCGGCGGTTGTCGGGGTTGACCGGTTCGCCCGGCAGATTCATGGGGTTGTCAGGCTCGGCGGGTTGACGAATGAAGACGTAATTTTTCTCGTGGGCGATGTCGATGAGGCCGGCGATGCGGCACTCGAGGGGATTCGACTCGCATCCGGGGATGCCGCCGTCGGCGCCGCAGGAGTCTCGGAAATCGCCGTCGCCATCGAAGTCGTAGAACAGGCGGAAGCCGGGATAGTGGTTCAGATTGTCCAGGCCACATTGGCCCTCGCCGGTGCTTCGGTCGAAGAACCCGTTATGATTGTAGACGGTGTCGGCGTAGATGAAGAGCCCGGCGTCGTGGCCGTCCTGAACCATCTGGCGAAAGGAGGTTTCGCTGCCATAGAGGGTGGGGTTGTCGTCGCGGCCGAGGTCGAAGCGGTCGCGGACGTCGAAGCCGACGCTGAAGTTGCCGGAGTCGGCGCGGGCGATGGGGGGCGTCCAGATGGCGCCGTAGCCGGCCATGAAGACGTCGGGCATGCGGCGCTCCATCGTTTCCCAGCGGGCCTCGAACCATTGGAGCATGATCCGGCCCTCCGTGGGGCGCGGCGCCGCCAGGCAGGCGGCGATCGCTCCCGCCGAGGCGAGGGTCCTCAAAGTAGCCGGGCGCCGGGCGCCCACTCGATCTCGATGCCCACTCTTCATCCTGGGTCCACCTCTGTTCAGCTATCCATCCGGTCCAACACGGAACACAAGACGTGTATGCAAAACAAAGGAGAACGTGTGGTCAACCGTATTCGGATGGATGCGCGAAGGAAACGGCCGGCAGGCTGGCATGCCCTTTATTCCAGGCCTTATTCGAGGTAGGTGTAGCCTCGGAGACCGGACTCGAAGAAGCGCATGAAAAGGGCCGATTCCTCGAGAGTGATCTTCGACCCGCGCAGCGCCCGCTCGACGCTCTGGCGGGTTTGCGCCAGCATGGCTTGGGGATCGTAGCCCACGAAGCTGACCACCTCGTCGACCATGTCGCCCTCGATGACGTGCTCGATGACGATCTGGTTGTCTATGTCGAGAGAGACGTGAACGGTGTTGGTGTCTCCCAGGAGATTGTGCAGGTCTCCAAGGATTTCCTGGTAGGCTCCGATGAGGAAGACGCCGAGGAGGTACGGCTCGCCTTTGCGGGGGCTGTGCAGTTCGAGCTGGTTTTTGACATCGCGCAGATCGACGAACTTGTCGATCTTGCCGTCCGAGTCGCAGGTAATATCCGCCAGAACGCCTTTGCGCAGAGGCTTTTCCTCGAGCCGATGAATCGGCATGACGGGAAAGAGCTGCTTGATGGCCCAGGAGTCGGGCATCGACTGGAACACGGAGAAGTTGCAGAAGTAGATGTCGGAGACGAGGTTTTCCAGGCCTTCGAGTTCCTCCGGCGGGTAGTCCTTTTCCTGGAGGATGCGCAGCGTCTTGACGCAGATGGCCCAGAAAGCGGCTTCCGCCTGCGCGCGCTGGCGCAGGTCGAGGTAGCCGAGGTTGAACAGGTTGGTGCATTCCTCGCGCATCTGAACGGCGTCGTGGTACATTTCGAGGACGTTCTTCGCCGCCATGACCTTGGAGATCTGGACGATGTCGCGCAGTGGCTCGGGGGTCTCGTCGTCCACGTGCTCATCCACGGGGAAGCTGTCGAAGGTGCTGACGCCGAGGACATTGAAGACGAGGACGCTTTGGTAGCTGACGAGAGCCCGGCCCGATTCGGAGAGGATGACCGGGTGGGGGACCTCCGAAGTGTCGCAAACCGACATGACGCGGAAGATGACGTCGTTGGCGTATTCCTGGAGCGTGTAGTTCATCGAGGAGTCGAAGTTCGTCTGCGACCCATCGTAGTCGATGCCGAGGCCGCCACCCACGTCCAGGACGCCCATGGGAGCGCCGAGCTGAACCAGCTCGACATACACGCGGGCGGCTTCGGTGAGCATGGATTTGAGGGTGCGGATGTTGGTGATCTGGCTGCCGGCGTGGAAGTGAAGCAGGCGCAGGCAGTCGAGCATGTCGTGCTCTTCGAGGTACTCGACGGCTTTGAGGATTTCCGGCAGGGTGAGGCCAAATTTGGAGCGCACGCCAGCGCTGAGTTCCCAGCGCCCGGCGCCGCGGGCCGACAGCTTCACCCGCAGGCCGATCTGTGGGCGCGTGTTGTGGAGCTTGGCGTACTTCACGAGCAAGATCAGCTCGCTGAACTTCTCGATGATGGGGGTGATGTCCTTGCCCATCTTCCGGGCCAGAACGGTCAACTCGATGAACTCGTCGTCCTTGAAACCGTTGCACACGATAGGCATCTGAGCATCGCTGGTCATGGCCAGAACGGCGAGCAGCTCGGGCTTTGAGCCGGCCTCGATGCCGAAACCGAGGGGGCTTCCGAATCGGATGTATTCTTCCACGACGTGGCGCTGCTGGTTGACCTTGATGGGGTAGATGCAGCGGTATTCGTTCTGGTAGTTGTTCTCGGAGATCGCCCGGTCGAAGGCGCCCTTCATGTCCTCCAGGCGATGGCGCGTCATGTCGGTGAAGCGCACCAGGATGGGAAGCTGCATGCCGCGGGCCTGAAGCTCATCGACCAGCTTCTTGAGGTCGATCTGGCGCTCCGGGTCCTTTTCGGGCTGAACGGTCACGTGGCCGGCGGCATTGATGGTGTAGTACTGAGCCCCCCAGTGTCCGATCCCGTAAAGCTCGGACGAATCCTGAATCTTCCATTTTTCCATTTGGGGCATGGTGGACGTGGAAAGGTGATTTACCGCAGGCAACGAATCGAGACTCCTATTCTGGTGACGACGTCTAATTTGTGAGGGATCGATGACAAAGGAGGCATCGGTTGTGCCTCCTCCGCCGCGAAACGTGCAATGGAAGCAAAAAGCGCGATAGGTCAAGGCCTTCCTTGGTTATGGCGGAAAACAATCTCCCCCTAACCGAGGCGGACCGAACCTTGCTCCTCGCGATAGGCAACCCGATCCCGCCGGAAAGGCTCTCCCGCCCCCATGGATGCTTCCGCCACCGCCCGTCTGCCCCTGCCATCCCCCGATGAAATCCGCCAATTGCCCCCCGATGGCGGGCCGCGCTTCAACCGCCTCGTGTTCGAGAAGAGCCCCTATTTGCTCCAGCATGCCGCCAATCCGGTCGATTGGCGGCCGTGGGGCGACGAGGCCTTCGCGGAAGCCCGGCGCCGAGATGTGCCCGTGTTCCTGTCGGTTGGCTACGCCACCTGCCACTGGTGCCATGTGATGGAGCACGAGTCCTTCGAGGATGGCGAGGTGGCGGCGCTGATGAACGAACGTTTCGTCTGTATCAAAGTGGACCGTGAGGAACGGCCCGATATCGACAGCGTGTACATGGCCGTGACGCAGCTTCTGACCCATCAGGGCGGCTGGCCCATGACCATTGTGATGACCCCGGAGAAGGAGCCGTTCTTCGCCGGGACGTACTTTCCCAAGCAAAGCCGCATGGCGCGCATCGGCATGGTCGATCTGCTGCCGCAATTGGCCCAGGCCTGGATCGAACAGAAGGACGACATCGCCAAGTCCGCCGCTTCGATCCAGAACGCGCTCCAACGCATGACGGCGGGCGCGCCAGGCGATCTGCCGGGCGAGGCCGAGCTGCGCCAGGCCTACGAGCAGCTCAACTATCAGTTCGACGCCCACTTCGGCGGCTTCGGCTCCAGCCCCAAATTCCCCGTGCCGCACAACCTGTCGTTCCTGCTGCGGCATTTCCGCCGCACGGGTGACGACACGGCGCTGCACATGGTCAAGCAAACCCTCCAGGCGATGAGCCGGGGCGGCATTTACGACCACGTGGGTTTCGGCTTTCACCGATACTCGACGGACGAGCACTGGCTTCTCCCCCACTTCGAGAAGATGCTCTACGACAACGCGCTGCTGGCGATCGCCTATACCGAGTATTATCAGATCACGGCGGATCAGGACGCTTCGCGCGTGGCGCAAGAGCTCCTGACCTATGTCCTCCGCGACATGACCCTGCCGGAGGGCGGTTTCGCCTCGGCGGAGGACGCCGACAGCGAGGGCGTGGAGGGTAAGTTCTACGTCTGGACGCCGGAGGAAATCCGCGAGGTTCTCGGACAGGACGACGCCGACTTCTTCTGTGCGGTGTTCCACATCGTGGACGGGGGTAACTTTCACGACGAAGCGACGGGCCGGAAATCGGGCGAGAACATTCCCCACCTCCGCCAGCCCCTGGAGGAAATCGCCGAGAAGCACGAGCTGTCCATCGGGGCGTTGCGCCAGCGGATCGCGGGCTGCCGCGAACGGCTCTTCGCCCATCGCGACCGGCGTGTGCATCCGTTGAAGGACGACAAGGTTCTGACGGACTGGAACGGCCTGATGATCGCGGCTCTGTCGCGCGCGTCGCGTGGCATCGGCGACCAAAGCTATGCCGAGCACGCCCGCCGCGCCGCCGATTTTCTGCTGAGCCATCTGCGGACTCCGGCGGGCAGGCTCCTGAAGAGATGGCGCGAAGGCGAAGCGGGCCTGCCCGGCCACCTGGAAGATTACGCCTTCACGGTTTGGGGATTGATCGAGCTGTACGAAGCGACCTTCGAAGTGCGCTGGTTGCGCGAGGCGAGCGCCCTCTCGGACGCCATGATCCACCATTTTCACGACGCGGAAAGAGGCGGGTTCTTTCAGACGGCGGACGATTCGGAGAAGCTCCTGGTGCGCGGCAAGGACGCCTACGACGGGGCCATCCCGAGCGGAAACGGTGTGGCGGCGCTGGCGCTCTACCGGCTTGGGCGGATGCTGGGGCGCGAGGACCTGGAGGATGTGGCGGAAGGCACCATCAAGGCCTTTGGCGGCAGCCTGAAAGAACGGGGCGTGGGCCACACGATGATGCTCCAGGCGGTCGATTTCGCCGCCGGACCGACCCGCGAGATCGTCGTCGCCGGCGACCCGGAGCACCCGCAGTTCGCCGCCATGGCGGATTTTGTGCGGCGCAAGTTCTATCCCAACACGGTTGTGGTGCATCGCCCCGCGGACGATAACGCGGAGATCATCGCCCTGGCGCCTTACCTGAAGGAGATGCGCCCGCGCGAAGGCCGGCCGACCGTTTACTTCTGCGAGAACTTCGCGTGCCAGCAGCCCATCGTGGCCATGGATCAGTTGGTCTCGACGATGCAGAAGCTGGCCCCCCGGCCTGCCAAACGATAAGTTGCGCCGGGCGGTCCATTGGCACGAGCCTTTCTTACCTTAACGCTCTATTCAGCCAATTTTCCAGGATCCGTCCTTATGCAGAAGTTCACAACAGTTGCCCTGATGGCGCTGGCAGCCGCATTCCTCGGAGGTTTCGTCCGGGCGCAGAAAGCGCCAGCGCTCGACGCCGAGGAAAAAGAAGCGGCGGTCAAAGTGTCCAAAGCGTTGTCCGACAGCGACCGCCTCGCCATCGAGGAGGCGGTGTCGCAAGTCTCGCCGTCGCTCGTGCGCATCATGGTCGTCGAGCCGTCGTACTACGGCGGGCGCCAGAACAAGCTCGTCAAGAGCGGCAGTGGCGCCATCATCTCGCCTGAGGGCTATATCGTCACGAACCATCACGTTGCCGGCAAAGCCATCAACCTGATGGTGACCTTGCCGAACCGCGAGGAAGTGCCGGCGCGGCTCGTCGGCACGGACGCGGCGACAGACATCGCGGTGATTCAACTGACTCCTGACGACCCGATCGAGTATCCCGCCGCGTCCTTTGGCGACTCGGACTCGGTGCGCGTGGGCGACCGCGTGGTGGCGATGGGCTCGCCGGCGGGGCTGTCCCAGTCCGTCACCACCGGCATCATCAGCAACACCGAGATGGTGATTCCCGGCGCCATGAGCAGTTCGTTCAACCTGGACGGTGAGAACGTGGGCGAGCTGGTTCGCTGGTTCGGCCACGACGCATTCATTTACCCGGGGAATTCGGGCGGGCCGCTTGTGAACATGGACGGCGAAATCATCGGCATCAACGAAATCAGTTACGCCCTCGGTGGCGCCATCCCGGGCAATCTGGCCAAGAAAGTCGTCGATCAGATCATCGAGAACGGCCATGTGGATCGCGCCTACATCGGCACGAGTTTCCAGCCGCTCCTGCGCAGCCACAAAGACACGAAGGGCGTGCTTCTGGCCAGCGTCCTCGCGGACTCACCGGCTGAATTGGCTGGCCTGCGCCCCGGCGATATCCTCACCAGTCTGAACGACCAGCCGGTCCACGCCCAGTTCATGGAAGACCTGCCGACGATCAACAACCTCGTCGCGGACCTGCCCATCGAACAGGATGTCCCGGCGACGTTCCTGCGCGACGGCGAGACCAGCGACACCGTGATTACCACCGAGCGCCGCCCGACCGCCTTCACGCCGAGCCAGGTGCTGAAGCAATGGGGCATGACGGCGCGGAACCTGTCGCTGTTCACGAAGCTGCAAATCGGCCGCGACACCTCGCGCGGCGCGTTGATCACGAGCCTGAGCGACGGCGGTCCCGCCACGGAAGCCAAACCGGCGCTGCGCGTGGGCGACATTGTCCTCAAAGTCGGCGACCGGGAAATCCATGCGGTCGAGGATTTAGTTGCCTGGACCGAAGAGAACATCTCTGGCGAAGGCGAGCGTTTGCCCACCATCGTGACCCACGAGCGCGAGGGTGAGACCCTGGTCACCGTCGTCAAAGTCGGCATTGATCCGCTCGACGATCCAGGCCGTACGGTGAAGAAAGCGTGGCTGCCGATGGAAACCCAGGTCCTGACCCGCGACCTGGCGGAGGAAATGGGCATGGACGGCAACAAAGGCGTCCGGATCACCCGAATCTATAGCGACGCCGAGGACCTGCCTTTCCAGGTCGGTGACCTGATCACCCATGTGGACGGTCAACGTATCAACGCCACGAACGCCTTCGATACGGAGATCTTCAACACGCTGATCCGCCAGTACCGCATCGGCATGGAGCCCGAATTCACGGTGATTCGCGATGGCGAGGAAATGACTTTGACCGCCGAACTGCGCCCTTCGCCGGACCGCGCCCGCGAGAAGAAGCGCTATCGCGACCTGGACCTCGAGTTCATCGTCCGCGAAGCCACCTACTTTGACCTCCAGAAGCCCGAATGGCAAGGCGCCGACATCGACGTCATCGTCGAGAGTGTGACCTCGGGTGGCGACGCTTCGCTGTCCGGTTTGCGATCCGACGACGCGATTCTGCGCATCGGCGACATGGAAATCAATCGCGTGGAGGACGTTCAGGCTGCTATCGATCAAGCGAAAGCCGCCAACGCCGAAACGGTGGTGATCTTCATCCGCCGAGGCACACAGAGCGCCTTCGCCGAGGTCCTGCCCAGTTGGGCGAATGAGGAACTCGACTCCGAAGCCGCGGCCGAATAACCGCCATATTGCCCTCCACTATTCCGAATACACCGATCCACCCGATAAGGAAAAATCCATGAATCCCCTTCGTCCCGTAATCCTCGCCGCCGCCCTCGCGACCTTTGCCGGCGCGGCGATTCCCGCCCGCGCGGCGGACATCCACGAAACCGCACGCGAAGTTCTCGAATCCCACGGCGGCGCCGTCGTCACCGTCGATGTCGTTCGGGAAATCAACCAGAGTGAAGACCGCGCCGAAAACCAGGGTCTCGTCGTGGACGAGTCCGGCAAGGTCGTGATGGCGCTGTCTCAGATCGATCCGTCGGCGCTCTACGAATTGCTCAGCGGCAGCCGCGAAGCCGACTTCACCACGACCGTCAAGGACATCAAGTACATCCTGCCGGATGGCACGGAGATCCCGGCGACGATCCTCGTGCGCGACCGCGACCTGGACATCGCGGTGCTGGCGCCGAAGGAACCGCTCGAAGAAGCGCTCCCCTACGTCGATTTAAATGACTCCGCCGAAGCCAAGGTGATGGACCCGATTTTCGCCATTTCGCGCACCGGCCGCATCACGCGGCGCATCGCCCTGGGCATGACCGGCGAGGTGCAGGGCATCGTGGACCGGCCGCGCCAGTTCTACATCCCGAGCGCGTCCATCGTCGGTGACGAAGGCAACATCGGTTCGCCGGTGTTTGGCGCGGACGGCAAGATTCTGGGGCTGATTCTGCTCCATGTGCAGCCCGGCGCCTTCAACGACCCCACCGCCACCAAACCCGTCATTCCAGTCGTGCGGCCGGTTGCGGACTTGCTGGAGGTCGTGGCCCAGGCGGAAAACGCCACGCCGGAAGACATCGGCGGGGAGACCGAAGAGGCGAGCGACGAGGAGATGGAAGAGACCGGCGACGCCGAGGACATAGACGTCAACGGCGACATGGACCTGGAAGTGGAACTCGAGACCGAGTAAGGCTTACTCCATCTCGCGAACCGGCTGCCCCGCGGCCGGATAGATCGGTTCGTCACCGTAATAAATCACTGGCCCATCGCCCCCTCGCCGAGCGCGCGGGGGTTCGTTGTTTTCACGGTAACGTACTTCCTCGCCGGGCGAGTTGTAGGGTTCTTCTTCTGGATAGGCGGGCTCTGATTCGACGGGGGCGTCGTAAACGTAGGGTTCGCGCTGATCGGTGGTTTCGCGGCGCTCGTCCTGCTCGACCTCTCGGATGGTGACTTCGGTTTGGCGGGGTTCGGGTTGGTTTTTCTGCTTCGCGGCACATCCGCTCCCCAGGGCCAAAGCCCCCAGAATCAAGGTGCCAGCAGCGTAACGGATGGCTTTCATTGGCGCACCTCCACGGTGAATGTCTGAGCGGTGGGTTCGCGCGAGACTTCGGCGTAACCGAGCGATTGTTGCGGCGCGAAGAAGAGCGGTTGCCAAGGCGTTTCGTCGCCCGTCGAAATGCCCAGCTCGTCCTTGAAGACGGTCCGCGCCTGCACGGCGAGGGGCTTCTTGGTGGAATTGCGGAGGCTGACGCGGGCGCGAAGGCGGCCGTCCGGCAGGCGCTCGGCGTCCACGATGTCGGCGGCGACTTTCTTGCGCAAATCGCGGTTCAGGATGTTCACCGGCGCCGAGGCGGCGGCGATGGCTTCGTCGTCGATGCGGGCCAGGTCGGGCGCTTTGGATCGGCGCGAGCACCCGGTGCTCGCCAGCGCGAGAACCATGAGCCCGGCGGCCAGACAAGTTGAGATCGATCGTGCGTTCATAATCAGTACTCCGTTTCGTTTGGCGAGGGCGGATAGGTCAGCAAGTCGCCCGCGCGGATGGATCGTTCGGTGATGGGTATGGGAGTCGGGGTGGGAGCCGGGGTGGCGATGGCGCGCGCTTCGGGAGCTGCCATGAGAGCCACCCGGGGCGCTGGCGGAAAGGCCAGCAGCACCCTCAGCTCCCGGCCCGGCACCGGAATTCGGAGAGTTTCGGCCGCGCGGCCTTCGCCGTAATCGACGGCCACGGTTTGCGCGCCGGGTTGCAGGCGGCCGAAGAACAGCCCCAGACCGTCGGGAAGCGTGCTCCAGGCGCGGGTGTCGGCTTCCGGGCGGACGCCTTCCGAGATAGCCTGGCTGAGGAATCCGGCAGCCAGGATGGCGGCTCCCGCCACGGCCTGATCGTCGTTGTTGTGCGACAAGCCTTCATCCAGAAGACCCGCGCCGGCTACCATGCTGACAGCGGCGAATTCTTCCGTCGAGCCTTTGAAGACCGCTTTGCGGCCCAGGAGCGCGTCGAGTTCCCGGCCGCCCCGGGTGATCGCCTGATAGAGCACCGAATCGGTGACGAGAGGCCGGCCGACCGCTTTGCCGCCCACCTTGACGACGGGCTGGTTCCAGGCGCCATAGCCGGGTTTGTAAGTCAGGTATTCGCCGTAGCGGCCCGCCGCCATCTTGCGCGGCGCCTTGCCTAACTGCACCAGCACCAGCAGGTTGTCTTCTGGAGCCAACGGCTTCAACACCGTACCTTTGGGCGGAACGCGTTGCGCGCTGAATTCCGTGCTGTGGAAGAGGGCGAGGTTGCGATAGCGCTCCGGGAAGGTGGAGAAGGCCCTTTGCGCGCGGGCGAAGGCGTCGGCAGCGGCATCCGGGTTGCCGAGTTGCACCTCGCAGACGCCGATCAACCAGTCGAAAATCGCCCAGTCACCGCGCTGCTGGTATTCCTCGGCGAAGGCGTCTTGCAGGATGGCGCTGCGAAAGCAGGCGCGGGCGTTATCCCACTCGCCGTCCTGCATATAGAGCACGCCGCGATAGTAAAAAACCATGGCGCGTTCGTGCGGGTCGCCTTTGAAGACCTTGGATTTTTCAGCGAAGAAGAGGGAACGCGCCCGCCTGGCTTGGGGCGTATCAGCCCAGATGGCTTCGATCAGGACGATGGCTTCGTCGAGGGCTGTCTTGGCCAATTCCCGATCGCCCGCGCGCATCGCCGCCACGGCCAACTCGTTCAGATTCAGCACCCAATTGCGCTCGCCTTCCACTTCCAGCTTCTGGCGCCATTGATGGACGCCCGCATCCTGGGCGGGATAGCTCATCCCGCGAAAGGCGGGCGGCGGGCCTTGTTGCAGCGGCACGGCGCAGCCAGCGGCCAGCACGAGGCACAAAGCCATCCCTCCCATCAGTTTTCCAAGACGCGCGATCATGGGCGTTCAACTCCAGCCGAATCAACGATACAGGACGTCGTCGCGGCCCTCTCGCTTCGTTTCGTAGAGATCTTGCCACAGCTCGATGCCCGTTTCCGTGTCGATCAGGCTGAAGGTATAGAGCAGGTAATCGGCCTGGCCCTGGCGGCTGGCGGTAGCGAGCCCGGTGACTTCCCCGCGCAGGAAGAAGTCCGCGCCGGCGGGCCTGGGGGCACGGCGGTCGGGGTCGTAATCGATTTCCCCGGCGCGCTTGGCGTCGCGCTCGTTCAGCACGTCCTCCATCACGTCGCGGGCAACGAAACGGATTTGGCCGTTGGACGTCGTGTTCAGCTCGGCGCGCAGGCGTCGGCTGAAGATTTCCTTGTTGAAGGGAAAGCGCGTGTCGTTGTTCAGCGGTAGCACCACCACCGTGGGTGGATGGGGCGAGTCCATAACATAGGACGACGCCAATAGATCGCGGCCCATTTGCTGGGCGATGCGGATGGCGTCCTGGCTTTCCGGACCGAGCGAGCGCACTTCGCCCGGCTGGCCCGGATCCACGTCGCGGATTTCGAAACCGGATTTCGCGCACGAGGCGGAGAAGACGGCGAGACAGCTTAAGGTCAGAAGCATCAGGCTTCGGCGAAGATTCATCGGTTGGGTTACTCCTGATGGGTCGGTTGCGGCGCGCCCCGGGTATTCGAGGGGACCAGCAGGTTGGGCGACTCTTGGCGGTGGGACAAGCCTGAGGAACGGAGAGTTCCCCCGCGTAATGCAATTTTCCTTACTCGATGATCCGCACGCCGTGATCGGCGGGCTCGCAGGGACGCACGAGCCGCGCCGGCAGGCGCCATTCTTTGGCCGCCAACCGGGCCTGGCGCGCCGTCAGGAAGAGCCCGAAGCAGGCCGATCCGCTGCCGCTGAGCGCCACCGAATGAGCGCCGACGCGCTCGAGTTCGGCGAGGGTGTCGCGGACCTCGGTGTGGGCTTCGGCGCAGGAGCGCTGAAAGGCGTTGTGGAGCTTCGGCGGCTTGTCCGTCTTGAAGCTGCTGAGCCAATCAAGCAGCGCCGCCGGGTTCGTGCGCTCGCCGAAATCCTGGGCGGGATCGAGTCGGGCGTAGGCTTCGCGGGTGCCGACGCTGATGTCCGGGACCACGATCAGGATGCCGAACTCGCGTTGGCGCAGGAGGGGTTCGAGGCGCTCTCCCCTGCCGCCCGCGAGCTGGGTGCCTCCTCGCAGGAAGAAGGGGCAGTCGCTGCCGACCTGGGCCGCCAGGGAGGCGAGGGCTCCCGCGCCAGCCTTAAGGCCCCAGATTCGGCTCGCGCCGAGCAAAGCCGCGACAGCGTCGGAGCTGCCCCCGCCGAGGCCCGCGCCAGACGGCACGTTTTTCACGAGGCGCAGGCGCAGGCTGTGCGCCGAGGCGGCCACGCCCTCGCGCAGTTTCGCCACGGCTTTCAGGACGAGATTCGAGCCATCTGTCGGGATGCCTTCGGCGAAAGGACCGCTGACTTCCAGGAGATCGCGCCCTGATTCGGGCGTTGCCTCGATGGCGAGTTCGTCCGCGAGGCTCACCGCCTGGAAGACGGACACCAGATCGTGGAACCCGTCCTCGCGTTTGCCGAGAATATCGAGCGTCAGGTTGATTTTGGCGGGGGCCTGGAGGCGGATCATTCGCGGCCGGGCGCCTCGCGCTGGCGCTTCTCCCAAACCCGCGCGTACTTCAGCAAAACAGAGAACGCCGCCATGGCGCAGATGATGAAGCCCGCCTTGCCATCGCGCCAGCCGCCGTACATGACGAACTGGCGGAAGAAACGCCAGATTGGACGCCCAGCGATGTGGCCCCATTTGACCACGGGCGTTTTCTGGGCGCGGTCTTCGGCGGCCCATTCGCCGTACTTGAAGAACTTCGAGAGGTATTGGTCGAAGCTCTCGAAGGTGTAGTGCAGGAACTTGCCGCTGAGGTGTTCGACGCAGGCGTCGGCTTTGCCCGGGAAGACGATGTCGGCGTGGACGTGTTTGTCTTCGTACTTGGCGATGTCGCGGCGAAAGAGCCGCAGGACGTCGTCGCGCTGCCAACCGCAGCCGCGGATCGGCTGGCCCATGAAATGATTCAAGCGATAAATGCGATAGCCATCGGCGGGACCGTCGGCGGCGAGAACGGCTTCGATTTCGGTGCGCAACCTGGGCGTGACGCGCTCGTCGCTGTCCACCACGAGGACCCACGGGTGCGTCATCTGGGGAATGGCCCAGTTCTTCTGGGCGGCGCTATTCACGTATTCGTGGACCAGGACGCGATCGGCGAGTCCCTCTGCGATCTCGCGGGTGCGATCGGTCGAGGCTGCGTCATTCACCACCACGACTTCATCGGCAAAGCGGGCGGACGCGATGCAGTCGGCGATGTGGCGTTCTTCGTTTCCGGCGGGGATCAGAACGGACAGTTTGGCCCGGGCGGGTTGGCTCACGGCTGAGGGCGCTCCACTTCGGCGCTGCGGTCAGGCCCCTCGACGCGCGGCCGGTCCGCATCTCGATACATCATGAAGATCAGTGTCAGGCTGACCCCGAGCGAGACCCCCATGAGGAATACGGCGAGGATGCGCAGGTCGGAATTGGCGGAGGACGAAAAAGACTTCACGGCAGGGTCAGGAAGCCTCCTGCGCGGGGGCTGAAGAGCTTGTTTGGGGGGCAAGGCGATCCGGGGCGGCGGCGGGTTCGCTGCCTGCTTCGAGGCGGGCCCGGGAGCGCTCCTGGATGATCTGCGCGATCACCGACACGGCGATTTCCTCGGGTGTGATGGAGCCAATGTCGAGACCGGCGGGGCTGACGACGCGGGCGAGGGATTCGTCGCTGTGGCCCGCTTCGCGGAGCCGCTCGCGGACGTGGGCCCATTTAGCCCGGCTGCCGATCATGGCGATGTAGCGGGCGCCGGAGCGCAGAATCTGATCGAGGCAAACCTGATCGCCGCTGTGGCCCCGGGTGACGATGACGGCGAAGGTCTGCGAGGTGAGCTTGACGTGCTGGGCCAGTTCCTCGAACGGCGCGGAAATCGTTTCATCCGCCTGGGGAAAGCGCAGCTCGTTGGCGAACTGGGGCCGGTCGTCCACGACGACGATGCGGAAGTCGAGGCCTTCGGCGACGTGGGCGAGGGCTTTGCTGATGTGGCCGCCGCCGCAAATCAAGAGCTGGAAGTCGGGCATCACGGGCTCCACGAACAGGGTGATCTCGCCACCGCACAGCATGTCCAACTCCTCGGCGTTCTTGGCTTTGATGTCCACCCGAAGAACCTGGGGCACGAGGGTTTTGAGGACCTTGCGGGCGGCGAAGAGGCAGTCGGCTTCCACGCAGCCGCCGCCGATGGTGCCGTACATTTCCATGTCGCTGCTGACCAGCATCTTTGTCCCCGGTTTGCGCGGCGTCGAGCCCACCGTTTCGACGATGGAAACGACGGCGACGCGCTTGCCCTGGGCGGTCCATTCGACAATTTTCTCGTAGAATCTCAGGTTCATGCAATCCGTGCCCCACAGGGGCGAAGATTTCATCCCGCCCCGCACGCTAGCAACGCGGAAATGGGCCGATGTCCTAGAAAATCAGGAACGCCATCGCCACGGCGATCAGTCCCAGCCCGACCACGGCGGCCACCGCGATGCCTCCGGCGGCGACGAGACCGAAGGGGAACTGCTTCGGTTCCTGGCTCAGTTCGGCGGAGAGTTCGGGGACGTAGCGCTTCGCCAGGACCCAGCGCGGTTCCTCCTCGGTCTTGGCGTAGATGGGGTTCTTGAGCTTCTTGTCCTGCACGTAGGCGGCGACTTCGTTCGTGGGCATGGGGCCGTGTTGGCGATCCTCGCCGTCCTTGATGGTCAGCATCGTGATGGGCGGAAACTTTTCGGCTGCCGCGATCCAGTCGCCTTGCTCTCCCTCCGTGCTGGCTTCACGGACCATGGCTTTCCGGTCCAGTTCCGCTTCCTCCAGAAGCCGGCGGACTTCGCCTTCGCTGTAGGGCCCCTTGAGATCGCCTCCGGTGTCGACGATGTAGCGCCGTTCTTGGGTGCTCATGATTACGGGTTCTTTCCGTTCGGGGTTTGGGGCCCTTACTGGACCATCAGGAGAGTGAGCCAGATCGGCGACGTCATGACCGCCATCGCCGCCGCCCAGGTCGCCACGGCGCCCGCCTTGTACTTCAGCGGCAGGGTGTTGTCCAACCACAACATGGCCACGCCAAACGGGAAGCACATGACCAGGGCGAGCACGATGAGCCCAACGCGCCAGTTGTGCGCGACGAGCGGCGACTCGCACCGGACGGCTTCCGCCAGTTCCGGGAATTCGACCTCGACCGGGCGCCATTCCGGGTTGGTTTCGCTCTGGATCATGACCCGGCGATCGGTCAGGCGGCCTTTGAGCGAACCGTCGGCCCGGCAATAGGCACGCACGTAATCGGCCACCTCGAACTGGTTGAGGCTCTCAATGACTTGGCCACGGCGATTGCGAAGACTGTAGTGGCGCAGGGCGGGAAAGCGGCGCGCGGCCGGTTCCCAGGGGCTGTCCTCCGCGAGGATGGCCTCGCGGACGGCGGCGGTTTCGGACAACTCGCGCCGCAGCAAGGCATCACGAACCGCGTCCTCGCTCCAGGGGCCGAGGATCTCGCCGTTGTTATCGACCAGAAAAGTCTTTTCCATCCGCACCGTTTTCAGCCTCCTTCGCACACCCTACGTGCGCCGCCCCTGTGACATTCAAAGGGTGGCGCAAGTTTCCGTGGGTAGCAATCGGAAGGCCGATTCGGCGAAGAATTGGCGCGGATAAACCAGCGATAAAAAAAACGATGAGCGCCACCCCTGCGGATGGCGCTCAGGCTTCGACCGCCTGAGTCGTTTTGACCCGCTTAGTTCGGGATGTGGATCGCCTGGCCCATGGCTTTGGCGGCGGCTTCCATCATGGCCTCGGACAGGGTCGGGTGGGCGTGGATGGTGTGGTGGATGTCCTCGTCGGTGGCTTCCAGACTCTTGGCGAGGCCCATTTCGGCGATCATTTCCGTGGCTTCCTGACCCACGATGTGGGCGCCGAGGATTTCGCCGTATTTCTTGCCGAAGATCAGCTTCACCATGCCGTCGGCGTCGCCGCTGGCCACGGCTTTACCGCTGGCGCTGAAGGGGAATTTGCCGACGCGGTATTCGATTTTCTGCTCCTTGCAGGCTTCTTCGGTGAGGCCCACGCTGGCGATCTGGGGTTGGCAGTAGGTACAGCCGGGGATGTTGCTGTAATCGATGGGGTGGGGGTTCTTGCCGGCGATGGCTTCGATGCAGTGAATACCTTCGGCGCTGGCCACGTGGGCCAGCCAGGGCGCACCGATCACGTCGCCGATGGCGTAGATGCCCTCGACGTTGGTCTTGTAGTGCTCGTCCACGACGATGTGGTTGCGCTCGACTTTGACGCCGACTTCCTCCAGGCCCAGGTTCTCGACGTTGCCCTGGACGCCGACAGCCATCAGACAGACGTCGGCCTCGACACTCTTCACGTCGCCGCCCTTTGCGGGCTTGTAGGAGACTTTGACGCCCTTGGCGGTCTTTTCGACCTTATCGACGAAAGTGCTGGTGATCATATCCACGCCGCGCTGCTTCAGGCTCTTGGCCACGACGGCGCTGCATTCGGCGTCTTCCACCGGCAGGATGGTGTCGCGGCCTTCGATGACGGTGACTTTCGTGCCGAGGACACTGTAGAAGTAGGTGAATTCGATGCCGATGGCTCCGGCGCCGATGACGACCATCGACTCGGGGCGCTTCTTCATGCTCATGGCCTGCTTGCTGCCGATGATTTTCTCGCCGTCGATTTCGATGCCGGGCAGCAGGCGGGGCCGGGCGCCGGTGGCGATGACGATGTGCTTGGCGGTGATGTCTTCCTTCTTCCCGTCTTCGGCGGTCACGGAGACCTTGCCTTTAGCGGTCAGTTTGGCGGTGCCACGGTGAACGGCGACCTTGTTCTTCTTCATCAGGAAATCGATGCCACTGGCCATCTTGTTGGCGACGGCGCGGCTGCGTTCGATGATTTTGGTGAAGTCGAACTGGAGGTTCTCGCAGGTGATGCCCCACTCGCCGCCGTGCTTGATGTGGTCGTAGATTTCCGCGTTCTTGAGGAGGGCCTTGGTGGGGATGCAACCCCAGTTGAGGCAAACGCCGCCAAGGTTCGCTTTGTCCACCACGGCGCTTTTCAGGCCGAGTTGAGAAGCTTTGATCGCGGCCACATAGCCGCCCGGTCCGCCACCGATCACGAGGACGTCGTAGGATACTGCCATAACGTAGGTTACTCCAGGGAAGAAGGGGGGCGGCGGGCGCACTGGCCTTGTGAGCCGAAGCGGTCCGGCCCCACGAGATGATGGCTCGTTGTGCGAAAATCACGCCGGGGGGGTCAAGCCCTGGGATGAGGCGCGGGCGCAGGAAAAGCGGGGAGCCTTGACTTCCGGGCCGGGGCGGCTCACAATTGTCAGTGTTAAGTTTCCGGCGAGGAGGAACGGCCCCATGATTCCTGACAAGCTGAGTGAATTGCCTGAAGAGGAAGCCGTCTCTCCAGAGGTGGAAGCACGGCGGCGGGAGTTGATCGGCGACCGGGCTGGGAGGAAGGTGAGCTTGGAAGAGTTGCTGGACCACCTGCGCGACGATCCCGATCCGCCAGACGACGCCGACGCGTTTCTGGAGGCGGCGCTTTCGTGCTGGCGGGACGAACCCATTCGAGACCACGCCTTTGAACCACGCGATCTTTGACACAAACGTCCTGTCGTATTTCCTCAACAAGGACACGAGGGCCGAAAATTACCGGGTGTATCTGGCAGGATTCGAATGGCGGATAATTTCCTTCGTGACCCTCCTCGAGTGCCGATTCGGGGCTGAGCGCCGGGCTTGGGGGCCTGTGCGGCGGGCGGGGATGGAGTCGCTCCTGACTGAATTCCAGGTAGTTTATTCAGACGATTCGCTATGCTTCCAGGTTGCCCGTCTTCTGGCGGACCTCGAAAGGGCGGGTACTCCGATAGGCACTCACGACACCTGGATCGCCGCGACCGCCCTGGCGCTCCAGTGTCCCGTTGTGACCCACAACGCCCGGCATTTTCGCGCCGTCGAGGGCCTCCGGTTTCTAACCGCTTAGCATTGCCGTTCCCATTCCGCTTGCCCGGCGGAGCGCCCCATACCCACCCTGGAGCATCCGAAACGACCTATCCAGAGGACGACGATTTCATGAAGGTTTTGGTTACAGGCGGCGCCGGCTACATCGGCAGTGTAACGGTGGAGGCCCTGATCGCTCGGGGCGACGACGTGATTGTGGTGGACAATCTGTCCACCGGCCACCGGGGTGCCGTGCATCCGAAGGCGGAATTCCTGGAAGTGGACATCTTGGACACACCGGCTCTGATTCGGGCGATGGTCTTCAAGGTCGATGCGGTGATTCACTTCGCGGCGTCCTCTCAGGTCGGCGAGTCGGTCAAAGACCCGCAGAAGTACATGGAAAACAACGTGGGGGGAACGCTGTCTCTGCTGAAGGCGATGCGGGCCGCTGGGGTGAACAAGCTGGTGTTCAGTTCGACCGCGGCCGTTTACGGCGAGCCTGGGAGCGTGCCGATCACGGAAGATCAGCCGACCGCGCCGGCGAACCCCTATGGCATGACGAAGCTCTTCATGGAGCAGGCGATGCAGACCTTCAGCGACGCCTACAAGCTGCGCAGCGTGCGCCTGCGGTATTTCAACGCGTGCGGCGCCAGCCCGAACCGGGGCGAGCATCACGATCCAGAGACCCACTTGATTCCGCTAGTGTTGCAGGTGGCACAGGGCAAGCGCGACGATGTGAAGATTTTCGGTACGGATTATCCCACTCCAGACGGCACCTGCGTGCGCGATTACATTCACGTGGACGATCTGGCGCGGGCGCACATCGCAGCGCTGGAGTACCTGCAGAACGGTGGTCCTTCCGTTTCCATCAACCTGGGCAACGGCCAGGGATACAGCGTCCGCCAAGTCATCGACGTTTGCCGCCAGGTGACTGGCAAAGACGTTCGCGCCGCGGAAGCGCCTCGGCGCGCCGGGGACCCGAGCCAACTGGTGGCGTCCGCGGAAAAAGCGCGCGATCTGCTTGGCTGGGCTCCAGAGAAGTCGAGTCTGGAGCAAATCGTCAGGGACGCCTGGCGCTGGCATCAGGCCCATCCGTCGGGTTATCCGGAGTCGGAATCGACCGCTCCCCCGCCGGCTCCGGCCATGCCGAATACGGCGATCACGGACGAAACGGCGCAAACGCCGGTCACTCAGCCTTCCGCGGGCAAGTCCAACGAGGATGAACGCAAGCCGATCAGCGCCACATCGACGATTGGCCTGGGCGAAACGATGATCCTCCAGCGGACCGCCGATAAGGTTGGCCTGCGCTATTCCCGGCTGGACGAGTACGATCTGGATTCGAAGGAAGCGGAAAAGGCGCGAGGCTTGATTTCGGCGGAAATGGCGGCTTCGAAGAAGTTCTTCCCGCTGTCGCTGGAGGAAAAACCCGGCGCCGCGCCGATTCTGCATATCGCCGTGGTCGACGCGCTCGATGTGACAATCACCGACGCGCTTCAGTTCATGCTGCCGGAATACACGATCCAACCGGTCGTGGTAAAGGGTGCGAACCTCAAAGAAGTCACCCGGAAGTACTATGGCGCTGAACAGGGTGGGGCGGGGGCGGGCTGAGACTCCGTTCGCAGGCCCGGCAATTCCGCCAAGTCCAATAGTTGCAAGGTTGCTGTGTTATGAGCCAGCGCCTGCGCGATGTGGACCGGGGCTTGCATGCCCCACTGTGCCAGCAGATTGATCCAGCCCAGATGCCGCTCCTGACGCGACCCGTCCGGCCAGAGGCTGTGGACGAGGGTATCGTGCCATCGTTCGCCATGACCGGCTTGCTGGGCGAAGTAGTTGGCGAGACGACCGGTCAGTTGTTCGGCGCGGCCATCGAAGGCCGTCAGCAGTCGCCCGTAGGCCTGATGGATGGCGGTGTCACGACCGGCCCCGTCGATCGTGGCGCCGGCGCGGGCGAGGGCTTCGCGTATCGTTTCGAACTCCTTGCGGACCGCGTTCTGTGCCTGGAATTCGTCACCGTGGCGAGAGGCGGCGCGAGCGATGGCCTCTGGCCCGGAGGCGTAGGCTTCCTCGATTTCAAGGCCCAGGCGCTGGGCGGCGCGGCGCACTGGCGGTTCGATCAGGACGGCGCCGGGGCGCGGAATGAGGGCCGGACGGAAGATGCCGGTCTCCGCGTAGAGCGGCCCGATCTGAGCGTGATAGATCAGTTCGGAAGGCCCCGCCACGTACGCGGCGGTGGGCAGGGCGGCGTCCTGCACGAGCGGCCGGAGCGCGGCGTTGGGACTGAAGGCCTCGGGGGTTTCCTCGAGCCGGGCGAGAAGGTCTTGGGGGCTGGCCTCGAGGAGCGATTCTCCGGTGGCGGGATGGGTGACGCGACAGCGGTCGTCGTGCCAGGTGGCCTTTCCGCGAATGCCACCGATTTCCAGGAACCAGTTGGCTTCGTTACCGTTGCGATGAATGGCGCGGTCGCCGACGCCCACGATGGCCAGAGCTTGGGCGGACTCGGCGAGTAGTCCAGAGAAACGTGTTCCGCCTTCGATGTCCGAGCGGATGACGGCGATCGCGCGGCGCCTCAGCCACCCCAGCCGCGGGGCGACGGGTACGAGGCCAAGAGGCCCGAGGGTCCGCAAGAGGAGTCGTGTGAACTGGTCCTCCCAGGTGGTGTCGGCGGATGAATGGACGAAGTGGAGGAGTTCGTCGAGCTGGGGGGCGCCGGGGAGGGCGTCGCGGATGGCGCGAGACAAATCGGCCACCATCGCCGGGGTCAGTTGGACGCGAGAGACGGACCGGCCCGGCCCGGCTGCCGGGGAGGGCGCTGACCAGGAGCGAAGGCGACGCTCGCGGTCGAGCCAACGGGCGGTGGCGACTTCGGCGAAATCGTGATCGTCCGAAGCGACCCAGAAAACAGGAACCGCCGGAATCCCGGTCTCACGCTCGATGGCATGGGCCCAGGCGATGGCCCCAGCGGCCTTGTAAAGCGTGTAGAGCGGCCCGCCGAGCAGGCCCGCCTGTTGACCGGTGACGACTGCGACGGTGCCGGGGCGAGCCAGTTTCTCCAGGCCGGCCAGCGCTTCGGCGGGAGGCTGGAGCGGCTCCAGCCAGCTACGCCAATCGTTTAGCTCATCGGGAGTCAGCGGAGGAAAGCCACTCCGCGAGCGAACCGCGGCGCGGACGGAGATCTGGGCCGGTCCGGCGTCGAACCACTTTGAAATGCCGGGGTCGCCGGCGAAGAGCAACTGGGGCCATTGGGCCGCTGTCGGGAGAGACAAGGGTTCTGTTCGTTTCCGTGGCGGAAGGATGGGGGGCGCGGCGTCCGGCAAAAAGGAGGTTTAGCCGCCTGGGGCGGAGGACGAATCCACTGCGGGATGGGCGGCCAAGGCCTCGCCGGGAAGGACGAAATCGGACCATGACCGCAGGAGCCCCACTGGCTTTTGGACCCGATAGGCGAATTCCGCGCCAGCTTCCGCAAGCTCCCAATGGCGTCCGGTGGGGTCGGCGTAGAGGGTGAAGGCGCGTTCCGGGCCGGCGGTGGTGGCGACGCGCAGGACCTGGGTGGTGGCGTCCGCGGCGGTCGCGGGACTGGCGGTGGCGAAGCTGAGGTAAGAAAGGGCTCGCAGTTGACGGAGGGCGCCCTGGACGGCGGACGGACGGGCCGGACGGAGCTGCTGGCCGTCCTCGACATTCCACGTCCCTGGGCGGGCCTGGGTCAGGCGGTAAACGAGCGTGTCGCCTTGCCACAGGGAAAGGCTGCGAATATCGCCGTCCGCGCCGTCGAGCGACAGAACGTCGCGCTGGCGCCAGTCGCGGGGAAAGGCGCCGGCGAAGTTATCGGTCAGATCGCAGGCCACCAGGTAAACTTGCGATTCGTCGGGTCGGCGGATGTAGGTTTTTCCAAGAGTCTTGCGGCCGATGAAGAGGTCTTCCCGGACATTGTTCTCCTTCAGGAACCTGACCCGGACGCCGGTCTGGGGGGTGACACCGAAAACCCGATCGTGGTTGTAGGGATTGTCTCCATGGAGTTGGACGAAAAGGCTGCCATCGATTTCCGGTTCGCCCTCATCGGTGGAGAACATGCGCTGGACGCGCCGGGGCGAGACGGGGTGCCAGGTTTCGCCATCCAGGACGCTCCAGGCCTGGCCCTCTCGTTTGAGGTGGATGAGGGCGCCGTTGGGCTGATGGACCTCGATGGCATCGATGGTGGTGGAGTCGACGCCCCCGAAGAATGTGGAGGCGACGCCGACGCTTCGGTGGTAGAGTCCCTCGCTGGCGTTCCCCCGAAGGGTCATGGTGAAGAGGATCGAGCCGGAGACGGCGAGGATCAGCGACCACTGGCCGACGCGAGTGCGCAGGAACCGGAGCCAGTTGAGGGGCGAGAGGGGCCGGTGCGGATTCTCGAATCGCTTCCAATCGTGGGAGAGAAGGGGGGATGAGGTCTTCATGGCTGGTCCAAACCGATCAGGGGATCGTTGAACGGAATAAATGATTTGTCACTGAAACAGATGGCACCACGAAGGCTTTCCGTCAAGGACGACTCGCGAATCGAATTCCAGACGGCTCATGTTGGGGTTGCTCTGTGCCCCCCGAACCCCTTAGTTCCCACAGACCGTTTTCCGCTGGCGCCTTTGATTCGATGGGTTTCGAACGCCGGTGGGGGACTCATCCCGATGCGAAGACATGTGATACCGATGCTGAAAAACTTTCAGACTCCTACGATTTTCCTGGGCTTGTTCCTGCGCAAGTTTGACGTTTCCGACTTCAAGAGCTTCAGCGAGACGCTGCCCTGGCGCCTGCCCGAGTTGGACGCCGACGCGCCGCAATTCGCCAATTTGCCCCCGAACGCTCCGCCGGACCAGCCGCGGGTGCGCTTCCTTTCCAAGGACGGCCGGCTTCAGCTCGAAGTCGCCCCGGCCAAGATTCATTTCCGCATGATGCCCGGCGAAGTGACTCAGAACGAGCAGGGGCAGGCCAGCCTGAAGGCGCTTCCGGTGCCCGAGGCTTTTGAATCCTTCATCCCCCAAGCGATGCGGGTTCATACCACCCTGACGGAGCACTTCGGGGCGACGTCTTCGCGCGTGGGCATCATCACCGATATGATCGCTCCGGTGCCGAGCAGCGCCAACCAGCGCATCCAGAAGTACATCATGGGTGGCAGCAACCTGCTTGGCGAACGCCTGGCGGACATCAACATCAACGTTTTGTCGCGTGTGCAGTTGCCGAACGACGGTCCGAACGTGAACCGCCGCATCATGGTGCGCGGGATTCGCTCGGGCGGCCCCCAGGGCCCCGGCGGCGATCTGCTGCTGAACGTCAATGTGGACGTGAACACGTTGGCGGAAGAACCCTATGACATCACCACGGCGGAGCTGGAGAAGTTCCTGCGGGGCGTGAGCAAACACATGGACACAAGTGTGCCGCTGCTGAACGAACCGCAGATTTTCGAATAGTCCGCGGCTTGGAATGACAGACCTCTCCCCCGCCGAAGCCTCGCAGGATCGCAAGCCCCTCTCGCCCTCGGCCGTCAACGCGATGGTCGGGGGTTTGCTGGAACCGGCCTTGAACCGGCTCTGGGTCGAGGGCGAGATCAGCAATTGGAAGGTGGCCGGCAGCGGCCACGCCTATTTCGCGCTGAAGGATCGGGACTCGATGCTCGAGTGCATCGCGTGGCGGTCGACGCTGGCCAAGGGCCGCGACCGCTTTCGCGACGGCGATCAGGTCGAGGTGCGGGGGGGCATTTCCGTTTACCAGAAACGGGGCCAATACAGCCTGATCGCGGATTCGATCAAGCCGGTGGGCGCGGGTCTGCTGTGGCAGAAGTTTCTTGAACTCAAGGAAAAGCTGGAGCGGGAAGGCCTCTTCGATCCGGCCCGCAAGCGGCCGATTCCCCGGCTGCCCCGGTGCGTGGGGATCGTAACGTCTCCGACGGGGGCGGCGGTGCGCGACATGCTCCATGTGCTCGAGCGCCGGGCGCCGGGCTTGTCGGTGTGGATCTATCCGGCCAAGGTGCAGGGTGCTGGAGCGGCGGAGGAAATCGCTCGCGGAGTGCAGGCGCTCGGGGCCTCGGGCGAGGTCGATGTGGTGATCGTGGCGCGGGGGGGCGGTTCGATGGAGGATCTTTGGGAATTCAACGATGAGAGGCTGGCGCGGGCGATCGCGGCTTGCCCGGTGCCGGTGATCAGCGGGGTGGGGCACGAGGTGGACTTCACGATCGCCGATTTCGTGGCGGACATGCGGGCGCCAACACCCAGCGCCGCCGCCGAGGTGGTGAGCGAAGACCATCTGGGGACGCTGGCTCGTGTGCGGGAATTGGCTGGGCGGGTGGAGCGAGTCATCGACCGGCGACTGGCGGACGCGCGGGGCCGGACGCGGGCGGCGGCGTCGAGTTACGCTCTGCGCCAGCCGGAAAGCTTGCTGCGCGAGGCCCAGCAACGGACCGACGACGCGCTGCGCCGGGCGGACGAAACGGTGGATCGGCGTCTGGGCGATGGGCGGTCGCGGTTGATGGCGGCGCTGGCGGGGATGCGGGGGCACGATCCAGGTCTGGTGTTGAAAAAGGGTTATGCCATCGTGCGGCGCGGCCGCGACGGCAAGGTGGTGGTCAAGCCCGGACAGGTGCGCCAGGGCGAAGCGCTGGAGACCGAATTCGCCCAAGGAACGATCCGGAGCGTGGTGATCGACGACCAGCCGGATCTCTTTATCGAAGGCTAGCGCTGGAGCCCGCGCCCGCCTCGGCGGGGCGGAATTGCCGGTGGCAAGTCTGGCAGGACACGGCCAAGTCCCAGAAGGCCACGTCGGCCGCCTCTCGGCTTCCATTCAGCAGGGCTTCGTTAAGAGCGCGGGCCTTTGTGATCGTTTCTTCCATCAGAGCCTTCATGGGCGGTTCGACGGGCGGATCGGCGGCGATCCACTGGGCGAAGGTGTCGGCCACGGTGCGGGCTTCGTAGGCGGGCGTGGTGTCGCTGTGGGCCTGTGGACTGGCCCATTGGTGATGGGCTTGGGCTTCGGCGAGGATGTCGAAGGCGCGCCCGGCGTCGCGCATGACCTGCGGCAGGGAGCGGGGCGGGGCATCGAAGCGGAGTTCGAAGGGCTGGGCCTCCGCCGCGAAATAGCGGACGTCATCGTAGCGGTCGAGGATGTCGCTCCAGAGGCCGGCCATGCGTTCCGGAGTTTCGTAGCCGGTTCCCTGGAAAAAGACGCTGGCGCGGTTGTTCCCCTGGCCTTCGTCCCAGGCGGCGGCGAGCGAGGCGATGGCCAGCACACGGCCGTCGGCGGCCCGCGAGTGGAGCAGGTAATTGCCCTGGGTTTCGATGATGGTGCGGAGGATCTGATAGAGTTCGGCCGGTTCGATGCGGCCCGGGCGGACGGGATTGTGGAGGTGGCTCATGCCGAGGCGGCCGGCGGGGGTGCGGCCCGGGGGGGCTTCGTCGATGCTGAGGATGGTGCGGACGCCGCGATCGTCGCGCAGGTGGCGGAAGTCCGCTTCCTCCCGGAGGTCGCCGGCGACGGCCTGGATGCGGCCGGTGAAGTTCCAAAGGGGCAGGCCGCTGGGCAGTTGGAGGCGCACGGGCGGCGTGGTCAGCTCGCTGGCGGCGACGGCGCGGGCGATGTCTTCGGCGCGGAAAGGTTGCGCGGCTGCGGCGGATGCGCTGGCGGTGAGAGCCAGGAGCAGGAAGCTGAGCTGTGTGAATCGAGACATGGACGCCGGAACTCCTCTTCGTACCGTTATGAAGAGGACTGACCGGCGGGCGCAAGGTTGGTCCGGGAGAAAAAAATGGAGCCTCCACCAGCGATTGCGGCGGAGGCTTTTTCTTGCCGGGTTGGCGGGCGAAGTGCGGGAGGCTTTAGAACTGCTTCCAGCCTTCGACGGAAGCGTTGGCGTTGGTGGCGCCAGGGGTTGCGAGGTCGGGGAGGGTGGCGGCCGGCGGGAAGTCCAGGGCCTGCCAGGCGCCGGAGCCGTCGGTATCGCGGTAACCGCCGGCTTCGATAAAGAAGTTGTCCGGGTCGGGGCCGAAAATGATATCGGCGGTCTGGCTCAGAGGAACGAAAACGCCTTCGAGGTTATCGACATCGCCGGAGGGTTGATCGACGAGGTAGAGAATATCGATAATGTCGGCGCCGTTGTTGTATTCGGTTCCGTCGTAATTGGTGTCGGCGGCGCTGAAGTCGGAGGTGTTGACAAGGAGGATTTCCTGCAAACCGTCGCGCAGGAAGAACTGGTCGTCGGCCACCTGGTCGCCCGCGGGAGAGAAGCTCTCGGAGGTGTAGATGTCGTTGACGAGGAGGAAGAAGTTGCCGGTGGCGGTTCCAGTCAGGGTCTGGGACGAAGAGACATCGCCGTTGCTGGTGCGGACCGCGACGAGCGTCAGACCGGTGACGGACTGGCCGGCGGTGGGGTTGTACAGTTCGACGAACTGGACGTCGATGCCGCCGTCGGTGTCGGCAAGGACTTCGTTGAGTTGCCATTGGGCGCTGACGGTGGTGGCGATGCCGATCAGGCAGGCCACGAGGACCATGGAAAGATTCTTCATTTTCATCGAAGAACTCCTTTGGAGAGGGGACTCCTGTAATGCACAGGTAGTGAAAGACATAAGAAAACCGTCAGAAGCATGCAAGAACAATATGACTTGCGATGCAAAATTCCGACGGTTAAGGGTGAATTTGGTTTTCTCTATTATTCGGCAACTATTTGCGCCGGTTCGGTGAGGGTGACGGGGATGGGGGCCAGGAAGCGGCGTCCCTTGTTGAGGTAGAGTTCAAAGTCGTTGACGGTGTCGGCGAAATCGTCGGCGGGGCGGTCTTTGGCAAAGGCGCGGGCGAGGCCCTGGGTGAGGTCCACGAGCGCTTCCGCATCCGTCAGGTCGACGATTTCCGGGCCGACGAGCCGGGTGTCTTTGTGCATGTTGTGGTAGTGGCGCACGGGGGCGCAGATGCCGCCGGCGCGGCGTCCGGCGCGGGCAAAGGCCGTGGCTTCGCAGGTGCCACCATCCATGAGGGCTCGCCTGGCGTTGACGCCGTAGCGCCACACCAAGCCGCGAAGCGCGTCGGCCACGGCTCCGTCGAAGGTTGTGGATTTGTCTCCGATGCGGATGACAGCGCCGTCGCCGAGGCGGACATCGGGCCGTTCGCTGCTGATTTCGATGGAGACGAACACGCTGTCGTCGGGGATGAGGCGGGGCAGTTTGGTTTCCTCGAGGAGACAGAGGACGCCACAGAAGCCCGCTTCTTCGGCTCGGGAGAAAATGGCCGCCACGTCCACGTCCTTCTCGCGCGAGAGTCGGTCGAGGGCTTCCACGAGAACGGCGGCGCCGACGAGGTCGTCGCAGGCGCGTCCGTACACGCGGTCGCCGGAAATGACGCAGGGTTCCACATCCCACATGCCCAGGACGGCATCCGCGGGGTCGGCCATGGCTTCCAGGATGACGCGGCGGTTGTCGGTGAGGGGGCTGAGGGGAGTGGCTTCCACGACGGCGGCGGGGATGCCTTCGTCGTGGGCGTGGCGATAGAGGCGAACGAGGGAGCCGGGGGCGAAGAATTCATCGTCCACGAGGCCCTCGAAGGTTGCTTCGACGCGGTTTTTGGACCCGTCCAACACCTTGGCGAGACCGGGCCGGTCATCGGGCGCGGTGAAGAGAAAACCGGGGTGATCGAGATGAGCCACAAAGGTCGCCGCCACGCCCGTCGGATTGCCTTTCCGGATACGGGCGATGCGATTGCCGAAGGCATCCGACTCGAACTGGAGGCCGGGGATTTCGGCGAGCAGTTGATCCAGCGCGGAGCAAGCCCACTGTTCGCGGAAGGGGGCGGTCGGCGCTTCGAGAAGGGTGCGTATTCGGCGAATCAATGAATGAGCGGACACGAGCATTCAGGCCTTTCGGCATGGGAATTCAAGGGGACAAAGGGCTGTCGGAGAACAGCGTTGGGCGTTCCTCGCCAACCTAAGGGAGCGGGCGTAGGGTCACCGGGGGTTCGCGGGGTTCGATTGCGGTTGAGGATGGAGGCGATCAGTTCGCGCCCAGGACGCTGTCGGAGGCCTTCTGGGTGCGGATGATGTCGCCGCCGGAGACGCTGCCGTTGGTGGGATCGTAGGGGGTGAGGAGATCGATCGTGCCGCTGGAAAGGGCATAGGGTTCCAGGTTGCGCTGTTTGTCCGGGCCGAGGGAGGCCATGGTCCAGTATCCTTCCAGCGGGACGACGACATCTTCGAAAGAGGTCGTACGGCGCTGGTACTGGTTGTCATTGTAGTAGAAGCGCTGACCGGCGATGGGGTCGTTCCATTCGTTGTCGTAGACCGGATCGGCGGCCCCGCTGGGCGGGCTGTTGTAGTTGAACACCGTTCCGCCAGCGCTGTAGGACTGGAAGTCGCCGAGTTCCGAAACGAAGGGGTCGAGGATGTTGGCGTTCGTGATATAGGCGATGGGGGTGGAAAGGCGGCTGGGGACGACGCGCAGAATTCCGGCTGTGCCGCTGTGAAGGGGAACGGGCGGGTACTTGTTGTTGTCCACGCGGTAGGATTCGAGGGCGGTGGCGACGCTGCGCATGTCGGCTTTGACGCGGCTGACTTTCGAGCGGGTTTGGGCTTCGAGGAAGTTGGGAACGGCGATAGCCGCCAGGATCGCAATAATCGCGACCACAATGAGAAGTTCAATGAGGGTGAAGGCGCGGCGAGGGCCCTTGTTTTGGTTGGAGGTGAGGATACCCATGGGTGCGGTTCCTTTCGCGGAAGGGGGTGGGTTGAGCGACGGACTCGTGAATTCCGTTGTGATAGGAGACTGCTAACAAATCGGCAACGATCTTCCAAGGAATTTTCCGTGGGAGTATCAAAAATTTCTTTCGATCCAGTTTTCAAGACTCTGTAGAAAACAGTTAAGTTGTTCTTTTGTAGTCATTCGGACAGATCCTGTCTTCTCCAAATTTTCCCTCTTGGTGCGCTCCAAAAACTTTTTTTGCACTCGACGTCAAAATTTTCCTTGGCTTTCCGTTCGTCGATGCCTAACAGATGCGTCCATCGAATCACCGAACCGGAACGGCTCGGGCCCCAGCGGATCGTCCCCCCTCGTTCACCGCTCCGCCGCCCAAAGCGTCCATTCACCGCGAGAGGATCGGACCCATGAACTATAAGCAGCTCGAAGCGCTGATCTATGTGACCCGCAACGGCACCTTCAAGCAGGCCGCCGAATCTTTGTACTTCGACTCCTCGGGCGAGGAGTACATCACGCCGGAGTCGATCCAGTACCGTATCAAGCAACTGGAGCAGGAGTTGGGCGTTTCGCTTTACCGCAAGCGGCAGGGCTCGAGCCGGGTGCTCCTGACGCGCGAGGGGCAGTTGTTCCTCCGCGAGGCTCTCGAGGTGTTCTCGCGCATGAGCGAGTGGCGCTCGATGTTCCTGGAGAGCGAGAAGGGCCGGCTGACCTTTGCCACGACGCAGACGGTGCTGATCCACCGCATGGTGGACGCGATCCGGGAATTCCATACGCGGCATCCCAATGTGCGGGTGCAGGCGCTGAACGCGACGGCGGCGGAGATGGAGAATCTGGTGGGCGAAGGTCGCATCGATTTCGGCATTTCGACCCGCCAGCCGGAAACCGGCGAGCTGGAGTATGTGCCGTGGAAGAAGTCGCCGATGGTGCTGGTGCTACCCAAGGGGCACGCGCTGTCGGGCCGTCGCGATGTGAGCCTGATGGAAATCGCCGATCATCCGCTGATTCTGCTGGAGCCGGAAATGCGCGGCGACCGCGAGTTGGTGGACGAGTCGTTCCGCAAGGCGGGCATCAAGCGGCCGAACGTGGTGATCGAGACGAGCAATTCGGAAGTGATCCTGACGTACGTCGAAGCGGGTATCGGCGTGAGCGTCATCGCCGAGACGAATTTGGCGAACACGCGGCGCGAGGTGGACTTCGTCCGTCTCGATCCGAAGGTGATCGGCAAGACGGAAGTGGGCTTGCTGGTGCGCGAAGGTCAGTTCCTCTCCTTCCGCGCACGGGAGTTTCTCACGTTCCTCGATCCCTCTTTCCGCGACTGGCTGGCCGAGCGCGATGTGCGGATGGAGCGCGAGGCGATCGAGGAGACGAACGGCCGCACGGGCCGTAGCAGCACGGCGAAGGTCGAACTGGCGCGGGCCGGGCTTCAGCATGCCGCCGCTCCGGAGGACGAACCAGAGGACGACAACGGATTCAATCTGCCCAAACGGGCCAAAACTTCCAAGAAATAAAGGATTCACCTCCACCCATGAGTTCTTTCCCCCAACGTTCCCTCATGTTGGTCTCGGTTTTGGCGTGCTCCGCCGCCCTGCCGCTGACCGCCTGCGCGCAGGACGGATCGACCGCGCCGGCCGCTGGCACGCCGGCATCGCCCAAAGCGGGCCACCTGATCATCGTCGGCGGCGGCCTGTGGCCGGAAAACACCGCCGTGTACGAAAAGATCCTCTCGCTCGTGCCGGAGGACGGCCGCATCGGCATCCTGCCCACGGCGAGCGGCGAGCCGGAGTCGAGCGGCCCCGCCTACGTGGACGATTTCACGACCTATGGCGCGGGCTCCCGCACCGAACTGATCGAGATCACCTTCACGACTCCGGAGCGGGCCTCCGAGAATGAATACGTCTCGAAGATCGCTGACAAGCAAGTCCTCTTCTTCACCGGCGGCGACCAAAGCCGCATCACGGCGGCTTTCCGCACGAACGGCCAGGACACCCCGGGCTATCGGGCGGTGAAGGCGGTACTGGACAAGGGCGGCGTGATCGCCGGCAGCAGCGCCGGAGCGGCGATGATGTCGGATCCGATGCTGCGCTGGGGCGACAGCGAGGAGGCGCTGCTGATCGGCCAGAGCGAGGCGCCCGACCGGGGCGTCGGCATTGGTCAGGGCATGGGCTTTTTCCCCTACGGCCTGACGGGCCAGCATTTCCTGCAGCGTGGCCGCTTCGGCCGCCTGATCGCCGCCCTCGAGGCGACGGACAAGGAGCTGGGCTTTGGCGTGGAATACAAGAAGGGCATCCATGTGGACCTGGCTCAAGACCGCATCCAGCCTCTGCACGACCAGGCCCTGCTGCTCATCGACCGCGCTTCGGCGGCGCGCGAGGGTCTGGCGCGTAAGGGTTTGCGGGTTTCGCTCCTGGGCCCGAACGAAATCGTGAACGCCAACACGGGCGACATCACGATCGTCCCGGCGGAGGGCCGCGAGACTTTGGCCGCCCTGGAGAACGGCATGGCCACCATCGCGCCGATGGACGGCGCCTTCGACGATTACAAGCTCCAAGAGTTCATCGTGATGCTGGCCAAGTACCCGGCGGACAAGATCACGGTGACATCCGACTTCTTCGAGTTCCACCTCCGCGAGGACGATCGAACGCAGTTCCTGACTAGCGGGACGGACGAGTCGATCAGCGCGCTGAATATCCTCCTCGATATCGTGCCGAAGGAGGGCGCCGAAGCCGAGGCGAAGCGCCTGACGACGGAGACCGCCACGGAAGCCGCCGCGGGCGAGGCGGGCTGAGGCATACCGCCCCCCCATTCCGCTAAAAAATCCCAACACTTTCCACGAAAGCGCGCCTCGGTCACTGGCGCGCTTCTTAGCGAACAGGAGCCTGCCGCATCATGACGCAACCGCATCCAGACGATAAACAACGGACACTCGAAGACGCCGGGACAAATGCCCCCCATCCCGGGAAACCGGCCCGACAGGAAGACCGCGGCGGAGGCCTGAAAATGCCGCCGACGCTGGCCATTATCGGGGTTATTCTGCTGGCGGCGGCGTTGATTTCGCCGTTCCTGCCGGCGGGGCAATTCGAACGCGCCGAAAGAAAAGTGACGGAAAAGGGCAGCCGGATCATCGAGGCCGCCGCCAGCGAGGGCGAAACGGTCGCGGAGCTTGTCGAAGAGCACGGCGACGCCACTTCGGCCGCGGAAGGCGTGGTCAAGAAAGCGACGGGCGAGTTGTTGGCCGGGGACGACGTGCCAGGTTCGGGAACGGTCGTCCTGATTACCGTACAGAACACAGGCACGCGCACCGTGGTGGTGCCGAACAGCTATCAGCGCGTCGAGCGCGAGGAGCGGGGTTTCGCCGCGGGAACCATTCATATCGTCAGTCAGGTGGTGACGGCGCCGATCCGGGGATTTCAGGATAAGGCGAGCGTGATCGCGTTCATTCTGATCATCGGCGGCGCCTTCGGGATCATCCTGGGAACCGGTGCCATCGACGCGGCGCTGCGGGCGGCGGTTGCGAAGCTGAGTGAGGGCGGCGGAGACTTGCTGGTTATCCCGGCCTGCATGATAATGTTCAGCCTGGGCGGGGCGATTTTCGGCATGAGCGAAGAGGTCATTCCGTTCGTTCTCGTGACGATCCCGTTGGCGCTGCGGCTGGGCTACGACTCGATCACGGGGTTGTGTATGAGCTTCGTGGCGGCGGGTTTGGGCTTCGCGGGCGCGTTTCTCAATCCGTTCACCATCGGCGTGGCGCAAGGCATCGCGGAGATCAAGGTGTTCAGCGGCATGGAATTCCGCGTGGTGGTCTGGTGTCTGGTGACGCTGATTGGCGTGGCATACACGATGCGCTGGGCGATGAAGGTGAAGAAGAACCCGTCCCTCTCGCCGGCCTTCGAGTCGGACAAACGGCTGCGAGTGAAGTTCATGGGCGGGGAGGAGCAGGAAGCCCATACCCGGTTCGGAGGGCGGGATGCGGCCGTTTGCTTTGTTCTGATGGCGGCGGTGATCTCCATCCCGTTCGGCGTGAAGATTTGGGACTGGTACCTGACGGAACTCTCGGGTGTGTTCCTGGCGGCGGGGATTCTGGCCGCGCTGGTTGGGCGAATGACCATGGAGAAAGCGGCGGATTGCTTCACGCGGGGCGCCGCCGATCTGGCCGGAGCTGCCCTGATCGTGGCCTTCGCGGCGGGTATCGTGCAGGTGTTGGAATCAGAGATGGTTATGGATACGATCCTCAACGCCATCGCCACTGGCATGGGAGATATGCACAACGCGCTGGCGGCGTGCCTGATGTTCGTCTTTCAGACTGCTCTAAATTTCTTCGTCCCGTCGGGAAGCGGACAGGCGGCGATGACGATGCCGATCATGGCTCCCTTGGGTGATACGATCGGGGTGAATCGTCAGATCGCGGTGCTGGCTTTTCAGTTCGGGGATGGCTTCGGAAACATGATTATACCAACGAGCGCGGTGACGATGACGGTGCTGGGGATCGCGGAGATTCCGTGGAGCAAGTGGGCCCGTTGGATCCTTCCTTTAGAGCTGATTTTAGCGACTTTCGCCTGTGTGGCGCTGACCGTGGCGGTGGCGATCGGCTATTCGTAACGTTCCGAATCCCAGTAGCTTTTTGATGCCCCCCAAAGAATGTACTTGTTGGTTCATACGTCTTTCTCATATGCAATTGACTAGGTCCGAATAGTGGGCGAATTGGGCTGGTTCAGCCTGGTTCCCAACGTGGGCACTCAAGACTCGCCGGTCATGCGAAGGAGACGAGGACGGATGAACGGAACAATGACGTGGAAAAGAAGCTTGTTGGGGATTGCCATTTGCTCGCTGAGCTGGACGGTCGTGTGGTCTTTGCCACCAAAGGGTTCGGTCGTACTGAACGAAGTGGTCCCGGATAGCCGGGGAGGCAATCCGGAGCTGGAATTCATCGAGCTGTACACGAAGCGCCCCGCGATGGAACTGGCGGGCCTGAGCGTGGTGATCGTCGAAAGCCAGGTCCGCGACCCGAATCTGCCCAAACCGGGCGAGGTGATCTGGCGGGCGGACCTGCCGGCGGGAGCCGTCTCGGACCGCAACGGGTTCTTTCTCCTGGCGAACGAGCGGACTGCGCAGGAGTACAACGTGAAGCCCGGATTGATGTGGCCCAACAAGACGAACATCGTAAACGATCCGATCACGGTGGCGCTGATGCCGACCCAGGTGGCGCCCGATATTGGCACGGTCGTTCCCCTCGATACGCCATTGAACAGCCAGATTTACGACTCGGTGGCGCTTCTGGGCACCACCGAAGCGCAGCCGTTTTTCGGGGCCCCCACGGTCGGACCGGACCGGATTTATATCGCCGCCGGGGCGACGCGCGTTTCCGACGGAGTGGACACGAACCAAAGCTCGGATTGGTCCCTCGCGGATATCGAAGGTCCTCCGCAGACCTTCAATACGCCCGGTTCGCGCAATCATCTGCCAGAAGAAATGATCGCCGTGTCCCGGCCCGTCGAGGGCGAAGAGAACGAGCCGAGGGAGCAGGAAGTGACCCTGGGCAAGGTGGTCTGGAAGCGTTACAGCCCTCTGGCCATGCAGGAAGCGGTTCGCTATGAGGGCAGCGCTATGATTTACGTGCGGCGCGGCGACATGACGACCTGCCGCGTGTTCGAACAAAGCTATTTGTTGCACTCGGACGCGACGCCGCTGCTGAGCGGCAAGCCGGTGTTCTTCCTGAACGTGAACGAGCCGGGAGCGGGAAACCTGGCCCGCGAGCTGGGCGTCTATCGCGTGCCGAGTCTGGTGACCTACAAGCAGGGCCGCGACCCCCGGCACCTGATCTACAATCCGCGCACGACCACTCCGCGGGAAATCTACGACTTCATGGTTTCATTCAATCAGCAGGGATGACGCTCAGGAGTTGCCACGGCGGGGCACTAGCCCTACAACTGGGCGCATGAGCCCGCCCCGACCCGCCTTCGCGCTTCGCGCCGAGAACCTCACCAAGACGTTCGAAATCTCGACCCACAGCGCCTCCTCCCTCAAGGAGATGATCCTGAAGGGGGCGTTCATGCGCGGTGAGCGAGCCAGCCACAACGCGCTCAAGGGGCTGAGTTTCTCTCTGGAGCCCGGTCAAAGCCTCGCCATTATCGGGGGTAACGGTTCGGGCAAGTCCACTCTTCTCAAGCTGATCAGCGGCATCAGCGAGCCCACTTCGGGAAGCCTGGAAGTGAACGGCACGGTGGCGGCGCTGTTGGAATTGGGTGCCGGATTCCAGCCGGAGCTGACGGGCATGGAAAACATTTTCCTGCAAGGCCAGATCCTCGGCATGAAGCGCGGTGAGATTCTGGGGCGACTGGACGACATTCTGGATTTCGCCGACATCGGGCCCTTTATCCACACCCCGATGAAGCGCTACTCGAGCGGCATGACGGTTCGGCTGGGGTTCGCCCTGGCTGTGTTTTCCGAGGCGGAGGTCCTGCTGGTCGACGAAGTCCTGGCGGTCGGCGACGCGGCGTTTCAACTCAAGTGTTTACAGAAGATCAGCGACTTGAAACGGCGCGGGAAGACGATTCTTTTTGTCAGCCACAGTCCCGAGCATATCGAGCTGGCGGCGGAGAAAGCGCTGTGGATCGAGGCGGGCGAAATGAGGGCCCTCGGTACGACGGACGAGGTCCTGGAGCGTTACCTGGAGGCGCAAGTGGGCGGCGGCCAGCACGTCGAGGGCGGCGAGTTGGAAACCGACAACGAAGCGATGCGGGTCCGGAGCGCGACCATTCTTTCCTCGGGCCGGATGGGGGCGGCGCGCAAGCCCGCGTCCATCGAAAAACTAGAGGCCCTGGGGCCGGACGGCAGGGCGCGCAAGCACTTCGAAGCGGACGAGCCGATCACTTTCCGCCTGACCGTTCGGGTCAACGAGACGCTCCCCTACCTGTCCGTGAGCATGGCCTATTCAGGCCAGCGAGGCATCCGGCTCGGGTACAATTCCTCGAAACTGCAGGGGTTGCCACTGCGGGACCTAAAGCCCGGCCTCTATGAGGTCGCGCTGAAAATCGAGCGATTCGCGGCGTTGCCGGGGCGGTACCTGCTCAATGCAGCCTTGAGTCCAGAGAACCCGTTCGAATTCTACGATCTGCACCTGCGTTGCCAGGCCATCCACATCCGGGGCCAGGCGGCTTCGGGATGCGGCGCGCTCATTTCAGCGCCGGGTCAATGGGGCCCGCTGACGGAAGGCCAATCTCGCACCCACGGATAAAGAAAATGACCTTCCTTGAAATTGCACAGATTTTGTTCGCCATACCGACCGCTCCCTATCGCGAGCAATGGATGAGCCGGGCGCTGCTAGAGATTCTGCGGTCCTGGAGCGATGTTGAGGTGGCGGAGGATCGCTGGGGAAACATTGTCGCGCGCCTGCGCCGCGGCGAGACCGGCTTGGCGCCCGTGGCCTACGTGGCCCACTTGGATCATCCCGGGGTGTTCGTCGAAACCGTTGACGGCTGCCGCGTTCAGGCGCGGTTCGAAGGCTTTGTGACGCCGGAGTTCCTGAAGGGAGCGGCGGTCCGTTTGTTCCGAAGTCCCGACGATGCGGGGATTCGTGGCCAGATTTCCGAAGTTGGCGAACGCAACTGGCCCGGTCGGGAGCGGCGGATTGTGATCGAAGCCGAGTCGCCCGCCGAGGGCGCGGTCCTGGGAATGTTCGACTTGGAGCCGATTCGAATCGATGGCGACCGGCTCTGGGGGCGGGCGGTGGATGATTTGGGAGGCTGCGCGGCGATCCTGGCGGCACTGGCCTTGGCACGAGAAAGCCAGGAGCCGGTGGACCTTATCGCGGTGTTCACCCGGGCGGAAGAGGCGGGCTTCCGGGGAGCGTTGCTGCTTTGCGAGGAGGAGGCGGAAGCCCCGCGCCTGCTGCCGAGGGAGGCCTGGGTCATCAGCGTGGAAACCTCGAGCGCGCGGCCTCATGTGGCGGTGGGCGACGGGGCGGTGCTGCGCGTGGGCGACCGGCGCACGATATTCGATCCGGGGATCACCCTGGCGTTCGGCCAGGTAGGCGAGGCCATCGCCGAAGATTTGGGCTGCCGTCCTCTGGTCCGTGCTCTCATGGACGGCGGGACCTGTGAAGCAAGCGTTTTCAATCACGCGGGTTGGCGCAGCGGCGGCGTGTGTTTGCCGCTCGGCAATTACCACAACATGAACCGCGAGAACGGCCGCATCGAAGAGGAATATGTCAGCCTGCGCGACGCGGAGGATGTCGTCCGGATGATGGCCAGCGTGGCTCTCCGCAGCGATCTGCGCCGGCGGGCGGCGGAGGAGATGGCCACGGAATTCCGGGAGTTGACGGAGGATGCCCGGAGCAAGTTGACGATCTGAGAGGCCAAGGACTCGGACAGATTAAAGCAAAAAACCGCGGTGCCAAAGGATGACCCCGCAGGTTTTCAAATTGTCTGTCTCGATCAATGGTCTCGACGCGGCTGGGTTAGCGGCCGACGATGGGACGGATGACTTGGCGCTCGCCGCTGGGACGCTGGCGGGGACGAGGAGTGATGGAAACTTCCACAGGGCCGTGGGTGGTTTCTTTGCCGTTCGTGTCGATGTCGACCAGCACATAGGTGCGGGTGTTGTCGGCCATGAGGGGCAGGGAGTCGATGAAGGAGTAAGACGCGCCCTGGGGGCTCTTGGCGGGGATCAGGCTGTCGTTCAGCTTGGTCACGACAGGCTCGTCGCCGATGCTGCCGGAGACGCGATAGAGGTCAAAGCCGAGGTTGTCGGTTTCCGTTTCGGTGGTCCAGGTGATCTGGACAGGACTGCGGCGCGAGTAGGTGGTGGCTTCGAAGCTGTTCAACTCCACCGCCAGCACGCTCTGGAAGAGGTTCGTGCGCTGGTTACTGCTGAGCGTGCCGGGGTCGCCGGGGTTCTGGAAGAACTCAAAGAGGATGTTGGTGTAAAGGGCGCCGGAGTAGAAGCCGCCGGGGCTGGCCGTATTGTTGACGACGACCTGAAAGGTGAAGGTGCGGAATTCGCCCTGGGGGATGTCGGAGACTGCGGGGAAATTGCGACCGATGTCCAGATTGATGGCGTTGGGCTTGAAGAAGCTGGAATTCGACGTGGACTGAAGGGTGAAGCCACCGATCAGGGGATCGGGGTCGCTGAAGAAGCTCCCATTCACGTAGAAGAGCCCGGGAGGACCGGAGGCGAAGAGGCTGGTGCCCGTGGAGTCTGATGTGGGGAGCGTCACGCGGAGGCCGGAGGGAGCGGTACCGTTCGAGTTGCCTGGGTTCTGCAGGAAGCGAAGGTCGTTGCCGGCGCCGTTGTTACGGACGCGGACGGTGACGGTGGAGGGGGAGCCGGCGACAACGGGTTGGGGGCTCACGATGAAGTCGCCCAGGGTGGCGTCGGTATCGGCCTGGGCGGCCTGACCGAAGGCTTCCTTCTGGGGCAGGGCGACGGCCAGCAAAAGGCTGACGGCGGAGAAGGCGAAGAATTTTGCAAAGCTCTGGATTTTCACGATTTTGTATTCCTTCGTCGTAAAGATTAGGAGGGGTACTTGTGTCCAATGATGACTACTAACAGACGAATACTACGACGTCCCGCAGTCCGAATCCACCCCTTTTTTTCAATATGTCACGTTCGGGTGTCAGTTTTCCCCCACAGAGGGTCACCAGTATCGCGTGGTAAACCGCTAAATTTCGCTCTGGCCGGAAAGTCGGCGCTTCACGATGGAGACGACTTGTTCGGCGGGGACGCGCTCTTGCTCCATGGTGTCGCGTTCGCGGACTGTCACTTTTTGATCAGTCAGAGACTCGACGTCCACCGTGATGCAGAAAGGAGTCCCGATCTCATCCTGGCGGCGGTAGAGCTTCCCGATGGCTCCGGTGTCGTCGTATACGGCGGTCATGTTCCTCTTCAGATCGAGGGTGATTTTCTGTGCCATCTCAACCAGATCCGGCCGATTGGCGAGGAGGGGCAGAACGGCGGCCTTGATGGGGGCCAAATCGGGATGAAGAGCAAGGACGATGCGTTTGCGTTCTTTGACTTCTTCTTCGCGATAGGCGTCGCACAGGAAGGCAAGCGTTGCACGATCCGCGCCAGCGGACGGTTCGATGACGTACGGTGTGTAGTGGGTTTCTTTGGCGGGATCGAAGTAGCGCAGGTCCTTGCCGCTGAATTCCATGTGGCGGGAGAGGTCGTAGTTGCCGCGATGGGCGATGCCTTCGAGTTCCTGCCAACCGATGGGGAAGAGGTACTCGACGTCGCAGCAGGCGCCGGAATAGTGGGCCAATTCATCGTCGTCGTGGTGCCGCAGCCGAAGATTTCGCGGATCGATGCCATAGCGCGTGTACCAGTTATAGCGCTCGGCGAACCAGTACTCGTACCACTCCATGTCCTTGCGCTCGCCGTCCTGGCAGAACTCGGCGGGTTTGCAGAAGAACTCCAGCTCCATCTGCTCGAACTCGCGGGTGCGGAAGATAAAGTTACGCGGAGTGATTTCATTGCGGAAGCTCTTGCCCTGCTGGGCGATGCCAAAGGGCAGCTTGCGGCGGGCGGTGGCCTGGACGTTGCCGAAGTTGACGAAGATGCCCTGGGCGGTTTCGGGGCGAAGGTAAACGCGGGCGCCGCGTTCTTCAACGGGGCCGACAATGGTGGAGAGCATGAGGTTGAATTGGCGGGGTTCGGTGAGGCGGCCGCCGTCGTCGGGGCTGAACTTGCCTCGGGTGGTGGAGCCTTCCACTTCCTCGATTTTGACCCGCTTGTCTTGCAGATTGAGAGCTTTTTCCCACCAGTCCTTGTAGAACTGCTTCGCTTTCTTTTTGGTGTCGGCCCAAATTTCGGCGTTGGGAATGGTGACCGGATTGTCGGCGTCGGTGACATCGATGATTTGGTAGCGGGTGGCGTCGGTTTCTTCGACGTGGTCGGCGCGGTAGCGCTTCTTGGACGGCCCGAGGGTGTCGGCGAGGGGATCGCTGAAGTTTTCGACGTGGCCGCTGGCTTCCCAGGCGCGGGGGTTCATAAGGAGGGCGGCGTCGATACCTTCGACGTCGAAGCGCTCCTGCACCATGGCGCGCCACCAGGCGTCCTTGACGTTGCGTTTGAGGAGGGCGCCGATGGGACCGTAGTCGAAGGTGCCCTGGAGCCCGCCGTAGATTTCCGAGCCGGGGAAAATGATACCGCGCCGCTTGCAGAGCGACACGATGGTATCCATCGTGAGGTCGTCGGTGCGGGTTTGCCGCTCTTCGTTCACAGTCGTCATCGTTTGCTATCTCGATCCGAGGGGACTATTCCTCCCAAGGGCGCCGTGGCCGTTTTCTGGGGGGAGGTCCTTTTGGGGGGAAGCGGCCTGGCGACGCCACGGGAAAAATGGGATTGGGATCAGGGTTTTTATAAACGACGGGATTTGTGCCGGAGCCGGGCTGGAGACAAGCCGCCCCCACAGGGAACGGAAAGTCCCCCCGACGCCGAATTTGCGTGGAGGGGCCGCAGGGGGAAGTTGAGTTGACCGTCGAGCGCCTCGCGATGCGTCTCGCTACTCAATATCGAGGCGCCGGACCTCGACATCCAGCAGTTCGATCACCGCATTGGCGTCGTCGGACGAGTCGAAATTGAGGATATCGAACGACAGAAACAGTTGGTTGGCGTCCGCGGGTTGTTCCCAGATCAGGTGGTAAGTCGCGGGCCTCCCGTCGGCAGGGGGCGAGATCGATGGGGTGCCAACGCTCTCGATGGGGAGCGTGGCGGCCTGGCGAAACTGGCCTTCGTTGATTCGTGGACGGAACTGGGGTGCGGCGAAGGGGTCGTCGTTGAGATAGCCGTTGGTACGGAACCTCCAATTGACCTCGAGGAGTTCGCCGGCGGGGACGTCGATGGGGGGAGAGGACCAGAAACCGAAGCAGAACACGGAGCCAGCTGGGGTCAGGGTAATGCCATCGCTGGTCGTGCCGGAGACGGGACCGTCGAAGGGTCCGAGGGGGCCCTGGGTGGCGATCCAGTTATCCGTGTCTCCATTGTCGAAGAGGGCTCGATAGACGAGAGTTGGGTCTGTTGTGCCGCCTTGGCAAGTCACGTTGATCCCGGCATCGTTGATGTAGGTTCCGGGAGCGTTTTCCGTGAATGCGCGGATAAACGTCGCGAAATTTCCGGGTTCGACCAGTTTGGCGCCTTGAATGTTGTCTTTGTTGGTGCGGAAGACGAGGCTCATGATCGGGCCTGGCTCGATCGCCTTCGGGGTCAGAGAGTCGATTTCGCGGTTGAAGCTCGCTTCCAAGAAGCCGTCGCTATCGGCGGAGACATCGAAGACCATCGAGTCGCTTTGGGCGGCGAATTCGGGCGCCACTTCATGGCGGCGAAACTCGAAGTCAACTGTCGAAAAATCGAAGGAAACGCCGATGTTGTTGGCAAGAAAGTCGTTGGCGCTGACGGCGATCCCAACGCGGAACTCCTGGCCAGCGCCGCAAGGGACGGGGTCCTGGAGTGTGAATGTGATCGAATTCGCGGCATGCGATGTGGCAAAGAGGAAGAGGCATGCAATGGCGCACAGAATCAGATGCGGTAGAGTTTTCATAAGTGGGGAACCTTTTCCGAGGGAGGCGGCAGGGGGCTGGCTGCGGGGTGAGAGCGGAGACGAGAAGACGGGGCGCGTCTATTCGGTGCAGTCAAGGAGGCGGACCTCCACATCCATCAACTCCATCGTGGCATTCGTATCGTCGAATGGCGAAACGCTGAGCATATCGAAGGCAAGGAATATTTGCCCCGAATCGGGGGGCTGATTCCAGTACATTCGGTAGGTTGCGGGGGTTCCGTCCGCCGGCGGCGAGAGTGAGGGAAAAGCGGTGCTCTCGACCGGTAGCGTTTGGGACTGGCGAAACTTGACTTCATTGATGCGTGGGCGGACTTGTGGAGCGAGGAGGGCGTCGTCGTTCTCGTAGCCCTGTGTTCGAATCCGCCAGGTGACAACCATCCGTGTGCCAGGAGGAACGTTGATTGTGGGCGATCCCCAGAACCCGAAGCAAGTCGAAGAGCCATTGGCGTTGAGCCCGATGCCCTCCGCCGAGGTGCTGGAAACGGTTCCGTCGAGTTCGCCCACATCGCCAACTGTCGGGAACCATTCGAAGACATTATCGGCGGAGAAATCGGCTTTGTAGACGAGACAGGGATCGAGTTCTCCCCCGCCTCCGCAGGTGATGACTTCCGTTTCCGTGATGTCGAAGCGCGCGTTTGTCGCGATCGTTCCCCCGCGAAGGGCGGTGATGTTGCCTTCTCGAACGTCGATCAAGCGGGTGTTCTGGATGTCAGCCCGCCTGGTTCGGAAAACCACGTTGGCGATCGGTCCGGTTTCGATGGGAAGCGGATCGGGGAAGGTCATGACGTCGCGGGAGAAGGCGATGCCGTACTCACCGAATTCCGAGCCGCCTGATGCGCCAAGGGTTGCATCGCTTTGGTTTAGGAATTCCGGAGCCCCCTCCGTGCGCACGTACTCGAATTCGCCGGGCAGGTACTTGACTGTCAGTGAGACATTGTTCACTCCCAGGGTGTTCTCGGTCAGGATCACGCCGACCGTGAACTCTTCACCGACCTCGCAGGGGACGGGTTGGGGCAGAGAGAATTTGAAAACTTCCGCGGCGGGCGCCGGGGAAATCACGAACCATGAAAAGAGGATGGCGAGGAGTCGCGCCGGGGTTGAACGTTGGACAGGCATGTCTGCCTCCCCCCTTGTTACGCAGGATTTCTCTAGTAATGAGAATCCTGACGGTCCATTCGCGTTATCACACGGTCAAGGAAAAAGAAAAGACTGTTCTGATCTTGTATTGGAATTGATATTGGATCCGGCTCGATACCGGCGCGGCTCGATGTGACTTATCGATTGGCGCTGTGTTGCACGATTCGGTCGCGGACGGAGCTGGTTTCTGCGCCGAATGCGAGGCGTTCCTCAGGCGGGAAGTGGGCCCGGTTGCGGATGGCTTCCTGGAGAGGCTTGAAGTCTTCGTCGTCCCAATTGATGCCCAGATAGGCCATGAGGCGGCCTTCCTGAAAGTAAAGGTCCAAGCACCTCAGGGCCTCCATATCGCCCGCCGTCACGACTTCATCGTATTTCTTGTGGTTTCCGGCCATGTCGAAATGCAGGCCGAAGAGGTCGCTCCAGATGTAAGTCAGGTGGTTGTGGGGTTCGAGGTCGCGGTTGAGGACGGCACGGGCCATGTTCCGACCCGCCGCGCAGCCGAGTTCGTCGGCGGTGCCCCAGTGCTCGACGCGGCGGCGGGTGTCGAAGAGCGGGTCGTACCAGTTGGCGATGTCGCCCGCGATGAAGAGGTCCGGATTGTCCACGGACCGCATGAATTCATCGACCTGAAAGCCGTTGTCGGCCACGAGTCCGGCTTGCTCGAGGAGTTCCGTGTTGGGTTCGATGCCGATGGCGACGACCACCATGTCGGCGGGGATTTCGCGGCCGCGGTCTGTGATGACGCGGCTGACGCGGCCGTTGCCTTCCAGGGAAGTGACCTTCTCGCCGGTGATGACGCGGGTTCCCTGGGATTCCATGTGGGCGGCGACACGGTGGGCGAGTTCCTTGCGCAGGAATTTCGGATGGACCTGATCCTTGTTAGAGATGACGCTGGTGGAGATGTCGTGCTCGGCGAGGGAGTGGGCGATTTCGCAGCCGATGTAGGCGCCGCCGACGATGACGGCTCGGCGGGCGCCCTCGCGATGGGCGAAGTCGCGGATGTGCTCGGAGTCCTTGACGCTGCGCAGGGTGAAGACGCCCTCGAGCGTGGCGCCGGGGCCTGGGAAGGGCTTGGCGCGGCCGCCGGTGGCGACGAGGGCCTTATCGTAATTGACCCGGGTGCCGTCGCTGAGGATGGCGGTCTTGCCCGCCAGATTCATGGCGGTGACGGAGGTGCCGAGAACGAACTGGATGTTGTGCGTTTCGTAGAATTCGAGCGGTTTGAAGCGCACGATATCGTGGTCGCGGCTGTGGCCGCGCATGTACTTCTTGGAGAGTGGCGGCCTGCTGTAGGGCAGTTCGTCTTCTTTGCAGACGAGCAGGACGGCTCCCTCCTGGTCTTCTTCACGGATGGACTCGGCGGCCCGTTCGCAGGCGATTCCGCCGCCGACCAGCAGGTAGGTGACATCGTGGGTGGTACTCATGGTGAATTCCGCTCCTTCGCGCAGGACTTCTTAGGAGCGGAAGGAAACAAGAGGCGTACCGCCAAAGGTTCGGCACCCGGCGGAGGCGCCGCGGTCAGCTTTTCCTGACCGACCGGAAATACAACCCGCCGATCAGCCCCAAGACCGCGAGAAGTACGGGGGCGAGCCAGCGAAGGGGGGCGGTTTTTTTGGGCTTAGCGCTGGTGGGCTGTGGCAGGGATTGTGCGGTGGCGGCGGCCTCGGGGGCGGGCGCTGGGCTTTCTGATTCCGCGGCGGGCGCGGCAAAGTCGGGTGTCGCGGCGGCGAGGGTGAGGTCGGCGTCGCCAAGGGCTTCCTCGATTTCGTGGACGTCGCGGCGCATTTCCCACGGGGGCGTTCCGAAGTCGCCCTGCACCACTTCCCCGGAAGTCCAGTCCTCGTAGGCCCGGCCCTTTTCGAAGGCGGGTTTGAGGATCGTGTCCGGGGGGAGGGCTTTGAAGTCGAGGACGGTGAGTGAGCCGCTGAACGACGGAGACAAATCTTTGAAATCGAGAAACTTGAACGTGACGCGCCGCGGGAAAAAAATTTCTTCCCCATCTCTATGAAGGACGTCCCAATCTTCGAAAGTGAAGTCCTTGATGATGTTTCCGTTGGCTTCGCCCTGATAGCGAACGGGTAGTTTCCAGTCCTCATCGAAATAATACATTTGTGCGAGGGAGAATTTCTTTGACTGCAAGCGGATCATTCGATTAGGCTGCTCCACTTTTTCTAGATACGATTTATCTCGAACGGACTTGACTGTCCTATATCCGAGGAAGTCGGACAACGTCCTAATTCCCGTGTAATTGAGATTGTCCGGTTCCTTCTTCTCAATAACCACGACGCTATCCAACCCACCTTCCCCGATAAAATCCCAGGTGTTTTCTCCGTCGTAGTAGGAGACCATTTCGAGCGCTTCATCGCGGTTGTTTTCCTCAAGAGTCCATATACGACGGCGAAACATTCTCTCGCCGCCCTCTTTAATGGACAGGTTGACATCGGTGACGATTCCGAGATCGCCTACGAGGGTGAAGTCGATGGCTAAGTATTCCAATTTCCTTTCGTCGAAGCGCTCCAAGTAGTTGGACAGGACGGTTTCGCCGTCTTGAGCGAAGGCGGAGGGAATACAGAACATTGCCAGGCCAGCAAGCAGGATGAGGCAAGTTTTCATGATGAGTACCAAACTGGAAGCCTCCAGGCCGCTGCCAAGGATGGCGCCTGGAGTCGTTCATAGAAAAAGTGAAAGCGGCCAGTGATTTGCAGAGTATGGATCTGAGTTTAGCTCGACGATTTGCACGCTTTGTAGGACAAGGAAATGTGGCCATTCAGAAGTACCTTGCGCTGACAAGTCTCATCTTCTTCACTGACTTCAAGTTTGCACAACAAAATATGGGTACACGACTTCGCCTTGCCGATCGTCTCGCAAGCCCCGGCGCCGCCGTTGCATTCGTGACCCGTCGTGCCCGCGTAGGTTACGTCAAGTTCGCAGTTGGGATATTCAAGACTCACAGTCTCGCACTTGCCGCATTGGGCACTGCCGGACTTACTACATTTGCAGGAGGCATACGCCTCGAGGACGGGAAGCGAAACGAACGCGGGGGCGAGGAGAACGATGGGGATGAGGGACGTGTAGGTCTTCAAGGTGTGGCCTTTCGTGATCGCTTCGGTGGCGATCCGGAGAAGAGGTACAATAGAGGAGGCGCCAACTTTGGAATCGTGGCCTGATTTGTTTTTCAATGAGTGAATCGCCTACCCCCCCATTGACGCGTCAACGTAAAACGGTTTGGAATAGAGTCATAACGCATTCGCTAAATTGCTGTTGTTGTTTGGTGCGAGAGATGCAGTGGGACTTCCCCACTTCCCCCCCCCCGCTAAAAATCCCCCCTTGAGGAACACCCGCGCCCTCGCGACGCTCTCACCCAGAGACGACACCCGCTCCACGGAATTTTCCCGTCCCCCCATGACCGACCACGATCCCGATGCCACGGTGCCTTTTGGCTCTGGCGAAACGCACAAGAACCTGGATAGCTACGATTTGCCCTCGCTGGTGGGGCGGACGCTCGATGAGCGCTACGATGTGGATGAATTGATCGGCATGGGCGCCATGGGGGCGGTGTATCGCGCACGCCAGAATCGGTTGCGGCGCACGGTGGCGCTAAAGGTGCCGAAGCCGGCGCTGCTGCTGAATCCCGATTTCCTCGGCCGGTTCGAGCGCGAAGCGCTGACGATGGCCAAGTTGGTCCACCAGAACATCGTCCAGATCTTCGACGTTTATATCGGCAAGAGCACCGGCGAGCCAAGCTTCATCGCCATGGAGTACGTGGAGGGCATGGAACTGACGCGGTTCCTGGAACTGCAAGACCGCAGCCTGACCGTGGCTGCCGTGGTGGATTTGCTGAAGCAGGTGGCCAAGGGCATCGACGCCGCCCACGAGCGCGGCGTGATTCACCGCGACATCAAGCCCCAGAACATCATGGTCACGATGCCGCAACGCATCCCGAAGATCATGGATTTCGGCATCGCGAAGGTGGAAATGGAGGGTGCCTTTGAAACGGCGACTCCCTCGGCCATGGGCACGCCGGCCTATATGGCGCCGGAGCAAATCCAGGGCGGCGAGGTGACACCCCAGGCTGACATCTACGCCTTTGCCGTGATGGTGTACCGGGTTCTTTGCGGCAAGCTGCCCTATGACGTGAACGGCGGCGTGCAGAACCTACTGTACGCCCACGTCCACGACCGGCCGGTGCCGATTTCGGTGCGTAACCCGTTGTTTTCCAAGGAACTGGACAAGGCGTTCGGCACCGCCCTGGAGAAGGTGGCGCAGAAACGGCCGCGGGACGCGTCGCACTTCATGGCGGCGGTCGAGCGGGCGCTGGCGCCATTGATGGGGCGGCCCTACGCGGTGTTGCTGGAGGGCACAGGGCAGGGGGCGGCATCGCGATCGTCATCCGGGATCCCGGTGGCCCTGGCCGAGGCGACGGGCGCCATCCGGCGCCGGCCCGGTCCGGCGCTGCTGGTGGCGGGGGTGCTGGCGCTGCTGTTCTGCGTGGTGGGATCGGCGGTGGCCTGGGTGGCTTTTCTGAGGCCGGACACAAAGCCGGACGAGCCAGGGCCGGTGCTGATGGTGGACAAGGGCCCGGTAATCAAAGCCCCCCGGGCAACGCCCACACCCTCGCCCACCGCGACCCCGGCGGTGACTCCGACGCCGACCGCGACGCCTGAACCGACCTCGGAATCTTCCGCTCCCGCGGAGACGGCGGAGCCGTCTCCCGAACCAACGCCATCGCCCTCCCCCACGGCGACTTCCGAGCCCACGCCCACGCCCCGGCCGACCCCATCGCCGACGCCCACGGCCATCGCGAACCGGGCCCAGGTGCGGCGGTTGCAGGACGACATCACGGCGGCGCTCGACGCCCAGGTCGAGAAACCGGCGTTCCGGGGGGATTTCTCGCCGGAGAACAACGCCCTCGCCCGCATGGAGGGCGCGGCGCCAGAGGCTCTCATCGCTCTGGTCCGCCGCACCGACGCGACGCACGACCGCCACAACCTGACGCTGCGCGTTCGCGACGACTCGCTGTTTTGGGAGGACCGGGCGGAGTTGCAACTCGAGGTGCGGCTGCGGGCCCATCCGCGCGGCCACCGCGACCGCCAGTATTTCGAAACGGTTTTCCTTTCCCCCTCCGCCTGGGTTATGAGTATCGTGCGCGACGCCGACGGTTCGTGGCGGCCGGTGACTCTGGAAGCCCGCCCCGACGACCCCATCTACTCGACCGCAGGACCCCGCCCATGACCCCCTTCTCCCCCGCCCGCCTCGCGAAACCCCTGACGAAACTGGCTTTCCTGGCCGCCGCCGCGATGGTGCTGGCCGGCTGCATCGGCATCTACGACAACCGCAAAGTCTTCCAGCCGGGCCCAAACCGCGGCATGGAAGAGCGCGAACTCCTCCGCCAATACGGCACCCCGGCCTATTCGGGATTCGTCGAGGACGAAAAGGTTTATATCTACAAAGTCCGCCAGCAGGGCTACTACGTCCTGGTGGGGATTTACGATGGGTATGACTTGGTCGTGTTCTGCGACGACGGCCGCGTGACGGACGTGCAGCAGGCGCCGCTGGGAACGAACTTCAGCTTCTTGAACCCGGTGCCGTGGGCGGTGGCGGAGTGAGGGGGGAGTGTTGATTGTGAGCAAGGTCGAAATTCCAGAAGAATATGTTCATAGAACGTTTCAACTGTGGAATTATGACGTCTCACATGGGCATTTACTGATTCGAAGCCCAAAGCGAAACGATGATGCAGTCAATGTCGATGTCGTCGTTTTCGGGGTCCAATTCGTTTCCCTTCCTCGTTTTCTTCGAGGATTGAGGATTCAAAAACTCGAAGAAGTGCCGAGTGCATACCAGGAATATGCTAGCAATGAGGCGGACAAGGCCTTTCGGCTGGAGTCAAGGAACGATAACTTCCTGATTATAGCCTGCTCGCTCGAGATCCAAATCAACGAAGACGACATCTTTACCGCTTGATTTCGACGGAGGATTCTAAACGGATTGCAGGATGGGTCTATGGATATTAATCTGATTGAGTCGGGACTTGTCTTTGCCATGCCCCTAGATGGGAACAGGTTCAGCTTCGGCCAGATCATCAAGACTCAAGTCCGCATTCACTACATGGCCGGGTTCGACCTCTTGAAGTCGGAACCTTGGATTGATAGCTCAGAGGAACTGGCGATGGCTCAAGTGGTCGCACTTGGAGACTTCTTCGACATTTTGCTCAAGCTTGGACGCTGGCAGCCAGTTGGTACCTTCGAATGCCCGCCAGTTTCTCTTCCCTTTTTCAAAGTCAAGATCGGCGAGGACTACTTTGTCGAGTCGTGGGATAGATCGTGGACGCGAGTTGCAACTGAGGAGGAAGTGAGAATTCTTGGCTTTCGGTCACATAAAGCACCAATCATTTTGGAAAACGCTATCAAATGGCACTTCAACCTTGAGCCGCACCATGTTTTTTTTGACTCTCTCTCTCCAGTGAGAATACATGAAATTTCAAGATTCTTTTCTCACGAATAGGTAGTTTGCGAAACAGGCGATAAAGTGCTAGTCTTTGCTTTTCTGTATGCCAGCCAACTTTCCCCACCCCACCCCCCTTGACTCCTGGACCCTTCTGAGGTCATCTATCCTCCCATACTGACGGCCCTGCGCCGTCGCAGCCGCGCCTGCCTTGTGCGGGCGCAGGACCGAAAGGACGCTTCGCGGGATTATGCCCACGACGACTAAGACGATTTTTGTGACGGGGGGCGTCGCCTCCTCTCTGGGGAAGGGCATCGCGGCGGCGGGTCTGGGGGCGTTGTTGCGCGCCCGGGGTCTGACGGTGGCGATGATGAAAATCGACCCCTACCTGAATATCGATCCGGGGACCATGAGCCCGTTTCAGCACGGCGAGGTCTTCGTGACCGTCGATGGCGCGGAGACGGACCTGGACCTGGGCCATTACGAGCGCTTCACCCACGAGGAAACGACCCGCACGAACAACATCACCACCGGCCAGGTTTATGACTCGGTGATCCGCAAGGAGCGCCGGGGCGATTATCTGGGCGCGACGGTGCAGGTGATTCCGCACATCACGGACGAAATCAAGAGCCGCATTTTCAAGCTGGCGCGCGAAACGAAGTGCGACATCCTGATCGTGGAAATCGGCGGCACCGTCGGCGATATCGAGAGCCAGCCGTTCCTGGAGGCGATCCGCCAGGTGCCCCACGACGTCGGCCACGAGAACTGTCTGTTCCTGCACCTGACGCTGCTGCCTTACCTCTCGGCGGCGGGCGAGCTGAAAACGAAACCGACCCAGCACAGCGTGAAGGCGCTGCGCGAAATCGGCATCCAGCCGGACGGGATCATCTGCCGCACGGAAATCCCGATGAAGGAAGCGGAGCGCAAGAAAATCGCCCTGTTCTGCAACACCTCGCAGCAGGCGGTCTTCAAGAGCCGCAACGTGGACGTGATCTATGAGGTGCCGCTGATGCTGCACGATCAGGCGCTGGACAATTGGGTGGTGACGAAGCTGGGCATCATCACGCACGACGCCAAGGTGGACGACTGGCGGGCCCTGGTGGATCGGATCAAGTCCGCATCCGAGGAAGTGACCATCGGCGTGGTGGGCAAGTATGTGGACCTGCAGGATTCCTACAAGTCCATCTACGAGGCGCTGGCGCACGGCGCGGCGCACCACGGCGTGAAGCTGAAAATCACGCGCGTGGACAGCGACGGGCTCGGCGCGGGCCAGGAACTGTTCGACGAGCTGGACAAGGTGGACGCGATTTTGATTCCGGGCGGTTTCGGCGCCCGCGGGATCGAAGGCAAAGTGGCCGCGGCGGACTATGCGCGCCGCACGGGCAAGCCGTTCTTCGGCATTTGCCTGGGGATGCAGGTGGCGCTGATCGCCTTCGCGCGTCACGTGTGCGGGCTCGAGGGCGCGAATTCGACGGAGTTCGACGAAGGCACCGAGTACCCCATCGTGGGCCTGATGAACAGCCAGAAGGCGGTGCTGGACCTGGGCGGCACGATGCGCCTGGGGTCGTATCCGTGCAAACTTCGCGAGGGCACCAAGGTGCGCGCGTCCTATGGCAAACAGGAAATCCGCGAACGCCACCGCCATCGCTATGAAGTGAACAACAAATACCGCGCCCAGATGGAAGAGCATGGCATGCGCGTGGCCGGCGTGTTCGACGAAACGGACCTGGTCGAGATTGTCGAGCTGGCGGACCATCCGTGGTACGTGGGGTGTCAGTTCCACCCGGAATTCCAGAGCAGGCCTCTCAAGCCCCATCCGCTGTTCCGGGATTTCATCGGGGCGGCGGCGAAGGCGGCGCGGCAGGTTGGGGCCGGTTCCGCTTCCTCCATCGAAGAGACGGTCGGTTGATCCTCGGCGCTGACGCCTGAGAAACGCGCGAGAAGCCGCTGGATGTCGCCCATGTCCGGCGGTTACTTTTTAGTTGGAGAACGAACCGCTTGCCGCTGTGGAGGCGATTGCGCTTGCGTTGACGATCAATCCTTTGGCCGAGGGAAAACCATGCCCACAACCGATCTCCTCATCATCGGCGGCGGAATCGCCGGCTGCGCGGCGGCTCTGGCCGCGGCGGACGCCGGGTTGGACGTCACCGTGGTGACCAATTCCAAGGCGGTGAAGGAGGGATCGAACACGGCGTGGGCCCAGGGCGGGATCGTGTACACGGGCGTGGGGGACTCGCCCGATCTGCTGGCCCGCGACATTCACGACGCGGGGGCGGGAATTTGCTGGGAGCCAGCGGTGCGTCAGCTGGCCGAGTTGGGGCCGAAGCTGGTGAAGAGCATCCTGATCGACCGCTGCGCGACGCCGTTCGACGCGGACGAAGCGGGCGAGCCCCATCGCACGGAAGAAGCCGCCCACAGCGTGCCGCGCATTCTGCATGTGGGCGATTACACCGGTACCGCCATCGCGCGTCACCTGGGCCAGGAAGTCACCGCCACCGGCGGCGTGCGGGTTCTGACGAACGCCACGTCGGTCGATCTGATTTTGCGCGGGTATCATACGGAATCGCCGACGGACATCTATGGCCGCCCCCGTTGCCTTGGCGCCTACATTCTGGATCAGACCACGGGCGAGGTGGAGCCCTGGGTCGCGGGGGAAACGCTGCTGGCGACGGGGGGGCTGGGCCAGGTGTTCCTGCACACGACAAACCCGAGGCTGTCGCGGGGCGACGGTCTGGCGATGGCCTATCGCGCCGGGGCGCGGGTGATTCAATTGGAGTACGTCCAGTTCCACCCGACGGCTTTCTATCATCAGTTGGCGCCGCGCTATTTGCTGACAGAGGCGCTGCGCGGCGAGGGCGCGCGGCTGATCGACGGCGACGGGCACGAGTTCATGCCGAAGTACCATGAACTCGCCGCGCTGGCGCCGCGCGATGTGGTGGCGCGAGGCATCCACGAGGAAATGCTGCGCCGCGGCGAACCCTGTATGTACCTCGACATCACCCACCGCGACACGGCGTGGCTGCACGACCGCTTTCCGAAAATCACAGCGTTTCTCAAGGATTGGGGGCTGGACCTGGGCAAGGATCCAATCCCCGTCGTCCCGGCGGCGCATTACGCCTGCGGCGGGGTCAGCGTGGACCTGGAGGGCCGCACCAACGTCACCGGTCTGCGGGCCGCGGGCGAAGTGACCTGCACCGGCGTTCACGGCGCCAATCGCTTGGCCAGCACGTCGCTCCTCGAAGGGCTTGTGTGGGGATGGCGGGCTGGCCAGAGCGTGGCGGGATGCCGCGCGGAAAACCCCGTTCCGCCGATCGCCGAGATCCTCCCCTGGCGTCTCGAGCGGGAAGAGGTGGACCCCGCCTTGATCCAGCAGGATTGGATGACGATCCGCCAGACGATGTGGAACTATGTCGGTCTGGTGCGGACGACTCGGCGCATGAACCGGGCGCTGAAGATCCTGCGGGGGTTGCAGTTCGACATCGAAACCTTCTATCGTCGCGCGGAATTGACGGACGAGTTGATCGGCCTGCGCAACGGCGCCCAGGCGGCTATCGCGATCACGCATCAGGCGCTGCGCAATCGCACCAGCCGCGGAACGCACTACCGTGTGGACGACGACCCGAGAATGGAAGTCCGGCCTCAATTCACGCCCCAGGCTGTTTCGGGGACCAACGGCTAGAGGGGCGTTTTTCCCGCCGCAGGGGCGGAAAAGCCTCGCCCTGATCGCCATTGTCCCTGATTGTAACCCGGCGTCTGACACCAAACCGCCGGGGAGCTTCCAACTCGTGGCCGAAATCACCATCCGCCTCGTATACAATCTGAAGTCTGGGAAGAAGGATATCTACATCGACCTGGAGTCGGAGCCCGACGCGCTGCCAATCGAGCACGAGCGCGACCATCGCAACGTTGTGGAGAAGTTGCTGGGCAAAGGCATCCTGAAGGAAGACGAAGTGGGCGAGGTGAAGGTTTCCCGCGTCGAGCCCCAAACCGCCCCGCAGGCCCCCAACCGCCAGGAAGAGGAGCCGCCTCAGGGCCAGACCCAGGGGGCCGGACGCTAACCGTTTCGTGAGCACCGGACATTCTCGGATGATGCTTTCAGCTTTGCTCGGTCAACAATCCACTACGCGGCGCAAGATGCTGCTCTTCGAGGACCCGCTCGCCTTCTGCGATTTCGTGCGGGTGCAGGGCAGCGGCGCCCAAAGCACTCGGGGCTACACGCTGTTGCGGCTGCGAGCCGCCAACCGGCCCCAGATTGTGCTGCTGGGCCTGATCGGCTATGCGCCTTCTCAAAAAACCCTGGAAACGATCAGCGCCCGACAGGTCGAAGCCGACATCGAAGCCGACGGGGCGGGTCAGTGGAAAGAGCCCGCCACCGGCGCCGATCAGCCCTTTCGCGTCCTCGGGGCCGAGACCGGCCATACGCTGCTGGAAATGGTGGCCTTGTCGCCCTGGCGAGGCGAGCCAGTCGATATCGGCTTCACGCTGTTCTGGTTGCGGCGGGACGATTTGCTGGCCGACCTAGTGCGCGACAGCCTGCGTCTGGGCAACGATCGGATGCGGTATGCGCGGGTTTCCGGTGCCGATGAAGAGTCGGCCCTGCTGCTGCGCGTCGAAGGACCCTCGTATTTTCTTGTCCAACAATACCGCGAGGATCACCCGGGCGATGTGGAGGTCTATCACCCCCAGGCGGAAGACCTTTACCTACCTTGGGGTTACGATCATCCACTGGCGGACCTGTGGCGCCTGTCGCGAATGCCACGGGATCAATCCTGGACAGTGTTTCTGGCGGACGGTTCGCACCTGGCGATCGTCCCTCCCCGATGGCTGGACATTTACGATGCCATGGCCTTCGAATTGGCACTGTCGCCCACGCCGAACTGGCGCCAGGACGACGCCCGCGCCCTGCGCTTTCCCGTGCCGCTGCGGCTTGAGAAGAAGGCCAAGCGGGACGAACCGGAACTGTGGATGTTGGGGCCGGGCGACTTGCCCCGGCTTGAACGGCTTCTGGCCGGCACGGACCAGGAGGACATCGCGAATATTCAACTGAGCATCCATCGCACGGATGGTGGCGATCCCGTCTTCTTTCTTCGCGAGCGCGTCGAGAAAGGCGGAGCGAACCGCAAATTCCTCGATTTCGGTGGCATGGCGCTGGCCAGCTACAAGGGGTTCAAAAACTTGCTCCTGCCGGCCGGTTCGAATTTGCAGCCTCAACTGCGGCGCGACGCCTACCGGCCCCTCTTCGAACTGAGGCCGGGGGTTCTGACACTTTTGCTGCCGGCGGAAGGCGACGGCGGGATGCCCCGCGTCGCGCGGGTTCGCGAGGAATCGTTCGAGCCCTTCGACCGCTTGATCGATTACCTCGCCACCGAGCATCAGCAGGCTTTGGAAGAAGTCGTGGGGGCGAGCGTCTTCGACATCGGGCACTACGCCACGTCGCCGCCCGCCGGCGGTCTCGAACGGCCCAAGCCTCGAGCCGTCAAGCAGGACAGCGTTGCGGAAGAAGAGCCGGAGGAAGATGGGAAACTGGTACCGGCAAATGGCCCGAGAGCGGACAATGCCAGGCTGCCCGAGTTGCCCCGTGACATCCCGGTGGAAACGGAAATGGACTCGGCGGAGGCCGCGGCGGAGCGCCATCTGATTCAGGAAGGCCAGACGCTGGAGGGTTGGCGGGAATTGCTGGCGATCAAACGCAGCGCCGGCAAGCAGGCGGAGGCGGCCATCTGCTGTGTGCAGGCGCTTTGGCTCGCCGAGGAAGACCCTCAGGCCGAGACGGACTTGCTCCGCACCTGGCGGACGCTGATCCAGCCGCGCAAGTCCCAGCCCGCCGCAGACGACCCGCTGCCCACCCAATTGGCGATGCGTATTCTGGATGGGCGCGGACTTCCGCCGGAAGACATCGACGGCTGGGTCGCGAAAACGGCGCCGAACCTGAAGCAGGCCGAGGAACGCCTGTCGATGAAGAGCCGCTGGCTGCTCTGGCGCGAAATCCTGCGGCAGAACCGCGACGTCCGCGAACTGGCGCGCCTTCGTGAAGCGTTCCAGAAACGCATCACGAACGAAGGCCTTTCCCTGGAAGAAATTCCGAACTTCCTGCGCACCCGGCTGTTCCTGGACAAGAGTCTCTCGGAAAACACGGCGGACGAAGAAACGCGCCGCGACCTAGGTGCTGCGATGGAAAATCTGCGCGTTCTCCTCGCCAGCCTTCCCCTCGACCATCCGGTTCTTTCGCCGGTGCTCAAGGCCACGGTGGCCCGTGGATACGCCCGGTCCCTCGGAGAGTCGGAGCGAGCTGGCCACCTGTTCAACGAAGCCAACGAGGGCGCGAACGGAAATCCGGCCCTGCTGGCCTGGATCGCGCTCTTCGCCGCCCACGCCTACGAGCATTCGCCCCAACTGGCAACCGACATGCTCGACCGCTACCGGCGCTCGGTGGAGGAGCTTCCCCCCTCGGACAAGCGCGAGTTGAAGACGCTGGAGGACTCTCTGGTCGAACGAGAGAAGAACGACAACCCGGCGGCGCTGCTGACCGCCGACAACGCCTCGCGCTTCTACCCCAGCGGCGGCCGCTTCAGCACCGGACCGGCTCACACGCTGGCGGAAAACCTGACCGCCGCCTACACCGAAGCGGACGTGCCGCGCATGATCGAACTGCTGCGCCAGGCGATGACGGACCAGGCGCTCCTCACGAGCGAGGAATTGGTCGTCGTGACGCGGCTGATCGAGGTCGTCCAGGATGGGCTGGGCCGGCTCAAGTTCGACCGGCGCGCCTTCGCCCTGCGACAGAGCTATCCGGATTTCGCCGCCGCGATGCAGAAACTGGGCAAGGGAGCCCCAGACCCTTTCTTCCCCGTGCTCAAGGACATCCACCTGATGCAGGGCATGATCCGGCTGGATTTCAACGATCAGGCCGCCGCCTTGGCACGGGACGTGATCGACCGCGCCGGCCAATTGAAAGTGACGCTGGATTTTGTCGACGCGACGGCGGCGGTGCTGCGGGCCATCGAGGAATTCCCCCTGGCCGCCCGCACCGAATTGCTTCGACTCGTGGGCCAGGGTCTCGCCCGCCAGGTGGCCGAGCACGCCAACCAGATCAGCACCGGCAGCGGCACCACGGTTCAGCTTTTCCGACTGCTCGATCAGGCGGTCGAGGCAGCCGTCAGCAAAGAGAAGGTGGCCATGGGTCTCTACCGCGATTACGCGCAGCAGGACGAGTTCCTGATCCTGGAGCGTGTGCTGCGCGAGGACCTTTGCGGCGGGCCTTAACCGGTCACCGTCTGACCCGCGACGGCGCGAACGATGCGGTTTTTCAGCTCCACCCATTCCCCCCAATCCATGCGGTCGAGCGGCAACCGGAACGGGTTCGCCCTCTCCTCGCTCTTCCCGCCGCGGTCTGCTCCAATGGGAAGGGTCAACCCATTCAGTTCCGGATTCTCCTGGAAGAGCCGGTGCCAGAACGCTTCCCGGCCCATCGTCATGACCAGGGTATAGACTTTGCGTTTTGGCTCCCGCAAGTTCTCCGGACCCAGACTTGCAGCCATTCGAAAATCCACCAGCCCGTGGGAGACTGCGTCGGCCAGCAAGACCCGCATCACAGCCGCCTCACCCGCGATGTCCTCTCCCCCGCCGCCGGTGTCGAGGTAATGAAAAACGCCTTGCACGGCATCATGCTCGAACACGGTGAAGAGATCGGTCAGAACACGGAGGAAAAGGCTCTGGGCCAGGATGCAAAACTGATAGTCGTGCCCTCGCGACTTGACCGTGAAGGCGTCGCCCAGATCGAGGATCAAATGGATGGTGCGCCGCTTGCGGCGCAGGGCGCCTTCGTCGCGAACGTAGAAGAGCAGTTCGCCCTCCACAAACCGCAGGTCGAAGAGGCTGATCTCTTTGCCCTTCTCCATATAAATGAGTTCGGAGAGGACGAGGTTTTCGAAACTTCCCCGGTTCGTCAATTCCGCCAGACCGCCCATGGGATAGTGGGTTTCGTCCACAAAGGCCGTTTCCGTGTCGGCCTCCGGTTCGATGATCGCCACCGCGTGCTTGTCGAGGGCCCCGAGCCGGCGGTTGGCTTCGATGATCTGGCGGCAGCCGATGCGCAAGTGATCGGTCGAGAGCGCCTCCCAATGGTTGAGTTCGAAAATGTCTTCATCCTGGAGCAATCGGCCCCAGCGCACGGTTTCGGAAACGCTCTGGAGGAAGGATCGCAGGGAGTCTTGAAAGCCCTGATTATCCTTCGCTTGCGCATCGAATTCGGCGCAGTGAGAGGCCAACGCCGGTGGAGTCAATTGCTCCGCCCCGGGGATTTCCAGGTGGCGCAGCGCCGCCGGATTCAGGCGCGTCACCGCGGGCCAACAGGGCGCCAGCGGTTGCAACACGATCAGGAGAAGCCGGGCGAGTTGTTCGGTTCGGAAGGGAGAATGGGTCAGCGCCTCGATCGTTTCGGAAACGCCCGGCGCCTGGAGCAGGCGGCCCGGCACTTCGCGTTCGTAGCGCAGGCGCAATCCGCGCTCCGCCTCGGGCCATTGGGTGAACTGCCGATCCGATGCGAAGGGGGTCTGGAAGCCCCGCTCCAGCACCATCGCCAGGTCCACGATCATGAAAAAGGGCAGGTGGAAATGGCCCTGACCCACGGCCGCGCGATAGGCCATGAGGGCCCGTTCGAGGAACTTGCCCTCCACATCCCGCCAACGTGTGGCGGACCAATAGAGAGAGCCCAGGACGTACTGCGGCAGCCGTTTGTGCGAGAGCGGTTTCATGGCGAACGGCCAGGGGATCAACCCAGGCGGAGGAGTTTATCCACTTTCTCGCGAACGGGAGCGAAGTCGGGAAGGCGATCCGGGATGTAGCGCAGCAGCGTCAGGTCGTCCTTGGTGACGACCCCGCCGCTGAAAAGAAACGCCCGCGCCCGGATCAGGCGATAGAGTTTCACGACCTTGCGATCGCTCACGTCCAGCCGGTCTTCCTTCGCCAGCGTCTTGAGGATGCGCTTGAAAAGCGTGTAGACGTCCTCCGGGAAATTCACGGCACCCATGCGGTCCTTGCCGTTGTGGCCCTGGATGTCCCGCAACATCAGGTGATCGAACACGAGCTTGAGTTTGGCGTAATCCTCCAGGGAAGCGATGCCGGCCCAGGGGCGCTGGTTGAACGCGCGATAGGATTCGTTCTGCAACCCGGCCTCGATCAGCTCGTCGAAGAACCGGTCGCGCACGGCTTCGCTCTCGACCTTCATGACGAAGCGATCACGCAGCGCCGCAAGTTCCGTGAATTCAGGGATTTCATTCGTCGCGCCAAACAGCATCACCATCCGCACCGGAACCGGTTTGCCGTCCTGATAGAATTTGCGCTCGTTGATGATCGTCAGCAGAGTATTGAGAATGGCCGAGTTGGACTTGAAAATTTCATCCAGGAAGACAATGCGGGCTTCCGGCAGTTTGCCTCCGGTGCGGCGCAGGTAGCGGCCGTCCTTGAGTTCGTTGATGTCGACGGGGCCGAGGATTTCACTCGGCTCCGTGAACTTGGTCAGCATGTACTCGAAGTAGTCGGTGCCGCCGAGGCCGAGAGATTCGCAGAATTTCACCACCAGATCGCTCTTCGCGGTGCCCGGCTTGCCGACCAGCAGCAGCGGTTCCTGCGCCATCATGCAGAGCACCATGAGATCGACGATCTCCGACTTGTCCACGAAGTAGGAACTGAGCCGGCCCCGCATCGCGTTGACGCGGCTGCGCAGGGTATCGACCTCCGGCAAGACCGACTCCAGGGTGAAGTCCCAGGTCATTGGCGCGTTTGGCGTGGTGGTTGTCACAAGGGCTCCCGTCCCGATTGGCGAAATATTGGCGTAAAGTGCCCCCGATTCCCTGGCGGTGTCAAGACTTGCCGGGCGGCCCGGGGCGTGAGCGGCGGCGAGGCGGGGGTCCGCTCTCCCCTTGCTTCCGCGGCGCCCCTGACTTTTCCTGCCCCCTTGCCAGTCCCGCGTCCCCGCGGGCCGACTCCCCGGCCGCTGAATGCCTGCTCCCATGTCCTCCAATCTTTTCTTCAAACGACTGGAATTGCACGGTTTCAAGTCCTTTGGCCACAAGACCCGGGTCGAGTTCCTGCCCGGCTTTACCGTGGTGGTGGGGCCGAACGGCTGTGGCAAATCGAACATTCTGGATTCGATTCGGTGGGTGCTGGGCGAGACGAGCGCCAAGAGCCTGCGCGGCGGCAAGATGGGCGACGTGGTTTTTCGCGGCAGCCAGAGCACCCGTGCGGCGGGTCTGGCTCAGGTGACGCTCACGCTCGACAATGGCCGGGGGTTGCTCAAGCTCGATCAGCCCGAGGTTTCCATCACGCGCCGGCTTTTCGCCACCGGCGAATCCGAGTACCGCATCAACAACGTCAAGTGCCGCATGCGCGACGTCCACGAAATCCTGCTGGATACGGGCCTGGGAGCCGATGGCTACAGCGTCATCGAGCAGGGCCAGGTGGGTCAGATGGTCTCGGCGAAGCCCAGCGAGCGGCGCCAGCTTTTCGAAGAAGCGGCCGGCATCAGCCGCTACAAGGCCCGCCGCGAGGAAACGCTGCGCAAACTCAAGCGCACCGAGGAAGACCTGACGCGCATTCAGGACATCGTCTCGGAAGTCGAGCGCCAGGCGAATTCGCTGCGCAACCAGGCCGCCAAAGCGCGGCGCTACCGCCGGCTCAAAAAGCGCCTGCGCCGCATGCAGCAGCGCCTCATCGTCCTGCGTCACGCCTCGCTGTCGGGTTTCTACAAGGATACAAAGCAGAAATTCGAAGACGCGAAGAAGGCCTTTGAAGAATCGGCGGCCGCCGTGGCACGCGCCGACACCGCGGTGGAGACGCTGACCAAGGAAGTCGAAGTTCTGCAAACGCAAGTAACCGAGCTGCAGGGCAAAGGTTACGAGGTGCAGACGGAACTGGAGCGAGAAAAGTTTCGTGCCCAGAGCGCCAAGCAGCGCATCGCCCAGGCCGATGAACGCTCGACTGCTATCGCCCGCGAACTGGAAAGCCACGAAGCCCGGCTGGCCACGCTCTCGGGGACCATTGAGGCGCTGGAGCTAGACCTGGCGAACGAGGAAGCGGACCTGCAAGTCAAGCGGGCCGAATTGGAAGAACGCACTCGTGAACTGGATGCGTTGCGGGGCCAGGCCAGCGAGGCCGAACGCGAGCGGGCCAAACTGCGCGCCGACCTCAACGACCTGACCCGCAAGCGCTCGCTTCTGGAAAGCGACAAGCGGCTCGCGGAGAACCTGATCGAGCGCCTCGCGGCGGACCTGGAAACGCAGGAGAAGACCTACGAGGAAGCCAAGCAGCGGGCCGACACGTCGGAGGAAGAATTCACCGGCCTCATGAACCGGGCCAACGCGATCCGCGAGAGGCTGGAAAATCTGCGGGCGGAACGGAAAGTCATCGCCGAACGGATCTCTCAGGAAGACGCGAGTCAGCAGCGCCTCAATAGCGTCCTCGAAGCGATGTCCGCCGAATTGAGCCGGACCGCCTCGCGGCTCCACGCGCTCAAGGAGTTGGAGGAAAACTACGAGGGTCTCTTCCGCGGCGTGAAGGAAGTCATGAAAGCCTCGGACCGCAATGAACTGCGTGGGATCATCGGCGTGGTGTCCTCCCTGGTGGTCGTGCCCGAGCACCTGGAAATCGCGATGGAAGTGGCCCTCGGCGGAAGCCTGCAGGATATCGTCGTGCAGACCTACGACGAAGCGAAGCGGGCCATCGGATTCCTGAAACAGCGCAACTTCGGCCGCGCGACTTTCCTGCCGTTGGATTTCGTGCAGACCGATTTCAACGAGTCGCACCTGCAACGCATCTGGGGACGCAAGGGTGTGCTGGGCCTCGGGCGCGATCTGATCGAGTACGACAAGCGCATCGAAGCCGCGATCCGCAACTTGTTCAAGAGCACGGTCATCGTCGATCATATCGACATCGCAGCGGAATTGCAGCGCGAAGGCATCCGCAACCGGTTCGTTTCGCTGCAGGGCGATGTGGTGAACCCGGGCGGCGCGCTGACCGGCGGCAGCCATCAGTCCAAGGGCCTGCTCTCGCGAAGCCGGGAAATTCGCGACCTGCAAGACAAAGTGAAGCGCGGCGAGGAAGAAATCGCCCAGGCGCGCCAACGCTATCAGGAAGCGAAAGACCGCCTCGGCCAGTTGCAGGCCCAGGCGGCGGCGCTGCAAAGTGACCTGCACAATGCGGAAATGGACGAAGCCCGCGTGCAGCGCGACCTGCAAGCGAGCGAGCGCGAGCGCAAAGAAACACGCAACCGCATGGCGACGGTGGAAGCGCGCCTGACGCAATTGCGTCTCGACCGCCAGAAGCAGACGGAAGTCATCGAGGAAAGCGACCTGAGCACGGGTCAGCTCAACATCCGTATCGAGGAAGCGCAGCGCCTCGTCGAGGAGCAGGAAGCGGCGGGTTCGGCGCGGCAGCTCGATCTGCAAACGCTGGCCGAGGACGTGGCGGTGCGGCGCGAAGCCCTGGCCGGACAGCGTCAACGGACCGAATCGCTCCGCGAGCGGCTGAAGGAAATTCGCCGCGGCATCGAGGAATCGGCCGCCGACCGCCTCAAGCGCGAGGAAGAGCGGACGGCGCTTTCGGAAGGCAAAATCGAGGCGGAGGCGGAGCGCGAGGCGGCCGATTACAGCATCGGCAACTTGGCCCGCGAACTCGAAGGCATTCAGCAGCAGATCGGCGAGCTGACGGCCCTGCGCGAGGAGAAAGTCAACCGGCTGCGGTCGGATCAGCTCGAATCGCAGCGCCTTCTGCGCGATCGCAACGAACGCGACAACGCGGTGCGCGAGGCGGAAGTCAAAGTGGCGGAGTTGAAAGCGCAACTCGAGTACCTGGACCGCGAAGCCCAGGAAGAATTCGAAATGACCGTCGCCGACATCCGCAAAGCCCTGGAAGAAGAAGCCCGGGCTCAGCAGGAAGCGATGGCGGCGGCGGATGAGGCTCGCAAGAACGCCTACACCGTCGTGCCCGTGGACGAGCAGGAACTTCCGCCGGAAGAGGACGAGACCGAAGACGGCAAGGACGAACCGGAAATCTCGCAGTCGGAAGAAGACACGCGGCGCGAAGCGGCGGAAATGGCCGAGGACGACACCTTTGTGGCGCCCGCGGACCTGCGCGCGCGAGTCACGGATTTGCGCGAGAAGTTGGCAAAAATCGGCGCCGTCAACGAAGCAGCCATCGAGGAATACGAGGAGGCGAGCCAGCGCCTGCGGTTCCTGGTCGAACAGCGCGACGACCTCCAGCAGGCCAGCGACGCCCTGAAATCGACCATCGAGAGCATCGACGAAACGACCGCCCGGCTCTTCCGCGAGGCCCTGGAGGCCATCCGCACCAACTTCAGCGAAATGTTCCAGAACCTTTTCAACGGCGGCAAAGCGGACCTGCTCCTCGTCGAGGACGAGAAGCATCCCGAACCCGGCATCGACATTTTCGCCCAGCCCCCCGGCAAGAAAATCGGCGGCAGCATCATGCTGATGTCCGGCGGCGAAAAGGCTCTGACCGCCATCGCGCTCATGTTCGCGCTGTTCCACTATAAGCCGTCGCCGATCTGTATTCTCGACGAAATCGACGCACCCCTGGACGACGTGAACGTGATGCGTATGTGCAAGGCGCTCAAGGATTTCGCCCGCGACACGCAGTACCTCATCATCACCCACAACAAGATCTCGATGCAGCTCGCCGACTCGATCTATGGCGTCACGATGCAGGAACCGGGCGTTAGCAAAGTCGTCAACGTGCAGTTCGACGAAGTCGAAGATGCGGGACTTCTGGACGACAAGGCGGGGTAAGCGGGCGCGGGCCTACCTCTCGCAGAACTCGTAGCTGGCGGCCAAAGCCCCCATGTCGGCGCGGTAGCCCGAGGGCGAAGTCAGATAGTCGTTCGCGCCCTTGTCGTCGTTCAGATAAGCCTCCAGAAACGCCAGGGTCCCCACCTCGATGACTTCCCGAAAGGCCGCATCCTTTGCGGGATCGCCGCCTTGGCCCTGGATGGCGGTGGCGTTGCGGCCGGCGAGTCGCTCGCGAAGGCGCGCGCCGAAGCGCCCCTCGCCGCCCGCACGACCCTCTCGTTCCCGCCGGCTCCGTTCCCGCCCCGAGAAGACCATGTGATCGCCCCCTTCCAGGATGACCAGATACTGTGGCGTACCGCTTTCGTTCGCACAGATGGCGTCGTAGGGAATGCGCCGGTCCTCGGCTTTCGTTTCACGGATCGGGCTGTCGTCCAGCGTACCGGTCATGTGAAACGTCGGCACGTAGTAATCGGCATAGATTTTCTGGGTTCCGCTTTCACGAGCCTTCGCGGGTGCGGAGAGCGCGATGGCGGCTTTGACCCGCGGGTCCGTGAAGTCAAAGGGGGCGTCGGTCCGGGCAGCGCCGAGCAACTGACCGGACACCGCCAGCGCGGTGAAGGCGCCAAAACTGTGGCCCGCGACGGCAATGCGTTCGGCGTCCACTTGACCGGCCAACCCGTTGTCCGGAGCCGCATTGCGGCGGATCAATTCGTCGATGACGAAGGTGATATCCTTCGGCCGATCCGTGACCACGGCAATGTCCCGCGTGGCGGCCTTGAGCGATTCCAGCGGTTCCTCCCGCCCTCGCCAGGCCGAGTCGTCGCTGCCGGGATGCTGGGCGTGGACGGACAGGTAGCCGTGGCTTGCCCAGTGCTGGCCGAGATAAGCGGCGGCTTCCCGGGTTCCGCCAAGGCCATGGGAGAAGATCACGACCGGCCGGGGGCCCGGGGCGTCCGGCACATACAACCGGACCGGGATGTCTCGGTCCCGGCCGGCATCGCTCCAGGTTTGGTCGAGGACCTGGACAGAATGGGGCCCAGCGGCGGTGGTGAACTCAGCGCCTGCCGAGCGAACGAGCAAGAGGCAGAGAGTCAAAATGGCAGCCAGAAGAAGAGAGCGAGTCATGAGGCGTTACCTCCAAATAGGAATGGCCGAGAGAATCAGCCGACCCCGTGCCCGCTTAACAGGGTTCGAAACGTGGAAAACCGAACCCTTTGGTGCAATTCGGTGCCGGGCGGGGCCGGGTGATGCACGCCTTGGTACGGTCTTTGGAACGCGAAACTCAGGCAAAGATTCTGTTAGGGCGTTCGGATTTGCTTGCAAACCGAAGCCCGATGCGCTGGATTGCTCGGTTACTCATTCGGAGCGAACTCCCGCAGATCGCTCCAAAGAAAGCCGCAATGCCATGAAAAAATCCGTCTTCTCAATCACCGCACTCACCCTCGCACTCCTCACCTTGATGCCCGCTTCGTTGTTCGCCTGGGGGCGGGATGGTCACGCTATTGTCGGCTTGATCGCGGAAGCGCACCTGACTCCGGAAGCCAAGGCCGCCGTCGCGGAACTCCTCGAACCGGGCGAGAGCCTCGCCACCGTTGCGTCCTGGGCGGATGAAGTGCGTCCCGACCGCGATCATACCCGGCCCTGGCATTACGCGAACTGGACGCTGACGTCCCCCACTCCGACCTATGATCTTCTGACCGAGCAACCGGAAGGCAACGTGGTCTGGGCGGTGCAGGCCAACGCAGAGCGCGCGTTCAATCCCGCCGAGCCGAAGCTCAACCGTCAGGAAGCCCTGAAGTTCGCCGTGCATTTCGTCGGCGACATGCACCAACCGCTCCACCTCGGCATGGAGGCCGATCGCGGAGCGAACTCGGTTTACGTCAGTTGGGAAGGCGAAAGCTCCAACCTGCACCGAACCTGGGACTCCTCTGTCATTCGCCAGACCCAAAGGGGGCCCACCGAGTATTCGGAGTTGCTGATGGATCGCATCACGACGGAAACGATTCAGAATGCGCAGGCCGGCGGTCTGATCGATTGGGCGATCGAGAGCCGGCGCCTCGCCGTGCGCCACGCCTATGGGAACCTGCCCGAGAATGTCGTTCGGGAATTGGATGGAAAATTCCCCGGCGAGTTCACGGGAGTCGCTGGCGCGTTCTATGAACCGGGCGAAGCCGACATGGTCGAAACCTTCTACATCAATCGCGGCGAAATCAAGACCGCCATCCAGCCGGAAGTGTCGAAAGTCTACGCCGAACGGGCGCTTCCCGTGATCGAGCGGCAATTGCTCCACGGCGGGTTGCGTCTCGCAAAGATCCTCAACGAAGGCTTTGCCACGCAGGGCGTACGGCCGGGCTCCGACGCCATGTCCTCAGCCAAACCGTAAGTCGCCACCGCCCGGCGCGGGCTTTGCATTCCGGTGCCGACGGGGTGCCCCGGCCCTTCGCCAATTCCTGCCCCCCTCTAGCCCCCATGCGCCGCCCCATCGTCCTCTCTCTCGCCAGCAACGCCGCCGTCCAGGCCGGTCTTTGGTTCAGCATCGCCATCGGTTTTTCCACCGACGTCGTCACCGCGAAGTATTTCCTGATGGCGTTGCCGTTCCTGTTCCTGGTGTCGCTGGGACTGACGATTTTTGTCACGGCGGCCAGCATCTTGCGGCAGCACGATGTCGAGCCGCCGCTGCGCCGCTTCGCCTGGGCCGAGGGCGCGAGCCTGCTGGCCGCCATTCTGGTCTGCATCGGAGTCGCCGCCACCCAATGACCGATCCCGCCATCTTCACCGAAGCCACCGAAGTTTACCTCGCCCGGCGCGGCGTTCAAGCGCTCCCCCACCCCGTCTTTGAAGACATGCAGGCGCTCGCCAACCGCAAAGTCTTCCCCATCGTGGGGCCAGAAGCGGGGCGGTTCTTCCTGCAACTCGCTCGGCTCAAGCGGCCCCGCCGCGTGCTGGAACTGGGCAGCGGCTTCGGCTACTCGGCGATCTGGTTCGCCTTGGCCTGCGAGCACACGCGCGTGGTCTGCACGGAATTCAACGCTGAGAACATCGCCATGGGACAAGACTTCGCCGCGCAGGCCGGAGTGGCCGGCCGCATCGAATGGCACGAGGGCGACGCCCTGGATTACGCCCGATCCCTCGGTCAACCCGAACCCTTCGACGTCGTATTCTGCGACATCGACAAGGCGGACTACCCCCGCGCGTGGCGCCTCTGCCGCGAGAAACTGACCGGCCCCGGGTCGTTGATCCTGTTCGACAACATCCTCTGGAGCGGACGCGTCGCCCTAAGCGCCGGTAAGCAAGACGAAGCCACCCGCGCCGTGGTCGAGACGACGGACCTGGCCTATGCGGACGAGGGCGTGGACGTGAGCATCGTTCCGATCCGGGACGGAATCCTGACGGCGATGACAAGAGAATAGGAGCGGTCTTGTCGGACTAAGCCGACAAATTTTGTCGTTATTCATTTTCCCCCGAGCGAAAAAACTTCCGCCGTTTCCCACGCCCACACATAGACCACTGATTCCAGATTACTTGAAGCCACGCATCCAGCACCCTCAGGGGCCCCGCTTTCTGTTGCCCCCCTTGGAGCGATGTCGTTCTTTGGGGCCTCAAGCTTTTCCGCAATAAGGAGCCAAGGCACGATGCCTAAACGCCACAAAATCTCGATTATCGGTGCCGGAAACGTCGGCGCCACCGCCGCCCACTGGGCCGCGAGCAAAGAACTCGGAGACGTGGTGCTTCTCGATATCTCCGAAGGCGTGCCGCAGGGCAAAGCCCTCGACCTGTACGAAGCCAGCCCCATCGGCCGTTTCGACGCCATGATCAAGGGCACGAACAATTACGCCGACACGGCCGACAGCGATGTCGTCATCATCACCGCCGGTCTGCCCCGCAAGCCCGGCATGAGCCGCGACGACCTGCTCTCGACCAATGCCGGCATTATGAAGCAGTGCGCCGAGGGCGCCGCCAAATACAGCCCGAACGCCGTTCTGATCATCGTGTCGAACCCGCTGGACGCCATGTGCCATGTTGCGCTCAAGGCGAGCGGTTTCCCCAAGGAGCGCGTCGTCGGCATGGCCGGCATCCTCGACACGGGCCGCTACCGCTCGTTCCTGGCGGAAGCCATCGGCGTCAGCGTCAAAGACATCCAGGCCCTGGTTCTCGGCGGCCATGGCGACACGATGGTTCCGCTGGTTTCTTACACCACGGTGTCGGGCATTCCGGTGAGCCAGTTCCTGGCGGCGGACAAGCTGGACGCCATCGTGGACCGCGCCCGCAAGGGTGGCGGCGAAATCGTGGCGCTGCTCAAGACCGGTTCGGCCTACTACGCGCCGTCGGCCGCGGCGGTGGAAATGGCCGAGGCGATCCTCAAGGATCAGAAGCGCCTCCTGCCCTGCGCCGCGCTGACGGCCGGCGAGTACGGACTCAAAGACCTTTACGTCGGCCTGCCGGTTATCCTGGGCGCCGGCGGCGTCGAGAAGATCGTCGAAGTCAAACTGACGGACGAAGAAAAAGCCGCGCTCGATCGCTCGGCCGCGGCGGTCGAGGAGTTGGTGGTTAAGCTGTAAGGGCTGACGACTGTTCAACCCGCCCAAACGGACTCGTGATATGCGCCCCTCTTCTGGCAAGAGAGGCGCATTTTTCTTTGCCACCTGCCGCACAGCCCCCTAGCGTTTCAACCATGCACGTTTCACCGAAGGACCACGCCCAATGCGCCGTTTCCTCACCACGACACTGATTCTTCTCGCGGCTTTGGCCGTGCCCATGCAGGCCTCCGCCGGCTACCTCGCCGATCGCGGCAACGACTTCCTCGACATTTTCCGCTTTCGCGCCGGCGTGCCACGTCATGGCGAGGGCTATGGCGCGAAGGTCCGCGCGACGGCTCTGGCCCAGGCCGGGTTCGTCCACTACAATGGAAGCTACTGGGGCCTCGATCGCCGCGCCTTCGGACTGGTCGAGGAGCAGCGCACCGAGGGCGGTGTGTCCCTGGCCTACGCCTCGACCCACAACGTGATGCCCTACTGGGGCAACATGTGGCTCGACGAGGACACGATCTGGCACCGGGCCGAGGAGCGCCACATCGTGCGCAATCTTCCCTACTGGGACAACGGGCGCGGGCATTTCTTCAGCCTGGAAACCGAAGTGGCGACACCCATCTTCGGCATCGACCTGGGCCTATACCCCACCGAAGCCATCGATTTTCTGACCGGGATCGTGACGATCGATCCCTGGAACGACGACGCTTCCCGCATCGCCCGCAGCTACGAGTACCGTCCCGCCTACATCATCCCCAGTACTGATCCGGAACCGGACATGGACGCCGCGGAAAACCGCAAACGGCTGGAATTGATGAGCCTGACGGAAGACGGCGGCGTCTCGCCGCTGGTGGGTCAGGATCTGGACCGCGACGATTTCGACCTGCGGGCGCCGACGGAAGTGGGCCCCTATGAAGCCGTCGTCGGCGAAGGCGACACCCGCATCGACCGCCGCAACGAAGGCGGCGAAGCCTATCCCGCCATGATCACGCCCGGCCGGACGACGAACCCGATGCCGGAGGAACCGGCCGGCGGCCTGCAACCAACCCGGATCCCGCCCGCGGATGCGAGCGAGGGCATCGACAACAGCCGCGTGACTACCCGCGCGGTGGCGACTCCGCAGGGGAACTGATGCCGCCCACACCGCCGCGTCTGCCGCAAATCGCCCTGATCTATGGAAACGACGAGGCCGCCGTCGCCCGCGAGCGCTATGGCCTGGAACGCGCGCACCTGCCCCACGGCGAGGAAAGCGGCGACGTGGTGGACATCCGGGGCGCCGGCACGCAGCGGCTGGAATTAAAGAAGTGCGTGCAGGAAATCATCGGCGAATTGGGCACCGTTTCCATGCTGGGCGACGCCAAGCGGGTCGTCACGGTGCATGACCTGGCCGATTTCCGCACGGCCCAGAAGAGCAAACGCGCCAGCAAATCGACCAAGACCGACGAGTTCGATCTGTTGGGCAACTACCTGCGCGATGTACTACCGACGACAGACAACGCGATCATTTTCGTGGTGAACGAGAACGATGAGAAGAGGGATCGCTCGCTGGAGAAATCGAGCCGCATGTACGACCTCGTCAGCCGTCTCGGCCAAGTCATCGAGCGGCGCGTCAAGCGGCTGGATTATCAGTTGGAGGAGGCGCTCTTCAAGCGGGACCTGGTCAAGAGCCTCCATCTGCTGCGCGAGTGGTTCGATCGCTCCGGCAGCAGTTCGGGACGCATCGTGGGCTTTTTCAACACGTTCATCCAATTGCTTCTGCAAGCGCGTTTGCAACTGGAAGCGCAGCAGGCAGGCCTGGACGCGAGAAACCTGTTCGCGAGCGATATGCGGCCCTCGATCAAGAGCGTTCCCAGCTTCAAGTACGATGCTCTCAGAGGGTTCGCCTCTCAGACGTCCATGGAGCAACTGCGCCGAGCCCTGGAACTGGCGCACGAAACGCAGCGGCACGCCTTTCCCAGCGGCGCTATGCCGGTCGTTCAGGACCCGCAGGATTTGCTCGAGCAACTGATCGTCGAACTGCTGGCGCCCGCGCAAGCGATGGCGCGTTAGGCTTTTCTCAGCAAGATGAAAAAACGGCTGGATGAACTGCTGCTGGAGCGCGGCTATTTCGAGTCTCTGGCAAAAGCCCAAGGCGCCATCATGGCAGGGATTGTGATGGATCGGAACGGCTATCGGCTTGAAAAAGCCGGGCTGCGGGTGGCGGAGGACATCGTGCTCGACGTTCGGCTCAGGGACGGCCGCTACGCGAGCCGGGGCGGGTTAAAGCTGGAACGCGCTCTGGCGGAATTCCGGGTGGAGTTGACGGGGAAGACGGTTCTGGACGTCGGTTCCTCGACCGGCGGGTTTACGGACTGCGCGCTGCGGCATGGGGCCGCGCGGGTCATCGCCGTGGATTCGGGAACCAATCAATTGGTCTGGCGCCTGCGCAACGACCCGCGGGTCAAGGTGTTGGAGCAGACGAACTTTCGTCACATGATCGCGGCGGACCTCGGCGGTTTGATCCCGACGGTCGCCTTGATCGATGTCTCGTTCATTTCGCTGGCGCTGATTTTCCCGAACTTATGGGCTTTGCTGCCGGAGGGCGCGCATGTCGTCGCCTTGGTGAAGCCTCAGTTCGAGGCCCCCATTTCGGAAATCGAAGCGGGGGGTCTGGTCACGAATCGGGAGGTGTGGCGGCGGGTGCTGGAGAAGGCGACGCGCGCTGCGGCGGAATCGGGTTTTCGGCCGCTTGGGCTGATTCGCTCGCCGATCGAGGGAATGACGGGCAACCGCGAATTCCTGCTTCATGCTTCACGTGAAACATCGCGAAACGCGACCGAGGTTGAGGCTGGGGCAGTGGAACTTTCGAATCAAATCGCCGCTGTCTGCGGCCCGTAAGCCCCTGGCTTCACTCGCCCTGGCCCATCGAATAGCCCGGCTTGCCGTCGAAGTTGCAGAGGTGCTCGGTCTTGATGAAGTCGAGCCCGGCGTCGGATATGCGCTTGAGCAGATCGATGACGTCATCGTGGGTGATCGTATTGTTCGGCGTGGAAGCGCGGAAACGGCAACGCCAGTGGTCGGTGCAGAACGTTTCGGGGAAGCCCTTGGGCCAGACTTTGACGCCGCGATTGGTGATGAGGACCAGGTGAAGCGCGTCAGTTTCGATGGCGCTCAGTTTCTCGCCCAGCACGTTCGGATCGATGCCGTCGTTGTCGAGGAAGACATCCACCCCGACGAGGTCTTTGTGGGCCCGGGGGCGCGTCGTGTAGCCGAATTCGCGTTTGGCCGGCTGGGGGACTTTGACGTTGTAATCGACGGGCTTGAGGACACTGGGCATTTGGCCGAGGCGTTCGATGACGGCGGCGGCGAAGCCCTGCGTTCCGACCTTTTGCTTGCTGTTGCCTTCGCGGTAGATGTCCACCGTGTGAACGCCGTCCTCAATGGTTTTGAGCCAGGCGTTATGGATGGTGGTGGCGTGTTCGGCCAGGCCAAGGTGCACCAGCATCATGACGGCACCGAGGAGATTGCCGCTGGGGTTGGCGATGTCCTGACCGGCGATGCCGGGGGCGCTGCCGTGGATGGCTTCGAACATGGAGCAACTGTCGCCAATGTTCGCCGAGCCACCAAGACCAACGCTGCCAGTAATCTGCGCGGCGATATCGCTCATGATGTCACCGTACAGGTTGGGCATCACGATGACATCGAACTGCTCGGGCGTGTCGGCGAGGCGGGCGGCGCCGATGTCGACGATCCAGCTCTCGCCCTGGAATTCCGGGAACTCCAGGTCGATTTCCTTGAAGACCTGATGAAAGAGCCCGTCGGTGATCTTCATGATGTTGTCTTTGACGAAGCAGGAGACCTTACGCCGGTTGTGTTCGCGGGCGTATTGAAAGGCGTATCGCACGATTTTTTCGCTGCCGGGGCGCGAGATCAGTTTCAGGCATTGGGTGACCTGATTGGTCTGGCGGTGCTCGATGCCGGCGTAAAGGTCCTCCTCGTTCTCGCGCACGATGACGAGGTCCATGACCGGGTGCTTGGTCTGGATGAAGGGATGATAGGACACGCAGGGCCGGACGTTGGCGTAAAGGCCGAGAGTCTTGCGGATGGTGACGTTGAGGCTCTTGTAGCCTCCGCCTTGCGGCGTCGTGATGGGGCCCTTGAGGAGAACTTTGTTGCGGCGCAGAACGTCCCAGGCTTCGGGTGCGATGCCGCTCGTGTCACCGGACAGATAAACCTTCTCGCCGACCTCGATTTCCTCGTAGTCGAGCGGCACCTGGGCCGCGTCGAGGATGGCCAGAGTGGCCTGCATGATCTCCGGCCCGATGCCGTCGCCGCGGGCGATTGTCACGGTTTGCTTGTCGGTCATGGAAGAGCGGTCTCAATTCTCTCGGCGGTGTGCGGGGGCTGTTGTGGGCCCATCTGTGAGGAACGTGCCGGAGCGGCGGGGGGCTCCTCAACCGTTTTTGGGGGCGTCGCGGGAGGGTTTTGGTTCACCACGGAGACGCGGAGGCACGAAGATGTGGTTGGCGGGAAACGGGAGAATTTGCCACAGATGACGCGGATGGACACAGATGTCATGCGGTCATCTTCTGAGTAAGGCCAGCGGCAATGCCTGACTCACGTAAGAGAATCCTAAAGTCGATATAATCAGCCGCCCACGCCGAGCATCTCCCCCTCCGCGACCTCCGTATCCCAAACCCTAGACCCGCGTCACTTCGAGGATCTGCTCCAGGATTTCGGCGCGTACCTTGGGGTCGTTGCCGCCGGGGGCGGTGCCGACGACGACGAGCCGGGGGATCTCGACGGCGCCTGCGGTTTCTTTGCCTTGCAGATTTCGGTAGGCGTGGATGGTATAACCCCGCTGCTCGAAAATCTGATGGCTCGGGCCTTCGTCCACTTGGGCGAAGCCGCTGTCTTCCATCGCTTCGAGGAAGACTTGCCAGCGCTTTGAGTCCAGCGTCGCCGAGACCTTCGCTCGGGGTTCGGTCGGAAAGAAAAAGTAGACGGTGGCGTAAACGCCGGGCGCGATCAGGCGCATCGGCGCGCAGCCAAGGTGCTCACCGACAACTTGACCCTTCCAATCGACATTGACGGAGTTGCCTCGGGCGGAAACGCCAAGGGCACCGCAATATTCGTGGATCAGCGGCAGTGGTTCGCGGCCCGACATGGGTTCGACGCGGACGCCACCGTCGGCGGGCGTCATCAGGAGGAAGGCGGACTTTTCGCCCTCGGCGGGCAGGGGAATCTCCGAACTGTGCAGCATCGAGAGCCCGACGCTGCCGTAGCAGAGCGAGGAGAGGTAAGTGCCGTCGTAATCGACGGCGCCTTCGTAGTCTTCCTCGAAGAACGATTCGGCCGGGACGTCGCTGAGGCGAACCCACCACATCATGCCGTCGGGGCCGAAGCCAGCGGTTTGAGGGGGGCCATCGGGCAGGGGCGAATCGGCTTCCGCGATGGCATCCATAAAATCGGCCACCGCCTGCACCGGATCGCCCGGTTCGTCGCGATGGTTGCGGGCGTGATCGCGCGCCATGGATTCGGCTTCGTGGCGTAGGAGTTTGTACCCCACCGGGCGGATGCGGGTGTGCATGCGGTGGATATCGACCACGACTTTGCGCCAATGGTAAACGTCCCAAATCGTCAGGACGCCGTCCTTGGGAACGAAGATGAGGTTTTCCGTGCCGAAGTTTCCAAAACTCATCGGGCCAACTCCTCGACGATGGGCCAATCGGCCTCGAGCCAATCGTAGTCTCGCAAATTTCGCGGCGCGATCCATTCGGCGCGGCCGCCTTCGAGGGAGCGGGGCTCGCCCGAGACGATGCGCGTGCGGAAAAAGAGCAGAATCACCGGCGGCAAATCGTCGTAGCGGTGACTCAGAATTTCGTAAGCCGCGCCGGCAACGGCGGTGATGCCGAGTTCTTCCTCGCATTCGCGGACGAGGGCCGCGCGCGGGTTTTCGCCGACAGCGACCTTGCCGCCGGGGAATTCCCATTTGCCCGCGCCCCATTTACCCGGGGGACGCTGCAGGCCAAGGATGGCGCCATCGTCTTCGCGGACGATGATAGCGGCGGCGACGACTTTGTGGCCGGTTTCCTTGGCTTTCGCGGACGGCTCCATCGGCTGGGCTTACAGCTCCATCACGACCGGCAGAACAACCGGGAAGCGATTGAGATCTTTCTTGATCGAGCGCCGGATGGTGCGTTTGATTTCCTGCTGCAGTTCGCCGAAATCGGTGCGCCGATGAACCGGCATGGCCAGCACGGCGTCCAGCACCTGTTGCTTGAGGGCGTCCAACTGCTCGGCGCTTTCGTCCACATGGACAAAGCCGCGGGTGATGATTTCCGGCCCGGAGAGGACATCGCCGGTCTCGCGGTCCATGCCCACGATGGCGACCACCATACCGTCCTGGCTGAGGAAATGGCGGTCGCGCAGAACCACCTCGTTCACATCGTCGATGCCCTTGCCGTCCACCAGGGTGCGGCCGTGGGGGATCTTGCCGATGACTTCGGCGCTCTCGCCGTCGAGTTCCAGGCAATCGCCGTTCTCGAGGACGAAAATCTCGTCGTCCTCGAAATGAAGTTCCCGCGCCAGCGCCGCGTGCGAGTGCAGGTGGCGGTATTCGCCGTGTACGGGAACCAGGTAGGCGGGGTCCGTCAGGTTGATCAGGTGCTTCATTTCATCGCGATAGGCGTGGCCGCTGACGTGAATGCGGGCCATGCTCTCCGTGATGACGTTCGCCCCCAGGCGCGACAGCCGATTCGCCATGCGGAAGATGGGCACTTCGTTGCCGGGAATGATACGCGCGCTCAGGACGATCGTATCGCCTTGGGAAACGCTGATGTCGCGATGGGACGAGTTGGACATGCGCGACAGCGACGACATCGGCTCGCCCTGGCTGCCGGTGCACAGGATCAGCTTCTTGTGCGGCGCGATGCGGTTGGCGCGGCGGGGTTCGTCGCTGTAATCGCAGGGGATATCGATCAGCCCCAGCTCAGACGCGACGCGGATGTTGCGCTGCATGTTGAGACCGACGGAGACGACCTCGCGCCCGCATTCGGCGGCGAGGTTCAGAACCGTCTGGATGCGGTGGAGGCTCGACGCGAAGGTCGAAATAATCACGGTCCCTTCGGCTTCCCGCAGGATCCGGCGGATGCCCGGGATGACCTCGATTTCCGAGGGGCACGACCCGGTCCGGTCCGAGTTCGTCGAATCGCTCATCAGCAGCAAGACGCCATCGTCCTGCTCGGCGTATTTGGCGAAGGCGTAATGATCGAAAGCCACACCGTCCGGCGGGTTCGGATCGATCTTGAAATCGCCGCTGTGGATCACCGTGCCGACAGGAGTGCGGATGGCGAAGGCGAAGGCGTTGATCATCGAGTGAGTGACGGCGATCGGCTCGAGGGAGAAATTCTTCGTGATATCGACCGGCACGCGGGCTTCCAGTTCATGGAAATCGGGGGCGAAGCCGTGCTCGCGGAATTTTTCCTTCAGCAGCGCAATGGTGAAGCGGCTGCCGTAAACCGGAGGCATTTTGCCGAACTGGGGCAGGATATAGGGCAGGGCGCCGACGTGGTCCTCGTGGGCGTGCGTCAGCAGGATCGCCTTCAAGGCGCTGGGGCGTTCAAGCAGGTAGGTGATGTCGGGAATCACGTAATCGACGCCGAGCATTTCCTCGTCGGGCATCATCTGGCCGCAATCGACCATGATGATTTCACCGTCGAATTCGAAGAGCATGCAGTTCATGCCGATTTCACCGAGCCCACCGAGCGGCATCACGCGCAGCGCGGAGGAGGTCGGTTTCAAGTCTGTCAGTAGGTTCATAAACTCTGTGTTTTCACTTATCGGGAAAGGAAACGGCCGGTCGCGAAGGCGAGGCCGCCTCGTGTTTTGAGAACCTTACGTGCAAAGTACCGGCTGTGCAAAGGGCATTCTTGGCCAGGCGGGTGAAAGTTGGGGGAAGGCGGCGCGGGTCCCGCCCTCTGGACACCCAGGCGAAAAATCCCGCCGAATTGTCATAGATTGAAATTCAACGAAAAAAAGTGACTGCTCGAGAGGATTTTCCTTGTGCCCCTCGGCCCATTCGACGACAAAATTTTATCGAAAATCAAATCCGATGCCTCTCAAGGAGAACCGCCATGCGTTCCCTCATTTGCGCCTTCCTCTTCTTTTTCGTCGCCGTGGCGCCGGCGCTGCTCAACGGACAGACGTCATGTGTGATCCGCGGACGCGATTGCGTCGCCGGTTCCATTTGCTGGATGCCAAATCCGGAAGGATGCTATGACTTCGACCTTCTTCCGACAATGCCTGGCGGAAGAATTTGCCAGGGGGCTTGTCACAGTTGTACGGCGGGAGGGACCTACCGGAGTTGTATGCCAGTGAACGTCAATCTCAAATGCTTCCAGAACTATGGCGCCAACGCCTTGGCGTGCGGTGGTTTTCAGCAAACCCAGCCGTGTTCGACGACCACATCCTATTACCCGCCGGAGATTTTCTGTGCGGGTGGATGCGCGGGAACCGTGGTGACCACCACTTCCCCGTGTGGACAACGCGATTGCGCTCTGGTTCCTTAACGAACCGAGATCGCGATCCCAAAAATAGACCACCACACGAGGGTACACGGGTTTCGCTACGGTGTCCGTAGCTTCGATCTTTCATTGGATTCGGCGAATCATGCAAATCAGTCCGGTTTTCGGAAGTACGGCCTTTGCCACAATATTCCTCCTCGCCTCGCCACTGCTCGCAGCCGACTTTCAAATCCGAGAGGTCTTGAAGACCGTCTCCGCCGCGAACGATTCCGCGATCTGGTCATATCAGGGAGCGGCGAATGTGAGGACTTTCTGCCACGCGGAGTTTGTCGACCTAAAGGTTGTGGACGCTTACAGTCCTCCAAAGCTGCTAATCGAGAAGCAAGTTGAGTTTGTGGTGGAAAAGGAAGGAAGCCGCAACTACTTGTTCGACGTATACTATCAGAATAATTATGTCGACGGATCTTCCGACGCGGGACGCTTCAAGGAGAAGAAGTTTCGAGATGACTTGGAACGTCTTATTCTAACTCCTGAGTCCGAACCCGTCGAGGGCATCGTTCAATCCCAAAGACAGTCGGATATAGCAACCACTTGGTCCGATCCATTCGATCGGCGTGCCAGCGTCTTGATCCCCGGGAGCGCCTTTGCCGAAGGCTACCTGCGATTGCCGGTTTCCGACCTTCTTTCGTCCCCCGGGAACGCTTATGTGGAAGACGATTCCGCCATGGTCAACGGGCACGAAACCCTCTGTGTCGTGGCCCGCCATCCGCACGAAAACGTATTTATTCTCGTGTATTTGTGGCTCGGCAAGGAATACAATTACTGTCTGTTGAAGCAGCGGACGGTGATGGTGCCAGACTACAGCCGCTTCGAAGTGGAACAGCGGCGCGAACTGATGGACCAACACGGGGTCACCGATGAGTTCGAATCGTGGGGTCCGGCCTTCGAGAATGAGCCGCCACTGACCATGTGTATCTTGGACGATTATCACCAAGTCAATGGCCAGTGGATTCCCGGGCGCATCGTGGACTACGCCTTTGCCGATGCCAGCGAAGCCGTCCAAACAGATCAACGGTTCGACAACTTGAGAAGCTTCGACGATCATGTGAGAGGAATGAATCGCGAGGCGATTCTAGCCAATACCTATGTCACGGAAATCGACATCGCCACATTGAAAATCAACGAGCGAATTCCGCAGGACGTTTTCACCACAACGCTTTTCCCCGAAGGCGTTCCTGTCGTAAACGCCATTCTCAGGGTCACGTCGGAGGTTTCCGGCGAGACTTTCGCCGAGTCCATCGTCGATCAGTTGGAAGTGCAAAACCCAGTCATCGCGCAAGCCGCTTCCCTGCCGAGTCATCGGGTCCCCGTCCCGGGGGCGCAGCCAGGTCAATCCACAGCCGACGAACTGGCCGCCTCCGACTCATCGTCCTCGCCGCAGAACGCACTCGGAGCCCGCAGCGCCATCGCGGCGTTGGCCGCCATTGCTCTCTTGGCTTTGATGGCCGTGCGCCGGTGGAGCAAGAAGTGATGGGGCGGTCCTGGCGGCAAGCAGCCGTTTTCCTGCTATGGGCGAGCGTGATCTCTTGCCTGGCATGCGACAGCGGCGAGGGGGCGGTGGGATCTTCGCGGGACAGTTCTCGAGCCGAGGGCGAAGCCGCCGCACCGCCCAACGCCGTTGAGAATCCCGCGCCAGATAGTCCGGCCGCGAAACTCTCCGATCCAGAAATTGTCGTCGACTTGGGAATTCACATCGTCACCGGCCAGTTAATGCTCCACCGGGAAGTCGAGATCGTGAACTCGGCGAATTCTCCCATTCAATTCATCGGCTCGCAGAAGTCCTGTGGTTGCACCCATGTCGGTCTCCCGAAGGATTCCGTTCCTCCAGGCGAGAAGTTCTCGGTCCAGCTCAATTTCAGCAATCCCACAAAAAGCAAAGGCGGCTATTTCGACGGATCGATTCGCGTGCTTTACCGTACCGGTCCAGCCCCGGAAGATGAATCGTCTTTTGTCATTGCCTATATTGGCTATGAGCTTTTCGAATCCTACAAAACCTTCCCGGAAATCATCGAGCTCGGAACGGTTCTTTCGGGTGACAGTTCCCTCCCTACCCGATTCACGTTGATGTTGCCCCGGGTCGCTTTTTTCGATGGGGGACTGACGGTTCTCCCCGACCGCCATGTCGCCGAAATCGTCACCCCGCCGGGAATCGTCTGTGAAGTCATTCCCCTGGGGAAGCACGCGAATCACCATGTGGATATGGAACTGCCTCAAGCGATCGTCGCGCGGGCCAAGTCCAACACGCAAATGCAGCTCGCGGAGTTGATGACAGAGAGGTCGGATATCGTCGAGCGCACCTGGCTCATCAGTCAATTCTCCGTTCATGCGGAAGATGCGCGGCAGTCTTCGGAGCAGCCGATCAAAATTCGTCTTTCCGACGGCGCAGTTATCGACGTTCCTGTGAAAGTGACCGTCCTCGGGAAAGTATCCATCAGCCCTAAAAGCGTCGCCCTCATGCATCCCGGTCCGGAGTTCAAGAGTGCGGCCGTTGTGCTCACGTCCCGATCGCCGGTTCCTCTCGTGATCGAAGAAATCAATGTCGATCCAGCGCTGCTGAGAACAGAAGTTTCATCTCCCGATGAGCAAACCCATGAAATCACGTTTCATCCCCAACAGGAAGATGTCGATTCCATCCAGACCACAGTCGAAGTCGTCACCAATCAAGGCCGGTTTGACATTTCGTATTTGCAAATGATCATACGGGAGTGAAGAGGCCGATCGCCCCCGGCGCCACTCGACGCGTTCGAAACCGCCGGCCGCGACCTCTGGCTGAAATCTCGCAAACCGCCCCTTCCCCCTTGCCAACGCTCCTCCTGCTCCGCCATAGTTTCGCCATCATTCCGCGTGGGTAATCGAGGAAGGAACGCTTGGCGATCATGAAGACAACGTTGGCCCGGGTTCAGGGGCGAAGCATGATGCCTCTGTTGAGAGAAGGGCAGAAGGTGCTGCTGCACGCCGATTTCGACGCACGCGCCTTGCGCCCGGGGGACATCCTGGCGGTGGCGTCGGGCGAGGGGCGCGTCGTACTGCACCGGCTGATCCGCCGGGCGGCGGACGGGCTTCTGCTCACCCGCGGCGACAATTGCCCCCAGGCCGATCCGCTCTGTCGGGCCGAGGACGTGATGGGCCGCGTGATTTCCATGGAGAGCGCTAGCGGCCGTTGGCTCGCCGAGTACGCGCTCGCCGCGCGGTTGCTCGTCTGGCACCACGCTCTGCCGAGCTGCCGCCTGCGCTATCGGTTGCGTCAATTGATCGGCCGCAATGCCTGGCGCAGCGCCGCCCGGCCCGAGGAGTTCCTCAAGCCCCACGCGCGGCTGGTCTTGTGCGGGGAAGACGAGAACATCCCGGAAGGCGGTGAAGGGAACCGCTACAGCACCCAGCCGATGGGCCACGAATGGGCCGTCTATGATTCGGAGACGGGCGACTTCCACATCCTGAACCGCACCGCGTACCGCGTGTGGAGTCTGGCCCGCGAGGGCCGCGCCCCCGAAGCCATCCAGGAAGCGCTGCTGCGGGAATTCGCCGGCGCCGACCCGGCTCAGGTCGCCAAGGACGTCAAAACGCTGATGGCGGATTTGAGTCAGAAGCAACTCCTGGCGAAGTAGGCCCGCCGGCCGCCCTTGCCACGGATTTTGCTCTCCCCCGCCATGCCCGCCGCCGACGATTCCCCGCGGGTCTAGCCACCTATCATGCCCCGTTCCCGCGCCGCCGACTCGACCTCCGACCTCTCGGAAGACTCCCTCGCCCACCTCCCCACCGCCAGCGGCGTGTACCTGATGAAGGACGCCAAGGAGAAGGTGATCTATGTCGGCAAGGCCAAGAACCTGCGCAACCGCGTCCGCAGCTATTTCCGCGAGTCTGGCGACGGGCGGTTCCACGTTCAGTTCCTGCGGTCGCGGGTCGAATCCATCGAGACCATCATCACCAGCAACGAGAAGGAAGCGCTGCTTCTCGAAAACACCCTGATCAAGAAACACAAGCCACGTTACAACATCCGGCTCCGCGACGACAAAACATATATTTCACTACGCCTGGACACGCGTCATGAATGGCCCCGTATCCACATCGTGCGAAAGCCCCGCGCGGGAGATAAAGCGCTCCTCTTCGGTCCCTACAGCAGCGCATCATCCGTCAAGCAAACGATGCGGTTTCTTCAACGCCTGTTTCCCCTGCGTTCCTGCACCGACCGCGAGCTGACCCAACGTTCCCGCCCCTGTGTCCTGCATCAGATCGACCGCTGCTGTGCGCCGTGCGTCGATAAGGCGGATGCGCAATTGTATTCTGAATACGTGGACCAGATGATTCGTTTTCTCCAGGGCGACCGCGATGAAGTGATGAAACTCTTGCACGACAAGATGATGGCCTACAGCGAGGACATGCAGTTCGAGAAAGCGGCCCTCGTACGCGATCGCATTCGCGCCATGGAACGCACCATCGAAGAAGAAAACGTCGTCAGCCATCGCCATTTCGACCGCGATGTGATTGCCATCGCCCGCGAATCCGGCAAACTGATCGCCGCCGTGCTTTGCTTTCGCGATGGCAAGCTGGATGAATCGCGCACCTTCAAGTTCACCGATCCCGGTACCGAGGACGGCGACCTGATGGAGATGTTCCTGACCCAGTTCTACGACGGCGCCCGCCGCGTCCCGCGCGACATCTTGCTGTCGCATGAAGCGGAAAACCTGGACCTGCTGGCCGAAGCCCTGCGCCAGGAGCGCGGGGGGGCCGTGCGGCTCGTCGCGCCCCAGCGCGGCCAGAAGCGCCGCCTCGTCGAAATGGCCGTCAAGAACGCCCGCGCCAACCTCGAGCGCCTCCTCGCTGGCGAGCAAACCCTCGAGGAAACCCTCAAGAACCTCGCCACCGCCATTCACATCGAATCCCTGCCCCGCCGCATCGAATGCTTCGACATCTCCAACTTCCAGGGCAGCTACCCCGTCGGCAGCATGGTCAGTTTCCGCGATGGCGAACCGGATAAGGCGAACTACCGGCGCTTCAAGATTCGTGACGTCGAGGGCCAAAACGATTTCGCCATGATGCGCGAGGTCCTGACCCGGCGCTACGGGCGCCTGATCCGCGAAGGCGCCGCGATGCCCGACCTCGTGGTCATCGACGGCGGCATCGGCCAACTCAACATCGCCGTCGAGGTCTGGAAGGACCTCGGCCTCTGGGGCGAAATCCCAGTGGTGGGCCTGGCGAAATCGCGCCTCAAAGACCGCGATGGCGTCAAAATCCGCACCGAAGAGCGCGTCTTCCTGCCCGGACGCAAGAACCCCGTCACCTTCACCCGCAGCGACCCCGCATTACACCTCCTTCAACGCGTCCGCGACGAAACGCACCGGTTCGGCATCACCTTCCACCGCGAACTGCGCAGCCGCTCCGCGCTGCGTTCCGGCCTCGAAGACATTCCCGGCGTCGGCCCTAAACGCCGCGGCCAACTGCTGCGGCATTTCGGCAGCCTAGCCAAGATCAAAGACGCCACCGCCGACGATTTGCGCGCCGCCCCGGGCATGTCGCATGCCGCCGCCGACGCCATCTGGCGACACTTCCACGGCCGCGAAGAGTTCTCGGAAAATGAAAATTAGCGGTTGACTGCACCCCCGCTCTTGCCCTTTTCTTTCCTCCCGCTTTGCGGAGAGGTGGCCGAGCGGCTTAAGGCAACGGTTTGCTAAATCGTCGTAGGGGTATACGCCCTTACCGAGGGTTCGAATCCCTCCCTCTCCGCCAGTTTTTCTTGTCCCTTGTTACAACGGAGTTTCCCGCCACCCGAGCCGGGTCGTGTGCCAGAATTTGTGCCGGAATTCGGCTGCGCCTTCTGGATGAGCAGTTCGGCGATCGC